>CAVQBG010000035.1:0-68396 GCA_963710625.1 Ilumatobacteraceae bacterium | reverse complement strand
ACGGCGGTCGTTGCAAGCTCGACCGACGATGGCGGGACGAAGCCCTCCACCGCCGTGAACGTGAAGCGCTGTTTGCCCTCGTTGTCCGGGTCGGGTTCGGTGTCGACGACGATGATCTCGCCGGCGGAGAACTCCTTGTAGAGGATCTTCTCCGACAACGCGTCCTCGATGTGGCGCTGGATCGCTCGACGCATCGGGCGAGCACCGAGCTGCGGGTCGTAGCCCAGGTCGGCGAGCAGCTCCTTGGCTGACGCCTTGATCTCGATGCCGAGACCCTGGCCCTCGAGCTGGCCGACGAGACGCTGGGTGAGCAGGTCGACGGTCTGGAGCACCTCGTCGCGGGTCAGCTCGTGGAACACGATCACTTCGTCGATGCGGTTGAGGAACTCGGGCCGGAAGTGGTTCTTCAGCGACTCGTTGACCTTCTCCTTCATGCGCTCGTAGCTCATGGCGGTGTCGTCGCTGGTGAAGCCGACGTTGGCCTTGCGCAGATCCTGGGTGCCCAGGTTCGAGGTCATGATCAGCACGGTGTTGCGGAAGTCGACCGAGCGGCCCTGGCTGTCGGTCAGGCGACCTTCCTCCAGGATCTGCAGCAGCGTGTTGAACACGTCGGGGTGCGCCTTCTCGATCTCGTCGAAGAGCACGACGGAGAACGGCTTGCGCCGAACGGCCTCGGTGAGCTGGCCGCCCTCTTCGTAGCCCACGTAGCCGGGGGGCGAACCGACGAGGCGGCTGACCGTGTGCTTCTCCATGTACTCGGACATGTCGAGCGTGATCAGCGCCGAGTCGTCACCGAACAGGAACTCGGTGAGCGTCTTGGCGAGCTCGGTCTTGCCGACGCCGGTGGGGCCGAGGAAGATGAACGAGCCGGACGGCCGCTTGGGGTCCTTCAGGCCGGCGCGGGTGCGACGGATCGACTGCGAGACCGCGGAGACGGCCTGCTCCTGGCCGATGATGCGCTTGTGGAGGTTGTCCTCCATCTTGAGCAGGCGCTCGGTCTCCTCTTCGGTGAGCTTGTACACCGGGATCCCGGTCCACAGCGAGAGCACCTCGGCAACGGCTTCCTCGTCGACCTCGTCGAACAGGTCGACGCCTTCGGCCTTGACCTCGGACTCCTTCTGCGACTTCTCCTCGAGCAGGGACTTCTCCTGGTCGCGCAGGCGGCCGGCCTCTTCGAACTGCTGCTCCTCGACGGCGCGCTTCTTGGCTTCCTGCACGTCGTTGAGCTTCTGCTCGATCTCGCGGAGATCCGGAGGGGTGGCCATGCGCTTGATGCGCAGACGTGACCCGGCCTCGTCGATCAGGTCGATCGCCTTGTCGGGAAGGTGACGGTCGGAGATGTAGCGATCGGCCAGGTTGGCGGCAGCGACGAGCGCCTGGTCGGTGATCGTCACCCGGTGGTGCGACTCGTACTGGTCGCGGATGCCCTTGAGGATCTCGATCGTGTGGGCGAGCGTCGGCTCGTCGACCTTCACCGGCTGGAAACGGCGCTCGAGGGCGGCGTCCTTCTCGACGTGCTTGCGGTACTCGTCGGTGGTGGTGGCGCCGATCGTCTGCAGCTCACCGCGGGCGAGCATCGGCTTGAGGATCGACGCTGCGTCGATCGCGCCTTCGGCAGCGCCGGCTCCGACCAGCGTGTGGATCTCGTCGATGAACAGCAGGATGTCGCCGCGCGTCTTGATCTCCTTGAGCACCTTCTTGAGGCGCTCCTCGAAGTCGCCGCGGTAGCGGGACCCGGCGACGAGGGCGCCGAGGTCGAGGGTGTACAGCTGCTTGTTGGTCAGCGTGTCGGGGACGTCGTTGTTGACGATCTTCTGGGCGAGCCCCTCGACGATCGCGGTCTTGCCGACACCGGGTTCGCCGATCAGCACCGGGTTGTTCTTGGTGCGCCGCGAGAGGATCTGCATGACGCGCTCGAGTTCGTTGGTGCGCCCGATCACCGGGTCGAGCTGGCCCTCGCGGGCGGCCTGGGTGAGATTGCGGCCGAACTGGTCGAGGATCTGGCTGTTGCCGCCCTTCTCGTCCTCGCCGCCCTTGCTGGGGCCGACGCCGGCACCGGCGGGCGTCTGCTCGCTGCGGCCGCCACCGGTGGAACCCGCGGGCCCCTGGTAACCGGAGAGCAGCTGGATGACCTGCTGGCGCACGCGCGAGAGATCGGCGCCGAGCTTGACGAGCACCTGAGCCGCCACGCCCTCGCCCTCACGGATGAGGCCGAGGAGGATGTGTTCGGTGCCGATGTAGTTGTGGCCCAGCTGGAGCGCTTCACGCAGGGAGAGTTCGAGCACCTTCTTCGCGCGGGGCGTGAAGGGGATGTGGCCCGACGGCGACGAGCCGCCCTGGCCGATGATCTCCTCGACCTGGCTGCGCACGGCTTCGAGGGAGATGCCGAGGCTCTCGAGCGCTTTCGCGGCGACGCCCTCTCCCTCATGGATCAGCCCGAGCAGGATGTGCTCGGTGCCGATGTAGCTGTGGTTGAGGAGGCGAGCCTCCTCCTGCGCGAGCACGACGACTCGGCGAGCCCGGTCAGTGAAACGTTCGAACATGGAGTGCCCTTTCCACGAAGTGGGATTCCGTGTGTCAACCCTACCGGCACCGTGACGACACGCCGGTCAGCCGGGGCGTGACAAAAAGATCAAGATCTCCGGGAATACGCGTGACCCGGGCCGGGCCGGTTCGAGGGTGTCAGGTGCCCTGGGCGTCGGGGAGCGACCAGAGAAGTGTTTCGAGCAGCAGCTTCTCGTTGGGATTGCGGTCGAGCGTCTCGATCGCCTCGTGGATGCGGTGCACCGCGGCGGAGCACGCCTCGACGTCGGTGGTGCCACCGTTGATCGCTGTGTCGCGGTAGGTGCCCGCCATGGCGGCGAGGCCGCTGCGCAGCTCGTCGGTCCGGTGGCGGCGCAACTCGCGCTTGTGGCGTTCGTCGAGCTGCTTCTTGCCGCTCCCGCGCTCGCCGTGGGCCTTGATGCGTTCGTCGAGTTCGGCGATCTCGACCGCCTGGCGGTCGGCGAGCGGCGCGGCAGCGGCGTCGATCATCCCGAGCAGTTCGGCGGCCGTGCGCATCGCCACGGCGCCGGTGCCGTCGAGTCGATGGGGTGCGCCCACAAACGCGGAGCGCCGCTCCGACAGTGCCGGATCGGTGGCCAGCACGCGCGCCCGGTCGAGGTCGCCGTGGGAGGCGCGGGCGGCGGCCATCGCCTCCGCCGGTCCGATGCCCTCGGCGACGAGCCGGGCGGCGACGACGTCGGGCCCGATCGCCCGGAAGTCGATTCGGGCGCAACGCGACGCGATCGTGACGAGGTCGCTCGGCACGAAGTCGGCCAGGACGATGAACGTGGTGGAGTCCGGCGGTTCCTCGATCGTCTTGAGCAGTCGGGCCGCCCCCTCGGGGGTCAGCAGGTGGAACTCCTCCAGGATCATCACCTTGCGTGTGCCCTCGGTGGGGGTGAGCGATGCCTCGTGGATGATCGCGACGGCCTGGTCCTTGTCGACGCGTGCGCCGACCCGTCGCACTTCGCGCACGTCGGGATGTTCGCCGCGCAGGATCAGGCGGGTGTCGCGCGACTCCGGCTCGTCGCCGCCGGTCATGATCGTGGCGGCGAACGCTCGGGCAGCCTGGAGCTTCGTCGAGCCGGCGGGGCCGGAGAAGAGATACGCATGCACGGGGCCGTGTTCGGCAGCGGCTCGCAGTTGCGCGACCGCGTCGGGTTGGCCGACGACGTCGTCCCAGATCGCGTCGCTCACAGGATCCCTCGCTCGACGAGTGCGGAGCGGATCTCGTCGGCGACCCGCGCTTCCGAGCCGATCGCCTGCACGGTGATCCAACGATCGGGGTCGGCGGCGGCCATCGCGCGGAAGCCGGCGAGCACCCGGGCGTGGAACTCGTCACCGGCGGCCTCGAACCGGTCGAGCTCGCGGCGGCTCATGCGTTCGGCGATCACCTCGTCGGGTGTGTCGAGGAACACGACGGTGGTCGGCCACAGCCCTTCGGTGCCCCAGTCGTTGAGGTGGCGGATCTCCTCGACGTCGAGTTGACGCCCGTACCCCTGGTAGGCGAGCGAGGAGTAGACCGACCGATCGCTGACCACCGGTCGACCGGCGGCGAGCGCCGGCACGACCACCTCCGCGAGGTGTTGGGCGCGGTCGGCGGCGGTGAGGAGCGCCTCGGCCCGAGCGTCGAGGTGCTCGACCGTGGTGTCGTGGAGGATCTCTCGGATGCGGGCGCCGATCGACGTCCCACCGGTCTCGCGGGTCAGCACCGCATCGAGCTGCGACGCCAGGAGTGTCGCCTGTGTCGACTTGCCGCTGCCCTCCGCGCCCTCGAAGGCGATGTAGGCGGGCCGCTCGGTCACGGCGCCCGATGGTACCGACCGGGCATCGTCCGGTCCGACAGGGTCGGCGCCGGATCGACCGCTCATACCCCGTGGGGGATTGGGACGAAAGGCCGTATGCGCGCGGTCGGCCCGGGCATAGCGTCGACGTCATGAGCCTCCGCAACCGTTGCGGAGTGCATGATTGGAGGAATCGTGACCGGGAACGCCAGCGCTCAGCAGCGCCTCGTGATCCTCGGCGCTGGCACCGGCGGCACGTTGGCCGCGAACCGGCTGCGCAAGAAGTTCAAGCGGGACCGCCTGCGCATCGACATCGTCGACCAGAACAACCAGCACGTCTATCAGCCCGGGTTGTTGTTCGTGCCGTTCGGTCTGACCGAGCCCGACGAGATCGTCCGCAAGCGCGACAAGCAGCTCCACAAGGGCATCGACTACCACCAGAGCGCGATCGACTCGGTTGACATCGAAGCCGACTCGGTGACGCTCGAGGATGGCACGGTGCTCGGCTACGACGTGCTGCTCGTCGCCACCGGCGCCCGGCTGCAGCCCGAGGAGACCGAGGGGTTGACCGGGCCGGGTTGGCTCGAGTCGGTGTTCACCTTCTACGACATGGAGGGCGCAACGGCCCTCGCCGAGAAGCTCGACGAGTTCGAGTCGGGTCACGTCGTGATCAACGTGATCGACATGCCGATCAAGTGCCCGGTTGCACCGCTCGAGTTCGCATTCCTCGCCGACTGGTTCTTCACCGAGAAGGGCGTCCGCGACGACGTGACGATCACGTACGTCACCCCGCTCGATGGTGCGTTCACCAAGCCGACGGCGTCCGCGACGCTGAGCACGCTGCTCACCGACAAGGGCATCGAGTTGGTCACCGAGTTCAACACCGGTGAGGTCGACGGTGAGGCCCGCAAGCTGATCGGCTTCGACGGCCGCGAGATCGACTTCGACGTCGCCGTCGTCATCCCCTTGCATGGCGGTGCGGCCTACGTCGAGAACTCGCCCGGTCTCGGTGACGAGCTGGGATTCATCCCGACCGACAACGCCACGCTGCAGTCGAAGGTGAAGCCGAACATCTTCGTCGTCGGCGACGCGGCCGATCTTCCGGCCTCGAAGGCCGGGTCGGTGACGCACTTCGAGGGCGAGGTGCTCGTCGAGAACATGGAGGCCTTCCTGAAGGGCGAGTCGATCGAGCACTCTTTCGACGGCCACGCCAACTGCTTCATCGAGACCGGGTTCTCGAAGGCCCTGCTGATCGACTTCAACTACGAGAACGAGCCGGTCGGTGGCCACTACCCCGGCCCGGTTGGTCTCCCGCTGCTCAAGGAGTCGCGGGTGAACCACCTCGGCAAGTTGATGTTCCAGTCCTTCTACTGGCACGGCCTGCTGCCGGGTCGTGACATTCCCGGCATCGGCCCCGACATGCCCAGCTTCGGCAAGAAGCAGCCCGTCTCGGGCTGATGATCCACCGCCACCCGTTCTGAACAAGGAGACACGTACATGCCCACCAAGACATTCGCCGGCTCGACCGTCGACGTGAACGACGAGGGGTTCTTCGAGGACCCCACCCAATGGACCAAGGAGATGGCCCCGGAGATCGCGGAGGAGTACGGCGTGCCGACCCCGCTGACCGATCGTGCCTGGGTCGTCATCGACCTGATGCGGTCGGAGTACTTCGACAAGGGCACCGGCCCGACCGTCCGCAAGATCAGCAAGCTCTCCGACGTGACCACGAAGGAACTCTTCGTGCTGTTCCCGAAGGGCCCCGCCAAGCTCGCCGCCATGGTGGCCGGCATCCCCAAGCCCAAGGGCTGCATCTGAAATGGGACGTGGGGTCTGACCCCGCGTCTCGACCGGAATTCACCTCTCACTGGAGAACGAACATGACCGATTCACACCCAATTCCTCCCGCACCCATCGCGGCACCGATCGAGAAGGTCTCGATCATCGTGTCGAAGGGATCGCTCGAGGGCATCTATCCGGCGCTGATCATGGCCAACGGCGCCCGCAACGAGGGCATCGAGGCCAACCTCTTCTTCACCTTCTTCGGCATGGACGCGATCCACAAGGCACGCCAGGACCACATCAAGGTGGCCGCGGTCGGCAACCCCGGCCTGCACATGCCCACCATTGCCGGTGTGATCCCTGGTGCCTCGGCGCTGATCACGAAGTACATGGAGAAGCAGATCGAGAAGCAGGACTTCCCCGACATCCACGAGTTCATCGAGATGATCCACGACACGGGCGCCGGCGTGTACGCCTGCCTCGCCTCGGTCGACCTGTTCGGCATGGAGCGTGACGATCTGATCGATGACCTCGACGACATCATCACCGTCGGCGACTTCTACGAGATGGCCGCCGGCGGCCAGATCATCTTCACCTGACCGTTCTCGTGAACTCGTGCGGGAGTCATCCCGACACGAGTTCACGAGAAGCCGGGGGTCAGGCGTCGGTGACCTCGAAGGTGCCGATCATGCCGAGTTCGGTGTGCGGCTTTCCCGTGTCGGGATCGACGAGGATGCACTGGTACGTGTAGACGCCGGGTGCCTCGAACGTCATCGTGGCGCCGCCGCTGTCGCCCGGGTTCGTCGCGGCGACCTCGCCGATCGGCTCGTCGCTCGGTTCGAGCACCTCGAACTCGTGGGCCTGCTCGCCCGCGTTCGTCATCACGAACCGGATCGTGTCGCCATCGGCGATGCCGGTCAGGTCGAGGTTCTCGTAGTCGAAGTCGATCGCGTCGAAGGCGATCTCACGGTCGGCCTCGGCCTGCTCGGCGCCACCGTCGCCGGTCGCCGTGAACGGCGACTCGATCCCGTCACCGCTCTGGCCCGGTTTGCAGCGAACGAGGTAGTCGCCGGCGACCAGGTCGACCGTGAGCGTCCGTGATGTGCCGGTGGTGACGTTCTCGACTTCGCCGAGGGTGTCACCGTTCGCTTTCAGCACGTACAGCTCGTTGACCTTGCTGCTCTCGTTGAGGAACTCGAAGGCGACCTTGCCGGCGTCGACGATGTCGGATTCGATGGTGCAGGCGTCGTCGGTGCCCGTCACGCCGACGGTCACGTCGGCCGCTTCGGTGGAACAGGCGGTGAGTGCCAGCAGTGCGGCAACGGGAACGGCCAGGGCGACTCGACGTCGGGACACGGTGGAACTCCTCGTGGGGTGGTGGGTCGTGAGGCGGGGGCGTCGAGATTCAGCGAGCCGGCTCGCCGACGGCAGCGGTGGGCGCTGCAACCGGCTCGGGGCGCACGGTCCGGGTGGCCGGGCGCAGGAACAGCACCATCGTCGGGACGAGGTATCCCAGGTAGACGGCGACTTCGAGCACGGTCATCTGCGGGCCGAGGTTGAAGATGCCCTTGAGCAGCGCGCCGTACCAACTGGTGATCTCCCAGCCGTCGATGTTCCACGCCAGGTTGTCGATGCCGGGGAGGATCCCGGCCTCCTGCAGGTCGTGGATCCCGTACGCGAGCACGCCGGCTGCGATGACGATCAGGGCCGCACCGGTGACCTTGAAGAACGCGCCCAGGTTCATCGAGACGACACCTCGGTACAACAGGACGCCGATGACCACGGCGGTGGCGATGCCGAGCAGTGCACCGATCGCAGGACCGGCGCCGGCACCCTGGGCCTGGAACGTCGGGTAGAGGAACAGCGCGGTCTCGAGGCCCTCGCGCCCGACGGCCAGCAACGCGGCGGTGAACACCCCGATCGTGCCGATCTCGACCGCCGCCGACATCTTGTCCTGGAGTTCGCCCTTGAGTGTCCGTGACGCCCGCTTCATCCAGAAGACCATCCAGGTGACGAACACGACCGCGACGATCGAGAGGACTCCTCCGAACGCCTCCCGGGCCTCGAAGCTCATCGACGCCGAGGTGTAGTGCAGCAGTGCACCGAAGCCGAAGGACAACGCTACGGCGACCGCGACGCCGGTCCACAGTGCGGGGATGCGGTCGCGGTGGCCGCTGCGGACCATGAACGACATCAGGATGCTCACGACGAGGGCGGCTTCGAGCCCCTCGCGGAGTCCGGTCAGGAATGTCTGCAGCACGTTGATCTCCGGGTGTTCTGCGTGGCAGGCAGAGGAGCCCACGCTTCGGCGACGTCGAAGTTAGGTCACCCTAACAACCGCCGTCCCTGGCCTGCAACGCCGTCGGCTCCGATGAGTTCCGCCGCACCCGTCGAGCGCCGAAACCCATCGCAACGGGTCGGTGGTGGATCAGCCGTTGAGGTCGGTGATCACCGGCGGCGGCTTCGGGCCGGCAGCCTTCTTCGGTGCCGCCTTCTTCGCCGTGGCCTTCTTCGGTGCCGCCTTCTTCTTGGCCGGTGCCTTCTTCCTGGCGGCGGACTTCTTCGTCGCCCGCTTCTTGGTGGGTCCGCCCTTGGCGATGATCGCCTCCCGACGGATGGCGAGCAGTTCGTAGGCGCGTTCCGGGGCCATTGCCTCGAGGCGATCGCCCTTGCCGAGGGACGCGTTCGTCTCACCGTCGGTGACGTACACCCCGAACTTGCCGTCCTTGGCGACGACCGGTCGTTCGCTCACCGGGTCGGTGCCGAACTCTCGCAACGGTCCCTTGGCCGCCATGTTGGAGCCACCGCGCTTGTACACCTTGGGCTGGCTGAAGATCTGCAACGCCTCGGCGAGCGTGATCTGCAGCAGCTGGTCCTCGGAGTCGATGTTGCGGTAGTCCTTCTCCTTCTGTACGTACGGCCCGTACCGGCCGTTGTTCGCGTAGATCGGCACACCATCGGCCGGGTCTTCACCGAGCAGCCGCGGT
Organism: Ilumatobacteraceae bacterium; assembly: GCA_963710625.1. Lineage (GTDB taxonomy): Bacteria > Actinomycetota > Acidimicrobiia > Acidimicrobiales > Ilumatobacteraceae > Sva-07. The sequence continues at coordinate 59,299 of CAVQBG010000035.1, read as the reverse complement.
AGCTGCAACAGTGCCTCGGCCTCGTCCATCGTGATCCGCTCGAGGACCATCGTCTTGAAGAGGCTCGACATCTTCGGCTTCTCGAACCCGGGCGGCGGATCGTCGTGGTCGCCCCACTGCACGTAGGGGCCGTAGCGGCCGTTCTTCGCGTACACCGGGTAGCCGTCGAGTTCGCCGATCGGCTCGTCGGACTTCGGCGCAGCGAGCAACTCGATCGCCTTGTCGACCGTCAGCTCGTCGGGGGCCAGGTCGTCGGGCACGCTGGCGGTGTCCTCGCCGCGCTTGACGTACGGCCCGTACTTGCCCGGTTTGACGACGATCAGGTTGCCCTCGGCGTCGGGCCCGAGCGGGAAGGTGTTGATCTCGGCGGCGTCGATCTCGTCGAGGTTCTCCTCGACGAGGCGCTTGAGACCGAGCAGTGCGTCCTCGCCGAAGCCGGCTTCGGCCGAGATCGGTTGGGTGTCGCCGTCGCCGGTGTCGCCGAAGTAGAAGCGCTTCAACCACTTGTCCTTCGCACGCGCACCGCTCGCGATCTCGTCGAGGTCGGCGTCGATCGAGGCGGTGAAGTCGTAGTCGACGAGCGCGTCGAAGTGCTCCTCCAGCAACCGGATGACCGCGAACGCGGTCCAGGTCGGCACGAGCGCCTGGCCTTTCTTCCACACGTAGCCGCGGTCCTGGATCGTCTGGATGATCGATGCCCACGTCGACGGGCGACCGATGCCGAGTTCCTCGAGCCGCTTGACCAGCGACGCTTCGGTGTACCGGGCGGGAGGCGAGGTGGTGTGACCGTTCGGCTCGATCGAGGCGATCGGCACCTCGTCGCCCTGGGTGAGCGGCGGCAGCAGCGCTTCGTTGTCGGCGTCGTCGTCGCCGGTCTCCTCCTTCGAGGCCACGTACACGGCCCGGTAGCCGGGGAACGTGATCGTGGTGCCGGACGCCGCGAACTCGCAGTCGGTGAGTTCGCCGGTCGATCGGTCGGCGGAGTTGGCAGCGAGGCGAACGCTGACGGTGACGCCGGTGGCATCGGCCATCTGTGAGGCGAGCGTGCGCTGCCACACCAGTCGGTACAGCGCGAGTTCCTGGCTGTTGAGTTCGCCGCTCAGCTGCTGCGGCGAGCGGTACGGGGTGGTCGGCCGGATGGCCTCGTGGGCCTCCTGCGCGTTCTTGACCTTCGAGGAGTACTGCTTCGGTGCGGCGTTGAGGTAGTTGGCCCCGTACTCGCTGGTGACTGCCGCACGGGTGGCCTGCATCGCCTCGTCGGACAACACGACGTTGTCGGTACGCATGTAGGTGATGAAGCCCCGCTCGTAGAGGCCCTGCGCCACCCGCATCACCTGCGACGACGACAGGCGCAGCTTGCGACCGCCCTCCTGCTGGAGCGTCGAGGTCATGAACGGCGGCTTCGGCGACGATCGGTACGGCTTCTCCTCCACCGATCGCACGGTGAACGTGGCGTCGGCGAGTCCGTCGGCGAGTCCACGCGCCCGCACCTCGGTGAGTGCGACGACCTTGTCGGACACCTGGCCGCGTTCGTCGAAGTCCTTGCCGGTGGCGACGCGGGCCCCCGCGACCGCGACGAGCTTGGCGTCGAACGCCGGCTGGGTGGCGGTGCCGAGGTCGATGTCCCAGTAGTCGGCGGTGACGAACGCAATGCGTTCGCGTTCACGTTGGACGATGAGGCGCACCGAGGGGCTCTGCACCCGTCCGGCCGACAGACCCCGGTTGACCCGGCGCCACAGCACCGGCGACACCTCGTAGCCGTACAACCGGTCGAGGATGCGGCGCGTCTCGGCGGCATCGACGAGGCCGTAGTCGAGCCCGCGCGGGTTGTTGACCGCATGGTCGATCGCCGCCTTGGTGATCTCGTGGAACACCATCCGCTTCACGGGCACCTTCGGCTTCAGGTACTCGAGGAGATGCCACGAGATCGCTTCACCCTCGCGGTCCTCGTCCGTTGCGAGGTAGAGCTCGGACGCGTCCTTCAACGCTGCCTTGAGGTCCTTGATGACGGTCTTGCCCCGCTCGGTGAGTTCGTAGGTGGGCTTGAACCCGTTGTCGACGTCGATGTTGAGACCCTTCGACGGGAGGTCGCTCACGTGGCCCACCGAGGCGCGCACGTCGTAGTCGCTGCCGAGGAACTTCGACAGCGTCTTCGCCTTGGCGGGCGACTCCACGACGACGAGGGGTTTGGACATCGGTGCCTTTCGTGAGATGCGGGGCGACTGGTGACTCGGAACTGGTGACCGAACTGGTGACTAGGGGATGTGACGGTGGATTGTCAAGCCCGAGAGCGAGGGCGCCACCACGGTGAGTGTGCCGCAGGATCTGGCGTTCTGCATCGCGGGTACGGTGTGCTGACGATGTCAGCCGAGTTCGAAGGCCCCGATCCTGCTCTCGGCTGGGCCGACGACTTCGACGAGTCGTGGCGGTCGATCGGTGCGCCCGGGCATCCGGCGCGAGTGTCTCGCCTCGACCGTGGTTGGAGTTCGCTGATCCGTTCGATGGACGAAGCGCGCGGCCGGTCGAGCCCGCAGCGGGTGCGCAACATCGGCGCCGACGTGGCGGTCGGCGACTGGGTGGTCGCATCCGACGACGGTGAACGCGTCGAGCACGTGCTCGAACGCAGGTCGGCCTTCACCAGGCGGGCGTCGTTCGACGGGATGCGGGCGGTGTCGCACACGCTCGCTGCGAACATCGACGTGGTGTTCCTCGTCCATGCGCTCGGGTCGCCGCCGAGCCCGCGCCGTCTGGAACGCGAGCTGGTGCTCGCGTTCGACTCCGGGGCCGAACCGGTCGTGGTGCTCACCAAGACCGACCTCGTCGACGACCCCCAGCCGGGTCGCCGGGCGCTGGCCGACGTGTCGCTCGGTGTGCCCGTGCTCCTGGCGAGCGGGATCAGCGGCGACGGGATCGATGCGATCCGAGACCTCGCGGTCGGGAACCGCACGCTGACCTTCCTGGGCGCGAGCGGCGTCGGCAAGTCGACGCTCGTCAACGCGCTCGTGGGCAACGAACGCCAGGCGACCAGCGCCGTGCGCGAGGGCGACCAACGCGGGCGGCACACGACGGTGGCGGCCGAGCTGGTGCCGTTGCCGGGCGAGGGTTGGCTGATCGACACGCCCGGTGTGCGGGCGCTCAGCCTGTGGTTGTCGGGCAACGGCATCGAGCGGGCGTTCGCCGACGTGTTCGAACTGATGGACCACTGTCGCTTCCGCGACTGCAAGCACGACCAGGAGCCCGGCTGCGCCGTGCAGGCAGCGATCGCCGAGGGAACCCTCGACCCGGTCAGGCTCACGAGCCTCGAACGGCTCGTCGAGGAGGAGGCGGCGCTGGAGGAGGAACAGCGCGCCCACGACAAGGCCGCCGACAAGCGAGCAGGTGGCCGCACGGTCCCGCCCGAGGAGTCCGAGTTCGACGACCTCTGACCACGACTGGACCTCCACGACGTGTCGGGCCCATCGTGAACCGATGGAGATCGCAACGAACGGGAAGCCGATCGAGTCGGTGTGGGACTATCCGCGGCCGCCGCGGATCGAGCAGGTCGACTGGCGGGTGCGCGTGGTCCACGCCGGGGTCACGATCGCCGACGCGCCGCACGCGCTCCGGGTGCTCGAGACGAGCCAACCGCCCGCGTACTACCTGGCGCCCGAATTCGTCCGCCTCGATCTGCTGGCTCCGTCCGCAGCGAGGCGAACCCTGTGCGAGTGGAAGGGCATCGCGGACTACGCCGACGTCGTGATCCCGAACGAGGGCGACGACCCGGCGATCGTGGCCGCCGCCGGATGGACGTACCGCGACCCGACTCCGGCGTTCGTGTCGGTGGCTGACCACTGGGCGTTCTACGCGCAGAAGGTGGACGAGTGCTGGATCGACGACGAACGGGTGACGAGCAACGAGGGCAGCTTCTACGGCGGCTGGGTCACGGCGAACGTGACCGGTCCGTTCAAGGGGGCTCCCGGCACGATGCACTGGTGAATGAGACGTGGGGTCTGACCCCATCTCTCATTCCGCGAGCATCCACGGCTGGTCGGTCGAGCGGAGCCAGACGCCGGCGTGGTTGACGGCGGGCACGGGGAGTGGGCCATAGATGTGCGGGAAGAGCACGTCGAGGCCGGGTTTGGGAGGCTCGAACACGATCGGCGACGGCACGAGTTCGGGATCGATCGTCAGCACCACGAGCTGGTCGAGGTCGCCGTAGAACCGGTTGGCGGTGTCCTCCATCTGGTCGCGTGTCGAGCAGTGGATGAAGCCCTCCTGTTCCAGGGTGACCCCGCGGGTCGACATCCGGTACTCGCCGCTCGCGAAAGCGGCGGCCCAGTCGTCGGGGAGAGCGAGATGGAAGATCGGTTCGTCGGGGGCCGCCGGTGCGGAGGGGTCGGTCATCGTCACAGCGTGCCGTCGTCGAGGCGTCGTCGCACCTCGACGGCGCGCTCGCGGACGGCGGGAAGGTCGGAGAGCCGCTCGGAGGCGCGCACCTGGCGGGCGACCCGCGGGTTGCGCACCAGCAGGTCGTGGTGGCGGGCGAGGAAGTCCCAGTACAGGGTGGTGAACGGGCAGGCGTCGTCACCGACGCGCTGCTTGCGGTCGTAGCGGCAGCTCCCGCAGTAGTCGCTCATCGTGTCGATGTAGTTGCCGCCGGCCGCGTACGGCTTGGTGGCCATCATCCCGCCGTCGGCCCACTGGCTCATCCCGATCACGTTCGGCAGCATCACCCACTCGGCGCCGTCGACGAAGCTCGACCACATCCAGTCGGTCAGCTCCCACGGATCGACCCCGTGCAGCATCGCCAGGTTGCCGAGCACCATCAGCCGTTGGATGTGGTGGTTGTAGGCGTGGTCGTGCAAGGTCGTCATGGAGTTGGCGACACAGTTCATGTCGGTGCTCGCCTCACCGGTGAACGCCGGTGGCACCGGCCGGTCGGCGCCCAGTGCGTTCCGCGTGCGGTAGCCGGGCATCCAGAGCCAGTAGACGCCCCACACGTACTCGCGCCAGCCGATCACCTGGCGGATGAAGCCTTCGGCCGAGGCGATGTCGACGCGGCCCTCGTCGTAGGCGGCCTGCGCGGCATCGCACACTTCGTTCGGCAGGAGCAGTCCGACGTTGAGATACGGCGACAGCAGCGAATGGGCGAGGTGCCACGACCGCTCGACCATCGCGTCCTCGTGCGGGCCGAACATCGGCAGCACGTCGTCGACGAAGTGGCGGAGGCGAGCGAGCGCAGCGGGCCGAGACGTCGCCCAGGTGCCGTCGGGGTCGGCACCCCAACAGTTCGCCGGGAGGTCGTCGAGTACCGAGCGGTCGACGTCGTCGAGCCGCGACTGCTGGGGTGTCGGCCACGGTGTTCCGGTCCTGGGTGGACGTTGGCGGTTCTCGTCGTCGTAGTTCCACCGGCCGGTGGCCGGTTCGTCGCCGTCCATCAGGTACCCCAGCCGTCGGCGCTGCCAGCGGTAGAAGTCCTCCATCTTCAACTGCGTGCGGTCCGCGGCCCACTCGGCGAAGTCCTCGTAGTGGCACAGGAACTGGTTCGAGCGAACGACGGTGACGTCGAGCGATCGGAGGAGGGCGAGCCCGTCCCAGCTCGCCGGCTCCGTGGCGGTCACGTCGGCCGGTGCGAATTCGGCGACGTGCTCCGCGAACCCGGACCGTAGCGACGTGGCCCGTCGGTGGTCGACCTCGAACCCGGCGGTCCGGAGCTCGCCCGCGAAGCGTCGCATCGCCGTGACCACGAAATGCGCCCGCTGACGATGCCACCGCTTTCCGGTGAGCTTGGCCGTGCTCTCGACGATGAGGACGCGGTGGCTGTCGGGCGTCGCCTCACGCAGCGCGCCGAGTTCGCGGTTGAGTTGGTCGCCGAGCACCCAGACGGTGCGGCGCAGCCCGGTCATGCGATGGTGGAGCGCACGGCGATCGCCCGGTCGAACCTGGTGCGCTCGAGGCGATCGCGCAGCGACGGGCGAGTGCACACGACCTCGACGTCACCGCCGGTCTCACGGGCGCTCGCCGCGGCGCCGAGCAGGACGCCGAGCCCGGTGTCGTCGAGCGTGTCGACGCCGTCGAGATCGACGATGATCATGTCGCTCGGGTGGCGGCGGATCACGCGTGCGAGATCGCCGTGGAGGGCGCCGACCGATGCGAGGTCGACGGCGCCGTCGAGCGCGACGACGACGTTGCCGCCCACCGTGGTCACCGTCGCTCGGATCATGGTGGCCAACTGTACGGGTCATGGCGGTTCGATGGCCATGGTGACCGACGCCCGGTGGGTGACGGGTCCGATCAGTGATCCGATGATCGCGACGTCGACAGGATCGGTGTAGGTGACCGTGACGGTCACCGTGGCGGGATTCGTGGACGCGTCGGTGGCGGTGTCGACGTCGAGTGGCAGCGTGACCACCCGCGTCGCAGCGCGAGTGGCTGCAGCGGCCGGCGTCGCCGACACCGACGCGGCTCGCGCGCCCTCGCGGGCGGCGAGCTCGACCGCCAACTCGTTGCGCACGGCGACGCCGACCACGACGAGGCCGAGGGCGAGCACGACCACGAGCGGGAGCACGAGCGCGAACTCGACCGATGCCTGGCCCGCCGATGAGCGGACTCGTCGACGGGCCACCTCGCCGGTGCCGCTCACACCTTGTCGATCACCGAATCGACCACGCTGTTGAACAGTCGGCTGATGCGGGCGGCTCCACCTCCGGCAGTCGCCCACGCCACGACCAACAGCCCGACGAGTGCCGCCGCCAGCAGCACCAGCGCGTACTCGGTGGTCGCCTGGCCGCGGTCGTCGCTGAGGCGGAGGTGCTGGTGATCACGATGGTGGAGGGCGGTCTGGGTGAAGGCGGTCTGCAGGTGGACGAAGAGGATCAGGACGTGGTGCATGGCGTTTCCTTTCGGTGCGGTGCGGTGTGACGGTGCGGTGTGACGGCGCTGAGGAGCGGATCGGTCACCAGGCGCTTGTGCCGAGCGACGAGAGGGCGGCGATCACGGCGGGCGCGATCGCGAGGAGGACGAACGACGGCAACGTGCACGTCACGAGGGGGAACGACAGCCGGACGGGGAGCTTCCGGGCCGCTGCCTGATCGCGGCGCCGGCGGGCATCGCGGGCTTCGCGGGCCAGCTGTTCGAGCACCGGTGCGAGCGGCAGGCCGTAGCGCTCGCTCGAGCCGATCATGTCGGCGATCGCCGACGCTCGCGCGCCGAGGACGTCGGGCAGGGCGCGCAGCGCGTCGGCGAACGGCTGCCCGCGCTCGCTGCGGTGGGCGACTGCAGCGAACGCCGGGCGCACGGGTTCGGGGGCTCGACCCACGAGGTGCTCGATCGCGTGTCGCGGCGTCAGGCCGGCCTCGAGCGCATGCACCAGCAGTTCGATCGCGTCGGGCCAGACCCGATCGATCGCCCGCTGATCCTTCCGGCGCCCGAGCGGGTTCGCCATCGTGGAGCCGAGCGACAGGCGTGCCCACGGTCGCGTCGACGCGCTCGGCGTGTCGGGCCCGACACCGAACGCCGGGCACGGCCGTTCGGGTCGTGGGCGGAGGGCCGCGCCCACGACTCCGGCGATCGCAACCGCGCACGCGACCGCGATCACGCCTGGTCCTCGACGATGTGTCGCATCCACATCCACCCGGCCGCATTCAGTGTGAGCCCAGCGACGAGGCAGGTGGCGCCGACCGCCGTGGTCATCACGTGTCGCACGTCGCCGTCGGTGGCCAGCAGCAGCCCGAGCATCGACAACGGCACGGCGGTCATCACATGCGCAGAGAGCCGGGCCTGGGCCGCATGGACGCGACGCTCCGCCTGATCCGCGGCGCGCTGTCGCAACGTGGCGGCGACGCGGTCGATCGCCGCTGCTGCCGACCCTCCCACCTCCGATGTCGCTGCGATCACGGCCAGGGCGAGGTCGAGATGCGGCCCTGGACTACCGGTCATCGCGGTCGCATCGGCGATCGGGCGGGCCCGCTCGAGCGCGAGGCGAAACGGCACGGTTCGGTTGGCCGTGGTGTCGTCGCCGGGGATCACGGTGGCGAGTGCGTGGCGCAGCGTGGAACCGCTGCGCAGATCGCCTGCGAGGTCGTCGCACCATGCGGCGACCTCGTCGGCTCCCGGGCCGCCTCGGCGTCGTCGGCGCGCCCGAGCCCGTTCGATCCGATCGGTCAGCCGCCGGCTCGCGTCGTCGTGCCCTCGGCGTGCGCGGCCTGGTGTGCGTCGTCGGACCGGGCGCAACGCCCATGCGACGACCACCACGGCGAGCACGGTGGCTGCGGCGACCAACCGGGTCGTCATCGTCGCCGCCTCGTGAGTGGCTCGACGACGCTGCACCCCTCGCCGTCGTCGACCGTGGTCAGCGCACGGAGCCGAGTTGTGTCGTCGGTCGAGTTCGGGCGGGCGATTTCGCTGATCGCCGCCACCCGTCGGTGGACGCCGCGTCGATCGACGTGGACGATCACGTCGATCGATCGGGCGAGGTGGTGCCGGATCGCTGCGAGCGGCCAGGTCGGCGCCGCTTGCATCACCAACGACTCGAGCCGGAGCAACGCATCGAGCGGCCCGTTGGCGTGGCACGTCGAGATCGAGCCGTCGTGGCCGGTGTTCATCGCCTGGACCAGTGCCAGCACCTCGTCGCCGCGGACCTCGCCGACGACGATCCGATCGGGTCGCAGCCGCAGTGCGGTGCGCACGAGTTGGGCGACGTCGATCGGTGCCGGCCCGTCGATCGTGGCCGGGCGTGCCTCGAGGCGAACGGTGTGCCGGTGCCGCAGCGGGAGTTCGGTCGTGTCCTCCACCACCACGAGGCGCTCCGACGGCGGGACCGTGCCGAGCAGCGCTGCGACGAGCGAGGTCTTGCCCGATGACGTGGCGCCGGACACGACGACGTTGCACCGGGCGTCGACGATCTCACCGAGGAGTTCGAGGACGTCGCCGGAGGCGAATTCGCCGAGCGGTCGTGCATCGCGCCGGAACCGGCGGATCGACAGCGCCGCCCCGTCGACGGCGATCGGCGCGAGCGCGGCACACACCCGTGACCCGTCCGGGAGCCGGGCGTCGACGATCGGCGATGTCCGGTCGATCCGGCGTCCGAGCGGCGCGATCACCCGCTCGATCAGGTGCTCGACCGTGGCCTGCTCGAGGGACCCCACCGATTCGAGAGCGCCGAGCCGGTCGATCCAGATGTCCCCGCCGCCGTTGACGAGCACCTCGTCGACGGTCGGGTCGCGGAGGTGGGTGTCGAGTTCACCGAGCCCGGTGAGGTGGGCGATCGCCTGATCGGCGAGTGCTCGCTGCTCGTCGGGCGTGCGCAACGGTGCGAGCCGCCTGACCTCGGTGGCGACGAGCTCGTCGGTGTCGCCCGGCTGTTCGGCGACGAGCCGGCAGACCTCGCGGACGAGTTGGGCGTCGGCGTTCATGCGGCGACCCGCCGAAGATCGCGTACGAGCGATCGGGGGAGTCGGGTGGTGAGCAGGCCGGCATCGACGGCGCGTGCGATTGCCGGGTCGATCGCGACGACCGCCTCGACCGGGGCGCCGAGCGCGTGCTCGACCTCGTGGCGTCGCAACGCCCGGCCGGGCTCGTCGACGAGGATCACGCCCGTCGGTCGAGTGGTGGCGCGCACGGCGCGTCGCAGCGAGAGGTAACAGGGGCGGGTGACCAGCAACGCGTAGTCGACGCGCTCGATCAGCGGCGCCGGTGGTGTCCCGGTTCCGCCATCGATCGTGACGTCGCCTCCGTGCTCGTCCGCCCAGGTGCGGAGCCAGGCGCCGAAGTCGGCCCAGCGATCGGGGCTCGGCACGGCGCGCAGGCGGGCGTCGCTGCGCCACGGGAGCAGCCACGTCGTCGGCCCGATGTCGAGCAGCAGATCGGCGAGGTGGCTCGCCGAGGTGTCGGTGGCGAGCCAGTCCGCGACGCCGGGCCGGACCGGTTCGGGCAGCCCGAGGACAGCGGGCAGTTCGCCGTCGAGATCGACGAGCAGCGCAGGGCGCGGCGTGGCCAACGCCATCGAGGCGGTGACGACCGTGGTTCCGCTGCCGCCTTTGGCAGCCCAGCAGAGTGTGACCATGACATTCCCCCAATCGGCCGGAGGCCTCGGGCGGATCCATGGGGAGAGTCGGTGAGGCGAGAGTACCGAGCGACGGGGGTGGTCCACAACGCCCGGGCGTTCGCGAGTTCGCTGGCGCCTCCGACCCGGATCCTGGGTAACGTCGCGCCCGGAGGTGTCCGAGCACCTGGTGGGCTCCGCCGCCTTCAAAGCGGTTGGGACGGGCGATCCCCGTCCGGCGGGTTCGATTCCCGTCCACCTCCGCCAACCGGTCCACGGGCGTCCACCGCGAACTGTAGAAATCGCTCTGACCAGGGCTTTTGTGCAGGGCCATCGGTGGACGGTCGTCGACGTCCGTGGAGCGCTACTCTCAGGGTTACTCTCAAAACCGGTAGTCTGAGCGCAACGCAACAGGGGTGCGGCATGCCGAAGACACCGCGGGTCAAGCGAGTGGTGGACGACTCGACGGGTCGATTCACGGTCGCGGGCAAGGCGCCGAACGGACAGGCTCAGCCGTATTTCGATCGGACCCGCGGGGTCTGGGTCGCACCGTGGCGCCGGCCGGACGGAAAGGTCGGCAAGCCGACGGGCAGGACACGAGCACTGGCCGAGGCATCGCGTGATCGCCACATCGAAGCGGCGAAGGACGACGCCCGACTCGCTCGGCTCACCGAGGGCTTCCACGCAGAATCGACCCTTGCCGAACTCATCCGCTGGTGGCTCGATCACATCGCCCGCCACCGGGTGCGCGTCACCACCTGGGCGACGTACTCGAAGCAGCTGAAGCTGGTCGAGGATCGGCTCGGCGAGATCCCAGTGCGTCAGCTCGACCCGAGCAGGTGACCACCTTCGTCTCCGAGCTCGTCGACCGCGGTTCGGCGGCACGTGCGAGGAACGTCCGGACGCTCCTCGTCCAAGTGCTCGATGAAGCAGTCACGCTCGGACTGACCACCGACAACGTCGCTCGCAAGGTTCGTCCGCCGCGGGTCCCGCGAGTCCAGTGCAAGAAATGCCGTGGAAATTCCATCCCAGGAGGCTGTCGCACGAATCGAGTCGTTCACGACGTTGATTGTTCGTGCTCGGACTCGGTGTTCAGCGTTGGGTCCCGATGCGTTTGAGCCGCTGATGGTCGAGTCAGGCGATTCGCCAGAGCTTGAGGAGGTTGTGGGTGGCGCAGATCAGTTTCCATTCGCTGTCGACTGCTCGAAGGCCGCGACAGGACATGGTTCGGATCCGTCGGTTGTGTTTGATCTGGGCGAAGACCGGTTCGATGGTGGCGGCCCGCTTCTTGTAGAGCTTCTTGCCGCTCGGAGTGTCGAGCTTGGCCATCATTGCGGTGGTGAGCGACTCGGGTTCACCGCGTCGGCGGACGCGTAGCAACTGGTTCACCCGTGCCCGGGTGACGCCGAGCTGTTCGGCTGCCTGACCGCTGTCGATCTCACCGGATTCGACTCTGGCGAGCAGGGCCGAACGTTGCTGGTCGGTCTCAGCGATGTTGGTCAGCTTGCGAGCACGACCGGGGGCGATGACCGATTCCACTCCGGCGAGGTTGACATTGTCGGTGCTGCAGTAGCCAGCGTCAGCAAGAACACGCCGGACACGGCGCTTCTCACCGGCGTTGCGCAAGTTCCGTTTCGTCGCTGCGACGAGCGGTTCAAACGATGGGGCATCGTGGGCGTGGTTGGTCACCTCTGCAGCGACGATGAACTGCTCCTCGGTGGCGACGGCCTGAGCGTTGTAGCCCTGCACGTATCCACTTCGTGTCTTCAGGAGTCGACTGTCCGGATCGGTCACGTTCGCGTGCGTGCGCGACTTGTGCGTTGCGGACTCCGGCGTCGGTCGCCGCCCGCGAATCGGTCGTCCGGTTTCCGCTTCGATCTCGGCGCGCCGCTTCATGTGCGACTCGTAGGACTTGTCGGCAGCCTCGGCTTCGAGCTCATCGAGCATTGCTCGCAGCCGGGCTCGACGCCCGCTTCCTCGCGACTTGAGATCGTCAGGCAACGCAGCGGTCTCCGTCGATGCTTCGTCTTCTGCAGCGTCGACCGCTTCGGCCTCGGCAAGGATCTGCGCGGCAAGCTGCTCAGCGGTGCGGTTCGCCTCACGAGACGCGTTCGCTGCGAGCTTCGTGCCGTCGATCGCCACCAGCCCGGGGCGAAGCACCCCGGCCCGAGAACACAACGCAAGCACTTGGCCGAACAGGCCGGCCAACGCTTCGTGGTTGCACGCCCGGAACCGGGCCACCGTGGCATGGTCGGGGCGCTGGTTGGCCGCCACGACACGGAACGCAACGTCTTCGATGCAGCGTCGTTCGATGTTGCGGCTCGAGCGTTCCCCCACCGAGTACGCGTACACGACCAGCGCCACCATCATCGCCGGGTGATACGCCGCCCCACCACGGCCATCGGCCCGATACCCCGAAAGAAACGCCGACAAATCGAGCTGGTCCACAACGTCGAGAACGAACCAGACCAGATGATCCTCCGCCAACCAGTCCGCCATCGACGGCGGCATCAACATCAACTGATCCCGATCAACCACAGCAAAGTTGTATCCCACACAACAAATCGTCGCATCGATCGCGAAACGCGGGTGGGACAGTCAACATTCGTGCGACAGCCTCCCTGTGCGAGAAATTCCCGAGAAAGTCTTCGCTGTAGCTACCCGGATCACGGCCCGGGCACCTCGATCTCGACGACGGATGCCGGGCGGGTGGCTGGACGCAAGCCGAACTCGGACCAGCCGTCGGGCAGGTAGCAGTGCCGGTCGAGGTGGACCGCGCCGTCCACGATCCGGGTAGCCAGAGCATCGATCCGGGTAGCGCCGAGACGGCCGTCGTCGTGCAGTCGTCGCAGGTGTTCGACGACCCAGTCGGGTGGGTCGGTGAGGACGTCGTGACCGACGGTGAGACGGCGTCGCTCGCGGGCGTCGTCGTGGGCACCGATGCCGTATCGGGCGAAGACGTCGTCGACTTGCTGCTCCCAGCGAGCTTGTCGAAGCTCGAGTCGAGCCGCCCGGAGCGCCTCGTTGGCCGCGACCTGCTCGGCCTCCGTCGATGATCGTGCGGCGAGCTGATCGAGGTCGCGGACTTTCGCTTGGGCTTGTCGGACCGGGTCGTTCGCGGTCGCTTCGTGGTCGAGCGCCGCCAGAGTGCGGTGCTCGCGTGATGGCGGGGGAGTAGCGGCGTTCGCCATGGCATCGAGTATTGCCTGGACTGCGGGAGGCGTCGCTGTCGGCCAGTGCGCGAGTGCGGGTTGGCCGGTGATCAGCGCGTTGAGTTGTTCGAGTTCGACGACGTGGGGGGAGTTGGCGACGATCCAGTCCCGCCGCTCATGTTGACCGGTGACCGCCGCGACGAGACGCTCGTGAACGTTTGCGGAGTCGACGTTGCCGGCGGTCGGTAAGCCAGATCCGGTCTCGCAGCGTCCGTAGCATCAGCTCCTGCCAACCCTCGGCCGCTTGCGGGTCGGGTGGCTGCTGCCCGAGTCCGGGTGTTGCGTCGTCGATCTCGTGGATGGCTCGGTGATGTGCGATCCGAGCGACCGAGTCGTCCCACGTGGCGGCTCCGGGCCCATCGGTTGGTCGGTTGCCGAGCCAGTTCGTGAGCCACTCCGGAGGTTCGGCTCGCAGTCGGTGAGCCGCACGGTCGCATGCGACGTTGGTAGAGCGCTGGAAGCGGTCGGCGTCGCCCGGCTCGACGCCGTGGGAAGCGAGCGCCGCTGCCCATTCCCGTGAAGCCCGCTCGACATCGCCTGCGATCCGCTCGAGTGTTTCCGCCGCGCTCTTGGTGGGTTCGGTGGGTTCGGGTTGATCGATGACGACGAGTTCGCTCCATGCCATCGTTCGGGTCGCCGACCGGCCTCGGTCGTCGATGAACAGGTTGTCGCAGGTGCTGGCGGTGTCGTCGAGCGCGATGACTTGGCCGACGTTGTCGCGATCCAGGGCCCGCACGCGGCGGCCGATCTCAACGTGTTCCCGGAAGGTGACTGCTCGCTCGAGGTCGCCGCACAGGTTCGCCGGGTTGGTGTGGCCCTGGTGCTCGGCGACCCGCTCGGCGTGGCGCGCCTGCTTGCGCGGGGCGAGAAGCGCGGCGACCGGAAGTTTGCTGGTGAGGTCGCTGATGCGTGCCGCGTCCCCGTCCCGTGCCGACACGAGCTGCTTCGCGCCGGAGACATGGATGCGTTCGATCAGCTCGTGCTCAGGATGGGGAGGCGTTCCCCGGGCAGCGGGATGCCGGTGCCATGGCGTTCCGCAACATCGAGTGCCTCGGTGGTGGTGCCCAAGATCCAGGCCGACAGCCGGGCGCGTGACGTGGCCACGTAGACCGATTCTCGGTACAGGCCGACCGGACCGATGACGAGGACGTGGTCGCAGGTGACGCCTTGTGCTGTGTGGACGGTGGATGCGTAGCCGTAGTCGAGCCACCCGGCTGCGAGGTAGCCGCGGTCGAGCACGATCTCCTCACCGCTTCGTCGCCCACGCCGAGGTCCCCGAGCTCGTGCGGCTCGCCAATACCATCTCCACCTGGGAAACCGAGATCCTCGCGTTCCACACCATCGGCGGTCTCCAACTGACCCACCGAGGGCATCAACTTGCTCATCAAGAAGATCAAACGCGTCGGCCACGGATTCCGCAACTTCGACAACTACCGGCTGCGCCTCTTGCTGCCCGCCGGCGTCGAGTGGCACACTCCCCAACCGCAAGGCTGCGAGGTCGCCCACCACGCTCGGCCGCGTAGAGCCGCTTTGGCGGTTCTCCGCGTTTCAGGGTTGGAGGGTGGGTAGCAGGGTCCAGTCGGGCTTGCCGGCGTAGAGCAGGCAGCGGACGCGGTGGTGTCGGAAGTTCACGAGCCCGAACGCGACCCGCTTGATGCGCTTGGCCAAGTTGTTGACGGCTTCGGTCGGTCCGTTGGAGACGTGTGAGCGATGCCACGCGCAGATCTGATCGGCCCACTTCGCGATGGTGCGTCCGAGCCGTCGGACCTCGGGCGGCATGGTGAAGTCGGTGAAGTCGCGGCCGATCGCGTCGACCCATGCGTCGGCGAGTTCGGGGTCGGTGTGGTCGTAGATCTGGCGGACCACTTCCTTCGCGTTCCACGCGAACCACACCTCCTGTCGGGGGTCGCCAGCACGCAGCAGACCGAGCACGCGATCGTGTTGTTCATCGGACAGTCGTTCGCGCGCGATCGTCAGCCGGCGCCGAGCCCGGTAGAGCGGATCGTCGCGTCGACCGCGATGCCCGCACGTCTCGTTCTGGACGCGACGTCGGCACTCGTCGAGGGCCCGGTTGGCGAGCTGGGCGACGTGGAACGGGTCGGCGACTTGGGTGGCGTGCGGGAGCATGGTGTCGAACACGGTGCGATAGCTCGCGGACAGATCGAGCGTGGCCCACTCGATCCGGTCCAGCCACGCCTGGGGGCGTTCGGCGAGCCATCGGCATGGCTCGGGTGCTGATCTCCCTGGCACGACGTCGAGGAGCTGGCCTCGGCGGACGTCGACGATCTGGGTCGACCAGGTCTGGGTGCGGAACCGGCCGACGCGTGCGAACAGCGTCTCATCGAGCCCGAGCGCGGTGACGGTGCCGATGCGGTCGGGGTGATCGACGAGTTGTTCACCGATGACGACGACCGCGTCCATCACGGTGTGCCAGTTGCAGCCGAGATCTCGTGCCACGTCCGACACCGCTCGGCCGTTGCGGCCCACCTGCAACGTTGACCAGCGAGCGGCTCGCGTTGTCAGCGCGCAACGGGCGGCACCGATCTCAGGGTTCTCGTCGCACCAGCAGTGACCGCAGGTCGTGCATCGCCATCGTTGCTTGCGCCACACCAGCCGCGCCGGGCGACCGAACACCGGCAGATCCACCAGCTCAATCTCGCGGACGCCGTGACGATGCACGACCCCACCGCAGCTGCAGCCAGGTCGTTCGCCGAGGGTCTCGATCACGATCCGCAACCAGCCCGGCCAGTCGCCGACGCCGATCACCGTGACCTCAGGCAGGCCGACCAGCAGCGCGCACATGCGCGTAGCATTCGTTTCCAAGCAGGGGCTCCTCGCAACTCGTTGACTTCGACATCACCGAGAATTGCAGGGCCCCTGCGACGCGTCCGGGATCTACCCGGCCAACCGAGCCCCACCCTCAAACGCGAAGCGCCGCTTTGGCCCTAGACAACCGCTCGCCGTAGCAGTAATGTCTTTATCAATATCGGCCCATCTCGCAGTCGGACGGACGGTGATTGTGAATCGTGTTGAAGGAGGAAACATGGAACCTATGCATCAACCGGAACCCATTCACCGCCGGAGCAGACTCCGAAAGGCAATTGCCGGCGTTGTCGCTGCTGCCGCGCTGTCGACAGCCGGTATAGCGTTCTCAGAGTCTTCTGTGACGGCCGATGGGCCGACCTGTTCGGGCAACAGGCCTGGCATTCTGTACGCTCACTGGCCCCGAGGCTGGGGCTCGGCGTACTTCAGAATCTATGACTATGGAGTCGGTCATACGCATACGATCGTCTGCTACAAAGGCTCACCCATGTACGATTGGCTTTACTGGTAAACGACTCGAATCCAAGCGGCGAGTTCTCTGGAAACCGCCGCTCGGGTGACGAAGGAACATGGGTAAGATATCCGGGAAACGACTGAAGTATTTGCCGGGCATATTTGGGCGAGTGCGAGTCTTGTGTTGACGCCCTCATTTATGGTGTCTCTTACATTCATGGTGTCTCTTATGGGCGGCGGGGGCAAGCAGCCTGAATCTGATTCTGCCGCACTACTCCGTGGCATTTGTGAAGCAATCTCTACGCCCCACCGGGGTTGCGAATGGTTGGCAGCGCACTGATGCATCGCTGGCGGAGCCGCACGCTCGTCGAGAAACGGGCCCTGCCGGTCGGGCGGTGCTCAGGGCGCGAGCGGCGACGGCGCGCTCAGCGCGAGCAAGTTGCCGTCCGGGTCGAACGCGGCCACGGTCCAGGTGAGTGGTTCGAAGACGGTTGCGAGTTGGCCGGGATCGCTGCCCGCATCGCCGCCGCCGAACACGACGGAGGTGGCCTGGCCGACCCACGCCCAGTAAGGCCCACCGAAAGCAGCGAGCGCCACCACATGGTACTCGTCGGCTCCCTCGACGGCATTCCACTCGAGCAGTGGCCGCTCACCGCCTCCCGATGCGGCCGTGACGATCTCGACCGCGCCGACCCCGAGCACCCCGCCGACCGTCGGCGGATCTGGGGTCGACTCGACATCGGGCGGTGCCTCGGTCGGTTCCGGATCGATCCCGAGATGGTCCGGCACGGGCGGCGCATCGGAGGTGTCGGTCGTAGCAGGATCCAGGTCGCTGCTCGTGGCGGGCGGACTGGTGTTCACCGCGGGTTCGTCGTCCCCGGAGCATGCGGTCGCGACTGAACCAAGACACAGCGCAACGGTGAGGGCTCGACGAATGATCACGCCCCGATGTCCTCGAGCCCCGCAGTCGCGGCGTCAGCAAGCGATCGGTATCCCAGTTGATAGGCCATTGATGTCAATTGCCGCAAGGATTCGGCATCGCGCGCTGCGATTGCCCCGTCGATCCGGAGCTGAATCTCGGCGAGGACGTCCAGTTCGAGCCCGTCGGCGGACGTGCTGGCGCCGATCGCTCCGACCTCGACCCCGGCCAACACGATGTCGATGAACGAACGTGTATCGACAACGTCACCGGCTTCGATGGCGTTGGCCAGCAGATCGGCGATCAGTCCGACTGCGACCGTGCCGTGAGCGCCGAACGGGCCGCCGCACTCCGGGCTGCGGCTCAGCGCCTGGGACATCTGCTCCGAGGCGAGGATCGCCGCAAACAGACTGCTTCGATCAAAGGCGGCACCTGCCAACAGGTCGACCTCGATCGACTCGATCTGGACGATTAGTTCGGCGAGGTCGTTCCCGAACACTGTGGCGTCGTCGCTCAGCGACCCATCCCGGACCGCCAACCATTGGCCGGAGGTGAGGAGGGCGGCGCCGACACCGGAGCTGGTACCGGTCACCACCTCACAGCTCACCGTGGTGATGCTGAGCTGGTTAGGCGGGTCGGTGCGATTGATCGGAACGTCCGAGCCGTCCACGACGATCGACGTCAGCTGGAGTTGTGGCGCGGACGATGCCCCTTGGACGATTGCTGACACATCGGCTCGTGCGCTTCTCCCAGTCGACAAAGCAGTATCGAATGCCCACGCTGCTTCGCCGGTCAGGCGTGAATCATCGGACTGCATCGCGAAGCCGCCGGTGCCTGCGACGCTCGTGCCGTCCGGCGTCATCGCGACGAACGTCAGCCAGCCATCCCAGTCACCGGCCGGCACCCCGGGCCCGGACGGTTGCGCGGCACCGAGTCCGGCCGGAAGAAATGCAGCTGCGACCGCACCGATCATGACGCCGATCGAACGGGACGGCCGACTGCATATTCCATGCCGTGCCATGCTCAGCACCCTACTTCAGCAGGTCGGACAGAGAACAGCGCCAAACCAACTCGGCTTCATCGGTGCCATGCCGATGCGCAACACCGCTACAACCAACGCAGACAGGGCCGTCTGCACTTCCGCTACGATCTCGGCCAGTCACCGAGGCCCGTTGACGTTGACGTTGTCCAGCCCGACCAGCAGCTCGCAGATGCGAGTAGAATTGGGTTCCGACAGGGGTCTGCTTGGATCCGTGCGGCGTACGACATCGCCAGGTTCGCAAAGCCCGGCGTCGCGCCGGGGACTGCCCACCCGATCAACCGGACCCCACGCTCAGATCAAACGAGCCACATTCCCTGGGGGGTCCTACAGCGATAAGCGGCTCTTCGCATTTGAGCGTGGTGATCGGTTCTTGAGCATCCACCGTTGAGGTCCCGTGGCCTCGCAAGTCTTGCGGTCTTCCACAACTGCTTGACGAGAGAGGCCACGGGACGATCGAAGGTAGCAACGCGAGCGCGCTGCTGGGGTTCCAGGGCCTGGTGATGACCGGAATCGAGGTCGCCGGCGAGGTGACGATCACGATCGAGACGACCGCTGACCGGGTCGGCTGCCACAGCTGTGGGGTGATCGCGTCGCTGCACGATCGGCGCAGGGTGCTGGTGCGTGATCTCGAGATCGCCGGTCGCCCGACGGTCCTGATCTGGAACAAGCGGATCTGGCGGTGCCGTGAGGCGCAGTGCTCGACGTGTACGTGGACCGAACGCCATGATGCGATCGCGCCGAGGGCGTCGCTGACCCAGCGTGTCGGGGCCGAGATGTGCCGTCGGGTCGGCCCAGACGGTGACTCGGTCGCGACTGTCGGCCGGGACTTCGGTGTGGGTTGGGCGTGCGTGATGAACGTTGTCGAGGTCCACGGACGTCGCCTCGTCAACGACGCTGACCGCATCGGTGAAGTCAGTCAGCTCGGCCTCGATGAGACCGCGTTCCAACGTCCCTCGAAGCATCGCGGCCACACCAGCTACGTGATCGACTTCGTCGACCTCACCCGGCCGCGCCTGTTGGACGTCGTCGCGGACCGGACCGGTGCAGCGGTTGATTCCTGGCCGTCTGCCCAGCCCGCAGGCTGGCTCGCCAACATCAGCGAGGGCACAGCGATGCGTCGCGATTGCGATGTGCTCAGTCTGGCATTGCCGACGACGCGTGAAGCCGCTGAGAGTCGCGTCGAGGCCGCTGCCCTTCGCGCTCGCCGGGCGCGCCCCGGGGCCCGTGAGACCCGAGCGATAATCACGGGCAAGAACGCTGCGGTTGGCGTGGCAGTACCGGCGAACTGTGACGCAGTGCCGCTCGAGTTGGCCAACACGTAATCCCAGTCACTGTCGGTGGCTCAACGCGTCGGCTGGACGAGGGGATTGTGGGGTGCTCGGTATGGGCCGCTACCGAGTGGCCGTCGGTTGGGTGATGTCGGGTTACGGCGCTCGCTCTATGTGCGCTGTCGGCGGCAGATCGAGTGCGCAGGTTTGCCACCTCGGCACAGGCACCGTCTTCGATCGTGCGATCGCCGAGTTCTCCGTCGCCTATGCCGGCCAAAACGAGCGCGGCTACCAGGCGTTCACCGCTGCGATCGGCGACGGACGACTTCCCGCGCATCAGTAGTCGGCGATGTTGTCACCTCGGGGACGGAGGCAGGGCGCCCAGACACCGTGTGCCCCATCCGCCGATCGCTAGTAGAAGAGCACCGCCAGGGGTATCGCGACCGCACCGACGACCACCGTGAGCGGGACGCCGACCCGTACGAAGTCGACAAACTTGTAGCCGCCGGGCTTCATCACCATCAGACTCGTCTGGTATCCGGCCGGGTTGATGAACGCATAGGAGCAGCCCAGCATGAGCACGGCGACGAACGGCTGCCAGGGGGTGTCGAGGGCGGTGACCATCCCAGCCATGATCGGGAACATCAGCGCGGCCGCAGCGGCGTTCGTGACAAGGTTGGTCAGCAGGATCGATCCCGCATAGACGACCGCGAGCGACACGATGAGGCTGTCGCCCGCAATCGCTCCGAGCGCGTCGGCGAGCACCTCGGCGAGCCCGGAGTCGGTCACCGCCGGCTCGAGCCCGACGGCCGCGGCGAGCACGACATAGGTCTGCCAGTCGATCGACCGCCACGCTGCCCGGGACGACAGACACCCCGACGCGATCAGGGCAATCGAGGCAAGGAGGGCCGCGTTGAGCAGGCTCATGACGCCGAAGGCGGACAGCAGCACCATCGCCGCGACGATCGCGGTGGCAATGACCGCACGGTCGGCACGCTGGACCCGATACCCGGCGTGCTCGGTCACGAGCAGCAGTTCGTCGTCGTGCGGCGCATCGAGCCACTCGCTCTCCACCTCGAGGATGGCGAGGTCTCCCGGGCGGACGGTCTCCTCAGCAATGGGCCTCGTCCGGTCGGCCCCGTGGCGTGCGAGCGCCACGATCTTGCGCTCACCGCCTCGGATCTCGTGGAGCTGACGACCGACGGCCGACGAGTTCTCGGCGACGACAACCTCGGCGAGCCGATGTGCGTACTCGTTGCCGGTCGGCGCCCCCGGCGGCGTCGCAGCAGTCAGGCCCATCCTCGTCCAGAGGTTGCCGACGGCGCTGACGGAGGCGTCGTACTCGAGCACGTCGCCCTCGGCGAGCGACGTCTCGGGGCCCGGGTCGACGAGGACGTCTCCGTTCCGCCGGATTGCCAGCAGTGTCGCCCCCGCCGGCGCCGCCAACCCGGCCCGACCGGCCGTCCTGCCCGCCAACCGGTCACCCACCCGGAAATCGGCGCGGTACGTCGTCACGGTCATCGCGGCAGCGTCGTCCTCTGCCGTCCGATGGCTGATCAGACGGTTCCCCACCACGAGCAGGAACAGCAGGCCGACCACAGCCGCGGGAAGTCCGATCCGGGTCGGGAAGAAGATCTCGAGCTCGTCGCCGTATTCGACCACTGCGAGCCCGGCGATGATCAGGTTGGTCGACGTCCCGATCAGCGTGGCCGCCCCGCCGAGGATCGACGCGTTCGAGACCGCCATGTAGATCCTCGACACCGCCAGGCGCGCCGATGTCCCGAGATCCGCGATCACCGGAATCAGCATGGCGACGATCGGTGTGTTGTTGAGGAACGCGCTGCCCGTGGCCGTCACCGGGAGGAGCTTGCGGTTTGCCGCAGACTCGCTCGCCGGAATACCCAACAGACGATCGATGATGAGCGAGATCGCCCCGGTGCGGTACATACCGGCGGCCACGACGTACAGCACCACGACCGACAGGACGCCGGAGTTGGCGAACCCTGCAAGCACCTGGTCCTCCGGTGCCAGATCGAGCGTCAGGACTGCAGCGAGCGCGCCTGCGAACACTGACCACGTCGGCCACCGGTCCCAGATGAGGAGCCCGAACAGCACGGCGATGATCGCAACGGTCAGCCAGGCATCAATAGTCATCGTCGAAGGGAGCCGACATCGGACCGGCCGAGCAGGAGTATCGCACGCTGGGCTCGCATCGTGTCAGATGCACGGCGTGTTCGTGGTCTCACCCACGGCGCACTGTGTCGAGGTGCGACCGGGCGGCGTTCGATGGGTGGGTGAAGGTGCATCCGCTGGGTGTGGAGTACCTGTCGGTGCCGACTCGGTCGATGGTCGAGCTGCGCGCGGTCGAGAAGGTCTACCGCACCGACGACATCGGTGATCGGCCGCTGCCAGAAGTCATCCAGGATGCCCTGCTGTCTTGGTGGCACTTCGACGACGGTCGGGCCGTCAGCGGCCAGGTCGATGTAGCCGAGTGCATAGATCACGTCACTGTTCGGAGTGCTGATCACGGTCTTCGCGGTCAGGCGGTCCTTGAAGACCACCAACACATTGCCGCCCGCACCAAAGACCTCGTCAGAGCCCTTCTTCATGGCGTAGACGCTCATGGCAGGGATCGACCACAACACCACCTGACAGGCGCGCTGGAACAACATCTCGTCGACCAGCCGCTCAGACGCCTCCGGAGTGGGGTAACTCTCGGAGAACTCGAGCCCACACAACTCATCCCAACGATCGCTCATCACACGTCACTCCTCCACTCGCCCAGCGGCGCCTCTCGGTGTCAACGTACGTCGCCCGAAAGCCCGGCCGGATCACCCAACTTGTGTGAGGTCGATACCTGCCATCGACAGGTCTGACGACCGACTGCCGGACAGTGGCGAACGACCCACCCCGAAAACCCGCGTCCGTGCGAGCCGACGACCAGCGCGAAATCGGCACTTCCGATCGGTCGGTTACCCCCGTCAGACCCGAGCGAAAGTCGCTGGCGGGAACGCTCCGATTGGCGCATGAGTTCCGGCGTACTGTTGGCGGTCCCAACTTGATCGACCTGCCGCATAATCACTCGATCGTCGGGCTGGTGCTCAGCTGGCGGGGAGCGACGCAGACAGGCGGGCGGGAACCGCCGTTTGAGCAGGCGCGACGATGTGTCAGATGACTTCGACGCTGACGCGATCAGCGTGAGCGGCAAGCGCCTCGATGTCGGCTCGATCGCCGGTGAGGACCGTGCCGCCTGGCTGGGCAATCGCGACGACGAGTGCATCGACGGCGGAGCCTCTGCGGGCGAGTCTGCGGAGCTCAGCTGCCCGGCGGGCAACGTCCACGCTGACGGTGGATTCGATGTTGCACGTCTTCAGGAAGCGGTTGGCGTTGGCATCGCGGCCAGGATCGCCGTGCAGCGACTCGACCAGCACCATCGTGGGCACGAGTGGTGGCCACAACTCCTGCGCCGTCAATGCGCGGATCAGAGAGACCGACGTCTTCGTGCGCGCGGCGAGGCGCGAGAGTCCCCCGCTGTCGAGGACGAGCACGTTCAGCTGACTCGGTCGAGCGATCGATCTCGGATGCGTCGTGCGATGGCGTCGGCTTGCGACTGCTGTCGTGTGCTCGGTTCTCCGACCTCGGCCACGAGCTCCTCGAGATACCGCTCTGTCTCGTCGAGCGCGTCCTGGCGTTCGAGTTCGGCGCGCAGCGCGATCTGGAGGAGTTCCGACGCTGGCAAGCCGCGCTTCTTCAGCTCGTCGTGGAGGTCGTCGGGGAGGTACACCTGAACGCGTGGCATACGCCTAACCATACGCATACTGTGAACGCCGGGCAAGCAGTGGTCGCACCGGGTCGTGCCCCTGGGCGCCCGTCGGCGCTCCTGCGCCTCAGCTCATGCCGTTACGCTCAGGGTTACTCTCAACCGACTCGTTCGGGCCTCCTCTGATCCCACACGCTGGGGAAACGCGATGCGATGCGGATTCCCGTCCACCTCCGCCAACCGGTCCGCGGACGCCCTCCGCGGACTGCAGAGTTCGCCCCGAACAGGGGTCCTGTGCAGGTATCCGAGATGTATCAATCCGAGGTGTACCCGGCGGTGCCGCCCTGTCTGGCCAGTGTCAAACAGCCCACCCATCGCTCCATCCAGCCACGCCAACACCAGAATCTCGGTGCCGGGCGGAGGTCGCGAAGTCCTGCAGCGACGTCGGGGTCGAAGACGAGCCAGGCCTCGGGTGTCCCCTCGTCGCCCTGCTTCGGTGCCTCAGCAGGGTCCTTCAGCGACGATTCGACCCGGCCGATGGGGTGAACGACGATGGGTTTGCGAACCGTAGAACTCATGGTGGCGACCGTAACCATGGCCCCCGAACCGTCCTCAGAGCCGAAGGTCCCACCCGGCGTCTGAGGTTCCAGCTGGGAATACGGGTGGCACCGCAGCCGTTGCGTTGGGTATACCCAACGGGGTATTACCTGAACGGAGCAACATCATGGGACTTCATCTGGGCGACACAGCCCCCGACTTCACCGCAATGACCACCGACGGCGAGATCTCCTTCCATGACTGGAAGCAGGACTCGTGGGCGGTGTTCTTCAGCCATCCGGCCGACTTCACCCCGGTGTGCACGACCGAACTGGGCCGCACCGCCGCGCTCAAGGACGAGTTCGCCAAGCGCAACACCAAGGCAATGGCGCTCTCCATCGATCCGATCGAGGACCATCACAAGTGGGCACCCGACATCGGTGAGGTCACCGGAACGGCTCTCAACTTCCCGATCGTCGCCGACCCCGACCACCGGATCGCCGAGCTCTACGACATGATCCACCCCGGCGAAGGCGACACCTCCACGGTGCGCTCGGTCTTCATCGTCGACCCGGCCAACAAGCTGCGCTTGATGCTCACCTATCCCAAGTCGGTGGGCCGCAACTTCGACGAGATCGTTCGCGTCATCGACGCCCTTCAGGCCACGGATGCCAACCCCATCGCCACTCCGGCCGACTGGAAGCCGGGCGAGCGGGTGATTGTCGGCCTGGCCGTGTCCACCGAGGACGCCAAGCAGCAGTTCGACAACGTCGAGGAGTTCAAGCCGTACCTCAGGTACGCAGACGCTCCCCGGTGAGCACACGAACGTGCAGGGACGTCGCTACTGCGGCACGTCGTGGTCTCGGTACACGGGTGACCAGCTGATCTCGTCGATTCGTGCCGAGATCTCGTCATCGGAGGTCTCAGTGCTCATCGAGTGCGCGAGGCTCTGGTCGACGGCGGTTCTCGCCACGGCGAACGCGACATGGCGGGCCACGCGGCGGCTCTCGGTGATCGGCGGCAGGATGCCCCCGTCGCGATTCTCGGCGGCGAGGCCCCCGATCGCGGTTGCGGCCGAGGTGAGCATCTCGTCGGACACGGCTCGCGCCTTGACCGCGACGACGCCGAGGCCGACCCCGGGGAAGACGTGGACGTTGTTGACCTGGGCGATCGGCACCGAGCGGCCACCGACCTCGACCGGGGCGAACGGGCTTCCGGTGCCGATCAGTGCGGAGCCGTCGGTCCAGGCGAGGACGTCGGCCGGGATCGCCTCGGCTCGCGGTGTCGGGTTCGACAGCGGGAGCACGATCGGCCGATCGACCTGCGCTGCCTGGGCCCGGATGATCGCCTCGGTGAAGATCCCGGGTTGCCCGGTGACGCCGACGAGCGCGTGCGGTCCGACCCGGCTGACCACGTCGAGCAGTTCGACGACACCGTCACCGTCGTCGTCCCAGTCGGCGATCTCGTCCCACGGCCGGGCGAACGGCTGCTGGAACGACGCCAGGCCCTCCATCCGATCGTGGAGCAGACCGTCGCGGTCCACCAGCCAGCATCGGCGCACTGCCTCGTGCTCTGCAACACCGGCGGCCACCATCGCCCGCACGGCCTGACTGGCGATCCCCGTGCCGGCTGAACCCGCGCCGACCACGACGAGGCGGAGGTCGCCGACCGGTGTTCGGGCGGTGCCGAGACCGGCGACGATCGCGGCCACGCTCACGGCCGCAGTGCCCTGGATGTCGTCGTTGAACGAGCAGATCCGATCGCGATGGCGCGCCAGGAGCCGGTTCGCGTGCAGTTGGGCGAAGTCCTCCCACTGGAGCATCACGCCGGGGAACCGCGTGCGGAGTGCGTCGACGAACGCGTCGACCAGCTCGTCGTACTCGGCGCCGCGAACACGCTGGTGGCGCCAGCCGAGGTAGAGCGGATCCGACAGCAGCGCATCGTTGTCGGTTCCCACGTCGAGCATCACCGGCAGGGTCCGAGCAGGATCGAGGCCGCCGCCGGCGGTGTACAACGCGAGCTTGCCGACCGGGATCCCCATCCCACCGATGCCGAGGTCACCGAGGCCGAGCACCCGTTCTCCGTCGGTCACCACGACGACGTCGACCTCGAGGTCACCGACTGCGTTGTCGAGCAGTTCTTCCACTCGATCGCGCTGCGGCCACGACAGGAACAGGCCGCGCTCACGGCGATAGATCCGCGACCACTGCTGGCAGGCCAAGCCGACG
Source organism: Ilumatobacteraceae bacterium (assembly GCA_963710625.1). Taxonomy (GTDB): domain Bacteria; phylum Actinomycetota; class Acidimicrobiia; order Acidimicrobiales; family Ilumatobacteraceae; genus Sva-07. Next base: position 33,036 of record CAVQBG010000035.1, on the reverse strand, counting down.
GTCGGGGTGTACACGATCGGCAGCAGCTCGGCGAGGTGCCGTTCGAGAAAGGCGTAGAACAGCACGGAGTTGCGGTCCTGCAGCGCCCGGAGGAACACGTGCCGACCCAGATCGGTGACCTTGGACGCGTACTCGACCTCGACGCGCTGCAACTGCGTGTCGAGGTCCTCGACGACCGGTGGGAGCAATCCGTCGAGACCGAGATGGCGACGTTCCTCCGCCGAGAAGGCGGTGCCCTTGTTCACGTAGCGATCCGCCAGGAGCGCTCGGCCGCGGACTCGTCCAGGAGGTGCCATCGCCGTCCAACCTACGGTGTCGACCGTGGAGGGGACGGCGTCGAGCCCGCGCTCGCGTCCTAGGATCGGGGTCCCGTGATCATCGAAACCTCTCCACCAGCTCCGTCGGCGATCCGCTCCAGCACACGGGTACTCGCATGAGCGGCGCAGGCTCGTATCTCGTCGGGCTCGACAACGGCGGCACGGCGAACAAGTTCACGGTGATGGATCGCGAAGGGCGCTTCCTGATCGACCGTCTCGTCGAGCTGCCGAGCCGCGTCACCGAAGGGCCGTCCGCTGCGATCGGCGCGCTCCGTGAGGCCTTCGAGGCGGCGATCGAGTTGGCCGACATCGATCGACGGGACGTGTTCGGGGTCGGTTTCGACACGCCGGGTCCGGCGACGGCCGACGGCGTGATCTCATCGCGCGGCGGGACCAACTTCGCGCACGACGGCTGGAAGGGCTTCGACTTCCGGACCGCGCTCGAGGTGGAACTCGGCCTGCCGGTCGTCTACAGCAACGACGCCAACGCTGCCGCGCTGTACGCCCACCATGAGCACTTCGGGGCGATCGGCGCGGAGCGGTCGTCGGTCTCGGCGATCGTCGGGACCGGCCTCGGCGGCGGTGTGATCGAGAGCGGACGGATCGTGAAGGGCGCAGCCGGGATGGCCGGCGAACTCGGACACGTCCACATCCCCATGGACGGCCTGCTCGACGAGGGGCAACCGACGCCGAGGTGCAACTGTGGATTCGTCGGCGACGCCGAGAGCGTTGCGTCACTCACCGGCATCCGGAACAACCTGCTGCCCTACTGGTTGACGCGATACCCCGACCACGAGCTCGCCGGCGTGGACCCGCTCGATGCCGCGAAGCAGGTGCGAGGTTTCGGTGAGCGTGGCGACGAGATGGCCCGCCGCATCTTCGAGCAGCAGGCGATGGCGCTCGGCCGTCTGTTCACGATCGCCGCCAACTTCACGGACCCCGACGTGTACCTGCTCGGGGGTGGCGTGATCGAAGCCGAACCCTCGTTCCGCGACTGGTTCCTCGGACGGGTCGAGGAGCACACGTTGCTGCGCGATGAACAACGCAAGGTGGCATCGTTCGCACTCGTGACCGACCTCGACATGGCTGGTGCTCGCGGATCGGCGATCGCGGCGTTGGCGGTCCTGGGTCACCGCTGACGCACCTCGTCACCTGATCCGCTGGGCCACCGTCGCAACGTCGACACCCTGACGGGTGGTGCGCACCGAGCCCCGGTTCTCACGTCCGCCAAGAGAAGAACCGGGGCTCGAGTGTGCTGAACGGTCGTTCACAACCATGTCACGCCGTTCATGGTCATACATTCGGTCACTTCCCGGGTCGGCTTGATTCAAGTCTCCGTCAGTTCGAGGGGTTCGACACGGCTCGAGGGGAGGCAACCGGGGATGCGGAGACCTTGTCCCCTGTTCACACCCGGGCTCTCGGGGCATCGTGGAAGCGCAACGGATTCGACAGGAGCGGATCCGGCGACAGGAGGTGTGACATGAGTACGAAGCGCGTCGTGGCGCTCGTCGTGGGCTGCGTGCTGATCATCCCGGCGCTCGGGATGCTCATCGGTGGCGGTGCACTCGCCATCGCGTACGCAACGCAGCGCGACGACGGCGGGTACTTCGACGTCACCGTCGACCGGTTGGAGTCACCGACCGTGGCCGTGACGGGGGAGGACGTGAAGTTCGCCGCCGAACCCGGCTCGCCCGACTGGGTGATCGATGTGATCGATCTCGACGTTCGGCTCCGAGCGACATCCCTCGACCCTGATCGCCCGATCTTCGTCGGCATCGCCCGTCAGGCCGATCTCGACGACTATCTCGACGGCGTCGCCCACGATCGCGTCATCCGCTACGACGGCGAGTTCCCTGCGTACCGGAGGACACCCGGCGTGGACGACATCGGCGCACCGGTCGACCAGCAGTTCTGGTCGGCGAGCGCAGCGGGCACCGGACAGCAGGAGCTCGTCTGGGAGGCCACCGGTGGCCGGTGGGCGGCGGTGGTGATGAACGCCGACGGCTCGCCCGACGTCTCGGCAACGATGACGATCGGTGCGCGATCCGACGTCGTGTTGCCGCTGGCGCTCGTCCTCCTCGGCCTCGGCCTGGTGCTCACGGTCGCGGCGGTGGTCCTGATCATCGTCGGCGCCTCCGGCGCCCGCCGCGAGCCGCCGGCGGGCGGGATCGTCCCGGACGTGCCGTCTCCGGCCGGTGCTGCCCCGCCGGAGCCCGGCGAACCACTGCCACCGCCTGTGTTGAGTTCCGTCGGATCGGGCGGGTCGGTCGAACGAGTGGACGGGCCGACGTGAGCGGACCCGCGCTCGACGTCCCTCCCGCGACCGACGCGATCGAGATCACGAACCTGACCAAGCGGTACGGGCGGACCACGGTGCTCGACGACCTGTCGTTCGCCGTGCGTGCGGGTCGTGTCACCGGCTTCCTCGGACCCAACGGCGCCGGCAAGTCGACGACGATGAAGATCCTGCTCGACCTCGCATCGGCAGACGGAGGTTGCGCCACGATCGGCGGGCGGCGGTACCGAGACCTGCCCGACCCGGCCGGGGCCGTCGGGGTGGTGATCGAGGCCAACGCCTTCCACCCCGGCCGCAGCGGTCGCAACCACCTGCTCGTTCTCGCCGACACGGCGGGGATCTCCCGTGCGCGTGTCGACGAGATCATCGAGGCGGTGGATCTCACCGGGGCCGCCGATCGCCGAGTCGGGGCATATTCGCTCGGGATGCGCCAACGCCTCGGACTCGCCGCGGCACTGCTCGGGGACCCGCAGGTCCTGATCCTCGACGAACCCGCCAACGGACTCGACCCCCAGGGTGTTCGCGCGCTGCGCGACCTCCTGCGGGCTCGAGCTGCTGCGGGCGGCACGGTCCTGGTGTCGAGCCATCTGCTCGCCGAGGTCGAACACCTCGCAGACGACATCGTCATCATCAACAAGGGGCGGCTGGTCTCCAGCGGCCCGCTGACCGAACTGCAACACGCGACCTCGCTCGTCAGGACACCGTCGAGCGGCGAGTTCCGGGACTCCCTGGTCGCCGCGGGCGCATCGGTCGTCTCCGACGAGGACGGTTCGCTCGTCGTGCGCGGCATGACCCCCGAGCAGATCGGCGAACTCGCGTTCCGTTCGGGGATCGTTCTGCACGAACTCCGTCCGCACACCAGCTCGCTGGAGGACTTGTTCCTCGAATCGACGACGCACGATGCAGACACCGACGAGGAGGTCGGAGCCCGATGACCAGCGCCATCACCGATCGGTCGGCTCCGATTCGACCCGACCGCGCCCGTTGGTCCCGGCTCGTGCGCGCCGAACTCCGCAAGATCACGAGCACGAAGATGCCGTGGATCTTCGTCGCCGTGCTCGTCGTGATCGCCGCGATCAACGGTGCGGCGGTTGCGTTCGGTACCGACATGGACGGCAGCAAGGGCTTCATCGCCACCGCCGACGACCAGCAGTCGCTCATGGCGTTCGCCGCGAACGCGTTCATGGGGGCGACGCTGTTCGGGGCGCTCGCGGTTGCCCGCGGGTACGGCTACGGCACGGTGGTGCCGACGTTTCTCGCCAGCCCGCGCCGTCACCGCGCGGTGCTCGCCCAGCTGACCGCGGTCGGCTTCGTCGGCGGCGTGCTCGGGCTGATCGGCGCGGCGCTGACGATGGTCGCGGTTGCGTTGACGCTCCCGTCCACCGACTTCGGATTCCTCGTCTCGGGCGCCGTCGTCACTCGGCTGCTCGTGGCGGCGATGTACTGCGGGGCGACGGGAGCGATCCTCGGTACCGGCATCGGCAACATCGTGCGCAACACCGGCGGGGCCGTGACCATCGCGTTCTTCGTCCTGATCATCGCCCCGGGGCTCGTGGTGCAGCTCGTGAGCGAGACTGCGTCGTGGATGCCGACCACCCTCGCCGGAGTGCTCTCCGGCGTCACCTCCGAGGTGTCGGTCGTCGCTGCCGTCATTGCGCTCGCGCTGTGGGCCGCCGTCCCGGCCGCGGTCGGACTCGCGGCCGTCGTCCGACGCGACGTCGTGTAGCGGTGCCGAGGATGGACGACGACGCTCGCACGCACGCGCCACCGAGCGCGTCGCTCGACCTGTACTGGATCCCGCTCGGCGCAGGGAACCGGGTGGTCCAGTTCAGCGGCCGGACGTTCGAGGCGATCGCCGCGAAATGGGGCCGACGGTCGCCGTGCGATCTGTACCACTCCGCGCTGGTCGCGTCCCTCGGTGCCGACGAGTACTTCATCGAGATGACACCCGTGCCGGGCGGATCCCGAGCGCCGACCGATCGTGGGGTCGTGGCCGTCGGGGCGGTGGGAACCGCATGGGTACGACGGGTCCGCATCTTCCGCTACGAGATCCGCCGCTGGCGCAACGGCACGATCCCGGACCTCGCTGCTGCAGTGGGGGATCCGGTCCGGGTCTCGAACGAGGAGCGGGACGTCGCCGCGGCCCTCGACGCCGTGCCCGGCGTGCCGACCCCGGTGTGGGGGCGCGACGAACTGCGTGCGGGCGAGATGTGGAACTCGAACTCGGTCGTGTCCTGGATCCTCACCGTCAGCGGGCTGGTGGTTCGTGCCGGCGGGCCACCGCAAGGCGGTCGGGCACCCGGGTGGGACGCGGGCATCACGGTCGCGTCGCGACAGCATTCTCGCCCTCGACGGTGAGCTCGGGGCCGGGACCGAGTCCCCGGTCGCGCCGTCGGGTCGTCCGGCGGCAAGACTGACGCACCGAGGAGGAGACATGAACGGTGCCGAGAGTCTGTTGCGCACGCTGGTGAACGCCGGCGTCGAGGTGTGTTTCGCGAATCCCGGGACATCGGAGATGCACTTCGTGTCCGCGGTCGACCGCGTCGAGGGGATGCGACCGGTGCTCGGGCTGTTCGAGGGTGCGGTCACCGGCATGGCCGACGGGTACGGCCGCATGGCCGAGCGGCCGGCGGCGACCCTGCTGCATCTGGGCCCTGGACTCGCGAACGGGTTGGCCAACCTCCACAACGCCCGGCGAGCCGCGACGCCGATCGTGAACATCGTCGGCGATCACGCCACGTACCACGCCCAGTACGACGCACCGCTCGCTTCCGACATCGTCGGTTTCGCTCGCCCGGTGTCGGGTTGGGTCCACTCGTCGACGAGCGCCGGCTCGGTCGCCGCCGACGGCGCCCGAGCCGTGCGAGCTGCGCGCTCGGAGCCCGGCCAGATCGCGACCCTGATCGTTCCCGCCGACGTGGCCTGGCTCGACGCCGGCCCCCCGGCGGACCCGCTCCCGATTGCGGAGCCGGCGCCGGTGTCGTCCGCCGCGGTCGGTGCGGCGGTCGAGGCGTTGCGCCACGGGAAGCGCGCCGCACTGTTGCTGCGGGGCGCCTCGCTGCGCGGCGATGGTCTCGCCGCCGCCGGTCGCATCGCCGCCGCGACCGGTGTCCGGTTGTTCTGCGACACGTTCGCACCGCGGCTCGAGCGCGGCGCGGGCCGAGTCGTCGTCGAACGATTGCCCTACTTCGCGGAGCAACTGGTCGAGACGTTGGCGCCGATCGAGCAGTTGATCCTCGTCGGATCGAAACCACCGGTTGCCTTCTTCGCCTACCCCGGCAAGCCGAGCTGGTGCTCACCCGAGGACGCAGAGATCCTGTACCTCGCGCAGCCGCACGAGGACGGCGTCGGCGCACTGACCGAGGTCGCGGAGGTGCTGGGCGCGGGAACTGCCGGTGTGGTCGCGCCCCTCCAGGTGCCCGATCACCCGACCGGATCGTTCGATCAGTTCACGATCGGGCAGGTGATCGCACGGCTCCTCCCCGAGGGGGCGATCGTGTCGGACGAGGGGGCGACCTCGAGTCTCGGCCCGGCCATCGCGCTCGGCACGGCCGCGCCTCACGACGTGCTGTCGTTGACCGGCGGCGCGATCGGCCAGGGGCTCCCGCTCGCGGCTGGCGCAGCCGTGGCGTGTCCGGATCGCAAGGTGGTGTGTCTGCACGGCGACGGTGGGGCGATGTACACGGTGCAGGCGTTGTGGACGATGGCGCGAGAGCAGCTCGACGTGACGACGGTGATCTTCGCCAACCGCTCGTACGGGATCCTCAACATCGAGCTGCAGCGAGTCGGCGCCGACAGCGGCCCGCAGGCGCTGTCGATGCTCGACATCGGCAACCCCGACCTCGACTGGGTGTCGTTGGCGACCGGCATGGGTGTCGAGGCAGCGCGGGTCGACTCGATCGACGCGTTCCGAGATGCGTTCGCGTCGGCGATGTCGCAGTCCGGCCCCCGCCTGATCGAAGCCGTGTTGTAGCCGTCTTCCGCAAGATTGCGGACTCCCGGTTCTGTGTCAGCAACAACGTCGTGTCCGGCGGTACTCGCTGACGCAGACGCGCGCGGGACTACGCCACGCCGAGACGAGCCGCTGCGTGAGCGGCGACAGCGGGACCCGCGAGCAGGCGGAGCAGCAGGAGCCCGTCGATGACGGCGATCGCAGCTGCAGCCTCGGCGCGTCGCTCGCTCGCCGTTCCGGTCAGGAAACCGGTGACCCAGTCGATCCACGCCTCGACCAACTGGGGGACGAGCGTGACGAACGGCGCCCGGCCGGTCGCCGCGAGCCCGTTGGCCTCGAAGAACAGCGCGAAGATCCGGTCGTCCTCGTCGCGGGCGAGCACGGGCCATGCCGCACGGGCCAGTTCGAGGTGATCTGCGGCCGGGGTCGAGAACGCCTCGCCGAGCGTCTGCTGGAGCTGGAGCCCCATCGACATCACCACGTCGGTGATCAGGGCGTCCTTGGTCGGGAAGTAGTACACGACGGTGCGGTCGTTGATGCCGAGCCGCTTGGCCACGCGTCCGAAGGTGAGCTGGCTGAGACCGTCGTCGATCGCGGCGGCGAGCGCCCCGTCGAGGATCTCCTCTTTGGTGTGTCGGTATCCCATCCCGGCCTTGACTGTAGTGATCGCTACGAATAGGGTCTGCAGTTGTCACTACAGATCATGCCAAACCGCAGCCGTTCAGCTGGAGGACCCTGATGTCAACGATGACCGAAACCGAAGCATCCGGTCTGTTCCGTCGCGCTCCCGATCGATTCCTCGACGTCGGTGCGGGTGAGGCTGCCTACCGCGTCGTCGGCGCAGGACCCGACGTGTTGTTCGTCCACGGGTGGCCCGTCAGCTCTGCAACCTTCCGCAAGCTCCTTCCGCACCTCGTCGACCACGTGACCTGCCACCTCGTCGACCTCCCCTCCGCGGGCTCGAGCCGCTTCGATGCCGACACGCCGATGTCGATCGCGCAGCACATCGAGACCGTCCGACGAGTCGTCGACCTCCTCGAACTCGACCGGGTCGCGGTCGTCGGCCACGACAGCGGCGGCATGATCGCCCGCCACGCGATGGTCGGCGATCCTCGCCTGCGCGCCATGGGCCTGATCAACACCGAACCACCGGATCCGAGTTGGCGGTTCAAGTCCTTCATCGCTTCTCGGCATCTTCCGGGTCTCAGCGCCGGGCTCGGCTGGGTCGCGGGCAAGCCGAGGATCGTCAGGTCCCGTGCCGTCTTCGGCGACGCGTTCGCCGACCGCTCATTGCTCGGTGGCGAGTTCGCCGAGTTCTTCCTCACGCCGCTGCACGAGAGCCGGCTCCACTGCGACGCCGCGGTGAAGCTGCTCCGAAGCTTCGACATGCGACACGTCACCGATCTCGCCGACATCCACCGTCGGATCGACGTGCCGGTGCAGCTCGTGTGGGGCGACAAGGACCCGTTCTTCCCCGTCGAGCGAGCCAGGGCGATGGTCGGCGGTTTCCCCGACGCCCAGATCGAGGTCGTCGAGGGCGCCGGCCTGTTCTCCCACGAAGAACGTCCCGCTGACGTGGCCAAAGCCCTGCTCCCGACACTCACCGGCACCCGCTGAGTCGGGCGGGGTCACCGGCCCGACCGGTGAGTTCGTCCGCCCGACAACTCTGGCCCGAGATGGCAGCGGGCGCGACGATGGGGCTCGATGAACCGACCGACCATGCGGATCTCCGGGCCGACGCTCGATTCGAGCGACCCGATCGCGCTCGCCGAGTTCTACGCACGCTTCCTCGGCTGGCCGATCGTGCGACGCGAGGGCCCGCGTCCCGGCATGGCGGCAACCGACGGATGGGCGATGCTGCGATCACCGGACGGCGACATGAAGATCGAGATCCAGTGGGAACCGCACCACCGGGCGCCGACCTGGCCCGGCCGAGCGGGCGAGCCGACGATGATGATGCACCTTGACATCGGCGTCGCCGATCTCGGCGCAGCGGTGCGCTGGGCGATCGAGCAGGGCGCCCGGCTTGCCGACGATCAGCCACAGGACGACGTACGCGTGATGATCGACCCCGACGGACACCCGTTCTGTCTGTTCCCTGACGGCACCCTCTGATCGGCCCCGGTTCTGGCCCCACGCTCGTCTCGCGAGGATCGCGACCACCAGCACCCGTCCGGTCGCTGTGGTCGCACGGTGTGATCCCGACGGCAAAGATGTGTCGATGGAGCATGCGCAGATCGCACGCATCGCGGACCTCGCGGGATGGAACTTCGACGGGGCCGCCGATGTCACCGGGCAGGACCCGGTGTTGGCCACGCCGTGGCCGGTCGGTGAGGTGGCAGCGGTGGCATTGGCTCAGGCCGGTGCGGCAGCCGCTCGGCTCGCGCGCCGCGCCGGCGGTGACCCGGGGCAGGTGCGGACCGATGTCGGCGACGCTGCGGCCGCGACGATCGGATTCGCGGTCATGCGCGTCGACGGCGAGTCGATGGCGAGAACCAACGCCGAGAACCCGTGGGTCGGCCGGTACCGGTGCGCCGACGGTCGTTGGATCCATCTGCACGGCGGGTTCCCACCGCTGGTGGAGCGTTTGGCATCGGTGCTCGACCTGCCGGTCGACGCCGACGAGGCGAGGATCGGCGCATCGGTGGGCACGTGGGAGTCGGGCGCGCTGGAGGACGCGATCGCCGAGCGGCGAGGCTGTTCGGCGATCATTCGCAGCGAGGACGAGTGGCGGCAGCACCCACAGGGCGAGCTCGTGCACGCGTGGTCGACCGTCGAGCATCGCGACGCCGGCGGTGCCGCCCGCGTGCGATGGTCACCGTCACCGGCGCGCCCGCTCGACGGCCTCCGCGTGCTCGACCTCACCCGGGTGCTCGCCGGGCCGACGTGCGGGCGGACCCTGGCCGCGTTCGGTGCGGACGTACTCCACGTGCGCGGCCCGAACGTTCCCGTCGTGCCGGCCTTCGTGGTCGACACCGGGCACGGCAAGCGCCAGGCCCACGCCGACTTCACCGAGCCCGACGATCTCGCTGCACTTCGCCGGGTCGCGCTCGACGCCGATGTCGTCGTCCAGGGCTATCGCCCAGGTGTCGTGGCGAGGTACGGGCTCGATGAGCATTCGTTGCGCACCGACGGGTTCGGCGGCGTCTACGGATCGGTCTCGGCATTCGGGCACGACGGGCCGTGGGCGGACCGCGCCGGGTGGGAGCAGCTGGCGCAGTCGACGAGCGGGCTGTGCCTGGATCCGCTCGGCGAGGAGAAGCCGGCGATGCTGCCCTGCGCGTTCACCGACTACACGACGGGCTTCGTGATGGCGGCGGGGGTCCTGGAGGCGCTCGACGCGTCGCTCGACGACGACCGGTCGAAGCGGGTCGACGGCTCGCTCTGTCAGACCGCCGTGTGGATCCAGCGTGTGGGCCGCCGCGAGGAGGTCGGGACGCCAACCGGGTTCGCCCCGAAGCTGATGCGCTCCGAGTCGGGTTTCGGGGTGGTCGACCATCTCGGTCCGTGCGTCGAGATCGACGGGCTGGACGTCGGGTGGACGCTCCCGACCACCCCGCTCGGCGACGGGACGTTGAGCTGGTGAACCGGACCGACCGCCTGTACGCCCTCGTCGAGGAACTACGAGCGGTCGCGCCCGATCACCGGTCGACGACGTGGCTCGCCGATCGGTTCGAGGTCAGCACGCGCACGATCGAACGTGATCTCTCTGCACTCCAGCAGTCCGGTGTCCCGATCTACGCCACGACCGGTCGGCGCGGCGGCTACGCGATCGACGTGCAGCACACGCTGCCGCCGCTCAACTTGTCGGCCGCCGAGGTCGCGGCGATCGCCACCGCGCTCGCCCAGCCGTCGGCGACGCCCTTCACCCAGGCGGGGCGAAGCGCGCTGCAGAAGATCCTCGCCGTCCTCCACGAGGTCGACGCGACCGGGGCCCGCGAGTTGGCATCCCGCATCCGCCTGTTCGACGGGCCGCCCGGCCGGCCTCGCCCGCCCGCGGTCGTCGAGCACGCGATCGTGCAGCGGCGCGTGCTCGAACTCGACTACGTCGACAAGGACGGTCAGCCGACCGCCCGTGTCGTCGAGCCCGTCGCGGTGCTCGGGATCCATCCCAACTGGTACCTCTGGGCATGGTGCCGTCTCCGGGATGCGCCGCGCGCGTTCCGCCTCGACCGCATCCGCGGCGCAGTGATGCACGACGAGATCGCCCCCGACCGTTCGATCGATGTCAGCAGGATGGCGATTCCCGATCTCATCGGGCGGGGGATCCTGGGAGAGTGAAATCCGCGAAACCCCGACACACCGTTGTCGCCGGAGGGGTTCAACGTCGTCGGCATGAGCAACACGTCCACATCCACATCCACCACGACCACGTCCACCGGTGCAACGGCGACACCGCACGCGGTCACCTGGTTCGAGGTCCACACCGCCGACCCCCGCGAGCGAAGGAGTTCTACGGCTCCGTGCTCGGCTGGACCTTCGACGACGACTCGATGCCGGGATACACGATGATCCAACTCGGCGAGGGCGCACCGATCGGGGGCGGGCTCGTCGACAACGGCGGCGGCTACCCCAGCGACGCGATCTTCATGGCCCAGGTGCCCGACGTCACCGCGGCCATCGACGCCGCCCGCAACGCCGGTGGCTCCGTGATCTCCGAGGCCCAGACGATGCCGAACGGCCTCAGCTTCGGGTATGTCGCCAACCCCGACGGCGCCGTGTTCGGCGTCTGGTGCCCGCCGAGCTGATCGACTGACGCACCCGAACACGGCCGTGACCTTCGCCCCTGTGGGCGTCGACGGCACAGGCGGAGAATGGAGCCTGGCCGCACCGGCCCAGGACGGGAGTGTCATGCAAGGGCGAAGTCGGAACCTGCCGATCATCGGAGCGCTGATCGTCGGGATCGGGATGATCGTTGCGCCCTTCGTGTTCCAGATGTTCGGCCGGGCCCCGCTCGGCGGCGACATGATCGACGACTTCGAGCCGTACATGACGATCGAGCAGGTCGAGCGTTTCCGCGGGTACCTGGAGGAGATCGACGCCGCCAACACCGAGTCGGTCGACTCGCTCCGCGATGCACTCGTGGCGTCGGGCGCGGTCGAGGCATCGCAGTACGACGTCGTGCTCGCCTCGGTCGTCAACCTGAACGAGCAGTGGCCCAACGTCGACGCCGACATGACCGATCTGATCGATCGCATGGAAGCAAACCTCGACAACTACGCCGCTGTCGCCGCCTTGCCGCCGTTCCCGATGTTCCCCTGGTTCTTCGTCATCCCCGGCGCGTTGATCGTCGCGGCCGCCGGCGTCGCGTTGTACCAGCGACGCACACCGTCGAACCGCGCCCGCCCGGCCCTGTGGGTGCTGTTCGGCCTGGGCATCGCCGTCGTGGCGGCACCCGTCGCGTTCCAGATGTTCGACCGCGCGCCGCAGGGCGCCGACATGATCGACGACTTCCGGCCGATGATGACCCGGGAACGGGTGCAGTCGGTTCAGGGCTACTTCGTCACGCTCGGAGCCGCCGAGGGGCAGTTGCGGGCCAACGCACTGCCGCTGCTCGTCGAGGCCGGCGGCAGCACGACCGACTTCCCGGCGATCGCCCAGTGGTCGGCCGACTGGCCGATGATCCTCACCGACTTCAACCCGATGGTCGCCACGATGAGCGACAACGTCGACAACTACGAAGCCGTCGACGCGCTGCCGTCGTTCGACCTCTTCCCCTGGTTCTTCGTCATCCCTGGTGTGCTCGTGGCGATCCTGGCCGTCGTGGCCATGCGGTCGCGGGCACCCGCCTCCGACGACACCGCTTCCACCCCCAACAACCCGGCCCTGTCCGGCAAGGAGTCACCATGAACACCCATCTCACGAATCGGCGCCTGCTCGCGTCGCTGGCGGCCGTCACGCTCGTCCTGGCCGCATGCGGGAGCGACGACGATTCGAGCAGCGCCACCACGGCGTCCGAGGCGACCACCGAGGAGACCGCCAGTACCGCCGTGACCGAGACCACCGAGGCGATGACGGAGGAGACCACGCCACCGGCCACCGAGGCACCGACCACCGAGCCGGCGGCGATGTTCGAGGGCGACCTCGTGGGCACGTTCTCGATCGATGACGCCGTGTGCGACTCGGCCGAGGTCACCGGCTCCTACTTCCGGATGCTCCAGCCCGGCGGAACGATGACCGACGGCCCGTTCATCCCGAACGCCGACTCGGCCTGTGCCGACACCACGTACTCCGGCCTCTCGGCAGGAACCGACGGCGGCCTGGTGACCGGCACCCATCAGGCGGCGCCGGATCCGGCCTTCGACGACGCCGGCAACGGGCTCGCCGACGCGATCTTCGCACCGGTGCCCTTCTTCGCCGTCGCGTTCGCCGGCGCCACCGACAACGCCGAGGCGACGCCGACCCTGACCGCCACCGATGGCGTGCTCACCGGTGACCTGGCAGCGTTCACCGCCTACTACGGCGGTGCGAGCTTCAACCAGGGAGCACCGAAGCCCGACGGATCCGGCGAGGCGCCGATCGGCACGATCGATCCGGAGACGGGAGCCTACGTGCTCGACTGGACGAGCCAGATCGTCGGCGGGTCGTTCAACGACTTCGTCGGGGTGTGGCACCTCGAGGGCACGTTCACACCGAACTCCTGAGCGTCACCGCACGAGACGCGGGGCCCGACCCCGCGTTTCGTGCGCGTCTGCGGTCGATACGTCGGTCGGCGTCGGTCGTCACTAGGTTGGCACCCGTACGCCGAACCTGGGAGAACCACCATGACAGCTCTGGAATCCACCCCCGACATGTACGACCTGCGGATGTCCGAGGGCGTGCGTCCCCTGTACGACGCGGTGAAGAAGTTCATCTACACCGAGGTCGATCCGATCACGGCCGAGTTCTTCCGTCTCGGTGAGGGACGCGACGACCGCTGGTCCTACGCGCCGGGTCAGCTGGAGCTGCTCGAGTCGGTGAAGGACAAGGCGAAGGCGCAGGGCCTGTGGAACTTCTTCCTTCCGAACGCCGAGACCGGTGAGGGTCTGTCGAACCTCGACTACGCCTACATCGCGATCGAGCTCGGCAAGAACCCGTTGGCGTCGGAGTCGATGAACTGCGCGGCGCCCGACACCGGCAACATGGAGGTGCTCGAGCGGGTCGGCACCCCCGAGCAGAAGGAGAAGTGGCTCAAGCCGCTCCTCAACGGTGAGATCCGATCGGCGTACGCGATGACCGAGCCGGACGTCGCGTCGTCGGATGCCAAGAACGTGGCGTGCAAGGCGGTTCGTGACGGTGACGAGTGGGTGATCACGGGCGAGAAGTACTACATCTCCGGTGCCGGCGATCCGCGCTGCAAGATCATGATCACGATGGTGCAGACCAACCCCGACGCGGCTCCGCACCAACGTCAGTCACAGATCCTCGTGCCGATGGACACCCCGGGCGTGGAGATCGTCGGGCCGATGCACGTGTTCGGCAAGGACGACGCTCCGCACGGGCACATGCACCTGCGGTTCAACGATGTGCGGGTGCCGTACGAGAACGTGTTGCTCGGTGAGGGTCGCGGGTTCGAGATCTCCCAGGTGCGTCTCGGCCCGGGTCGTATCCATCACTGCATGCGTTCGGTCGGTCAGGCCGAGCGGGCGCTCGATCTGATGGTCAAGCGTGGGCTGACCCGTGAGGCGTTCGGCAAGCGCCTCGGCAACCTCGGTGGCAACGTGCAGATGATCGCTCAGTCCCGCATCGAGATCGAGTCGATGCGGCGCATGGTGCTCACCGCGGCCAAGGCGATGGACGAACTCGGCAACGCGGAGGCCCGGGTGTGGGTCAGCGCCGTCAAGGCGATGGTCCCGATCCGCACCTGCGAGATCATCGACAACGCGATTCAGATGCACGGCGCCACGGGCGTGTCGCAGTGGACGCCGCTGGCCGACATGTATGCCAGCCAGCGCACGTTGCGCCTGGCCGACGGTCCGGACGAGGTGCACTGGTTCGTCGTCGGTCGAGCCGAGTTGGCCAAGGGCGAATTGGAGGGCGGCAACACCTACGACCCCAAGGCCGAGTACCTCTCCCGTCAAGACGACGTCAAGGACGGCATCTTTTCGGGCCCCTGATCCACCCCAACGCGATGAGCGAACGCCCCGTATCTAGGGGTTTCGCTCATCGCGTCAGTAACCGGTGCCGCAGAACGGGGTGGGACGAACCGCGAAGAGGGCGTCGAGCCGACCGAGGAGTTCGTTGCTCGCGGTCACCCCACCGATCGCTGCGAGATCGGTCCACGACACGGCGCCGAGGTAGGCGGAGGACAGCGTGTCGATGCCCACGCCGACGTCGGCTGGCGCCGTCGTGCGTACCGCGCCCGCTGATGACAGCGACCAGCTGTCGCAGTTGTCTGCGAACATCGGATCGTCGACGGCGACGACGATGGCCGAGTCGACGGGGCCGTAGGTGCGCGTCGAGAGTGCGGCGTCGACGTCGAGGAGGCGCACCCACTGATCGTCGAGACGTTGGCGCGCCTCGTAGGCGCGGGCGTCGTGCATCGCTCTGCGGACCGGTTCGTCCGTCGGGCGAACCGCTGCCTGCCACGTGACGACGAGGTCGATGTCGAGCAGGTACCGCCAGAGCTCCACCTCGACCTCCGGTGAGGCACCCCAGAGATCGTGGACCTTGCCGACACCGACCGGGCTGCTGGCGAAGCGTTCGTCCCAGTCGACCTCGTAGTACACGAAGCCGTCGTCACTGCGGTCGGCGCCGGAGTGGACCACCACGAACGAGCCCTTGCCGAACGGGGCCTCGACGGGCTTGCTGGCCTCCTTCAGGGTCCGAGCCCACCACCACGATGGACGGTTGACCGACCCGACCCGCCAGCGAGCCACTCGTTCGTACAGATCGGGGACGACGTTCATCACCTCGGTGTAGGGCAGGAGGCGCATCGAGCCGGGCAGCGGCGGCGTGCGCCACGGCTTCGCCGACGACGTGGTGACCTGGGCACCGATCGAGTCGGTGGCGAGACCGAAGCCGAACCGCCGATAGATCGACGTCTCGCTTGCGTGCAGCGTGGCGAGGACGTTGCCGCGCTCGCGCGACTCGACCAGCAGGCGGTGCATCAGTCGGGTCAGCACACCCTGGCGGGTATGGGTCGGAAGCACCCCAACTCGTGTCACGCCGGCGGTTGCCACCCTGGCACCACCTGGCACGGTCGAGTCGAAACGGAACGCCGCGACGTTGCCGGCGCACACGTCGCCGTCCCATGCCGCCAATGCATCGCTGTCGTCCCACGACGCCTGGCTCTCGGCGAAGCGTTCGTCGTTGACCGGGCCGCTGAGCAGAGCAGCTCGCAGCGTGTCCGTCGCTGCTCTGCGCTCGTCGACCGCAACCGGTCGGATGTCGAAGTCGGGCATACGTCCACGATGTCACAGCCGCGCTCGACGTCGCTCCCCGGTTTCCCACCAGCGATGAGCGAATCCCCCACATGCGGGGATCCCGCTCATCGCTCTGGTCTGAGTGGGTCAGACGGCGAGGAGGTCGCGGGCGCCGGTGTCGCTCGACGGGTGACGCAGCTTGCTCATCGCGCGCGCCTCGATCTGGCGGATGCGCTCGCGGGTGAGGTTGAAGTGCTCACCGACCTCCTCGAGGGTGCGCGGCTCGCCGCGGTCGAGACCGAAGCGGAGCTTGAGGATCTCCCGCTCGCGCTCGTCGAGCGGGGCGAGCAGCCGCGAGATCTCCTCGGGCAGCAACGCCGTGGCAGCGACCTCGAAGGGCGACTCGGCCGAGCGGTCCTCGACGACGTCACCGAGTTCGGCGTCACCGTCCTCGCGCAGCGGTTCCGACAGCGACAAGGGCTCGGCGGCGAAGCGCAGCGCCTCGGTCACCTTGTCCTCGGGCATCTCGACTTCCTTGGCCAGCTCGGAGAGCGTCGCCGGACGGCCGTGCTTGAGCTCGAGTCGCGAGCGAGCCTTCTGGAGCCTCGCCAGCGTGTCGCCGGCGTGGACCGGCAGCCGGATCGTGCGGCCCGTGTTGGCGATGCCGCGGGTGATCGCCTGGCGGATCCACCACGTGGCGTAGGTGGAGAACTTGAAGCCCTTGCGCCAGTCGAACTTCTCGACGGCGTGCATCAGGCCGAGGTTGCCCTCCTGGATGAGGTCGAGCAGCGGCAGCCCCGATGCCTGGTACTTCTTGGCGATCGAGACCACCAGCCGGAGGTTCGACTGGACGAACTGACGCTCGGCCTCCTCGCCCTGGCGGGCGGTGCGGCGCAGTTCGCGTTTCTTCGCGGCGGTGAGTTCCTCGCCGGCGTCGAGCTGAGCGATGGCCTCGTTGCCTGCTTCGATGGCCTTCGCGAGTCGCACCTCGTCGTCTTTCGTCAGCAGCGTGTACTGCCCGATATCGGTGAGGTAGAGACGGACGAGGTCTTCGTCGTCGCGGTCGACGCGGTCTTTGGCCACCTGGTGCTCCTACTGTGTTGATTCAACGGAGGCGCTGACCGTGGTCGGTGCCCCCGTGGAGGATTCGGCGTGCGAGGGTGTCGGATGACGGTGTCTGCAGAAGAGGTGCACGACAGCTGACATGAGACGCAGGTCACGATACCGACGTCCTCCGATCCGTCAACCACTTGCACACAACCGCAATGAGATATCGCAGCGGGAGATGAAGGGACACGATGAATCGTCATGAGTGATGCGACAGACAGCGGGGAGTCGGACGAGGTCGATCTCACGATCGTGACGTTGCGCTTCGACGCCTCCGACGACGCCGCCCTGCTCGCCGTACTGTCGAAGTACGTCGTGCTCACCCGGATGCAGGACGGGTGCCGCAACGTCGACCTCTGCTCCAGCGTCACCGTGCCGGGTCGCCATCTGCTGGTGCAGAAGTGGGAGACACCGGCCCACCAGCGTCGACACTTCGACTCCGAGGTGATGGTCGACATGGCCCGGTCGTGCGTCGGTCTGCTCGCTTCGGCGCCCGAGATCGACCTGTGGGAGGCGACGAGCGCCCACGACCTCCGGTAAGAACTGTGCCTCCGGTAAGAACTCTGCCTCCGGTAAGAACTGTGCCTCCGGTAAGAACTGTGTGAAGGCGTCGCCGCAGCGAGGGCGCCCGCCGGTGACACGAAGGTACAATTGTCGGACCATGCCGAATCCAGTGTTCAAAGAAGAAGCCTTCGACAAGGCCTCACAGGACTTCCGGGCGAGCCAGCCCGGGTGGGCGGCCCCCGAGGCCGGAACCCACACCCAGACCAAGCCGATCACCGACGGTCCGGTCAGCACGTGGCAGAAGGCGATGACGCTCAACGGCGTGATCACCGCCTCGGCCGTGTTGCTGATCATGCTGCTCGTCGCCGGAGCGTTCGGTTGGAACGCCGCCAGCGGCCCGACCCTCGAGAACGGCGTCGAGACCTACTCGTTCCCGCCGATTGCGATGGTGGGCATCATCGTCGGGTTCATCGCGGTGCTCGTGGCGATGCGCAAGCCGAACCTGGCCAAGATCCTCGGCCCGGTCTACGCCATCGGTTACGGCTTCGCCGTCGGGGCGATCTCCAAGGGCTACGAGACGTTCTACGACGGCATCGTCGTCCAGGCGGTGCTGGCCACGGCGTCGGTCTTCACGGTGATGCTCGTGCTCTACCGCACCCGCATCATCAAGGTGACCGACAAGTTCCGCCGCACCGTCATCATCGCCACGCTCGGCGTGATGGTGCTGTACCTCTTCTCGTTCGTGATCAGCCTGTTCGGCACGACGCTGCCGTTCCTCGACGGCAGCAACATGGCGATGAGCATCGTCTTCTCGCTGTTCGTGTGCGGCCTCGCCGCCGCCAACCTCGCCCTCGACTTCGACTTCATCGAACGGGGCATCAAGGCAGGCCTCCCTCAGAACTACGAGTGGGTGGCAGGCCTCGGGCTCGTGGTCACCCTCGTGTGGCTGTACCTCGAGATCCTCCGTCTGCTCTCGTACCTGCGCAACTGATGGGGTCGTCACGCTGATCTCGCGGTCGGCGTGCTGACATGAGTCGAACCGAATCACCCGACGGCGGCAGCCTCCTCGAGGCTGCCGCCGTCGGCGTTGTCGGCGGAGCAATCGGAGTTGCCGTCGGTGCACCGTTCGGGATCGCGTTGCCGCTCGGGGCCATCGCTGCGGCGAACGGGGCGATCACCGGTTGGCGGCGGATCTACGACTGGGGCTGTTCGGCGGGTCCGATCGGGTTCGTGCTCGACTCGACGTGGGCGCTGCCGATGACGGCCGCAGGATTGGCGTCGCAGGCGCTCGGGGTGCTGCGCGGAGCACCGGGGTACGACGCCTCGCTGAGTCGCCGGGCCAACCGCATGGTGTTCCGCCGCGGGTTCGTGCCCCGGTCGGGGTTCGCGATCACGATCGGCAACGTCGTGAGCGGCGCCGGCGACACGTCACTGCCCCGCCGTCGCAAGCTCGTCACCGATCACGAGGACGTGCACGTGTGGCAGGCGCGCTGGTTCGGACCGCTGTATCCGGTGCTGTACGGGGGCTGGATGCTCGCTGGCGGCGCCGTGGGGATCGTGGTGTGGGCGGTCAAGCGGCGCACCGATCCGTTCGCCAAGGTGGTCGAGTCGTGTGCCTACTACCTCAACCCGTTCGAGTGGTGGGCCTACAGCCGCGACGGCCACTGGCCGCCCGTGGGCAAGGTGCGCGGCCTCGGTTGGCGCACGCCGATGGTGCGTCCCCTCCGCCGCCCCGCCTGAACCGCGGTCTGATCCATCCCGTTTGCGTCGAGATTCGGGTGGCCCGCCCCACCGGAACCTCGACGCAAACGACATGGGCGACGGTCGGACGGTCGTCCGGTGTGCGGTCAGCCGCGGGCGGTGGCGAGGACGTCGGACCAGCCGAGATTGTCGGCTGCCCAGAGCGCGTCGAACGCGGCGTCGACGCCGTCGTCGAACCCGAACCGGTTGCGGTGGTTGTAACGCCAGCGCTGCTGGTTGGTGCGGATGCCGAGGCGGGCCAGTCGGCCGACGCAGTAGGTGTCCCAGGCGGCGTTCTGCTCGAGCGTGAGGTCGACGTCGGCGGGCACGCCGGCGAAGTCGGGTCGGAGCCGGTCGTGGGCTCGCAACAGGATGCGGCCGAACGACTCGCGGGCGTTGTCGGCGCTGAACGACATCGGGTGCTGGCGGTCCTCGAGCGCACCGCTCTCGGCATGGAGGGTGATCGTGGCGGCCGGTCCCGTGCCGTCGAGTTCCTCCGAGACCTTCGCCAAGGGGGTGGTCTCGTCGATGACGACGTGAATCGGATTGGGGATCTCGAACATCGCAGCCAGTTCGGCCACGATCTCGGCGATCTCGTTCGCGTCGAACTCGACGAAGACGAACTCGGTGGGCGAGACCGTCACGCGTCCGGTGGACGCAGCGGTCGAGACGTC
The DNA here is from genome assembly GCA_963710625.1 of Ilumatobacteraceae bacterium. Classification (GTDB taxonomy): domain Bacteria; phylum Actinomycetota; class Acidimicrobiia; order Acidimicrobiales; family Ilumatobacteraceae; genus Sva-07. Next base: position 13,102 of record CAVQBG010000035.1, on the reverse strand, counting down.
GGTCATCGGCGGTGCCGTCAGGCCGGCGCGTCGGCGCCGACCTTCTCGCGGTAAGCGAGCACTGCGGCCCGACGTTCGGCGAGCGCCTCGGCGTCCATCTCCGAGATCGTCTGGACTTCGTCGTCGGTGAAGCCGGCGAGCTCGCGGAACCGCTTGGCGAGGCTGAACGAGCTCTCCGGGCTCTCGCCGCGGGCGCCGCCGAAGCTGAACAGCTTGTCGACCACCTGCTGGAACTCGAGGGCCTTGGTGCGACGGTCGGGGTCGTTGGCGGTGACCTTGCGGAGCCAGTCGGAACCCATCTTCACGTGGGTCACCTCGTCGGCGAGCATCCAGTCCTCGCAGAACTCCAGGTAGGGGTCGCCGGCGACGTCGCCGAACTCCTTCATCTGGGTGAACACGTCGATCGCCAGGCCTTCGAGCGCCCGGTTGACGCCGGCGAGGCGCAGGATCGGGTCGTTCGAGCAGGCAGCTTCGAACAGCACCGTGTTCTCGGCGAACTCGCCGAGTTCGGTGCCCATCCAGTCGGAGAGCTTGGCGCTGATCTCGACGTGGCGGGCTTCGTCCCATGCCTGGCGGGCCATGTCGAGCTTCAACTCGAACGGGATCGTGTCGTTGGTGCCGTCGCCGGCGGCGAAGTCGTGAGCGGTGCGTCCGGCGCCTTCGAGCGCCTGGATCTCACCGACCATGATCCCGTGCATCAGGCCGCGGGCGGCGTCGGACGCGTCGTGGCGCTCCGGGGTGAGGCGCTTGGTGGCGCCGCGACTCTTGGCCGACGACTCCTTGAGTTCGATCGCGGTGCGACCGTCCTTCATTCGTTCGGCCATGTTCGTCTGGACGAACCGCTCGTCGCGAGCGAGGTCCTCTACCGGAAAGAACTGACGCATCAGGCGCCCCCTTCAGTCGTGGTGCTGGTCGACATCATATTCGTCGAGCCGATGCTGTCGAGGCCGGTGATACCGCCGGCTTTGACCATCAGCGCTTCGAGTCGGGCCTGGTGGACCGCGGCGCGCTCGACGTGCTTCGGCGTGGTGATCAACGACTGCAGCAGCATCTCACCGTCGCGCCAGTCGTCGAACTCGTCCTGCAGGATGAAGTTGATCGAGCGGATCGTCGGCGCGTCGGTGATCTCGCTCGTGTTGTTGCGATGGTAGGTGTACGCGGCGATGAACCGCGGGATCAGCACCCGGTAGACGCCGACCAGCTTCTCGATGGTCAGCTCGGGCGCTTCCGGTTCGGTCATCGTCTCGATGAACCGCTCCATCGCGTCGTTGGCCGGCACCGTCAGGCGTTCCGGCTTCATCTCGCGCAGCTCGGGAAGGCGCTTGTTCCACAGGTCGGCGTGCCAGGCATGGTGGTAGCAGTGGGTGCCGAGGCGCATCTTCACGTCGAGTTCGGGCACGGTGGCGACCCAGCCGCCGAGTGCCTCGAACAGCTTCATCTCGGTCCACTTGTAGTTGCCGACCCGTCGGGCGGTCTCCTCGACGCTGAACGATCCCGGGATGTCGCGCCGGTCCCACGGCGCGAACGGCGCCCGTGCGGTCGATTCATGTGCTCCCGTCGCCGTGTTCCCCATCCTCGGCAAGCTAGTGAACCCCAACCGATCCGGCCGACCCGGACGGCCGATGAGCGACACCCCCACATCCGGTGGGTTCGCTCATCGCTGGGGGAGGGGTGCGGGTCAGGGGATGGGGCGGCCGGCGGCCCAGGCGGCTTCGGCGGCGCCGAGGTCGGTGGCGGGTTCGCCACCGGCGATGTACTCGAGGAGCATGCCGCGCCACGGTCCGGTCGCTTCGAGCTTGCCGAGGATCGCGCTGACGCCCCACACGACCCGGTCGAGGATCACGAAACTCGGCGGCATGTTCAGCTGCTCGATCACCGGTGCGTGCGGACCCTGCACGTCGAAGATCTTGCCGATCGTGTCGCGCATCCAGTCGCGGGTGAACGTGAACTCGTCGGTGAGGTAGGGGATGTACGGGCTCGATACGTAGTCGTACACGAGCGCCGGGTCGAGGTCGTGCGACGGGGGGAGGAAGCCGGAGTCGACCATGGCGGCGACGAGCTGCTCGGGATCGCGCTCGATGATGATCGCGTCGACCGTGGGGCGCAGCGACTCCCATTCACCGGGCGACCAGCGCTTGACGAGGCCGTAGTCGAGGAAGGTGACGCTGCCGTCGTGATGGAACTTGTAGTTGCCGGGGTGCGGGTCGCCGTTGAAGATGCCGTGGCGCATGATCGCGCCCTGCGCGAATCGCCAGATGACCTCGGCGGCGCGCTGCTTGGTCGCGTAGGACTCGGTCGTTCGGAACTGGTCGAACGTCATCCCGTCGATCCACTCGGTGGTGAGTACCCGGCCACTGCTCAGCTCCGGCACGAGCTTGGGGATCCGGACCCACGGGTGGCCCTGGAACCGCGACTCGAACTCGGCGAGGTTGCCCGCCTCGATCGAGTAGTCGAGTTCCTCGCGCATACGGTCGCGCAGTTCGTCGACGAGGCCCTTCGCATCGAGGCCCTTGAGCATCATCGACGAGAACATCGCGTACATCACCTCGGCGGCGTCGAGGTCGCTCTCGATCGCCTCGTGCACGCCCGGGTACTGCACCTTGACGGCGACGTCGCGACCTTCGTGGGTGATCGCCCTGTGCACCTGGCCGATCGATGCGGCGGCGACCGGCATGTCGGACCAGTCGAGGAACACCTTCTCCGGCGGCTTGCCGAAGTCGCCTCGCACCACGTTGGCCGCGAGGGTCGGCGCCATCGGCGCAGCGTCGGCCTGCAGGGTGGCGAGTGCTTCCTGTGCCTCGTCGGGCAGTGCCTCGAAGATGAAGCTGATCAGCTGACCCGCCTTCATCAGCACGCCCTTCATCTCGCCGAGTTCCCTGGCGACGTCCTCGGCGGTGCGGATCGCGAACTGCTCGTCGAGCTGAGCGCGCCGTTCCTCGGCCGAGCCGATCCCGCGCACCCGCGACACCGCGAAGCGCGCCGAGTTCCGCGCCGACAGCTTCCACACCCGCGCCGAGCGGTTGAACCGGCTGGTCAGCGGCGACTCCTTCGCCTTCTGTGCCGCGGCGGCGAGGCCGGCGGCCAGAGCGACCACGGACGCGAGGCCGGCGACCGCCTTGCCGCGCATCAGGCCCGCCGCGCCATCGGGTTGCGCACCAGGGTCTGCTCGGGGATCGCGTCGCCGGTGACCTCGTCGATCCAATACGTCCCGTCGGCCAGGCGGTTCAGGGCCGTCTCGACGTCACGCAGATCGCGCTCGATCGCGTCGAGGTCGACCTCCTCGGTCGTCGATGGGCGAGGGGTGTCTGACACATCGTGAACAGCGGGGGGTTCGTGCTGCGGGTCGGTCACGGTGTGAACGCTAGTCGGCCGGAGCGGGCCCCCCGGTGGCCGCTGGTCGCCACGGTGGGTGATCTCTCGGCGAACGGCCAGCCGATGTGTTCGCGTCCGACGAGATCGTCGCAATAGGGTCGGATCGTGGAACGCAGTGACCGCACGAAGCGATCGCGTTGGAGGGACTTCCCGCTCGCAGTGGTCATGTTGGCGCCGTCGGCCGTGATCCTGGGTGTGTTCGTGCTGTACCCGCTCGGGCGGGCGGTGTGGCTCGGCCAGCAACGCTGCGACAACTTCGGCGGCAACTGCCAGTCGCAGGGCTTCGGTCAGTACGTCGACATCTTCCGCTCGACCGAGTTCCAGAACGCGCTCGTGGTGACCGCGAAGTTCGCGCTGATCACCGTGCCGCTCGGCTTGGTCCTCGGCGTGGGTCTCGCCGTGCTGGCCGACAAGTACCTGCGCGGCATGGCGGTGTTCCGCGCCGTGTTCTCCTCGACCGTGGCGACCTCGGTCGCCGTCGCCAGCCTGATGTGGCTGTTCCTTCTGCAGCCGTCGGTCGGCGCGCTCGCCAACGTTGCGTGGTTCAACTCGATGTTCCCCTCGGTCAAGGACCCCGGCTGGCTGCAGGATCCCGGCACCGCGCTCACGGCGGTGGCGCTGTCGAGCGTGTGGGCCGGCCTCGGCTTCACGTTCATCCTCGTCACCGCCGGCCTGCAGGGCATCCCGCGCGACTTCTACGAGGCCGCCGCGGTCGACGGCGCCGGCGGGATACGCCGGTTCTGGTCGATCACGGTGCCGATGCTCGGCCCGACGCTGCTGTTCGTGCTGATCGTGCTCACGACGCGGGCGTTCCAGACGTACGGTGAGGTCGACCTGCTCACCGACGGTGGGCCGCAACCGCAGGACTCGACCACCACGATCACCTACTTCGTCTACGGGCAGAACTCGCCGATCCGGAACGACGCCGGGCTGCAGGCGGGCGCCGCCGTGTTGCTGTTCCTCGTGTTGCTCGCGCTGTCGGCGATCCAGCTCCGCGGCATCGGACGGCGGGTGCACTATGGCGACTGAGCTCCCCGCCGGGGTGCAGGGCGTGGTCGACACCGCGCTCAAGAGCGTCGACGAACTGCCCGAGTCGACCGATCGTGGCCGCGGCCGCGGACGAGACTTCGACGCGCCCGCCGGTTGGCGGCGCGTCGGCCGGTACCTTCTGTTGGCGCTCGTGTCGTTCGTCGTGCTGTTCCCGATCTACACGACGGTGATCGCGGCCTTCAAGCCCAGCGACGCGTTCTTCGACCACCCGTTGCTGCCCGGGCCGTTCACGTTCGACGTCATCGTCGACGCGTGGACCGCTGGCAACCTCGGCCGGTACCTGTTCAACTCGCTCGTCGTCGCAACGATCGTCACGGTGTGCCAGGTGGTGTCCGCGGTGCTCGCAGCCTACGCGTTCGCGTTCCTTCGCTTCCCTGGTCGCAACGTGTTCTTCGTGTTGTTCATCGCGACGCTGCTCGTGCCGCTCGAGGCGACGCTCGTCGTCAACTTCGACACCGTCGACGGGCTCGGCTGGTCGAACTCCTACCTCGGCCTCGCGGCGCCGTTCCTCGCCACGGCGTTCGGCGTGTTCCTGATGCGGCAGGTGTTCCTCACCCTGCCGCGCGACCTGCGCGACGCCGCGTCGATCGACGGGGTGGGCCACTTCGGTTTCCTCTGGTACGTCGCCGTCCCGCTCGTGCGCCCCACGCTCGGGGCGCTCGCCCTGTTCGGATTCCTCGGCGCATGGAACCAGTACCTGTGGCCCAACCTGATCATCAACGAGACCGACATGAACACCGTGCAGTCCGGCCTCCGAGTGCTCTCCAAGTCGAACCTCGATCAACCCAACCTCGTGATGGCCGGCACGCTCGTCGCCGCCATCCCCGTCGTCATCGTCCTGCTCCTCTTCCAACGTCAACTCGTGCGTGGCCTCACTGCCGGCGCCGTGAAAGGCTGAATCCCATGTTCCCGTCCCGCCGTTTGCTCCCGCTGCTCGTGGTCGTCGGAGTCGGTGTCGCCGCCTGCTCGTCCGGCGAGTCCGCACTCCGGTCCGGCGTCGACGACGCCACGACCGACGCGTCGGTCGACGACACCACCCCCATCGACGGTACCGCCTCGGGCACCGATGCCGGCACCGACACGACGGCGATGCCGACCACCACGGTTGCGCCGCTGGCCGACCTGGCCCCGTGTCCGACCGAAGCGCTCGACGATGCGGAGGGCCCGATCGACATCGTGTTCTGGCACGGCATGGCCAACGACCTCGAACCCCCGTTGATCGCGCTCACCGATGCGTACAACGCGAGCCAGGACAAGGTGCGCGTCGAGCTCCAGAACCAGACGGGGTACGAATCGTTGATCGACAAGTACATCAACGTGGGCCAGAGCAGCCGACCGACGCTCGTGCAGTTCCCCGAGTACATGCTGCGCTCGATCTCCGACTCGGGTACCACGGTGCCGGCAGCGGCGTGTATGGAGTCGAGCGGGTTCGACACGTCGACGTTCGTGCCGCGCACGCTCACCGCCTACGAGTACGAGGGGATCCAGCGTGGCATGCCGTTCAACGTGTCGAACCCGGTCCTCTACTACAACCGCAAGATGTTCGAGGCGGCCGGTCTCGATCCCGACGATCCGCCCGTGAGCCTCGACGAGCTGCGCGCCGCCTCGGAACAGATCGTGTCGTCGGGTGCGGCATCGGTGGCACTCGTGCTCGACTCCGGCCCTGATTCCGGAGGCGGCTGGTTCCTCGAGCAGTGGTTCGGCCGGGCGGGCGAGCCGTTCGCCGACAACGGCAACGGACGCATCGCGCCGGCGACCGAGGTGTTCTTCGACAACGACCTCGGCGTCGAGCTGACCACGTTCCTGCAGACGATGATCGACGACGGACTGGCGATGACCGTCGGCGACAACCCCGGCGGTCAGGATGCGTTCTTCAAGTTGGCCGATCAGACCGCCCCTGGCGCGATGACGATGGCCACCTCGGCCGCCCTCGGCAGCGTGATCACTGCGCTGGGCGGTGGGCTGGTGCCCGATCTCGGACCGGAGGACATCGGCGCGGGCCCGATGCCCGGTCCGGGCGAGACGCCGCAGGTCCAGGTGGGCGGTGCGTCGTTGTGGATCGTCGCCGACAAGTCACCGGAGGAGACCGCGGCGGCATGGGACTACATCACGTTCCTGCTGAGCGCGCAGTCGCAGTCGGACTGGGCGGCGGCCACCGGCTACGTGCCGGTGCGCACCGACGCACTCGATCTCGAGCCGATCGCGTCGACCTACGCGAACGACCCGCGCTTCGCCGTGCCCTACGAGCAACTGCTGTCCGGGGTCAACGACGACACGGCCAACGCGCCGGTGCTCGGCCCCCAACGTGAGGTACGTGCCGAGACGTCGCGGGCGATGGCGGCGATCTTCGGTGGTGCCGATCCGCAGACCGCGCTCACCGAAGCCGCGACGGCGAGCAACCTCCTCATCACCAGCTACAACGACCGCAACTGAACGGGACGCGGGGTCTGACCCACGTCTCATTCGGCGTACCGTTCGGCCGGTAGGGTCGCTGGCATGGCTACCGCATTTCCCCCGTTCGATGGTTCCGCGCCCAAGACGCAGGACTTCAAAGACGCTCCCGAGATGGGCATCGACCCGTCGAAGCGCTACACCGCCACCCTGTCGACCTCGATGGGCGACCTCGTCATCGCCCTCGATGCCGTCAAGGCGCCGAAGACGGTCAACAACTTCGTGTTCCTCGCACTGCACCACTACTACGACGGTGTGATCTTCCACCGCATCATCAACGGGTTCATGTGCCAGGGCGGCGACCCGACCGGCACCGGCCGCGGCGGTCCCGGCTACCGGTTCGAGGACGAACTGCCCAAGCCGCGTGAGTACCAGATCGGCTCGGTTGCGATGGCCAACGCCGGCCCGAACACCAACGGCAGCCAGTTCTTCATCGTGTCCGGCCCGTCGGGTGTCGGCCTGCCTCCGCAGTACAGCCTGTTCGGACAGGTCGTGAAGGGTCTCGAGATCGTCGACGAGATGCAGCGCGTCCCGACCGGTGGTGGCGACAAGCCGAAGACCGACGTGGTCATCAACTCGGTCGAGATCTCCGTTTCGGACGACTGACGGTCGGCGCCCGCGTTGGCGAAGTCCGCCGAGTTCTCCAACGCGCAGGCACGGCGGCTCGCGCTCGGCGCCCAGGGCTTCACCGATCCGCGACCGAGCGGACGCGTCGACCGTCGCCACCTGCGGCGTGTCGTCGATCGGATGGGCCTGATCCAGATCGACTCGGTCAACGTGCTCGTGCGCAGTCAGGAACTGCCGCTGTTCGCGCGTCTCGGGCCGCACCCGCGCACGCTGATCGACGACGCCAGCCGTGCCGGTGAGCTCTTCGAGTACTGGGTCCACGAGGCCTGCCACGTGCCGGTGGGCCTCCACCCGTACCTGCGGTGGCAGATGAACTCCGAACACCGATGGAAGGCGGTCGCCGCGCTCCGACACCGACGGCCGGAGTTCATCGACGAGGTCAGGCTCCGCATCCGCGACGACGGACCCCTGGTCGCCGGTGACCTGAACCAACGGGTGGGCCCCAAGGGCACGTGGTGGGACTGGGACGACGGCAAGATCGCGCTCGAACACCTCTTCTACAGCGGTGAGGTCGCTGCAATCCGGCGTCCGAACGACTTCGCCCGCGAGTACGACCTCGCGGACCGGGTGATCCCGGCCGACATCCTCGCGCTGCCGACACCGCCGGAGATCGACGCCCGCAAGGAGCTGCTGGTGCGCGGCTGCTCGCCACCACGGAGTCGCAACGTTCGAGGACCTCACCGACTACCACCGCCAGCGCAACCCGCCGTGTCGGCCGCTGATCGGCGAGCTGGTGGAGGAGGGTCGCCTCATCGAGACCTCGGTCGAGGGCTGGTCGAAGCCCGCCTACCGGCACCCGGACGCAGTGATGCCGCGCCGGGTGAACGCCAGGGCACTGCTCAGCCCGTTCGATCCGGTGGTGTGGAACCGTGACCGCACCGAGCGACTCTTCGGGTTCCGCTACCGCATCGAGATCTACGTGCCCGCGGCGAAGCGACAGTACGGCTACTACGTGCTGCCGTTCCTGCTCGGTGACGAACTGGTCGCCCGCGTCGATCTGAAGGCCGACCGCGGCACTGGCCGGCTGCTCGTGCAGAGCGTGTTCGGCGAACCGGGGATCGACGAGGTTCGGGTCGCGGCGGAACTCTCGGACGAACTCGTCGCGATGGCGGCGTGGCTCGGGCTCGAACGGGTCGAAGTGGTGCGACGGGGAGATCTCGCCGACGCGCTCGAACGCGCCGTCAGCTCCTACAACCGCGGAGGTTGAACTCGCCGCCCTCGATGTCGGCGAAGGTGACGGTGTACTCCTCGGCGTCGAGCGTCATCTGGGCCTGACCGATCGACTGGCCGCCGGCGGTGGCGTCGAGGGTGAGGTCGACCCCGGTCGACGGATCGAACACGCCGGTGTAGACGGCCGGTTCGAGACCCTCGGCCACCACGGTCACGATCGTGCCGCCTTCCTCCGGGTCGCAGTCGACGGCGACCACGATCTCACCGTCACCACCGTTCAGGAGGATCTCGTCGTGCGACTCCGACGCGATGATCGCGTCGTTGTAGGCGCTGCCGGTGCCTTCCTCGGGGACGTCGACGGTGCCGTCGCCGTCGCTTCCGCACGCCACGAGCGCAAGCGCCACGGCCACCACGGTGGCACCGCGACGCATGAAGCGAAGGGGTGTGGACGATGAGCTGGTCGTCGTTCTCATGATGCCCCCGACGGTATCGGCCCGACGCGGGGGCCGTCAGGGCACTTCGTCACGATCGTGGACGGTCAGGCGCCCACGGGTGTCGCCCAACGGATCGTGCGGGTGATGGCCGCACCGGCCGGCCGGAGGGCGACAGCCTCCGACACCGGCAGCCAGGGCAGGCGCAGTGGGAATCGGGTCCAGGCCGGCATCAACGCGACCGCCGACGCCGCGATCATCCCGTAGGCGGGCCGGGCGGCGAGTGGCAGCGGCGGCTGGATCAGGAGGTACCGGGCCGCGTCGCGCGCCTCCGAGTGCCCGCGAGCTCCGGTCGGAACACGTCCAGCCGGGCGCGCAGCGAGGCCTCCGACTCCGGGGGATCGATCACACCGAGCGCTCGCGCGACGACGGCGGCGTCGGCGACGTAACGGTCGCGTTCGCCGCCGACGAGCGGTCGCTCGCCGTAGCGGTCGTGGGCGGCGAGAAAGCTGTCGAGTTCGGCGATGTGGACCCACTCGAGCAGGTGTGGATCGTTCGCCGCGTACGGCCGACCGTCCGAGGCCGTGCCGACGACTCGCTCGTGGACCCGGTGGACCGTGTCGACGGCACGCTGCGCCTGGCTGGCCGGACCGAACGTGGTGGCGGCGAGGAAGTCGGCCGTTCGCTGCAGCCGTCCCCACGGATCGGATCGGTAGTCGGAGTGCTGGGCGACACCGGCCATCGCCAGCGGATGCAGCGACTGGAACAGCAACGCCCGCAAGCCGCCCACGAACATCGACGCGTCAGCGTGGACCCGCCGGATCGGCGCATCCTCGTCGAACCATCCGGGTTCGTCGGTCTCGAACAACTCGGCGTGGCGCGTCGGCCCGTCGGGCCCGATCACGCGCGAGCGGATCTGATCGCCCAACCACGTGCGCAGGTCCATTGTCTCATCGTGCCATGCGCCCGTGAGTACCATCCGGACGTGCCCGAGGAAACGTCGACCGACTCTGCCGGGGACGGCGAGGCTGCTGTGTCGACAGCGGCATCGGCGGGTGGCGCAGCCGACGCCGACGGGCGACGCTTCAATCGTCGCGCCACCGACCGCACGTTGCCGCGATGGGCGCTCCCGGCGATCCTGATCTTCTGGCTCGGCTACCTGCTGACGTTCACCGCGCTCCACGTGTTCCACCGTTTGTCGAGCCTGTTCCTGCTCCTGCTCGTTTCGGTGTTCCTGTCGCTGGCGGTCGAGCCGGGCGTCAACCGGCTGGCGGCGCGGGGTTGGCGGCGCGGGCGGGCCACGATCATGATCCTGCTCGGGGTGCTGTTCGCGTTCCTGATCTTCGTCGGCGCCGTCGGCACGCTCGTCGGCACGCAGGTGGCCGATCTCCTACAGGACTCCGATCGGTACATCACCGACACGGTCGGGTTCCTCAACGACAACTTCGGCACCAACATCGACCCCGAGGACGTGATCTCCGAGTTCAACGATCCCGACGGACGCGTGCAGGAGTTCATCCGGTCGCAGAGCGACGAAGCGGTCCGGCTCTCGCTCGCCGTCATCGGGGTGATCTTCCAGGGCTTGTCGGTGCTGCTGTTCACCTACTACTTGGTTGCCGACGGCCCTCGACTGCGCCGCGGGATCTGCTCGCGGCTCACACCGGCTCGCCAGGCCCGGGTGTTGCAGGCGTGGGAGCTGGCGATCACGAAGACCGGTGGCTACCTCTATTCCCGGGCGCTGCTCGCCCTGCTGTCGACGTTCTTCCACTGGATCGTGTTCCAGTCGATCGGCACGCCGGCCCCGATCGCCCTCGCGCTGTGGGTGGGTCTGGTCAGCCAGTTCCTGCCGGTGGTCGGCACGTACCTCGCCGGGATCCTGCCGGTGCTGTTGACGCTGGTCGACTCACCGCTCAACGCGCTGATCATCATCGTGTTCATCGTCGTGTACCAGCAGATCGAGAACTACTTCTTCGCTCCGCGGATCACGGCGTGGACGATGGAACTCCACCCGGCGGTCGTGTTCGGTGCCGCGCTCGGCGGCGCCTCACTGCTCGGGTTCGTCGGTGCGCTCCTGGCACTTCCCGCCGCCGCGATGGTGCAGGCGTTCGTCAACGAGTGGGGGAACCGGTACGAGGTGGTCGACAGCCACCTGACGGCGATCCCGCCACCGAAGAACCAGCGGGCGAAGAACGGCGATCCGCCGCCCGAGCCGGAACCGGCATGACCCGGTTCGACGATGGGTTCGCACCGATCGCCGTGGCGACGCGGCAGCGGGTTCGACGAGTCGCTGCACCACGGTGCCGGCGTTGCCGTCGACCCGGACGGTGCGATCGTCGACGCCGTCGGCGACCCGACGTTGGTCGTGTACCCGCGGTCGTGCCTCAAGCCGATGCAAGCCGACGCGATGGTCGCGCTCGGCCTCGAATTGCCCGACGAACTCCTGGCGGTGGCGTGTGCCAGCCACGACGGCGCACCGATGCACCTCGCGGCCGTTGCGGCGATCCTGTCGATGGTCGACCTCGGCGAGGCCGACCTGCAGAACACGCCCGCCCAGCCGCTGTGCGCCCCGTGCTCGGTGGAGCCACCGTCGTCGTTGCGTCAGAACTGCTCGGGGAAGCATCGCCGGCGATGTTGGCGACCTGTGTGGTGCGGGGCTGGCCGACCGCCTCGACCTCGACCCGAGGCATCCGCTCCAGGTGGCGATCACCGCGGACCTCGAAGATCTCGGCTGCACGGTGGGTCACGTCGGTGTCGACGGGTGCGGCGCCCCGACCCACGCGCTGGCGCTCGACGACCTCGCCCGGGTGTTCGGAACCCTCGCCTCGAGCGATGGCGCGGTGGCCCGGGCGATGCGGGCTCACCCGGTAATCGTCGGCGGTGTGGAGCGCGATGTCTCGCTGTGGATGGGCGCCGTGCCCGGCCTGATGGCCAAGGAGGGCGCGGCCGGCGTGATGGTGGCCGGCCTGGCCGATGGCCGTGGTGTGGCGTTCAAGATCGCCGACGGATCGGACCTCGCCCGCCGAGCGGTGACCCCCGAGGCGTTGCGTAGGATCGGTCTCGACGTCGACGGCGCACTCTCCGACACACGCGACCGGACGGCGGTGCCGATGCTCGGCCACGGCGAGCCGGTCGGCCGGATCGATGCACTGCGGTGGACGTCGTGCAGTTCCTGACGCTCGACCGCGACTCGTTCACCTACGGCTCGTCGCAGCCGGTGGCGCCGCTGGTGCGCCGGTGATCGCCGAGAACCCGTCGAAGTTCACCTACCACGGCACGGGCACCTACATCGTCGGTGGCGACGAGCACGGGCGCGGCGACGTCGTGGTGATCGACCCGGGGCCGAAGCTGGACAGCCATCGGGACGCACTGTCGGCTGCGCTGGAGGGCTGCGCCGTGCGGGCGATCCTGGTCACGCACTGCCACGCGGATCACTCCCCGCTGGCGGCCTGGCTGGCGGCCGAGTCGGAGCGCCGACGGTCGCCTTCGGTCCGCACGGCGACGACGAGTGGGACATCGGCGATGATCCCGTCGTCCGACGAGCCCGACGAGGACTCGACCCTCGGCCGATCACCCCGGCGGCCGAGCCGGACGAGCCCGTCGTCGAGGAGTCGACCGACCGTGACTCGTCCCGACGTGGTGGCGTCGACCGGCGACCTGGTGGCTGCGGCCGACGGGTGGGTGATCACCGGGCTGCACACGCCGGGACACACGTCGAACCACCTGTGTTTCGCACTCGACGACGGCGACGTCCGCACGCTGTTCACCGGCGACCACGTGATGGGGTGGAGCACCACGGTGGTCTCGCCGCCCGACGGTGACATGGCCGCCTACCTCGACTCGTTGCGGATGGTCGCCGGCCGGCACGACGACGTGGCGATCCCGACACACGGCCCGCCGATCCCGATCCGTCCGAGTTCGTCGACGAACTGATCGCGCACCGCCTGGAGCGAGAACGCCAGGTGCTCGACGCCGTGCGCAGCGGCCTCACCACGATCCCCGAG
>CAVQBG010000034.1:0-128149 GCA_963710625.1 Ilumatobacteraceae bacterium | reverse complement strand
GGCTCGCAGGGTGAGTGGTGCGGGGTGGATCGCTCGCCATGTGAGCCATACGGCGATCGGGAACAAGACACCGCAGATCAACACGGTCGTGGTGGGGCTCACGGGGTGACCTCACTGGGACGGCGCAGCCGGTAGCGGGTGCCGAGGTCGTAGCGGGTGAGGCGACGCAACATGACGGAGACACGTCGCCCACAACCCGCACGGGACCAGCAGCCAGATCTGGCCGGGCACCGTGCGGTACGGGGCGAGGAGATCCCCGGCGAAGATCGCCAGTCCGGTCACGAACAGCACCGTGAGGATCACGAGGCGTCGCATCGCTCGTTGGAACACCCGGCGGGTGCGGTCGATCTCGTCGCGCGCTCGCATCTCGTCGCGCGCCGCCATCGACAGTTCGTCGAGAGTGTCGAACACGCGGCCCCCGCCAGCGCCGCCTCCGACGACGAGCACGATCGCCGCGACCGCTGCGTCAGCGGTCGGGTGGCCGATGTCGTCGGCCAACTCGGCGAGTGCTTCCGGCAACGGTCGACCCTGCCGGCGACGCAGCAGGAACCGATGCATCGGATCGGCCAGCACACCCGACGCATCGTCCGCGACCAACTCCACGGCGTTCTCGATTGCGACCGACGAACGGCGCACCACATCGCGCAGGTCCTCAAGCCACTGAGCAACGGCCTCGATCGTCGCACGGTCGTCGGCGTTGTCGGTTGAGCCGAACAGCCAACGCCACGACCCGACGAACACCGTCGCTGCGACCGCCGCCACCGGCCACCGAGTGACCGCCAACACGACGAAGCCGACCAGCACAGCGGCGAGCAGCAGCCTGTCGGAGGACTCGTCGACGAACCTCGGTCTCGTGAGACGAGGCGCGGTCGGCGTGAACGCCATGAAGAGCGCGCCGACACCGGTAGCGGCGAGCACGCCGGCGACGAGAGCGATCGAAAGTGCGTCGGTCATCGAGCGGCGCTCACTTCGAGTGGCTTGTAGGTGTCGTCGGGCTGCGTCCACCACCGGTTCGAGAACTCCGGGTCATGGCGACGAAGTCGGCGCATCATGGCGGCTTGCGGTTCGTTCAACGGTCGGGCCCGATGATCGGGCGCACCGTCGACTTCGCCGTAGATGCGGTGCAGCACGAACCGTTCGCCGGCGTTCTCGACCGACGGAGCGACGATCTCGGACACCCAGCGACCCTCGGCGTTCGAGCCGTCGAGCGCGACGACGAGGTCGATGGCTCGGTACACCTGCGTCTTGACGTCCGGGGCGGCCTGGTGGGTGTCGGACGCGATGAGGTTCACGAGGTTGTCGAGTGCGTCCTCGGCGTCGGTGCCGTGGACGGTTCCCATCGCTCCCTGACCGGTCTGCATCGCCCGCACCAGCGGTGCGCCTTCGCCGCCGCGGACCTCGCCGACGATGATCCAGTGCGCCCGGGTGCGCATCGCGGGTCGCATCGCTTCGGCCGGGGTGTACCCCTTCGAGTCGATCGTCGTCGGGAGGCGTTCCTGGTACGCGATCACGTAGGGGTGCTTGCCCATCTGTAACACGTTGAGTTCGAAGTCGGATTCGATCGTGGTGATCACCTGTGATGCGTCGATCTCGGCGATCGTCGCCCGTAGCCACGTCGTCTTGCCTGACCCCATCGGCCCGACGAACACGATCCCCAACCCCGCAGCAACGCCAGCTCGTAGTAACTCGACGATGCCGGCGTCGGCGGCGCCGCGGTCGTACAACTCGTCGAGCGCCGCGCCGAACAGGGCGGCGCGGCGGATCGCGATGTACGGGCGCTGCACGGGGTCGAAGCCGCCGGCGTGGAAGCGGACGCCGGGTTCGAGTTCGAAGTCGACCTCGTGGTTCTCGATGTTGAACGGGCGACCTGCTTGGACCGACACGTCGTAGATGATCCGCTCGAGGTCCCGGTCCCGCGAGACGAGCGGCGGCGACTCCGTGACCGAACCGTCCAGTTCTTCGACGCGTACTGGAGCGGAGCCGAAGACCAAGATGTCGGTGACGTTTTGGTTGCGTAGCGGACCCATCAGTTTCGGGATCGTGAACAACCCGGCGATGATCTGATCGACGACCTCGACCTCTTGACTTGCGGACAGCACCGGCTGTCGTTGCTCGCGGCGCTGTTGTGCGACCTCGGGCAAGACCTCGCGTTCGAGTACGAGTCGGGTGCGTTCCTCGCGTAGCTGTGTCTCCTCGCCGGTTTCGTTGCGACCCTTCAACGGCAGCCGCTCACCGAACTCGCGACGGATCCGACGCGCCAGCACCTCCAACTCGGTGTCCACCGGGTCGACCGTCATGCCAACACCTCCGCCGACCGGGTGCCGAGGAGCTCACCCATCGTCGAGACGGCCGACCGGACGAGCGCAAACCGGCGGATCGAACGGTGATCGAGTGAGCCTCCACGATGGAGGTGATCGATCACCTTCGGTTCCCACGGCCACCACCCGACCAATCGGGTACCGAGTTCGCCCGCCACCGATCGATCGAACCGCTCCACCGACGCAATCGGTGCGTCGATGACGAGGAGCCGTGCGGTGTCGAGCGACAACCCGGCGACACCCGGAGCCGACTGGCCCTTCGAGTCGATCCACGCGACCGTGCTCGTCAACGCAGCCGGCTCCGGTGTGGTCACCATCACGAGGACATCGGCACGTTCGATGATCGGCCACGTCGGTACCGAACCACCACGCAGCGACCCGACATCCACCACCACCGTCCCATCGAGACGACGCAGCGCGTCAACCCACGGAGTGCGAGGTGAAGCAATCGCCGACCACGCCTGGAACGAATCCCACGGCCCCGTCACCACATTCACTCGTCCAAGCCGCCGAGCCGACGCTTCAAGCGCACGGACAGCACTCTCGCCGATCGGGTCGAACGCCACGCGGCCCAGCGAGTTGCAGCCCGCCAAGTCCGTAGCTCGACTTGCCAGCACACCTCCGGCCGGGTCGGCCTCCACGAACCACGACTGATCTCCCCCAGCCGCCACGGCAGCGGCCAGCAACAACGCCGACGTCGTCGTGCCCGTGCCTCGCCACGAACCGACCGCGATCAGCGTCACTGCTCGGCTCCCAACGGCTGGATGACCACGACCAGTTCGTCAGTGCCCGCCCACGTCCCCACCAGCGCTGCGTCCGGCTCAGCGACAGCCAATGTGATCGACGCTTCAGCGGTCTCCGAGAACGACACCGCGACGACCCGAACTGGGATCGCCGACGGCGAGTCCGTCGCACGGTCCATCGTCGACACCGCCAGCCCGGTGTCACCGCGCTGGATCTCCTCGGGATACCGACCGGCCCGCAGCACCGCACCAACGAGTCGTTCACCTTCGAAGGTGTCAGGAGCGCCCGCGACCATCGACGGACCCAGCAGGTCACCCGGTGCGAGATCACCAACAGCGACAGCGCCCACGATGTCGGCGCGTTGCGATTCGAGATAGATCCGCCCGAAGCCGCTGTCGTTCGAGATGCCCGTCACACCGATCGCCGAGTCCGGGATCTGCTCACCCGCTGGCACCGGCTCGACGACCATCAACACCTGGGTGCGATCAGACGCGCTCGACACCGCCCACAGCACGAGCATCACGCTCAGCACGAACACCCCGCCAGCGGCGAGTAGCCACGGGACCTTGAGCTTCGGTCGCGGCGACGACGGTTTCGACGTCGGCGCGTGGGTCGGACGGACCGTATGGGTCAGCGACATGGTCAGTGCTCCTCACTCATTGACGTTCACCGCCACCAACTCGCCCACCTTGAACGTCACCGGCTCCGACGCCCACACATAGTTCGGCTGCGTCTCGACCGACCCCGACGCCCAGAACGTCACCGCGAACGTCTGCCGGGCCGTGACTGTCACCTCGCCCGGCCCGGGCGGCGTCCATTCACACGACCGGTTGCTACCCGGCTCGGCGAAGTCGGCCAGATCGTTCGGTCGCTGCGGGAACTCGATCGTCTCTCCCACCGGATACTCGTCACCCGCCGCTACACATGCGATGACACCAGAGAACGGCGGTGACGGTCGGTCAGGATCGGGGACGAACTCGACCAAGAAGTCGAGTTCGACCGGGCGGGTGATGAGGTACAGCTCCCAGCCGCGGTAGTAGACGGCGTTCGACCGCTGAGTCCGCCACGCCGAGCCGTTGATCGCCAACCACGCCGGGTTCCGCACCACCAGGCCACCCCACTCGCCCACCACCTTGTTCTCGTACACGGCGAGCGGCTCCAGCTGCAGACCGTTGTAGAGGTTCGTCAACTGCGGACGAGGGTCGAGCATCGGGTCCGTCGCCGGCACTTGGATGAGTCCCTGGAAGTTGCCGTCGTACGAGGTTTCGGCGCAGTACACCGAGAACGTCCGGACAGTGTCCGCCAACGACGGACCGCTCACACCAACCAGATCCAGATACGGCGGAAGAACGTCGTAGTCGAAGACGCCCTCGATGAAGATCCACTTCGTCGACCGAGCCAAGAACTGTTCCTCGATCAGACCCAACGTGTTCGGATCATCACCCAGGACAATCGCCGAACACTCCGCTGCTGCACCACCACCATGACTCCGAAACGCAGACCCATTCGGGATCGACGTGAACACACCAAGCCCACCCGAAGCATTGCGAATGTGCACCTGCCGAGCTCCCGGGATCAACGGCGGACCGTCACCGCCGGAGCCGCCCGGTACAGCGACGGCAACACCCGCCGACGCGAGCGTTGCGACGAGAGCGATCCAGGTGGCGAGGATCGCTCGAACCGTCATGAGCAAGCTCGCTCGTCATCCTGGATGTCGTCGACCAACCACACTCCGTCCCGGTTCACGAGCCGGACGATCAGCGGCGCCCGGGTCGTCCCGCCGACCTCGCCAGCCGCCAGCGTGCCGTCGGCTTTGAGGTAGTGAGATCCACTGATTGCGCAGTCGAAGATGAACGCCTCGGTCTCCGACCGTGGGTCGGCAATCACCACCGGTCGCAGCACGTCGCCATCCCCGGGAAACCCGAGGTACTCGCCGGCGGCGCTACGGACGGCGAAGACGTTCTCGCTGTACTTGGCTCCTCCGTCGACGAATGTTGCGCGCATCGCTTCGCTGGGTTCGACCGGAATTGGATTCTGCGTGACCTGTGCGTAGAGCGCGATCATCGCTCGGCCATACGCGACGATGATGTCTGCGTCCTCAGGTAGCGGAACCACGACACTGGCGTCGTCCGGGTCCGGCTCAGAGGGTACGAACAGCCACACCATGTCGATCAGTTCGACAACCTCACCCGGTGTGTCGACACCGGGTGCTCCGTCGACCGGAGTTCCGAGGTCAGCAGGAAGGAAACTCTCAGACTCGACCGCTGTGGTTGTCGTTACGGGTGGGGAAGACTCCGTCGTCGTGGGCGCTCCATCCGTGCTCTGCGACGGCGCGGTTGTCGTCGTCACCTCGATCAAGGGTGTCGTCGCCGGGAGGGGCGCTGTAATCTCGGGCTCGGCGCTTCCCGACCCGGAGCACGCGGCCAACCCGGCGACAACGAATGCGAGCGTCAGCGCTTGGATCGATTTCATGCGACCAGCCCCTTCTCGACGAGAACGATCGATATGAGCAGCGCCGCAGCCGTCCCGGCGAAGAGACTCGGACCGAGTGCCCGCTGACCGGAGGCGCGAATCGCCCGAGCAACGGATGCGAGTGCCAAGGCAGCCAGCGCGATCAGTCCAGCCGCTGGCCACCACCACGGTGCGATCAGTGCGCCAGCGACCCCTGCAAACTTCACGTCGCCGAACCCGAGCGCAGACGGGTCGGCCAGGTGAACCAGCAGGAACGGCGCCGCCGCCATCACGGCTGCCGCCAGCGCCGACCCGACCGACCCTGAGAAGTAGGCCGCCAGAACAGCAAGGACGGCAGCGACGGCAAGGAACCGATTCGGGAGTCGGAAGGCCCGCATGTCGACGACCGCAGCTGCGCACAGCAAGCACACCCCGGCGACCGTTGCGACCCTCGTAGGATCCGAGACCGTTGTCGTACCGATAAGCACAGCCGTCACGGATGCCACGCACCCGGACACGAGCAGACCCGGAAGAAGCTCCGTCTTCGATCGAGCACTCCGCGTTGCAGACATGCTTCGTCGAACCATCGCTACCTGGCCGGATCGAACCTTGACCGCTGGCTCAGTGATGAAGCCAACCGATCGATACAGGCGAGTTGCCGGGAGGTTTTCCGCGCGTACCGTCAGCACGAGCGTGAGACCCTCGTCGTCGGCGAGCCGTGCGATCTCGGTCAGGAGAGCGTTGCCGAAGCCAACACCCTTCTCGAAGGCAGCGACGTTCGCGACGACGATCGATCCCTGACCGACCGCCCGCCAGCGAGTCGCATCGAAGACACGGGCCACGCATGATGCGATCGCCACGATCACCATCATCACGATGACGGCGAACAGCAGTGAGCGTATGAACAGGTCTCCTTCCGCACCGACGATCCCGACGAGCACCAAGCCCGGTACGCAGATCAGCCCGGCCAGCGCAGCTGCCCACACCAGAGCGCCTCGCGAAGTTGGAACGCTGGAGAGCGAACAGACTGAGCCGGCCCGATTCACGATCCGCTGGCACGTGGCCAGGTGCAGTACCGACCGAAGGCGAGTCATCTCGAACGCCTCTGCATGAATCTTCGATCCGGCACGCAGACCTCGCGAGCTGAGGCGACACGATTCCCAGAACGACCCCCAGGCCGTCGGCGAACTTGCTGGGCAAGCCGCCAATGAGACCGAGTCGAAGCGCACGGCAGTCACAGCGTCTCCCGCAAGACCCGAACTCGGTGCCGCCCCGACGACCCCGGACCTTGCGCTGGCCAACGGCCACGCAAGATCATCGAATCAACGTACAACTCTCGTACGCGTTGCGCAAGGGACAAATGGGCGTCCATACCCATCGAAGGCCCCACGAAGCTGCGAACCGTTACACAGTTCGACCCGAACCGATCACCTCATCGGTGGAAGAAGCCTCACCGGTCGAGCGCGCCCATCGTCGTCGGTCCGTTCGATACTGATCAGCGATGCCGCTTCGAGCACACGTCGATACGTCGACCACGAACCCCGGTTGAGTTCGAACTTCGGCATGAAGTCTGCGGCCAACGTCTGAACTGCTCCGTCGTCGCCGGCGAACTCGTACAGCCCGACGTAGATCCAGAACGCGCGCGCGCGGACCGTAGCCGGCACCTCCGTCAGCGCTTCGACCTGCTGACGAGCTGCCACAAAGTCGATGTCGGATTGACTCATGTCGACGAGACCACTCTTTGCCGTCGCGCCCCTCATTCGCTGCCGAATGTAGCCGAGCCTCGACGTCCCGCTGCCGATTTGTCCTTCGGCGCCAAAGGCGCGCAAGTCTGCTCTCGACCGAACATCGACGAGCGGCGTCCTGTCTCCTGCAGGTTGCGCAAAGCAACCCCTGCAAGGATGTATGCCCTCCCAAACACCGGACACACGACCTACCAGACCCGACCCCCGATGATCCCACTTAGGATCGAAAGGAGTGCTGCTATCTTGCTTGCGGCACCAAGGACGAGATGGAGCAGAGTTTGGCAACCGATCTGAGCCAGCGAGGGTCGAAGCCTTCGGGCAAGCGCGTCGGCGGCGGACGGAGTAGGACCGCCCTCCGGTCAACGAACTGTTCGAGCCGCACGGATGATGTGCTGATCCATCCGCAACGGTCCAAAGTCCGGTGACACGAACGCCAACGATCGCCGAAGATCAAGTCGTGAGGTCAAGGCATCGCGTCAAGGCTTACGGTGAGGTCCTCACTCCGCGTCACATGGTCGACCGAATGCTCGACCTGGTCCGGGCGGAACTGGAGACCGGCCCCGACTTCGTCGACACGACGTTCCTCGAGCCCTCCGCCGGTGACGGCAACTTTCTGGTCGCGATTCTGCGTCGCAAGCTCCATGCCATCGAGAAGCGGTACCCGAGCGAGGAGTGGCCTCGGGAGTCCCTCTACGCGCTGGCCTCGATATACGGCGTAGAGCTCCTCGAGGACAACCACCGGGAGGCGATGGCGAACATGCTCGCGGAGTTCCTCGGCTTCCAGCAGGCCCACGGCATCCCTTGTGGAGCGGACACCGACCTGCAGCGCGCCGCGACCTTCCTCATCAACACGAACATCGTGCGTGGCAACACCCTGACAGCGCAGACTTCCGAGGGCAGGGACATCCTGTTCTCCTGGTGGAATCGAATCGCAGGAGCTCCCGGCATGGTCCAGCGCGAGCCGTTCACGCTCGCCTCTCTTCGCGATGGCGGCTTCGACTTCACCGACTACCTCAGCTACGAGCCGTGCATGATCGACCGGGTCCACGAGGAGGCAACGGCCGATGCCTAGCCCGAAGATCAGTACGTTCCGAGCCATCACTCCGCTGATCTACTCGTGGACGACGCCCGACATCCCCAAGTATGACGGCTGGGAGAAGATCGGTTACACCGAGCAAGAGACTGCCGATGCCCGCATTGCGCAGCAGGCATCTCAGCTGTCGGTCGAGAAGAAGAAGCTATGGTCGCGGCGGGCTCTGTTCACCTCCGAGGCCGGCGGACGCTTCACCGACACCGACTTCCACGCCTACCTCAAGCAGCAGGGTGTTGAGCGCGAGACCAAACCCAAGCGCACCGAGTGGCACCACCTAGCCCCTGCGCAGAAGAAGTCGCTGGACTACTTCAACGACTTTGCCGGCCAGGACTTCCCCGATCTGCCGGGCACCGGGGGCGAGGACGACTACGTCCTGCGCCCCGAGCAGCAGGCGGCCGTCGACCAGGCCCTGGCGGCCTTCGCTGCGGGGGAAGTCGAGGTTCTCTGGAACGCCAAACCGCGGTTCGGTAAGACGCTGACGACGTACGATCTGATGCGGAGCCCTGGACGTCAGGAAGGTTCTGATCGTCACCAACCGTCCGGCGATCGCGAACTCCTGGTTCGACGACTTCACGCGCTTCATTGGCCACCAGACGACGTTCCGCTTTGTCTCGGAGTCGCCCTCGCTGGACAGTCGCAGCCCCATGACCCGCGAGCAGTGGCGCGCCTTCTCCCTCAACCACCCGGACGAAGACCTGCGGATCGTGGAGTTCCTGTCGCTTGCAGGACCTCAAGGGCTCGGTGTACTTCGGCGGCTCGTACGACAAGCTCGAACACGTTGCGCACCTCGACTGGGACCTCCTGGTGATCGACGAGGCCCACGAGGGGATCGACACCACCAAGACCGACGTTGCGCTCGACCAGATCAAGCGCACATGGACGCTTCACCTGTCGGGCACCCCGTTCAAGGCTCTTGCGTCGGGCAAGTTCGGCGACGACCAGATCTTCAACTGGACCTACGAGGACGAGCAGAACGCCCGTCAGAGCTGGGAAGAGGAAGGCGAGGAGAACCCGTACGCCGCGTTGCCGACGCTCAACCTTCTGACGTACCAGGTCTCGCGGATGATCACCGACCGTCTAGCTGAGGGCGTCGCCATCGATGAGGACGAGGCGAACATCGACTACACGTTCGACCTCAACGAGTTCTTCGCGACCAAGGACAACGGCTTCTTCGAGCACGAGGACGAGATCATCAAGTTTCTCGACTGCCTGGCGACCAACGAGAAGTACCCGTTCTCCACGCCTGAGCTACGTGACGAGATCCGCCACTCCTTCTGGCTACTCAACCGCGTCGCCTCCGCCAAGGCGCTCGAGAAGCTCCTCAGGAAGCACGACGTGTTCAAGGACTACACGGTCATTCTCGCCGCGGGCGACGGGAAGACCGACGACGCCACCGACACGGTCGCTCTCGGCAAGTCCCTCGACAAGGTGCGCGCCGCCATCGCAGAGGCCGAGGACTCCGACGGCAAGACCATCACCCTGTCGGTCGGACAGCTCACCACCGGCGTCACGGTGCCCGAGTGGACCGCGGTCATCATGCTGTCGAACATGTCCTCCCCCGCCCAGTACATGCAGGCGGCGTTCCGGGCGCAGAACCCGTGTACGTTCGAGCGCAACGGGGCCGTCTTCCAGAAGCAGAACGCGTACATCTTCGACTTCGCGCCCGAGCGCACGCTGACGATCTTCGACGCTTTCGCCAACAACCTGCACCCGAACCCGTCGGGCGACCAGGGGGTGCGGCAGGACAACATCCGCACGCTGCTGAACTTCTTCCCGGTCCTGGGCGAGGACGCCGAGGGCCGGATGATCGAGCTCGACGCTTCCCAGGTGCTGACGTTCCCGCAGGTCTTCAAGGCTCGCGAGGTCGTGCGCCGCGGCTTCCTATCGAACCTGCTGTTCGCCAACGTCGCCGGCATCTTCCGGTACTCCGAGCACGTCAAGGACATCCTGGACAAGCTGCCCACCGCCAAGCAGGGCAAGGTCAAGGCCGGAGAGCCGATCGACGATCCCGCATCCGCCACCCGTCACCGATCAGGACGGCAACGTCCAGGTCGACATGGAGACCGTCATCAACCCCAAGGTCTCCGAGCTCGGCAAGCCCGTCTGGAGCGTCGAGGACATTCCGACGCCCGAGCCAGATGCCCCAGCGCACACCGCGGCGAGGCAGATCGCGAAGGCGGTGACCGAGCAGAGTCGCGCCAAAGCGCGAGGAACTGAAGGAGGAGTACGGGCTTACGGCCAAGCAGGTCGAGCGCGACATGAAGCGCACCGAGCAGTCCGTGAAGGACCAGGTCGAGCGCGCCTACACCGAGCACAACATCGCTAGCAAGCACCTCGAGGACGAGCTGAAGAACGCCGCCACCGAGGCCGACGCCGAGGCCGTCCAGGCCAAGAAGGCCGAACAGGACGAGGCTTTCAAGACAACAGTCCTGGGCATCGTCGAGGAGACGATGGACTCAATCGTGCCCGAGATGGTCACCCGCGAGGAGACCAAGAAGGAGCAGAAGCGAGCGAACCAGACGATGGACGACGCCCGCTCCCACCTGCGCGGCTTCGCCCGCACGATCCCGATGTTCCTGATGGCCTACGGCGACCGCGGCATTCGCCTGTCGAACTTCGACGACTACACCCCCGACGACGTGTTCGAGGAGATCACCGGAATCACCGAAGTCGAGTTCCGACTACTGCGCGACGGCCAAGAGATCACCGAGGAGGACGGCACCGTCACGAAGATTCCGGGCCTCTTTGACGAGGCGGTCTTCAACCAGTCCGTTCAGGAGTTCCTGGACAAGAAGGAGGCGCTCGCCGACTACTTCGACGACGCGCAGACGGAGAACATCTTCGCCTACATACCGCAGCAGAAGACTTCTCTGGTCTTCACGCCGCAACCGGTCGTGAAGCTGATGGTCGACACGCTGGAGGCCGAGAACCCGGGCATCTTCACCGATCCGGACAAGACCTTCGTCGACCTATTCTCAACTGCTGGGCTGTTCCTCATGGAACTCGTGCGTCGACTCGACAACGGACTGGCCAATGAGATCCCGGACCGGCGACGAGCGGCTGCGGCACATCCTGACCTCACAGGTCTTCGAGATGAGCCACAACGAGATCCTGCACCGCATCACCATCGAGGCCGTCTCCGGCGGCGTCGCGGAACGCAAAGCGTGGATTGAAGGCTCCGGTCACTTCCGGGTCGGCAATCTCGCCGAAATGACCCCCGAAGAACGCGACAAGACCATCGCTGAGATGCTGGGAGCCGAGGTATGACGTGACCAGGAAGTTCGACGTCGTCATCGGCAACCCTCCCTACCAGGAAGAGGCCCAAGGCGAGGGCACCCGCGACACCCCCGTCTATCACCTGTTCATGGACGCGGCCTACGAGGTCGGGACGAAGGCAGTCCTAGTCACCCCAGCGCGCTTCCTATTCAACGCAGGTTTCACGCCGAAGTCGTGGAACGAGAAGATGCTCGCCGATCCACATCTCACTGTTCCGATCTACCTCCGAGACAGCTCGGAACTGTTTCCCGGCACCAAGATCCGCGCGGGATCGCTGTGACGTACCGGGACGCGGACCGCGCTGGTGCACCCATCGAGACGTTCACGGCGTACGACGAACTTAACTCGATCCTGCACAAGGTGCGAGAGTCAGGAACGACCTTTATCGAAACTCTGGGCATCACGAGTTCACGCTCATACCGCTACACAGACAAGTTGTACGAGGACCACCCCGAAGCACTCAAGCTGCGCCCGGAGGGCAACGCTGCCCTGGTCAACACGAACGCGTTCGAGCAGTTCTCCTTTCTCTTCTACGAGACCCGACCTGCCGACGATCACGAGTACGTTCAGGCACTCGGTGTGATCAAGAACAAGCGATACCGCCGATGGATTCGTGGCGAGTACATCACCGGCCCGGAGAGCTTTCACAAATACAAGGTCGCGCTCCCGGCAGCAAACGAAAGCAACAAGCTCGGGTGGATGGCGGCCCCGGAGGTCGTTGAGCCTGGAGTTGCCGTAACCCAGACGTTTCTGACCATCGGCGCGTTCGACACACAGGCCGAAGCGCAGGCCTGCTTCTCGTACGTCAAGACAAAGTTTGCGCGGGCAATGCTCTATGTCTTGAAAGTGACACAGCACAACCCTCGCTCAACCTGGCGGTTCGTCCCGGCGCAGGACTTCACGTCGGAGTCAGACATCGACTGGACAAGGTCGACCCCGGCGATCGATCAGCAGCTGTACGCCAAGTACGGACTCGACGACGAGGAGGTCGCCTTCATCGAGGCCAAGGTCGAGCCGATGGACTGACTTGTCGGCGTTTCCTTCGGCCACGGCCGGAGGCCATCGCGGATGAATTTCAATGGCAAGAAATCCGCTTCCCAAGCGGACGTTCAACCGCTCCCAGGGATCAGTCGATCGATCGACGATGCGACTTCCACGTCACGCTGTTCGGCTGCATGCTGGTACCGCAGCGCCGCTCGCGGTGATGCGTGACCGAGCCTGGCCATCGACTCGCGGATGCTGGCGCCGGCGCTTGCTGTGAGCGTTCCTGCGTGGTGTCGAAGATCATGGAATGTGCAGTCGACGCCGGCATCGCGGCGTGCGTTGTTCCACACCCGCCGCCAGACCGTGATCGTCGGCGTCGTTGCCGTCCGCTCGTCTGCGAAGAGCAGGTCGTCGCCGCTCAATTCGAACTCGGCGATGTGGCGTTCGACTTCCTTGCCGACAACCGATGGAAGCGCGAGTCGCCTCGTCCCGGCGTCGGTCTTCGGCAGCTCGCGTCGGGGCTGCCCACCCACGAACACGATCGACGAACTCACCGTGATCGTCGACCGTCCATCACGTTCGACGACATCACTCACGCGCAACGCGAGGCACTCACCGCGACGCAACCCGACGAGGCCGGCGAGGAGAACCATCAGTCGGTAGCGCGGCTTGATCGCGTCGGCGAGTGCGATCACGTCGTCCATCGACAGCAACGGCCGTTCCTCGCTGTGTTCGACCGCGGCCCCCTTGAGGTTGCACGGATTCGAACGAAGCACGCGGTCGTCGACGGCAGCTTCGAGTATCTGGCGGAGCAACCGGTACGCCTTCGCTGTCGTCACTCCACTCTGGGAGCCAGCGCTGACCTCGCCGTACCAACTGCGGATGCTCTCCGAGTCGATCCTGCCGATCTGTCGGTTGCCGAGCAGTGGATCGAGGTACTGGCGGAACAGGTACCGGTACAACTCCATCGTCTTGGGACGGAGATCTCCTCGCGAGTCGAGCCATGCCTTCCCGTATACGCCGAACGCAATCTTGCCTCGATCGAGATCGAGCGCGTCACCTCGCCCGAGGTCGGTCTCCATCGTCGCGAGCCACCGGCCAGCATCGGCCTTGGTGGCGAACGTGGTCGGGGCCGAGTGGATCTTCCCGGTTCGCGGGTGGGAGAAGCGCGCTTGCCAGCGCCCCGACGGAAGCTTGCGAACCGACCCGAAACCTCGCCGCTGTGCCATCTACGAGACCCTTCTTGCCCGCTGCTACTGGCACGATACTGGCACGCCGCACCTCATCTTGCAACGAGAAAGCCCCCGGCAGCTCTGCTACCAGGGGCTTTGTCGGTGGAGACGATGGGAATCGAACCCACGACCCCCTGCTTGCAAAGCAGGTGCTCTAGCCAACTGAGCTACGTCCCCCTGTGCGGGGATCCTGCGAACAGGACCCGACCACGATACCGCTCACCCGGGCTCGCAGTGCACCCACTCTCTCGCCACCTGGAGCCCGACGCTCCGGTACAAGCCGAGCGCGCGCTCGTTCTCCGCCTCGACACCCAGGCCGATCACACGCACACCGGTGAGCGCCAGGCGATGACAGGCCTCGACCAGGATCGCTCGGCCCAACCCCACACCCCGATCGGGACGGCCCACCGCCAGCTGGGAGACCCAACCCAACTCGGTTCCGAAGCGACGTCCGAGTGCCACCCCCGCCACGGGACCGGTGCCGTTGTCGCGTCGAGCGAGCACCACCAGTTCCCGCTCGAACCACGGCCCGCCGAGCAGACGTGCCCGCCACTCGTCGAGCGGACGCAGCGTGTGGCCGTCGACATCGAGCCACACCGAGTAGATCATCTCGTGCGCTTCCTCGTCGTCGACGCCCGCTCGGAACGGAACCGGAGCGATCCCGTCGGGCCACACCGCCGCTTCGAGATCGGCGACATCGCCCCAGCGTTCGAGCTCGAAGCTCGATCGCCGTGGCACCATCCCCACCGAAGCGATGGCTGCGAGCCGCTCGGCGTCCTGTGCCGGTGCCTCGATCTCTCCGGCGCCGGCTCCGGCCAGCCATTGGTACAGCGCCAACTGGGCCTCGTGTGCAACCGGCGACGAGGGATCGATCGCGGTCGAGGTGTGGCCGTGACCGCTCAGCAGTGCGAACCCGACCACCGCGCCGTCGACGATCGCCACACGCGACCCGACCTCGAGTGAACCCATCAGGCTCACCACCTGGTCGAGTTCGTGGCGCGTGTCGTCGATGCCGCCGTCGGGCGAGCCCCACCACGCGGTGTCCTGTGCATCGGTCACCGCCGAGATCGCCGCTACGTCGTCGTGCGTTGCTGGGCGGAGTGTCACGGTGGCCACGGTGTTACATGGTGGCAGGCGCCGGGTCCGGTGCGAGCCTGCATTTCGGAGGTTCGTACCATCGACCGGATGTCACGGCTTCGCTTCGGAACATTCCTCGCCCCGCATCACCCCACCGGTGAGCACCCGACGTTGCAGTTCCAACGCGACCTCGACTTCGCGGCCCATCTCGACCGGCTCGGCTTCGACGAGTTCTGGTGTGGCGAACACCATTCGTCGGGTTGGGAGATGATCGCCTCGCCGGAGATGTTCCTGGCAGGCGCCGCCCAGCGGACCCACAACATCATGCTCGGCACCGGCGTCACCAGCCTGCCGTACCACCACCCGTTCAACGTCGCCCAGCGCATCGTCCAGCTCGACCACATGAGCCGCGGGCGGGCGATGTTCGGGTCGGGACCCGGGGCGCTCCCATCGGATGCCCGCACGCTCGGGATCGACCCGATGGTGCAACGCGACCGCCAGGACGAGGCGCTCTCGGTGATCACCCGACTGCTGCGTGGCGAGGACCGGTTCAGCTACGAGTGCGAGTGGTTCACCCTCAACGACGCCCGCCTGCAACTCCTTCCGTTGCAGGAGGACCTGCCGATGGTCACCGCCTCGTCGATCTCGCCGTCGGGGATGACCTTGGCGGGCAAGTACGGGATGGGGGTGCTGTCGATCGCGTCGAACTCCACCGAGGGCATCCAGGCGCTGCCGATGCAGTGGAGCTTCGCCGAGGAGGCGGCTGCCGAACACGGCCAGACGGTCGACCGGAAGAACTGGCGGGTGATGATGGCGTTCCACCTCGCCGAGAGTCGGGAGCAAGCGCGCAACGAGGCCGTCGACGGCCTCCACCGCTGGCACAACGAATACAACGTGTGGACCCTCGGCCGACCCAACGCCGCGCATGTCGACGACAAGTGGGAGCTCCTCGAGCAGACCACCGGCGGCAGCGCATCCGGCGCGGGCGCCGCCGTGATCGGCACCCCGGACGATCTCGTCGCTGCCATCCGTCACCTCCAGGAGATCACCGGTGGATTCGGTGTGGTGCTTGGGTTCGCGCACGACTGGGCGAACCGCGAGGCGACGCTGCGGTCGTGGGACCTCCTCGCCCGCTACGTGATCCCGGAGCTCAACGGCTACACCGCCGGGTTACGCGAGTCGCAGGAGTACCTCAATCATCACCAGGCCGAACTGATGGCAGGCGCCGGCAAGGCGGTGGTCAGCAAGATCCTCGCGAACGAACGAGCCGCGGCGGCGCTGCAGACCACGATCGAGCAGGCCGCCCACGCCGCCGCGTCGAAGGCACCAACACAATCCGAGTTCCGTCCCGGCGGCGGGCTCCCCACGTCCGCCGACTGAACACGCCTCCCGCTCCCGAATTCCCCGTTTGTGTCGAGGTTTGGGTGGGACGGACCACCCAGATCTCGACACAAACGGATTGGGTCAGTCGTCCTTGAGGGCCACGGCGTTGGGGGTGACGTTCATCTTCGGCTCGTACTCGGCCACGTCGACCACTCGGCCCTCGGAGCGGAACGCATCGCGCAACTGCGTCCGGCAGGTCTCGCACGGCCCGTAGAACTCGTCGGCGACGGCGGACTGGCATCGGGGACAAGCGAACTCCATGCGGCTCGACGCTAGTGCGCCTACGATCCACCTCGATGCCGTCGCCACCGACTCCGTTCGACGACGATGCCGACCGCATGTCCGACAGGTCCTCCGGCTTCGACACGTCCTCCCGCTCCGCCACCCCCTCCCACAGCGACGATGGACGACCCTCGCCCGCTGCGGACCGGCCCCCGAACTTCTGGGTCCGTCGGCTCGTCGTCATCGGAGGCGTGGTGGCGGTGTTCCTCGCCGCCGCCTTCGTGGTGAACTCGCTGATCGACAGCACCGCCAGCGACACCGCGTCGGGTGCCATCGGCGCCGACTGGAATCGGATCGTGCTCGTCGAGGAGCGAACGGGTCGCGTCACTGTGGAGAACGACGCCGGCGAGGAGACCGCCCGCATCGACACCGGCACCCGATCGATCCTCGATGCGGCCATCGTCGACACCAGCGCACTGATCGTATCGGCCACGGAGACGAGCATCGTCGATCTGGCCACCGAGTCGTCGACCGAGGTCGCCATCGAGGCCGACGCCGTGTCGTGGCCGTCGGGCAGCGCGCTCACGATGATCGCTGCGGCCAACTCCGGCGCTCGGGGCCTCCTCGTGCACGGGCCGACCGGCGACGTGCTCGACACCGACGACGTCGCCCCGATCGCCGGCACCCGCTACGAGTGGGCCGGCTCGCGCAGTGTTCCGTCGGGCCGCAACATCCTGGTGACCGACTCCGGCAACTTCCAGAGCGTGCTGTTGTCGTTCGATCGCGACGAACCGTCGTACTTTCCCGGCCTCGCCCTCGCGATCGACGACGACCTCGTCGTCACGGCGCAGAACGTCGGTGCGAACGCCGCCGTCGAGGTGTTCGACCACGACGGCGAGCCGATCGCTTCCGGTTCCACGTCATCGGTGCGGGCCGCGCTGATCGGCGACGGCGCCGT
Organism: Ilumatobacteraceae bacterium; assembly: GCA_963710625.1. GTDB lineage: Bacteria > Actinomycetota > Acidimicrobiia > Acidimicrobiales > Ilumatobacteraceae > Sva-07. Next base: position 110,666 of record CAVQBG010000034.1, on the reverse strand, counting down.
CCAATTGGTTACCGTCGACGGTGACATCGTGTCGATGTCGACGTCGTCGGGCGACACCGAATCGATCGGGGGACTCGACATCGGTGCCGTCGAGTTCGGCGTCGTCAGCACCGGCGGCGATCGTCTCATCGTCTCGGGGGCCGACGGTTCGGCGATCGTCGACACCGACGGCTCCGTCATCGGCACCTATCCACTGCGCCGGCCGTTCCCCGGCGATCGGGCCACTGCCGGGTCGACGTGCGTGGTCCTCTCCGACGGATCGGGCCCCGAGGGTGGCGGGCAGGTGTCGATCGTGGCCCTCGAGGACGGCTCGATCGTCAACGAGGTCGACGCCACGGCCCCGCTGTGGGCCACCGCCGACGGCTGCTCACTCGCGTCGACGGTAGCCGACGGGTATCAGGTCGCATCGCCGGACGCCGTCTCGACCGTCACCACCGATGGTCGACTCGCCGGTCTCAGCCCCGACGGCGAGGACGTCGTCCTCACCATCGGCCGCCGCCTCTCACTCGCCGCCGCCACCACGGGTCCTGGCGACGACGACGCCGACCTCGGTCCCGCCGGACGACGCATCGGATTCACCCAGCTGTGACCGCCCCCGACGACGAACTGATCGAGATCATCGATGGCGACACGGTGTGGCGATTCGAGCGTGAGTTCCTCGAGTCGAACTGGACATGCCTCTTCGGCAACGGGTGCAAGGGAATTCTCGATCGGCCCACCGAAGAACTCAACCAGGGTTGCTGCTCGCTCGGCGCCCACTTCGGTGATGGCCCCGCCGGGCAGGCCGAGGCGATGAACGTCGGTGCGTACGCCGCAATGCTCCCCCCGGACCAGTTCCAGTTCCACTCCGTCGCTCACGGGGACACCGATCCGGACACCGGCGCCAACGGTGTGTTCGGCGACGACGAGCGCACCCGTACCCGAGTGGTCGACGGCGCCTGCATCTTCCTCAACCGACCGGGGTTCCCCGGCGGCGAAGGGTGCGCGCTCCACCTCGCGGCCCGCGAGGCCGGTGAATCGACGACCGAGTGGAAGCCATCGGTGTGCTGGCAACTGCCGCTGCGCATCGACTGGCAGGAGATCGACGCCACCCGAGAATCGGCGACCGTCCGACGGTGGAGCCGCCAGGACTGGGGCACCCACGGCACCACGATGGCGTGGTGCTGCACCGAACGCTCCGACGGGGGCGAGGCCTACTCCGGCAGCGAGCGTGTGGTCGACTCGCTGGCCGAGGAACTCACCGCCCTCGCAGGGACCGAGGTCTACGTCGAACTCCGTCGCCGCCTCTGACGCGAGTCGTCGGTGCCGAGTTCGTCGTCCAACGTCGTCGGTGATGTCGTCGGTGACGTCGTCGCTGATCTCGGTCAGCGATCTCGATCAGATGATGTTGATCGCGTCGAGCACGACGGCGAGGTCGGGGTGGTCGGTGTCGCCGGTGGCCGAGTCGCGCCAATCGGTGCGCTTGGTGCCCCACGACACGAAGTCGTGCACGGTCGACTGGATGCTCGGCGCATCGGGGTCGACACCCTCCGTGACCGTCCAGCCGTCGGCGCCGGGCGCCAACACCCAACTGCCGCCCGCCGGACCCTCGAAGACGAGGTTCACCGGCTGGGCCGGAGCCGCAGCGAGCGCAGCGGAGCACATCTGGGGCAGGCCGGCGAGCATCCACTCCAAGGTGACCGCCAACGTCGACTCGTCTCGTGGGAGCGCCTTCGCTCGTTCGATGCTCGGCAGATCGTGGCGGAGATGGCAGTAGTGGTCGAACACGATCGCATTGCCGAGCAGGTTGAGCGGATGCGTGCCGAGATCGGAGATCGGCACGACCATCTCGGCCATCGGCGGTTCCTGCAGCGCCGCCAGCGCGGCGACTCCCTTGGGCGCCCACTCGTCGTACGCGGCCACCACTTGGTCGATGGTCCAGTCCTTGCGGGCCTGCACGGGCACCTCGTTGGACGGCTCGGCCCGACCCGAGTCGCCGACGTCGATCGACGAGGCGTCGGCGATCTGCTGGAACACCGCCGCCATGTGCTGCGCGACGTCCTGGACACGCCACCCCTCGCATCCCGACGCCGACGACCACTCCAGCGGGGTCAGGGTGGCGAACAGTTCCTTGGCGTACCTCACCTCGCGCTCGAGCGCCGGGATCGCTGCTGCTGTCATGATCGTCTCCTCGTCGTCGACGGCCGAGACGTCGTCGCGTCGGTCGGCCTGTGTGCCTGCGACCGTAGCGAGGGGCGCGTCGCTCAGTTCGACCGGAGCATCCGACCTGCGAGCGCGCCCGTGTGCTCGCCGTGGTCCATGAAGACATAGCCGTTGACCAGCGTGTAGTCGTACCCCGACGAGCCCTGCACGTACCGCCCGGCTCCGTTCGGCAGATCGTTCACGTACTGCGGCTGCGGAAGTCGCAGACCGTCGAAGTCGATCACGTTGATGTCGGCGAATGCGCCGACCGCGAGGCGACCGCGCTTGCGGATCCCGAAGAGCTCAGCGGTGTCGCTGGTGAGGCGACGCACCGCCTCCTCGATGCTCCAACGCTCTCGTTCACGGATCCAGTACGTGAGAAAGAACGTCGGCTGGCTGGCGTCCATGATCTGACCGACATGGGCACCGGCGTCGGCGAGGCCGAGAGTGACCAGCGGATCATCGAGCATCGCTTCCACCGCCGAGAGATCCTGGTTGAGGAACGGCATGTTCGCGACGAGCGCGCCGTCGGTCTCGAGGATCAGTTCGATGAACGCCGCCGCCGGGCTGACCCCGCGGTCGACCGCGATCGACGCCAGCGAATGCGCCGGGTCGCAGTCGTAACGAGCATCGCCGTCGGGCAGCACGAACAGTCCATCGAGGTCGATCGGGGTGCCGTGCACGTCGGCTTCGCTGATCAGGGTCTGCCGGAAGGCTGTGTCACGGACCATCTGGAGTCTGCGACCGTTGACGGCGCTGCGCAGCTCCTTCCACGACGGGGCCCGATCGAACGGCGTACGCGACTCGAGCCCGAACAGAAGGCCGACGCCTCGCGCCGTGGTCTGCGGCCGGACGTTCGCCCCGGATTCGTTCTCTTCCCTCACGAAGTCGATCACCCGCTCGTAGAGACCGGGGCGACGAGAACTCTGCGTGAGCCCGAAACTCACGGGGCGGCCGCTGCGACGACTGATCTCGCCCATCAGCGCAACCTCGCTGCGCGTGTTGTCGAGCGCATCGTTGTCGCCCTCACCGAGCCGCATCGCTCCTTCGAAGATTCCGGCACCGTGCTCGTGCAGCACCTCCGCGAACGCGAGCAACTCGTCGGCGGCGGCGAACGTGCCGGGGATCGGACGGCCGTCGGGCACCTTGTGCATCAGCGTCCGGCTGGTCGACACGCCGAGCGCACCGGCGGCCATCGCCTCGTCGACCAGTCGCACCATCGCGCTGATGTCGTCACCCGACGCCGGTGCCTCGTCGAGGCCGCGCTCGCCCATCACGTAGGTGCGCACCGCTCCGTGGCCGACGAGTCCCCCCGTGTTGATGCCCTTGCCGAGGCGGTCGATCGAGTCGTAGTACTCGCCGTACGTCTCCCAGTCCCACGCCAACGACTCGAGGATCGCGTCCCGAGGGATGTCCTCGACGCTCTCCATCATCTCGGCGAGCGTTGCCCGATCCTCCGGCTTGCACGGCGCGAACGTGACACCGCAGTTGCCCATCACCTGGCTGGTCACACCGTGCCAGCAGCTCGACGTCCCGATCGGATCCCAAGCCAACTGCGCGTCGAGGTGGGTGTGGATGTCGACGAATCCGGGGGTGACGAGGCGACCCTCGGCGTCGATCTCCCGCGCCGCCCGCGCATCGAGACCGCCGTCGTCGAGGTCGACGACGGCAACGATCAGGTCGCCACGAATCCCGACGTCAGCGCGGCGGGCGGGTGCCCCCGTACCGTCGACGACGGTGCCGTTGCGAATGATGATGTCGTGGTTCATGCCGCCTCGGGTGAACTCGCGGAGCCCCGGCCCAACTGCCCGGGTTCGAAGACCAGGACGGGTCTAGCGCGCCAAGATGTCAACCCGGCCCTCGGAGATGTTCCAGTTCCATGTCACGACGATGCAGCCATCGTGACACTTCCGGCGGGGACGAGGAGTGTTTCGGCGCCGATCGGAACGAAACCGCAGCTCAGGAAGGCCCTGAGTGACGCTGCGTTGCCCGGAGCGACCTGCGCCCACACCGGCGCACCGGCGTCGACTCGGGCCAGGCCCTCTGCGATCAGACGACGTCCGCCGCCGCTGCGCATGCTGCCGGCCGTCACCGCACCCGGAAAGGTCTCGACCGACAGCTCGAGTCGATCGACCAGCCCTCGACCGATGGTGACGAGCCCACCGTCGTCGGCGTACACCCGAACGTCACGTCGGTGTTCGCGTGATCGACGCACCCGCGGGTGCGTTTCGTGCGCATCGGATTCCGGGAGGTCCCCGCCGCCGGTGCCGAAGGCGACCAGCACCGCATCGTGCGAACCGATCCATCCCGCCGGACCAGCGAGCCAGCGAACCACGTCGGGGTGCGACGACCCACCGAACCCGTCGGCCCCCCGGGCGAGCAGTTCGTCGGGATCGCGATCGGTCAGCACCACCGAGTGCCCGGTGAACTCCACGACCGCGTGCTGGTCGGTGTGCACGGGCGCCATGACGGCGACGCGCCCGTCGACCGGTGGAAATCGACCAACCGCGGCGGCCGCGAAGGCCTCGTGCAGTGGATGCATCAACGGCAAGATTACGGTCGTCACCATGCGCGTCGACGTGATGACCTTCCCCAGATCCCTGCGCGAGATGGGGGCCGTTGCGACGTCGACGGCGCACGCCGGATTCGACGGCATGCTCTTCACCGAGGGGGGACGCACCGCGTATCCCGCCGTCACGGCAGCGGCGCTCGCCGCACCCGAACTGGAGATGTCGACCGGGGTCGCCGTCGCCTTCCCGCGCAGCCCGATGGTGACCGCCCAGGTCGCGTGGGAACTCCAGGAACTCACCGGCGGGCGCTTCCGCCTCGGGCTCGGCACGCAGGTTCGCACCCACGTGGTGCGGCGGTACGGCGTCGACTTCGATCGTCCCGGGCCGCGCCTGCGCGACTACGTCCTCGCGGTCAAGGCGTGCTTCGCCGGGTTCCGCGGGGATCCACTCGACCACCACGGCGAGTTCTACGACCTCGACTTCCTCAACCGGCAGTGGAGTCCGGGCCCGATCGGCGTCGCAGATCCGAAGGTCGACATCGCTGCGGTCAACCCGTGGATGCTGCGTATGGCCGGCGAGGTCGCCGACGGCGTTCACGTGCACCCGATCGGCGAGCCCGGCTACCTCGACCGTCACGTGCTTCCCAATCTCGCCGCCGGTGCGGAGGCAGCGGGCCGTGCGGTCGGCGAAGTGAGCGTGATCGTGCCGGTCACCACGATCGTCGGCGACACCGACGAGGAGATCCAGGCGAGCCGGGATGCCGCGCGGCTGTCCTTGTCGTTCTACGGATCGACCCCGAACTACGCGTTCGTGTGGGACGAGGCGGGCTTCGAGGGCACCACCGAACGGATCCGGGCCGCGCAGAAGGCGGGCGACTTCGCCGCGATGGCCGCCGAGATCACCGACGACCACCTCGCCGTGTTCTGCACCGAAGCGACATGGTCCGACCTCGCCGATGCGTTGATCGCCAAGTACGACGGGATCGTCGACCGGCTGGTCTTCTACAACCCGGCGTTCGACAGCCCGGAGCGTTTCGAACGCTACGGCAGCATCGCCCGCGACATCTCCGACCGCACGGCCCCGTGACGCACCACCACCACACCCGCCCCGGCCACGCCGACACCACCCACCCCGGTCATGGCGCCGCGATCCGACGGGCCGGTATCGACGACCTCGATGCGCTGGTCGACATGCACCACACGTTCTGCGAACTCGACCAGCACCCGTTCGACGAAGAGCGCGCGCTGGTCGCTTTCAGCGGGCTCCTGACCGACGACGATCGTGGTGTCGTCTGGATCCTCGATCGGCCCGCGGCATACGCCGTGGTCACCTGGGGCTGGTCGATCGAGGCGGGCGGGCTCGAAGCGGTGCTCGACGAGGTGTTCGTCTCCGCACCGGGCGGTGGTATCGGTGGGCGGTTGATCGACCACCTCGTCGACGACGGTCGACGACGCGGCCTCGCCCGGATCTTCCTCGAGACCGAGACCCACAACGACCGTGCCCGACGGCTGTACGCGCGCCACGGCTTCGTGGAGGACGACTCGATCTGGATGAGCCTCGAGTTCACCGACCTCTCGTGATCAGCCGCCGACTGGCCGTGGTCGTGTGCTGCGTGCTCGCCGCCTGCGCCGACGCGACCGTCGACGAGGCCGACGACGCCAAGACGACGATCAGCGCCGCCACCGTGGCCGATCGTGACGCAGCAGCCCTCGACAGCACGGTGCGCGTGCGCGCCGACGGCTGCGGTCCACGCACGCGGCTCGGCATCGGCACGATAGTCGACGAGTCGTTGATCGTGACCGCCGCGCACGTCGTCGCCGGATCCGAGCGGGTGGAGGTGGTCGATCGCGAGGGTCTGGCCACCACAGCGGATGTCGTCGCCTTCGACCCCGATCAGGACCTCGCGCTGCTCGGTGCAGACATCCCCGCGGGCGCCGTCGCCGTCGTTCGCCCGGACGAACCCAGCGCCGGGGAACGGGGCCTGCTCGCCGTCACCGATGACGGGGGCGACGCGATCGAACTCGGCGAGGCCACGATCACCCGGACGGTGACGGTTCGCACGACCGACATCTACGGTGACGACGTGGTGCTCCGTGACGGGTTCGAGATCGACGCCTCGATCGAGCCGGGCGACTCGGGCGCGATGGTCCACTTCCCCGGTGGCGTGAGCGGTGTCGTGTGGGCCAGGAGCCTCGAAGCGACCGATCGGGCCTGGGCCGTTGCGATCTCCGCCGACTTCCTCGATGCGAACAGGTCCACACCCGTCGACACGGGCCCCTGCCCCTGATTGCAGCAGGGGTCCGACCCCGGCTGCAATCAGGGTTGGCCGAGGACGCGGTCGACGTAGGCGTTGCGGAACGTGCCGGCGGGGTCGAGCTTCGACCGCCATGAGGCGAACGTGTCCCACTCCGGGTACCGATGCGCCAGCGTCAACGAGCTCTGGTAGTGCATCTTGCCCCAGTGCGGCCGACCGTTGTAGTCGTTCATGATCTGTTCGACGCCCTGGAAGTACGCCTCGTACGGCGCGCCGACGTACTGGTGCACGGCGATCCAACCGGACTCACGCCCGTTGGCGGTCGACAGGGGGATGTCGTCGGCCGCCGATGCCCGCACCTCGATCGGGAAGAGCGGGGGGAACGGCAGCGACGCCACCAGGCGACCGATCCGGCCGATCGCATCCGGGATCGCATCGAAGGGGACGCCGTACTCCATCTCGAGGAAGTGCACGTGACGCGGGCTGCAGAAGATGCGGTCGCTGCGGTCGACGAGATCGCGTTCGGCCGACGCCGAGGTGACGAGCTTCGCCACCTTCGGTGCGAGCGAGGGGAACCGACGCCCGACACGGCACACCGTGCCGAAGGCCAGGTTCTCCCCGATCCACTTGTCGCGGACGTACGCGAGCTTCGGTTGGGGCCGGGCGGGATCGTCGGTGCGGGTGTTGCGCTTCACCTGGCAACGGCGTGCCCCCGGCATCCAGAAGAACTCGACGTGATCGGTCGATCGCATCACTCCACCGAAGTCGGCGATCACGTCGGCGAGCGGTTCGATGGTCTCGACCGCTCGGAGGTTGAACGCCGGGACGCAGCGCAGCGTCACCTCGGTCACGATGCCGAGGGCACCGAGGCCGACGCGGGCCACGCGCAGGAGTTCGGGTTCGTGGTGTTCGTCGGCACGCAGGATCGTGCCGTCCCCGGTGACGATCTCGAGACCGACGATCGTGGTCGCCAGGTTGCCGTAGGCCAGCCCGGTGCCGTGCGTCGCCGTCGACGTGGCGCCGGCGATCGACTGAACGTTGATGTCGCCGAGATTCGGCATGGCCAGGCCACGCTCGAACAACTGGTCGTTGAGGTCACGCAAGCGGATCCCGGCCTGCACGGTGACGTCGGTGCCGTTCACCGACAGGATCTGGTTCATCAGGTCGAGCGACAGCAGGTGCCCGTCGGTCATCGCGGTGTCGGTGAACGAATGGGCGCCGCCGATCACCTTGACCCGCTCCCCTGCTGCCGCGGCCGCCTTCACGATCGTTGCGACGTCGTCGGTGAAGCGCGGTTGATGGACCTGCGTCGGGACACAACGTTGGTTGCCGGCCCAGTTCTTCGTCGGAACACCCATGAAGGCAGCGTAAACCCCAGGGTCCGACGGCGCGTCAGCGACCCAGCACCTCGACAGCGGCGGCGAGCTCCTCGTCGGTGGTCGTGTAGTGCACCGACAGCCGGAGCAGTTCCGGCAGCGACCGACGCTCGACGTCCCACCGTGAGGAGCCGGGCGGGGTCGTGGTCGCGTTGATGCGGTGCGTCGCGAGGCGCCGACGCAGCACGTCGGAGGGAGCCGCATCGCTCGCCACGGTGACGATGCCGCACCGTTCGATGCCCTCGTCGTACACGTCGAAGCCGACGTCGGTCAGCATCGCCCGCATCCGTTCCGCCTGCTTCGCCACCGTCACCTCGATCCGATCGATGCCCCAGCCGAGCGCATGGTCCACCGCAGCTCCGAGGCCGAGCCACCCCGCCACGGAGTGCTCCCAGTACTCGAACCGCCGAGCTCCGTCGGCCCACTCGAACCGATCGGCGGCGACGAGGTCAGCCCCGTGGTGGTCGGGTTGGGACGGTGCGAGCCGCTCCAGCATCGAACGACGAACGTAGAGGAACCCGGTCCCCCGCGGTCCGCGGAGGTACTTGCGACCGGTCGCCGACAGCATGTCGCAGCCGATCTCGTCGACGTCGATGCGGCGCTGACCGATCGACTGACAGGCATCGAGCAGGAAGGGAACGCCTGCGGCCTGCGTCAGCGCTCCGACTGCGGCTGCCGGGTTCACCAGCCCACCGTTGGTCGGGACGTGGGTGAGCGACACGAGCGCAACGTCGTGGCGGTCGAGCCGGTCGGCGACGGCGGCGACGTCGACCTGACCGCTGGCGTCGCTGGGGACGCGATCGATGACCACCCCACGCCGCTCAGCGGCGACGAGGAACGCCACGATGTTGGCTCCGTACTCGTGGTCGTGCACCACGAGGTGCTGCCCCGGCGCCATCGGCACGGACCAGAAGGCCGCGTTCCACGCTGCCGTCGCGTGCTCCATGCGAGCGATCTCCGAGCGGTCGGAGCCGATCATCGAGGCGATCGAGTCGTACACGGCTGCCCGTCGACCGGCAACGTCGGCAGCGGCCTCGTACCCGCCGAGCGTCGCCTCGGCCTGCAGGTGCTCGATCTGCGTGTCGAGCACCACCTGCGGTGGCAGCGACGAGCCTGCATGGTTGAGGTGGATCACACCTCCGGGTGCGCATCCAGGCGTCGCCGCTCTGGCGACGGCCACCTCCTCGGACGTCAACGGCGGGGTCTCGACTGGTGTGATCTCGGTGGCCACCAGCGCGACCGTACCGATCAGTCGAGTGCGTCGAGCAGTGCGTTCTCCACGACCTCGGTCAGTGCGGGATGGATGTAGAACACCTGTCGGGCGACGTCCTCGGCGAGTTGATCGAACTGCATCGCCTGGACGAGGGGCTGGATGATCGACGACGCCTGCGGCCCGAGGACGTGAGCGCCGATGATCAGGCCGGTGTGGTCGTCGACGAGAACCTTGGCGAACCCGGTCTCGTCGGCCATCGCCCAGCCGTATGCCGTGCCGCCGTAGTCGCGCCGGCCGACACGGAACGTCCGACCCTGGGCGGTCGCCTCCTGCTCGGTCAAACCCACCGTACCCACCTGCGGGTTCGAGAACACCGCGCTCGGGACCGCCTTGTAGCTCACGTGGCGTTGTTCGTCGGGGTGCGCGATGTTCCAGAACGCGACCGCCGCCTCGGCGTTGGCCAGGTGCTTGAGCTGGTAGTTGTTGGCCAGGTCGCCGATCGCCCAGATGCCGGGCACGTTCGTGGCCATGGTGTCGTCGACCGCCACGGTGCCGTGATGGTGACATTCGAGTCCCGCTGCGTCGACGTTCAGCAGATCGCTGTTGGGCTCGCGACCGGTGGCGACCAGCAGTTCGTCGACGATCGTCTCACCGACGGCGCAGGTGATCTTGATGCCGTCGGCGACGCGTTCGACCCTGGTCGGCACGTGGCCGAGCAGCAGTTCGACCCGCTCGCCGAACACCTCGGTGAAGCGCGCCGAGATCTCGTGGTCGAAGCCGCGCAGCAGCGTGTTCGAACGATTGAACACCGTCACCTGCGAACCGAGACCGGAGAACACGTGTCCCATCTCGACGGCGATGAACCCGCCGCCGATGATGCCCAGCCGCCGAGGAAGTTCGGGCAAGCGCATGATCGAGTCGGACGTGTGGAAGCCGGTCTCCATGAGCCCGGTGATCGGCGGGACGACCGGTCGGGCGCCGGCTGCAAGGAGGATGTTGGGTGCCGTGATGCGTTGCCCCTCGACATCGAGGGTCCGTTCGTCGATGAAGTCGGCGGTGCCCTCGATCAGCGTGATGTTGGGTGTGCCGGTGGCCCGGTACTCACGGCCCCCTTCGGCGATCGGGTCGACGAGCCCGAAGACGCGGTCGCGGATCGCCGTCCAGTCGGCCCCGTCGAAGCGGGTGTCGATGCCCAGCTTCGCGGACGTCCCCGCGGCGACCGCGACGTCGGCGGGATACACGAACATCTTCGACGGGATGCAACCGCGGTTCAGACATGTCCCTCCGAACACGTCGCGTTCGACGATCGCGATCTTCCAGTCGTCGAGATACCCGGGAATCGAGTTGCCCGAGCCGCTCCCCACGATGATCAGGTCGAACGATTCGATCGACGGGTCCGGTGCGGGCACGTCTGCGTGTCGGGCCACGGGTTGGGCTGGGCTGTCGCTCACGTGGACACCCAACCCCGGATCTCCACCTTTCCTTCCCGACCGTCACGTCCGGTGTCCGGCACGAGACGCGACGGTCGTTGGCGGAGGGGGTCGAAATGGGGCAGGGTTGCATCCATGAGAGCGACCGGCGACGGGTTCATGCGGTGCAGCGACGGCCACGTCCGCTGGGGCATCTACGGCGCGGCAGGCGTCGTGTTCGTCGTGCGCGATCAACACGGCTCGCCGCTCGTCATGCTCCAGAAGCGTTCGGCCATGGCGCACGAAGGGGGCAACTGGTCGTGCGCCGGCGGCGCACTCGACCTCGGCGAGTCGCCGTTCGAGGGTGCCCTGCGTGAGGCGAGCGAGGAGGTGGGCGTACCGCCCGGCGTCCCCCGACTGCTCGGCCAGTACGTGTTCGAGCCCGCCGTCGACTGGAAGTACACCACGGTGGTCGTCGAGGTCGACGCACCGTTCGGTTCGTCGCTCAACTTCGAGACCGACGCAGTCGACTGGTTCCCGCCCGACCAGGTCGATCAACTCCCGCTCCACTTCGGCTTCGCCGCAGCATGGCCGCACCTGCGGGCGATCATCGAGCACCCCGTCGACTGAGCGAGCTCCGACCGACGCGACGCCCGTTTCCACCAGCACGACCTGCGGCCGACCCATAGCATCACGGCATGGCGACGCGCACGGTCAACGGTTCCTGCCATCACGACTGCCCGGACACCTGCGGGTGGACCGTGACCGTCGATGGCGACGGTCCCGCTGCGGTCGCCGTCAAGTTGCGCGGCAACCCCGACCATCCGTACTCCGCGGGCGAGCTGTGCCCGAAGGTCAACCGGTTCATCGACCGCGTCTACGACCCGGGTCGAATCCTCCACCCGATGCGCCGGATCGGACCCAAGGGGTCCGGAGAGTTCGAACGTATCTCCTGGGACGACGCGCTCGCCGAGATCGGCACGAGACTCCACGCGGTGATCGACGAGCACGGCGCGGAGGCCGTGCTCCCCTACTCCGACGCCGGCAATCAGGGGCTGCTCGCGATGATGGGACTCAACGCGCGCTTCTTCGCCCACATGGGCGCCTCGAAACTGCTCCGAGCGATCTGCGGGCCGACGGTCGGCGCCGGTCTCCGCATGACCAACGGCACCGGCCGCGGCATGGATGCGCTCGAACTCGAGCACTCGAAGCTGATCCTGCTGTGGGGAACCAACACCCGGCTCACCAACCGGCACCTGTGGCCGACGATCGAGCGCGCCCGCGCACGCGGCGCCCGGCTCGTCGTGATCGATCCGATCCGAACCCTCACCGCCGAAGCGGTCGACACCGCCCGCGGCGACCGGTTCGTCCAGCCGCTCCCCGGCACCGACATCGCAATGATGCTCGCCATGATGCACGTCATCATCCGCGACGGACTCACGAACGGCGACTGGATCGCCGAGCACACCGTCGGGTTCGACGAGTTGCGCGACGCGGTCGTCGACTGGACACCGGCCCGGGCGAGCAGTGTCACCGGCGTCGACGCCGATGTCATCGAGAAGCTCGCGATCGACTACGCATCCGTGCGACCGGCCGCCATCCGCACACTGATCGGCGCCGAGCACCACGAGAACGGCGCGATGTTCTTCCGCACGCTCGGCTGCCTGCCGGCACTCACCGGAGCGTGGGCCGAACGCGGCGGCGGGATCGCGAAGAGCGTCGGTTCCTACGCCGACGCCCTCATCGATGTGCCCGCCCTGTTCCGACCGGATCTCGAACGTTCCGACGATCGCGCTGAACCGCGCACGCTCAACATGAGCCGCCTCGGCGAGATCCTCACGGCGCCGCACGCCGGGGAAACCGCCGGCCCCGACGTGCACGCGATGATCGTGTGGAGCTGCAATCCGTTGGCGACCGTGCCCCACGCGGAGCTGATTCGCCGAGGGATGGAGCGTGACGATCTCTTCACCGTCGTCCACGAACAGTTCCTCACCGACACGGCCCGATACGCCGACATCGTCCTGCCCGCCACCACACAGATCGAAAGCGACGACGTGGTGCTGCCATGGGGTCACCTGTGGCTCGGCTGGAACAGTGCGGCGATCGACCCCGTCGGCGAGTCGTGTCCGAACACCGAGCTGTTCCGCCGACTCGCTCGGGCAATGGGCTACACCGACCCGTGCCTGTTCGACGACGACGACACGTTGGTGCGAGCAGCGCTCCCGTCGATCGACGTCGACGAACTGCGCCGAATCGGCTGGGTACGGGCCCCCTACCCCGACGACGGTCGGCCGTTCGGCGACGGCGAGTTCGAGACGCCGTCAGGACGTGTCGAGCTCGCTTCCGACCGGCTCGAGCGGATGGGTCAACCCCGCGTGCCGACGTACGTCGCGCCAAAGGAGGGCCCCGGCGGCGATGCCGCCCTCGTCGCCCGCTATCCGCTGCAGCTGTTGACGCCCAAGCACCACTCGCGGTTCCTCAACTCCGGCTACGCCGACCTGCCCAAGCACGGCCCGGCCGAAGGCGGACCGTTCGTCGAACTCGACCAAGCCGACGCCGCCGCCCGAGGACTCGCCGACGGTCAGTTGGCACGGGTCTGGAACGACCGTGCGTCGGTCACGGTGCCCGTGAAGGTGACCGAGCGGCTGCGCTCGGGAGTCGTCGCCATCCCGTTCGGATGGTGGAGCCGTCACCATCCCGATGGCAAGGTCGCCAACAGCCTCACCAACGACACCCTCACCGAGTGGGGCGGGGGCGTCGCCTACTCCGACACGCTGGTCGAGATCGAAGCCGTGTGACCGTCGGATTGCAGCGTGGTCTGACCCCTGGTGCAATCGATGTCACGCGGCGGCTGCGAGGCCGTCGGTAACCTGCGGCCATGACCGGTGACCTGATCTACGCGTTCAGGGTGATGCGATTGCAGCTCCTCGACGCGGGCGGGGCGCCGATCGGTCGAATCGAGGACATCGTGGCCATTCCCGGTCGACCCGGCAAGGGCAGCGAGCCGGCGATCCCCCCACGCATCGTCGGGTTCGTCGCCAGCAGCCAACGGCGCCGGATCTTCGTCAATGCCAACCGCGTCGCCGAGCTGAACGGTGATGGGGCGCGCCTGCGCAGCTGGGACGTCGACCTCAACCCGTTCAAGCCGCGCCCGGGTGAGGTCCTGATCGGTGAGCAACTCATCGACCGCCGGGTCGGCGACGAGACGGTCAGCGATGTCGCGCTGCGCATCCAGGACGACGCCCGCCTCCCGTACTGGGTGATCGACAAGGTCCGCCTCGCCCGCAAGAGCTCCCTGCGGCGTCGACCGAGCTACCGCCTCGTCGACTTCGACGAGGTGCCCGCGCTGTTCGACGCCCCGACCGAGATGCAGGCCGAAGCCGCCCGACTCCGCGACTTCCACCCTGCGGAGGTCGCCGCCGTCGTACGCGCCCTGCCGATCGACCAACGTCGCCAGCTCGCCGAGGCGATGGACGACGAGCGACTCGCCGACGTCCTCGAGGAACTCCCCGAGGAGGAGCAGGTCCGCATCGTCGAACAGCTCGACCGCGACCGCCTCGTCGGCGTCTTCGACGAGATGGAGTACGACGACCTCGCCGACCTGCTCGGCGAGATGGCGCCCGCCGACCAGGAACGGATGCTCGGCGTGATGGATGTCGACGACGCCGACGTCGTGCGACGACTGCTCTCGTACGAGGAGGGCACCGCCGGCGGCCTGATGACCCCCGAGGTGATCATCCTCGGCCCCGATGCGACCGTCGCCGAAGCGCTCGCCCAGATCCGCGACCCCGACTGGGTCGTCAGCATCGCCACGCAGGTGTTCGTCACCCAGGCGCCGTACAAGGCGCCGACCGGCAAGCTCATGGGTGTCGTCCACGTGCAACGGCTCCTCCGAGAGCCACCCCCGATGGAACTGGGGCGGCTCGTGTCGAACGATCCCACGCTCGCACCCGACAGCACCGACCGTGAAGTGGCCGAGATGCTCGCGAGCTACGACCTGCTCGCCGTCGCCGTCACCGACGAGGCGGGACGACTACTGGGCGCCGTCACCGTCGACGACGTGATCGACCGCATGCTGGGCGAGGGCTGGCGAACGGCCCAGCGCCGCAGACGCGGGGATTCCCGCCCGCAGGTGGTGGAGTCGTGAAACGCCGCGAAGACCTCACCACGCCACGTGCCGTCGGACGAGTCGGCGTGTCGTACGACTCCGACCGGTTCGGTGCGTTCAGCGAATCGATCGCGAACTTCCTGGGCACGGGTCGATTCCTGGTGTGGCAGACCGTCGTCATCACCGTGTGGATCCTGCTCAACACGCTCATCGCCCAGCGATACCAGTTCGACCCATGGAGTCGCGGTCTGGTCCTGCTGACGCTCGTCCTGTCGATCCAGGCGTCGTATGCGGCCCCGCTCATCCTGCTCGCGCAGAGCCGCCAGGAGCGACGTGACCGGGTGACCGCGGCGACCGACCGTGACGTCGCCGAACGCACTCAGGCCGACACCGAGTTCCTCGCCCGCGAGATCGCCAGCGTTCGGCTGTCGATGTCCGACATGCTCACCGGCGAGGCGCTCGACGATCGTTTGGCCCGGCTCACCGACGTCGTCGAGCACCTGGCCCTGCGCGTCGAGGAGTTGGCGGCCGACCGCGGCGATCGACCTCACTCGGCCAACGTCGCCGCGCCGTCTACGGATTCGCGCTGATCCGACTGGTCGACGACACGCCGGTGTACTCCTGGAGCCGCACGCCGGCCTGACCAACGGTGTGCAGCAGTCGAACGGTGTCGAGGTCCGCGTCCCCGGCCCGCACGACACCGGCCCGCAGACCGCCACCAACCGCCTCGGCGACGAAGGCGATCGCCGTCGCCGCGGCCGACGAGGCGACCAGTTCGGCGACGCCGGCGATCAGGGTGACCCGACCACCGGACTCGTCGGTGCCACGCACCTCGACCCGGACTGCCCCGACCCCTCCTTCGCGGTGGGGCGGGCTGAGCATCGGCAGCCAGGCGGTGAACCGGTCCCGCCGGTTCGCCGACACTCTCGCACTGATCCGTTCCACGTCGGGAAACGCCTCGTGCAGCAGGACCGGCGACGCCAGCTCGGCTCGATAGCAGTCATAGGGGCCGACCGGTTCCGGGAAGTAGCAGAGTTCGCGGCCCGACCCGGCCGGACGCCGGATCCACGAACGGTCGTGGAGCCCGACCGCACGACCGCCGAGTGCTCGATGCTGCTGGCGGGCACACGCCGGGCCGGCGGTGCCGTGGATCGCGAGGTGGATCTCGTCGCACGATGCCAGCTGCGTGGCCAGGAGACGCGCGAGCAGGCCCGTCAGTCCCGGGGCCATCCCGGCTCCGACCACCAGCGGGACCCCGGTGGCTGCTGCTCGGTGATCGAGGTCGGCGAGCGCCCGGACGTCGGCGAGACCATCGCTGACCGAGACCACGGCGACCCCGACGTCGAGCAGACGAGCTGCGGTGGGCGCATGGACTCCTCCGTGCGCGAGCACCGCAACGTCGATGTCGGGCGGCCAGGAACGTGTCGATCGCGGATCCAACTGCACGAGCTGGGCACGTGGCAACACGACCGGCAGGCGCCGAGCGACGCGATCAGCCACGACACCGGTACCGATCACGGCGACGGTGGTCATCAGCGGTCCGGGAGCTCGAGAGGTCGCCAGCCGCCGTGCTGAGGCGGGGTGCCCCCCGTTCCGCGCACGCGAAGGACCGCTGCTGCGAGGCCCATCATGAAG
This sequence comes from Ilumatobacteraceae bacterium, assembly GCA_963710625.1. Classification (GTDB taxonomy): domain Bacteria; phylum Actinomycetota; class Acidimicrobiia; order Acidimicrobiales; family Ilumatobacteraceae; genus Sva-07. The sequence goes on along the minus strand of CAVQBG010000034.1, from coordinate 93,980 downwards.
ATGGCCGAGAACGCACGGCGGAGGAACTTCATCCGAGCGGCAGGGTACTCCCCTCGGCGGGCGACGTTGGCCGGACCACCGGCCCAGCGTGGACCCCGGACGCGCAACGAGGCACCCGGAGGCACCTCGTTGCGACCGGTGGGGCTAACAAGAATCGAACTTGTGACCTCTGCCTTATCAGGGCAGCGCTCTAACCGACTGAGCTATAGCCCCGGCAAGTCGGAGAGGTTATCGGTCGCTCGCGGGCTTCACGCCTCGCATCTCCACGACAGTCGAACCGGCGAGCGGCGGCGACGTCGATTCAGGGAGCACGCTGCTGCCCGGCCGGCGCGTCGATGGGTCAGCAGGATCAGCGATCGAGACCGGCGCTGTCGTCGATCGCAGCCTCGCGGATGATCGGTCCGGACTCGTCGTAGGTGACGAGCGGAACCTCCGGCTCGGCGCGCCGCACCACGAAACGTCGCATCGGCGATGTGCGAGCCTCGACCACTTCCTCCTCCAACACCGTGAAGCGCATCCCGCCCACGAGATCGGTGATCAGGTTGAACAGCGTGGCGAACAGCACCGCCAGTCCGGTCAGACCGATCACGACGAAGAGCCCACCGATCCAGGCGTTGTGATAGATCTCCCCGCCGTTGAACTCGAACGACGACCACCCGAACGATTCGAAGAAGCGCTCGACGTTGTCGACGGTGCCGGTGGCGTACGCGACGTTCCACAGCAGAACGCCCGCGGTCAGCAGGATCAGGTAGAGCACCAGGTTGGCGACGATCGCGATCTTGAAGACACTCCACGGATCGACATGGCGGACCACCCTGGTGACGCGCCGAACACGCGGTTTGCGACCGAGCATCCGTGGCACGTTGACGGGGATCGGAAACGGCGCAGGGTCGTAGTCGGGTGCACGGCGCGGACGTCGCAGACCCGATGACGTGTCATCCTGCGGTGCGAACGCGACGGTGGGTCCGTCGATGTCGGCGCGCCGGAGTTCGTCGAGCAGATCGTCGGAGACGGCCGGGCGATCGAGACCGGGATCGAGGTCGACCGGAGCACGATCATCGATCGCATCGTCGACGTGCTCACCAGGAGGCCGGCGAGCGAGCAACGGGTCCCCGGACACGGTGTCGGCATCGTCGGGTTCCTCGGTGGCGATGACGATCTCGGGAAGTTCGTAGGGCTCATCGTCGACGTCCTCTTCGACCTCGACATCGGAGAGCTCGTCGTCGTCCGCATCGATGTCGTCGACATCGTCGACATCGACATCGACATCGTCGTACCCGTCGTCCGCTCCGACGTCGACCGCCTCGTCGAGTTCGTCGTCGAGTTCGTCGTCGAGCGCGTCGATCCCCTCATCGAGAGCGCGCTCGGTCTTGCTCATTCCGGCAAGTGTACGCACGGCCCGTCACAACGTCTTGTCACGCTGCGGGTCACGGTTCGTTCGACGCACGAGCCGACGCCGTTGCGTCGCCGAGCACGATCACGACGGTGACCACCGTGCTCGCACCGTCCGGGCCTCGTCGCTGCGCCCAGGTGGCGATCTCCGCCCCGTGTCGACGAGCCAACCGTTCGGCCGCCGGTCGACCGCCCTCCAACGAGACGAGGGCCACGGCGTCCGCAGCCGTCTGGGCTCGGGTTCGATCGATCAGCCGATCGCCCAGGTCGACCAACGACCACGCCACGATCGCACACACGGCGGTCACCACGATCACGACGGCGATCGCCGCCTGACCGCGATCGCGCAGCACTGGCGCCATCTCGAACTCCTCTCGTCACCGCGATGTGGAGGCGGCCGACGCGGCCGCGAGTGGCGCCCTCGCGCGATCGGTCAGGTCTCGTCGGCGGCGAGAATCGGGGCGACCGAACCAACGGCGTCGCCGTCGTCGATGTTCATCACCCTCACGCCGGTGGCGTCGCGTCCCTGCGACGAGATCCCTCGAACTTCCATGCGGATCGTGACGCCGTTGTTCGACACGGCGACGATCTCGTCGTCGAGGCCGACCATGAACGCGGCCACGACGGCGCCCTTCTTGCCGGTGAGCTTGATGCCACGCACACCCTGGCCGCCCCGACCCTGACGGTTGAACTTGTCGAGTTGGGTCCGCTTGCCGTAACCGGCCTCGGTCATGATCAGGATCGCCGTGTCGTCGCGGGCCACGTCGACCGACACCACACGGTCGTCGGCGTTCTTGAGTTTCATGCCGCGAACACCGCCGGCCGTTCGACCCATCGCCCGCACGTCGTTCTCGTCGAAACGGATCGTCATGCCGTTGCGACTCACCATGAAGATGTCGTCGCTGCCACTCGTCTCGATCACCCGGACGAGTTCGTCGTCGTCGCGCAGGTTGATCGCGATCAGGCCGTCGCGGCGGCTCGAGTCGTAGGCGTCGAACGCCGTCTTCTTGACGGTGCCGTTCCTGGTGGCGAAGAACAGGAAGCGCTCACCGGCGAAGTCGCGGGTGTCGATGATCGCCTGGATCTGCTCGTCGGCCTGCAAGGGCAGCAGGTTGACGATCGGCATGCCCTTGGCCGTTCGCTCGCGTTCGGGGATCTCGAGCGCCCGAAGCCGGTACACCTTGCCGCGGTTCGAGAAGAACAGGAGGTGCGCGTGCGCCGTGGTGAAGATCACGTGGCGCACGATGTCGTCGACCTTCATCTTGCCGCCCGACACGCCGCGACCTCCACGGCCCTGGGTCTTGAACGAGTCGGCCGACACGGCCTTCACGTACTGCGCCTGTGTCATCACGACGACGAGTTCCTTGTCGTCGACGAGGTCCTCGATCGACATCTCGCCGTCGTCGTAGGTGAGTTCGCACACGCGCGGCGTCGCGAACTCGTCCTTGATGGCGGTGATCTCCTCGCGGATGACCGTGTTGAGGCGATCGGGGCTGTCGAGGATCTCCTGGAGATCGATGATCTTCGCGCGGGTCTCGTCGAGTTCGGTCTGCAGGTCGAGCCGTGACAACCGCGTCAGCTGGCGCAGCTGCATGTCGAGGATGTCATTGGCCTGGATCTCGGTGAACTCGTACGGCGCCGCCATCAGGCCGTCACGAGCCGCGGCGACGTCGTCGCTGGCCCGGATGAGCGCGATGATCGCATCGATGACATCGAGCGCCTTGATACGGCCCTCGAGAATGTGCTCGCGACGCTTCGCCTTGTCGAGGCGGAACTGCGACCGGCGGGTGATGACGTCACGCTGATGCTTGACGTAGGCGACGATCGCATCGCGCAGGTTGATCTGACGGGGCACGCCGTCGACGAGAGCGACCATGTTGATCGAGAACGTCGACTGCAACTGGGTGAGCTTGAACAGGTTGTTCTTGACCACGTTGGCGTTGGCGTCGCGCTTGAGCGTGATGATCAGGTTGGTCTTGCCGCCCGAGGACGCGTCGTTGACGTCGGCGATGCCGTCGAGGTCACCACCGTCGACGAGATCCTGGATACGAGCAGCGATCGACGAGCAGCTCGTCTGGTACGGAAGCTCGTTGACCACGATCTCCATCCGCCCGGTCCTCGATTCCTCGATCTCGACACGGGCCCGCATCTTCACCGACCCGCGGCCGGTTCGGTAGGCGTCGATGATGCCGGCCCTGCCGAGAATGCTGGCGCCGGTGGGGAAGTCGGGGCCCTTGACGAACTCCATCAGGTCGTCGGGGGTGGCATCGGGATTGTCGAGCAGGTGGACCACGGCATCGACCACCTCGCCGAGATTGTGCGGCGGGATGTTCGTGGCCATGCCCACGGCGATGCCCTGGCTGCCGTTGACGAGCAGGTTCGGGAAGCGCGCCGGCAACACGACGGGCTGTTCGAAGTTCCCGTCGTAGTTCGGGATCATGTCGACGGTGTCTTCGTCGATGTCGGCGAGCAACTGCATCGCGAGCGGGTTCAACCGACACTCGGTGTACCGCGCCGCAGCCGGGCCGAAGTCGGGGCTCCCGTAGTTGCCGTGGAAGTCGATCAGCGGGTGGCGCAGCGAGAACGGCTGGGCCATGCGCACCAGTGCGTCGTAGATGGCACTGTCGCCGTGGGGATGGAAACGCGCCATCGTGTCGCCGGTGACACGGGCGCACTTGACGTGGGGGCGGTCAGGGCGGAATCCCTGGTCTTCCATGTCCCAGATGATCCGGCGGTGGACCGGCTTGAGGCCGTCACGCACGTCGGGCAGGGCGCGCGACATGATGACCGACATCGCGTACTCGAGGAACGAGCTCTCCATCTCGTCGCTCAGCGAGATCGGCTGGATGGGTTCGTTCGGAGGGGTGTCGTTGGTGTCAGTCATGAGGTGATGTCCGAGCAGTCGAGAGGGGTGTCAGAGGGGTGTCAGGGCGGGAGCTGGTCAGAAGTCGAGGTTGCGGACGTCGCGGGCGTTGGTGGTGATGAACTCGCGCCGTGCCGGCACGTCGTCGCCCATGAGGATCGAGGTGATCTCGTCGGCGAGCGCCGCTTCTTCGAGGTTGACCTGGAGCAGCGTGCGGGTGCCGTCGAGCATGGTGGTGGTGCGCAGCTCCTCCCAGTCCATCTCGCCGAGGCCCTTCAAGCGGTTGAACGGCTTCTTGTGGTTGGGCCGTTCGACGAGGAAGGCGTCCTTCGCGACGTCGTCCTTGAGGTACACCTTCTCCTTGCCGATCTCGGTGGAGTACAGCGGGGGCTGGGCGATGTAGCAGTAGCCGGCCTCGACCATCTCGCGCATCTGGCGGAAGAAGAACGTGAGCAGCAACGTCCGGATGTGGCTGCCGTCGACGTCGGCGTCAGCGAGACAGATCACCTTGTGATATCGGGCCTTGTCGACGTCGAACTCGTCGCCGACACCGGCACCGATGGCGGTGATCAGCGCCTGGATCTCGTTGTTCTTGAGCATCTTGTCGATGCGGGCACGTTCGACGTTGAGGATCTTGCCGCGGATCGGCAGGATGGCCTGCGTGCGCGGGTCGCGGGCGTCGACCGCGGTACCTCCGGCGGAGTCGCCCTCGACGATGAACAGTTCGGATTCGTCGGCGTTCTTCGACGAGCAGTCCTTCAACTTGTCGGGCATGCCCGCACCCGACAACGCGGTCTTGCGGCGGATCGCGTTGCGAGCGTTCTTCGCCGCGACCCGGGCCTGGGCGGCAGCGAGACCCTTCTTGACGACCTTGTTGGCCTCGGTCGGGTTCTCCTCGAGCCATTCACCGAGACGTTCGTAGGTCGCCTTCTGGACGAACGAGCGCATCGGAACGTTGCCGAGCTTCGCCTTGGTCTGGCCCTCGAACTGCGGCTCGCGCAGCTTGACCGACACGATCGCCGTGATGCCCTCGCGGATGTCCTCGCCGGTGAGGTTGGGATCTTTCTCCTTGAGCAGGTTCTTGGCGCGGGCGTACTTGTTGATCACCGAGGTGAGTGCCGTCTTGAAGCCCTCGACGTGCATTCCGCCCTCGATGGTGGAGATGCCGTTGGCGTAGCCGTGGATGCCCTCGTAGTAGCCGGTGTTCCACTGCATCGCGATGTCGAGCATCTGGCCGTCGGCCTCGTCCTCGTCCTCGAACTGGCACACCTTGGAGAACAACGGCTCCTTGGTGGCGTTGAGGTGCTTGACGAAGTCGAGGATGCCACCCTTGTACAGGTAGGTGATCGTCTGCTCGCGGCCTTCGCGCCGGTCGGTGAAGACGATCTCGAGGCCCTTGTTCAGGAACGCCATCGTCTGCAACCGTTCGAGCACGGTGCGGGCCACGAACTCGGTGCCCTCGGCCGCGAAGATCGTCGGATCGGGCCAGAACGTGATCGTGGTGCCGGTGGCGCGCCCGCGCTTGGGGGTGTCACCGACGACGGTCATCTTGCCCTGCGGCTCGCCACCCTTGGCGTACTCCTGGCGATGGTGCTTGCCGTTTCGGTCGACCTCGATGACGAGACGCTCGGACAGCGCGTTGACGACCGACACACCGACGCCGTGCAGACCGCCCGACACCTTGTAGCCGTCGCCGCCGAACTTGCCGCCGGCGTGCAGCACGGTGAGCACGACCTCGGCCGCGCTCTTGCCCTTGTGCTCACCGGAGGTGAACGGGTCGATCGGAATCCCGCGGCCGTTGTCGTCGACCTGGCAACCGCCGTCGGCGAGCAGCGTGACGCCGATGCGCGTGCAGTGGCCCGCCATCGCCTCGTCGACGGAGTTGTCGACGACCTCCCAGATCAGGTGGTGCAGCCCCTGCAGCCCGGTGGAGCCGATGTACATGCCCGGGCGCTTGCGGACCGGATCGAGCCCCTCGAGGACCTGGATCGCCTTCGCGTCGTAGGCCGCCGTCGTGGTCGCGGAGTTGGTGGAATTCGACTTCTTCTTCGGCGCCGGAGTTCCGTTCGTGTCGGAGACGTCGGCTGCTGCTTCGGTGTCGTTGGACACTCGTACCTCGATGTTTTCTGGCTGTCTGGCGGCATGCCCGGTGGGACACGTCGGTGGGCGAACCGTGCAGTCAGCCGGCCCTCGACGAGAGGTCGAACCGGCGCCCACACGGCGATCGCGAGTGCTGTTCAGCCTACCAGCGGGGTGTCACGGAGTCGGGGAACCCGCCGGCCGACCGGCACGCCCGACACGCACTTCGATGCGCTCGATCCGAACGTGCGCGACGTCTGCCAGACGACCGATGATGTCGCCGCTCAGGAACTTGACCTGGGTGGCCCATCCGGGTTCGTCGGCCTCCACCACCAGCACACCGTCGTCGAGACGAACGGGCCGGACGTGAGCGCTCACGGTGGGACCGACCGCTTCGTCCCAACGTCCGAACACGCCACCGATCTGGATGCGGTCGGTGCCGCGCAGCGACTTCATGATCGAGTCGAGCGATCGGGAGATCGGTACGGGCTCCGGCACGGTTCCAACGTACCGCGGCGCCGCCGAGCTCCAGTCGACGACGACGCGCTTCAGTCGGTGACGACCTGGCCGTGTGCGATCCGCACGACATGGTCGGTGTGTGCCCCCGGAGGAAGTTCGCTCGCCGTCGTGATGACGACCTGGCCGACGGGAAGATGCTCGAGCAGGGCGATGGCGCGGTGATCGTCGAGTTCGGACAGCACGTCGTCGAGCACCAGCACCGGGGCCGACCCGGTGCGTTCGGTGACCAACCGGTGGCCGGCCAGGCGCAAGGCCAACGCCAGGGTCCGCTGTTCACCCTGCGACGCGTGCGTCCGGCTCGGGAGCCCGTTGATGCTCATGGCGAGCTCGTCACGGTGTGGACCGACCGTGCTGACGCCACGTCGTACGTCGAGCGGCCGGGCCTCGCTCAGCGCGGCGGCGAGGCCCGTCGTTCGCCAGGCCGGTTCGTAGAAGAGATCGAGCGGCGTCGCAACCCCGGCGAGTTGTTCGTACGCCTCCTGCACCATGGGTGTGAGCCGGGCAACCAGCGTGGCGCGCGCGTAGCCGAACTGATCGGCGATCTCCGCGAACTTGGCGTCCCACACGTCGAGCGTCACCGCGATCTCGTCGGTGAGCCGACCACCGGACTGCTTGAGCAGCGTGTTGCGTTGCCGGACGATGCGATCGATCTCGAGGCGAATCGAGTCGTACTTCGTGGCCAACGCGACGAGCGTGTCGTCCATGAACCGACGACGGTCGCCTGGGCTCCCCTTCACCAGCGAGAGGTCGTCCGGAGAGAACACCGTGACACGGACCGCACCGAGCAGATCGCGCACCCGACCCAACTTCTGCCGGTTGACCTGCACCCGGTTGCGGCCGGCTGCTGCGAGCTCGATCTCGATCAGTGTCGAACGATCGTCGTCGTGGCGGACCGTGGCCCGAATGATCGCGGTGTCGACCCCGGCGCGCACCAGCGCGTCACCGGGAGCCGATCGAAAGCTCGTGAGCGTCGCCAGGAAGGCGAGTGCCTCGGCGAGGTTCGTCTTGCCCTGGCCGTTGTCGCCGATGACCAGCGTGGTCCCCGAGTGGAGGTCGAACGTTCCGGTGACGTAGTTCCGGAAGTCGACCAGCTCCAGGTGCTCGACGATCACGACCCTTACGGCACGCGAACGGGCATCAACAGATAGAGGTAGTCGTCCCGACCGACGCCGCGGAGAACCGCCGGCTTCATCGGATCCATCGTGGCCAGCGTGACGTCGTCGCTGTCGATCGCGTCGATGCCCGCCGACAGGTAATCCGGGTTGAACGCAACGGTCATCTCCGTGCCGTCGTAGCTGGCGTCGATCTCCTCGACCGCGTTGCCGACATCCTGGGTGATCGCCGTCAACTGCACGGTGTCACCGCCGAGCGTGAGACGCACCGGGGTCGAATCCTGCGCCAGGATCTTCACACGGCGAATCGCTTCGAGCATCGCTGCCTTGCCGACCGTGAGCAGGTTCGGATAGCTCGACGGCAACAGGTTGCGGTAGTTCGGGAACTCGCCTTCGATCAGGCGAGTGCTCAGCCGGGTGCCGCCTGCTTCGAAGGTCGCCTCCCGGTCGCCGAGGCGGACCACGAGTTCTTCCGCATCGCCCATCACGCGCTGCAACTCGCTGAGCGCTCGGCCCGGGATCAGGACCTTCTGACCGGAGGCGAGCACCGAGTTCTCCGGCAGATCACGCACGGCGAGCCGGTACGAGTCGGTGGCCACCATCCGCAGGCCGTCGTCTTCGGCCGCGAGCAGCACGCCGGTCAGCACGGCACGCGCATCGTCGGTGGACGCCGCCCGGACGACCTGGCGCAGTGCGTCGGCGACCACGGCAGCAGACAGCGTCACGGCCTCGGCCGCTGGCTCGCTCTGCGACGGATAGTCCTCGAGTGACAACGGACGCACGGAGAACTGCGAACGGCCGGCGCTGATCGACATCTCGTCGTCGCTCAGCTCGACCGACACCGCACCGGCGGGCAGTGCCTTGACGATGTCGCCGACGAGACGGGCCGGCACGACGGCCGCACCATCGCGTTCGCCGCCGACATCGACGGTCAGCCGGATGGTGAGCTCGAGGTCGGTGCCGGTCACGGTCAAGCGGTCACCGTCGACCTCCATGCGCACACCCGCGAGCACCGGCAGCGTGCCGGTCCGGTTCGTGGCCGCCCGTCCTGCTGCTCCGACGGCCTCGGCCAGGACATCACGTTCGCAACGAAACTTCACAGTGGGCACTTCTCCTCATGCAGGGATGTCTCAATGTTCAATGTCAGTAGTAGGTGCTGTGGATTGGGGACAACCACGCGTTGTTGCAGCGTACGACGGCGATGGGCGTCCACACGGGATGGGGGGTCGATCCCCATGCCGGGAGTTACAGCGGTGTGGTCCGGTGGACAGCGCGAGGTTGTCCACCATCGGAGACCGTGTTGTCCTCGTCGCGTCCGCTGCTGCGTCCCCAGGCAGGGTCGTGGCCGTCGGGGGACGCTCATGCCTTCAGCTGCTGCAGCAGATCGGTGACCTGGTCGTAGATCTGTTTGCGCTCGCTCATCAACCGTTGGATCTTCTCGTTCGCGTGGATCACCGTCGTGTGGTCGCGTCCGCCGAACAGCCGGGCGATCGCCGGGTAGCTGAGGTCGGTCAACTCGCGGAACACGTACATTGCGATCTGCCGAGCGGTGACGAGCGGTCGTTGACGGCTGCGTCCCTTGAGATCCTCGACCGGGAACTTGAGGATGTCGGCGATGTCGGCGAGCAACTCCTCGTCGGTGCGCGCCTTGGGCTTGCTGTCGTTGAGGAGATCCGCGAGCTGGGTCTGTGCGAGATCGGTCGTGATCGGGACCTGGTTGAGGCTGGCGTAGGCGGTCACACGGATCAGAGCGCCCTCGAGCTCGCGGATGTTGGTGGCGATGTTGGTGGCGATGAATTCGAGCGTCTCGTCGGGGACCAGCACCCGGTCGCGCTCGGACTTGTTGCGCAGGATCGCGAGGCGTGTCTCGAGGTCGGGTGGTTGGATGTCGGTGATCAGGCCCCACTTGAAACGTCCCCGAAGGCGTTCCTCCAGCGTGGGGATCGCATCGGGCATCCGATCGGAGGAGATCACGACCTGTTTGTTGGCGCCGTGCAGTGAGTTGAACGTGTGGAAGAACTCCTCCTGGAGGCCCTCCTTGCCGGCGATGAACTGGATGTCGTCGATCAGGAGCACGTCGATGTCGCGATATCGACGTCGGAGCGAGTTCGTGGTGTTCTGGCGAATCGCGTCGACGTACTCGTTCATGAACGTCTCGGTGGAGACGTAGCGCACCTCGTGATGCTGATAGTTCGAGTGGACGTAGTGGCCGATCGCGTGCAGAAGGTGGGTCTTGCCCAGGCCGGCCGATCCGTAGATGAACAACGGGTTGTAGCTGCGGGCGGGTGTCTCGGCGACACGCAGCGCCGCGGCGAGCGCGAACTGGTTCGAGGCACCCTTGACGAACGTCTCGAAGGTGTAGCGAGGGTTGAGGCCGGCTTCGTCGAGCAGCAGGGACTGCTGGTCGGCACGGTCGCGAGCGAACCGGTCCCGCTCACCCTGTTCGACGGCGTCCTGCTGGTCACGATGGTCGTGTCGATCGTGGCGCTCATCGGTGGCGGGTTCGGGATCGGTCGGAGGTGCCCCGCTCGTCTCGATGTCGATCTCGACCACGCGGTGTCCCTCGTTCGCGTCCTGCAACGCCTCGGTGACGAGTGGGAGGTACCGCGTGAGGATGCGTTCTCTCACGTACGCACTCGGTGCAAGAAGCCGCAATGTGTCGGAATCGGAGTCGAGTGGGGTCACGTCCTGGAACGTCGAGAACCAGACCGACTCGGCGAGTTGTGAACGCAGAGAGAGCGTCACCTGCGTCCAAACGTCTGCGCTCTCGCTCACCCTCGACATCTCCCGGTCAACGCCTACACACAGTCCACATGGTTGTCCACACGATGTGGACGAACGGGGCGAGCGGGCGGACGGGAGAACCTAGCACGTACTCGCCAGAAGGAAAACCTGACCAACCGACCGTCATTGTCGTCGTCAATACCGCCCCTGTGCTGGGATGATGCGGCCAGAACGGTGCTGTGGACAACTTACATGCCTGTGGTTTGACCGACATGGTTGGCGCATGTGCCCCCGTCGCCGTAGCCTTGCCGGGTCAGTCCGTGTGAGTGCGCCGACGTGGGTGCACGGCACGGTCCGTGAGCGCTGCCTCGAACTTGTCCGGAGACCGCCGTGAAGCGTACCTTTCAGCCCAACAACCGCCGCCGAGCCCGCAAGCACGGTTTCCGTGCGCGGATGAGCACCCGCGCCGGCCGTGCCGTGCTCAAGTCACGTCGCGCCAAGGGCCGCGCCCGTCTGTCGGCTTGATCGACCGGATCCGCGAGCGCGAGGCCTTCGTTCGCCTTCGGCGAGAAGGCACCCGCGTGCGGATCGACCCGCTCTGGTGCACGTTCGTCAACGATTCTCGACTGGTTCCGCCACGTGTGGCATTCGCCATCGGTCGCGCCACCGGTACCGCCGCGCAACGCAACCGGCTCCGGCGGCGACTCCGCGAGATCCTGCGTCGCCACGATCTTCCACCCGGGTTGTATCTGTTCGGCGCCCATGCTCGGGCGTGCGAACGCACGTTCGTAGAGCTCGATCACACCATGGATCGGCTGCTCGCCTCGGTGCGATCTCGAACGAACGAACCGTCGGCACCGTGATCCCTCACTCGCCGACCCGTGACTCGACGACCGCGGACCCGACCTGGACCCAGCGGCGAGCCATCCGGTGGATCGAGGCCTATCAGCGCGCGTTCGCCGGCCGCCCCTCGCCGTGTCGGTTCTACCCCACCTGCTCGAGCTACGCACACGAAGCGTTCGAGGTGCATGGCACCCGCCGGGGCCTCTGGTTGACCGTCCGTCGTCTCCTGCGTTGCCGGCCCCTCGGGCCGTCAGGGTTCGATCCGGTCCCCGAACGGTGCGCATCCGACCATCTCCACCACGCGAAGGAGCACTGAGCCGTGTTCGAGATTCCTGCCGCTCTGCTGTCGTGGTTCTACGGCTTCACCAACAACTACACGATCGCCATCGCGCTCATCGCCGCGGTGGTGATGGCGATCACGACGCCGCTGACGCTCAAGAGCACCAAGGGGATGCTGGAGATGCAGCGGTTGGCGCCCGAGATGCGCAAGCTGCAGAACGAGTACCGCAACGACCGCACCAAGCTCAACGAAGAGATGATGAAGCTCTACCAGGAGCACAAGGTCAACCCCATGGCCTCGTGTCTGCCGCTGCTGGCGCAGGCTCCGGTGTTCTACATCATGTTCCGGGTGCTGCGCGGTCTGGTCTACGAGCCGCGCGGGTCGGCGCTGCCGGTCGCCCAGGCCGTGTGGGGCGCATTCGATCAGCCCGCCGAGGTCGCCGACCCAGGTTTCATCCCGCGCTATCTGGCGATCGATTCGGCGCTGTACAAGTCGCTGTACGGCCAGCACGAGATGATGTCGCTCGGCCTCGACCTGTCGAAGACGGCGGCCGTCGAAGTCGCGAACGGCTTCGTCACGGCGTTGCCCTACATCCTGCTCGTGGTGGTGCTCGGCGCGTTGTACTTCGTGCAGCAGCGCATGGTGGCGGCTCGTGCCTCGATCAGCCCCACGATGTCGGCCGGTCAGCAGAAGCTGATGCAGTACCTGCCGGTGTTCTTCGCGATCTTCCAGATCTTCTTCCTCGCCGCGCTCGTCGTCTACTACATCTTCCAGACCTTGCTGCGGATCGCTCAGCAGGCCTACATCACCCGGGCGTTCTACGGCCACGACGAGTCGCTGGGTCGCCAGGCACAACGCGCTGGCGAGGCGGCGCGCGAGGAGGCGAAGAAGAACCCGGACGGCGGCGGCGGGATCTTCGCGCAGGCGAAACGCGATCTGGCCGGCCCCAAGCCCGACAAGAAGCCCGGCCCCAAGCCCGACAAGTCCAAGCCCGCTTCGACGAACTCCAAGCCGGTCGATGCGAAGAGCAAGGACGTCACCAGCAAGCGGGTGACGCCACCGAAGAATCGCCCGACGCCCTCGGCCAGTGCCAAGGGCCGGCCCACGCCCTCGCGCCAGCAGGCGCAGGCCGACAAGGCGAAAGCAGCGAAGGCCGCAAAGCAGTCACGGCCGAAGTCGACCAAGAAGTCGACGTGATGATCGTCTCCCCGGCGCGGTGCGTCGGGCTCGAAAGCAGAAAGTGAAGTAGCCATGGAGTGGGTAGAAACCACCGGGAAGACCCTGGACGCGGCCCGTGAGGCAGCCCTCGACCAACTCGGCGTCGCTGCCGACGAGGCCGAGTTCGACGTGATCGAAGAGCCTCGCCCCGGCCTGTTCGGTCGAGTGCGCGGCGAAGCACGACTCAGGGCACGGGTCCGGCCGGCCCAGGTCCGTCCCAAGCAGGAGCGGCGCCGCTCGAAGCGCAGTGGGAGCACCTCCACGGCCTCGGAGCAGCAGACCAGCACCGCAGCGCCGTCGTCCGACAAGGACGCTGCACCGTCGCGACGGTCGAGTTCGAAGGGTGCAGCGGCCGCGGACAGCGGGAGCGACCCGACCGGCAACGACGCGCCCGCCAGTGACAACGGGGCCAAGCGAGGCGCCGTACCCACCACGACCGACACGAGCACCGAAACGACCCAGGAGTCCACGATGAGCCACGACGATCGCCCCGAATCCACGGTCACCCCGGAGGAGGTCGGTGCCGCCGCCGTCACCTTCATGGAGGGTCTGACCAGCGCACTCGGCGCCACCGGCACCGTCGACGTCCGCGTCGAGGGCATCGAACTCGACGTCACCGTGACCGGGTCGGAGCTGGGTTTGCTCGTCGGCCCGGGCGGCCGCACGCTCAATGCCGTCCAGGATCTGGCCCGCGTCGCCGCACAGCGCCGCCTCGGTGATCACGAGACCCGCTTGCGCGTCGATGTCGCCGGGTACCGCGAACGTCGCGAGGCTGCGCTGTCAGCGTTTGCTCGTGACGTCGCCGAACAGGTTCGGGCGTCGGGCACGGCTCGGTCGCTGGAGCCGATGACATCAGCGGATCGCAAGGTCGTCCACGACGTGCTCAACGAAGAAGACGGCGTGAGCAGCCGCTCGGTCGGCGATGACCCCGATCGCCGCATCATCGTCGAGCCCACCTGATCCGCCGGGCGGGTCGCCGAGCTCAGCGACGCACTCCGACCATCGAGACCCCGACCATCGAGACCCCGACGGTACTGACGAGCCCATGAGTGCGCCCGCCGACCTGACGTCGGTGTTGATCGAATCGCAGCGCCTCGGGTTCCTCGGTGCCCGCCCGATCCCGGAGGTCATCGCGCACGCGCAGGGGTTCGTCGCGGCGATTCCGCCGACCGCACGCAGGGTCGTCGACCTCGGATCCGGCGGTGGCGTGCCCGGGTTGGTGATCGCCCGGGACCGCCCGGAGCTCCAGGTGACACTGCTGGATCGACGCACGAAGCGGACTGACTTTCTCGAGCGAGTGGTGCACCGGCTCGGCTGGCACGATCGCGTCACGGTCCATGCGGCCGACGCCGCTCGTTTCGCTGTCGAGCACCCACATGTCTTCGATGTCGTGGTCGCCCGCGGTTTCGGACCGCCGGACGTGACCCTGGGTTTTGGCGCTGCGCTGGTGGTCCCCGGAGGACGCATCGTCATCAGCGAACCACCGTCCGGCGACCGCTGGGATCCGATGTGGCTCGACGCGAACCACCTGGTCCGAGTACCCGGGACCGCCTCCACTCGGCACGTCGTGATCCTCGAGGCGGCGGGTACCTCGCACTGACGTCGGGTCGCTGGATGTTTCACGTGGAACGTTCGAGGTCGTCGTGGGCTGCCGGTCGGCGACATGTTTCACGTGGAACACCGAGCGAAATGCTTGTATCCGTCTGGTGAGTACGGCAGAGTGTGCACATCCCGCTGACAGGACCTTCCGTCCTGTCCGCCTGTTCGTACTGGAGTCTCCGTGTCGGATCATGACGCCTCGGCGTCCGTTTCCCCTGAACCCGCCGCAGCGCCCGCCGCTGCTGTCTCGACCCCACGTGATCGTCACCCCCTTCCCAGAGTGATGGCCCTCGCCAACCAGAAGGGCGGTGTCGGCAAGACGACGACCACCGTCAATCTCGGTGCGGCACTGGCCGACATGGGCCTGCGGACGCTGATCATCGATCTCGACCCCCAGGGCAATGCCTCGACCGGACTCGGCATCGAGAACCGCGGGCTGGAGCACTCGATGTACCACGTGCTCATGCACGAAGAGCCGCTGGAGAACGTGGTCGAACCCACCGATGTGCGGAATCTCTTCGTCGCCCCCGCGTCACTCGACCTCGCCGGAGCGGAGATCGAGTTGGTCCCGGCGTTCAGCCGAGAGCAACGGTTGAAGCGGGCGATCGACGCCGTCCTGTCGGATTACGACTACGTGTTGATCGACTGTCCGCCATCGCTCGGACTCCTGACCGTCAACGGTCTCGCGGCCGCCAGCGAGGTGCTGGTGCCGATCCAGTGCGAGTACTACGCACTGGAGGGCCTCGGGCAATTGTTGCGCAACGTCGACCTCGTCAAGCGCAACCTCAACCCGACGCTCGACCTCAGTACGATTCTGTGCGTCATGTACGACGCGCGCACGAAGTTGTCCGGCCAGGTGGTGAGCGAAGTCCGCGAACACTTCGGCGAGAAGGTGCTCAAGTCGGTCATTCCCCGGTCCGTCCGTCTGTCCGAGGCTCCCTCGTTCGGACAGCCGATCACCACGTTCGATCCGACGTCGCGCGGCGCCATCGCGTACCGCGACGCCGCACGGGAGGTGCACCATGGCTCGATCTAGCGGCCTCGGCAAGGGCCTGAGTTCGATCATCCCGACGGCCGAACGGCCCGAAGCCGGTGGCGGTGGTCAGGAGCGTGCGGCCGTACTGGTCGACATCGCCGTGGCCGACGTCGTGCCGAATCCGAACCAGCCGCGCGTGCACTTCGACGAGGAGAGCCTCAGCGAGCTGACTGCGTCGATCGCGGAGATGGGTGTCCTGCAGCCGATTCTGGTGCGGCCCGCCGCCGACGGTGGTTTCGAGTTGATCGCCGGTGAACGACGGTGGCGGGCAGCCCAGCGCGCCGGTCTGGCGACTGTCCCGGCAGTGGTGCGAACCACTGACGATGCGAGTTCGGTGGAGCAGGCATTGGTGGAGAACCTCCACCGCCAGGACCTCACGGCGCTGGAGGAGGCCGCGGCGTACCAGCAACTGATCGACGACTTCGGTCTCACGCACGATCAGGTCTCCGGTCGTGTCGGCAAGAGTCGCTCGGCGATCACGAACAGCCTGCGGCTGCTCGGACTTCCACCCGCGGTCCAACGGCTGCTGGCCGACGGTCAGCTGTCGGCAGGACATGCGCGGGCCCTGCTCGGAACGCCTGACCGTGGTCGTCAGGAGGCCCTCGCCCGAGAGGCGGCGGCCGGAGGCTGGTCGGTGCGCATGGTGGAGGACACCGTGCGCCAGCTGACCGAGGTACCGGAGGGGGAGTCACCAGCGGAATCGGGCCCATCGCCGAGCACCGGGACCATCGATGGTGCCGGGCTCACCCCGGCGACGAAGCTCCGCCCCCCCGGCCTGTTGGAGTTGGAGCGGCTGCTGGCCGAGCATCTCGAGACGCGAGTCAACGTCCAGATGTCGGCCAAGAAGGGTCGTGTCACGATCGAATTCGCCGATCTCGAGGACCTCGAACGTATCTATCGGGTGATCGCCGGCTGATGCGCTGGAGGTCCTCGAGATCGGAACCATCGATCTCCACTGGACTCCCCTCATCCTCAGCTCGCGCGTGACATTCAGGTGACGGGAGGACGAGTACGCAGCGTCACGTCCACCTGCTGTACTCCGGCCGTTCACCCACACTCGGTGGTCGGGCATTCAACGTGTGGTCGAGACGAACCCACAGCCTGTGAGCAAGCCTGTGGACAAAGGGTCGATCGCCCCGACGATCACCCGGACGAACGGGCCGGCGGGTGCCGATCGGTCATCGGCGAGGTGGCCCAGGCATCGATGGCGGCGACCAGTCCCTCGGTGATCTCGTCGGTCGCATCGACCACGGCTCGTACGGGCCCGAGCGAGCACAGCACCGCCGGCATCCTCGTCTCGCGCAGCACTGGGAGGCGCATGCCGTGGAGTTCGGGTGGCGCAGCGAGCACCGAGCGGAGTTCGTCCACAGCACGCGAGGCGAGCGTTCTTCCACCCACCGACTCGAACGTCGGTACGGCAAAATAGCAGATCATCGAACGCCTGTCCGATCGAGCCTCGAATCCGATGTAGGCGGACGCTCCGAAACGGTTGGCGGCGGCCGCCTGCGCTCCGGCTTCGTACTCGTCGGTGGACATCACCGTGGCACCCCCGTCGCGCAGGGAGCGTGAGAGCGACCGACTGATCGAGCTGAGCCCGCCGAACTGACCGATCACGACCCGCAGCGTTCGCAACGACGCGTGGGTGGCCATCGACTCGCTCTCGCGTACGACGGCAACGCCGGGGCCGGACCCGCTCTGCCGGCTGACCAGCTCGAGCATCCGCACGGTGTGACTCCCGCACACCCCGTCCGCGGTGAGCCCCGAGTTCCGCTGGAAGTCCTCCAATGCGCGGGCCGTCGCCGGGCCCATGATGCCGTCGGGGCGTCCGCAGTCGAAGCCGAGGTGGTTCAGCGCCGCCTGCAGCTGCGCGACGTCGTCACCTCGCAGTTGCGGGGCCCCGAGCAGCAGCAACCGGTCGCCGAGGGTCCATCCGGCCTCGACCAGTGCGAGCCAGGTCGGCTCGTCGCAGGCACCGCTCTCGTGCAGCCCGCGCTGCTGCTGGAACGCGCTCAACACCTGCTGTGTCGACGCGCCGAACACCCCGGGGTCGTCACCGATGGCGGTGAACCCGGCCGCGGCGAGGCGCCGTTGGAGGTCTCGAACTGCGTCGCCGCGCTGACCGAGCGTCAGCGGGAGCAGGTTCGTCAGGCTGAGGTCGTGAGGAATTCGTCGAGCTCCTGGAGGAGTGCACCCTTGCTCTTCGCGCCGACGAGGCGCTTGGAGACCTCACCGCCGGAGAAGACCAGCAGCGTTGGAATGCTCATGACGTTGTAGCGCATGGCGAGATCGGGGTTGTCGTCGACGTTCAGCTTGGCGACGGTCACGTCGTTGCCGTGCTCGCCGGCGATCTCCTCGAGGATCGGGGCGATCTGCTTGCACGGACCGCACCATTCCGCCCAGAAGTCCACCACGACCGGCTTGTCCGAGCCGATCACGGTCTCGTCGAAGGTGTTGGTGGACAGGTTCACAATGCCGTTGGCCATGGGGAAGTTCCTTTCGCAGGACGTGGAGTCGTCGCCGTTGTGTGCAGTTCGGCGCGTGCACGTCAACCCCGACGTGGCGCAGAACATTCCCGTAGCGGACGTCGCGTCAGTGATGGACGTTCGCCTCGAGCCAACGCTCGGCGTCGATGGCGGCCATGCAGCCCGAGCCGGCGGCGGTGATCGCCTGGCGGTACACGTCGTCCTGCACGTCGCCACAGGCGAAGACGCCCTCCACGTCGGTGTAGGCCGAGTCGTGGCGGGTCACCAGGTAGCCGGTCACGGGGTCCATGTCGAGTTTGCCCACGAACAGATCGGTGTTCGGGCGGTGACCGATCGCCACGAAGAGGCCGGTGACGGGGAGGGTCGACACACTGCCGTCGAGGGTGTTGGTGACCTCGACGCCGGTGACACTGGTGTCGCCGAAGACGTCGGTGACCTGGGAGTTCCAGAGGAACTCGATCTTCGGGTTGGCGAACGCGCGGTCCTGCATGATCTTCGACGCCCGGAGTTCGTCGCGACGATGGATGATCGTGACCTTGTCGGCGAACTTGGTGAGGAACATCGCCTCTTCGATGGCGGAGTCGCCACCGCCGACGACGGCGATCTCGTGACCGCGGAAGAAGAAGCCGTCGCACGTGGCACACGTCGAGAGGCCGTGGCCGATCAGACGCCGCTCGGCCTCGAGCCCCAGCATCAGCGATTGCGCACCGGTGCTCACGATCACGGAGTTGGCGAGGTACTCGTCGTCGCGGACCCACACGCGGAACGGGCGCTGGGAGAAGTCGACGTCGGTCACCTTCTCGGTGAGGATCTCGGTGCCGAAGCGGACGGCCTGCGCGCGCATGTTGGCCATCAGTTCGGGGCCCATGATCCCGTCGGGGAACCCGGGAAAGTTCTCGACCTCGGTGGTGAGCATCAGTTGACCCCCGGGCTGATCGCTCGTGCTCGAGGGTTCACCCTCGATGAGCAGGGGTGACAGGTTCGCCCGAGCGGTGTACACCGCCGCGGTGAGGCCGGCCGGGCCCGAACCGATGATGATGACGTCGCGGACGTCGGCCATGGAGACTCCTTCTTGACGGGGCTTGACGGGGGGAGCGCGAGCGTCAACTCGCGGCGGCGTTGCGCTTCTTGAACAGCACGACACCGGCGATGGTGAACACGGCGCCGACGATCAGGTAGCTGAGATAGACCGCTCGTTCCCACGTGGTCGCGAGTTCGAGCAGCGCCTGCAGACCGCGCATGAGCATCACGAACAGGATGACCAGGGCGAACGAGCCGACGATGACGGCGATCAACCCGAAGACGACGGCGCGGGCCGCGTAGACCACGGGCTGTGTGGTCTTGGACCGAACGAGATCGATGTAGCTGACCAGGGTGTCGGTGGTTTCCGACGCCCAGTTCGGATCGGTGAGCGGATTTGCCGGCATGCGGCGAGGTTAGCCGGACGTCACGGAAGGCGCGCACGGGCGATTTCACGACACGTCGTACCGACGTACGCGAGTGCGAGGTTGCGGCTCACGTCGACACCGACGACGACCTCGGTGTCCCGGTAGAACGCCGGGCCCACCACGAAGTCGGCACCGAGGCACAGGGGCAGCTCGGCATCGAGGAGCTCGGCCTGGTCGGGGGTCAGCCGGTCGTCGATCGGCGCGCTGGTGGCGGCAGGGACGTCGGGCGAGATCGGCGCACCGATGGCATCCGACGCGAAAAGCGCGAGATCGTCGGGCGTCTCGAGGAGGTCGAGTGTCCGCTCGCTCGGCGGGGCCGCATCGTCGATGCCGGTGTCGAGTTCCGCACCCGACGCCGGTACCGCGGGCGCATCGGCCGATGCGATCTCGGCCGAGGCGCGGTCGCCCTCCGTGGCGGCACCGCCCGACTGGTTCGCAGCGTCGGCCGACGCGGCGAGCGCAGCCTCCTCGAGTGGCACCGTGGCCCCGGCGGACGAGCTCGCGTCGTCGTCGCCCCGGCTCGACAGGGTCTGCAGGGCGATCCCTCCGCCGAGCACGAGCACGATGACGGCGGCGGCACCGAGCATCCGTCGGTTCATCGCCGTACGCCGACGGTGCTCCAGCGACGTGGGCGTCGTGATCGTCGCCGCGGCGGCGGCGGATGCGGGGCTGGCGCCGCGCCTGAGCGCGGCCGGGGTGATGTCACGTACGGCGCCTGTGCGCTCGGCCTCCGGCAGACGATCCCAGGCGTCGAGCGCGGCGGCGAGGTGCTCCTCGCGCTGTGAGATGCTCGGTGGTTCCCGATCGGCCAACAGGGCGCGAACCTGACGCAGTCGGGCGACCTCCGAGAGCAGGTCGAGGTCGGTCTCGACGAGGGCGCGTTCGTCCGCGGTCACGTCACCGTCGAGGTACGCGCTCGCGAGAAGGATGTCGTCGTCGTTCATGTCAGGTCTGTTGGACGTTCGGCGGGGTCGGTTCGGTTCCCGTGTTCTCCGTCGGGCTGTGGAGACGGTTCCGGCGCGGCGTCGACTCGGAGGTCTCGAGCGAGCGCGGCGCGTCCACGCGAGATGCGCGACTTGACCGTGCCGATCGGGATGTCGAGCACCTCAGCGATCTCGCTGTACTCGAGCGCCGCGACATCGCGCAGTACGACAGCGGCGCGGAGATCGTCGGCGAGTGCCGCGAGGGCGTCATCGAGCAGCAGTCGATCGCCGATCCCGTCGAGTCGCTGCGTGGCGACCGGATCGGCGACGTCCATGGTGGCCTGGTCGTCGACAGCGGCGAGCCTCGGTCGCCGGTTGCGTTTGCGGAGTTCGTCGAGCGATGCGTTGGTCGCGATGCGATAGGCCCACGTCCCGAACGAGGACCGCCCGTCGAATCGCGGCAGGTTGCGAACGATCTTGATCAGGGCCTCCTGGCAGGCGTCGTCGCCGTCGCGCGTGCTCCCTGCCACGCGTCGGCACACCGCGTGGATCCGGTCGTAGTGGCGTCGCAGGAGTTGGTCGAGCGCGTTGCGGTCGCCGCCCTGCGCAGCGGCAACCAGTGCGGCGTCGTCGAGGTGTGTCGGAATGCCCGCGAGCGTAACGAGCCGCTCAGTTCACGATGGCGATCTCACCGAGACGACCGCGGTAGGGATTGGCGTCCGTGCAGCTTCCGTCGGTGCCGAGCTCCTTGAGCAGGATCAGCATGTGTCGTGCCGGGGTGGCCGGCACGGGTGACACGACCGTGCCGGTGTCGTCGGCGAAGGCGGTGGGGCCGAGCGCCGGACCCCAGTCGGCGATCGTCGGAGGGATCACCTCGGCGTCCGACGCCAGGAAGGCGACCTGGTACGGCGCCGACAGCAGGTCGACCTGGAGGGCCTGCTGCATCGGGGCATCGAACGTGACCACCAGGCCGACACCGCCCTTGCCACCGAGGTAGCGGTCGGCATAGCAGACCGTGCTCCACGACGTGCCGGGGCTGCCGTCGGCCCCTGCGAGCATCGCGTCGCCGTCGTTCTCGGTGCCGTCGCCGTCGGGGTCGTAGGCGGTGATCGTGGCGATCATGGCGGCGGCTGACGCAACAGCGGGCGCATCGGCGGCCTCCTCGACCAACGCGCCGTCGTTGCCGGTCCCGTCCCCGGCGTCGCCGAGCGCCGGTGTGGACACGATCGTTTCACCGCCACCGAACTCGAGATTGGCCCACAGCAGCGCCCCCACGACCAGGGCTGCGACGACGAGCACGGCGACGACGGTGAACGCGGGCTTCCACTCCTGCGTGAGCCCCCGTGCCGGCTTGCCGCGCAGCTCGTTGCCCGCGTCGGGGGTGGGTTCGGCGATGGCCGGCAACTCGGTGAACGCAGTCGGTCGCGCGGGCCCGGCTGCACGTGCCGTCGCCGCTGCCGCTGCAGTGACCGGTGTGGCGCGTGTGTGGCCGACCTCGCCGGGGATGGGGCCGGCCATCGACGTGATCGTCTGCTCCGGGGCGACCGCCCGGGCGCGATCGGCGGCGCGACCGGCGACGTCGGACGGCGCACGCCGCAGGCGGCGGCCGCCGAACGGCGCGACCGGCGACCGTTCGTGGGGGGTGGGGTCGATGTGCGGCGGACCCTCCTTGGCGGCGTCGCGCAGGGCGACCACGAGATCCGCGCCGCACGCGGGGCGTTGCGCCGGATTGCGGGCGAGCAACTGGTGGATGACGATCACGAGCTTGGTCGGCAGGGTGGCGCGCAGGCGCGTGAGGTCGGTCGGATCGCGTTGCAGGCGCGCGAGTGCGGTGTCGGCGTCGGTCTCGCCGAGGAATGGGACACGACCGGCGAGGCACTCGTAGAGCACGAGGCCGAGGGAATAGAGATCGGCGCGACCGTCGAGCTTCTTGCCACGTACCTGTTCGGGCGACAGGTACTTGGCCGTCCCCATCATGATGTTGTCGCTGGTGAGATCGGTCTCGGCCGATTGCAGGCCTTTGGCGATGCCGAAGTCGGTGAGCAGCACCCGGCCGTCGGACGTCATCATGATGTTGCCCGGCTTGACGTCGCGGTGCACGAAGCCCGCCTCGTGGGCGTGGTCGAGGGCGGCGGCGACACAGGTGCCGATGTGGCAGGTGAGTTCGGGGCTGAGACGCTTCTGCGTGTCGAGCACCTGGCGCAGGCTCTTGCCCTCGACCAGTTGCATCACGACCGCCTGGCGCCCGTCCTGTTCGAAGACGTCGTGGACGGCGACGATGTTGGGGTGGTTGAGGCTGGCCGCCGCGATCGCTTCGCGGCGGAAGCGTTCGGCGACCACCGGGTCGGTGGCCAACGACGGCTTGAGCCACTTGACGGCCACCTTGCGATCGAGCGTCAGGTCACGGGCGAGCCACACTTCGGCCATGCCGCCCTGCGCGAGCATCCGTTGCAGCTCGTACCGCTGTGCGATGACGGTCGGGGTGGGTGGCGGAGCCGCGGCGGACATGACTGCTGCGAACGCTAGCGGTGGTGGGCGAGACGGTCTGGTCAATCCGTCGACGGGCGGTGGAACAAGGGATCGGCTCAGGTCGAGGTGACCTGGAACGCGACGCCGATCGTGCCCCGGCCGCCGTGGGTACCGATCACCGGGCCGATCTCACCGACCACGATGTCACCGGAGTAGTGGGGCTGGAGCATCTCGACGAAGAGGTCGACGTCGCTGCAGTCGGCATGGAGCACGGCGAGGTTCTCGATGCCGCCTTCGTAACTCGTGACCTTGTCGACCAGGAAGCTCAGCGCCTTCGATCGCGTCCGCTGCTTCCCGCCCTGCTCGACCACGCCACCGGTGACCTCGATGATCGGCTTGATCGACAATGCAGTGGCGAGCAGCGCCTTGGCGTTGCCGATGCGCCCGCCCTTCTTGAGGTTGTCGAGGGTGTCGAGCGCACCGAACACTCGCGTGCGTTCGACGAGGTCGATCGCGAGCCGCTCGATGTCGTCGACGTCGACACCGTCGCGTGCGGCGCGGGCGCAGGCGAGCGCGATCGTGCCGACGCCCATCGAGATCGTGCGGCTGTCGACGACGCGGACGTCGAGGTCGATCGAGTCGTCGTCGGCGATGCTGCGCGCAGCGAGCTGGGCCGACTGCATCGTGGCCGACAACGCCGCCGACAGTGAGACCACGACGACGCCGGTCGCCCCGTTCGCGGCGGCGCGGCGGTAGACCTGCTCGAACTGTCCGGGTGCCGGTGCCGCGGTCTCGGGCAGGGTGGACGAGTTGACGCAGCGGGTCCAGAACTCTGCCGTCGACAGTTCCTCCCGGTCGACGAACTCCTCGTCGCCGAACCGGATCGTCAGCGGCACGATGTCGATACCGAACTCCTCGGCGACCGCGGCGGGCAGGTCGCACGAACTGTCGGTGACGATCACCACGTGGCCGCCCGTGGGTGTTCCGGTGGGGTTGTCGTTGTCGTCGCTCACAGGGCGTCCGATTCTACTTTGCGTGCGGTCGGATGACGATCGCGGCCGTCGTCGGCGAGGGCGGCACGGCGGCGGGCGCGCCAATGGGTGAACCACCAGCTGAGCAGCACGAGGATCAGACCGCCGGTCAGCAGGTAGCCGAGCCCGGTGAAGCCGGTGACGCGCGACGTGAGCGTGACCGGTTCGTCGATCGGCTCGCCGGCGGGCGTGGACACCCTCAGGTCGATCGGTGAGGTGCCGTTCGATCGCGCCCGGACCGGAATCGTGACGCTCGTCTCGTCGTTGGGGCGCAGTTTGACGACCCGGTCGCCCTCGGGGAACTCGACCTTGCTCGATTCCAGTTGGAGGAGCACCTTCACCGGCTCGTCACTCGTGTTGCCGAGGCGGATCTCGATCGTGCCGGTGCGCCCGGTCAAGGTGAACGTGAACGGCTCGGGCAGCTGGACCGCGTCGGTGAGCGCGCGCGCCTCGGCCCTGAGTTCGGAGACCGCGGCCTCGACCTCGGGGTCGCTGTAGGCGGTGGAGATGAGCCCGTCGAGTTCTGCAGCCCATTGCCCGGGTCTCGGGTCGTCGTCGTCCAGCATCGATGCGGCGCTGACCATCGTGAGCGCTGTCGAGTCGAGGAGCGCGAGCCGATCGGCGAGCGGAGGTCCCGCCACTTCGGGGAGTCGGACGGTGACCTCCCGACCGTTCACGCGCTGCACGTCGGTGGTTCCGATCAGTCCGGAGGCCGGGCTGAATCGTGCGGACGGGGTGGTCGCAACGACCTGCTGCAGGCCGGTGAGCAACCGAGCGTCGGGTGCGCCGAGATCCGGTGTGGTCAGCACGATGCTGCGCTCGGGTGCGGCGGCGCCGCTCCGACCGTCGGCGTCGGCCTGGGCGGCGAGGAGTTCGGCGACGGTGGCCACGGACCATTCGGCGACCGTGGTGTCGGCGAGTTGCTCGTCGGCGGCCTCCGTGGTGAGTGTGGCCGAGAGCGGGGCGACGATCAGCAGTGGAAGCGTGCCGCCGTCGGGGAGTTCGGCCCCGACGAAGAGGTCGGTCTCGGGGAGGGTGGTGCTGACGGTGGCTCGGAACAACGCCGTCGGCATCACCACGAACCGGACACCGAGGTCGCGGAGTTGTTGGGCACCCGCTGCGCTCAGCTCTTCGGTGGTGATCCAGACGTCGCGTCGCGAGGGGGTCGTCGGCACCGCCGCGGTCAGCATGTCCTGTCCGGCGCTCAGTAGTCGGGCGAACGTGTCGCCCCGACCTGCCGCGACGGCTGACGACACGTCGAGCGGCGGGACAGGGAGGGCCACCAGTTCGTCGCCGGCGAGCGCGTCGGCGAGTTCGGCTTGACGTTCGGGCGTGGTCGCCCGAGCGGCGACGAGCGGTGGTGGAACCTCGAGCGTGACCGGCGCCTCGAGCGTGGCCGCGAGGTCGATCGCGGCCGTCAGTCGTGCGTTGGCATCGTCGATGGCGCGCCGGTCGGCGTCGGGCCCTGCTGCCGCCGTGGCCGTCACCACCGCGAGGTCGATCGGCGGCGGGGCCGCGTCGTCGTCGGGGCCGGGCAGTCGTTGGACGATCGTGCCTGCGGTCGCGACCACGTCGTCGTCGGCCGGGTCGCCGGTCAGCAACTGGACGCGGACCGGGTACAGGCCGGGGCGATCGAACTTGAGTCGCTCCTCGATGCTGTCGACGACGTCGGTCTCGACCTCGAGCCGGATCGTGACCGTGCCGTCGTCCTCGACCGTCGATCGCGCGCGGACGTCGCTGATCGCCACGCCGTCGACCGCGGAGCTGAAGGCATCGGGGTCGACGTCACTGCCCACCACCGACGCGACGTCGGCCGGGTCGTCGATCGGGGCGTAGTTGGTGATCTCGATCGTCAGTTGGATCGACGGCTCGACGGGAGGTGGCACCGTGTCGCCCGGAATCGTGTCGCCCGGAATCGTGTCGCCCGGAATCGTGTCGCCCGGAATCGTGTCGCCGGGAATCGTGTCGACGGATGGCGCGGGGGGAGCGACCGGTGCGTCAGGGACGAAGTCGAGCGCGTCGTCGAGGACCCCCCTCAGGCGGTACACGAGCCGGATCGTGCCGTCGGGCTCGATCGCGAAGTCCTGGTCGATCAACTCCAGCTCGGCGTCGATCCGGTCGCTCTGCTGCGCCACGGCGACACGATCGACCGCCGGCGGTGCCCCGACGAACACCATCAGCAACACCGCAGCGCTCACGATGGCCAGCGCGGCGCCGACGGTCGGGCGATGCCGTCCGGGGGCGGCGATGACGGTCATCGGAACGCGTCCATCACGAGCGCAGTGCACGTTCGAGGATCGTGAGGTCGTCCGGTCGATCGTCGAAGCCGTACGAACGGTAGAGGGACAGGGCCGCAACGTTGTCGCTGGCCGTGTTCACCAGCGCCCGCGCCACGTGGCGCCGGCGCATCCATCGCACGGCGTCGTCCACGAGCGCGCGTCCCAGCCCGGCCCGTCGAGCGGAAGGATCGACGGCGAGCCGCTGGATGTAGCCCCACGCGGCTGCTCGACCGCTGATCGCGAAGGCGACCATGCGTCCGTCCAGTTCGACGCAGCGCGATCGATGGTGCGGCGTGGCCGACATGATGTCGCCGAGCGCCGCGGCGTCGTTCGCCCAGGGTGTGCCGAACGCCCGTCGATCGACCCTCGACGCTTCGTCGAGCATCGACGGACGCAGGCGCTTGAGCCGGGCCGGTTCGCCGTTGGGTGCCGGCCGTTGGACGCTCAGGTCGAGTTCGAGCAGGCGGAGTCGGTCGATCATCTCGAATCCTGCTTCGTGGAACGCGGGTGTCGACGCGGCGAACAGCGCCCCGGTCCGCAGCGCCCTCGCACCCGTCGACCGAGCATCGACGATCCAGCGCGCGACGTCGGAGGCGTCGGGGACCATGTGGTGATCGAGCAGCACCAGGTGCGCGACGTCGGGTTCGTAGGGCCAGGACCCCAGGCGAGCCCGGACAGGGTGCTCGACCGCCGCAGTGTTCACGGCTCCGAAGGTACTCGTCGCGGTCTTCCGAGGAGCCTCACTCCGCGTCTGTTCGTCCGCACTCCGGTGACCCGACGTCGTAGCCTGACGCCGTGATCCCCGAACGACTGACTCCGGTGCTGCGCGAACTGGAACCGCTCGCTGATCGGTTCCGCGTCGCCGGGCATCGGCTCTACCTCGTCGGTGGCACCGTGCGCGACCTGTTCGTCGCCAACGACCGAAAGGACTTCGATCTCGACCTGACCACCGACGCTCGCCCGGCGGAGATCAAGCGGTGCCTCGACGGGTGGGCCGACGCGATCTGGACGCAGGGCGAGAAGTTCGGCACGATCGGGGCTCAGAAGGTCGATCCGGCGAGCGGGCGTGAGCGGATCTACGAGATCACCACGTTCCGCGCCGAGGCCTACACCGACGAGTCGCGCAAGCCGCACGTGGTGTTCGCCGACGAGATCGAGGCTGACCTCTCCCGGCGTGACTTCAGCGTCAACGCGATGGCACTCGACCTCACGGTGCCGGGCGAGGTCCCGGTGCTGATCGATCCGTTCGACGGCGCGGTCGATCTCGCGACACGGACCCTGCGCACGCCGATCGGCCCCGAGATCAGCTTCAGCGACGACCCGCTGCGTATGCTCCGCGCGGCGCGTTTCGTCGCCGGCTACCAGCTCGAACCGACACCGGAGTTGGTGGCCGCGGTCCGCGAGATGGCGCCACGCCTCGAAATCGTGTCGGCCGAACGGATCCGTGACGAGTTGGACAAGCTGATGGTCGTCGACCACCCGTCGGCGGGGCTCTGGTTCCTGGTCGACACGGGGCTCGCCGACCAGTTCCTGCCGGAACTGCCGGCGATGCGCCTGGAACACGACCCGATCCACCGCCACAAGGACGTGTTGACCCACACGATCGCGGTCGTCGAGAACGTCCGTCCGCTCCACGAGCATCCTGGCGTGGTCGCTGGGGAGGAGCCGCCGTTCGACTTCCGGCTGGCGCGGCTGGCGGCGCTGTTCCACGACGTCGGCAAGCCGCGCACGCGCGGGTACCTCGAGGGCAAGGGCACCACCTTCCATCATCACGATGCGGTCGGGGCCAGGATGACCCGCAAGCGGATGAACGCGCTGCGGTACTCGAACGGCGACGTCGCTGCGGTGACCGAACTGGTCGCGCTGCATCTGCGGTTCCACACCTATTCGATGGGGTGGTCGGATTCGGCAGTCCGCCGGTACGTGCGCGATGCCGGCGACCTGCTGCGCGAGCTCAACGTGCTGACCCGGTGCGACTGCACGACGCGCAACGAGAAGAAGGCCGCTCGCCTGTCGAGGAGGATGGACGAGCTCGAACTCCGGATCGCCGAACTCCAGGAAGCCGAGGAGCTCGCGGCGCTTCGCCCCGAACTCGACGGCACCCAGGTGATGGAGCAGCTCGGTCTGGCGCCGGGCCGCGAGGTCGGCGAGGCGATGCGGTTCCTCATGGATGTGCGTCTCGACGAGGGCCTGCTCGGCGACGACGAGATCCGACGCCGCCTCGACGAGTGGTGGGCGCAACGCAACTCGTGAACGAGTGCAGCGGACGCCGAGGCCCCGCTGACGTCGACGTGCGAGCATCACCCGCTGACGGCGTGCGGCGTCGTACCGTTTGGCGGTGGCTCAGCCGGTCGAGAAGACGTTGCGAGGATGGTGGTTGATCGTCCCGATCGTCGCTGTGTCGGTGAGCTTGATGGTGATGGCGGTGCTGCGGGCGGGCACGGAACCGGACGCTGGAGCGATCGCCGCGGTGTCGGGCATCGGCGTGCTCGCGATCGTCGCCGTGACGGCAACGGTGGTGGAGTCACGGCGGATCGGTCGTCGCTTCCGTCGCACGATCGACGAGTTGGAGCGGACCCAGTCCGAGATCCGCCGCCTGCTCGACGATCTTCCCGATGCCGTGATGGGCCTCGACGACCGCGGGGTGATCGAGTCGGCCAACCAGCGCGCCGCGGTGTTGACCGGCCGAACCGTCGACGAGCTGGTCGGTCGGGCGTTCCTCGAGATGATCGGCGACTCCGACCGCGAGGTCGTCACCGCTCGATGGCACTTCGACGATCCCCGAGTGGCGCCGGAGCCCCCCGACGTGACCGGACCGATCGGGAACCACGTGCTGTTCGAGTTGGTCGACGCGTTCGGCGATCCCCACCTCGTCGAGGCATCGTTGCATCGGCCCGGGATGGGTGGCGGGCCCGGTGGCGGAACGGGTGCCGGGCCGGCTGGCGGGCCGGCCGACAGCGAGGGTGCCGGCGGGCTCGTGGTGTTGTTGCGCGACGTCACCGACCGTGCGCGGAGCACGGTGGCGCTCGAACAGGCGAGGCGACGCTTCCAGCAGGCGTTCCACTCCGCTCCCACCGGGATGGCCCTGGTGCGGCTCGACGACAGCCGCATCGTCGATGCGAACCAGTCGCTGGCCGACATGCTCGATCGCCCGCTCGACTCGTTGATCGGCATGGGGATCCGTGAGATCACCCACCCCGACGATCTGCGCGCTGCCGCAACGCAGCGTGCACGGCTCGAACTCGGCATCGCCGACACGTATCTGTTGGAGCAGCGGTACCTGCGCAGTGACGGCGAGTTCGTCTGGGCGAGGACCCGGGTGTCGGTCACCGAGGACGAGGGCGTCGCGTTGGCGATCACGCACATCGAGGACGTCACCGACCAGCGCGTCGCGGCGGAACGGCTCACACACGCTGCCACCCACGACGGTCTCACCGAGCTGCCCAACCGGGCGGCGCTGGTCCAACGCCTCGACGCGTTGCTCGCAGGCGCGGCGCCGGGCAAGGTGTCGGTGTTGTTCATCGACCTCGACAACTTCAAGGTCGTCAACGACAGCCTCGGCCACGGCGTCGGCGACGAGCTGTTGCGCGAGGTGGCGCGACGCCTGCGCGACGTGATGCGCGACACCGACCGTCTCGCGCGCTTCGGTGGCGACGAGTTCGTCGTGTTCGTCGACGGCGGAGTCGACCCGGCCGTCGTGGCCGAACGGCTCCGCCGCGCCGTCCAGCGACCGGTGACGGTCAACGGTCACGAGCTGGTCACGACGGCGAGCATCGGGTTCGCGGTCAACAGCGCACCGGGCCTGACCGCCGACGAACTGCTCCGCGATGCCGACGCGGCGATGTACCGGGCGAAGGCCGGGGGCCGCGACCGGGTGGAAGCGTTCACCGAGGAGACGCGTCGAGCGTCGATGGCCGTGCTCCAGACCTCCACCGAGCTGCGTCGAGGACTCGAGCGGGGCGAGGTGGTGCCGTACTTCCAGCCGATCGTCGACCTCGACGGCGGCCGGGTCGTCGGATTCGAGGTCCTGGCGCGTTGGCTGCACCCCGATCGTGGGTTGCTGATGCCGTCGCAGTTCCTGCCGATGGCCGAGGAGGCCGGGCTGATGGTCGACCTCGGTGGCCGCGTCCTGCGTGACTCGCTGGCGCAGCTCGCCCATTGGCGAGCCGTCGGTCTCCGATTCGCCGATTGCACGCTGTCGGTCAACGTGGCGACACAGCAGCTCATCGACGGCAGCTTCCTCGATCTGGTCCACGATGCGCTCGGCGAGACCGGCATCGATGCCGACTCGCTGTGGCTCGAGATCACCGAGACGGCGCTGATGGCCGACACGCAGGCGGCCGGCAACGCGCTGCGCGACCTGCGCGGGCTCGGCCTGCACCTCTCGGTCGACGACTTCGGTACCGGCTACTCGTCACTCACCTATCTCAAGCGTTTCCCGGTCGAGGCGATCAAGGTCGACCGGTCCTTCGTGACCGGGCTCGGTCTCGAGGCCGACGACACCTCGATCGTCGAAGCCGTCGTGCGGCTGGGACATTCGCTCGGGCTGTCGGTCGTGGCCGAGGGCGTCGAGACGCCGCTGCAGCTCAACCGGTTGCGTGAGCTCGGCTGCGACAAGGGCCAGGGTTACCTGTTCGGTCGACCGCGACCCGCCGGCATCACGGCCACCGAGCGCGCCGACGCCTGATCGCTCAGGAGCCTTCCTTGCGGGCGCGCAGCACGAGGGTGCTCGGCACCGGGTGCCCGGCGTTGGCGCCGAGTTCGAGCAGTTGGTCGACGCGGAAGTTCGATCGGTTGAGCGCGGTGAACCACGAGCCGATCGTTCGTTCGCTCGCTCCGTAGGCGTGGTCGGCATCGACGCCGGCGAAGGGGTGTGTCATCGAGATGATCAGGGGCATGCTCGGCTTGAGAATGCGGTGCACCTGACGGAGCAGGCGCCCGAGGTCGTCGACGTCGCCGATCGTGTGGGCTGCGACGACCACCTCGCACGAGCTCGACGCGATGTCGCCGAGGTCGGCGAGGTCGGTTTCCAGGCACTGCACGGGCACCTCGGCGGAGGCGGCTCGTCGGCGGGTCTCCGCGATGCGTTCGGCGTCGGTGTCGACAGCGATCGACTTGGCGCCGGCGCGGGCGAAATCGATCGAGTTGAACCACGGGGAGATGCCGAGTTCGACGGCGCGGCGACCGTCGCTGACATCGCCGCACAGCCTCAGTTCGTTGTCGTCGGGTGTCCCGGGTCCGTAGTTGATGTTGGCGACCACGCGACCAGTGTGGCGCACGCGGTCGGCATCGCCGGGGATCAGCGGCGCGCGCCGGTGTCGAGCGGATAGTGTCCTCGCCCATGGCGATCACGGTCGGCGCGCTTCGTGGCTCCGACGGATCGCGCGGCCTCGTCGACCATCGCCTCGCCCGGCGCATGCTGATCGCTCAGGTCAAGAAGGGGCGCGTTCCGATCGACCAGGTCTGCGACGCGCATCCCGAGTTGATCCGAGCGGCTCGCAACGTCGGCACGCAGACCTCCACCAGGTGCCCGATCTGTGAAGAGGCCGATCTGAAACTCGTCACGTACGTGTTCGGCCCTCGGCTGTCGGCGCAGGGTCGGTGCGTGTCGACCGCCAAGGAGATGCGGCAGTTGAACGATCGCAGCGAGGAACTCAGCGCCTACGTCGTCGAGGCGTGCGTCGAGTGTCGTTGGAACCACCTGCTGCGGGTGATCCCCGTCGGTGGGCGGACTTGATCGTCCGGCGTCGGCCGGGTGCGCCTCGTCGTTGGAGTGCGATCGCTGCTGCGGTCGTCGTGCTCGCGGCGTGCTCGGGGGGATCGGGCGACGACGCATCCACCGACTCGACCGCCGCCGCCCCGCGGGAATCGAGCGGGCCGACCACGGTTGGTGACTCGACGCCCGTCGGCGGTACGGCAGCCGACACGGTGCCGCCGGCCGGACAGCCCGAAGGATTCTCGACGATCACGGCACGGATCACCGAGACCGACGGTGGCGTGTGCGAGGTCTGTGTCTGGCTCGCCGACACCGCGGAGGAGCGTGGCCGCGGGCTGATGGACGTCACCGACCTCGGCGACGCCGTCGGGATGGTGTTCGCCTTCGACGAACCGCTCATCGGCTCGTTCTACATGTTCCAGACACCCACACCGCTGTCGATCGCATGGTTCGGGGCCGAGGGCGAACTGGTGGGCTCGGCCGACATGGCGCCGTGCCTCGACACGCCGGCCGGCGAGTGCCCCCTCTACTCGCCCGATGCCCCCTACGACCTCGCGCTCGAGGTGTTCGACGGTGGCCTCGGTGATCTGGGGATCGGCCCCGGTGCGCGCCTCGAGCTGCTCGACGGCACCGAGGCCGAGCGCTGTCCGCTCGCGCCCGACGCCACCGGATGAGTTCCCGGCCCGCCTGTCGGCCCTGAACCCTCGTCGCGCCGAACCCCGTGACACCCCCTTGCGATGATTGTGTCCATGCGACGCCATCACGCGACCGAGTGCGGCCCCGATAGGGTTGGCACGTCCATATTGGCCCTGCCCCACACCGGGGCTCCCGCCACGGCGCTGTCATCAGGCAGTCGTGGGGGATCCGAAGGGAGGAAACACGCATGATGCGTGCATACGAAATGATGATCATCATCGACGGCGACGTCGATGACCCCAAGGCGCAGGCCTGGATGAAGACGGTCACCGACGGTGTCACCGCCGCCGGTGGAGAGCTCCACGGCAAGATCGATTGGTGGGGCAAGCGCCAGTTCGCCTACCCGATCAACAAGAAGCCGTCCGGCTACTACCTGGTCGCCGAGATCGTGGCCCCGGCCGGCTCACTCGACGAACTCGAGCGCACGCTCCGTCTCGCTGACGACATCGTCCGCCACAAGCTCATCCGCCTGCCCGAGGCCGAGGCCGAGCGCCGCGGCATGGCAGTCACCGCTGCCTGACCGGCAGCAGCCACCCAAGGGGAATCAACATGGCATCGGAAAACAGCGTCACGCTGGTCGGGAACCTCACCAAGGATCCCGAGCTGCGGTACACACCGAGCGGCGCCGGCGTTGCGAGCTTCGGGCTCGCCGTCAACCGGCGATACCAGCAGAACGGCGAATGGCAGGAACAGGTGTCGTTCTTCAACATCGTCGCCTGGTCCGAACTCGGCGAGAACGCAGCGGCCAGCCTCAGCAAGGGCATGCGCGTCATCGTGACGGGCCGGCTCGAGCAGCGGTCCTACGAGACCAAGGAAGGCGAGAAGCGCAGCGTCACCGAGATCCGCGCCGACGAACTCGGCCCGAGCCTCCGCTGGGCACAGGCCCAGGTCGAGCGCATCAGCCGCGACTCCGGCGACGGCGGCTCCCGCAGCGGTGGTGGCGGCGGCGGTGCTGCTGCCCGGACCCCCGACCCGGTCTACGGCGACGAAGAGCCGTTCTGACCCCCATTGATCTGAATCATCAGTCGTAAGGAATCACCAGGAATCATCATGGCAAGCAAGAAGAACAAGGCGCGCAGCGCCCGTGACCTCAACCCCCGCAAGTTCAAGAAGAAGACCAGCGTGCTGGTCATCGACAAAGTCGAGTACATCGACTACAAGGACGTCGATCTGTTGCAGCGCTTCATGAGCGACCGCGCCAAGATCAAGAACCGTCGCGTCGCCGGCAACACCCTGCAGCAGCAGCGCGAGGTCGCCAACGCCGTCAAGGTGGCGCGTGAGATGGCGCTGCTCCCCTACGCCAAGCGCGTGGCATCCACCCGAACGGGCGGCCGCGGCCGCGACGGCGGGCGCGATCGCGATGCCAGCTTGAGCGACAACGTCAACGAGACGACCAACGACGTCGTCGAGAACGACGAGTTGATCGACGAGACGGCCGAGTTCGACACGAACGACGCCGCCGAGACCGAGGAGAACTGAGCGATGAAGGTCATTCTGCGTTCCGATCTCGACGGGCTGGGCAAGCGCGGTGACATCGTCGATGTCGCCGACGGCCACGCTCGCAACTATCTGCTCCCCAAGGGGCACGCCATCACGGCGACCGAGGGTGCTGTCGATCAGGCCGGCCGCATGCGCAAGGCCCGCGACCAACGCGACTCCAGCGCCCGCGAAGCCGCCACCACCATCGCCAGCACGCTCGTGCCGAAGGTGATCACGGTGTCGGCGAAGGCCGGCCCCGAGGGCAAGCTCTTCGGTTCGATCACGTCGGCAGACGTGGTCGGCGCCGTCCTCGAGCAGACCGAGATCGAACTCGATCGTCGTCAGATCGAGATCGACGTGATCAAGACGGTCGGCCAGCACACGGTGACCGCGTCGCTCCACAGCGACGTGTCGTTCCCGATCACGATCGACGTCGTCGCCGCCGACTGACGTCTCGGCCGACCGGCCGCCAACCCCGGCTCCCGAGCCCGTCACGCCGCTGCCTCAACGCGCCCGTCCACAGGTCTGTCCACAACCGGTCCGTCCACAGATCAGACCGGTTGTCCACAGCTCGTCAACAGCCAAGACCCAGGGTTGTTCCTCTTCCGCCGCACAGGAAACCCCTGAGAGAGTGGGGTCCCCATGTCGATCGATCACGAATACGGAACCAGTCGTCCCGAACGCAGCGCGTCACCGTCGAACCGCGGTGGGCGTGTCCCTCCCCACAACCTGCAGGCGGAGGAGTCCGTCCTCGGTGCGCTGCTGCTGTCACGTGACGCGATCGGTGTCGTCGGCGAGGCAGGGCTCAACGTTCGCGACTTCTACAGCCCCGCGCACCAACACATCTTCGACTCGATCCGGTCGCTGTATTCGTCCTCCGGTCCGGTCGACGTGGTCACGGTTGCCGACGAGCTCCGGCGTCACGGCCTGCTCGACGAGGTCGGCGGGATCGAGCGGCTGAACGACCTGCAGAACGCGACGCCGTCGGTGTCCGGCGCCGAGCACTATGCCCGGATCGTGATGGACACCGCGTTGCTGCGCCGGTTGATCCACACCGCGGGCGAGATCACCGACCTCGCCTTCAGCGAGCCCGACGACGTCACCAAGGCTGTGGACCTCGCCGAGTCGAAGATGTTCGAGGTGGCCGAGGACCGCGTGGTCGACTCGACTCGCCAGATCCAGGAGCTCCTCAACGAGACGATGGACCAGCTCGAGGAGAACTACGAGCGCGGCGACACGATCACCGGCGCGGCGACCGGTTACGACGACCTCGACGAACTCCTCTCCGGGCTGCAACCCAGCACGCTCAACATCGTCGGTGCTCGTCCGGCGATGGGAAAGACCAGTTTCGGCTTGGGCATGGCGACACACATTGCGAAGCACTCCGGCAAACCGGTGCTCGTGTTCTCGCTCGAGATGGGACACTCGGAGTTGACGCAGCGCATCCTGGCGAGCGAGGCGAAAGTCGATTCCACCAAGCTGCGCACGGGCAAGTTGAGCGAGGCCGACTGGTCGAAGATCGGCCTGGCGGTCGGGCGGCTCGAGGTGCCGTTGTTCCTCGACGACAACCCGCAGGTGACCGTGATGGAGATCCGGGCGAAGGCCCGGCGGATCAAGGCGCAGCACGGCGGACTGTCGTTGATCATGATCGACTACCTGCAGCTGATGAGCGGCAGCGGTCGATCCGAGAACCGTCAGCTCGAGGTGAGCGAGATCAGCCGAAACCTCAAGGTGCTCGCCCGCGAGTTGGAGGTGCCGATCGTGGCGCTCAGCCAGCTGAGCCGAAACCTCGAAGCCCGTTCCGACAAGCGGCCGATGCTCGCCGACCTGCGTGAGTCCGGTTCGCTCGAGCAGGACGCCGACGTCGTGATGTTCCTGTACCGCGACGAGGTGTACAACCCCGAGTCGCCCGACAAGGGCTCGGCCGAGGTGATCGTGTCGAAGCACCGCTCCGGCCCGATCGGCACCAAGCGCCTCGTCTTCCTCGGCCAGTACACCCGCTTCGACAACGCCGCTCGCTCGATGTGACTCGATTGTCTCAGGGGTCCGACCCCTGAGGCAACACTTCACCAGTGGCGCAGGTCGATGGGCCAGCGGTCGCGGATCGTGTCGCCTTCGACGAGCCAGAACTGCTCGTGGCGGGCAACGGTGGGATCGACATGGGAGGGCCAGATCCTGACCCGGTCGCCGACCTTCCAGTCGCTGAGTTCGCGTGGCATCAGCGTGATGTGTTCGTCGGAGCAGAACAACACGTCACCCTCGTCCCACGACGGGTTGCCGTGGTCCATCCCGAGCGCCTTGAGCCCGCAGTCGGCGATGATCCAGCCCTTTGCGCTGACCGAGATCACGGTGGCGAGCACCGACAGCGCCTTCTCGAACGGCGTCTCCAGCTCGTCGTACTGGGTGTCCATCAGCGTGTAGGAGCCGGCCTGGATCTCGGTGCACCAGGTGTTGATGTCCCAGGTGCCGGTGCCGCCGCCGGACACGATGTCGCCGCCGACCCTCTCGTGTGCCTGAAGCAGGACCGCCATCGCGGCTTCGACCTTCTCGCGCTTCGCCTCGCGGTCGTGGACCATCATCAGGTGGCCCTCGTAGCCCATCACGCCGCGGACGTCGAGACCGGCGGCGCGGGCACGATCGGCGAGTCGACCCGAGTCGTCGACGTCGCAGCCACACCGGGGGAGGCCGACATCGATGTCGACGAGCACGGAGCGGACCCCGCCGGCGATCGTGGCGTCGAGGGTCTCGTCGGAGTCGATCGCGACCGTGATGTGCGCCCGGTCGGCGAGCGCGCCGAGGCGGGCCGCGGCGAGCGTCTCGTTGGCCAAGAGGAGATCGTCGGTCAGCCCGGCGGCCACGAGCCCTTCGATCTCACGAGGTGTCGCTGCACAGAAGCCGTGGTGACCGTCGGCGTCGAGGCGCTTGGCCATGTCGGTCGACTTGAACGCCTTGACGTGGGGACGCAGTTTCGCTCCGGGCAGCACCGCGTCCATCGCCGCCAGGTTGCGGTCGAAGGTCGGGATGTCGACGAGCAGCGCCGGGGTGACGAGGTCGTTCGTGGTTGACGGATCGGCGCTCATGCACCAATCATTGCCGTCCGATCGGCGTTCTCGTGAACAGATGAGCGTTCTGGGCGCGCACGTGTTCACGAGAACGAGGGGGAGCGCGGCGCAGTTACCGTGAGGGTGTGCAACTCGATCTCGACGTCGTCCGGTCCAACTTCCCCGCCTTCTCCCGGCCGATCAACGATGGCCAGTCGTTCTTCGAGAACGCCGGCGGCTCGTTCGCCTGCCGCCAGACGATCGACGCGCTCGCCGAGTACTACACGGACTTCAAGGTGCAGCCCTACAGCGAGTTCGAGTCGTCGGCTCGTGCAGGAGCGCTCATGGATCGCTCGCGCGCCCGGTGGGCCGACGCGCTGGGTGTGGAACCACGCGAAGTGATCTTCGGCCCCTCGACCTCGGCCAACACCTACGTGCTCGCGCATGCCTTCGCCGGCATCCTCGAGCCCGGCCACGAGGTGATCGTCACCAACCAGGATCACGAGGCCAACACCGGCGCGATCCGGCGGGCGGCCGAAGCCGTCGGATGCACCCTTCGGGAGTGGCGAACGGACCCGGGGACCGGTCTACTCGACATCGGCGTGTTCGAATCGCTGCTCAGCGACCGCACGGGCCTCGTCACCGTGCCGCACGCATCGAACATCGTCGGTGTCGAGAACGACGTCGCTCGGATCACGGCGCTCGCCCACACGGTCGGGGCTCGCGTGATCGTCGACGGCGTGTCGTTCGCGCCGCACAGCCTCCCCGACGTCGCCGCGCTCGGCGCGGACGTCTACCTCTTCAGCCTCTACAAGACCTACTCGGTTCACCAGGGGCTCATGGTCGTACGCGCAGGGTTGCTCACCGAGTTGCCCAACCAGAGCCACTTCTTCAACGACAACGTCGCCGACAAGCGCCTGAACCCGGCCGGTCCCGATCACGCCCAGGTGGCGTCCGCAGGCGCGGTGCTCGACTACGTCGAGTTGCTGCACCGTCATCATGGCGGCGGTGACGGCGACGACCTCCGGACCGCGACCGCCGCGGTGTCGGCACTCTGGCGCGAGCACGAGGACACGCTCAGCTCGGTGTTGCTCGACCCGCTGGCCGAACGCGACGACGTCCGGCTCCTCGGGCCGTCGGCGATCGACACCACCGTGGGTCATCGCTGTCCGACGATCGCGTTCAGCCCGCTCGCGATCGAGCCCGAGGCGGTGGCGCACGAGCTCGTCCGGCGCGGCATCCAGACCAGCTCCGGGCACTACTACGCCGCCCGCGTGCTCGACGGACTCGGCGTCGATCCCGATCGAGGAGTCGTGCGGCTCTCGTTCGTGCACTACACCTCCCCTGCGGACGTGGCGCGCGCGGCCGAGGCCCTCACCGACGTGCTCGGCTGACGCACACGGACGCCGTCATGGGACCAAAGACCCTGACGGCCGACACCGGACCCCACAATGATTGGAACAACGTACCAATCAGAAGGCAGGTTCCAGCATGGCTCAGTTCCTCGCGCAGTACTCGATCCAGCGGTGGATGGAGATGTGCCCACAGGGGTACCTCGAAGACACCGTGTACGGCCACGAGCCGAGTGAACACGAACCGGAAGTCCTGCTCGAGGACGACGACGAGCGTGAGGCTGCCATCCGCACCACGGTCGGACTGGTCGTCGGTGAACGTTGCGCGCTCGCGGCGTCGTCCGGGCTGATCAACGCCGCGCCCGACTACCCGAGCAAGCGGTTCCTCGCGACGCAGACCCTCGACGAGGCCCGTCACGTCGAGGTCTTCACCCAGCGGCTCTTCGACCTCGGTGTGAAGCCCGACGACCTGGAATCGACGATCGACCGATACGCCAACCCCAACCTCGTCAAGTTCGCGGAGGTGCTCCTCGAGAAGGTGTCGAACGGCGACTTCATCGCCGGGGTCGTCGGACAGAACATCGTGCTGGAAGGTCTGGCCTTCAGCGTCTTTGAGATGCTGGAAGCCGGCAGTCGCGAGTTCAACCCGAAGTTCGCCCACACCCTGTCCGGCACGATCGCCGACGAACGCCGGCACGTCGGCTTCGGTGAGAACCGCATCGGCTCGCTGATCCAGCAACACCCGGAGAAGAAGGCGGAGATCGAGCGGATGCAGCAGGAGATGACCTACTACATGCTGGCGGTGTTTGCGGACTCGTTCCGCGGCCCTCAGAACACGCCGAAGTCCGCTCCCGCCCCGACGGCGAGCGCGGAGTGGCACGGTACGAACCTGTCGACCGCCAGCCCCGAGGAGATGGAGGAGGTGCTCGCCACCACGGTGCTCGGTGAGTTCAAGACCCGCCTCGCCCGAGTCGGGATCGACTATCAGACGCCCCGCGTTCCGGCGTGATGGTCGTCGACGACTTCGACCCGCACGCCCTCGCCGAACAGGACTTCCTCGACGAGGTCCATTCGTTCCAGTTCTGGTTCGACTCTGTCGAGGGGTACCTCTCCGACCGTCCCTACGGACGGCTGGACACCACGGTGGAGGAGCAGCTCGACGACGCCCGGCGCGAACGGCTGATCACCACGCTGTGCAACTACTCGGTGGGGGAGACCGCCGCACTCGAGGGTGCTGCCGGCCTCGTCCAGCTGGCACCGGATCGGAACTCGAAGATCTTCATGGCCACCCAGGTTGCCGACGAGGCTCGCCACCTCGAGGTGTTCCTGCACCGACTGCGCGAGCTCGGTGTCGACGACCCGGAGCGTGAGATCGAACGCCGTGCCCAGCCGGCACTGGTCGACTTCAAGGGAGCCCTGCTCGACCTGATCGGCGAGGGCGACTGGCAGGCGGGCGTGTTCGCCCAGAACGTGATCCTGGAGACGATGGAGTACACCGTGTTCCGGCTCCACGCCACGACGGCCGACCCGGTGACGAAGGACGTGCTGGCCGGTGTGATCTCCGACGAGCGCCGGCATGCCGGTTTCGGCGAGAACGATCTCGGACGCAGCCTCGCCGCCGATCCCTCGGGTCGAACGCGGCTCCGCGAGATCCGCGGCGAACTCGATGCGAAGGTGCTCGGCGTCTTCGAGGCGGCGCTCGCCGATGTCGGCGCGCCGGCCGGCGAGAGCTCGAAGCTCGCCGACGAGTACCTGCACACGATCGAGCGACTGGGGCTCACCTGATGACCGACACCGACGTCTCCGCCCCCGAGGTCGGCGGCGACCCCTCGCGTCGGCGCTTCGAGCTGGAGGAGACCGGCTTCAAGGAGGTGCCGAAGAAGTGGCGCAAGTTCTACCGGCACTGGGGCGGCCCGCTCGACACGCTCGCGCCGAACGAGGTGATCTGCCCCGTGTGCAAGGTGGTGATCCGCGCAACACGAGAGCTGCGACCCGGCGACAAGGTGTACTGCATGCCGTGCATGTCGCGGATGGTGGTGGTCGTCGGCGAGAACGGCCGTCTCGAAGCCGAGGTGATCTTCTGATCGCACGGTGAGCGCGCCGTCGCGCCCGTTCGGTTCGGCGTGGTGCATGCTGTTGCGGTGACGACGACGGAGGCGCCGAGCACGGCGCTGCGCGAGAACGACCGCCGCGACTGGCAGCGTCACCCCGTCGACGTTGCCCGCCTCGTCGTTCGGCTCGGTCTCCTCGGCATCGTCCTCCTCCTCACCGCGGTGGTGCCGGGCGCGCTGATGAACGCCTCGGCCGACGTCGTGCGGTTCTTCGCCCGGCTGCCGGAGCCGTTCCGGTATGCACTCGTCGGGCTGGCGCAGCTCACGATCCTCCTGATCCCAGTCGTCACCGCGGGGTGGCTCCTCATGCGGCGCACGCGGGCGGCAACCCTGCTCGTGGTCGGTGCTGCGGTCGCAGGCGGCATCGTCATGGTGCTGTTGACCGATTGGCTCGAACGAGCGGCCCCGCCCACGGCGATCACCGACCT
Source organism: Ilumatobacteraceae bacterium (assembly GCA_963710625.1). Taxonomy (GTDB): domain Bacteria; phylum Actinomycetota; class Acidimicrobiia; order Acidimicrobiales; family Ilumatobacteraceae; genus Sva-07. The sequence goes on along the minus strand of CAVQBG010000034.1, from coordinate 52,859 downwards.
GCCGTCGGGATCGTTCGTCAGGGCGTCGTTCCCGTCGGCGGCCTATCTCGCAGCGCTGGTGGCGGGCGCGACGACCGCTTCCCCGATGATGACGGCTCGCTGGCGGAGGATCGCCTGGGCAGCGGTGTGGGTGACCGTGCTGGTCCGATTGATCACGGCCACGCAGGCGCCGGTCAACCTGTTCGTGACGCTCGCACTCGGAACGACGGTCGGATCGACCGCCCTCGTCGTCTTCGGATCGCCACGCCGCCGCCCCGGAGCCGCCACCCTCCGCGCCGGGCTGGAAGCCGGTGGCTTCGAGATCGACGCGTTGGCGGACGAGACGTCCGAGCGTGGTGCGCGGACCTACCACGGGCGCGCCGGCGGTGACGCGGTCGATGTGGTGTATCTCGATCGTGACGATCGTGACATCGAGTTGTTCGCTCGCGTCGTCCGATCGATCAGGGTTCGCGACGTCGACGAGCAGCGCATCTCGGTGCGGCCGCGATTCCGGGCGGCTCAACTCGCCGAGTCGACGATGATGGCCCGCCGTGCCGGGGCACGCGTCCAGGAGGTGCTGGCGATCGCGCCGACCGCGACCGACAGCGCCATCGTCGTGCTGGGGGCCGCGTCGGCCTCGGGCCGCACGATGCGTCAGCTCGACGCGGACGAGATCGGCGACGATGCACTCGACGACGCATGGCGCCAGCTCGGTCGCCTGCACGATGCCCGCATGGCGCATCGGTCGCTGACCCGCGACAACGTGGTCGTCGACGGCGATCGCGTGACGTTGCTCGGACTGGACACCGCCCTGCTCGCGTCGAGTGCCGAGTCGCGTGCCGTCGACCGTGCGGAGCTCGTGGTCACCACGGCCCTCAGTGTCGGCGCCGAGCGAGCCCTCGATGCGGCGGTGCGTTCGGTGTCGGCGGACGATCTCGAAGCGGCCCTCGCGTTCGTCCAGCGGCCGGCGCTCCCGGCGCGCACCCGCGACGAGGCGAACACGCCCAAGCATCTCGTCGACGACCTCCGCACGGGGCTCGCAGACCGGCTCGGGGTGGAGCAGGTCGAGCTCGCCGAACTCGAGCGGATCAGCTTCGGCAAGATCGTCACCTGGGTCGGCTTCGCCGTGCTCGCGTTCTTCGTGCTGACCCTGGTGACCAACTGGTCGGCGATCGCCGACGCGATGTCGGGGATCGACTGGGTGTGGGTGGGGCCTGCGGTGCTCGCCACCCTCGTCGGAACGGTCGGTGGTGCGATGTCGCTGGCGGGTTCCGTCGTTCGCCCCATCCCGCTCGGCGATGCGACGATCATCATGTTCGGCCAGTCGTTCCTCAACCGGTTCACGCCGATGAACGCCGGCGGCATGGCGATGCGGATCCGCTACCTGCAGAAGGGCGGCACCGACGTCGCCGTGTCGACGGCGGCCGTCGGGCTGACGTCGCTGGCGAGCGGCGTCGTCCAAGTGGTCTTCATCGTCTTCTTCTTCCTGTGGAGCAGCACCGATCCGAGGGGCGATGTCGACGCGGGTGGCGGCGGTCCCGACTTCACCCTGGTGTTCGTCTTCGTCGGAGCGGCTGTCGTAGCGGCGGTCGTGCTCTCACTGACACCCAAGTTCCGTCGATGGCTCGTCTCGGTCGTCGAGTCGACGATCGAGAAGATCCGCCACGACTTCGGCGAGCTGGCGCGCATGCCGTCGAAGCTGGGACTGCTCTTCGGGGGTCAGGCGATCGCGAAGCTGTCGACCATCCTCACGTTCGTGTGGGCGTGTCGTGCGTTCGGGATCGATCTCCCCTTCGCCGAACTCGGTGCGCTGTACCTCGGCGCCAACACCGTCGCCTCGGCCGTGCCGACCCCCGGCGGTGTCGGAGCGATCGAGGCGGCGCTCGTGTTCGTGCTGACGCGTGCGGGTGTGCCCGACGCCGAGGCCTGGGCTGCGACGCTCTTGTTCCGGTTGGTCAACTACTGGCTGCCGACGATCCCGGGCTACCTGGCACTGCGCTACAGCGAGCGTCGCGAACTGGTGTGAGCGGGTGGCCTACCCGCCGCTCGTGGCGGCCTACGCTGCGATCGTGAGCGAAGCAGTCGTCGGTGTCGTCATGGGGTCGTCGAGCGACTGGCCGACGATGTCGAAGGCCGTCGAGGTGCTCGAATCGTTCGGCGTCGATCGCGACGCGCGGGTGGTGAGCGCCCACCGCATGCCCGACGAGATGTTCGCCTACGCCGAGCAGGCACGTGGGCGCGGGATCCGTGTGATCATCGCCGGTGCCGGCGGCGCTGCGCACCTGCCGGGGATGTTGGCCGCGAAGACCACCGTGCCCGTGTTGGGGGTGCCCGTAGCGTCGCGCCACCTCAGCGGTCAGGACTCGCTGTACTCGATCGTGCAGATGCCGGCGGGCGTGCCGGTCGCGACCTTCGCGATCGGTGAAGCGGGCGCCACCAACGCAGCCTTGTTCGCAGTCGCCCTGCTCGCCGACCGCGATGCGGAACTACGCGACGCCCTGCAGGCCTACCGCGACGCCCGGCGCGAGCAGGCGAGTTCGTCGGTCCTTCCACCCGAGTCGTCGTGACGCCGATCGTTCCACCCGCGACGCTCGGCGTGCTCGGCGGGGGCCAACTCGGCCGCTACTTCGTGATGGCGGCCGCGACGATGGGCTACCGCACGATGGTGCTCGACCCGGATCCGTCCGCCCCGGCCGGTGCGGTGGCGCACGAACACCTCGTCGCGGCCTACGACGATCCCGCCTCACTTCGCCGTCTGGCGTTCGACTGCGATGTGGTCACCACCGAGTTCGAGAACCCGCCGGCGGCCGCGCTCGACGAGCTCGCCGTCACGATCGTGGTCGCGCCGTCACCGTCGTCGGTTCGCATCGCCCAGGACCGCATCGCAGAGAAGGCCTTCCTCGCCGACAACGGCTTCCCGATCGGCCCGTACATGGTGCTGCCGTCCACCGACGACCCACCGATCGATTCGTCGGTGGTCGGCGCAGGAGCAATCATCAAGACGGCGCGCCTCGGCTACGACGGCAAGGGTCAGCGTTCGGTCGACGGCGTCGCCGAGACACTGGCCGCCTGGGCCGAACTGGGAGGTGGACCGTGTGTGGTCGAGCGTCGCCTCGACCTCGACACGGAGCTGAGTGTGATCGTCGCACGCACCGCCGACGGCCGTGTCGATGCGTGGCCGGTGGCCGAGAACAGACATGTCGACGGCATCCTCGATCTGACGGTGGTGCCGGCCGCGGTGCCGCCGAGGCTCGCCGATCGGGCGGTCGGCCTCGCGATGGCGATCGCGGACGCCCTGGACTACGTGGGCGTGTTGGCGGTGGAGTTGTTCGTCGTCGACGGCGACCTGCTCGTCAACGAACTCGCACCCCGGCCTCACAACAGCGGACACTGGACGCTCGACGCCTGCGTGACGAGCCAGTTCGAGCAGCAGGTGAGGGCCGTGTGCGGGCTGGGGCTCGGGAGCACGGCGATGACGGCTCCGTCGATCGCGATGGTCAACCTGCTCGGCGACCTCTGGGAACACGGCTCGCCCGACTGGTCGGTCGCGTTCGGCGATCCGGCTGCCAAGCTGCACCTCTACGGCAAGGGCCAGGCCCGACCGGGACGCAAGATGGGTCACCTGACGGTCACGTCCGATGTCGCGACGGCCGCGGCGGCGCGGGCCGTCGAACTCAGGTCGGCCGTCGTGCGATGACCAGCGTGTCGAGCGCCGTGCGCGGCCCGTCGGGCGTGTCGACGTAGCGCGGCGCGATCTCGGCGGTCACGATGTCGAGCCCGCCGAGTGCATCGACGGTGGCGTCGACCGAGTAGCACACCTCGGCCGACGGTGGCCCGCCGTAGCCGTCGGTGACGTTCGTGCGATCGTGGGCGATCACGAACAGCGTGCCGCCGGGTTCGAGCCACGTTGCCGCGTGATCGAGCACGATCTGCTGCTGGTCGACCGGGAGCTGCAGATACGACAGCACGACGAGATCGACCGATTGTGGCGGGGTCCAGGTGGTGGCGTCGGCTCGTTCGACGGCGATCGTCACGTCGTGTTGCTCGGCGAGCCGCAGTGCCTTGTCGAGACCGACCTGCGAGAAGTCGATCGCGGTGACCGACCATCCTCGCTGGGCGAGCCACACGGCGTTGCGGCCCTCGCCGGCGCCGAGATCGATCGCCGTGCCGGGGGTGAGGTCGGCGAGGTGTTGCTCGACGAACTGGTTCGCCCGTCCGGTCCAGACCAGTTCACTCGTCGAATACCGCTCGTCCCACTGGGTGCTGTCCATGCCCCCAGTCTGCCCGCAGACCCCACACACCCGTTTGCGTCGAGAAAATCGTGGGGTGGCCCACCCGAACCTCGACGCAAACGGGGTCGACGGGACGTCTGGGGCGTCAGTCGGCGTGGACGGGCTCGGCGTCGAAGGTCTCGACGCGGCCGTCGGCGTGCCGGGCGAAGCGGCGTGGTGTGGCTCCGTGGTTGGGATCGTCGCTGCCCCAGGGCCAGCCGCCGAACTGGGTGCGGCGGTAGTCCTCGAACGCCTGCTGGATCTCGGCCTGGGTGTTCATCACGAACGGTCCGTACTGCGCCACCGGTTCACCGATCGGGCGGCCCTGCAGCACCATGCACTCCACACCGTCGTCGCCCGCGATCAGCTCGAGCGGACGCGACGAGTCGAGCACCGCACCATTGCCGGCGTCGAGACGCTCGCCGTCGACGGTGAGCCACGAACCTGCGAAGGCGTACAGCAGTCGATGCGTCTCGTCGTTCGTTGTCGGGGGCATCGTCCAGCTGGCCCCTGGGTCGAAGCGCAGATGCCAGATCGCCACGTCGGCCTCGGCCTTCGATGCCCACGAATTCGGCGGTGGCGCGGGTGCGGTTGCGTTCGCCAGCGATCCGGCGATCACGGTGATGTCGACGATGGCGCCGTCGTCCGACGGCTCGGCGATCACGGTCGGGGTGTCGTGGCTCCACAGCATGGTGAAGTACGGCTCGACCATCTTGTCGGCGGCCGGCAGGTTGAGCCACACCTGGAACAACTCGAGCGGGTTCGGGCCGACGTGGTCGAGCAGTGGGAACATCTCGCAGTGCACGATGCCCTTGCCGGCGGTCATCCACTGGGTGTCGCCGCGCCCGAACCGGGCGGTGGCCCCGAGTGAGTCGCTGTGGTCGCAGAAGCCGGTGCGCACGTACGTGACCGTCTCGAAGCCGCGGTGCGGATGCTGCGGGAACCCCGGCACGGTCGAGCCGTGGTACATGTTCCATCCGTCGACCCCGGCGAAGTCCATCCCGATGTCGCGCCCGTCGAGCGGTGCGTCGGGCCCGAGGTCGACGGTGCCGGTGGGGTAGTCGTCGCGATGGTGCGCACAGAACAGGAACGGGTCGATCGTCGGCCACTGCGTGCCGAGCGGGAACGTCTGCAGGAGGGCTCCGGTCATGCGCACAGTGTACGACCGGTCGCCGATACTTGTGCCCGCAATCTCTCGCCGCGGGTTCGCACCCGTTGCGCCGATCGATGCACCCGTCGGTGGTCGCGGTGCCGGCGCGGAGGGGTTAGCTTGCCGGCGTGTCCACCGCCCGCGACGTGCTGCGCTACCCGGCCGTGCGGCGGTATCTGCTGTCGACCGCGCTGGCGGCGATCGGGCTCAACATCCTCGTGACGGTGCTGTTCAAGCAGGCGTTCGACATCACCGGGAACACGTTGGCGATCGGCTTCATCGGCCTGGCGCAGTTCGTCCCCGCCGTGATGCTCGTGCTGGTCAGTGGCTGGGTCGCCGATCGCTTCGACCGCCGACGCGTCACGGCGCTCTTCCTGCTCGCCCGCACGCTGTGCGCGGTCGGCTTCGTCGTGTACAGCCAGCTCGAGCCCGGTGCGGTGTGGCCACTGTTCGCGATCGCGTTCGTGTTCGGTGCTGCCGACGCGATGCTCGGGCCGTCACGTCGTTCGATCGCGCCGCTGCTCGCACCGGCGGAACTCTTCCCGCAGGTGGTCGCGTTGTGGACCGCGACGTTCACCGCCTCGGCGATCGTCGGCCCCGTCCTCGGCGGATTCCTCTACTCGGTCGGGCCGAGCCAGGCGTATGCGCTCGCGGCGATCCTGGAGTTCGCGGCGATCGTGCCGATCCTGATGATCGTCTACTCGCGGGAACCGGAGCGCATCACCGACCGGCCGACGATCCACACCGCGCTGGAGGGTCTGCGGTTCGTGCGCCACACGCCGGTGGTGCTCGGGACGATCTCGCTCGACCTGTTCGCCGTGCTGTTCGGCGGCGCGATCGCGTTGATCCCGGCCGTTGCGAGCGAGCGCCTCGGGGTGGGCGACATCGCCTACGGATGGCTCCGCGCGGCACCGGGCATCGGTGCCGCCATGATGGCGTTGTGGCTCGCCGTGCGGCCCGTCACCCGTCGCGTGGGTCCGACGCTGCTGTTCGTCGTGGGAATCTTCGGTCTCGGAACCACCGTGTTCGGTCTCACCACCAACTATGCGGTGGCGTTCATCGCCCTGATCGTGATCTCCGCGGCCGACATGGTGTCGATGTTCATCCGCGGCTCGATCGTGCCGCTCGTGACCCCCGACGAACAGCTCGGCCGGGTCAGTGCGGTCGAGGGGGTCTTCATCGGAGCGTCGAACGAACTCGGTGCGTTCGAGAGCGGCGTCGCCGCGAGGATGTTCGGGGTCCCGTGGGCGATCGCCGGTGGTGGGTTGATCACGATGGGCATCGCGGCGAGCTTCGCATTCGTGTTCCCGTCGATCCGGCGCATCGACACCTTCGACGAACTCCGCCCGGCGAAATCCACGGTGCCGGTCACTTGAGGGCGGCCTACCGTCGCGACCCGGAGTTCCGCTAGGCGCGGCCAGGGCGACGCCACAACCGCCCGACGGGATGATCCTCGGTGACGCCGCCGCCGAGGGCCTGCGGTGGGTCGAGATGCGGCATACGGCTGGGCTGACGGCCTGCGTCACCGCGTCACCGTTACGCCGGGGGTCTGACCCCTGGCGTAACGACGCGGGTGTAGAGGAGGTCGACGGGGTGGCGGCCGGCGTCGAGGCCGCGCTGCTCGAAGCGGGTGAGCGGTCGCCAGTCGGGGCGTGGGACGACGCCGCCGGACAACTGGGACTCCGCGTCACACACCCGCTGCATCTCTTCGGCGTAGTCGGCGATGTCGGTGGCGAGGTGCATCGTGCCGCCCGGGCGGAGTCGTTCCGTCAGCGCAGCGATCACGTCCGACCCGACGAGACGGCGGTGGTGGTTCCGACGCTTCGTCCATGGATCCGGGAAGTAGATGCGGACACCGGCGAGCGATGCATGGCCCACGCGATCGAGGAACGGCAGGACGTCGCCGTGGACGACACGGATGTGATCGAGGCCCCGGTGTTCGATCGCATCGAGCACGGTGACCACGCCAGGGGTGTGCACCTCGACGCCGATCACGTCGATGGCCGGATCGGCGACGGCCATCTCGATCGTCGACTCGCCGTGACCGAACCCGATGTCGAGCACGACGTCGCCCTCGCGTCCGAACACCTCGGCCCAGTCGAGGTCCGGTCCGTCGATCGCCAGGCTCCACCGTTGGATCCACTCGTCGAACTCCGCCTGCCGCTTGGGCGACAACCTGCGCTGGCGCATGCGGAACGACGCTGCGGGCCGGCGAACCGGTTCGGCCGGCCGCTCGACGTCGTGTCGGTACTCGGGCATCGAGGCGAACCTACCGGTCTCGACGCGGTGGTCATCCGACAGACTGCCGACCGTGACCGGCGACGATCAGCGCGACTCCGATGTTGCCCGGCGCCGTGCGATCCGCCGGCAAGCGGCGTCGATCGTCGCGGCGGTGGCCCCGTTCGGGATCGTGTTCGGAGCCGCAGCTGCCACCGCCGGTCTGAGCATGTGGCAGGCAGTCGGGTACTCGGCGCTGGTCTTCGGTGGGAGTTCGCAGTTCGCCGCCGTGGAGATCCTCGGCGATGGTGGCTCGATCGCGTCGGCGGCGATCGCCGGACTGCTGCTCAACGTGCGCTCGCTCGCCTTCGGGGTGATCATGGCGCGCGCGCTCGCCGGGCCCTGGTGGCAGCGGGCCGCGATGTCACAGCTGATGATCGACGAGTCGACCGCGGTCGGCGCTGCCCAGGAGGATCTACGCTGGCGACGCTACGGCTACCTGGTTGCGGGCTCGGGTGTCTTCGGTGTCTGGAACCTCACCACCGTGATCGGTTTCGCCGTGTTCTCCGATGCCGGCGACCTGATCACCGACCTCGGGCTCGACGCCGCCGGCCCCGCCGCGTTCCTCGCACTCCTGTGGCCCCGGCTGGTCTCGCCGGCACAACGGCGCACGGCGATCGCCGGTGCGGTGATCGCGCTCGCGCTGATCCCGGTGGCGCCACCGGGCGTGCCGATCCTGGCCTCGATGCTCGGCGTCGCGGTGGCGACGTTGTGGCCTCCGGCGGGACCGGCGCCGACCGTCGACGAGGTGTCGTCGTGAGCGCCGCGACCAGCGTGCTGATCATCATGACGATCGGCACCTACGCGCTGAAGTCCGCCGGGCCGCTCGTGCTCGGCGACCGGTCGCTGCCGGTGCGGATCCAGCAGGTCGTCGATCTGCTGCCGGCGGCGTTGCTCGCTGCGCTCGCGATCGTGTCGACCGTCGGCGATGGCGAACAGATCGTGATCGACGCTCGGCTCGTCGGCCTCGTCGTCGCCGGTCTGGCGTTGTGGCGCCGAGCACCGTTCGTCCTGGTGATCGTGCTCGCATCGGCTGCGACCGCGCTCACCCGGCTCGTCGCCTGAGCGGGGTCTGCAGCACTACGATGCGCGCGATGGCTGGCTCACAGATCGATCTCATGCCGGGCGAGGACATGGTCCTCTACTCGAACCCGCACTGGTGGTACTTCTGGAAGGACGCCGTGGCTGGCCTGATCTTCCTCGGGTTCCTGATCTTGCTCCTGATCGCCGACGACGGCTGGGTGAACGACGGACTGGGTTGGCTCACGCTGATCGCGTTCGTCGTGTTCGTCGTGATGACGGCGTACGCATTCGTCCAGTGGCGCACGACGAAGTTCGCGATCACCACCGAGCGGGTGGCGTATCAGAGTGGCATCATCCGCCGACGCGGCGTGTCGATCCCGCTGAACCGCATCAACAACGTCAACTTCAACCAGACGATGATCGCCCGGATGCTCGACAACGGCGTCGTCATCATCGAGTCGGCCGGCGAGACCGGCGACTCGGTGTTCGAGAACATCCCCGAACCGGAGAAGGTGCGGGCGCTGATCTTCAAGCAGGTCGAGGCCGACGAACAGCGCGACTCCGATCGCGACGCGGCGGCACTGGCGAAGGCCCTGCGCGACCAGGCTCCGCCGGCCGCGACGGGCGGCCCGAGTGTGCCGGAGCGGTTGAAGCAGCTCGACGACCTCCGGGCGCAGGGCCTGGTGACCGACGAGGAGTACGCGTCGAAGCGTCAGGCGATCATCGAAGATCTCTGACGCCGTCGGCCCAGCCCGCCACGAACGCGAGGAAGGCGTCGACGTCGCCGTCGGTGACCTCGATCGACAGCGCGATGAACCCGCGTCGGGCGACGTAGAACCCCGCTTCGAGCGCGGCGAAGAAGAGCAACTCCTTCCACCGGTCGTCGCCTTCGCGGAGATCGTCGATCGATCGCACCGGTCCACCGGTGCCGTGCACGTTCATCAGCGAGCCGGTCCCGGTCACGCACGTCGGCACGCCGCCGTCGGCGAACACGGCGACGAGCCCCTCGCGGAGACGGTCGCCGCGGGCGTTGGTGGCCGCCAGCACGTCGGCGGTCAACACCTCGGTCAGCGTGGCGACACCGGCCGCCATCGACACGACGTTGTTGTTGAAGGTGCCGGCATGACCGAGGGCACCACCGGTGGTGGCATCGAACGCGGCCATCAGGTCGCGGCGACCGCCGAACGCGCCGAACGTGAATCCGCCGGCGAGGTACTTGCCGAGCGTGGTCAGATCGGGCAGCACGCCGAGGAGTTCTTGGGCCCCGCCGGTCGAGAGGCGTGACGTCATCACCTCGTCGAACACGAGCAGCGAACCCGATGCATCGCAGTGGGCGCGCAACGAGCCCAGGAACTCGTCGGAAGCGGGGATGCAGCCGGCCGATCCCTGCAGTGGCTCGACCAGGACCGCAGCGATGTCGGCGCCGTGCTCGGTGAACACGGCGGCGAGCGCATCGACGTCGTTGTAGGTCGACACCACCCAGTCGTGGGGCACGTTGATCGGGTTGGAGGACCCACCGCCGAAGGTGAGCACGCCGCCGTGGTAGCCGCCGGCGAAGACGAGGACCTTGTGGCGGCCGGTGTGGTGCGTGGCGAGCGCCAGTGCCATCAGGTTGGCCTCGGTGCCGGAGTTCGTGAAGCGCACGTGCTCGATCGACGGGAACCGCTCGACGATCGCCTCGGCGAGGCGCACCTCGTTCGGGTGGACGGCGCCGAGCGCCCAGCCGCCGTCGATCGCGGCGTGCGCAGCGGCCCGGACTGGCTCGGGGGAGTGGCCGAGCAGCCCTGCGGTGTAGTTGCCGAGCAGGTCGACGTAGCGGTGCCCGTCGACGTCGACGAGGTACTGGGCCTGCGCCGACGCGACGCGGAACGGGAATGGGTCGAAGTGGAGCACCGATCGTGTGTTGCCGCCGGGGAGGACCCCGCTCGCTCGCCGCGCCCACTCGGCGCTGGTCGGGTTGGCGTCGACGTAGCGCCGTCGAGCTTCGACCACGGCCGCGTCGAGCCTGGCGATGGCCGACCCTGTCCGATTCTCGATCGTCATCGGGGTCGCTCGATCTCAGGCGCGGGTTCGGCGCTCGCCCCAGTGGCCCATCGCGCCGACGCGTTGGAATCGTTCGGGCCGATCGTCGGGGCCGAGCACGTCGGTGGCGAGCCACAGTCGCTTCAGCCAGCGCATGTGACCCGGGCCGTCGACGTATCGGCGCCGACCGTGGAGGACGTGGTAGTTGTTGACGAACTGGATCTCACCGGGGCGCAACGCCATCTCGACGCGGTTGTCCGGGTCGTTGACGAAGGCGTCATAGGCGTCCATCGCCTCGATCTGGAGGTCGGTGAGGCGCGGTGCCTCGGGGTGGCGTTGCGACGCCTCGATGAACGGGCGGATGTAGCGGACGAACAGGCGATCGCCGGTTGGACCGGTGTGGCGAGTGAACGCGGGCACCTCGTAGAACGGCCGGCCGCCCGCTCGCTGCTCGCCCCGGAAGTCGTAGGGGAGCGGTTCGTAGAGCGCAGCCGCCAGCTCGGGGCGCGATCGGACGAGGGCGTTGTGGGCGCCGAGTGCATTCGCCACGAGGCTCTCGCCCCCGCTGACACCCGAGTCGATGCACATCAGCCCGACGAGATCGGAGCCGTCGCTGTGGAAGCCGAGCGGGTGCCCGCCGATCTCGTTGCCGCGTGCGGTCGGGTCGTCCGGGGCCTTGCCCTGGTCCTTCACGTCGCCGAGCAGGTGGCCCTTCGCGTTCTGGGGCCAGGGCTCGCCGAGATGCATGCCGAGGCCCCAGTACATCCACGAGGCGTCCTCCGCTCCGAGCCGTTCGACGTCGAGTGATGCGATCCGCGCGAAGCCTCGGCCGTTGACCAACTCCTCAGCGAGCTCGGTGAGCAGCGGTGCGAGGGTGGGGAGCGGGAAGTCGTCGGCGGTCACGTCGAGCACCTCGTCGGTGACCGAGCGGGCGTGGGCGAGCGCCGCGTCGAGTTCGCTCTGATGGGTGTCGGTCAGTCGCAGCGTCCAGTGCTCGACATCGCCGATGTCGCCGGCGCGCCAGTTGGCGTGGGTCTCGAGTTCCACGACGTCGTCGGTGGTCGTCGTGCTGGTGGACGTCATGGTGGTGGGTGTCGATTCGACGGTGCTCATCGGTTCAGCCTTTCGGTGCGGGTTGGGCGCCGCGGATCAAGCGGCCCGGCAGCGCGTCGGTCGCCGTGCCGTCGTGATAGGTCTCCTGGCCGGCGACGATCGTGTGCCGCCACCCGTCGGCGCGCTGCAGCAGCCGTCGCCCGTTGGCGGGCAGGTCGTGCATGATCGTCGGCTTGTGCAGCCGCAGGCGGTCGAAGTCGACCACGTTGAGGTCGGCGCGGTAGCCCGGCGCAATGACGCCTCGATCGAGCAGGCCGACCGTTCGGGCGGTGTCACGGCAGTGCCGCTGCACGAGGAACGGCAGGGGGATGCGGTCGTGATCGCGGTCGCGTCCCCAATAGGCCAGGAGGGTCGTCGGGAAGCTGCCGTCGCAGATCGTGCCGACGTGGGCGCCGCCGTCGGCGAGCCCCGGAACCGTGTGGGGATGGGTGAGCATCTCGTGGCAGCCGTCGAGGTTGCCGTCGACGTAGTTGAGGAACGGCAGGTAGATCAGGCCGTGGCCGTCGTCGGCGAGCATGACGTCGAGCGCCATCTCTTCGGCAGTGAGACCTCGCCGGGCGGCGACGGCGGCGATCGACGTGTCGAGCGCAGGCTCGTAGTCGGGTTCGTCGCCCATCTCGAACAGCAGGTCGAACCGGGAGATCAGGTTGCCGCCGAGCTTCTCCCGCGAGCGCTCGGCCGCCTCGGCGAGCAGGCGTGCCCGGAACCCGGCGTCGCGCAGTGCGGCAACCCGTTCGGCCAGCGGTCGATCGGCGACCTCGCGGTACACGGGATTGGTGAGGAACGGGTTGAGCGTGCACTCCAACCCGAGGATCAGCCCCACCGCACGGGGCGCGACCTGGCCGGTCATCGTGAGCCCGTCGGCGTTGGCTCTGGTGATCCGGTCGAGGAGGCCGCGGAACGCGTCGGGCACCATCGGGTTGCGGGCGATCGAGATCGACATCGGGCGGCCGGACCGTTCGACCATCGTGCGCAGCGTGGCGAACTCGTCGTCGGGATCGAGGAAGTCGGAGACGACCTGGAGCACGCCGGTGCCGGTGGCGCCGACGCCCTCGGCGATGCCGATCAACTCGTCGGGCGCTGCGGTCAGCGTCGGCGTGTAGGCACCGGTCGAGGTCTTGTGGTTGCGCGTGCGGCTCGTGCTGAAGCCGAGCGCCCCTGCTTCGATGCCCTGTCGGGTCAGCTCGGCCATGGCGGCGATGTCCTCGGGCGTGGCGTCCTCGTGGTTGGCGCCGCGTTCGCCCATCACGTTGAGACGAACGGCGCCGTGCGGCACCTGCATGGCGACGTCGATGTCGTGCGGGATCGATTCGACGGCGTCGAGGAACTCGCCGAACGAGTTCCAGTTCCAGGCGAGCCCCTCGTGCAGGGCGGCGCCGGGGATGTCCTCGACGCCCTCCATCAGCTCGATCAGCTTGTCGTGATCGGCGTCGTGCACCGGCGCGAAGCCGACGCCGCAGTTGCCGGTGACCACGGTGGTGACGCCGTGCCACGACGACGGTTGCAGGCGGGAGTCCCAGGTGGCCTGGCCGTCGTAGTGCGAGTGGATGTCGACGATGCCCGGGATGACGAGCGCACCGTCGGCGTCGATCTCGCGATCGGCGCTGCCGACGACCGTGCCCACCTCGACGATCACGCCGTCGACCGCCGCGACATCAGCGGTGTGCGCCTCGGAGCCGGTGCCGTCGATGACAGAACCGCCCCGGATGATCAGGTCGTAGTCAGCCATGCGCAAGTCTCGCGCCTCCCGGGCCCGCATCGAGACCCGGGCGGACACGTCACGCCCGTGTCATCGGGGTTCGGGGCCGTGACGGTCCTGGAATATGTTGGGCCGGAGTCGAGGCGCTCGACGCAGGAGGGGACGTGACCGACACACGCGAAGAACGCGAGATGCCGCCGGGAATCGGGTTGCCGGCGGACGACGACATCTTCACCGACAACGTGCGCTTCGCCGACATCGACGCCTGGAACCGGGCGGCGGTCCGCATCCACGAGGATCTCGGCGGCTTCTACCGGATCGAACGCGAGGGTTTCCCGCCGATCCTCGCCGTGCTCGACCATGCCGCCGTCCTCGAGGTCGAGCGCCAACCCGAGCTCTTCACCAACGGTCCTGCTCCGGTGCTCACCACGCAGGAGGCGCTCGACAACCCGCCGCCGGTCGAGTTGAAGACGCTGATCCACATGGACGGTGACGAGCACACGGCGTACCGGAAACTCGGCCTGCCCCAGTTCAAGCCGGCCAGCCTCGACCGGCTGCAGGGCCGTCTTGACGAACTGAGCGAACGAGCCGTCGCCACGATGCGCGACGCCGGAGGTGAGCTCGATTTCTCCACCGACGTCGCGTTGCCGTATCCGCTGCACGTGATCCTGAAGATCCTCGGTCTGCCCGAGGGCGACTACCCGCGCATGCTGCAACTCACCCAGCAGCTCTTCGGTGTTGAGGATCCCGACCTCCAGCGCGAGGAGCTGAGCCCCGAGGCGATCGGTGCGATCCTGATGGACTTCATGACCTACTTCTCGGGGGTCACGGTCGACCGACGGACCAAACCCACGGACGATCTCGCATCGTTGATCGCCAACGGCCGTCTCGGTGACGGCCCCGACGCGCCGCCGCTCGGCGACCTCGAGACGATCGGGTACTACGTCATCGTCGCCACCGCCGGACACGACACGACGTCGAGTGCGATGGCGGGCGGGTTCCGCGCGCTCATCGAGCATCCCGACCAGCTCCGACTGCTGCAGGAGCGACCCGAGCTGATGAACAACGCCATCGAGGAGATGCTGCGCTGGACGGCTCCGGTGCGCCACTTCATGCGTTGCGCCACGGCCGACACCGAACTCCACGGTCAACCGGTCGCGAAGGGCGAGTTCGTCTACCTGTCGTACAAGGGGGCGAACCTCGACCCGAAGGTGTTCACCGATCCGCTGCGCTTCGACATCGAGCGTTTGAACGCCGACCGTCAACTCTCCTTCGGGTTCGGGAAGCACTTCTGCATGGGGGCACAACTGGCCCGGATGGAGCTGCGCTCGCTGTTCAGTCGGCTCGTCCCGTTGATCGAGTCGGTCGAGATCGCGGGGGCCGCCACCATGTCGCAGACCACCTTCGTCGGCGGACCGAAGGCGCTCCCGATCCGCTACACCCTCCGCGACGCCTGAGTGGTGCGCCAGGGGTCAGACCCCCGGCGTAACACTCACGTGAGTTCGAGGCCGGCGAGGTCGCCGGCGGCGCGCCAGGCCTCCAGCACCTCGATGAACGCGATCGAGCCGGCGCCGTAGCTGCCGTTCTTGACGCTGCGATCTCCCGGCTTGCCCTCGTTGTTGTAGTAGCCGGGCGTGCACGACTCGAGGAACCGCTGGTTCATCTGCGACAGGCTCACGATCGTGTCGACCCAGGCCGCCTCGGCGTCGGCGTCGGCTTCGATCACCGTCACGCCCCGGTCGGCCGCCTCGGCGAGGATGTAGGCGAGGTGCTTGCTCTGCTCGTTGAGCATGTGCGGGAAGTTGACCGTGAAGCCCGACTGCACGTTGGAGAAGATGAAGCAGTTCGGGAACCCGCGGCTGTGCATCCCGTGCAGGGTCGATGCACCGTCGTGCCACTTCTCGGTCAACGTGATGCCGTCTCGGCCGTACAGCTCGTACCCGGCGCGCCGGGTGTAGTCGGTGCCGACCTCGAAGCCGGTCGCATAGATCAGGCAGTCGACCTCGAACTCCTCCTCGACGAGCGTGCCGGTCGCATCGTGGCGCTCGACCACCACACCGGTCGGCGTGATGCGCTTGACACCGCGGCCCTCGGTGTCGATCAGGTGCACGTTGGGCCGGTTGAACGTGTCGAGGTACTGGTCGTGGAAGCAGGGTCGCTTGCAGAACTGGCGGTAATAGGGCTTGAGCGCTTCGGCGGTGTTCGAGTCGTTGACGATCGTCTCGACCCGGGAGCGGATCTGTTCCATCTTCTCGAAGTCGGCCATCTCCATCGTCGTGGCCAACCCCTCGGGCGTCATGTCGCCCTCGCCGCGTCGGAGGCGGATCAGCAGGTTGCCGATGATGTCGGTCCATCCGTCGTCGACGAGGTCCTCCTGCTCGGGGATGCCCGACACCAGGTTGTTGAAGTTCTCCATCCGCCGCTCCTGCCAACCCGGCTCCAGGCTCGCCGCCCACTCGGGATCGGTGGGACGGTTGTCGCGCACGTCGATCGACGACGGGGTGCGCTGGAACACGAACAGCTCCTTCGCGCTGGCGCCGAGGTGGGGAACGCACTGGACCGCGGTGGCGCCGGTGCCGATGATGCCGACGCGCTTGTCCGCCAGCCGGTCGAGGCCGCCGTCGGAGTCGCCGCCGGTGTAGTCGTAGTCCCACCGGCTGGTGTGGAACGTGTGTCCCTCGAAGGTGGTGATGCCGTCGATGCCCGGAAGCTTCGGGCGGTGCAGCGGCCCACTCGCCATCACGATGTGGCGGGCGCGCATCGCGTCGCCGCGGTTGGTGGTGACGACCCATCGGCCGTCGGCGTCGTCCCATCGCATCCCGGTCACCTCGGTCTGGAAGCATGCGTTGCGGTAGAGGTCGAAGTGCTCGCCGATCGCCTGGCTGTGGGCGAGGATCTCGGCCGCCTGCGAGTACTTCTCCTTTGGCATGTAGCCGATCTCCTCCAGCAGCGGCAGGTACACGTACGACTCGACGTCGCAGGCTGCACCGGGATAGCGGTTCCAGTACCACGTGCCGCCGAAGTCACCGCCCTTCTCCACCATGCGGATGTCGTCGATGCCCGCCTCGCGAAGACGGGCCCCGGCGAGCAGTCCGCCGAAGCCGCCGCCGATGATCAGCACCTCGACCTCGTCGGTCAGTGGTTCGCGTTCGATCGGCTCGACGTAGGGGTCGTGGACGTAGCGCTCGAACTCCCCGGTGACCTCGATGTACTGCTCGTTGCCCGCCTCACGCAGCCGCTTGTCACGCTCCTCGCGGTACTTCTCACGCAGCGCATCCGGATCGAACGTCGTGGTGCCCATCGAGATGTTGTAGCCCGCATGCACCACGTCGATCGATCCGGAGTCCGCAGCGAGTTCCGGCGCGCCCAACTTGCGCCCGGGCTCATTGCCGGGTGATGAGCGGCGTCGGGATGTCGGTCACGTCTCGACGTCGGCGAACCGTTCGATGTCGCCGCGGTGGCCGGCGACCACGATCAGGTCGTGTTCGCCGAGCAGCGTCGCGCTCTCGGCGTAGGTGAAGGCCTGTCCCTCGGGTTTGATGCACACGACGGTGACCTTGTACGTCGCTCGGAGATCGGTGTCACCGAGTTTCATGCCGGCGAGGTTCTTCGGGACCCGGGTCTCGACGAGCACGAAGTCGTCGTCGAGGGCGAAGTACTCGATCAGCGCACCGGTGACGAGGCGGGCGACCCGCGCCCCCATGTCGGCTTCGGGGAACACCACGTGATGCGCGCCGACACGTTCGAGGATCCGGCCATGTGGTTTGGTGAGCGCCTTGGCCCAGATGTTGGGGACCCCGAGGTCGACGAGGGCGCCCGTGGTGAGCACGCTCGCTTCCACATCGGCCCCGATCGCCACGACGGCGGTCACGGCGTCACCGACACCGAGTTGCCGGAGCGTCTGCTCGCTGGTGGTGTCGGCCTGTGCGACGTGGGTCAGCAGCCCGGCGTGCTGTTGCACGCGGTCGGCGTCGGCGTCGAGCCCGAGCACCTCGTGGCCCATGTCGATCAGTGTCGACGCGAGCGAGGAGCCGAAGCGCCCGAGGCCGATCACGACGACCTCGCCGCGGTGTTCGACCGGTTGACGCAAGCCGTACAGCATCTTGGAAAAGTTCTTGTCAGCCAATGATCGGACGCTCCTCGGGATAATGGTACGCACGCGAGCGTTCCCGCAGCGCCAGCGCCGTGACGAAGGTGACCGGGCCGACACGGCCGGTCAACATCACCAGCACCAGGATCAGCTGGCCGGACACCCCGAGCGAGCCGGTGACGCCCGTCGAGAGCCCGACGGTACCGAACGCCGACGTCGACTCGAACAGGGCCGGTGTCAGCGACAGGTCCTCGATGCTCATCAGGAGCAGCGACGATCCGACGACGAGCCCGATCGACAGCAGCGCGACGGTCAACGCCTGGCGGATCAGGTTGGCGGGGAGTCGCCGGTTGAACGTGTTGACGTCCGGGTTGCCACGGACCTCGGACCAGAGGACGAACGCGAGGACGGCGAACGTCGTGACCTTGATGCCGCCCGCGGTCGACGCCGGCCCGGCGCCGATGAACATCAGCGTCGTGATCACGAGCAGCGTCGGTTCGTTCATGCCACCGATGTCGACGGTGTTGAATCCGGCGGTCCTGGGCGTGACCCCCTGGAACCAGCCGGCGAGGAACTTGTCGATCGTGTCGAGCGGTCCGAGCGTCAGCGGGTTGTCCCACTCGAACACCGTCACCACAAGCGTGCCGAACGCGATCAATGCGACCGTCGTCAACAGGGTGATCTTCGTGTGGAGCGACCAGCGCAGTCGTCGTCGCGGGCCGTCGGCGCGACGGTTCCGCTGGCGGCGCATCACCTCGACGATGATCGGAAAGCCGAGGCCACCGACGATGAATGCCGCCGACATGCCGAACACGACCACCGGATCGCCGACGAACCTCGTCAAGCTGTCCGAGTACAGCGAGATGCCGGCGTTGTTGAAGGCGGAGACCGAGTGGAACAGCGCGGAGTAGGCGGAGCTGATCAGGTCGTCCTCGTAGCCGCGACGCCAGAACTGCACGGTGAGGATCGCAGCCAGCGTGCCCTCGACGGCCAACGTGATCTTGGCGATCGCGAGCAGGAGTCGCTTGAGGTCGCCGAGGTCGACGGCGCCGATCTCGGCCTGGGCGAGCATCCGCTGCTTCAGTCCGACCCGGTCGGACGCGACGATCGCCAGCACCGAGCCGATCGTCATGATGCCGAAGCCGCCGATCTGGATCAGCACCATCAGGACCAGTTCCCCGAACAGCGAGAAGTTGGCGATGTCGATCGTGGCCAGGCCGGTGACGGTGGCCGCCGACGTCGACATGAACAGCGCGTTGTCGATGCCGATCGTGCCGGGCCCGTCGGAGGAGATGGGGAGTTCGAGCAGGAAGGTCCCCGCGAGGATGAAGGTGACGAAGGCTCCGACGACCAACTGGGCCGGGTTCCGGACCCCCGCGATCACCCCTCGACGTGGCACCGCCCGAGCATAGGTGGAGCGCGGCGTGAGCGAAGTGAGCGCCCGCGGGCGAGCGAAAGTGAGCACAGGTGACGGAATACTGGAGGGATGTTCCTGGGAGAAGACCTCCTCGCGTGGTTGACCCTCGCGTTCGGCGGTGCGCTGTTCGTCGGCAACCTGTTGGCGATCGTCAAACCGCCCGAGAAACAACTCGACGACTCGAACCTCGAACGCGCCCCGGTGCTGCGCAGCGCCGTGTTCTCCGCGATCGGTCTGGTCGCCGCGATCTGGGCGCTGGCGTCACTCGTCAGCGGCTGACGCTCGTCACACGGTGCCGGTCGTCCCGCGCCGGTCAATCCGAGGGTGAGGAGAAGACGCCGAGTCCGATGACCGGGCTCTCGCCCTCGAACGCGACGACGTTGAGCACCACGGTGTAGGAGGAGTTCTCGTACACGGCCGCCCAGTTCTCCTCGCCGTCGTAGACCGCGTCGGCCTGTGCGGTGAATCCGCTGCTCTCGAGTCGGGCGGTGTAGTCGGCGACGAACGATGCGGGATCGTCGGCGGTCCCCGAGAGTTGAATTGCCGATCCATCGGTGGACTCCATCGAGGACGCCGTGGTGATCGTCATGCCGTCGGGGGTCGGCACGTCGGCCGGCCAGTCCTCCGGGAGCTCGGACGTCGACCCGGAGGAGAAGCTGCCGTCCTCGCTCTCGATGTTGAACTCTCCCGATTCGGAGTCGGCGTTGCCGGTGATCACCGACCCATCGGCGTCGGTGACGACGAAGTTCCCGTTCTCGTCGACGGTCATCGACCCGTCCTCGGTCTGGATCGAGAAGCTGCCGTCGTCGGAGTTGATGTCGACATCGCCGCCGCTCTGCTGTTCGATCAGCTGCTCGATGCCGGTTTCGGCGGAGTCGCTGCACGAAGTGAGCATCACGGTGGCGCCAGCGGCGAGGGCGAGTGCGTAGCGGGTGACGGGGACGCGACGGTCGGTCATGTGCCGAGGCTAATGCCGCGAGTCGACGGGGTCGAGCGGCCGGGCCCGCCGGCGATGAGATGTCGACACCGTGTCCATCTGGAAGATTGGGGGGATGAGTGGACCGCTGCGCCTGACCTTCCTGCAGTCGGCCAGTCGCGCCGACCAGCTGCCACCGTCACCGGCTGAGGTCGCCTTCGTCGGACGATCGAACGTCGGCAAGTCGTCGCTGGTCAACGCGCTCGCCAATCGCAAGCAGTTGGCGCGTGTCTCCAACACTCCTGGCCGCACGCAGTTGATCAACCTGTTCGAGGTCGCCAGCGCCCGCCCGGAGCCGGGCACGATGGTCGATCTGCCCGGCTACGGCTTCGCCAAGGCGGCGAAGAACGTGAAGCGTGACTGGCCCGAGATGATCGAGGGGTATCTCCTCGACCGGGAGAACCTGGCAATGGTGTTCGTGCTCGTCGACGGCGCGATCGGACCGACCACGCTCGACGCCCAGATGCTCGATTGGCTCCGCTACAACGGCGTGCCCCACACGGTGGTCGCCACGAAGTTCGACAAGGTGAAGTCGTCGAAGCGCGCCACGCGCAAGAAGGAACTCGCTTCCGGTTGCCAACTCGACCAGGGCGACATCGTGTGGGTGAGCGCGTCCAAGGGCGACGGAGTCGACGCGCTGCGGTCCCTCGTGCGGACCTGGGTGGGCTGAGTTCGTTAGCGTCGGCGACATGCCAATCGTCGACCTGCCCGCCGTCTCGATCACCGGAACGGGGTTGTTCACACCACCGGAGTCGATCAGCAACGCGGAGCTCGCGGCGTCGCTGACCGAGTCGGTGCTGAAGTGGAACGCCGAACACGCCGAGGAGATCGCCACCGGCGAACTGACCGAGCGTCCGCTGCCCGACGAGGAGTTCATCGTCAAGGCGTCAGGCATCCGGTCGCGCCACGTGATGGAGAAGTCGGGCGTGCTCGACCCGGCCCGGATGCGGCCGCGGCTCGAGACCCGCTCCGAGGACGAACTCGGCATCCAGGCAGAGATGTCGTTGTCCGCCATCCACGAGGCGCTCGTACAGGCCGGCCGCTCGCCATCCGATGTCGACGCGGTGATCGTCGGGTGCTCGAACCTCCAGCGCGCCTACCCCGCCGTGGCGATCGAGATCCAGGACGCCCTCGGTGCGTCCGGCTGGGGGTACGACATGAACGTCGCATGCTCGTCGGCGACGTTCTCGATCCAGGCTGCGGTCGACGCGTTGCGCAACGGCAGCGCGAACTGCGTCGTCGTGGTCAATCCCGAGATCACGTCCGGGCACAACAACTTCGAACTCCGCGACTTCCACTTCATCTTCGGCGACGCCTGCACCGCGTTGGTGCTCGAGCGCGCCGACGATGCGGTCGCGTCGACGTCGTGGGAGGTGCTGGGAACCAAGCTGGCGACGAAGTTCTCCAACAACATCCGCAACGACTTCGGCTTCCTCAACACGTCCGAGGTCGTCGAACGCGATCCGCACGAGGTGGTGTTCAGACAGAACGGCCAATTGGTGTTCCGCGAGGTGTGTCCGATGGTCGCCGAGCACATCTCCACACATCTCGCCGCGCTCGATCTCGAGGCCGACGACGTCCGTCGCTTGTGGTTGCACCAGGCCAACCTCAAGATGAACCAGTTGATCGCGAAGGGCGTGCTCGGACGACTGCCCGGCGACGACGAGGCGCCGGTGATCCTCGACGAGTACGCCAACACGAGCTCCGCCGGCTCGGTGATCGCCTTCCATCTGCACCGCGACGACCTCGGGCCCGGTGACCTCGGCGTGATCTGTTCGTTCGGCGCGGGATACTCGGTCGGAAGTGTGATCGTCCGCCGTCGATGAGACACTGGATCCCATGAGCTTCCAGGTCGGTGTCCAACTCCATCCTCAGCAGACCTCCTACGTCGAGATCCGTGACGGGTGGCGACGAGCCGAGTCGGTGGGTGTCGACTCGATCTGGACGTGGGACCACTTCTTCCCGCTCTACGGCGATCCGGCGGCTGCGCACTTCGAGGGGTGGACGCTCCTGACGGCGATGGCGGCCGACACCGAGCGCGCCAAGCTCGGCATGCTCGTCACCTGCAACAGCTACCGCAACCCGGAGTTGCTCGCCGACATGGCGCGCACCGCCGACCACGTCTCCGGCGGGCGCATGTACCTCGGGATCGGTTCGGGCTGGTTCGAGCGCGACTACACCGAGTACGGCTACGACTTCGGCACGGCGATCGGGCGGCTCCGCAAGCTCGGCGACGACCTGCCTCGCCTGAAGGCGCGGCTCGCCTCGCTCAACCCGGCGCCGATCGGCGAGCTCCCGATCCTCGTCGGCGGCTCCGGCGAGAAGGTCACCCTGAAGCTGACCGCCGAGCACGCCGACGCGTGGAACTCCTTCGGTCCTCCGGAGACGTTCGCCCACAAGAACGCCGTGCTCGACAACTGGTGTGCCGAGATCGGTCGCGATCCCTCGGAGATCGAGCGGACGGTGGCGATCTCACCCGAGGACGTCGGCAACGTCGATGCCTTCCTCGAGGCAGGGGCGACCCACCTCATCGTGATGGTCGGCCACCCGTACGACCTTGCCTCGGTCGAGCAGTTGATCGCCCGCCGAGACGCCTGACCTCGATCACCTCGTCGGCCGGTCGCTCCTGCGGTCGCGCGGCTCAACGGGGGGCGTGGAGGCGGACGAAGTCGTCGATGACCCGATCGGCGCGGGCGGCATCGAACACCTCGCTCGACATGAAGCGCAGGAACAGGAAGCTCCCGACGATCGAGGCCATGCTCGACTCCGGTTCGACGTCGGGTCGCAGTTCGCCGGCGGAGATCGCGGTGTCGATGATCCGGGTGAACACCGTTCGGAACTCGGTGAGGAACTCGTCGCGGACGGCGATCACCTCGGGGTCGTGCAGCGCTCGCTCCATCATGTTGGCGATCATCGGTGCCCGCTGCTCGTCGAGGAGGTCGGTGACGAGCGGGTCGAACACGATCGCGAGATCGGTGCGCAGCGATCCCGACAGCATGTCGACGTCGGGCTTGTGGCGCCGGATCGAGTCGATGGTCGCACGCAGGAGGTCCTCACGGGTCGGCCAGTGGGCGTAGACGGTCGTGCGGCTCACGTTCGCCGCGGTGGCCACGTTGCCGTGGGTGATCGCACCCGGGCCGTCGTGCATCATCAACTCCGCCGCCGCCTCGATCACCGCGGTACGGGTGCGTTCGACGCGTGGGTCGTCGGGCCGGGGAGAGGTGAGGTTCGTCGTGGTCATCGGGGGTCCGCCACCTCGGTGGTGCGTTCGTGACGCCGGGTCGTGACGATCGTCATCACGGCGCGCCACGCGGTGTGTCGTCGGACACGTCACCGAGAGTGTGCTTGTGATTGCACATTCTACTGGACAGAATGTCCAACAATGAACATGACGTCCACCTCCCCCCAGGACGCGTCGGGCCAGCCCGATGATGCCGACCGCCCGTACGAGCCGGCGCACGGCGCTCCTCACGTTTCCATCGAGGTCCCCGACTCGGCATGGGGCAAGCTGGGCCGCTTCGGCTTCCGCCAGCGGTGGTTGGTGCTCGGCGCCTGGGTGACGGCGCTCGTCACGGTGTTCGTGCTCGTCGGCGCGATCGGTGCATCGAGCGACAGTTCCTTCTCGATCCCCGACTCGGAGTCGAAGAGCGGGTTCGACACGCTCGATCAGTACTTCGGTGGCGCCGGCAGTGGCCGCTCCGGAACGATCATCTTCCGTGCCGACCAGGGTGTCGACGATCCCGAAGTCGTGGCTGCCATGACCGAGCTGTTCGACGAAGTCGCCGCCATCGAGGGCGTCACCCTGACCAGCCCCTTCTCACCCGCGGGCACCGCGCTGGGCCTGACCGCCACCGAGGGCCCGCTCGCCGGGCAGGTCGCCTACGCCCAGGTCGATCTGGCCGAGAACCTCAGCGAGACCCAGTCGGGTGAGATCGGCGCCGAGATCGCCGACCTGAAGCCGACCGACGTCGAGGGCCTCCAGGTCGAGATCGGCGGCCAGGCGCTCGGCGAGTTCGAGCCGCCGGAGTCCGAACTGATCGGTCTCGGCTTCGCCATCATCATCCTGATCCTGGCGTTCGGTTCCGTCCTCGCGATGGGCCTGCCGATCAGCGTGGCGCTGTTCGGTGTCGGCATCGGTGCCGGCCTGATCACACTGCTGTCCAACGTGATCTCGGTGCCCGATTTCGCCGTGACGCTCGGTGCGATGATCGGCATCGGCGTCGGTATCGACTACGCGCTGTTCATCGTCACCCGCTACCGAGAGGGGCTCAAGGCGGGCCTCGACCCCGAGCAGTCGACGGTCGTCGCGCTCGACACCGCCGGACGCGCCGTCGTGTTCGCCGGCTTCACCGTGGTGATCTCGCTGCTCGGCATGTTCATCATGGGCTTGTCGTTCATCAACGGCCTGGCGACCGGTGCCGCGGTCACCGTGCTCGTCACGATGATCGCCTCGGTCACCCTGCTCCCGGCGCTGCTCGGCTTCGCCCAGCGCAAGGTCGAGGTGTCGCGCTGGCGCGGTGTGATCGCGGCCGGGTTGGTGGCGTTGGCGCTGGTCGGCGTGGGGCTCAGCATCCAGCCGTTGCTGATCGGCCTGCCGCTCGCTGTCATCGTGATGCTCGCGTCGTTCGCCGTTGCGCCGTTGCGCAAGGAGCTGCCGCCGCGCAAGGAGAAGCCGCTGCGCAAGACCTGGGCGTACAAGTGGAGCCGCTTCGTGCAGCACCGCCCGTGGCCGATCGCGATCGCCACCACGCTGTTCCTGCTGTTGTTATCGGTCCCGGTCCTCGGTCTCCGCCTCGGGTTCTCCGACGAGAGCAACTTCGCCGAGAACACCACGACGCGCCAGGCCTACGACCTCACCAGCGAGGCGTTCGGGCCCGGCACCAACGGCCCGCTGTTGTTGACCGCAGAGGTTTCGTCGCCGCAGGACCTCCAGGTACTCGCCGAGCTCTCCGCGACCCTGCAGGCAACCGAGGGAGTTGCCGATGTCGTCGGTCCGCTCCCGAACACCGGCGACCCTGCGACTGCCAAAGCCGCGATCATCAGGCTCACCCCCACGACGGGGCCGCAGGACGAAGCGACCGCCAACCTCGTGAACGACCTGCGCGACGACGTCGTCCCGCAGCTCACCGACGGGACCGACGTGGTCGTCAACGTGTCCGGAGCGGTTGCAGCGAACATCGACTTCAGTTCGTATCTCGCGAAGCGGATTCCGATCTTCTTCGTCGCCGTGCTGTCGCTGTCGTTCCTGCTGTTGATGATGGTGTTCCGTTCGGTGCTGGTGCCGCTCAAGGCGGTGATCATGAACATGCTCTCGATCGGCGGCGCCTACGGCATCGTGGTCGCCGTGTTCGGCTGGGGGTGGGGCGCATCGCTGTTCAACACCGCCGGCGGGCCGATCGAGCCGTTCCTGCCGATGATGATGTTCGCGATCGTCTTCGGACTCTCGATGGACTACGAGGTCTTCCTGCTGTCACGCGTCAAGGAGGAGTTCGACCGCACCGGTGACCCGAAGGGTTCGGTGGCCGATGGTCTCGCGGCGACGGCCCGGGTCATCACCGCCGCCGCAGCGATCATGATCGTCGTCTTCGCCGGCTTCGTGCTCGAGGACAACCGCATCATCAAGATGTTCGGCCTGGGCCTTGCCTCGGCCGTCTTCCTCGATGCGACGTTCGTCCGCATGCTGCTCGTACCCGCCACGATGGAACTGCTCGGCGCCCGGAACTGGTGGCTGCCGAGGTGGCTCGACCGCATCCTTCCGACCCTCAACGTCGAAGGCGGCACGCACACCAGTGCGATCGCCCTCGCCCACGAGGAAGAACAGCGCGAACAAGCCGAGCGCGACCAGCAACTCGTCGACGCCTGAACCGGACCGGCACCCGCCCGAGCGCACCGATGTCGCGCTGAATCCGAGCGTCAAGATTCTCTCCGCCGCGAGTCGGGCATGGTGCTCCACGTGGTCGGCGAACGCGCCGAGTGGTGGCCGGCTCGAGGTGAGTGCTCGGCGCTGGTGCGGTGATCGGCTGAGGCGGCGCTGTCGTTCCTCGGCGGTCAGCGCGAGACACGGAGCGAGGTTTGACCGAACCACGATGCGGCACTGAGCACATCTTGAGTTGTACCTCGGCCGCCCTGCATGGATGCTTGCGCCGACGATGTTGCGGAATTCGTCCAGGAAGTGGAGAAGCAGATGGCGGACATGATCACGAAGAGATCGATGTGGGGACCTCGCGGGTTGACCGCGGGGCTGTTGACGGCGATGGCGCTGTTGGTCGGTGGGACCGGGGTGTCGTCGGATGTCAGGCCGTCGCCGGTGGTCGACCCCGGGCCCGTCACCCTGGCGATGGCGGTGAAGCCCGGGTCTCCGGTGCCGATGCGAATCGTCACCGAGAAGTCGAAGAGCGAGTACGCCGGCAAGAAAGCGTTCGGCCAGGGCATCGACGTGGCGCTGGTCGATTCGGGTGTGACTCCGGTGCACGGACTCGATCAACCGGGCAAGATCCTCTACGGGCCGGATCTGTCGAACGAAGGCGGTTTCGACAACCTGGCCGGGATGGACACCTACGGTCACGGTACGCACCTCGCCGGGATCATCAATGGCGACGACGGCGCCGAGGTCGGGGGTATCGCTCCCTCGAGCCGTGTCGTCAGCGTGAAGGTGGCCGGTGCGACGGGCGAGACCAGTATCGAACAGGTGATCGCCGGGATCGACTGGGTCGTCGAGCACAAGAACGACAACGGGCTGAACATCCGGGTTCTGAACCTCTCGCTCGGCGTGCCAGGCGTGAAGACGAACCAGGGCGATCCGCTGTCGGCCGCCGTGGAGCGGGCCTGGGCCGCCGGCATCGTGGTGGTGGCAGCGACGGGCAACCGGGGCAACGAGTTCGGTGGTATCGACAGCCCGGCCGTGTCGCCGTACGTGATTGCCGTCGGGGCACACGAGTCGTACGACTCGTCGGGTGCGCAGGATTGGATCGCCCCGTGGAGTTCTGGCGGCAACGTCTATCGCTCACCGGATCTCGTCGCGCCGGGCCGCTCGATCATGAGCTTCCGGGTGCCGGGTTCGATGCTGGATCAGATGTACCCCAGCGCAGTGGTGAACGGCACGTACTTCCTGGGATCCGGGACGTCGCAATCCGCTGCAGTCGTCAGCGGGTTCGCAGCTGCGTTGCTGTCTCGGTACCCCGAGCTCAACAACGATCAGGTCAAGTTCTTGTTCGAGGAGACCTCGATCGACCTGAAGGACGTGGACGCGTCCATCGACGGCAACGGCAAGCTCAGTCCGAAGGAAGCAGCGCGGGCGATCAAGGTCGCAGCAAAGGCGCAGCCACAGTCGTATCCAGCGGCGTTCCCGGGTGATGGCACCGGTGTTGTCGCCGTGCCGAATGGAGCGTCATGGTCGGGCGGCGGCTGGAACGGCGCGTCCTGGTCGGGCGGGACCTGGAGCGGGGCCTCGTGGTCCGGCGCGAGTTGGTCCGGCGCGAGTTGGTCCGGCGGTGTCTGGTCGGGTGCGTCGTGGTCGGGTGCGTCGTGGTCGGGTGCGTCGTGGTCGGGTGCGTCGTGGTCGGGTGCGTCGTGGTCGGGGGCCTCCTGGTCGGGTGCGAGTTGGTCGGGTGCGTCGTGGTCCGGTCTCGACTGGGCGACGGGAGCATGGTCGTGAGTTGGCTCGACGTGACGACAAGCGCGATCCACAACGAGCGCAACGACACACTGCGGGGGGACGGCCCGGCGGACGTGTCCGCTGCTTCGAATCGTCCGGATCGCACGTTGTCGTCACGTGTTCAGCCCGCGACCGGGCTCGGCTCGCTCGCCCTGGTCGGAGCCCTCGACTGGGCCCGCAACTGTCGGTTCGGGAACAGCTGGACGTGAGTCCAGGTCGGCCAGATCACGCTGTGACCATCAACGGCTCACGTCACGGCCCACACGTGCCGATGTGAGAACAATGAGTTCGAGAGCGGAAGGCTTGGACGGTCCGGGCGAGCACACGGAGGTTGTTGCGCCGACGCTGCTCATGCGCGTACTCGAGGCGGCTCGTCCCGCAACACGTGTGCTGACGTACGCAGCCCTCCTCGCTGCTCTGGGCGCAACGCTCCTCGCCCTGACGCCGTACGCAACGACCCTGCCCCACACACGCTGGACATTGCCGTTCCTCGCGCTCGTCGTCGCATTCGGGGTGTGTGAGGCAACCGCCCTACACGTGGAGATCCGCAAGGAATCACGTTCGCTGTCCCTCAGCGCCATCCCGCTCATGTTCGGCTTGCTGTACTCGAGTCCAGCGCTGCTGGCCGTCGCCTACGTGCTCGGGACGGTCCCGGTTCTGCGATGGGTTCGCGGCTCCGACTGGGTCAAGGTGATCTGGAACGCGTGCCTGTTCTTCTGCCAGGCCGCGTTCGCTGCGTGGATCGTTCGCTCGGTCATCGGCCCGGAACCTCCCCAGATCGCGCTCGAGTGGCTGGTGCCGCTCGGAGCGATCCTGATCGTCGAGGTGTTGAGCATCATTGCGGTGCCCCTCGTGATCATGCTGGACGATGGAAAGCTGCGGCCGAAACTGTTCGCTGACTTCGGACGATCTCAAATCCTCGCATGTCTGGCGGGTACGTTCACCGTGACGGCGGTCGCGGCGTCACTGACCAGCCCGTGGATGGCCCTGTACGCATTGGTCCCGTTGCTCGGTGTTTCCGCGCTGCTCCAGAACACGGGCAGGATCTCACAGCGGTACCGTGACCTCCAACAGCTGCACACCTTCACCCGGGTGATCACCAACGAGCCCGGTCAGCGCACGCTGGACCTGGCGCTGGTGGAGCTGACCAAGATCATGCGCTCGACGTCGGCCGGCCTGCTCGTGAAGGGCGGTGACGGGAGCGCATCGTTCCTCCGGATGATCGTCGATGATGCGTTCTACGACCTCGAGCCCGAGCCGATCGCAGAACTCTTCCTCGAGGTTCTCGAGAGTGGACAGGTCACCTTGCTGACGGTCGACGACCCGAGCAGCGTGGCCCGGCGTGTACTGCATGAGCTCGAGGCGAACACCGTGCTCGCGGTGCGAGTGCTCGGTGAGGCGGGCGAGATGGGCGTGCTGTTCGTCAGTGACCGGCTCGGGATGCGCAGCGACTTCAACGGCGATGAGTTCCGCCTGTTCGTATCGCTGGCGAACACACTCAGCGCCCGACTGTCGAATGACCACCTCGTCAAGCGCCTGGAAGCGCAGGCGAGCTGCGACGCATTGACCGGTCTGGCGAACCGGATGAGCTTCGAGATCGCGCTGACGGCCGAACTCACCTCCCCGGAGAAGAGTGGCGCGGTGGTGATGGTCGACCTCGACCGGTTCAAGGAGATCAACGACTCCCTCGGTCATGAGACCGGCGATCGACTCCTGATCGAGATTGCCGATCGTCTGCGGGCCGTTGCCCGTCGCACCGACATGGTCGCCCGATTCGGTGGCGACGAATTCGCGCTGCTGCTCGGCCGTGTCGATCCGGACGACCCGGCCGAAATGACTCGGCGTATCGACGACGTCCATCGTCGGCTGACGGCCAAGGTGGAGCTCGAGGGCTTGACCTTCGAGGTCGGGGCGAGCGTGGGAGTGGTGCAGTGGCCGGACCAGGGCGGTGACAGCGCCGGCCTGCTGCACCGGGCCGACACCGCAATGTACGAAGCGAAACGGAATCAACTCGGGGTCGTCTGGTACACACCCGAACTCGATGCCGACGCCCCACGTCGACTCGACCTCTACATGTCCGTCAGTTCGGCGTTGGAGGACGAGGAGTTCTGCGTCCACTTCCAGCCCAAGGTCGCTCTCCGCGACGGGCAGATCACCGGTGTGGAAGCTCTCGTTCGATGGACCCATCCGTTGCACGGCTCGATCTCGCCTGCCGAGTTCGTCCCGCTCATCGTTCAGGCGGGCCTGATCGGCAAGCTGACCCGCCTCGTCATGCGCCGCGCTGCGGAAGCATCGGTTGCCATGCGCGCCGCAGGCTTCGATGTGCCGGTTGCCGTGAACCTCACGCCGCGAGATCTGCTCGATCGTGCACTCCTCGACGACATGGTGACGATGCTCGCAGAGATGGGGGTCGAGCCGTGTGATCTCCAGCTCGAGGTCACCGAAGACGCGATGATCGTCGACTTCGACACCAGCGTTGCGATGCTTCATGATCTGCGAGATCTCGGACTGCACATCTCGATCGACGACTTCGGAACCGGCTACTCGTCACTGCAACACTTGCACCGGCTTCCGGTCGACGAACTCAAGATCGACCGGAACTTCGTCGGTCGTCTGACCACGGACACCAGCGCCGCAGCGATCGTGCGTGCGTCGATCAACCTCGCTGCCGACCTCGGACTCACGACCGTTGCGGAGGGCGTGGAGGACGAGGACGCGCTCAACGCGGTGATCGACCTCGGCTGCGACGAGGTGCAGGGCTATTACATCTGCCGGCCGATCTCGCTTCCGGACTTCATCGGGTGGGCCCGCGACTGGCCCCCGGGGCAACTCCGCAAGCTGCTTGCAGGTGACGTGCCGGCCCGGGCCGCCGACGCGCCCTTCGCGATGAACTGAGGAGCCGTCGATCCGCCGGATCGGTGCCCATGGTGACCGGAGCACCCACCCCTCGGACCCGCACCGTCGCTCAGGACTTGTTCGTCCCGATCCGCCGCTCCCCGCGTGAGGGCACTGCCCTCGTGCTCGACGGTGGCAGCGAGCAGCAATCGTTCGAGACGGGTCAATGGGTGACGGTGCCGAACGACATCGCCCCGCTCGTCCCGCGTATCGCCTCGATCGGATCGCGAACGTCGTCGATGTACCCGAGCGCATACGCGCCGATCCGGTAGCCCATCAACCGGAGCAGGTCGTCGGGCAGGGTCTCGGCGATCTCGCTGGGCACCGACAGGTACTGGTTCTCCTCCTGGCGCAGCCACCCGACGTCGTAGGTGATGTTGAGCCCTGCCCGTGTCTCGTCGGACGTGTTCGCTCCGCCGCCGTGGTACACCTTGCCGGTGTAGAGCAGACACGATCCCTTCGACATCTCGGCGGGAACGGTCTCGTCGATCGTGTGCTCGAAGCTGTTCGGCAGGTCCTGGCTGCCGGGTATCAGTCGGGTGGCGCCGTTCGCCTCGGTGAAGTCGGTCAT
The DNA here is from genome assembly GCA_963710625.1 of Ilumatobacteraceae bacterium. GTDB lineage: Bacteria > Actinomycetota > Acidimicrobiia > Acidimicrobiales > Ilumatobacteraceae > Sva-07. The sequence goes on along the minus strand of CAVQBG010000034.1, from coordinate 21,722 downwards.
CGCCCAGATCGTGTTGCACTGCACGTGGTAGTCGCTCGGGAACTCGAAGAAGTCGAATGCCCACTGGTCGCGGTGGATCGACTGGGCGGGCGAGTCGGGACCGATCGAGATCACCTGGGTGAGGTGGAGTTGGTAGCTCTGCGCCCGGTCGAGCAGCTTGGCCGTCACCTCGAGGATCATCGGATGTCGAATCAGTTCGTGGCTCGATGGCGAGCGGGCGATCAAGGCCCCGGTGCGTTTCGTGGCGCGGCCGGAGAAGTCGTCGCTGCCGGGCGGCGTGGCCTCGATCCACGGCGCCATCTCGGACATGATCCGGTCGATCAGCTCCGCATCGGCGAGGTCGTCGATGATCAGCGCCCCGTCGCGTCGCAGCACGTCGTGGATCTCGTCGACGGGGGCGGCGGCAGGAAGGTGGACGACGCTCATGGCACGACGCTAGCCAGGACGAATCCGGCGATGCCCCACGGGAAGCCGTCGGAAGCTGCGAGACTCGACGATCGTGACGGCGATCATCGAGACCCGGGGGCTCGTCATGCAGTTCCCGTCGACTCGCGCCCTCGATGTCCTCGACGTGTCGATCCCGGGCGGTGTCACGGGCCTGGTCGGGGCGAACGGCGCCGGTAAGACCACGCTGATCTCGTTGGTGCTCGGCCTGCTGAAGCCGACGGCGGGATCGATCTCGGTGCTCGGCCTCGACCCGGACTCGAACGGGCCCGAGCTTCGCGCGTTGATCGGCTACGGCCCCGAGCGCAACGTGTTCCCCGACGATCTGCGTGCGTACGACTTCGTGCGGCATCTCGCGGAGGTGAAAGGGCTCCCGCGAGACGAGGCGCGCAGTCGTGCGAGCGATTCGCTGTATCTCGTCGGCCTCGGTGAGGAACGGTTCCGGGCGCTCGGCACGATGTCGACGGGCCAACGTCAGCGCGTGAAGTTGGCCCAGGCGATCGCAGCCGACCCGCGACTGATCGTGCTCGACGAGCCGACCGACGGCCTCGACCCCGTGCAGCGCGACGAGATGCTGAACATCATCGTCCAGGTCAACCGCGACTTCGGGATCGACGTGATGCTCTCCTCGCACGTCCTCGAGGAGGTCGAACGGGTCTGCGACCACGTCGTCGCGCTCGCGGAGGGACGACTCGTCGCGCAGGGGTCGATGACCGAGCTCGCCGGCGCGTCGGGGGGCATCGAGCTGGAGCTGGTGGAGGTGCCCGATCGTCCGACGTCGATCGACGACGTCGTCACTCTGCTGGTGGCAGGGGGCGCAGGCGTCCGGCGTTCCGGGCCGGTGCTGTCGGTGGTCGGCCTGACCGACGACGAACTCTTCGAACTCGCGGCTCGATCGGTGGCCCAGGCCGGCGCCCGCATACGACGGCTCGGCCAACACCGCCGCACACTCGACGACATCTTCGCCGGCCCCGCCGCCGGAGGCCCGGATGAGGGAGGCGCGGCATGAACGGTCGCGGTGACGCACAGATCGTCGAGCGGGGCTTCCAGCGCTACGAGGGCCGCCGGTCCGGCGTGGCCGGCGCGATCCGCTCCGTCAGCTGGGAGAGCATCCGGGCCACGCTCGGCCTCGGTCGACCGGCTCGCACCAAGATCTTCCCGGTGATCGCGGTCGTGATCGCCTACCTGCCGGCGGTCGTGTTCGTGGGGATCGCCGTGCTGATTCCCGGCGACATCCTCGAGCCGGAGGAGGTCGCCGACTACCCCGGCTACTACGGCTTCATCATTTTGGCGATCGTGCTGTTCTCGGCACTGGTTGCGCCCGAGGTGCTCGTGTCGGATCGTCGCAACGGGATGCTGGCGATGTACCTGTCGACCCCGCTCGACCGGGGCACCTACCTGACCGCGAAGGCCATCGCCGTGATCAGCACGCTCGGTCTCGTCACGTTGGGGCCCCCGGTCCTGCTCCTGATCGGCTACACGGTCGAGGGCGCCGGCCCCGATGGCATCGACGGCTGGCTGTTCACGCTCTTCCGGATCGTGTTGTCCGGCGCCGCGATCTCGGCTGCCCTCGCCGCGGTGTCGATGGCGGCCTCGAGCCTCACCGACCGCCGCGCCTTCGCGGCGATCGGGATCGTGCTGCTCGTGCTCGCCTCGCCGATCCTCGCGGCGGCGCTCGTCGACGGCGCCGAGCTGTCGCCGTCGTGGCGGCTGATCGACATCTCGTCCATGCCGTTCGAGCTGGTCTTCCGGATCTTCGACCAACCGGGCAACTTCCCGGAACTGTCGACGTGGAGCGTGCTGCTCAGCAACGCCGTGTGGACGCTCGGCGGGCTCGCAGTCGTCTGGTGGCGGTACTCGAAGCTGGTGATCGCGCGATGAGCGAACTGCCACCACCGTCGTCGGCACTTCCGCCGCCGGTCGCCGCGACACAGGCGACCACCGGTGCACGGCCTGCTCCGGTGCGGGGCATGATCGCCGTCAACGAGGTGTCCAAGTTCTTCGGCTCGGTGGTCGCGGTCAGCGATGTCACGTTCGCGATCGACGACGGGGTCACCGCGCTGCTCGGTCCCAACGGGGCGGGCAAGTCGACGCTTTTCCGCATGCTCTGCGGGCTGACGCCGCCGTCGCGCGGTGCGGTCGACGTGCTGGGCTTCGATCCGCGACACGAACGCGACGTGCGGGGCCGCGTGTCGCTGGTGCCGCAGCAGGATGCGCTGTTCGATCACCTGAGCGCCGGGTCGTTCCTCGAGTTCGCCGCACGAACCCACGACGTGCCGAACCCGGAGCAGGCAGCGCACGAGGCGCTCACGGCGGTCGACCTCGCCGACGTCGGGCCCAAACCGGTCGGTCAGTTCTCCAAGGGCATGCGCCAGCGGGTCAAGGTGGCAGCAGCTCTGGTCAACGATCCGGAGGTGCTGATCCTCGACGAGCCGCTCACCGGCCTCGATCCGGTGCAGCGCCGTCACATGATCGAGTTGTTCCACCGGCTCGGCGACGAGGGACGGTGCGTGCTCGTGTCGAGCCACGTGCTCGACGAGGTCGCCAAGCTCGGGTCACGTGTGCTCGTGATCGCACAGGGCCGGCTGGTGGCGAGCGGCGACTACCGGGACCTGCGTGAGCTGATGGACGATCGTGCGCACCGGATCCGCGTCGGCGCGTCCGACCCACGGCGCCTCGCCACCGCGCTGGTCGAGCGGGGCCTGGTGAGCGGGCTCTCGATCGACGACCGCAACGTGATGGTCGACACCCTCGACGTCGACGCGTTCGGTCGGCAGGTCGCCGCCATCAGCGTCGAGCTCGGCGTTCGGCTCACCGAGGTGAGCCCGCTCGACGACGACCTCGAATCGGTGTTCCGCTACCTGGTGGAGGGACGATGACCGAGCGGAGCACGCTCTCGCAGGACCGTCCGGCCCGTCACGTCGCTGCCGGAACGGCGATCGTTCTCTCGTACCGAGTGGTGTTGCGGCAGTTGACCAGCCGCGGTCGCATCATCGGCCTCACACTGCTCGCGCTCGTTGCCCCCCTGTCGGGGTGGGCGCTCGGAACGTCGGATGCCTCGCTCGACGACGCCGTGAGACTGGTTGCCAGCGTCGGCCTCGGCCTGGTGCTGCCGATCGTGTCGCTGGTGTTCGCCGGGGCCGCGATCGGCGATCTCCGCGAGGACAAGACGCTCGTCTACCTGTGGCTGCGACCGATGGACCGTTGGCCGATCGTGGTCGGCGCGGCGCTCGCCGCGACCACACTCGCAGCGCCGATCACGCTCGTGTCGATCGTGGCCGCTGCGGTCCTGACCGGTGCAGGCAACGGGATCGTCGGCGCGACCGTCCTGGCGACGGCCGTCGGTCTGGTCGTCTACGTCGGCATCTTCACGCTGTTCGGTGTGTGGCTGAAACGGTTCATCGTGTGGGGTCTCGCCTACATCCTGATCTGGGAGGGGTTCATCGCCCAGGCCGGGCCGGGTGTCGCCCGGGTGGCCATGCGCGCCTACACGCGGTCGATCCTCGTCGAGCGCACCGGCGCCGACCTCGACCTGGCCGACTACTCGATCGCCACGGGTGTCGTCGTGCCGATCGTGGTCGCCGTCGCCGCTCTCGCCTTGGCGTCGTGGCGCCTCTCGCACCAGGACATCGACTGAGCTGACGTCGTGACGAGGCCCCTTCGCATCGGTCACCAGCTCTCCGGGCGGGGGGACGAGTCGCCGATCGATGTCGCCCGACGCGCCGAGGAGCTCGGTTTCGACATCGTGCTGGCGGCCGACCACGTCGGCCCGGAGACGGCGCCGATGCCGATGTTGGCGGCGATCGCGGCCGCCACGAGCACGATTCGTCTGGGCACGCTCGTGCTCAACAACGACATGCGCAACCCGGTACAGCTGGCCTGGGAGGTCGCCACCATCGATGCGATCTCGAACGGTCGTTTCGAGCTCGGCCTCGGTGCCGGGCACACCCCGCAGGAGTACGCAGCAACCGGGATCGAGCGGTCGAGCGCGGCGATTCGCAAGCAGCGATTGCGCGACAGCGTCGAGCTGCTCCGAGCGTTGCTGGACGGGGACACCGTCGATCATGCCGGCGAGCACTACCGGATCGCCCGGGCACAGGTCCGTCGTTCCACCCAGGATCACCTCCCGATCCTCGTCGGTGGCAATGGGGCATCGCTGCTCGGCCATGCCGGCGCGCACGCCGACATCATCGGGCTGCAGGGCCTCGGACGGACGCACGCCGACGGGCACCGTCATGACGTCGACTGGCGCCGCAGCCGTCTCGAGGACCAACTCCGCCAGATTCGAGACGGCGCCGGTGACCGGTACGACGATCTCGAACTCAACGCGCTGGTGCAGGTGGTCCAGCTCACCGACGACCGCGACGCGGCGCTGGCGAAGATCTGCGAACGCGTCGACGGGCTGACGATGGACGATGCCGCGGAGACGCCGTACCTGCTGGTCGGCACGGTCGACGAGATCGTGGACCAGATGGTGACCTGCAACGAACGGTGGGGCATCAACTACTTCGCCGTACGTGAACTCGACGAGTTCGCACCCGTGCTGGCGGCGCTCGGTCGCTGACCCGGATCACGATGCGCCCGAGCACTCAGCGTCAGCACGAGTCTGCGATTCACGAGTAGTTGCTGACGCTGAACGTCGAACCTGTCATCGCTCGTGGTCAGCGTCGGCAGACAGCTGCGAATCGCACATCGTTGCTGACGCAGAACGTCGCAGGATGCGGTCAGGCAGCGGCGCGGGTCCTGCGCAGGATCGGATCGGCGAGGCCGAGCGTCTTGTCGGCGAGCGTCATCACCCGGCCGGCGGCGCCGGGCGTGGTGTTGTCGACCAGGTTGCCCATCACCGCGAGCGTGATGTTGGCGATTGCATCGGTGCTGACCGACAGACGTAGGCCCGGCTTGAGGATCCACGGATGACCGATCAGGAACGAGAACCGTCGTCCGGTGCGCAGGAAGGCGTCGAAGCGTTCACCGACGAGTTGGTCGTACCGCTCGGGCGCGGTGGCCGGATCCTCGATGAAGAGGTCGGCCGCGAGCATCCCCGACTCGAGGCCGTAGTCGATGCCCTCACCATTCATCGGGTTGACGAAGCCGGCGGCGTCGCCGATGGCAACCCATCCGGTTCCATGTCGCCGCTGGGCCGACATGGGGAGGCGCCACGCACGCGGTCGCTCGAGGTTGGGGCCGAGGTCCCAGGCGTCTCGGACCAGGTGTCGGTAGGCCTCGAGCAGGGTGTTGAGGTTGAGCTTCTTGAAGCCCTTCATCGTCGACAGCGCGCCGACGCCGATGTTGACGGTGCCGTCGCCCGCAGGGAACATCCAGCCGTAGCCGGGGATGGCCGTGCCCTGGTCGTCCTTCAACGAGAGGCACGCCTCCAGGTGCACGTCGGCGTGGCGCGGGGTGGCGGCGTAGGTACGGATGGCGAGCCCGAACGGTTCGTCGGGAACACGTTCGGCGCCGAGCATCCGAGCGACAGCACCCTGTGCGCCGGCTGCGACCACCGTGAGTCCGGCCTCGATGGTGCGGCCATCGGCCACCACGCCGGTGACACGACCGTTGTCGATCACCGGGGCCGCCTCGGTCTCGTAGACGAGCTCGGCTCCGGCCTCCTCGGCGGCGTCCATCAGCGCCGTGTCGAGCCGACGGCGTGGCCACACCGCGCCGTGGTTCGGGAAGCGATCGGTGGTGGGCCAGTCGAGCTCGCGCACCTGCTTGCCGGCGATCATGCGCAGGCCCTTGATGTAGTGGGCGTCGTCGAGCGGGATCTTCAGCTCGTCGAGGGCGCCGACGGCTCGTGGCGTGAGACCGTCGCCGCACACCTTGTCGCGGCCGTGTGCGCCCTTCTCGAACACCACGACGCGGGCCCCGGCTCGGGCCGCTCGGATCGCGGTCGCCGCCCCCGCGGGGCCGGCGCCGATCACGGCGATGTCGACTCGTTCGGTGGTCACCTGCCCCACGCTGCCGGAAGATGGGGAGAAAAGCACGGTCGAGCCCTGTGACCCCCGCCCCATCCACCCCGTCAACCTGCGTTTGCGTCGAGGTTTGGGTGACCCGTCCCACCCGGATCTGCGCGCAAACGGGGGTGGCGGGGGGGGCGGATGCGTTTGCGTCGAGGTTTGGGTGACCCGTCCCACCCGGATCTGCGCGCAAACGGGGTGGTGGAGCGAGGGGGTGTCGGAGTTCGGGGGCGCCGGACGATGATGTCGGTGATGGGGACGCCGCAACCGACGATCGATCACGGCGCAGTGCTGCTGGAGATCTACGACCATGCCGTCGTCGAGGTGTTCGCGTATCTCCGGGCGCGGTGCGGTCGGCGCGCGGTCGCGGAGGATCTCACGGCCGACACCTTCCTCGCTGCCGTGGGTCAGATCCGCCGAGGAGGTGTCGAGGAGGTCACGGTCGCCTGGTTGATCGGCATCGCCCGCCACAAGCTCCTCGAGGAGTGGCGGAGGGCTGCCCGACGTACGCGATCAGCACGACTCGACGACGTCGCCGACGCAGCCGAGGAGCGGGCCGGGCCCGGTGACGACGTGTGGGAAGCGGTACTCGACCAGCACCTCGTCGGCGGCGTGATGGCCGAGCTCGGACCGCACCACCGATCGGCGTTGACCCTGCGTTACTTCGACGGTCTGCCCGTCCCCGAGGTCGCCGCGCACCTCGGTCGCACCGTCGAGGCGACCGAGACCCTGCTGGTTCGAGCCCGACGGCGGTTGCGAACGGTGTACGAACGACAGCAAGGAGGTGTGACATGACCGAGCGGAGCGACCTCTTCGACCAGCTCACGGCGATCACCGACGGCGTCGTCGACCCGGTCTTCGCCGCTCGCCTGCGTGGTCGGGTGCAACGAGCCCTCGGTGCCACACCCGACCGGGTCACGATCGGGCTCCCGTCCCGTCCCGCGACCACGACCGACACGACGAAGAGAGCGATCACCGCCGCTTCCCGAACCGAGAGGAACACCACCATGGCCCAGGTCATCACCCCGTACATCTGCGTGCACGACGGTGCCGCAGCACTCGACTGGTACCGCGAGTATTTCGGCGCTGCCGTCGGCAACGTGATCCCGTGGGAGGGTCGAGTCGGCCACGCCGAACTCGACGTCGCCGGGGCCGTGTTCTACCTCAGCGACGAAGCCCCACAGCTCGGTGTGGTCGCACCCACCCTCGACGGCTCACGGACGTCGGTGAGCATCGTCATCCAGGTCGCCGCCGTCGAGCAGTTCGTCGAGCGTGCCGAGCGCGGTGGCGCCGTGGTCCAGCGCCCGATCGAGGAGGCGCACGGCTCGCGCAGCGCCTGGATCGTCGACCCGTTCGGGCACCGCTGGAACGTCGGCACCCCGGTCCACGACGCCGAGGAGATCGCGGCCCGGCGAGCGCCGTCGGAGCCGTACTACATGACGCTGACCACCGCAGATGTCGAGCGCGGTGTCGCCTTCTACGGCGCCGTGCTCGGCTGGGAGACGGTGCCGCAGGACAACGGTGGTCGACACGTCACCAACACCGAGATGCCGATCGGTCTCCGCGCCACCGAGAACCCCTTCGGCGACACCGAGCCTGGCCAGATCGAGATGTGGTTCACCGTGCGCGACTTCGACGATGCCGTCGAACGGGTTCGGGTCGCCGGCGGGACCGTCGTCGAACTCAACGCCTGGGATTCCGGTCGAGAGGCGATCTGCGAGGACGACCAGGGCGTCACGTTCAAGCTCAGCGAACCCGCCCCTGGCTACGAACGCTGAGCTCGTCGGAGGCGCTTCCGGTGCCGCCCGCGATCGGGCAGGTCGGTACGGTCGATTTGCCCTGACCGAATGGGTTCGGACGGGGGACCGACAGCAAGGAAGGCCAGTGGCATGCAGATCCAGGGAGTGAAGGCGATCATCATCGGCGGAGCATCGGGCTTCGCCCGAGCGACCGCCCAACGGATCGCTGACGGCGGAGGCTCGGTGGCGATCCTCGACCGCGAGGAGTCGGCCGGCGCCGAGGTCGCCGAGCAACTGGGTGGAACGTGGCACCCGACGAACGTGCTCGACTTCGACGGGATCGCCGTCGTGATCGAGGAGGCCGTCGACGCCCTCGGCGGGCTGCACGTCGCCGTCAACACCGCCGGTGGCGGCAAGGCGGGGCGCACGCTGGGACGTGGTGGACCGTTCGACCTCGACGACTTCCGCGCCGTGATCGATCTCAACCTGATTGGTACGTTCAACACCAACCGTCTGTGTGCAGCGCACATGGCCGAGGGCGAGCCGAACGACGACGGTGAGCGCGGTGTGCTGATCAACACCTCGTCGATTGCCGCGTTCGAGGGTCAGATCGGTCAGGTCGCCTACACCGCCGCGAAGGCGGGCATCGCCGGGATGACGCTGACGATGGCACGCGATCTCGGCTCGCTCGGCATCCGGGTCAACACGATCGCGCCGAGCCTGTTCGCCACCGGTCTCACCGCAGGCGTCACCGAGGAACGTGCCGCCAACCTCACCAAGGACGCCGCGTTCCCCAAGCGTCTCGGCCGGCCCGACGAGTACGCGCGCCTTGCGATCGCCGTCATCGAGAACCCGATGCTCAACGGCGACACGATCCGCCTCGACGCCGGCACCCGGTTCGCTCCCAAGTAGACCGTCTGCGTGCAGTTCCGGGTGGGCCGTCCCACCCGGAATGCAACGCAAACGGGGTTTGTCGGGTGGGGGGAGGTTCGGTCAGTACTCGAGTTGCTTCGCGAGGGATTCGACGGCATCGATGAACTCGGTGACCATGTCCATCACGACCTGGCCGGCCGACTTCGGCTGGTTCATCGTGCCGACGATCTGGCCGACGAAGTAGTTGGCGAGCTTCTCGGCACCGGAACCGTGGGTGTAGGCCGCCCGGTTGATCCGGGCCTGTGCCTCGTTGGTGAGGATCGGCTGCAGCGGCATGCCGAGCGGGTCGGGGGTGTCCGGGCGATCCCACTCCTCGGTCCATGCCGACTTCAGCATGCGGGCGTGCTTGCCGGTGAGCGATCGTGAGCGGATCGTGTCGGCCGACGTCGCAGCGAGGAACTTCTGCTTCACCACGGGGTGCGTCTCGGCCTCGTCGGTGGTCAGCCACACCGATCCACACCAGACGCCCTGGGCGCCGAGCGCCATCGCTGCGGCCATCTGGCGTCCGCGTCCGATGCCACCCGCGCCGAGCACGGGGATGTCGACCGCGTCGACGATCTCGGGGATCAGCACCATCGAGCCGATCTCACCGGTGTGGCCACCTGCCTCCGACCCCTGGGCGATGATGATGTCGACCCCCGCGGCCTGGTGGCGCTCAGCGTGCACCGGTCGCCCGGCGAGCGCACCGATCAGGCGCCCTTCCTCCTTGACCCGGTCGATCAGGAACTGCGGTGGCGGACCGAGCGCGTTGGCGACGAAGGCGGTCTTGTGGGCGAGCGAGATCTCCAGCTGGGGCCCGGCCGCAGCAGCGCTGAACGGGGCGACACCGCCGTGTCCAGCGGTCGAACGGCCGCTCGACCGTTCCTCGTCGGGTGGGAACTCCGGCACGTCGTAGCGGCGCAGGATGTCGTCGACGAACTCGCGGTGAGTGTCGGGAATCAGCGCTCGGATGTCGTCGAGCGTGTAACCGCCGCCCTCGTCGCCGGCGTACTTGGCGGGCACGATGAGGTCGACGCCGTAGGGCCGGTCGCCGATCTCGTCCTCGATCCACTTCAGATCGATCTCGAGCTGCTCGGGGGAGTGGGCGACGGCGCCGAGCACGCCGAGTCCACCCGCCTTCGACACGGCGGCGACGACATCGCGACAGTGGCTGAAGGCGAAGATCGGGAACTCGATGTCGAGCATCTCGGTGGCGGCGGTCTTCATCGGGGTCTCCTGACGGCGGGGCTGACGTCCTCATTGTGACCTCCGGACGACATCACCGACGAAGCCGCCCCGAAGCCGAACCGAGCTGGATCGACGGCCGCGTCGACGGTCGGGAGCGCGCCGAACGGGGAACGGCGTACGATTGGGATCGGCGCGACACTCCGTCGGCCGCAATCCAATCAGGAGCCGATACCTCATGTCCGTGACCGACTCGACCACCACGTCAGAGCTCGTCGCCAGGGCGAAAGAGATCACCGAGCGCGAGCTCGCGATCTACGCAGAACGAACCAAGGGATCCCAGGCCGCCACCGAGCGCGCCCGCAAGGTCCTGCCGGCCGGAGTCCCGTCGAGCTTCCAGGCCTACGACCCGCATCCGATCGTCGTCAAGCACGCATCGGGCTCGCGGATGGTCGACGTCGACGACAACGAGTACGTCGACTACGACATGGGATTCGGCGCGCTGTTCGCCGGCCACATGCACCCAGCGGTTCGCGCCGCCGTCGAAGCGCAGCTCTCCGACGGCACGCTCTACGTCACGCCGTGCGAGCTCGACGCGGAGGTCGCCGAACTGCTCGGCCAGCGCTACGGCTTCCCGATGTGGCGGCCGACCAACTCGGGCACCGAGGCCACGATGGACGCGATCCGTCTGGCCCGCGGCGTCACCAAGCGCGAGAAGCTCGTCAAGGTCGAGGGCGGCTACCACGGCCACCACGACGAGGTGATGATCTCGAACAAGCCGGCGCTCGCCGATGCCGGGCCGGCCGACGCCCCGTACTCGGTCCCGCAGTCGGGTGGCATCACCCAGGGCACGATCGACGACGTCATCGTGATCCCCTACAACGACGCCCCCGCCCTCGAGCGGGCGCTCGAGCATCGCGACGTCGCCTGCTTCATCGTCGAGCCGGTGATGGAGAACATCGGCATCTGCCTCCCCGAGCCCGGGTACCTCGAGGCAGTTCGTGAGATCTGCACCAAGTACGGCACCCTCCTGATCTTCGACGAGGTCAAGACCGGCATCACCGCCGGCGTCGGCGGTGCGACGAAGCAGCTCGGTGTCACCCCCGACCTGATCACGCTCGCGAAGTCGATCGGCGGCGGGTTCCCCGTCGGTGCGTTCGGTGGCAAGGCCGAGTACATGGAGCTGATCACCACGGGTGAGGTGTTGCACCTCGGTACGTACAACGGCAACCCGCTCGTGATGGCGGCTGCCAAGGCGACGCTCACCGAGGCGTGCACGCCTGATGCGATCAACCACGCGATCGCGCTCAACACTCAATTGGTCCAGGCGTGCCAGAAGATCATCGACGACTCGGGCATCCCGGCCCACACGGTGCAGTTCGGTGCCAAGGGCTGCATCACCTGGTCGGTCGACCCGGTGCGCAACTACCGCGACTACAAGGCCACCGACTTCGACCTGGCGTTCGCCCAGTGGATGCACGGGATCAACCGCGGCATCCTGCTGCCGCCGGGTCTCGACGAGCAGTGGCTCATCTCGGTGATGCACACGGAAGCCGATGCGATGCGGTACGCCGACGTGTTCGCCGAGTTCGTCGCCGAACTCACCGCCTGATCGACTGCAGCAGGGGTCTGACCCCTGCTGCAATCGGTCGGCGGAGGAGACTGACGGCGTGGCACTGTTCTGCACCGACACCTTCCTCGACGCCAACGCTGGCCGCATCGCTGCGGCCGCTCCCGATCTCGGGATCGTGGCGCTGCGTCGCGGTGAGGAGGTGCCGGCCGAGGACATCGAGCGCATCACGGTCGCGTTCTTCTCGAACGACGTCTGGCCCGAGCGGGCGGCGCCGTTCATGCGGATCGCGCTCGACGCTCCGAACCTGCAGTGGCTGCACTCGATGTCGGCCGGGGTCGACAGCCCGGTCTTCTCGGTGTTCCTCGATCGTGGCGTTCGTCTCACCACGTCGTCGGGAGCGAGCGCGTCGCCGATCGCCGGCACGGTGATGATGTATCTGCTGGCGCTCAGCCGTGGGCTGCCGGGGTGGTTGCGGGCGCAGGCGAACCACGAGTGGTCGCCAGCACCGTTCCGTGAACTCGACGGCCAGCGGGTGGTGGTCGTCGGCTACGGCCCGATCGGGCAGGAGGTCGTCCGGCTCGCAACGGCGTTTCGCATGGACCCGGTCGTGGTGCGTCGCGCGGCTCACGGCGACGAGCCGTGTCCGGTCCGGCCGCTCGCCGAACTCACCGAGGTGCTCCGAGACGCCGATGCCGTGGTGGTCGCACTCCCCCTCACGCCCGACACCCGCGGCCTGTTCGGCGCCGAGGTGATCGCGGCGATGCCGCCGCATGCGGTGTTCGTCAACGTCGGACGCGGCGAGCTGGTCGACCAGGTGGCGCTCACCGATGCCCTCGCAGCGGGCCGGCTCGGTGGCGCCGGTCTCGACGTCTTCGATCCGGAGCCCTTGCCGGCGGACGATCCACTCTGGGATCTGCCGAACGTGATCATCTCACCGCACAATTCGGCCTCGAGTGACGGCACGGCCCGGCGTGTCAGCGAGATCTTCCTCGACAACCTCGCCCGGTTCGTACGGGATCAGCCGCTGCGCAACGAGGTCGTCGGCCGCTGAGCCACCGGGTCGAGCCAACCGGTCACACCGGCGCTCCGACCACGTGAGCGGTGACCCCGAGTGCACGTGCCGCCTCGACGTTGCGATGCGAGTCGTCGAAGTAGGCCAGCGACGGTCGATCGACCAGCGCAGCGAACGCCTTCGGCGAGGGCTTGGCAGCGCCGAGCGCGTCGGATACCAGCACCCGCTCGAAGCGGTCGGCCACTCCGAAGCGTTCGAGTCGCGGCAACAGCCAGTCGCTCCGATGGTTGGACAACAGCCAGAGGGGCCCGTCGTGGTTGACGGCCCAGTCGAACCAGGGGCCCGGCCGGTACCGCTGCTCGAGATCGGACCGCAGGCAGCGGGCGTCGAGATCGGGGGCGATACCGGCCCACATCTCGGCCTCGGTGATCCGGCCCTCCCAGAACGGGATGCGCCACGTCGATCGCCACTGTCGCTTGAACCGGTTGGCGCCCACACCGGTGCGGTCGCCGAGTTCGGCGAGAAAGTACGGCAAGGGGTTGTTGAGCACGACGCCGTGCACGTCGAGCACGATCAGTTCATGGCCCTCGATCACCGATGCCGGCGGAGCCGCCGGGATCATGCGGACCCGGTCGACTCGTCCAGGCGCCGCACGATCTCGTCGACGATGTCCTGCGTCAGATCGCTCGCCTCGCCGCCGTCCATCGCGGTGATACCGGCCCGTTCGGCCTGTTGCATGAGGTGGTCCTGAATCAGTCGGATGTGGTCGAGACGAGCGAGGTGCCGTTGTCCCTGTCGGTGTGGTTCGCTCGACTCGCGTCGGCGGAGGAGTTCGGCATGTTCGTCGACGTCAGTCTGGATGATTAATCGTTCGATCACCACGGGCTCTGCAGGGTGCTCGGCGAGAGCGTTCGTCACTGCACCGGGGAGTGCGTGGACGCCCTCCACGATGAGTGAGCGATGCTCGTCTGCCAATCGGTCGGCAACGGCAATCGCAGCGGCACCGACCGCATTGCACTGGCGGATGAATCCGGCGAACGGGTCGACGGCGTCGGGGGCCACGACCTCGAACGTCGACTCGTGGAGTTCCGGCAGCACGTTGACCGGGACGACGGTCCTCAGCACGTCACGGATCGCATCGGTGGTCACCACTCGGGTGATGTCGAGCCGGACCGCGAGCTGCGTTGCCAGCGTGCTCTTGCCCGTGCCGGGCGCGCCGCCGAGCACGATGACGATCGGCCGCCCGGAACGTTTCGCTCTGCGCCACGCCGTCCATCGAACGGCGATGTCCGGGTCGCCCGCCTCGGTTGTCAGGGTCTCGTGCGTGAACCGCACCAGTGACTCGGCGTCGATCTCGCGCTGGCCACGAGCGAGGAGGTGACGCTGGATCGTCGACGAGAGGCGGTAGGCCTCCTCCGTCGGGACTCCGGTCGCCAGCAGGCTCGTCGCCATGATGCCGCGCGAGAACGGAAGCCGATTCTCCCTGCGGTCCTGGATGATGATCGTCTCGTTGCTAGGCAGGTCGGATGCATGTGAACGGCGCGACATCGACGTGTTCGGCGGGCGTCTGCTGGCGGCCGATCAGGCAGCAATGGGCGCGGCGTGCGTGCGCAGCTTGGCGATGGCCCGCTCGACTCGGCGCCGCACGGCCTGTGGCGTGACGCCGAGTTCGTCGGCGATGACCGCGAAGGTCGCGGGTTCGTGGCCGCGCAGCCCGAATCGGGCGGCGACGGCGAATCGGCTCGTCTCGTCGAGGTGATCGAGGAGCGCGTCGATCTGCTCGCGCTGCACGTTCCGCTCGGCGGCCTCGTCGGGTCGATCGTCGTCGCAGGGAACCATCGCACCCAGCGTGTCGGGACCGTCACCCAGCGGTCGATCCATCGACTCGAGCTGGCTGAGCATGTCGATCATCGCGAGTTCGTCGGTCAGCCGACCACCCGAGGCGGTCGCAGCGATGGCGGCTCGGAGCTCGCGGCTGCGGTGGCCCGGGATGCGAATCGTGGTGGCCGACCCCTCGAGACCACGTTGGATCGACTGGCGGATCCACCACGTCGCATACGTCGAGAACTTGTAGCCGCGGCGCCAGTCGAACTTCTCGACCGCCTTCTCCAGGCCGATCATGCCGTCCTGGACGATGTCGTCGCGGTCGAGGTGCACGGGCACACTGAACTTGTTGGCGATGCTCTGCACGAGCCGAACGTTCGCCTCGATGAAGTGGAGCCGTGATTCGGCGGCCTCGGCCACCAGATCCTGGTCACCGGGCGCCGCGGTTCCGGCCTCGATGCGTTCCGCAGCCGCTCGCCCCGCTTCGATCGACCTCGCGAGCACTCGTTCGTCGTGAGCGGTGAGCAGTGCCCGGCGGTCAGTGCGCCGGCGCCGAACCTGGTTGCTGTCCCGGTCGCGAACCCGATGGGTGGTGTCGGTGGAGGGCATGGGCCGAGCTTAAAGCACCTTTTTCAAAAGGTCAATGTTGGAGTGCAGATAATTCGACCTCTATCCTGCGGGTCTGTTGATCTGGTTTCTGCTCTCGCTGTTCGTCGTCGCCAGCGCCACGACCGCCCTGTTCGGGGCACGCCTGGGACGCACTGCCCTGTGGATCGCAGCGATCCCGATGGCAGCGACGGCGCTGTGGTCGCTCACACTCGTCGGCACCGACGACGTGGTCGAGTCCGGGTTCGCCTGGGTGCCTGGACTCGATGTGTCGGTCCTGTTCCGGATCGATGCGCTGAGCGCGTTGCTCTCACTCCTCGTCGCCGGCATCGGCGCGCTCGTGTGTGTGTACGCCGTCGGCTACTTCTCGGCCACGGCTGCGGGGATGGGCCGGTTCGCGTCGACGCTCACGGCGTTCTCGGGTGCGATGGTGGGACTCGTCTGGGCCGATTCGGTGTGGACGCTCTTCATGTTCTGGGAACTGACCTCGATCACCTCGTTCCTCCTCGTCGGGTTCAAGAACACCGACCCGGTGGCCCGCACCGCGGCTCGACGTGCACTCGTGATCACCGCTGCCGGCGGGCTCGCCCTGCTCGCCGGCTTCGTGCTCTTCGTCGATGCCGCCGGCACCGCCGTGCTCAGCGAGATCACGCCGATCACCGGCTCCACGGCCAGCGCCGCTGCCGTGCTGATCCTGGTGGCCGCGGCGACCAAGTCGGCGCAGGTGCCGTTCCACGTCTGGCTGCCAGGCGCCATGGCGGCACCCACGCCCGTGAGCGCGTACCTCCACTCCGCCACGATGGTGAAGGCCGGTGTGATCCTCGTCGCCGTGATCGCCCCCGCGTTCCAGGACACCGACGTCTGGAAGCCGCTCGGTCTCACGTTCGGCCTGGCGACGATGATCTGGGGCGCCATCGGCGCACTGCGCCACGTCGACGCCAAGCTGATCCTCGCCTGGGGCACCGTCTCACAGCTCGGGTTGCTGATCGCGCTGCTGGCGATCGGTACGCCGAAGGCGACGTTCGCCGCCATGTCGATCCTGGTCGCCCACGCGGTGTTCAAGGCGGCGCTGTTCATGGTGGTCGGTGACGTCGACGTCCGTACCGGCACCCGCAACATCAACGAGCTCTCGGGCCTGCGCCGTTCGATGCCGGTCACGTTCGCGGTAGCGGTGGTGTGCGGGTTCTCGATGGCCGGCATCCCGCCGACGCTCGGCTTCCCGGCGAAGGAGGCGGCCATCGAAGCGGTGCAGGGTCTCGCCGGCTCCGAACTGTGGCTGGTCGGCGGCCTCGTGATCGGCGGCTCCGTCCTGACCGTCGCCTACACCACACGACTGCTGCTCGGCATGTTCGGTTCGTCCGAGCCGATGCCCGACCGGCCGGTGTCACCGGTCCGCCCGGCGATGACGACGCCGGAGGTTCTTCTCGGTCTGGCGACCGTCGGCGGATTCGTCGCCCTGGGTTGGGTGACCGACGTCGTGCGGACCGCGACCGTGGTGGTGTCGCCCGAGGCCGAGGTCTATTCGCTGTACCGCTGGCCTGGCTTCACCGATGCCTTCGTCACCTCGATGCTCGTCGTGGCAGGTGGGTTGGTGCTCGGCGCCCTCCTCACCCGCCGCGTCGTCCTGTCGGGCCCTGCTGCCCGGGGCGCCTCGATCGCCGACGCGTTGATCGACGGGCTCGGACGGGTCGCGCGTCGCGTTGCCCGGCGCGTGCAGCACGGCTCGCTCCCGTTGTACCTCGCCACCACCGTGGTCGTCCTCGGGACCGCCGCAGTCCCGTTCGTCGGCGAGATCGACACCGACCGCCTCTACTGGTGGGACAACCGTGCCGAGGCGATCCTCGTCCTGATGATCGTGGCAGCGGCGATCGCCGCCACCACGGTCGGGTCCCGCCTCGGTGCCGCACTCGTTCTCGGTGCGGTCGGATTCAGTGTCGCCGGCCTGTTCGTCGCCATCGGCGCACCCGATCTCGTGCTGACCCAACTCCTGGTCGAGACGGTGATCGTCGTCGGGTTCGTGCTGGGTCTCGGCCGGCTCGCCACGCGGTTCCCGACGGCGACCCGCCTGTGGTTCGTGGGTCGCGTGGCGGTCTCGTTGTTGATCGGAGCGGCGGTGGCGGTGGCGCTCGCTGGAGCGGCGTCGAGCCCGTCGGGCGAACCACCAATCGTCGATCTCGCCGAGTCGGCAGTCGACGAGGGCGGCGGCAACAACGTCGTCAACGTGATCCTCACCGACACCCGCGCCCTCGACACGCTCGGCGAGGTGATCGTGCTGATGACCGTCGCGGTCGGGATCCTCACGCTGACCAGGAAGCGCCGCACGAGAGCGAACGCCGCCGAGGCCAGCGGCGACAGCCGCGTGCCCGAGACGGAGGCGGTCGGATGATCGCCCGGACCTCGCCGATCGTTCGTCTCGCCGTGCGCGCGATCACGCCGATCGCGCTCCTGATCGCTGCCTTCGTGCTGTTCGCCGGACACAACCAACCCGGCGGTGGCTTCGCCGCGGGGTTGCTGCTCGGCGCAGTCATCGTGCTGCGCACGATCGCCGGACTCCAGCAGCCGCGGCACGCGGCGGTGTTCCTCGCCGTCGGTGGGGTCATCGTCGGCCTCGAGGCGATCGCGCCGATGCTGTGGGGCGAACCCCTGCTCGACCAGGTCGTGCTCAGCTGGGAGGTTCCGTTGCTCGGCAAGGTCAAGACCGGCTCGGCGCTCGTCTTCGATCTCGGCGTGGTCGCCGTGGTCGTCGGCCTGGTCGTGGCACTGCTCGACGGTTTCGACGCCTCCTCGCTCGTCGATCGCGGCCGCCAGCCGGTCGACGCGGCCGTTACCGGCCACGACGTGGAGCGGCCGGCATGAGCGTCGCGATGATCTTCGCCGTTGCCGGCCTCGCTGCGACCGGCACGTTCCTCGTGACGTCGCGGTCGTTGAGCCGCATCGTGCTCGGCTTCGCGCTGCTCGGCCACGCCGCGGTGCTCGCACTCCTCGCATCGGGCGGACGGGCCGGCGATCCGCCGATCGTCGACGGGGCCGTCCGGCCCGACACCGCCAATCCGCTGCCCCAGGCGCTGTCGCTCACCGCGATCGTCATCTCGTTCGGGCTGACGCTGTACGTGCTCGCGCTCGCCCGCCGCCAACAGGTCCTGACCGGCGACGACCTCGTCGAGGACGACGTCGAGGACCGCCGCATCGCCGCCTACGCCGAACACCGGGCGGCAGTGAGCGACGAGACGCGAGCGATCGAGGAGCTCCACGAAGACGGTTCCGGCGGCGACCCCGGAGACGACCGTGGCGATCACGACCACGATCACGAGCCGTCGTCCGACGGGAGGCTGCCATGACCGCGGTCGTCGGGCTCGTCGTCGTGCTGCCCCTGCTGGCCGCCGCCGTGGTGTTGGCGTTCCGCCACCGTTCGGGAGTCCGCGACGTGCTCACATTGTCGACGATGGCCGCCACCACCGGGTTGGCCGCCGCGCTGCTGGTGGCCGTCGATCGCGACGGCACGGTGGTGCTGCGCGTCGGAGGGTGGGCGCCCGAGCTCGGCATCGTGCTCGTCGCCGACCTGTTCGCCGCCCTCATCCTGCTGGTGGCGTTCGCCACGATCCTCGTCGTCGAGCTGTTCGCGATCGGGCAGCGCCGCACCCCGGCCGGCGCCGACCCGGCGGTCGTGTCGCCGATCCTGCTCGTGCTGGCCGGCGGTGTCGGCCTGTCGATCCTCACCGGCGACCTCTTCACCCTGTTCGTCGCCTTCGAGCTGATCCTCGTGGCCAGCTACGTGTTGCTCACCCACCAGGGTCGAGAAGCACAGATCCGCTCGGGCATGACCTACGTCGTCATCAACCTGTTCGCCTCGACGCTGTTCCTGTTCGGCGTGGCGATCGTGTACGCCGCGACCGGCACGGTCAACATGGCCCTGCTCGCCGAGCGCATCCCGGAGCTGCCGGCCGCCACGCAGGTCGGCATCGGGCTGTGGTTCCTCGTGGTGTTCGGCACCAAGGCGGCGATCTTCCCGCTGTTCTCGTGGCTGCCCGACAGCTATCCGACGGCGCCGACCACGATCACGGCGGTGTTCGCCGGGCTGCTCACGAAGATCGGCGTCTACGTCCTCATCCGGTTCTTCACGTTGATGGAGTTCGACGAACTCGGACCGTTGTTGCTCGTGATCGCCGGCCTGACGATGGTGATCGGCGTCGCCGGAGCGCTCGCGCAGGACGACGTGAAGCGCATCTTGTCGTTCCACGTGGTCAGCCAGATCGGCTACATGATCATGGGGCTCGGGATCTTCACGGTCGCCGGTGTGGCCGGTGCCGTGCTGTTCCTCGTGCACCAGATCCCGGTCAAGACGGTGATGTTCCTCGCAGGCGGTCTGATCGAGGACGACCAGGGGACGTCCGCACTCAACAAGGTCGGTGGCCTCGCCACCAGTAGGCCCGTGATCGCCGTCCTCTTCGCCCTGCCGGCGCTCAGCCTGGCGGGCCTGCCGCCGTTCTCGGGGTTCGTCGCGAAGCTGGCGCTGGTCGACGCCGGGGTCGCGGCCGGTGACTACGTGATCGTGGTGGTGTCGCTGGTGGCGAGCATCCTGACGCTGCTGTCGATGACCAAGATCTGGATCGGTGCGTTCTGGGGCGAGGTGACGCCGGCGGCGGTGCCTGCGTCGAGCCGACGGTCGGTGGGGATCATGCAGGCCGCGGCGACGATCGCCGTCCTCGGGACGATCGCGGTGGCGGTGCTCGCCGGGGTGTTGTGGCCGATGTGCGAGGAGATCGCCGCCGATCTCCTGGCGCGGGCCCCGTACGTGACGGCGGTGCTCGGATGAGTGTCGTCGCCACCCTCCGGGAACTCGTGATGCCGCGTCGGCTCGTGACGCTCGCCCTGCTCGTCGCCGCGTGGTGCGCGTTGTGGGGCGGGATCTCGGTGGCCAACGTGCTCGCCGGCACGGTGGTGGCGATCGCGGTGACCCTCGTTGCCGGGGTCCAACCCGGCCATGGCCGGATCCGACTGCTGCCGTTGCTCCACTTCGTGTGGCTGGTCGCCGTCGACCTCGTGTCATCGATGGTGTCGGTCGCGTGGGAGATCCTCACGCCCACCGACTACACCGACGAGGCGATCATCGCCGTCGACACGCAGGTCGAGAGCCGCTCGCACCTGTTGATGCTGGTGGTCGCGATCACCGTCACGCCGGGCACCGCCGTGGTCGACACCGACGCCGACACCGGGCGCTTCTACCTCCATCTGCTGCACGCCGACAAGGCCGACGCCATCGTCGCGCACGTCCAGCGGCTCGCCGACCTCGCCTGCCGCTCACTTCCCGTCGACAACGACGCCGGAGCGGAGGTGTCGACGTGATCGCCGACCTCGCGGTCGCGATCTTCCTCCTCGCCGGGATCCTCGCCGGGGTCCGGTTGGTTCGCGGGCCGAGCCTCGCCGATCGCGTGATCTCGCTCGATGCTGCGCTCGTCGCACTGATGGGCGCGATCGGGACGCGTGTCGCCGAAACGGGCGACACGCTCTACATCGGCATCCTGGTGGTCATCGCGATCGTGGCGTTCACCGCCACCGTCGTGCTCAGTCGCTTCATCGAGACGACGGGTCGCCGATGAACGTCGTGTCCGCCGTGTTCGTGGTGCTCGGAGCACTTGTGGCCCTGCTGGCGTCGATCGGCCTGCTGACGTTCCACACCCCCTACGCGCGGTTCCATGCGGCCGGGAAGGCGAGCCCGATCGCGTTCCTGCTGGTGGCGCTCGGTGCGGCGATCGAGGTCGGTGCGGCCGGTGCCGCGGAGCTGACGATCGTGGCCGTGGCGCTGTTGTTGACGTTGCCGGCCAGCACCCACCTGCTCTTCCGGGCGACCCACCGCACCACCTCGTCGACGCACCTGAGTCGTGACGATCTGCAGGCAGCCGAGGACGAGCTCGCTGCGCGCGAAGCCGCCGAGGAGTCCTGAACCCAACGGCGCGATTGCACCAGGGGTCCGACCCCTGGTGCAATCGATGGCCGGCTCGAAAATGCACCCGGGCAACATACGTCTTCGAATACGTATGATGTTCAGGTGACGCTCATCGAACCGAAGCCCGACCTGCCTTCGTGGACCTTCCTGACCAACCACGCGCACGTCATGGTGGCCCTGAGCCGTGACCCCGATCTTCGTCAACGCGATCTCAGCTACGTCGTCGGCATCACGCCCGGTGCCGTCCAGCGGATCCTCGACGATCTCGAACGCGGTGGCTACCTGCGGCGCGAGAAGGTCGGGCGCCGGAACCACTACGAGATCATCGACCGCACACCCCTGCGCCATCCGCTCGAGGGACAGCACACCGTCGGCGAACTGCTCGACATGCTGCACGACTGAGTCCGCCTGCGGCCCGCGCGGCCCAGCTGCGCGGCCGATCGGAGGTGGTCAGTCGAGCAGGTCGAGCTCGCCGGTCGCCAGGTCTGCTCGAACCATGGTTGGAGCGGGCCGTAGAGGCGCAACC
>CAVQBG010000033.1:0-35076 GCA_963710625.1 Ilumatobacteraceae bacterium | reverse complement strand
GGCGTGGTCATCGAGCACCACCCGGCCGAGGCCGTCGTTGCGGAGCACCAGCGATCGCGACGGAGCGGGCGTCGTTCGGGTCGTTCTTCTGCGCTCTGCCGGAGCCCAATAGGCGGGTCCGGGTCGACAACACCGGTGGGACGTCGACCACGATCTCGCCAGCGACGACGAGCTGTCCAGCGAGGAGATAGCCGAGCCGGCGGGCGGACTCCATTGCCCGGACACGCGATCCGGGAACGGTGCCGCCCACGCACGCAGTTGGTCGGTCTGTTCGAACACGCCCGGACGCGCAGTTCGTCGAGCACACTCTCGGTGTTGTCGATCGCAACGGCGGTGTGTGACGCCTTGTGCGGATCGATGCCAATCATCACAGTCATCTGAAGATGCCTTCCTGTCGGTGGTGGGAACCGAGGCAGGCACTCCTGATTCGTGGTTGTCGGGCTCGCGCCTCTTTTCGAGCCACACCTCGGATCAGAACACCGGTCGACAGACCATTCGTAGTGAGGTCAACCCAAAGGGCGACAGGCCCTACTCGAGCCATGCCGACCGGCGCTCTGAACGCTACGACAACCGCCGCAACGCCCTCCCATCATCAATCAGGCCCAACTGCCACGCGAGATAGTCCTGGCACGTACGAGACCGTGAGCTCGATCACCGAAGTGCGTCGGCGAAGCTCTGGTGGTTGTCGGACCACCATTGACGTCGGCGATCGAACCGCTCCTGGCCGCCCATCTTGTTCCACATCTCGATGAAGGCGACCTCGCCGGCTTCGACACGTCTGCGGACGAACTCGCCACCACGGGCGATCGCGTCCGACAAGCAGTCAAGCAGCACCATCCGGCCACCTCGGTCGAGCCCGTACTCGTCGCAGACGAGCCGCAGCCGTGCGGATCGGTCCGGCGCTCGCCAGCCGAGCCTGCCGGCGTTGGTGTCGTCGTCGATCGGTACACACATCCGTGCGAACGCCGCCAGATCGAACTCGCGTCGACCTGGTGCGGCGAAGTCAAAGTCCAACAACGCGACCGCCTCACCGTCGCGGAACACGACGTTCTCCAAGCAAACGTCGTTGTGGCACATCACCTCGCCGTCAACCGGATCAGCCACCTCGTCGCTCCAGGTGACCTCGCCGAGATCGAGACCGACCGACGCATCATGCAACTGACGCATCAGCCGAGCGATCGAACCCAGAGCTGAGTCAGCCTGGACCCATATCGGGTAGGGCGGGATGGCGACGTCGCCGGGAATGAACCCGAGACGCTCGCGTCCGTCCGGATCGATCCCCACGGGCTCTGACGCGCCGGTGAAGCCCGACCAACGCAGTGCACCGAGGTATCGATGAATCGACTCCGAGTGCGGATTCGACGGGCGAAGCACATGATCTCCGACCCGCACGACTGCGCCAGCGTTGGCGACTCCGCCGTGCAGCACCTCTTCCTCACGCATGTCCATCATCCTCGCATCAACAAGACACCGGCACGCCGGAGCGATTCAGCGCTGTTCGAGGAACGCGTACGTGAGTGCCGTTCGCGAGCGAACGCGACGCCAGCTGATCTCCGTTGACTTGCGTGCCTTGCGGCAGGCGCCCCGCACGCGGCTACAGCGACTCAGCTGCAGGGAACCGTTTGCTGAGCACGGCATCCCTGCCGAGTCCAGGCTTGTCAGCCTCCAGGTGCCAACCGCAACGCTGGTAGAAGCGTTTGGCTTCCGAGGTGTGCAGCCAGAGCGCGCGGTGGCCTTGTTCGACGCAGCAACGTTCCGCTGCGGCAAGAAGCGCTCGACCGACTCCGAGATTCCTGGCGTCGCTGCGCACGACCATCCCCGAGATCCAGGGACCCTCGTCGGGGTATCGGTCGTCGATGTCATCCCAGCAAACGGACACGGCCCCGACGGGTTCGCCGTCGGTCCAGGCAACGAGGGTGAAGGGCACATCGTCGCCGGCGCGGCGCTGAACGATCGCCAACCAGTCGCTCTCAGTGCTGGCGTGGGCTCCGACGCCCCATGCACTCCAGTGCCAGCCCGCCAACGTCGGGGCGACTTCGGGGCAGTCGGCCAGGGATCCGATCGTCAACGAGAGCGGTTGATCCACGCACGAAGACTGCCACGACACGGCTACCGCATCCTGGATCAGCATCTGCAGAGCGTTGTCGCTCGGTTCGCCGAGCGACAACGTGCCGAACGCGAGTGGGTCGATGGTTCGGAAGGATTCAGCGACATTCGCTGTTCGACGCGAGCCAGACTGGCGTCGTGAACCCGACGATCCACACGATGGTGCTCGGCGCGGTTGAGCTTCCCGAGTTCCATCCTCGGGCCGCAGCAGGCGTGTGCGTGGTTCAGGGTTTCGTCATCTCTCATCCGGACGGTCCGATCGTCGTCGACACCGGCGTGGCTGACGACCACGACCTCATCAACGAGCTGTACCGGCCATCGACGACGCAGTTGATCGTCGCGCTCAACGCGGCGGGTATCGATGAGCGTGACGTTGCCGCGATCGTCAACACTCATCTGCACTTCGATCACTGTGGGCAGAACCGGGCGCTGCCGAACGTTCCGGTATACGTGCAGGCGGCCGAAGTCGAGGCAGCCCGGTTGCCGATGTTCACGATCCCAGAGTGGGCCGAGATCGCAAGCGATCGTCGGCGAGTGATTGACGGCGACGCCGAGATCGCCCCAGGCGTGTCCGTGATGGCAACGCCCGGACACACGCCGGGACATCAATCGGTCGTCGTGAGGAGCAGTGACCGGGTCGAGGTGATCGTCGGTCAGTGCTGCTACACCTGCGCCGAGTTCATCGATGGAACAGTATTGCCGGCGGACATGCACGACGCCTCGCTACTCGAGGAGGGTCTCAAGTCACTGGAGCGGCTTCGCCGCCTCGCTCCCACCGCTGGCTACTTCAGCCACGACATCGAAGTTTTCACGTCGTGAACCCCGCGCACTGCGCCCACCCATCGATGCCCATCGCATGCGCGTCTGGTGCGCACGGTCCGCGGAGCGTTACCGGGTTGTTCAGGCCAGTGCTGAGTCAGCGTCGAGTTCTGGCCAGCGCCGACCGAATCGGGCGAGGCAGTGCCACAGCCACTTGATGGCCTGCGGATCGTGGTTCTCGGACCGCGACGCCACCGCGAGGCGGGCGGGCGTGATCTCGCCACCGAGTAGGCGCGCCAACTCGATCGGAACAGACCCGCGATAGTCGGGATCGATCGCATCGGCCGTTACGCGGTAGCCGGGGTGCTCCTCGACGACGCAACCGAGTCGCTCAAGTGTCGCTGAATGCACCTCGCTGTCAGTCGGGTCGACGACCACGGCCTCCACGTCCCGCACTACGGACAGCCCCCCGTGTACATGTGCCTCGACGTAGTCGTTCAATGGATCGTCGAGCGGAAGATCCACAGCGGCCGCCGGGAACTCGCTCGGGTCAACGGTGCGGGAGTCCGCAAGCTGGCACAGCTCCTTCAGCTTCTCGGGACCCCCGACTAGACGTGGGTGATAGACGCTGTCGGGCCAACAGAACGTTGCCCGTTGGGTTACCTCGGGCCGCAACCTCAGATACGCGGACCCGAACCGAGGTGACGCACCATACATGTCGTCTCGCCGGTTCCAGGCGCCGTACACCGGCCGATCTTCCGCGGCCCGTCGTCGTAGCGTCCGTCAAACAGCTCGCTCTCCCACCGCCAACGGTCACCCTCCCTATAGGCCGTCAGGCCACCGTTGGACACTCTGCTCGGCCGGGCAG
Source organism: Ilumatobacteraceae bacterium (assembly GCA_963710625.1). Taxonomy (GTDB): domain Bacteria; phylum Actinomycetota; class Acidimicrobiia; order Acidimicrobiales; family Ilumatobacteraceae; genus Sva-07. The sequence goes on along the minus strand of CAVQBG010000033.1, from coordinate 31,343 downwards.
GCGCCGGACTGCGATGCTGAGTTCGTGGCTGCCCCATCGATCGTTCACCACTTCAGCGAAGATCCGTCGATCGATCGATTCGAACCCCACATCCCGAAGACGAACCCGAGCCAGCCTCCTGCGGTCTGGGCGATCGACCCCGAGCACGCTCCGCTCTACTGGTTCCCTCGAAACTGTCCGCGCGTGACGGCCTGGCCACGCAACCTCGACGAATGCGCCGAGTTCCGCCGACGACTGGCGACGAACGCGCCCCGGGTCCACGCCATCGAGACCACCTGGCTCGACCGCGTGCGCACCACGCAGTTGTATCGCTACGACTTCGGTGCCAGTGACTTCTCACCGTGGCCCGAAGCGTCGGGACAATGGATCAGCCGGGAGGTGGTCGAGCCAGTTGCGGTCACCGCGATGGGCAACCTGGTCGATGCCCACCATGAGGCTCGGATCGAGCTACGGCTGGTACCGAACCTCTGGCCGTTGGTCGAGTTGGTGAGAGACGGCCCGTGGGACTTCGGCTGCGTTCGTCTCATGCTTGCCGAGCCGCCCGATATCGACACGCAGTAATCCGGGCGAGCTCGACAGCGGCTCCGCACGCTGCGCCCCGATGCGGCGTCACGTAATCCCGCCGGCCTCGCGGGTCCTCCTGTGCAAAGGTCCGGAGGTGATTGTTTCGTCGATCAAGACCGAGCGTCTGGTGCTGTGTCCACTTCGTGTGAGTGACGCCGATGAGATGGCGTCGGTGCTGGCGGACGGTTCGCTCTACGAGTTCACCGGCGGCGAGCCGCCGACGGTGAGTGAGCTCGCGACTCGGTACCAACAGCAGACCGCCGGGTCCGGCACACCGGGTGAGCACTGGTGCAACTGGATCATTCGTGTGGGCAGCCAAGAGCGTGCGGTCGGGTTCGTCCAGGCGACGGTCGTTGGAGATTTGGCGGATCTTGCGTGGGTCGTCGGTGCGCACGACCAGGGACGCGGGTTCGCAAGAGAAGCTGTGACCGCCGTCCGCGATTGGCTCGCGGCGACCACCGTCCGTCGAATGGAGGCGCACATCCATCCACGTCACGAGGCATCCCAAGCGGTCGCGCAAGGGATCGGGATGGTCCGATCCGGCGAGTGCGATGACGAGGACGAGGAGATCTGGGCGGTCGAGTTCGCCGTCACCACACATTGACCATCGAGCCTGCCACCAGCCCGATAGCGCCGTGCAGAATCACGTCGGAGTCGACTTCGAACGTGTGCGACAACGGCCCATACGTGACACGAGATCATCTCGTATGTCGACGAGGTTGAATCTATTGGAGAACTCCAATAGATTAGAGGACGTGCCATCCGATCTGGTGTCTCTCGCGGATGCGTCGAGAATCCTGGGTGTGTCGCCCGAGCGCGTCCGTCAGCTCGTCGTGGCTGGCGATCTGCCGGCGCAGCGGTTCGGTAACGCGTGGGCCGTTCCGATGGACGCCATCGTTGCTCGCCGGCGCTCGGCTCGGTCTGGTGGCCGGCCGCTCGGCTCTGCTCGGGCGTGGCGCGAGATCGTTGATGGGGACATCGACCTGGGTCGGCCAGGTCGCTACCAGCGACGAGCAGAGGTCGTGCGCTGCGAGATGAGTCAGGCCGACGTCGAGGCACTTCCTGGTGCCGTCAGAGCGTTGGTCAGCGGCGTTCGTGCGGCCATTGCGTTCGGGGCGTCGCTGATCGCCGCTGACGATCACGATCTCTATCTCTCGCGTCGTGCATTCGGTCAGTTGGATTCGGTCGTGGCGGCGGTTCCCGACTCGCTCGGCCGGATCCGTCTGCGCGTCGTCGATGACGACGCATGGGGGATCGTCTCTCGCGGTGAGTTCGCTCCACGTGGTGCCGTCGCGCTGGACCTGTTGGACTCGGCTGATTCACGGCACTGGAGTGCAGCCGAGGGCCTGGTTCACGATGCCTGACGGCGCGGCCGTTCGACTTCCACCGCTCACCGGTCGACAGCAGGAGTCGTGGCGCGCCTTCATCGAACTCACACCAAGACTCGGTGACCACTGCCTGCTGGTCGGCGGACAGATGGTCTTTCTGCTCGAGGTCGAGCGAGGCTCACTTGACACACGACCCACCGATGATGTCGACATCGTGGTCGATCCGCGGGTGGAACCGGAAGGCCTCGCCCGAGTTCATCAGGCACTCATCGACGCAGGCTTCGGCCAAGTGCTCCCCAGCACCGACGGCATCGCTCACCGCTACACGCGCGCCGGCGCGACGATCGATGTGCTGGCACCGGACCGGCTCGGAAGCCGAGCCCGTTTGGCGCTCGGCGGTGGCCGCACGATCGAGGCGCCCGGTGGCAGCCAGGCTCTCGTTCGCAGCAGTGTGGTCAACGTCGAGCTCACCGACGGCCCAACCGCACGCGTGCGTCGCCCAACCTGGTCGGCGCACTCCTCGGCAAGGTTGCCGCCGTGACGCAGATCGTTGCCCAGACCTCGGCCGAACGAGCGAAGCACGTGCGAGATGTCGACGCGCTCGCTCGCTTGCTCGGCCCGACGGATCGCGAACAGGCGCACCTCACCCGGAAGGAACGGTCCGTGCTCGAACGAATGGCTGAGTCGCCCGATCTCAGCGCGCTCGCACAACGTTCGATCGTGTTGCTCAGGGCCCGCTACCTCACCCCGACTGATGCAGGCCTGCTTACCGCCGGCGACTCGTGACCGGAGTGTCGCTTGTCAGCAATTTGTCAGCAATTTGTCCGCGAACTGCGTGAAACTGGCTGATATCGGACAGCACCAGACGACACGAACAGTCGCCGGAAACCGTCTCTGAGCAGGAGAAACGGTCAACAACGGACAACCGCCATTCCGGAGTACAAGTCCCCCTCCGACACAACGGGTCAAGCCGTTCTCGTGAACTGATTGCGCACCATGTGCGCAAGGAGTTCACGAGGTCCGGGTGAGACACCCAGTAACCGGGTACGTGAACCTGTCGACCGGTCCTCCGGCAACATTCCCTCATTGGCGCGACGGCCTCCCGCTAGGGCTGGGATCGGAGCACGGCGACCACAGGCATCTGCTCCGATCGCCCGAAGCCGTGTTCGGCCAGCCAGCGGACGTTGGAGAGGCACCGCAACGACCACCACGCGCTGATGAGGTCGCGATCCACGACGGTGCCGTATCCGGCGAGGACGTCGCCAAGGTGTTCTGGGTGTCCGAGCGTGAGGGTCGCAAGGTCGAAGAGCGCTTCGCCCTGGGACGCCTCGGACCAGTCGACGAGGCCGGTGACCTCGTCGCCGGCAACGAAGACGTGGTCAACCTGGAGGTCGCCGTGGATGAACACCGGTGTCCACGGCCGGAGTGCAGTCTCGGCGAGCCGGCGGTCGCGCGTGACCACGTCGGCGGGAAGGACGTCGTTGGCGACGAGCCCCTCGCACTCGTCAGCGAGCCGCGATGCCAGCTCGGCGGCGCTGCGCGACCCTGCCAGGGTGGCAGCGCAGCGTCGTGCAACTCGCGGATGGCGGCACCTGCCGCGGCCCACGCCGTCGGCGATGTGGTCGATGGCTCGCCGAGGCGGCCGAGCGCTGTCCCCGGGAGGGCGGCGAGCGCGAGCACCGGCGGCTTGCGCCACAGGACCTCCGGCGTCGGGACCGGCGCCAGTGCCATCGCCTCGACATCCACGTCGGTGCGCGTGTGATCACCGTCGATCTTCACGAACACGTCACCGGCGCGCAGCGTCGCGCGCTCGCTGTGCGCGACGACGACCTCGACTTCCTCGACGTCGGCCATCATCGCGGATGACCGCCGACGACACCTGGTGTATTCGCGTGCGACGGGACGGGGACCCGGATCGATCGATCGACCGCTCCGACGGGTGATTGGATAAGGTCCAATCACGTGGAAGCGATCCAATGAGCGGCGGTGAGAAGCAGCCGGCGACGGATGCGCAGGTGAAGGCGATCGCGAACTCGACGCGGCTGCGGATCATGCGGCTCTGTCACCACGACGATTGGACCAACAAGGCGTTGGCGGATCGACTGAAGATGGATCCGTCGACCATCCTGCATCACATTCGGATCCTGGAGGCCGCTGGCCTCGTGGTTGCGCTTCCGGTGGTCCAAGGTCGTTCTGGTGCCTACGAGAAGCCTTATCGATCCACGGGCCTGTCGTGGCAACTGATCCTCGACGATGATCTCGAGGACGAGGAATCAGCGGGTGAACCTGCTCCGTTGGCGGCCTTCCGTCACGAGTTCCGCGAGGCTGGGCTCGCCTCGAGTGTCGAGTTGACGAGGCTTCACCTTCACCTCGACGACGACGAGGTCGCTGAGTTCGTGGGTCGTGTACGAGCCGTCATCGACGAATTCGTGGAGTCCAACGCCAACCGTGAGCGCCGAGGTGCTCCGAGCTACGGGGTCTTGTTCGCCACGCATCGTCTTGCGGATCCTCGCCAACCGCGATGACACCGATACAAGCGCCACGAACGCTGCGACAGCGATCTTCGATCCGGCGCTACATCCCGGCAACGATTCTGGCGCCCCTCGTCGGCGCATCACTCGGTGTCGACGGGGGCCCGATCTTTCAGATCCTCGCCGTCGAGAACCTCGGTTTGAGCGCGGCGGCGATCGGCATCGCGTTCGGGTTCGGCGTGGTGTCGGTACCCATCCAGCTCTACGCATCACGTCTTCCGATCGAACGCGCCCGCCGCAACGTTCAGATCTTCCTCGCGATTGCAGCCCTGCAGGCATGGGTGCTCGCTCTGCTCGTCGGCCTCGGCGCAACGGGTGGGTTCGCGACGGTGGCGCTCGGTGTCACGATCACGGCCGAGATCTCGGTGTCAGTCCTGTACGCCACCGCCTGGCAGCCGCTGCTTGCCAGTGGCGTCGGCACCCGCGGACGCCAACAGCTCAACTCCACCTGGCCGGCAATCGCACGTGGAGTTCTCGCTGGCGCACTGGTTCTCTTCGCGGCCCTCGGCAGCGGTGGCCGCAGTCTCTTCCTCGTCGCTGTCGGCGCGCTCGCGATCGCAACGGCGATCGGGTTGAGCGCCATCGACCCGCCACCGCCAGCACCGTCCAGTGCAGCAGAGCCGACCAGACCGAACCGCTCGGCCAAGCCGGCAACAGCGCTCGCACCCGCGACCCGAATCGTGCTCGTCGTGTTCGCCGCCATCAACATCGGCGCCATCCCACTCTGGCTCGTCTACCTCGACAAGGTGCTCTGGCCCGCTGCGAACCTCGGCGCGATCGCGGCAGTCCAAACCGTTGCCTCGATGGCGGCGCTTCTCGCATGGAAACCCACCGACGGTGACGTCACCCGCCGGGCGCTCGCCGCTGCCGTCGTCACCCTCGCCGCAGCGGCCAGCATCGTGACGCTCGACGGCCCGGTCGGGTCCAGTGCTCAACAAGCGATCGTCGTTGGAGCGACCGCAGCCATGGCTGGCGGCGCGACCACCGCGCGAATCGCCATGCTCGAAGCAACGCACCGAGTCGTGACACCCGCCAACGCCGTGCGAGCGTTCACACTGCTCGACGTCGTTGCCTCGACATCGCTCCAAGCCGGACTCCTCATCAGCGGATTCCTCATCACCGCCAGCGCAGGCACCGAGCCAGCGCTGACCGACCCGTACCGGGCATTCGTCCTCGTCACCACAGCGACAACGGTCCCAGCCATCCTCTGGTTCAAGAAGATCTCGTCACGAACCGACGCGCTCGGGAATGCCCACCCCTCCTGACCGGAAAACAGCCGAGCAGTACGGCATCACCGGGGTCCATGACGTTCACGAGCGGATCCGAGCTGTCAGCATGGGCGGTCATGACCGTTCGCAGCCATGCACCCGGACGTGGGAGCAGTGATCGACGACTGCCGCACGGGCGTCGGGCACGGACGCGGCTGCGGGCCCCGGCCGTCAGGTCGTCGGCGATTCGCCGACGGCTCGCTGAGTTGACGGCGGCGGCGTCCATTGTTGCCGCGTGCACGGCTGGCTGCGGGCAGAGTCCCCAAGTACTTGCCGATGAAGCGTTCCGGCACTTCATCCCCGCCAATGCGGAGCTGGTCGACGAAGTCGTGGACGACGGCGGCTCGCTGACCGTTGACGGCGAACGTACCGTACTTCGCACCTTCGGTCCCGTGCCGCCCGCCGACGCGTCCGACGTTCTCGCGGCGCTCGTTGCCGAAGGCGAAGTCGACGGGTGGGTGTTCACCGACCGTTCCTCAGCGCTCGCCGTCGGAACCAAGGAGTTCGAAGGTCGGCCATGGATGGTGTCCGTTGCCGTGAGCGACGGCACCGTCCAGCAACTGTTCGCCGGGCGGTAGTCCCTTCGGTCGGCGGCCGCGCGTGGATGTGCCATGATCGCGGCTGAACAAGCGACCCTTGGGGAGGGTGATTCCGGATGCGGGCAGGTCGAGGTGTTGGAGTTGCCGTGGCGATGTTGTTCGTCGTTGCAGGAATTGCGGTCTCGAGCCCGTCCCCGGTGTCAGCCCAGCTGGCGTCCACCCGTCCCACCGTGAACGTGGTGGTGCTCGGTGACTCGTACTCGGCAGGCAACGGAGCACGCGACGCCAATGGTGATCGTGCGTATTACGGTCCGGCGGGCTGCTACCGCAGCGACTACTCGTGGAACGGGTTGTTCGTCGACTCGTTGAAGGCGACATTCGATCCGGTCGTCACGCGAGTTGCGTGCTCGGGCGGCGTTCTCGGTGATGTGACGTCTCGTCGCGACATGGACGATGTGAACATTCGGCCCCGCTTCCTGGGGTGTCCGGGCGCAAAGTGGGACGAGGAGTGGCAGCGGACGAACCTGAACCTGATCGATGCCGAATGCCGCCGGTTCATGAAACCGCAGATCGACTCGGTCGGATCGAACACCGATCTCGTGATGTTCACGGGCGGTGGCAACGACGCCAAGTTCGCCAAGATCGTCGAGCAGTGCTTTGCCATCGGACTTCGAGATCCGGGGGACTGCAGGGACAACGTCGACTTCGCAGACACGTTGATCGCAACGCAACTCGGTGCGCGGCTCGACACCGTCTTCGGTGCGCTCCGCGGCCGTCTACGGACCGACGCCCAGGTGCTGTACGTGGGTTACCCGTACCTCGTCGACGACGTCGACTACACCCTCAAGACGATCAACCCCTTCAACGACGACGAGTACGCCGCAGGCGACAACGTACGGCGAGTCGGCGAGGCGGGCGACAATGTGCAGCGAGCCGCAGTTTCGCGGTCGAACGCCACCGGAACGCACCAGTTCACCTACGTGGATGGAGTGGACGTCAAGACGTTGTTCGATGGGAAGGCGCCGAACCCCGACCAGAGTTCGCCGCGGAACCCAGACCGCTGGTTCCATGAGTTCGAGACTCGCATTGCCGCGGAGTGGTACCACTTCAATCCGAAAGGTCATCAAGGGCTCGCCGACTTCCTCGCAGCGCGCTACTCGCCCGCAGGTGGCGGTGCCCAGACTTCGAATGACGTCGACATCGTCTTCGTTGTCGACACCACCGGCTCGATGGGATCCGTCATCGGTTCGGTCCGCAACAACCTGACCGCCATCGTCGACAACCTGGCGACGTCGACACGCAGCTTCCGCGTGGGCGTCGTGTCGTACAGGGACTTCCCTGAACGGACCGGGAGCAGCATCGACTACCCAGCGCGAATTGAGACCCCACTGACATCCGATCGGGCTGCCATCACGGCGGCGATTTCCTCGCTGACCGCCAACGGAGGTGGCGATTTCCCCGAGTCGGTGCTCTCGGGCATGAACGCCGGCCTCGACCTCTCGTGGCGGGCCGGGGTCACCAAGGTGATGGTCGTGATCGGCGACGCTCCGCCGCTCGGGCCACCCGAACCGATCACCGGCCTGACCGCTGACGACATCGTCCGTCGAGCGCTGGAGATCGATCCTGTCCAGATCTTTGCGGCAGACACGGGCTCGCTCCAGACTGGCGCCATCTCGGCGATCACCTCCGGCACGGGGGGCTCGATCATTGCCGGAAGCGACATCGTGTCCACTCTCGATTCGATCGTCGGCACCGTCGCCACCCAGCCGTTCGCCTGGATCGCCGGACCGTACGTCGGCACCGTCGACGAACCCTACGTCTTCGACGCAACCGGCTCCTACGACCCCTCCGGTGAAGCGCTGACGAGCTTCGAGTGGGATGTCGACGGCGACGGAGCATTCGACGCCACGACCGACGCTCCGACGCTGTCGTGGACATTCACGGCCCCGTTCTCAGGTGTCGCGGTCGTCCGTGTGACCGGAGCTGGGGGAACTGCACTCGGATCCGCATGGATCGACATCACCGCGACCGGCTCGGCGCCAATGGGCGACGACGAACCGTGCGCGACCGATGCTGACGGCAGCCCCGTGACCAGCGACGCCGACGGTCGGCCGTTGCCCTGTACCGCCACGCTTCAGCCCGACCCACCTGGGCTGATCGTGACCAGCACCGGGTCGCAGCCCGCCTACACAGTCACAGCCCTCGCACCGACAGCGAATCGCACGCGAGCCAGAGCGGTCTCGGCAGTCCCGCTGCACTTCCGACTGACCGACGCGCTCGGCGCACCGATCCCCGACGACGTGGCGGCAGATCTCGTCGCCGACGAATGCGCAGTGCTCGTCTCGGTCGCAGGCGCGCAGGAACTCGAACCCACTTGCGCCACGTATGACCCGATCGAGGACAAGTTCCAGGTCATCTGGAAGACGGCCCGAGAGCCGAAAGGCGCCGTCACCGTCACCGTCGCCGTGACGATCGCCAACCAGACGACATCGACCGAGATCGCGACGTTCGACCTCGTTTGAACACCACGACGCCCTTGACCGCACGCCACGTCGGGCGTGCCGCCGCGGCGCTTGCCGCCACGGCCATCCTCCTGACCGCGTGCAGCGACACCGACGATGCAGCAGGACCAGCGACCTCGGAGTCGACGCAGTCCACCACGCAGCCGGAGCCTTCGGACTCCGCACTGGACACATCGGAGCCGTGCGCATACCTGGCCTCGGCGATCACCAGCGAACTCGCCACATGGGCCGGGTCGGACGACGTCTCGAACGCTCCGATCGGCGAGACGCGTCTTGGACCTCAGCCCGACGGTGGCATACCGGGATTCCTCGAAGATGGCTGTGTCTGGGAGGTGCGAGGCCCCGACGGCGGCCATGTCGGGATCGCGGTGGAACGCTTCGTCGATGTTGACATGACGCAGTTGGCGGCTCTGGCTGCAGATGCCGAAGTGACACCGAGCGCCCTCGGCGACGGCAGGAACCGGTGGGACATTCCGGCCTCGGACGACTCCCCTTCGGGCGCTGTCCTCGTCGGTGACGCCGGCCAGCTCGTGGTCATCCGAGTCGAGTCCTACAGCGATAACGCAGACCGTACGTTCATCGTCGACACCCTCGCGGGCTCGGATCGGTTCTTCCTGGCAGTCGGGAACACACTCGCCGAATCCCAACCAGACTGAACTTCTTCACCGCGTCGCGGACGAAGTCTGCTGAAGACCTGTTTGTCCGCGATTTGTCAGCAAATGCCAGCAAACGAGCAGCGACCCGTCTGAGAGGCTGGCGACATGATCTTCGGTCACCACGTCAGCGCTGCCCATTCGGCGGCGTCTGCCGGGTGGATCGCAGGATCGTGCCGCGGCAGGTGGGGGACCGTCGGTGCCCTTGTGCCGAACCAGTACCCGTTGGTTCTGCGTGTGCATGCTCCCGCTCCGAGTCCGGGGGACTGGTGGTCGGAGTACCGAGAGCTGTTCGAGATCGTTGCGTCCGTGGGTGAACGGCACACGTCAGCGCCGGCGCTGGCGTGGTTCGCCGTGTGGGAGGGCTGCGGCTTTGACACGGCCACGACCCACATCGCTTGGCCGGACCTCCCGACTGACGCTGCAACCTCTGAAAGGCGCGTGATGAGGAGCGAGCGCCTTTCGGGGCGGTCAATGAGCCCGACCAGGGGAAGCGCTCACGCCGCGACGACGTGTCGGTGGAGTGCCGGCCACCGGCCAGTCCGACAAACGCCACTGTCCGGTACGAGATTCCGCCGGCAGGTCCTCCGACACCAGCTGACCTCGTTCTCGTGAACAGGTTGCGCACTCTGTGCGCAAGAAGGCCACGAGAACGGTGCGTCCCCGGTCGGTGCCTGACTGGCTCGTCGGAGTCGGCGGGCATCAGGCGGATGAGGAATCCCGGGTCAGCGCGGCTCGTTGTCCGCAACGAGCACCTTGCCGTCGGCGCTGCGATCGTGGTGTTCGAGCCGTTGGACTCTTGCCTGCTGTGGAGCGTTGGTGCCACATGAAGGTGTGCCGATCTATCTGATCCTCGTCATCGCGGTGGTGATCGGGGTGGATCGTGCCCGAAAGCGGATCGAACAGGTCGAGGGCGCCGAGGGCCCCCGGCGAGAAGTCCCTTCTCGAGGCGAGCGCTGGAAGCAGGCGACCGGGGTCGAGAAGGCGACATTCACCGTCATGGCGATGTCAGCGGTGTTCTGGTTGCTGCTGATCCTGCCGATCGGGTTCACCGCGGCAGTGGTCGCGCTTGGTGTCGCTGTCTGGAAACGTCCTTACCTCGAAGCCACGCTTGCACCCGTCGCGATTGTCGGCGGCGTCGCGATTGCTCTGTACGACGTGGTGATGCGGCTGGCGCAAGACGACGACGGCGGCTGGGGTGCGCTGCTGGTCAACGTCTTGTGGTTCGGTGGGCTCTGGATCGTCATCGGGCTCCTGCTCCGGGTGTCGGGACGACCCACCGACGATCACACCTCCGAGAAGCCCAACGCTCATCACGGTGTCTGAACGAGGCGTCGACCTCGGGCTGAGTCCCCCAACATGCTGCTGCAGACCCGACGAACCGGTGGTCGCCCGGCTGTGCCGTGAGCCCTTGTGCTCTGGCGGGGCGCAGCACGATGTGGCGAGATTGGAGACGAAGCCGTGAGGTGGTGGAGCGCTCTGGGCGGGGTGTACCACTGCGTTGCTGGAGGGGGTGATGCGCGATGGCGTCGGACCTGCCGCCACCTCGTTCTGCTGATCCGCCGCGACCTCCGAACCGAGGCCCACGGTGGAAGCCGGTGACGTGGGTGCTCGGGGTGTCGACAGCGTCGCTGGTCGGCGCAGTCGTCGTGGTCTTCAGCGTGGGCGAGTACCTCTTCGGTTCCGACCCGGGCACGATCGACTCGCACAACCGCGAGGTGCTCGAGTCCTGCGAATCGCCGTCTGATTCCGAGCTGGTGCAGGTGTCGATCCGGCGAGTCGCCGACGGATCCGGGCGCAGCTATCGCAGCATGTGGTTTGTCTACGCCTCGCCGTTACCTGCCCGTGAGGTCGCCGACTTCTTCGGTGTGGCTGCCCAACAGTCGGCGCCAGTCGGTCAGCAGCGGGCATGTCAATTCGGCCAACGCCCGTCAGTTCTGGTGTTGCCCGCGTCGGTGGCGGGCGAAGCAAGCGCGGCTGGATCTCAGTCAGACATCGAACCGGCCGACACCTGCGACGGTCTCTGGGCAGATTCTGCTGCTGAGGTGACGCTGAGCGTTGGAGTACCCGCCGGAACCCGGTCGTTGTTCCGGCTTCGCCTCGCGCAGGCCGAGGTCGCGGGCATCTTCTGAGTGTGGTGGGACGAGGTCCGGGAATCACCCAGATTGTTGGAGATTGCCGTGCTGGGGCGGGAGTGGTGCGCTGCGGCGAGATGCACTCAGACCCCGCGAACGCGGAGCTGTCTCGCGGTCGGACCGTTCGAGGCGGAGGTGGACAGCGAACGCTGCGCTCGCCACGGCCGCCCATGCACACCACAGCGATGCGAGCCCCTCGCCGGCGAGCACCGCGATCGCTCCCGCAGCAACGAAATTGACCATGCCGAACACCGCGAGGTGCCGGTTGCCCGAGAACAGCAACGCTCCGCAGGTGGCCGCGACATACGCCGTGACCACCCAGAAGGCAGCAGGGATCCCGGTGCCGTAGCTGACGTGCCAGTCGGCGAGCGTCGCCGTGACCGGTCCTGTCAGCATCGCAGCGAACAGCAGTGCGGAGACGGCGGCGCCGAGGGCCACGAAGGCGCCGATCATCCGTCGGCGGCGGCCGGGCGGTTCGGTCACGAGCACGGCCGCCGGCACGTAGACCGGGAGCAGGACGAACGCGATGAGCAGGTAGATCCAGGTCGCGACGGAGCCGATCGTGGTGCTGACGTGGCCTTGCAGCCCCCACCACACGACGGCCTCGTCGAGTTGATGCACCGCGAAGATCAACGGGAGCGCGGCGAGCGGCAGGTACCGGCGCTGGCCGTCGACGTGGCGGAGCACGTCGATGCCGATCGCACCGATGACGACGCCACCGACGAGGTCGGCCTGGGGAGAGAAGCACATCAGCCGTGTCGGCCGGCGCGTGAGGCGGGGTCCTCAGACCGGTCGGCCGAGGAGCGGTCGGCTGTCGCCGACACGGGTGCAGGCCGCCTGCACGTCCGTCTGTGTCATGGCGAACCTCGATCTCCGTAGGGGCACGTCGGAACCGTGTGCCGGATTCGAGTGTCCGCCGTCGGAGGCGAGCACTCCAGGGCCGAACGACCAATTGCGACGTCGCTGCGGAACCGCGGACCTTGGGCTCTGTCGGTTCCCCCGCGGTCGCGCGCGCGATCCGACTGCGGGGTGCACTGCATTCCGCGGTGAAGGACGAGTCGCACCGACTCCCGGCGCGACGCAACCAGAAAGGAGTGGTCATGAGCAAGACGAGCAAGACGAACAAGAAGCAGTCGGCAGAGGTCGACGTTGCCGAGCGCGCCCCCTCGACCTGGGCACGCCCGTTCGGTCAGATCGGACTCGACGAGTGGTTCGATCGCTGGCCGGAACTGTTCGCACGGCGTTGGCCGGAGTCGTTCCGTGGGTTCCCGATGATGGACGAAGCGTTCCGCCTCGAGGAGTTCATCGATGACGACGGAACGTTCGTGCTGCGTGCCGAACTTCCCGGAATGGACCCGGACGAGGGTCTCGAGATCACCGTCGAGGACGGTCGCCTCCGGATCGCGGCACAGCGCGAGGAGCGTTCCGAGAACAAGGAGAACGGGACCTACCGGAGCGAGTTCCGGTACGGATCGTTCGATCGCACCGTCCGGCTGCCGGAGGGCGCGGACGAGGACGGGATCACCGCGACGTTCGAGCAGGGGATCCTGGAGGTCCGGGTCCCGCACAACGGCGAGCTGCCTCCGCCCAAGAAGATCTCGATCGAGGCCAAGCACTGACCCCGAGCGGACGTCACCACGTCGAGTCGGAAACGGTGACGTCCGCGTCTGCGCGCGGTGCATCGGATAGCCTCGTCACCGACACGACGAGGGGGTCACGGGACATGAGCGACACGATCGAATCCGGCACCGGGCTGGAGGGGCTGCAACTCGCCCGCGAGTGGCCAGCGGTGTTCCTGATGGGTCTGATCACGATCGGGCTCGGCATCGTCGTGATCTCGTGGCCGCAGGAGACCCTGACGGTGATCTCGGTGTTGATCGGCCTGCAGATCCTGATCTACGGCGTCTACCGATTGATCACGGCGTTCGCCCACGACACGGTCTCTCCCGGTTGGACCGGCTTCATGGGGGTGTTCGGGATCATCGTCGGCATCGTCGTGCTCCGTCACCCGTTCCAGACCGTGGCCGTGCTCGCCGTCCTCCTCGGCGTCGTGTGGATCATCGGCGGCATCATCGAGTTCATCGGATCGATCGCCGACGGCAGCAGCGACCACCGCTGGGTCGGCGTGTTCGGAGGTCTGCTCTCGATCGCGGCCGGCATCATCGTCGTCGCCTGGCCGGCGCCGACCGTGACGGTCGTCGCCTGGATCGCCGGCCTCTACCTGATCATTTTCGGGTTGTTCCTCTGCGTGTCGGCGTTCCAGCTGCGCAGCCTCTCGAAGTAGACCTGATCACTGCGGAGGGCTCGACGAAGCGGGCAGGGGATCAACGGAGCAGCATGACGCGCTCGATCGCGCGCTCGGCTGCAGCGAGGGCGCCTTCGATGTGGCCGGGGGCGTCGTGGGCCGTCTCGGTCGAGCACCAGTGCAGGCGGCCGTCCCACACCGGCTCGGCGTACACCCCGTGGCCGTAGGTCCGGTAGTCGTCCAGGCGGGCCACGTTCGGTGGCGACGTCCACCGCTCGGTCCGCCAGTCCTGGATCGTGATGTCGGTCGGTGCCGCCGCCTCGGGGCCGAAGATCGCGACCAGCTGGTCCACGACGTCCTGGACGATGACCGGAGCGGACCCGCCGGGAACGAATCCGAACAGCGCAGGCGGCGCACCGTCGGGCCCGCTCATGTCGTGCAGTTCCCGCATCGGACCTGCGTGGCTGATCGCCGATCCGGCGAGCCCACGCTCGCGCCAGAATCGCGAGCGGTAACGAGCGACCACCTTCGTGGTCGCCCCCATCCACACCGGGGTCGTCGCCGCAACGCGAGCGAGTCGGTCCGGCAGGCCCGGCGTGAACCCGATCGAGGCGACCGCCAGTGCGGGTGGGACGGCGATGACGGCGTGCGCTGCATCGATCGTCTGCTCGGTCGTGTGAACGGCGACACCGCCACCGGTCTCTGCGACCTTCGACACCGGCTCGCCGAGGCTCACCGTGCCGGATCTCAGTTGCCCGGCGAGCGCGCTGGCGAGTGAGTCGGCTCCCGCGCTGAAACGGAAGCTCGGCGTGTCGAGCGGGTTCCCGTCGAGACGCTCGACGCCCGCCGGGATCTGGTACATCGCATCGCCGACGGGGTGCTCGGGAAAGTACTCGACGCCGAGTTCACCGACGAGTTGTCGCACCCGCCACTCGTGCGGCCAGAACCATGTCGCCCCGAGATCGAGTGGATGGGCGCCATCGGGTGCCGACGACAGCAGTCGTCCTCCGACACGATCGCGTGCCTCGAGGACACGGACGTCGAGGCCGTCGCGCTCGAGTTCCCGTGCGACGTACAACCCGCTGATGCCGGCGCCGACGATCGCGACGTCGCACGTTGTCGCGATCGGGCTCACCAATCGACGTCGGGAGTGGGTGGGAACAGGGTGTCGCGTTCGGCGGCCAGCCGGTCGCAGTCCCAGTCGGCGTCGACTCGCTTCAGGATGATCGGGCTCTTGGCGAGGTCGGGATACTGCACCCAGTTGGCGTCCGACGACGCGAAGATCGGGTCGCTCGCCCCGATCACCAACTGTTCCGAATCGTCGGTGACCGTTCCGGTCAGCACGTCCGGCTCGGTCAGGAAGGCCTCGTAGGCGAAGATCTCGCGGCGGGCGATGTACAGCTCACCGGTGAGGTCGTCGGTGACCCGGATCGTGACCGTGAGTCCGGGTTTCCCATCGCCGTCGTCGTCGACGATGCGGGGATCGGCCGGATCGGTCGGCAGCGACTCGTTGGCGGGATCCTCGAGCCGGATGCCGACAGGGGTCGGCGTGGCGGAGCGCCGGATCCGCAGCACGCCGTCGACCTCGTCGACCTCGACGGGCGTACTCGGAGGGCGGATCGCCTGCGTCGCGGCATCCGACAGCGACGTCTCGATCGGCTGATCCGTGCGTTGCTCGGAGAAGCAGAACGACGCCTGGTCGGTGATCCGACCGTCGACCTCGGTGAAGTCGTTGAACCCGTAGCTGATGATCAGGGTCTTGAGCAGCCCGTCCTCGTAGGCGACGACGTCGTAGTGCGCCCAGCGTCCCACGAGTTCCTCGCCGAGCAGCGCGGGTCCGGTTGTCGGCGGGATCGTCGCCGCCGGCGTTGGCTGGGTTGACGGCGCGGTGGTCGCTCCCCGCGGTGCGGACGTCGCGACCGGGCTCGAGCCGCCGGTCGAGCCCGTCGCATCGGAACCGCAGGCAACGAGCAGCGCGAGGAAGGGCAGGGCGAGCAGTCTCCGCACCGGTTCGAAGCTACCGGGAGCTCAGGGTTCGAACGCCGCCGCCAGTTGCTCGAACGCGCGGTCGGGCATCGAGGTGTAGAGCAGCTCGGCGCCTGCGAATCGCCGTGCCTCGTCGGCGAGGGCGACGACGTGGACGTGGTCGGCCAGGATCACGACGGTCGAGGTACCCGGCTCGACGGCGTCACGGAACCAGGCGACCCAATCGTCGGGAATCCCGAGGTCGACGATCCTCGCAGTGACTGCGCCGGTGGCGGCCCCGATCCCGAGCCCGGCGACCCAGCCGACCGGGCCGCCGACCAGGAGCCCGAGCAGGCCGGTCCACATCGCGCCGGTGAGCGCAGCTCGGCCCGGTGTGGGATCCATCGTCTCGACCACCTTGACGGAGCCGTTGGCGTCCTTCGTGACGACGACGGCGTCCTTGAGCTCGAGCGCTCCGCTGTCGCGTAGACCACCCATTGCGAGGAGGAACTGCTGCGCCATGACCTGCCGGTCGAACGACACGCCGATGATCACCGGGGCTCCGGGATCGGACACCACACGAGCTTCGGGCTCGATGCCGGCGCGCAGTGACGGGTCCGGAGGTTCGAACACGGGTCGGGAGTCGTCGTGCGCTGTCATGGATCCAGTGTGCCAGCACCGGTACCGGTGATGCGGGTGCCGTCGCGTAGGTTTGCGACCATGGCATCGCCGACCTACTGCGAGACCACGTTCCACTACCACGACGGCGTGGCTGGCGTCGCCGTGCCGTCGACGGTGCTCGATGGACGCCACCCGGACTCGCCGGCCGACTTCGAACGATGCGGATTCGCACTCGTCGAGCATCGATCCCAGGTCGGCGACTGGAACGATCGACGTGAACTCGATCGTGTCTACCGCCCGGAGCTGGAGCGCTTCGCCGTCGACTTCACCGGGTGCGACACGGCGGTGTCGTTTCCGCTGATCGCCCGGAGCCTGGAAGCGGCCCGCGCCGAGCCCGACCACGCACCGATCGAGTTCGTCCACTCCGATTTCACCGACGACTACGGCCCGATGGTCACCGAACCCGGGCGGCCGTACCGGTCGTTCCTCGATCCGCTGCTGGCGGACCATGGTCTCAGCCACGACGACGTCGTCGCGGCGTCCCGCCTGATGGTGTTGCAGTGGTGGCGCAACGTCGGCCCGGTCGACGCCGACGTTCCCCTCGCGGTGTGCGATGCGGAGAGCGTCACGTCCGCCCGGCTCGTCCGGCAGATGCTGCCCTACTACGCGGGGTTGCGGCTCGACTTCGAGATCTTCGCCGTGCGGCCACCGGAGTCGGCCGACCGCTGGTTCACCTTTCCCCGGATGACCGCGGACGAGGTGATCGTCCTGCGGACCTACGACAGCGAGCTCGCCGACGACGGGCGAGCGTTCTGGACCCCGCACTCGGCGTTCCGCGACCCCCACGTTCCGGATGATCCGGCGCATCGACGCTCGAGTATCGAGGCCCGTGCGCTCTGTCTCTGGCGCTGATCGGCGGTCTACGATCCGGTCCGTGATGTACACGTGACCGCCTCGACCGGAACTCCTCAGAACGCGTCGGAGAGTGCATCACCTCCGACACGCAAGGTGGTGCCCCACCCGACCGTGGCCGAGCGGGTGGCGCGAGGCAAGTCCGCCCGGACAGAGGTGCCCCGGGCCGGCCACGCCGAGTATTCCGCCGGTCCCGCACGACCGGATCCGGTCGCGCTCGTCGAGGGACAGGCGGCCTCGCGTGTTCCCGATCTCGTGCCGATCCGCTACGGCCGGATGCTCGTGTCGCCGTTCACCTTCTACCGCGGCGCTGCGCTCATCATGGCATCCGACCTGGCGCGGACACCCCGATCGGGATTGAACGTCCAGCTGTGCGGCGACGCGCACCTCATGAACTTCGGGGTGTTCGGTTCGCCCGAGCGGCGTCTGGTGTTCGACATCAACGACTTCGACGAGACGGCACCCGGTCCGTTCGAATGGGACGTGAAGCGCCTGGCCGCGAGTTTCGCGATCGCCGGCCGCGACAACGGGTTCAACGAGAAGGAACGTCGTCGGTCGCTCCTCGCCGTCGCCAACGAGTACCGCACGTCGATGGCGAAGTTTGCCGGGATGAACAACCTCGACGTCTGGTACACGGTGCTCGACGTCGACGCCTGGCTCACCACGGCAGGCAAGGACGTCAAGGCGAAGGTGTTGAAGCGGGCGGAGGCCAACATCGCCAAGGCCCGCACCCGCGACAGTCACCAGGCCTACAACAAGCTGACCCGACTCGTCGACGGTGAGCCTCGCATCATCAGCGATCCACCGCTGATCCAGCCGGTCGCGGAACTCTTCGACGCGGTCGACCACGAGCGGATCCGAACGGAGATCCACGAGATGTTCGTGCGGTACCGCGGGTCGCTCCAGAGCGACCGTCGGAGCCTGTTGGAGCAGTTCCGAATCATCGATGTCGCCCGCAAGGTCGTCGGTGTCGGCAGCGTGGGCGCTCGGGCGTGGATCATCCTGCTGCTCGGGCGCGACGACAACGACCCGGTGTTCCTCCAGGCGAAGGAGGCGCAGGCATCGGTCCTGTCGTCGTTCGCCGGACCGAAGTCGCGAGTGTCCAACGGCCAGCGGGTCGTGAACGGCCAGCACCTGATGCAGGCCTCGAGCGACATCTTCCT
Organism: Ilumatobacteraceae bacterium; assembly: GCA_963710625.1. Lineage (GTDB taxonomy): Bacteria > Actinomycetota > Acidimicrobiia > Acidimicrobiales > Ilumatobacteraceae > Sva-07. The sequence continues at coordinate 12,897 of CAVQBG010000033.1, read as the reverse complement.
CGGATGGAGTTCAGCGGTCGGTATCGACGGCGTGAAGCGCGACTACTACTTCCGCCAGCTCCGTGACTGGAAGGGATCGGCGATGGTCGAGACGATGGATCCGCTGCGTCTCGAGTTGTACGGCCGGCTCTGCGGGCGAGCGCTGGCGCGCGCGCACGCACGTTCGGGCGACCGCATCGCGATCTCGGCGTACCTCGGTACGGGCGACACCTTCGACAAGGCGATCACCGAGTTCTCGGAGCGGTACGCCGAGCAGAACGACCTCGACTACGCCGCACTGGTCGCGGCCGAGACCAGCGGCCGCATCACGGCCCAACGCGGCCTCTGAGCGCCGTTGTTCAGGCGTTGCTCCGGGCCCGGAACGCCTCCTCGGCGGCACCGACCGTCGGGAAGATGTGCTCCGCCCCGATCACGTCGGTGAGTTCGTAGCGGTCGAGTTCCTCCCGGACCTCGGACATCACCTCGGCGAACACGAGCGTGACGCCGTTCGCGGCGAGGTTGGCGATGATCGAGCGGAGCGATTCCGCGCCGGACATGTCGATGTCGGGGATCGCCGCCGCATAGACGCACACCCACTTGGGCGGCTGGTCGGACGTGCCGAACGCGAGCAGCTCCTCGGTGAAGTGCTCGGCGTTGGCGTAGTACAGCGGCGCGGAGAACCGGTACACCACGAGGCCCGGCTCGGTTCGTGCGTCGGGGCTGACCCGGCCTGCCTTCCAGTGGCCGACCTCGTCGCTGGTCGTCGAGGTCAGCACTGCGGTCGGCGGCCGGTACGAGCGGCGGAGGTGATCGATGATCGACAGCACGATGGCGATGATGATCCCCTGCAGCACGCCGACGAGGACGACGGTGGCGGCGGTGATCGACGCGACGACGAACTCGTCGCGGCGGAACTTCCAGATGCGCTTCATGCCGGCGGTGTCGACCAGCTCGATACCGATCAGGAACACCACGGTGGAGAGCACGGCGTTCGGCATGTACTGCAGCGGCGCGGTGAGCCAGAGCAGCACGATCGCCACGATCGCAACGGTCGTGAGCGACGCGAGCTGGCTCTTGCCGCCCGCACCGTCGACCATCTGCGTCTTGGTGGGACTGCCGTTGACCACGAACGTGCCGGTGAACGCCGCACCGAGGTTGGCCGCACCGAGGCCGACGAGGTCGACGTTCTCGTCGAACTTGTCGCTGTACTTGGCGGCGTAGGCCCTCGACGTGGCCGCACTCTGGGCGAGGATGAGCACGAAGATCGAGATCGCGGTTCCCATCAACGTCGGCACGTCAGCCCAGGGCACCGACGGGAAACTGATGCTCGGGAGACCGCTGGGCACCGGCCCCAGCGTCGCCACTCCGTCGTTGGCCAGGTCCCACTGCCAGCTGACGAACATCGATCCGATGACGGCGATCAGCGCTCCGGGGATCTTGGGGGAGATCGCCTTGCCGCCGAAGATGACCGCGATCACGCCGACGGAGACCGCCACGGTCGTCCAGTTGACATCAGCGATGTTCTCGAGCGTGCTCCAGAGCTTGGCGACCGTGTTGTCGAAGTTCTTTCCGTCGATCGTGACGCCGCTGCCGGTCGGGATGCCGAGCATGCCGCCGACCTGACCGAACGCCACCTGGATGCCGACACCGGTCAGGAAGCCGATCAGCACCGTTCGCGACATGAAGTCGGCCAGGAACCCGAGGCCGATCAGGCGGGCGATGATCAGCAGCCCCGCCGCCATCAGCGCCACCATGCCGGCGAGTGCGACGTACTGATCCGACTGTGCCGTGGCGAGGCCGGCCAGACCGGCGGCCAGGACGGCGGCCGTCGCCGAGTCGGCGCCGACGACGAGGTGCCGGGACGAGCCGAGCAGCGCGAACAGCAGCAGCGGGATCACGATCGTGTAGAGCCCGGTGATCACCGGCATACCGGCGATCGACGTGTAGCCCATGACCTCGGGGATCGCGAGCGCGGCGAGCGTCACACCGGCGATGATGTCGGTCGGTACCCCGCTGCGGTTCCACGGGAGGATCCCCTGCATCACCGGGAATCGGTGGGTTGACTTGGTGGTCGGTGTCTTTTCCATCGGTCCTCTCAGATGACGAGAGGCTGAACATACGTCATACCGACCCCTGGGTTCGTCAACCACATGGGGTGAACGGGCGGGGCAGGTCATCCGGGTGCCCAGTGCTACCGTTCGGCGAGGAGGAGGCACTCATGGCGATGCAGTTGATCGACGATCTTCCCGTCAACGTCGTCGGCGTCCGGGCCATCGGCGAGGTGGAGGACGACGACTACGACGACGTGCTCGAGCCGGCGATCGAGGACCGCCTGTCCCGACACGACAAGATCCGCTTGCTGTACGTCCTCGGCAGTGAGTTCACGGGGTAGGACGCCGACGCGATGTGGGACGACACCAAGCTGGGATTGAAGACGTTCAACTCCTACGAGCGCATGGGCATCGTCACCGACGCGCCGTGGGTGCGCCGCTCGGTCAAGGCGTTCGGCTGGTTGATCCCCGGCGAGGTCCGGGTGTTCCACGTCGACGAACTCGACGCCGCTCGCACCTGGATCGCTGCCTGAGACCCGTGCGGTTCGGCGCGTTCACATCCACGGAACCGGTCGAACGATGACGTTCGAAGGGACGATGGAGAACATCGCCCTGATCTTCGAGGCCGTCGGGGTCGCGATCATCGCCATCGGTGGCGTGGTCGCGCTCGTGCTGGGGGCGAAGGACTTCGGCCATTTCGACCGCTTCTTCGTCGATGTTCGCCGCGGCTTCGGGCGTCCGCTGATCCTCGGCCTCGAAGTGCTCGTCGCCGCCGACATCATCAAGACGATCACGGTCGACCCGAGCCTCGAGAGCGTGGCCGTGCTCGGCATTCTCGTCGCGGTCCGGATCGCGCTCAGTATCTCGCTCGACATCGAGGTTGATGGCGTCGTTCCGTGGCACCGCCTCCGCAGCGACGCGATGCTGCACGGGAAGGCGAGCGCGGCCGCCGAGCAGGAGCCCTGACCGGGAGCGAACGCCTCTCGATGCCGGCTACTTGCTCGTGACCGTGACGCCGGTGGTCACGACGGATTCGTCGAGCCCGATCGGCGCGGGGTCGATCCCGAACACCCAGCGGTAGAAGCCGGTGGCACCCTGGTCGATGCCGGGCCACACGTCCTGGACGGGGACGTTCGGCTCGTCGCATCCGTCGGTGGCGAGGCGCCTGATGCCCTCGTCGAGGAACGGACCGAGCCCGGCGGCCTCGCCGAGATCGATCAGGTTTGCGTCGCCGCCGCCGATCGCGCAGAGGTCGGAGAACGCGAGGTGACCTGCACCGTCGAAGTTCCAGAACCACGATGGCGGCGGTGCGGCGTCGAAGGCGGCCTTCGTGCGCTCGATCGGGTCGACGATCGTGTCGAGGGCTCCGGCCATGAACATCGACGGCACGTTCGGAGCGGCATCGCCGAGGCCGGAGGCATAGGAGACGTAACCGAGGATGCCCGGGTCCGACGCCATCTCGACGATCGTGCCGCCACCGGCCGAGTGACCGCCGAGCGCGACCCGCTCGTTGTCGAGCGCTCTGCCGAGCAGCGCATCGCCTTCGAGTGTGGTCAGGTAGGTGCGCATCGACCGCATCTGGTCGACCGCGGGTGGCTGACCCTCGGCGGTGCCGCCGAACCGATTGAGCAGGTCGCGCGACGGATGGTCGGTCGATGCAGTGATGATGCCCCACGAGGCGAGATGCTGCGCAAGGTGGCTCGACTGGAGACGAAACGATGCTGCTCCATGGCTGAACAGCACGACCGGGAACGGCCCGTCGCCCGCCGGGGGAGCGTCGCGGGTCGCGTCGATGACGAAGGAGTCGTCGATGTCGCCGGTGATCAGTGTCGCGATGCTCTCCGGAAGGAAGTTGCGGACGTTGTATGCGTCCGTGCCGCCCCGCGCCGACTCGTCGGCTGGATACCAGATCTCGACGAGGCCGCCCTCGGGCAGTGAGCGCGTGGTGACGCCGACGGCGTAGGGCCCTTCGGCAGCGAGGTCGGCGGCCGTCACCTCGGGCGCCTGGGGTTCGGTCGTCTCGGGCGCCTCGGTCGTGGCCGGGGCCTCGGTGGTCTCCGGTGTCGTGTCGGCGGGTGCCTCGGTGGCGACGGACTCGTTGGCGACGGACTCGGTGGTGGCAGCGGGCGTCTCGCTGCTGGAATCGGAGTCCGACCCGCACGCCGCGGCGATCAGGGTGACAGCAAGGAGGAGAGGGGCGAGTCGACGCATCGGCGGGATCGTACGAGGCGCGATCCCACCGATGCGAGACGACTCAGTAGATCTCGATGAGGCCCGCAGCGCCCTGGCCGCCGCCGATGCACATCGTGACGACACCCCATTTGGCGCCGCGGCGCTTGCCCTCGAGCAGGATGTGCCCTGCACAGCGTGTGCCCGTCATCCCGAACGGGTGGCCGATCGCGATCGAGCCACCGTTGACGTTGTACTTCTCGGGATCGATGCCGAGCGTGTCGCGCGAGTACAGACACTGGCTGGCGAACGCCTCGTTCAGCTCCCACAGGTCGATGTCGTCGACGGTGAGACCGTGGCGCTTCAGCAGCTTCGGTACGGCATAGATCGGGCCGATGCCCATCTCGTCGGGTTCGCACCCGGCGACGGCCCAGCCCTTGAACGCACCGAGCGGCTCGATGTCTCGACGCGACGCCTCCTCGTCGGACATCAGCACCACGGCGGCGGCGCCGTCCGACAACTGGCTGGCGTTGCCCGCCGTGACGAAGTTGCCTTCGCCGCGCACCGGCTGGAGTTGTGCGAGGCCTTCCAGGGTGGTCGAGGGCCGGTTGCACTCGTCGCCGGTGACCGTGTAGTCGACCATCGACTCCTCCTTGGTCTCTCGGTCGACGAGCTTCATCGTGGTCGCCATCGGCACGATCTCGTCCTCGAAGAGCCCGTTCTCCTGGGCGGCGGCCATCCGCATCTGCGACGTGTAGGAGTACTCGTCCTGGTACTCGCGTGACACGTCGTAGCGCTGGGCCACGATGTCGGCGGTCTCGATCATCGCCATGTAGATCGCCGGGTACATGTCGGTGAGCTTCGGGTCCATGTTGACCGAACCGCCCATGCCGGGGCTGGGGATCGAGATCGACTCGACGCCACCGGCGACCACGCAGTCGGCGCCGTCGACCTTGATGTAGTTGGCCGCCACGGCGATCGAGTTGAGGCCGGACGAGCAGTGGCGTTGGATCGTGTTGCCGCCGGTCGTCACCGGCAGGCCGGCGAGGAGGCCGGCGAGGCGCCCCAGGTTCCCTGCGCCGTGGGCGCCGTTGCCCAATGCGACGTCTTCGACCGCCTCGGGCTCGACACCGGCCCGTTCGACGGCGTTGCTGATCGCGTGGGCAGCCATCGACATGGCCGGCGTGACGTTGAAGCCGCCGCGACCCGCCTTGGCGAGGCCGGTGCGGGCGTAGGACACGAATACTGCTTCGCGCATGGTGCGCTCCTTCTGGGACTGGATCGAATGATCGGGCGCCGGCGACGCTAGCCCCCGGACCCGCCGACGGCCGAGGCCGACCCGAGCGCTCCATCCCGTCGGGCGGGTCGTTCAGACCGTGCGGCCGCTGAATGCCACGAGCCGCTCGAGCGGGCTCGCGCCGGCCGGAGCGGCGGTCGCGTCGGCGAAGGTGTCGCCGTCGCGCATCTCGGCGCCGATCGTCGCCCGGGCGAAACCGTCGACGGCGGCAACGACGTCGTCCGGTGGGTCGTAGGGGAGCCCGGTGGCCGACGCGATGTCCCAGCCGTGGATCAGCCCGTCGAACGCGACGAATCGTGCGAACACCGAGCCGGGTACGCGTCCGAACGGTGCATCGATCGTGCGCTCCATCGCTCCCGGAGTGGCGGCGGCATCGCGTAGACCGTTCATCGCCCGGCGGAAGTCGTCCGCAGGCACGCCTCCAACGCCGGCCGTGGTGGGGGACGAGTCCGACGGCGCCTCCCCGCGGAAGGCAGGGGCGAATGCTCCGGCGCCGTTCATCATGTGGTCCAGCACCCCACTGACGGTGAAGTCGGCGCACGCCGTTCGGTTCGAGAGCTGCGCTGCGTCGAGCCGCTCGACGAGATCGGTGAGCATCGGAACGATGACGGCGAGTTGATCGTTGGGTTCCATGGTGGAGGCCTTTCTTCGGGCCGGCGGAAGTGCCGACAACCGGGAGGCGTGACAAGCGGTGTCACGGCCGGGACAACCGCAGGAACGTGCTGCGCCGTCCGTCGATGGGAGTGAGTGCCACCGACCTGGCGTTAACCTGCGCACCCTCCCGAGACAAAGGACCACGAACATGGCTCCCCAGGCCAAACTCACACCGCTCCAGGAAACCGAAGCCCGCCGACTCGCCGAGCAGGAAGCTCGTGCGAACAAGGTCGCCAAGACCTACTCCGACGAAGAGAAGGCCACACGCAAGGAGCGTGTCGCGAAGGCGAAGGACGCGATGAGCCGATCGGTCGGTCTCAAGGGGGCGCACGTCGCGCCGGCCCGTGCAGCGATCAAGAAGTACCTGCAGAACCTGAACGACCCGAAGCAGCCCGACGACGCCGCGTTCGAAGCGCTGATCGAAGCGCCGTTCAAGGCGCCGCCGAAGAAGAAGACCAACGACCGCCGGTTCTGATCAGGTCGACTGCCCGGCGGGCAGCACGGCGTCGACGAGGGCGTTCTCGAGGCGGGTCAGCTCGCTCGTGATACGAGCGCGCGCGCGTCGGCGTTCGGTGAGCGGCATCGTGGCCGAGATGGCCGCGGCGCGCTGGAGTTCGTCGACGGCGCGGTGGATCGCCGAGCCGGTCGGATCGTCGCGATCGGGGAAGACGAGGTCGGCGTTGCGCTGCACCGCCGAGAGCCGGCGCTCGATGCCCCGCTGACCGAACCGCTGCGTCGGGTCGAGGCGGCTCAGGCTGCTCTGGGCCCGGTTGTCGCTGCCCGATCGTCGGGTCGTCGCCCACGATCGGGCGGCGGCCGGTGCCTTCGCCAGTTGCGCCCGCACCCGCTCGTCCTGGAGCGCGGCGATCGCGAGCATCACGGCGCCCCGGACGAGCTTGCTGCTCGACAAGGGGGACCGTTGGAGTGCCATCGGTCCCGATCCTAGGGGTGTCCCTCGGGATCGGGGTCAGCCGGCCCCGCTGGACTCGACCTCCACGAGTTCGACGTCGATGCGTTCGTCGACGACGAGCGACTGGTCGGCGAGACACAACCCCCGGAGACCCTCGATGCAGGCGGCGAGGATGCCGGCGAACACGAGGATGCCGAACCAGTTCGTCAGGGCGGGCAGCGGCGCCCAGAACACGATGATCAGGAAGATCGCAGCACCGACTCCCCAACGCACGCCGGGGCCGCCGACGAACGCTGGTGCGATGAACCGTCGGATCGACCTTGCGATCGCTGTCGGGCCGGCGATCACCGCGCCCACGATGATGATCAGGCCGATCCACGTGATGTTCCAGCCGATGTCGCGGAGGAGCTGCGATCCGATCTTCCACACCGCTTCCGCAGCGGGGCGATTGCTCTCCTTCTGCACTGCGCTGTCGAGCAGGGCGCCGCCGCCGAATCGGAGCCCGGCGAGGATGAGCAGCCCGACGATCAGGATCGAGAGACCCGCCGCTCGTGTGGCGACCCGGCGCCAACCGTCGGCGAGGAAGATGGCCCCGGCGTAGAGGCCGATCACGACGAAGAAGAGCAACCACGACGCCCACTGGACGAAGGTGACCGCGGTCTGGAGATTGTCGAGTTTCGACGACTGGATGATGGTGATCTGGCCGGCATCGGCCGGGATCCGGTCGACGACGGCGCCGGGCAGCCCGAGGTCGGCGGCCAACTGCACGACAATTTGACGCACGTCGAGTGTGACGTTCCCGTTGGAGGTCGACAGTGCCTCGACCCTCGTGTCGTCCTCGAGGATGTTGACGATCGTCTGGTGGGTGATGCGGTTGGCGTCGGTCCAGATGGTGGCGGCCTGGTCGGTGGCCAACAGCCGGTCGACGGCGTCGGTCGCCGGGTTCCGAAGCGCCGAGGCGAGCGCGCCCGAGAGGCCGCTGAGGTTCGCCGGCAGCAGGCCGCCGAGCTGGGCGGACACGTCGACGTTCGTGTACAGCTGATCGACGACGTAGACCGAGATGGCCTCCCGAATGGTGGGTTCGGCCAGCAGCTGGTCGGACGCATCGACCCAGTTGTCGGTGTTGAGTGCGGCGCGGTCGACCCACACGTTCGCGGCCGTGACCAGCATGATCACCGCTGCCAGCACGATCATGAGATGGACCGCCACCGAATGCCGATGGTCCGGTTCGGTCACTTCGGTCGTCCGGCTGACTGTGATGTCGACTTCGTCCACGATTTCGCTCTCCATGTCTGATCCCTTCGGTCGACCCGCGCCGAACGGCCGACGCTTGTCTCATCATGGTCGCACGGACGCCGTCGGTCCAACATCACCCGTCGGGGGTGAACCGAGACGACGCCACCCCGATTCACCCCGAATGGATGACGTTGGCCGGCGCGAGCACTGCGATCATCGAGCACGAGCAAGATCTCAGTTGACAACGGCGACCGAGTCGCCAGAAGGAGCCTCAGCATGGGTGATGCATCGATGGACGAGTTCGGTCCCGTCGACTACCTCGTGATCGAATTCCCGGCCGGGCAGGCCGCGTTCACCGGAGAGATGGCGGCGGAACTCGCTGCACTCGCCGAGGCCGGCACGATTCGGATCCTCGACGTACTCGTGATCGCAAAGGACGATGACGGCAACATCGAGGGATTCGAGATCGACGACTTCGAGGAGCTCGACGAGCTGAGCGCCCTCGAGAGCGAGATCGCAGAGATCCTGGCAGCCGACGACCTCGCACACCTCGCCGAGGCGATGGAGCCCGGCACGATCGCCGGTGTCCTGGTCTGGGAGAACACCTGGGCCACGCCGTTCGCGTCGGCAGCTCGCCGTGCCGGGGGTCAACTCGTGGCCAACGGCCGCATCCCCATCCAAGCGATCGCCGCGTCGATCGAAGCAGAAGGAGCCTGATCATGGCATTGCGTCCCGCACGAGCCGTACGACGAGGAGTCGTCGGAGCACCGGTCGCCCGAACTGCCGCTGTGGTCGGCACTGCCGCCGTCGTGTCGCACGGCGTCAATCGTCGTCAGGACCGGCGCGAAGACCGCCGCGATCGGCGCTGAGTCGCCCTGTGGCTGACTGAACGTCGGCTGAGCTGCGTCAGCGGTTGCCGGCGACAGCCCGGGCGTCGTCGTAGCCACCGGTGTCCAGCAGCTCGAGTTCGATCGCGCGCGTCACCGCCTCGCTCCGGCCCGAGACGAGCAATTTGCGGTAGATCGACACTGTGTGGGTCTTGACCGTGTTCCGTGACACGAAGAGGTGATCGCCGATCTCCGACAGCGTGCGGTGCGTGGCGAGCTGCTCGAGCACCCGGCGTTCGGCGGGTGTGAGTTTGACCGCCGGGTCATGGTCGTTCGAGCAGCGAGGAGCGATCCGCTCCGCCCATCGATGGAGCACGATTGCGTCGGGCTCGGTGGGAAGACGTTTCTGCGCGTACCGCAGGAGGCGGAGCGCACTGTCGGTCTCTCCCCGCACGAGGGCTGCGTCGGCCAGAATCAGATGGTGGTGGATTCGGCTGCGGACGTGCACCGTGTCGAGCGTGCTGAGCAGATACTCGACATGATTCGAGGCTTCACGCGACGCCGCGAGCGCACCCGCCCTGGCTTCGGTGAGAGCTTGCGCTGCGAAGACGATGGCGACGTGAGGGAGTTCCCGAAGCCCGGACCCCACGACCTCGTCGACTGCGTTGCGCACCAGGCTGGTGCCGTGCGCATCGTCGCGCCGGTACAGCGCGTCGAGCCCGAGGTGCGCCACCGTGACGGCGTGTGCCGCAGTGAATCCGCGCGTGTCGAACTCGGCGACCTCCAACAAGGGCCGAACGTCGTCGATCATCCCGCTCAATTGGAGCGCGATGGCTTCGTTCATGACGGCGACCGACCGCCAGGGTCCACCACCGATGCCCGCGTTCCGGACGATGCGTGCGTTGGCGATCGTGTCGATGACACCGGACTGGCTGGCCAAGACCCGGACGGAGGCGACAGCGGTCGGCACGTCGATCGTCCCGTCGGGCAACGGCCCGTCGAAGTGCGCCTGCTCGGCCATCCGCAGCCACCGTTCGATCTCCCCCGACTGGTTGCTGAAGATCGCATGCCAGGCCGCGGTGATCGCCAACAGAGCGTTCGAGCGCGACTCGGCAGCGTCGAAATGACGCAACCATCGACCGACCGACGCAACTTCCCCCGTCGAGAGGGCAGGGAGCAGATGTTTGAAGATCTCCGCGGGAGCATCGAATCGGCCGCTGCTCGCCAGCGCCTGGTCGACGGCCGCGTTCCACTCCCCGTGGTTCGAATGCCACGCGATGGCCCGGCGTCGCAGCGGGATCTCGAGTTCTGGAGCGAGGCGTCGCAACTCGGTGAGGAGCATGTCGGCGAACAGCGGGTGGTAGCGATAGACACCGGTGTTGCCGCTCGGGATGACGAACACGTTGCCCGATCTCACGAGTTCGTCGAGTCGCTCTGCGCTTCCGGGATGGTCGAGCACGTGATCGCACAGTTCGCCCGACAGCCGCTCCAGTACCGATGTCCGGATGAGGAATTGTCGCTCTGCGTGCGGGAGCGCTCGGAGGAACTCCTGCTGGAAGTACTTCGTCAGGAGATCGCTGCTCGTCAGCAGTGGGTCCGACGTGGCGCCATCGGTTGCCCGTCGTAGACCCAGGACCACGAACTGCACGCCGGCCGGCCAACCGTCGAGCTGATCGACCAGCGCTCGCCGCTCGGACAGAACGAGACGATCATCGAACTCGTCGAGAACGGCGCTTGCCTCGTCGGCCGTGAACAACAGGTCGGCGGGCCCGACCGAATCGACGTTGCCGGCGAGCTGCAGGCGCGCCGTGCGGACCGGTGGTTCGGACCTGCCCGACAGTACGACTCGGCTGCCGTCGGGAATCAGCTCGACGACATCGTCGAGCAGCGCCGCCGCCTCGTGATCGGTGATGAGGTGGACGTCGTCGAGGACGAGAACGAACGATTCCGCCGAGCGCAATCGGTCCCCGAGCAGGGCAAGCGTCCTCGACGTGGTGCCCGGCCTGGCGTCACGAGCGATGTCGGGAAGTCCCATGTCGGGGAACACGGTGTCGAGCGCAGCCATCACCCCGCGTAGCAGTCGGATCGAGTCGTTGTCTCCGACATCCAGTGACAGCCACGCAGTCGGGCAATGGAGGCGATCGACCCAGCGGCTCAGCAGCGTCGACTTGCCGAACCCGGCGCCCGCGGTGACGACGACGACCGGTCCGGCGGCTCGGTCGAGTCGGCCGATGAGGCGCTCGCGGCCGAGCGCGCCGTCGTGCGACCGAGGTGGAGACAGGCGGTGAGGAGCGATACCCAGTTGCGCGCTGGACGCCGGCGTCGCACGGGAGGGGGAGCGGTGGGTCATGTCGGTCGTCGCCGGCTCGAGGGCCGAGCGGCCGACCGAAACTACCGGTTCCCGCGGCGCGCGGTCTAGTGCCGTGGAAGTCCGACCGGATCGATGAGAACCGGCGGCGAGTCGCGTCTCGACTCGCCCGCCGGCATGCTCCCCGGGACACATGCGATCGGGCCACGTCGCACAACCGAGCACTCCGACGCTTCGAGGGTTTCGGCGAGGGCCCCTGCCCACAACTGTTCGACGACGACCACAGCGGCGTATGTTGACGGTGGGAGCGATTCGGCGAGCACGCCGAGGTCCGCTCTCGTCAACATCGGTTCGACCGTGCCGACGAAGGCCGACAACGCGTGGCGAGGGTCGAGAGCCCGGGGCTCCGTCGTCGTGAACGTCCTGCCGGCTCCCCGCTCGATGATGACCAGATCGACGACCGTGATGATCTCGGCATCGACGAGCGACAAGAGCTCTCGGACCGCCTCGAACGGCACGGCGTCGCGGGACGGGAGGCGCACGAAGTAGAAGTCGAGCGGGCCCCTCGATTCCGTCATGTCGTCCTCCCTCGTCCGGGTCCATCGCCGGTCCACCGGGTGGAACGTACGCGGAAGTGCACGAACGGTCGTCGCCCACATCGTACGAATCGCCGCCCGGACGCGAAACGGGGTCCCGACCGCACTGGTCGGGACCCCGCATCGAGGCGTTCAGCGTCGGTTCACCGGCGTCAGCTGCCGAGCACCTTGGCCTTCGCAGCTGCGTACTCGGCGTCGTCGAGCTTGCCGGCGGTGTGCAGCGCGGCGAGCTTGTCGAGCTGATCGGCTTCGCTGGTGCCGGTACCGGCGGCCTGCTGGATGTACGCGCGCTGTGCGGCGTCCATCGCCTTGGCATCGGCGACCGCGTGCTCCTGCATCTTGCCGCCACGAGCGATCAGATAGACGAAGACACCGAGGAACGGCACGATGATGACGAAGATCGACCACAGCGCCTTCCCCCATCCGCTGAGGTCATGGCTGCGGAAGATGTCGGCGAACACCTGGAACAGGATCATGATCCAGATGAAGAACAGGAAGAACCACAGCATCGACCAGAAGACCTGACCGGTGCCGAATTCGGCGGCGAGCAACATGAGTGAATTCTCCTCGGAAGTATTGGTGAAATCGACGGCGATGGCCGTCGGCGCCATACAGGATGGCGGCAGATCGAGGCAATCACATCACCCATTCAGGGGGAACGTCGCCGATGGAGACCGAATTAGGGTTGCTCCATGGCTACCGACGCACATCCCGAGACATGTCTCGAACTCCGTTCGACGCTGACCGACGACGGCATCGTCACGCTCGGTGTCCGTCCCACCGATGTCAGCGCGCCAGGTGACGAGCAGGTCGTCGTTCGCATCGAAGCAGCGCCGATCAACCCGTCGGATCTGGGGATGCTGTTCGCGG
>CAVQBG010000032.1:0-12650 GCA_963710625.1 Ilumatobacteraceae bacterium | reverse complement strand
CTGGAGTCCGGCCGCGAGCCCTTCGTGTGCGAGCACGGGCCAGACCCCGGCGGTGGACTCAGTCGGGGAGCGCGGTGTCGAGGTCGGCGGTGACCTGTTCGATGCGGAGCTGTGCCGCCGAGATCTTCTCGCGGCACAGCGTGATCAGGGCGGACGCGCGAGCGACGCGGTCGGCGAGATGATCGACGTCGACGTCGGAGCCCTCCAACTCGCGGAGGATGGCGTCGAGCTCGGCGAGGGCGTCGGCGTAGCCGGGTGCCGGTTCGGTTGTCGTTGCCGGTTCAGTCATCGGTGCTCCACTTGGTCTGATTGACGGTGCTGGTGATCTGGCCGTCCGCAACGGCGATCGACACGGTGTCGTCGGGGTGAACGTCGGCGACGGATCGCACCACCGTGCCGTCGGCGCGGCGGGTGATCGACCACCCCCGTGCGAGCTGCACTGCGGGATCGACGGCGGCGACCCGCGCGGCGGTGACGTCGAGTCGGCTGCCGGCGCGCTCGAGGACCGCTCCTGCGTGTGCCAGCACCCGGGCCAGCACGTCGTCGAGGCGACGCTCGGATCGTTCGAGCGTCGCCGGCGCGAGCCGTGCCAGCGTGTCGACCCGCATCGCGAGCCGCTCGTCGGCGCGTTCGACTGCGGCGTGGGTGCGGCGAGCGATGCGGTGCGCGGACTCCGACAGATCGGTGGTGGCGGTGGTGAGTGCGAGCGTGCTCTCGCGCAGGATCGCTGCGAACGTCGCTTCGGTGTCGGCGCTGTAGCGGGCGGCTCGTGCGATCAGTTCGCCGGCACACGCAGTGGGCGTCTTGAGTATCGTGTGGGCGACGTCGTCGGCAACGCTGCGATCGACCTCGTGGCCGAGACCGGTGAGCACGGGGATCGGCGACGCCGCGATCGCGCGTGCGATCGACTCGGCATCGAACACGGCGAGCTCGTTGCGGGCCCCGCCGCCGCGGATCACGACGAGCGCGTCGAGATCGGTCCGCCGAGCGAGGGTGGCGATCGCCGCCGTGATCGAACGTTCTGCGATGTTGCCCTGCACACGAGTGTCGACCACGGTGAGTTGGAAGCCGAGTGCGCTTCGGTCGAGCTCGTCGTGGAAGTCGTGCCACGCCGCGGTGCCCACGCTGGTGACGACCCCGATCCGAAGGGGAATCGGGGAGAGCGGGTGCCGCTTGTTCGCATCGAGCAGCCCCTCGGCGACCAGGCGGCGGATCACCTCGTCGCGCGATTGGGCGATGTCGCCGATCGTGTAACGGGGATCGATGCCGCTCATCTTCAGCCCGATGCGTCCGTTGGGCGCGTAGTAGTCGAGGTAGCCGAAGATGCGTACCTTCATGCCGTCGGCGAGACGCAACCGGTGCTTCTGCAGGAGCGGGCGGAGTCGCGTCCGCGAATTCGCGAAGAACTGCACGTTGAGCACGGCTTTGCCGCCGGCCTCGTCGGCGAGCGTGAAGTAAGCGTGCTGGCCACGATCGCTCCACCCGGTGATCTCGCCGCGCACCCACACCCCGTCGGAGAACCCCCGTCGAAGTGCGTCGTTGATCGCGTCGGCCAACTCCCCGACGCCGTACGTCGGGTTGGTGACGTCGTCGAGTTCGGTCTCGCCGAAGTCGAACGCGGGCTGACTCACGGGCTCGATTCAATCAGGCGGTCGGCGACGCGTCATGCGCCGAGCATCCTGATCGTGCCGCCAGGTGGCGTCTCGACGTCGTCGTCGGCGGCATCGTTGGGGTCGATGGCCGCGAAGAGTTCCCCGTCGACGGGGAGATTGCGCTGCAGGCGAAGCTCGTCGAGCTGACGCAACGGCTTCTCGAGTTGACGTCGCCGAGGTCCGGTGAGCTGCTCGAACGCGCGGTCGACCTGATCGAACTTCTTCTTCACCGAGTCGACCTGGAGGTTGTATTTGCGCCACTGCGCCGAGAACGTGCCGAGCAGCTGCAGGATCTCGTCGCTGGTCTGTTCGATCATGAAGTTGTCGAACGCCTGGCGGATCACTCCGAGGAAGGCGAACAACGTGAGCGGCGAGCACAGCACGACCTTCTGGCCCATCGCCTCGTCGAGCAGGCCGGCGTCGTGTTCGTGGATGAAGCCGGTCAGCTGCTCGTTGGGGAGGAACAGCAGGACGTAGTCGACCGAGGGCTGATCGCTCTCGCCGGCGTAGTCGCGCTTGGCGAGCTCCTTGACCCGGAGGCGGACATCGGCCAGGAATCGCTTGAGGTGCATCTCACGCTGGGCGTTGGTGTCGACCTCGAGGTAGCGCAGGTACGACGCCATCGGGAACTTGACGTCCATGTAGAGGGCATGGCCCTTCGGCATCGGGAACGTGTAGTCGGGGCGGCCGGTACCACCGTCGATCTGGGTCTGCTTGACGTAGTTGACGTTCTCGTGGAAGCCCGCGAGGCGCAGCACGTCCTCGGCCATCCGCTCGCCCCAGTTGCCGCGAGCCTGTGGGTTGGCAAGGGCTTCGCGCAGCGCCCGCGTCGAGTCGGCCAGCGTGGAGGCGATCTCGGCGTGCGCAGCGAGCGAGTTGGTGACCTGGCCGAAGTTCTCGGCGCTCGACCGGCCGAGCGTGGTGACCATCTCGCTCAACTTGGTGAGCTCGGTGCGCATCTCGGCGTGGACCTGATCGAGGCGGGCGTCGATGACGTCCTTCTTCGCCGACAGGTCGGAGTTGGTCTGCTCCCGTGCGGCGAGCGCCAACGCGCCGAACTGCTCCCGCTGCAGGATCGCCGTCTGCTCCAACGCTGCCGCCACGGCAGCGTCGCGCTCGGCCGTCGCCTGGTCGCGCACTTGGGCCACCGCCTGCTGCACGGCGGCCTCGACCGCGAGCTGGACGCCCTCGGTGGTGGCGACACGCTCGGCGTCGCGTGCGGCGCCGTCTCGTGCCAGGTCGGCCTCGGCGCGTCGGGTGGCGAACAGGTAACCGCCGACGGCGGCCCCGACGGCCAGCACCACGGCGATCAGCAACACGGAGATGTCCATGCCGTCAACTATGACAAGGGGCTGTCACAGAGTTCGCGGATGCGCCCTGACCAGGGGTTCTGTCGTTCGATCGTCCGACGCGCTCGACCCCTCGACGTCGACACACACCCCCGAAAAATGCCCCGTTCGGCGCGCCCGGCGCGGACATCGAGGCATTTCTCGGGGGTTGCGGCGGTCAGCGGAGGGGGAGAGTGAAGCAGCGATCGGCGAGGGTGCCGAGGGCGTAGGTCGCGTAGTCGATGCCGAAGTCGGAGTACAGGCCCCGGCACGACTCGCTCCATGCCAACGCGTCGGCGGTCGACATGCGGTGCACGACCTGCATCATGCCGCCTTCGTACACCCGGTACTCGGCCCAGGTGCCGGGGAAGTCCTTCGTACAGCCGACCTCGATCGACGGGATGCCCGAGCGGGTCATCGGCCGCACGCGGTGGCGATGGGTGTGCCCGGCGGCGTAGGCGACGATGCCGGGCCGGCGCTCGGCGATCTCGTCGAGCGCATCGCTGGCGTCGGGATGCAGACCGAAGTAGTCGTCGCTGCGCTTGGCGTCGGGTCCGCCGCCGATCCACTGCTGGTGATGCCCCATCACGAACACCGGCACACCGCTGGCCGCACAGTGGTCGTCGAGCCACTCGAACTGCTCGGTCGAGATCGAGCCGGTCGTGGCACCCGGGATCGCCGTGTCGAGCAACGCGACCGTCACCCCCGGCAACTCGATCCACTGGTCGCCGGCGTACTCCGCCTGGTGCCGGTAGGCGTCGTGGTTGCCGCGCACGACGTGCAAACGGTCGCCGAACGGTGCCCGGTAGCACGCTTCGAACGCCGCCCATTCGTCGTCGTTGCCGTCGACCGAGAGGTCGCCCTTCACGATCACCGCCACTGGATCGACCTGCGTCATCTCCGCTGCGGCGGCCTTGTTCATCACCTCGGGGTAGGGATCGGCGCCGGGTTCGGCTCGACGGATCGGGCCCTCCGGCAGGTCATCGATGCGGCCCGCTTCGGTCTCACCGAAGTGGACGTCGTTCACCGTGGCGAATCGACACAGCAGTTCGCCGGGCGGTGTGGGCAGCGTTCGGACCGCGACTCCGTCGAGGTCGTGGTCGGTGTCGGCCGCGAGCCCGGCGTAGCGCCGCACCGCGAGTCCGTCGTGGACGACCGCGACGTCGTCGGCGACCGTGGTGACCTCCATCGACGCGCCGTTCAGGTCCGAACGACGACGGAGGTGACGACCTTGTCCTGCCAGGTCTGCTTCTTGTCGTCCCACAGCATCCAGAGGTAGCCGAGATAGAAGACGTTCGCCGAGATGAAGCTGGCGAACAGGCTGCGTCCGAGCGCCCTGCCGAACCCGATCGGAGCACCGGTGCGTTCGTCGATCACCCGGACGCCGACGATGCGGGCGCCCCAGGTCTGCCCGGTCTTGCCCATCGCGCGCACGTACAGGAATGCGACGAACAGCACGCCGAGCACGATGAGTGCGATCCCGCCGGCGATCGTGCCGCCGTTGGGTTCACCGGGTGGGCAGATGACCTCGAAGTTGTTGTCGCTCGTCTCGATGGTCGAGCAGCCGCTGAACGACGTGCCGATGAGGATCGACCCGGGGACGACGAACACCATCGACAGCAATCCGTAGAGCAGTCCATCGAGGAGCCAGGCCCCCAACCGGACGCCGAAACTCGCCCGTTCTCCCCCGGCGACCGGCTGTTGGTGGTAGCCGGGCGGGTACGCCGTGGCGGTCGTCGTCCACGGCTGCGGTGGAAGACCGGGCGGTGGTGGTGGTTGTCCGGCGCCGCTCGGCGGTGGCGGGGACGAAGACGGTGGCGGAGGTGGCGGTGGCGGCATGCCCATGGCGCGAGTGTGTCAGATCGTGCGGGCGGCCGGGGTCGAACCCCGATCCGCTCAGCGGTACGGACGGTCGCGACGGGCGGGAACCGGGCGCGACCACCAGCGACCGCTGAAACGCCAGACGTTGTTGCGACGTCGCACGGCCGGGCCGTTGACGATCGGACGCGGCCAGAGTGCCTCGGTCGCTGCCATGATCGCGACGACCTCGTCATCGGTGGGTGTCGGCGTCACCGAGATGGCGCTCGTCTCGTGCTCGGACATCGCCGTCACGTTAGGCCCTGGGTGGCTCGACGACCTCGTCGTCGATCGACCAACTCGCTCGGGTCGGGCGCGTGACGACCGTGCCGGCGATCTTGTCGTGAAAGGTTCGGCGCTGCGAATCGCCGAGCGCAACGAGGAATCCGATGAAGAAGATGATCGACACGAGGAACCTCAGCGCGTATCGGAGTCCGGCTTCGGCGGGCCCGACGAGGCGTCCGTTGCGGGCGTCGACCACCTTCGTCTTCGCCACCCGGTTGCCCAGGGACTGTCCGGTCCTCGACACCGAGCGGGCATACACGAGGGTCGCTGCCGCGAAGGCGGCGACATCGACGACGAATCCGAGCAGCGCGATCGCGGTGGTGCCGCTCACGATCAGCACGAACCCGGGCAGGAGCCAGAGCGCGACGATCGCCAGGTCGACGGCGAGTCCCAGCGCGCGGGCGCCGAACGACGCGAAGTCGGGGTCGAACGCGATGCCGCCCTCGGTCTCGACGACCGCTGCCGCGGCTCGCTCGGGGCGGGTGACGTCGGTCGGTTTCGTGAGCGAGGCTCCGACGGCCGGCGCTTCGATGTCGTCGATGTCGCCCGCTTCGTGGATCTGACGCAGCAGGTCCGCGAGTTCGTCGTCGTGTCGTGCCGACGCGGGAACGTGCGACGCATCGCTCGTCGGGGGCTGGGCGTCGTCCTCGAACGAGGTGACCGAGGTCGGTGGCGGCGGTGGCGGAGATGTCGGCGGCCGTGGCCGAGCGACGGAAGCGGGCGCCGGTGGCGGTGATGCTGCTGCTGCTGGTGCTGGTGCTGGTGCTGGTGCTGGTGCGGGCGGGGGTGGCGGCGGCGCTGGCGCTGGTGCAGGCGGCGGGGGCGGGCCGGACGCAGGCGCCGGTGGCGGTGGCGGCGGCGATGCCGGCGTTGGCGGTGGCGGGGGTGGCGGCGGCACGACCCCAGCCGGCGGTGGTGGAGGTGTCGGCGACCCGGGCAGCGCGGGCTGGCCAGGGATCCGGCTGGCGTCGCTCATCGGAATGGCCTCATCACAGTGGCACATTGCCGTGCTTGCGGCGCGGCAGCTCCTCGCGTTTGGTGACCAACATCCGAAGGCCCGCGACGAGTTTCTGACGGGTTTCGGCCGGGTCGATCACGTCGTCGATGTAGCCGCGTTCGGCGGCTGCGTACGGCGTGGCGTACTTGTCGGTGTACTCCTGCACGAGTTCGGCGCGTCGTGCGATCGGGTCGGCGGCCTGCTGGAGTTCGCGGCGGTACACGATCTCGACGGCACCCTGCGGACCCATCACGGCCAGCTCCGCGGTCGGCCACGCGAACGCCAGGTCGGCACCGATCGACTTCGAGTTCATGACGACGTAGGCACCGCCGTAGGCCTTGCGGGTGATCACCTGGATGCGGGGCACGGTCGACTCGCAGTACGCGTACAGCAGCTTGGCGCCGTGGCGGATGATGCCGCCGTACTCCTGGTCGACGCCGGGCAGGAAGCCGGGCACGTCGACGAACGTGATCAACGGGATGTTGAACGAATCGCACGTGCGCACGAACCGTGCCGCCTTCTCCGACGACTCGATGTCGAGCACCCCGGCGAGCACTTTCGGTTGGTTGCCGACGATGCCGACGGGCATGCCGTCGATGCGCGAGAAACCGCACACGATCGACTTCGCCCAATGGGGGAAGTACTCGAAGAACTCGCCGTCGTCGACCACGTGACGGATCACCTCGGTCATGTCGTACGGCAGGTTCGGGCTGGCCGGGAGGATGTCGCGCAGTTCGGGGCAGAGGCGGTCGGGGTCGTCGCCGAGGTCCTCGATCGGCGGCTCCTCGAGGTTGTTCGAGGGCAGGAACGACAACAGGAAGCGCACGTCGTCGAGGCAGGCCTTCTCGTCGTTGGCGACGAACGTCGCCACACCGGACTTGGTGGCGTGCGACATGGCACCGCCGAGCTCCTCCAGCGTGACGTCCTCGCCGGTGACGGTCTTCACCACGTCAGGACCGGTGATGAACATGTGGCTCGACTCGCGCACCATGAAGATGAAGTCGGTCATGGCGGGCGAGTAGACCGCGCCGCCGGCGCAGGGGCCGAGAATCACCGAGATCTGGGGTACGACACCTGACGAGAGCACGTTGCGGTGGAAGATCCCGCCATAGCTGGCGAGGCTGACCACGCCCTCCTGGATGCGGGCGCCTGCCCCGTCGTTGAGTCCGACGACCGGCGCTCCGACCTTGAGCGCGAGGTCCATCATCTTGTGGATCTTCTCGGCGAACACCTCGCCGAGCGCGCCACCGAACACGGTGAAGTCCTGCGAGAACACGAAGACCTTGCGGCCGTCGACGGTGCCCCACCCGGTGATGACGCCGTCGGTGTAGGGCCGGTCCTCGAGACCGGCACCCTGGGCGCGGTGGCGGGCGAGCATGTCGAGTTCGTGGAACGAGCCGTCGTCGAGGAAGTACTCGATGCGCTCGCGGGCGAGCATCTTGCCCTTCTCGTGCTGGCGTTCCACCGAACGCGGCGACCCCGCGTGGATCGCCTGGTCGCGGCGCTCCGCGAGGTCGGCGAGCTTGTCCTGCATCGAGTTCGTCACGTGGTGGAAGTTAGTGGCTGTCGGGCCGTGTCGGTAGATCGACAAGACTGGCGGCGATGGCTGCCTCGTCGCCGTACCCGCTCGACCCACCGATGCGTCTGCCCGTGCAGCCGCCGATCGAGCCGATGTTGGCCAAGCTGGCCCGCGCGATTCCCGAGGGTGACGACTGGTTGTTCGAGCCGAAGTGGGACGGATTCCGCTGCATCGTGTTCCGCGACGGCGATCGGATCGAGCTGGTGTCGCGCAAGTTGCGCCCGCTCGGTCGGTACTTCCCCGAACTGATCGGCCCGCTGTCCGATGCGCTTCCCGAACGGTGCGTCGTCGACGGCGAGATCGTGGTCGCAGACGTCCGCGGGCACGGGCTCGACTTCGACGCCCTCCTGCAACGGATCCATCCCGCCGAGTCGCGTATCAACCGGCTCGCCGCCGAGACCCCGGCAGCGTTCGTGGCCTTCGACCTCCTCGCCCTCGGTGACACTCCGCTCCTCGAGGAGTCGATGTCGACCCGGCGTGCCGCCCTGCTCGACACGGTCGCCGCCAACGATGTCGTGCATCTCACTCCGGCGACCACCGATCGAGCGGTGGCCGACGACTGGTTCCATCGATTCGAGGGTGCGGGGCTCGACGGGATCGTGGCCAAGCCGCTCGAGGGCACCTACCAGCCGGCCAAGCGGGCGCTGTTGAAGGTGAAGCACCAGCGCACCGCCGACTGCGCGGTCGCCGGCTACCGGGTCCACAAGGACCGAAACGGTGTGGGCTCACTCCTGCTCGGGTTGTTCGACGCCGATGGCGCCATGCACTCCGTGGGGGTGGCGGCGTCGTTCTCGGCCGAGCGCCGGGCCGAGTTGCTCGACGAACTCGAACCCCGGACGCACGACGCGCTGGAGGGTCACCCGTGGCGAGAATGGGCCGAATGGGACGGTGACACCACCGGCGAGGCGACGAGCGGCGGCAGCCGGTGGAACGCAGGCAAGGACCTGTCGTTCGTGCCGATCCGGATGGGGCTCGTCGCCGAGGTCTCGTTCGGCCAACTGGAGGGTCGCCGGTTCCGCCACGGCGTCGGGTTCCTGCGCTGGCGTCCCGACCGCACCCCCGAGTCGTGCACCTACGACCAGCTCGACGTCGCCGAGCCGGTCTCCTTCACCGACTTCGTCACCTCTGGGATCTGATCCGGAGGTGACGAAGTGCAGCAGGGGTCTGACCCCTGGCGCGATCAGCCGTCGGTGGTGACGATGGGGACCGTGATCACCGGCGGGATCGTGAGCACCGTGGTGGGCACCGATCCGTCGGTGTTGCGGATCGTGAAGATTTGCGGGTCGCTGTTGAAGACCCCGTTCGCGGTGACCGCGTTGACCACCAGTGTCCAGTCGCCCGCCACGGTCAACGGGATGCCCTGCTCGCCCGCGGGCACCACGCCGACACCGGGGCCCGTCAGCGGAACCGGCTGGGTGATCGATCCGATCGTGTCGTTGGCGGGCGGCGTCATGACGACCTCGAGGCCCGACAGGTCGCTCTCCGGTGCGTCGACCTCGACCCACATGCCCGACAACCCGACGACGTCGGTCGTGAACTTGACGATCACGTCGAGGTCGGCTTCGGGCGACTCGACCTGCAGCTCGATCGCGTAGCTCACGCTCTCGCTCGTGTCGATGTTCGGCGGGGCGAGCGACACGAGCCAGGCGCTGAGCGCCAGCACGACCAGGCCCGCCGCCGCCTCCGCTCCGAACGCCCGCCGGAGCCGATCTGCGGTGGGAATCGTCATCTCGTTGGCGCGGGGGAGCTTGGCGTTGACGTACTGCCGCGCCGACATGGCGACGAACACCATGAACGCCACCACGAGCGTCTTGAGCAGCACGACCCGGCCGTGAGAGGAGCCGAAGAGACTTCCGCCGTCGAGGAGGACCATCTGCACCACGCCGGTGCCGACCGCCAGGAGGATCGCCACGGTCGACAGGCGTCCGAACCCGCGCACCGCGTGCACCAGGTCTTCCTCTCCGGGCCCGGCGAGCACCACCCGGGCGAGGAGCACGACGCCACCGAGCCACACCGCCATTGCGAGCGCATGGACGATCGACAGCGGCACGTAGAGGATCACCGCGTCGGTGTCGGTGCGGCTCAACCCGACCGTCATGACCGCGACACCGGGGATCATGAGCGCGGCGAGTTGCGTGACCGGGTCGATCACGCGATCGGGCCGGAATGCCACCCAGGCGCTCGCCGCCACCAACACGAGCCGTGCGACCGCGGCGATGCCGGGCAACCCGGCGCTGAACAGGTCGGCCCAGTTCACGGGGTTGAATCCGCTCCCGAGGCCGGTGCCACCGACCGCCGCGGTGGCCGCCGCGACGTAGAGCAGGGTGCCGACGAACGCCACGACCCAGGTCGCCCGGATGAACCTCACCGCGAGCAGGTACTCGACCCCTTCGGGCCAGGCAGCGGCGATCAGCACCAGCGATCCGAAGAGGACGGCGACACCGAGCACCGAGATCAGTCGGCCGAGCCACAACGGGCCCTGCCCCGAGTCGACCTCGGACAGCGGTGTGATCTCGTCGGTCGTGGTGGTGGTCGTCGGCGACGTGGTCCCGGTGGTGCCGTCGGCGGCGACGGTGGTCTCGGTGGTGGGCGTCGTGGTCTCGACGGCGGCCGTGTCGTTCTGGACGGTGAAGGTGAGGTTGCCGGCGCCGTTGGGTTGTCCGTCGGCGTCGCTGACCCCCCAGCTGACCACGCAGTCGCTGGCCGGGAGCGGGTCGACGAGGTCGGCCGACAGCGTCAACCGGTCGTCGCTCACGTTGCGCGGCCCGACGGTGTACAGCTCGGCGTCGCACTGGACGGCGATCGTGTTCACCTCGCCGAGCGGCTCGCTGAAGGTGATCTCGATCGACGCTGGCGACGACGCGATCGACGACCCGTCGGCCGGCGTGGAGCTGACCACGCTGTTCTCGGCAAGCACGGTGGTCGGCGACGCGAGCAGTACGGCGATCGCGGCGACCGCGGCGAGGACGAGGGCGACGAGGCGGGGACGCCGCGGGGGAACAGGTGTGCGCTCGTTCACGATCGCCACGAGGCTAGTGGTCGCACCCTGCTCGTGGTCAGACATCTGGGTGCTACCCCTCGCGCCGGCACGCCGGGGCACCCATCTCCTCGGCCAGGTCGTTGCGTCCGAGCACGAGCTGGCGGACGAGATCGGCCGATGTCACGAGGTCGGCCGACTCGGCACCGGCACCGGCGATCGATCGCCACGCGTCGGCCTGTTCCTCGGTGTTGCGCACGAAGGCGCGGTGGTCGCCGCGCAGGGTGGCGTCGTCGGGGATGTCGAGCCGGTCGACCCGGGCGGCCTCGCCGTCGAGGAGTTCCGCTGCCCGTGTGGCGAAGTCGGTGACGGAGATCTGTTCGGGAGGTGCCGGCAGTGTCTCGAGTTCGGCGGTGGTGTCGGTGCAGATCGCCTCCAGCGAGCCGAGGTAGGCCTCCGCCGTGACCGGCTCGTCGGTCTCCCCGCAACCGGCGATCGTTGCCGCGCCACAAACGGCGAGCGTGAGGAGGATCCCTGATCGGCAGCCGTGCACGGTACGCATCGCCGAGACTGTACGAAGTCGTGACGGCCGATCCGCGGCGCCGCGGCTCGTCACACGGCATCGCTATCGTGCAGTCGATGGCCACCCAGTCGCTCTACCGCCGCTACCGGCCCCGACGATTCAGCGAACTCAAGGGGCAGGATCACGTGGTGCGGGCGTTGCGGACCGCCGTGGCCGAGGGACGCGAGGGCCAGGCGTACCTCTTCTCCGGTCCACGGGGCACGGGCAAGACCACGTCGGCACGCATCCTGGCGAAGGTCCTCAACTGCGAGAACCCCCAGGACGGCGAGCCGTGTTGCGAGTGCGACTCGTGCCTCGCGGTCGAGAAGGGCACGAGCTACGACGTCCACGAGCTCGACGCGGCGAGCAACAACGGCGTCGACGCGATGCGCGACCTGATCGAGAAGGCGTCGCTGGGCACGCCCGGGCGGCACAAGGTGTACATCCTCGACGAGGTGCACATGCTCTCGAAGGCGGCCGAGGCGGCGCTGCTCAAGACGCTCGAGGAGCCGCCCCCGCACGTCGTGTTCGTCCTCGCCACCACCGATCCGCAGAAGATGTCGGCAACGATCATCAGCCGCACACAGCACCTCCAGTTCCACCTCCTGCCCGCCGACACGCTCGCCGAACACGTGCGCTGGGTCGCAGCGGACGCCGGCATCGAGGTGAGCGACGGCGCGATCGAACAGGTGCTCACCCGCGGAGGCGGGTCGGCGCGCGACACGCTGTCCGCGCTCGAGCTGGTGGCCAGCACCGGCGACGACGGCATCACGAACGTTGCCCTCGACGAGTACGTCGAGGCCATGATCGACCGCGACGCCGGCCGGGCGCTCACGATGGTTGCGCACGCGATCTCCCTCGGATCCGACTCGCGCACACTCACCGAGGAGCTGATCGGCTACCTGCGCAACGGGTTCCTCGCCCTGATGGCTCCCGAGCTGGTGCAGGTGCCGTCGCACCGCCTCGACGGTCTCGCCGATCAGGCGCGGCGGCTGGGAGCGGCCGGGCTCGTTCGTGGGATCGAGCAGCTGGGTGCCTCGCTCACCGAGATGCGTCACGCCCCCGACCCGCGTGTGTTGCTCGACGTCGCGACCGTTCAGCTCACCTCCGACAGCGCGTCGACCGACGTGTCCGCGTTGGCCGCACGACTCGACCGGCTTGAGCTTCAGTTGGCCGACGGTGTGCCGTCCGGAGCGCCCGCGCCCGCGGTGACCCGTTCGGCGCCCGTCGATCCGTCGACCGGTCGAGCGGCCCTGGGCGGGCGGGTGCGTCAGGCTCCGGCCGACGCTCCGCCGGCCACGTCGGCGCCGGCTCCCGAGTCGGCTCGAACCGCACCGGACACGGTTGCCGAGCCGACGCCCGGCGCGCCCGCCCCGGTCGCCGAGTCGTCGGCCCCTGCGGCGGAGACGGTGA
>CAVQBG010000031.1:0-11480 GCA_963710625.1 Ilumatobacteraceae bacterium | reverse complement strand
CGGCCGATGCCTGGGAGAACTCGATACGGCCGGCGCTGCGCGGCATGCCGCGGGCGATCTATGCGCCGGCGACGTTCGTGCGCAGTTCGGCGACGGTGGTCACCCTCGCGGTGCCCAACGCCGTCCACCGGGGCAAGTGCGAGGAGCACCGAGCCGCCGTGGAGAAGGCGCTGTCGGCGTTCGCCGGCGCGCCGATCACCATCGAGTTGATCGACGGTGGCGGTGATGGTGACGGTGGCGGTGATGGTCGTGGGGGAGATGGTCGTGGGGGAGATGGTGGCGACGGTCGTGCAGGCACCGAGAGCGCGCAGCCGTCGGCGCCCGCTCCATCCCCCACGCGGTCGCCTGCCGAGCGCACCACGTCGCGATTCGACGGCGGGGTGTCCGGGTCCGTCGATGTCGCTGACGCGACGCCACTCGATGCCCTGCCCGACGACGACGACGTCGACCTCGACGATCTCGTCGATGCGCCGCCGGAGTCGGTGAAGACGCCGATCGACCGCCTGGCCGAGGCCTTCCCGGGGTCGGAACTGATCGAGGACGTCGGCTGAGGTCGCAGCGATGGCCGGCAACTACACCCCTCCCGTCCAGGTCCTGATCGATGAACTCGGTCGGCTGCCCGGCATCGGTCCGAAGTCAGCGCAGCGGATCGCCTTCCACCTGCTCAAGGTGCCGACCGAGGACGCCGCCAGGCTGGCGCACGCGATCACCGATGCCAAGGCGAGGGTTCGGTTCTGCGAGCGATGCTTCAACGTGTCGGAGGGGGCGCTCTGCCCGATCTGCAACGACGACGCTCGCGACTCGTCGAAGGTGTGCGTCGTGGAGGAATCCCGTGACATCGTCGCGATCGAGAAGACGGGAGAGTTCCGCGGCCGGTATCACGTGCTGCTCGGAGCGATGAGTCCGCTCGAGGGGATCGGGCCCGAACAACTGAAGATCCGTGAACTGGTGGCTCGCATCGAACCGGAGGGCATCGAGGAGATCATCCTGTGCACGAACCCGAACACCGAGGGTGAGGTGACCGCGATGTATCTCGCCCGTCTGTTGAAGCCGATCGGGTTGAACATCACGCGAATCGCCAGCGGGCTGCCGGTGGGAGGCGATCTCGAGTACGCCGACGAGCTCACGCTCGGCCGGGCCCTCGAGGGCCGCCGCTCCGTCGACTGACCCGGTCGATCGGAGGTCGCCCGCAGGAAAAACAAACTGGGGCACCATCTCGACGAATCGGTTGCGGGCGGACGGGCCGATTCGTTTCGATGATGCCCCAGACGGGGGTGGGTCGGTTCGGTGTCTCACCGGCGACCCACGAGCTTGTGTTTCAATCACATTACGGAAACAGACCTGATGTGTCAAGATGTTGCAACACAAGTCGCACCGACTGCCATTTTATCGACCAATTGTGGTCTGTCAAGCACGCACGGTGACATTGCACGTCGCAGTGCGTGAGGACAAAACCACGTGAGGTCGGCATTGTTCGGAACGGTTCGTGATCAGACCGTGCGGAGAATCGCGGCATCGCCCTGGCCGCCGCCGCCGCAGAGCGCCACGGCGCCGGTGCCGCCCCCGCGCCGCTTGAGCTCGTGCAGGAGCGTCAACGCGAGCCGGTTGCCGCTCATCCCGATCGGGTGGCCGAGTGCGATCGCTCCACCGTTCACGTTGACGATGTCGCCGCTGATGCCGAGCTCGGCGACCGAGGCGATACCGACGGCGGCGAACGCTTCGTTGATCTCGAACAGGTCGAGGTCGGCCACGGCGATCCCGGCCTTCTCGGCGGCCTGCATGATCGCACGGCTCGGTTGGTTCAGCAGCGAGGCGCTGTCGGGTCCGGCAACCATCCCGTAGGAGACGAACTCGCCGAGTGGTGCGACGCCGCGGCGCTCGGCCTCGGCGCGCGACATCATCACCACAGCGCTCGCTCCGTCGGACAACTGCGAGGCATTGCCGGCGGTGACGGTGCCGTCCTTGTCGAAGGCCGGGCGGAGACCGCCGAGGCTCTCGGCGGTGGTGCCGGGTCGGACTCCTTCGTCGGTCTCGACGAGGATCGGATCACCCTTGCGCTGTGGCACGGCGACCGGCACGATCTCGTCGGCCAGACGACCGTCCTTGATGGCGTTGGCAGCTCGCTCGTTCGAGACCGCAGCGAATTCGTCCTGGGCCGCCCGGCTGATGCTCTCGCTCCCGGCGTAACGGTCGGTGCCGAGACCCATCAGGCCGCCGTCGAACGAACACCACAGACCGTCGGCGATGATCGCGTCGCGCAGTTCGGTGTTGCCGTAGCGGAACCCGGCGCGAGCACCGTCGGCGAGGTACGGCGCGTTGGTCATCGACTCCATGCCACCGGCGATCACGATGTCGGCGTCACCCGCCGCGATCATCTGGTTCGCGAGGTAGATCGCGTTGAGCCCGGACAGGCAGACCTTGTTGACGTTGATCGACGGCACGTTCATCGGGATTCCGGCTTTGACGGCGGCCTGGCGGCTGGGCACCTGACCCTGGCCGGCCATCAGCACCTGGCCCATGATCACGTGGTCGACCTCGTCGGGTGCGACCCCCGCGCGCTCGAGCGCTGCAGTGATGGCGAACCCGCCGAGGTCGGCGGCGGAGAACGAGGAGAGCGCACCGCTCATCTTCCCGATCGGAGTGCGTGCGCCGGCGACGATGTACGAACCTTGAGAAGCCATGTGAGAACGCTACCCCACCCCCCATTTCCCGAAAAATGCCGGTGATCGGTCGCTGAGAGCGACGATCCGGGCATGTTTCGGATTGGTGCGGGCGGGGTCGGGCTGTAGGGGTCCGCTTTGTCCGTGTGCGTTACCGATCGGTAACGTCGGCCGCCATGCAGGAGATCCTCGAGGCCATCCAGTCCGGTGTCAGCGGCGAAGAGATCGCCAACCTCGCCATTCCCGAGAGCTACCGGGCGGCCTTCGTCAAGCGTGACGAGACGGCGATGTTCGAGGGCGTCGACTCCTGGGACAAGGACCCGCGCAAGTCGCTGCACGTCGACGACGTCGCCACGCCCGAACTGGCGCCCGACGAGGTCTACGTCGCGGTGATGGCGTCGAGCATCAACTTCAACACGGTGTGGACCTCGATCTTCGAGCCGCTCCCCACGTTCGGATTCCTCGACAAGATGGGCCGCCAGAACGAGTGGGGCAAGCGGCATGCGTTGCCCTACCACGTCGTCGGCTCCGATGCGTCCGGCGTGGTCGTGCGCGTCGGCTCCGCCGTGCGCAACTGGAAGCCCGGCGATCGCGTGACGGTCCACTGCAACTACGTCGATGACCAGGACCCGAGCGCGCACAACGACTCGATGCTGGCCAGCAACCAGATCATCTGGGGTTTCGAGACCAACTTCGGCGGGCTTGCCGACCTCACCGTGGTCAAGGCCAACCAGCTGATGCCGAAGCCGTCGCACCTCACCTGGGAGGAAGCCGCCGTCAACGCACTCTGCAGCTCCACCTCCTACCGGATGCTCGTCAGCGAGAACGGTGCGCAGATGAAGCAGGGCGACAGCGTGCTCGTCTGGGGTGCCACCGGCGGCATCGGCGGCTACGCCGTGCAGTACGTCCTCAATGGCGGCGGTACGCCGGTCGGCGTCGTGTCGTCGCCCGAGCGTGCCGAGCTGCTCAACCGCATGGGTTGCGAGGCCGTCATCGACCGACGGGCGGAGAACTACCAGTTCTGGTCGGACGAGAACACGCAGGACGAATCGGAGTGGCGCCGCTTCGGCAAGAAGATCCGTGAGGTCAACAACGGCGAGGACGTCGACATCGTCTTCGAGCACCCCGGGCGTTCCACGATGGGTGCCTCGGTGTTCGCGGTCAAGCGCGGCGGCACGGTCGTCACCTGCGCCGCGACGTCGGGCTACATGGTCGAGTTCGACAACCGCCACTTCTGGATGCGGCTCAAGAAGCTCATCGGGTCGCATTTCGCCAACTACGCCGAGTCGTACGCCGCCAACAAGCTCCTCGACCAGGGCCGCATCCAGCCGTTGCTGACCGCCACCTACACGCTCGACCAGGTCGGTGAGGCCTCGCTGGCGGTCCACCACAACGAGGCCGAGGGCAAGCTCGGCGTGTTGTGCCTGGCGCCGGCCGAGGGGCTGGGCATCGACGATCCCGAGAAGCGCGACCGCATCGGCGAGGACAAGATCACCGTCTTCCGCCAGGGTCAGACCTCGGTCTGACCCTTGGCTCAGGGCGATCGCGACGCAAAGTGCGGCCCGAAGGCCAGACTTGGCGGTATGCAAGCCGTGCTGTGGGACATGGACGGCACGCTGGTCGACACCGAGCCCTACTGGATCGCGTGTGAACACGAACTGGTCGCCCTCCACGGCGGCACGTGGACGGCGGCCGACGCGCACTCGATCGTCGGTTTCGATCTCCTCGACGCGGGTCGAGTCCTGCGCGACCGCGGGGGCGTCGACCTTGAACCTGCGGAGATCGCGAACTGGCTGCTCACCGGTGTGATCGCCAAGGTCGCCGAGGAGTTGCCGTGGCGGCCAGGAGTGCAGGCACTGCTCGCGGAGTGTGTCGCGGCCGGGGTGCCGTGCGCGATGGTCACGATGTCGTGGCGGAGCCTCGCCGACGCGGTGATCGCAGCAGCGCCGCCCGGTTCGTTCGTCACCTCGATCACCGGCGACGAGGTCACCAACGGCAAGCCCCATCCCGAGCCCTATCTCGCTGCTGCGGCCGCGCTCGGCGTCGACCCGGCGGACTGCGTGGCGATCGAGGATTCACCCACCGGTGTTGCCTCCGCACTCGCCGCCGGGTGTGCGACGCTGGGGGTCCCCCATGTCGTCCCCGTCGCTGCCGCCCCCGGCCTCACCCTCCTCGATTCCCTCGCCGGCGTCGACCTCGCCACCCTCCGACGTCTGCACGCTGCCTGACGCGGAGCGGATCGACGGGCCGCGGTCGCCCGACGGTGCGGCCGCCGACGACACGCCGGTCGCCGGTGGAGGCACCTCGACGAGCCGACGTCGAGTCGTTCTCGCAGGCCTCGTCGGGGCGGTGCTGGCCATCGTTGCCGGGGCCCTCTACGTGGCCTCCAACGAGGAACCGCCGCCGCCGAAGCCCGACATCCCGCTCGACGCCTGGGTGCCGTACTGGGCACTCGACGCCTCGCTCCCCGAGTTCGAACAGCGATCCGGTTCGATGCGCGAGGTGTCGCCGTTCTGGTTCAACGCCGCGGGCGTCGACCAGATCGTCGTCGACCCGAACGCCTCGGCCGAGTTGACCCAGGCGTTCATGGACGAGGCCGAGCGCTCCGGCGTCGACGTGCTGCCCTCGATCATCGACGCCCTACCGGCCGGCGAGATGGCGGCGATCCTCGCCGACCCGATCACGCGCAGCCAGCACGTCGAGACGATCCGGGCGTTCGCCGCCGACGGCGACTTCGACGGCATCGACATCGACTACGAACAGTTCGCGTTCGCGGACGGTCGCGACACGTGGGCGACGACGCGACCGAACTGGGTGGCATTCGTCGAGGAGTTGGCCGATGCGCTGCACGCCGACGGTCGCACGCTCACGGTGAGCATCCCGCCGGTGTACGACGACGGCCAGACCGCCGACAGCGGCTTCTGGGTGTACGACTACGGGGCGATCGTCGAACACGTCGACCGGATCCGGATCATGGCCTACGACTACTCGGTCGCCGAACCGGGGCCGATCGCTCCGCTCGACTGGGTCGAATCGGCGGTCCAGGGATCGATCGAGGCGGCCGGTTCGCCCGACAAGCTCGTGCTCGGTCTGCCCGCCTACGGCCGCAACTGGCCGGTGTTCGTGGCGGGTGAGTGCCCACCCGACGACGTTCCCGGCCGGACGAGCGTGTCGGCACGGTCCGTCGACGAGTTGATCCAGCGTCGCCAGGCCCAGCCGAGGCGCGTCGACGCCACCGGCGAATGGATGTTCGAGTACGACCTCGAGGTCACCGATGGCGTCGCCACCTGCGTACAGACCCGGCAGGTCCACTACGTCGACGGTGACGGCATTCGTCTGCGGATGGATCTCGCTCGTGAGTACGGCCTCGACGGCGTGGCCCTGTGGGCGCTCGGCTTCGACGACCAGGTGGTGTGGGATGCGATCCTGCCCACGGTGGCCGACCCGGACGCGACGACGATCCCCGAGTGACCCGCGCCGGGCGAGGTGACGAGCTGCGCCGTGGCGCACCCGATCGGGGCGAGCGGCTCCGGGGTTCGTAGTGTCGGTGACATGACGATCGACAGTGGCGTTGGCGAAGCATGGATCATCGACGCGGTGCGTTCCCCGCGCGGCATCGGCAAGCAGGGCAAGGGGAGCCTGGCGCACCTCCACCCGCAGAACCTGCTGGGCCAGGTCCTCAACGGCCTGCACGAACGTGTCGGGTTCGAACGCACCGACGTCGACGACGTCGTGACGGGCAACGGGTCGCATGCGGGCGACCATGCCCACGACATCGGGCGCATGGCCGTGCTCGACGCTGGTTGGCCGGTGACGGTTCCCGGTGTCACGCTCAACCGGTTCTGCGGCTCCGGCCAACAGGCGGTGACGTTCGCCGCCATGGGCGTGGGTGCCGGTCACCAGGACCTCGTGATCGGCGCCGGCGTCGAGTCGATGAGCCGTCCGGCCCGCAACGGCACCGACGGGTTCCATGCGAACAACGAGCACCTCCTCGCGACCCATCCGCAGATCCCACAGGGCCTCTCGGCCGACCTGATCGCCACGCTCGACGGTGTCACCCGGGTCGACGTCGATGCGCTCGCCCTCGAGAGCCAGCACCGGGCGAAGACCGCGATCGACGAGGGCCGGTTCGAACGCAGCCTCGTTCCGATTCTCAACGACGACGGCACCGTGGCGCTCGATCACGAGGAGTACCCGCGCCCGGAGACCACGGCGGAGGGCCTCGCTGCGCTGCATCCGAGCTTCGCCAAGTTCGTCGACTTCAAGTTCGAGCAGAGCGACCTCACGATGGCCGAGCTGATGGCCCAGAAGTACCCGGGTGTCGAGCTCCACAACGTGCACCATGCCGGCAACAGCTCCGGCGTCGTCGACGGCGCGGCGGCGGTGCTGGTGTCGTCTCCTTCCTATGCCCGCTCGCACGGCCTCACGCCGCGGGCCCGCGTCGTCATGTCGGCCGTCGCCGCCGACGAACCGTTGATCATGCTCACGGCGCCCGGCCCGGCGGCCAACAAGTGCCTCGCCCGCGCGGGGATGACCATCGACGACATCGATTTGTTCGAGGTCAACGAGGCGTTCGCGTCGGTGGTGCTGCGCTTCTTCCGCGACACCGGCGCCGATCCGCTGAAGGTCAACGTCAACGGTGGAGCGATCGCGCTCGGTCACCCGATCGGAGCGACGGGTGCGATGCTGATCGGCACGCTGCTCGACGAGCTCGAGCGGCGTGACCTGCAGACCGGGCTCGTCGCCATGTGCACGGGCGGCGGCATGGGCACCGCCACCATCATCGAACGGATCTGACCCGCCCCCGCGCCGGGAGACTCAGCTGTACTGGTCGAGGATCGTTGACTCGGTGACGCGACTCAGGGTCTCGCGGATCGCCCGAGCGGTCGCTTCGTCGACGCCGTCGACCGACATGAGATCGTCGACGGTGGCCCGCTGCAGCTTGGCGAGCCCACCGAAGTGGTCGGCGATCGCCGTGGCCGTCTCGGCGGGCAAGCGGCTCACCCGGTGCAGGAGACGCAATCCCTTGGGCGCCGCTTCCTGACCGAGGTCGGTCGAGTCGCCTCCCGGATAGAGCGCGTCGGCGGCGAGACGCAGGTTGAGCACTTCGTCGTCGTCGAGCCGCGACATGCCGGCGAGCGTGTCGGCGACCGATCGTCCCGGGGGCATGTAGTCGGCCACCACGAGGTCGAGCTCGTCGTCGATCTCGCCGTAGAGCTCGTCGAGCTGGAGGCGCAGGAGCCGGGCATCGATGCCCAACTCGATGATCATCGTCTCGATCTCGTCGGCGATCCGATGGACCATCTCGCCGCGCTGCACGACGGCGACCACGTCACGCAGGCTGGCGACGTCCTCGATCTCGACGGCCGTCAGGTTCGTGATCGCGTCGTCGAGGCGGACCTTGTACCGCTCGAGCGTCTGGAGGGCCTGGTTGGCGCGATCGAGCAGGTGGCCGACCTCCTGCAGTTGACGCTTGCTGCCACCGGCGTAGACGTTGATGACGCCCATCTCCTCGCTGGCGCTCACCACGGGGACGTCGAGCGAGCGGGCGACGCGCTCGGCCGTGCGGTGACGGGTGCCGGTCTCGCTCGTCGGGACGCTCGGGTCGGGGACGAGGTGGACGTTGGCCCGCGCGATGCGGCCGCCGTCGGACGAGATGATGATCGCCCCGTCCATCTTCGCCAGTTCCGACAGCCGTTGCGGGCTGTAGGGCGCGTCGACGAGGAACCCGCCCGAGCAGATCGAGAGCACGTCGGCGTCGTCGCTGAGGACGAGCAGTGCGCCGGCCTTCGAGCGCACGACTCGGTCGATCCCGTCGCGCAGTGGTGTACCCGGTGAGACGCGGGCCAGCGCATCGCGCATGGCCTCGTTCACACCGCTGTACCGGGAGTTCATGGTCTGATCCTAGAGGA
Organism: Ilumatobacteraceae bacterium; assembly: GCA_963710625.1. Lineage (GTDB taxonomy): Bacteria > Actinomycetota > Acidimicrobiia > Acidimicrobiales > Ilumatobacteraceae > Sva-07. The sequence continues at coordinate 2,908 of CAVQBG010000031.1, read as the reverse complement.
CGAAGGCGAATCGGGCCCGGGCGATACCGGCGAGTTCGCGGCGGATCGGTCAGACTGCCCTGCGCAGGTCGCCCGAGTGCAGGTTGTTGCCGAGCCCGGCGAGCGTGATCGCCTCCGTCAGGGTGGCGGCGCGGATCACGTCGACGTCGGTGCCGGCGTCGGGAGAGTTGGTCGGCACGATCACGCGGGTGAACCCGAGCCGGGCCGCTTCGGTGAGGCGTCGCGCGGCCTGGCCGACCTGGCGGAGCTCGCCGCCGAGGCCGACCTCGCCGAACACCGCGAGGTCGGCGGGAAGGGGGTGGTCGCGGATCGCGCTCACGACGGCGAGGCACACACCGAGGTCGAGGCCGGGTTCGCTCAGCTTGACGCCGCCGGCGGTGGATGCGTAGACGTCCTGGTCGCCGACCATCACCCGGCTCCGGCGCCCGAGCACGGCCATCAGCATCGAGAGCCGCCCGCCGTCGAGCCCCAGTGCACTGCGACGTGGGGGGACGCCCGGCACCGATGCGCTGGCGAGCGCCTGCACCTCGACGACGATCGGACGTTGTCCCTCCATCGTGGGCACCACGGCCGAGCCGGGGATGCCGGTGCGACGATCGGCGAGGAACAGCGACGACGGGTCGGGCACGCCGACCAGCCCGGAGGTGGCCATCTCGAACAGACCGAGTTCGTTCGTCGGCCCGAAGCGGTGCTTCGACGCCCGCAGCAGACGCAGCGCGTGATGCCGGTCGCCCTCGAACTGCAGGACCGTGTCGACGACGTGTTCGAGCACCCGAGGGCCGGCGAGGCCGCCCTCCTTGGTGACGTGCCCGACGAGCACGATCGACACATCGCGTTCCTTCGCTTCGTTGACCAGTCGTTGGGCGCAGCCCCGCACCTGGCCGACGCTTCCCGGCAGCGACCCCAGGCCGGGATCGGAGACGGTCTGGATCGAGTCGATCACCACGAGGTCGGGCCCGATCCGCTCGATCGCATCGAGAATGTGCGGCAACGACGTCTCGGCGTGCAACCACAGGTCGTCGCGTGTCGCGCCGAGGCGCTCGGCCCGGCGTTTCACCTGCTGGGCGCTCTCCTCGGCGGTGACGTACAGCGTGGGTCCGGCCCAGGCGGCGAGGAGTTGCAGCAGCAGCGTGCTCTTGCCGATACCGGGTTCGCCGCCGAGCAGGGTGACCGAACCGGCGACGAGCCCGCCGCCGAGGACGCGGTCGAGTTCGGGGATGGACGTGGCGACCGGTGCGCCGTGTTCGGTGCCGACGTCGCCGATCCTCCTCGGGCCGGGTCGGCTCGACGCTGCCACCGGTGCGTCGTCGGCGGTGGCCACCTCGACGTCCTCCACCAGCGTGTTCCAGTCGCCGCATCCGGCGCACCGCCCCGCCCACTTCGGATGCGAGGTGCCGCACTCGCTGCACACGTGGACGATCTTCGCTCTGCTCATCCCGTCATCATGACCGCGGGGTGTGACGGTGTTGTGACGTCGTCAGTCGAAGGAGATGACCTTGCCGCGGTTGATGCTCACCCAGTCGCGGGCTTCCAGGTACGGCCGGAGCCGGTCGGCGATCACAGCGCCGTGGGCGGGGTTCTTGGGACGCTGCAACTCGAACAGGTGGGGGAACTCGAGCCAGGCGGTGGTCGCGTGCCACAACCGCAGCGCGGCGTCGCCGGTCGGCGGGTCGAGCACCACGGGTCCGAACAGGCACTCGGGCTCGCCGAGGTCGTTGAGGAACTCGGGGAAGAACAGCGTCGGCACGCCGTACCCGCCGGCGGCGACCACGCGGTCGTGCTCGGAGCGGACCTCGTCGTGCGTGGTCGGGTCGGCGATCGCCGCGTCGACCACCGCTGGATCGAGCCCGAGCTCCTCCAGCAGATGTCGGGCCACGTCCGGATCGTGTGGGCGATGGCCCTCCTCGTGGAGCGCCCGCCCGGCCCGTTCGTACCACCGGTCGAGGTCGTCCATGCTGGTGCGTCGCAGCTCCGCGCCGATACGCATCATCGACCAGCCGTACGACCACTCGCGTTCCCAGGGGTGCTTCTTGCCCTCGACCCGGTTGATCTCCTCGAGGCTGAAGAACTTCCAGTCGATCGTCAGGCCGTTCTGCTCGCGGACCTCGCGGATCCACTTGGAGGTCTGGTACGCGAACGGACACATCACGTCGAAGTGGAAGTCGACCCTGGTCGGAGCGGCAACAGCGTCGGGCATCGCCCAACCCTGTCACACGGGGACGTCAGCGTGCGGGCCCAGGCGAGCGAGGTCGAGGTCGGGGCCGGTGGCTGCGTTGCCAGCGGGCCCAGGCGACGTAGCCGATGAACAACACCATGAACGACACCCACGCAACGAGGGCAACGAGCGCCACCACCGAGAGCGGGCGCGCCCACCATCGGTCGTCACCGGGCGACTGGGTCGACACGGCGCGCCAGTCGAGGATCGTCCCGTCCATCGGCACGGTCCACTCGAGGCGGCCGTCGTCGAGTTCGGTGCCGTTGGTCTCCGCCTGGTCGATCTCACCGGGCAGGGTCGTCCTGATCACGACGCCCAGCGCCGACTCGGGCGTCGCCCCGTTGGCCGCGATCTGTTCGGCGAACGGCACCGAACCCACGGCCGCAATCAGGTCGTCGTCGGCGAAGGAGTCGAATCCGTTCGAGAGGCCGAGCAGTCCGCTCAGGCGCGTCGTGGTGTCCTCGCCACTCGTGTTGCGCGTCACCGACATCTGGTTGAACGGCGGACCGAGGCTGTTGAGGAGGTTCGTCGCCTCCTCGTCGGAGAAGAAGTTGTGTGTGAGCGTGACGGTGAGCCCACCGTCGGGCGTGGCGGTCGGCCCGGCGACCACCCACCCTGCGGCGACGATGTCGTCGGTCGCGAGTTCGTCACCGATCGTCGGGACCGCGGCGACCAGCTCGCCGTCCGCGGTCG
>CAVQBG010000030.1:0-59098 GCA_963710625.1 Ilumatobacteraceae bacterium | reverse complement strand
GCCGATGGCGCCGGCCAGCGCACCGATCGCGAACATGATCAGCATCACCGTCTGGTCGTAGCCGTCGACGACCACCAGGGCGGAGAATCCGCTGTTGTCCGGGAAGCTCTGCACACCGGTGGTCCACTGGCTGTTCCACGCCCACAACCCGAGACTGGCCAACCCCGCGCCGACGATGCCGTGGAGCAGGCCTTCGAGCATGAACGGGACGCGGATGAACCAGTCGGTCGCACCAACGAGTTTCATCACCTCGATCTCACGGCGCCGCGCGAAGATCGCCGTTCTGATCGTGTTCCAGATCAACAGGATCGCGGCGAGGAGCAGGAAGATCGACAGCAACAGCAGCCGGAACCCGAAGAAGCTCTGCAGTTGGGTGATCAGACTGATCTGGTCCTCGGCGAAGCTCACGTCGTACACGCCGGGGAGCTCGGCGAACGCGTCCGACACCTGGCGGAGGAGTTCGACGTCGGTGTCCTCGGTGGGCACCGCCTTGAACTGGGTCAGGATGGTCTCCTCGGTGAGGAGTTCACGTACGCCGGGCTCGCCGGCGAAGATGCGGTCGGCTTCCTCGAGCGAACAGATCTCGTCGCAATACGTGAAGCTCTCGATGAACTGATCCTGTTCGGTCAGCGCGCGTTCCACGAGGCTCAGCTGGTCGCCGGTCGCCTGCGGGTTCATGAAGACGATCATCTCGACGCCGCCCTCCCAACGCGCGAGCAGGTTGTCGAACGCGTGCTGGCTGAGGAGTGTGAGTCCCACACCGAGCAACGAGATCGCGGCCGTGATGATCGAAGCGACGGTCAACGTCGCGTTGCGACGGAAACTGTCGAGGGTTTCGCGCAGGATGTAGCGGAGGCGTGACAGCACGATTCAGTTCAACTCACTCGTAGACGCCGCGGGCCTGGTCGCGCACGATGACGCCACGATCGAGCTGGATGACGCGCTTGCGCATCGTGTTGACGATGCGTTGGTCGTGTGTGGCCATCACCACGGTGGTGCCGGTCTTGTTGATCCGGTCGAGCAGGCGCATGATGCCCTCGCCCGTGGCCGGGTCGAGGTTGCCCGTCGGCTCGTCGGCGAGCAGGATCAGCGGACGATTCACGAAGGCGCGGGCGATCGACACGCGTTGCTGTTCACCACCGGACAGCTGGTGTGGGAGGCGGTCCTCCTTGCCGGCGAGACCGACCAGGTCGAGCACGGCGGGCACCTGCTGCTTGATCACGTGCGTGGGTCGGCCGATCACTTCTTGAGCGAAGGCGACGTTCTCGAAGACGCTCTTCTCGAGCAGCAGCTTGTAGTCCTGGAAGATGTTGCCGATGTTGCGCCGCAGGTGCGGCACACGGGTGGGCGGCATGTCGACGATGTTGCGCCCCGCGACCCACACCGCACCGCGCTCGGGGCGGTCCTGACGGTTGAGCATGCGCAGCAACGTGCTCTTGCCGGAACCGGACGGGCCGACGAGGAAGACGAACTCGCCCTTGGCGACATCGAAGCTGGCGTCGCGCACGGCGACGACCTCGGTCGAATAGCTCTTGGTGACGTTCTCGAGTCGGATCATGATGCACGCTCCCCGAAGGGCCCGCCAAGGGTATCGCTGGACTCCCCGCCTGGTGCGTCACCCTGTGACGCCAGGGGTCTGACCCCTGGCGTCACACTCAGTCGTCGGTGTCGCCCTGGGCGCGGCGCATGCGCAGATAGCCCTCGACGAATTGGTCGATGTCTCCGGCGAGCACGCCGTCGACGTCGCTCGTCTCGATCTCGGTCCGCAGATCCTTGACCATCTGGTACGGCTGCAGGACGTAGCTGCGTATCTGGCTGCCCCAGCCCACCTGGGCCTGCTTGCCGGCGATCGCGTCGAGTTCGGCTGCACGGTCCTCCTCGGCCTTCGCCGCGATCATCGCCGTGAGCCGGCCCATTGCACGCTCGCGGTTCTGCAGCTGGCTGCGCTCCTCCTGCGAGCTGGCCACCAGCCCGGTGGGTTCGTGGATCAGGCGGACGGCGGACGACGTCTTGTTGATGTGCTGTCCACCGGCACCGGACGCGCGGAAGACCTCCATGCGGATGTCGGACTCGTCGATGTCGACGTCGACGTCGTCGAGCAACGGCCACACCTGGACCGCTGCGAAGGAGGTCTGGCGCCGGCCCTGATTGTCGAACGGGCTGATCCGCACGAGCCGGTGCGTCCCGCGCTCGGCGCTCATCAGGCCGTACGCGTAGCGGCCACTGATCGTCACCTCGGCCGACATGATTCCCGCCTCCGCGCCCTCGGACACGTAGTTGAGGCTGATCGTGAACCCGCGTCGCTCACACCAGCGTTCGTACATGCGCAGCAACATCTCGGAGAAGTCCTGGGCGTCGACGCCACCGTCCTTCGCGTTGATCTGCACGATGCAATCGCTGTCGTCGTGCTCACCGGTGAACAGACTGCGCAGCTCGAGCTGGTCGAGCGTCGAGTTGATCGCTGCGATCGACGCTTCGATCTCGGGTTCCTGGGACGCGTCGTCCTCGTCGCGGGCGAGTTCGTGCAACACCTCGACGTCACCGAACTGTTCGGTGAGTCCATCGAACACCGCGAGGTCGTCGCGGATGTTCGCGTACTCGGTGTTGAGCTTCTTCGCCCGCTCCTGATCGTCCCAGAGCGCCGGGTCGGAGATCTCGGCCTCCAGGATCGCGAAACGCTCGCGATTGTCGGCCACCGACAGATAGGTCTCGGCCTCACCGAGACGGCGTTGGACGTCGCGGAGGTCCGAGGTGAAGTCACGCATGACGATCGAGCGGCCGACGCGTCACGCCGCGCCGTGGCACTGCTTGAACTTCTTGCCCGACCCGCACGGGCACGGTGCGTTCCGCGGCGTCTTGTCGAAGGCGTCCTTCACGACGGTCTGCTGCTTGGTCGGCGCCGGCGGGGCCGCGCTCTCCGGGAGCTCACCTTCGGCGACGGCGGCGCGGGCCGCCTGGTCGAATCCGCTGACCTCCACGTCGTCCGATGACGACGTCTGCAGGTTCTTGACCGTGTCGGCCGCAGGATCGCCCACGGGCGCCTGGTTCTGCACCACCTGGACGTGCATGACGTACTTGACGAAGTCCTGCGCGATGCCGGTCATCATCCCGCCGAACAGCTCGAAACCCTCACGCTGCCACTCGGTGAGCGGATCCTTCTGCCCCATCGCTCGCAGGTTGATGCCGCCCTGCAGGTAGTCCATCTCCTCGAGATGCTCCCGCCAGCGTTGGTCGATGATGCGCAGCATCACCTGTCGCTCGACCTGGCGGAGAACCTCTTCTCCCAGTTCCTGCTCGCGGCGCTCGTAGTGCGCGGTGGCGTCGGCCATCACCAGGTCGTAGATCTCGTCGGTGCTGCCGCACGTGCGCAGCTGCTCCTCGGAGATCGCGTTCGGGAAGTACAGCGTCAGTTCCTTGGCCAGTCCGTCGAGGTCCCACTCGTCGTCAGCGACCGACGCGCAGTGTGTGGCGATGAGCGAATCGACGGCGTCGGCCAGGTACTCCATCGCCGCGGACCGAAGATCCTCGCCGTCGAGGATCTGGTCGCGGCGCTTGTAGATCACCTTGCGCTGCTCGTTCATCACCTCGTCGTACTTGAGGACGTTCTTGCGGATCTCGGCGTTCTTGGTCTCCACCGTGGTCTGGGCCCGCTCGATGGCCTTGGTGACCATCTTCGCCTCGATCGCCTCGTCGTCGGGCAGCGCCCGGCCCATCACGTAGTTGAGCGCACCGGTCGCGAACAGACGCATCAACTCGTCGTCGAGGCTGAGGAAGAACCGGCTCTCGCCCGGATCGCCCTGTCGGCCGGCACGACCGCGGAGCTGGTTGTCGATGCGCCGGCTGTCGTGGCGTTCCGACCCGATGACGTAGAGGCCCCCCAGCTCGCGAACGACCTGACCTTCGGCCTTGCACTGCGCCGAGTACTCCGCCAGCAGTTCCTGGTAGCGGGCGAGCGCCTTCGCCCGCGACTCCCGGAAGTCGTCGGGCATCTGGTCGATCGGCAGCGGCAGTTCGTACTCGTCGACGAGCAGATCGGCGGCGTAGCCCTCCTTCAGCACGTCGTGGCGGGCGAGCCCCTCCGGATTGCCGCCGAGCAGGATGTCGACGCCGCGGCCGGCCATGTTGGTGGCCACCGTGACCGCCCCGAGGCGTCCGGCCTGGGTGACGATCTCGGCTTCACGCGTGTGCTGTTTGGCGTTGAGGACCTCGTGGGGGATCCCGCGTTGGGTGAGCAGCCGCCCGAGGATCTCGCTTCGGGCGACGCTGGCAGTTCCGACGAGGATCGGTTGGCCCTTCTCGTGGCGAGGCTCGACATCGTCGATGATCGCGTTGAACTTCGCCTCCTCGCTCTTGTAGATCAGGTCGGCGGCGTCGATGCGTGCGAGTGGACGGTTCGTCGGGATCGGCACCACGCCGAGGCCGTAGGTGTTCATCAGCTCGGCCGCCTCGGTCTGGGCGGTGCCGGTCATCCCGGCGAGCTTGTCGTACATTCGGAAGTAGTTCTGGAGCGTGATCGTGGCGAGCGTCTGGTTCTCCTCTTTGATCTTCACCCCTTCCTTCGCCTCGACGGCCTGGTGGATGCCCTCCGACCAGCGGCGACCTTCGAGGATGCGACCGGTGAACTCGTCGACGATCTTCACCTCGCCGCCCTGCACGATGTAGTCCTTGTCGCGCTTGTAGAGCTCCTTGGCCTTCAACGCCACGGTGAACTGGTGGACGAGGTTCGCCTGCACGTTGTCGTACAGGTTCTCGACGTCGAGCGCTCGTTCGACCTTCTCGATGCCCTCCTCGAGCGGGACGACGACCCGCTTGTCCTCTTCGACCTCGTAGTCGACGTCGCGCTGGAGCGACCGCACGATCGACGCGAACCGGTAGTAGAGCTTGGCGGCATCACCCACGCGACCGGAGATGATCAGCGGGGTGCGAGCCTCGTCGATCAGAATCGAGTCGACCTCGTCGACGATGCAGTAGTTGTGACCCCGCTGCTGGACCTTGTCGTCCTTGCGCTGCGCCATGTTGTCGCGCAGGTAGTCGAAGCCCATCTCGTTGTTGGTCGCGTACGTGATGTCGGCGCCGTAGCTCCGGCGCTTCTCGGCAGGACTGTTGCGGAATCCCGGGATGATCAGTCCGACCTCGAGGCCGAGCCAGCGGTGGATCTGGCCCATCCATTCGGCGTCACGTCGGGCCAGGTAGTCGTTGACCGTGACCAGGTGGACGCCGTTGCCGGTGAGCCCGTTGAGGTACGCAGGCAGCGTCGAGACGAGCGTCTTGCCCTCACCGGTCTTCATCTCGGCCACCCAGCCGAAGTGCAGGGCCGCCCCGCCCATCAGCTGGACGTCGTAGTGCCGCTGGCCGATCGTCCGTCTGGCTGCCTCACGACAGACTGCGAATGCCTCGAGCAGCAGGTCGTCGAGGTCGGCGCCGTTGTCGAGGCGCTCGCGGAACTCGATGGTCTTGGCCTTCAGTGCGTCGTCGGACAGTGCGGAGATCTCCGGCTCGAAAGCGTTGATCTCGGGCACCATTCCTTCGAGGGCCTTGAGCTTCTTGCCTTCACCGGCCCGGAGGATGCGATCGAGAATTCCCATGCAGGGACCGATGCTACCGGCGGGCGAAGTCCCGACGGGTCAGGCCGCCACGTCGACACCGACCGGACCCGAGCGTCGCGCCGTCGAGCGTCGGGACGGAGCGGCACCCGCCGGCGTAGCGGCGACGGCGTACAGCAGCACGTCGGCCGCTCCACGACGCAACAGCTCGGCACGGGCCGAGCGCAGGGTGGCTCCGGTGGTGACCACGTCGTCGACGACCAGGACGCGGCGCCCCTCCGCACCGGGGTGGGCACGGAAGGCCGGTCCGTGCAGACGCTCACGGCGCGTCCGGCCGGTCTGCGGTCCGCCGTCACCGGCCCGCTCGAGCAGCCGTCGCGATCGCACCCCCAACTGGCGGGCAACGTAGCCAGCGACCAGCTCACCCTGGTCGAAACCACGTGTGCGCCGCCGGACCGAACTCGTCGGCGCCCAGGTGACCTCGTCGACGAGGCCGAGGTGCCCGTTGGCGACCACGGCGTTGACGACGAGCCCCGCCAGGTGGCGGGCGACCTGACGCCGGTTCCGGTACTTCAGGCCGAGGACGACGTCACGGGCGCGACCGGTGAACGGCACCGCTGAGTACACCTGGTGCGCGCCGGGGCGCGGCCGGGGCCCGAGCAGGGCGAATCTGCAGGTGGGACAGATCGCGGCGCCCGGGGCGTCGCAGCCGGCACAACGTGTCTGGAGCATCATGGGTTCCAGTGTGACGAAGGGCTGTCACAGAGATGATCGGAGTCGGTTGCAGCCATGCGGATGCCGAACCCGAAAACCCGTCCGGTCGCCACGGCCCGATCGTTAACGTGCCGGGATGCCGCGCTTCGTGCCCACCGATCGCCCCGTCGAACGCATCGCGCGCTGTGTTCTCGGACTCGCCGTCTTCGGGGTCGGCGTGGCGCTGCTGCTGGATGCGGATCTCGGCGCAGCACCATGGGACGTCTTCCACACCGGCGTCAGTGAGTTGACCGGCATCCCGGTCGGCACGGTGATCATCGCCACCGGTCTCGCGCTGCTGTTCCTGTGGATCCCACTGCGCGAAACCCCTGGTCTCGGCACGCTCCTCAACGCGATCGAGATCGGTCTGGTGGTCGATCTCGTGTTGCCGTTGGCCCCCCAGCCGGAGCCGCTGGCGATCCGGTTCGCGATGATGCTCGGCGGCGTCGTGCTGGTGGCGATCGGATCGGGCATCTACATCGGCGCCGGGCTCGGGCCGGGACCACGAGACGGCATCATGACCGGCCTGGCGCGGCGCGGCGTGTCGATCAGATCCGCGCGGACGAGCATCGAGGTGACCGTTCTGGTCGTCGGGGCCCTCCTCGGCGGCGCCGTCGGCATCGGCACGGCCGTGTTCGCGGTGGCGATCGGCCCCCTCGTGCAGGTGTTCCTTCCGCGCCTGACGGTGACCGCCCCCGCACCGCGCGTCGCGGCAGAGCCAGCTGCGCCCTGATCAGCGCAGGGATCTCAGATCGACGAGGAGCGGTGCGAGCTGCGACGCTGGAAGAAGTCGCCGACCTGGTTCAGCGCCAGCACGGTGAACGTGAGGATCAGGGCCGGGTACAGCACCTGTCCGAAGTTGGCCTTGATGTCACGACGCGCCTGATTGATCATGTTGCCCCATGTCGCCGTCGGCAACTGGACGCTGAGGCCGAGGAACGACAGGGTGCCCTCGACGACGATCACGGCCGCCGCGGCGACCATTGCGTACGCGAGCAGCGTCGGCAGCACGTTGGGGATGATCTCGCGCCAGAGGATCCTCCACTTCTTGGTGCCGATCGCCTCGGCGGCAGTCACGAACTCGCGGTTCGAGATCGCGAGGCTGTTCGCCCGCGACACGCGGGTGTAGGCCGGGATCGACAGCAGGCCGATCACGAAGCTGATCACGAACAGGTCACGCACCTCGAAGATCGAGATGAGGGCCAGCAGCAGCACGAGCGCCGGGAAGGCGAGCAGCACGTCGATACCGGCCATCAGCGCGGTCTCGGTCTTGCCTCGGACGAACCCGACGATCGAACCGAGCAGTCCGCCGACGACCACACCACAGGTGACCGACACGATGGCGACCGTGACGCTGACATACGAACCGTGCATCGCACGGGCGAACGAGTCGCGGGCGAGGGCGTCGGTGCCGAGCGGGTGCGACCAGGAGGGGCTCTCGAGCGGCGCCCCGGTGCCGAACTCGCCGGTGGCCGGATTGAAGCCGTTGAGCTGGAGGTTCGGGTCCGCCAACGGCAACGCACCGTTGAAGACGCGGATGTCGAGTTGGGCATAGATCGCGCTGACGAAGATGAACGTCAGCCACAGCGCGCCGAGCTTGACGAGGAAGGGCATCTCCTTGAAGACCCCCCAGATCGACGCTCGCTTCGGCTTGACTCCCGGAGGCACGACGAAGCCGTCGATCTTCTCGGGCACGGCGTCGATGCCGGTGAGCTGCACGATCTGTGCGGCCTGGAGGTCCTTGGCCTTGTCGATACCGGACTGCCCGATGCCGGATTCGGTGGTCGCCATGTTCAGCTCCTTCGGATACGGGGGTCGAGGACGACGTACAGCAGGTCGACCACGGTGTTGATGATCACGAACATCGCCGCGATGAACACCGTGATCCCCTGGATGACGAGGATGTCACGTCCGTTGATCGCGTTGATCAGCGAGAAGCCGAGACCCGGGACGGCGAAGAGCGTCTCGATCACCACGGTGCCGCCGAGCAGCGCACCGAAGCTGATGCCGATGATGGTCATCAGGCTGAGCGAACTCGGCCGAAGAGCGTGTCGGAAGAGGATGTACCGGTCACTGAGCCCCTTGGCCCTCGCCGACAGGATGTAGTCCTCCTGCAGTGTGGCGATCATGTCGGAGCGGATCAGTCGTGAGAACACCGCCATCTGACCGAGGGCCAGCGCGAGCGCCGGGAGAATCGACGTCTTCAGGTTGTCGCCGACACCCTGACTGATGCGGTTCCAGTTCGAGGCCGGAAGCCAGTTGAGCTGCACCGCGAACAGCCAGATCAGGAAGATGCCGAAGATGAAGTTGGGGATCGAGAGGGCGACCTGGACGAACGCCGAACTCGTCGTGTCCTGCCATCGTCCCTGTTTGTAGGCGCCCAGGACGCCGATCGGAATGGCGACCACCACCGAGATGACGATCGACATGATCGCGAGTTGGGCGGTGACCGGCAGACGATCGGAAATCGTGTCCGACACCGGTTGGTCGGTGATGTACGAGGTGCCGAGGTCGCCGGTGACGGCATCGCCGAGCCAGGTGAAGTAGCGCACGATGAACGGGTCGTCGAGATTGAGGTCCTCGCGGATCTGTTCCTCGATTCCCGGCGAGCGAGGACCCGTGCCGAGAATCGTGTCGACCGGGTCTCCGGGGAGCAGCGCGACCATCAGGAAGGTCAAGAACGTGACCGCGAGCAGTGTCGCGATCAATCGCAGGAGTACGAATGCGATGGTCTTGGCCATGATGGTCGGTGCTGCTCCCCGGAGTCGGTCTTCAATGGGTGTTCAGTGGGTGTTCAGTCGGTCCCGACGGCTCAGCTCCCGGAGATGAACACCTGGAACCAACGGACGTTGTTGTCGGGCAGGATCCCGGTGCCGAGTTCGCCGTTGGGCATGGTCCACGTCAGGATGCCGCGGACGTCAGGAGCCGTGGCGACCAGCGTCGCCGTGGAACCCGAGTACCAGGTGATCGCCTGCTCGTTGATCCGAACCATGATCTTGGAGTAGAGATCCTTGCGGGTCTCGAAGTCGTCGGTCGCGTTGGCCTCGTCGGCCCAGGCGACCATCTCCGGATCGTTGAAGTTCGGGAAGTTGGCGACTGACACTTCCGAGTCGGCCACGAACGGGTTGATCTGCGCGGCCGGGTCGGTGTCGCCACCCCAACGCCAGCAGTGGGCGAAGTGCTCATCGCTCACGGCGTTGTTGATGTGGGTCGCCTGGTCGAACTGCGTCAGGCTGACGTTGACCAGCTCTGAGCCGCTCCACACCTGCTCGAGCACCTGCATGGCGGCGATCAGGGTCGGGTCGGGCGGGCAGGAGAGCTCGACGTCGATCTTCTCGCCGGGCGCCTTGCCGTCGGAACGTGCCGGATCGTCGACGTACTCCTGCAGGAGGGCCTTGCCACCCTCGAAGTCGAACGTCGGGTACGAGTCGGCCGCGGCCTGGGTCCACCATGGGCTGTCGACCGAGAACCACTGCGTCGACGGCAGCGAGATGCCGGTGCCACCGAGGGCCTCGATCACGCGCTCCTGGTCGTTCATCTTGTTGAGGCCCAGTCGCACGCGCTGGTCGTCGAAGGGCGCAACGGCGGTGTTGAACATGCCACCACCGGTGTTGTTGCCCTGGGCTTCGACCAGGCTGATGCTGTCGCCGACGGCGCGGGCGTCACGGATCGTGCCCTGACGCAGCGTCTGCATCGCGTTGACCGTGCCCGAGGTCAGCGCGTCGAGACGCGTGCCCTCGTCGGGGATCGGCCGGAACGAGATCGAGTCGAGGTACGGCAACTGGTCGCCGTTCTCGAGCGTGCGCCAGTAGTCCGGGTTGCGCTCGACGACGGTCTCGTTGTCGATGTCACGGGAACTCATCACGAACGGGCCGGTGCCGATCGGGTTGGTGCTGTAGCCGGTCGGGTCGGCGGCCGCGGCCGCGGGGTCGAACGGCATGCCGAGCGGGGCGCCGGCGAGGTACGACGGGAACGCCACGAACGGCGCCGCCAGGGTGTACTCGACCGTCAGGTCGTCGACAACGGTGACGCTGGTGAGCCCGGAAGCGGCGATGGCCGACGAAGCCGCCGCGCCCGCCTGCTGGATCGGGAACATGTCGGCGATCGTCTGTGCGGTGAGCGGCGTGCCGTTGTGGAACGTCACGTCGGGTCGAAGCGTCATCGTCCAGACGGTGAAGTCCTCGTTCGATTCGATGCTCTCGGCGAGATACGGACCGTAGCCACCCGCTGCGTACTGGTCGGTGAGCGGGTCGTAGATCGACCGCATGATGTTGTAGCAGGGCGAGGAGCAGGAGTCCTCCCACGGGCGAAGGCCGGTGGCCTCGCTCTCGAGCGCCATGGTGACCGTTCCGCCGTACACGGCCGTGTCGGTCTCCTGGACCACGGAAGTGTCGACCTCCTCCGGTGCCGTCTGGGCCTCGGTGGTCTCGGTCTCACCGCCGCCGTCGGTCGACTCGGTGGCCTCGGTTCCGTCGGGTGCCGTGGTGGCGTCCGAGGAGCTGTCGTCGCTCCCGCAGGACGCGGCCACCAGGCCCAAGGCCAATGGAATCGCGAGTGCAGTCAGTACTCGTCGCTGTCGCATGTATCCCCCATCTCGTGGATGTTGCTGTTGGTGTTGCTGTGGATTCGAGTCGATCACGATGCCGACGCCATGGTGTGGCGTGGTCTCGTCTCCACCCCATCAACGCCCCCTCTCGTCCGGACGACTCTTCCGGGCGAGAACACAGATTGTCTAGCACCACATGACGTATGTCACACAGTCGGAGCGTTCCCCTCCTGCTTGGGGGTGACGGCGACCGGTGTGGCCGCCGATCGAGCGTCGTCCCACGGCTCGATCAACGGGTGGTGACAGGCGACGAAGTGGTCCTCGCCGACTCGTCGCATCAAGGGTTCCTCAGCCGCGCAGATCTCGTCGGCGAGCGGGCACCGGGTGCGGAATCGACACCCGGACGGGGGCGCCAACGGCGACGGCAGCTCGCCTTCGATCACCCGGATGTCGTCGACGTCGACGCTCGGATCCGGCACCGGGCTCGAACCGAGCAACAGCTCGGTGTACGGGTGCGCCGGCGTGGAGTAGAGCTCGTCGGCCTCGGAGATCTCGCACATCTTGCCGAGGTACATCACCGCAACGCGGTCGCTGATGTTCTTGACCACCGCGAGGTCGTGAGCGATGAACACCAGCGTGAGACCGTGCTGCCCCTTCAGGTCGTCGAGCAGGTTGAGGATCTGCGCCTGGATCGACACGTCGAGGGCCGACACCGGCTCGTCGCAGATGATCAACTGCGGATCCATCACCAGCGCGCGGGCGATCGAGATGCGCTGGCACTGCCCGCCGGAGAACTCGTGCGGACGCTTGTACCGGGCCGGCCCGGGGTCGACGCCGACCTGGTCGAGGATCCGAGCGACGATGTTCCACTGCTCGTCCTTGTTCTTCGGACCCCACACGTTCAATGGCTCCGCGACCACCTCGCCGATCATCCGGCGCGGGTTGAGCGAGGAGATCGGATCCTGGAAGATCATCTGCAGCTTGGTGCGCCGCTGCCGCATGGTCTTGTCGTCGAGCGACGCGAGGTCCTCGCCGTCGAGGACGACCGAACCACTGGTCGGCTTCGGGAGATGCAGGATCGCGCGGCCGGTGGTCGACTTCCCGCAGCCGGACTCGCCGACGAGCCCGAGCGTCTCGCCGGGCGCAAGGTCGAAGCTGATACCACTCACCGCCTTGACGGTGCGGCCCTTGCTCGCAGGGAACTCGACCACGAGGTCGGTCACCTGCAACAGCACCTCGTCGGCGGGGCGGAGATGGGCGGTCCCGGATCCGGCCATCAGCCCATCACCTCTTCGCTCGCGCGCAGCTTGCCCGCCGCGGCCAACGCCGGCGGGTACTCCGCGTCGATGTTGCGCTGGAACGCCTCCTCGCCCTCGGGGGTCCCGACGGGGAAGTGGCACGCGAACACGTGGTCGGCGGAATCGATCGAACGCAATTGAGGCTCCTCGGCGCGGCAGATGTCCTGCGCGTACGCGCAACGCGGCGCGAACTTGCAGCCGGGTGGTGGGTCGATCAGGTTCGGCGGTCGTCCCGGGATCGCATTCAGCCGGGTGTGTTTGGCCTGGGTGACCTTGGGAATGGACCAGAGCAGTCCCTGGGTGTAGGGATGGCGCATCTCGGCGAAGAGCTTCGCCGTCGGCGCCTTCTCGGCGACTTTGCCGGCGTACATCACCATGATCTCGTCGGTTCGCCCGGCGACGACACCGAGGTCGTGCGTGACCAGGATCATCGCCATCGCACGGTCGCTCTGCTGCTCGGCGAGCAGGTTGAGGATCTGGTGTTGCACGGTGACGTCGAGCGCCGTGGTGGGCTCGTCGGCGAACAGCATCCGCGGACCGCAAGCGAGCGCGATGGCGATGCACACGCGTTGGCGCATACCGCCGGACATCTGGTGCGGGTAGTTGTCGAGACGCGTCTCGGCTTCGGGAATGTGGACCGACTTGAGCAACGCGATCGCGACCTCGTCGGCCTCCTTGCGGCCCATGTCGAGGTGATAGCGCACGTGCTCGGTGAGCTGCCGACCGATTGTGACCACGGGGTTCAGCGATGTCATCGGGTCCTGGAAGACCATCGCCATCTCGGCGCCCCAGAGGACCTTCTTCTCCTTCGCCGACTTGCCGATCATCTCGTCACCGGCGTACATCACCGATCCTGTCGTGGACGCGTTCGAGGAGGTGTTCAGTCCCATGATCGACCGCGACAGCACCGTCTTGCCGGAGCCGGACTCACCGACCACGCCCAGGGTCCTGCCACGATCGAGCGAGAACGACACGCCGTCGACCGCGCGCACCGCTCCCGCCGCGACCGCGAACTGCGTCCGCAGATCATCGACCACGAGCAGCGGCTCGCCGACGGACTCGCGACGTGCAGGCGTCCGCCCGACCCGGATCTCGTTCTCCATGCTTCCCCTTTTCCTCGGCCTCGCCCAGAGGTGGGCTCGGTAGTGGCGGGCGTCACACTAGGCGTGCCGAGGGGGGAAGATCGAACCCATCGATCAGTAGCGGTAGTTCTCCGGCTTGAACGGACCCGCCGGGTCGAGATCGAGATACTCGGCCTGCTCGTCGCTGAGCTTGGTGAGCTTCACCCCGAGCGCATCGAGGTGCAGACGCGCCACCTTCTCGTCGAGATGCTTCGGGAGGACGTACACGCCGAGCGGATAGTCCTCGGTGTTGTTCCACAGCTCCATCTGCGCGATCACCTGGTTGGCGAACGAACACGACATCACGAAGCTCGGGTGGCCGGTGGCGCAGCCGAGGTTCACGAGCCGACCCTCGGCGAGGATGATCACCTGGTGGCCGTCGTCGAAGCGCCAGACGTCGGTGCCGGGCTTCAGTTCGTCGCGCACCGCACCCGAGCGGGCGAGGCCGGCCATGTCGATCTCGTTGTCGAAGTGGCCGATGTTGCAGACGATCGCGTTGTGCTTCATCTGGCGCATGTGGTCGGCGGTGATGATGTCGGCATTGCCGGTGGCCGACACGAAGATGTCGGCGGTGTCGACGACGTCCTCGATCGGCAGCACCTGGATGCCCTCCATCGCGGCCTGCAGTGCGTTGATCGGGTCGATCTCGGTGACGATCACGCGGGCACCCTGACCCTGCAGCGACTGCACGCAGCCCTTGCCGACGTCGCCGTAGCCGCACACGACCGCGGTCTTGCCGCCGATCATCACGTCGGTCGCCCGCGAGATCGAGTCGACCAGCGAGTGCCGGCAGCCGTACAGGTTGTCGAACTTCGACTTGGTGACCGAGTCGTTGACGTTGATCGCCGGGAACAGCAGCTCGCCCTCGCTCATCATCTTGTAGAGCCGCTTGACGCCCGTGGTGGTCTCCTCGGTGACCCCCTTGATGTGAGCGGCCATCCGGGTCCACTTGCCCGGATCGGACTTCAGCGTGCGCTGGAGCAGACCGAGCACGATCGCCAGCTCGGGGTTCGACGCCTCGGTCGGGTCGGGGACGACGCCGGTCTTCTCGTACTCGACGCCCTTGTGCAGGAGCATCGTGGCGTCGCCGCCGTCGTCGAGGATCATGTTCGGGCCGTCGTACTTCGTGCCGTCGGCGGCATCGGGCCACGTCATCATCTGATCGGTGCACCACCAGTACTCCTCGAGCGTCTCGCCCTTCCAGGCGAACACGGGAACGCCCTGCGGATCCTCCGGCGTGCCGTTCGGCCCGACGACGACAGCGGCAGCGGCGTGGTCCTGGGTGGAGAAGATGTTGCAGCTCGCCCAGCGCACCTCGGCGCCGAGTTCGGTGAGCGTCTCGATGAGCACCGCGGTCTGGATCGTCATGTGCAACGAACCGGAGATGCGGGCGCCCGCGAGCGGCTTGGACTCGCCGTACTCCTTGCGCAGCGCCATCAGGCCGGGCATCTCGTGCTCGGCGAGGATCATCTCCTTGCGGCCGAACGGGGCCATCGAGAGGTCGGCGACGCGGAAGTCCTTGCGGGACGCGACGGTGGACGTGGCGGGAGAGGTGATCGTGTCGGACATGGGGAAAGCCTCCGTGGTTCGGGCGTGGTTCGGGTACGTACGAACCGGGCAGGGGCCTTCAGGCACCGATCGAATCAGCCCGGCGATTCGGTCCTCACACTGTAGCGACGTCGAGCCCGCACGCGGCCGACCCCACGCAGGACCGGGGACGACTCGATGCCCGTCGGCTCAGTCGGCGAGGACGACGGCGTAGACGTCGAGCAGGTAGTGCAGGGTGCCGTCGTAGTTGAATGCCGCGATCGTGTACGGGTCGGTCCCCACGGTTCCATAGCGCAGCAACGACATGTTCGGAACCGATCGGCCGGGCGTGACGTTGATGTTCGAGCTGTTGGGCGGCGTTCCGCTCCCGGGGTACATCGTGAGGTAGGTCGTGACCGCCGCGCCCGCTCGCAGCGGCGCCAGATCGGTGCCGGTGAGGTTGCCGATCAACGCCGATTGGTTGCCGAGCGGCGTGCCGTTGAGGCTCACGGACTCCGCGAACGCACGGAAGCTCCAGTCCTCCTTGGTGGCGAATCCGAGCGGAGCACTGCCGAACGCGGCCTGGCGCGTGTCGAACACGCGGAACGGCGCATCGAGCGGAATCACTCGCCCGGCCCGCGACGTGTCGGCCACGCCGCTCTCGAGATACCCGAGAACGTCGACGATGAGATGGGTTGCACCGCGGCTGTTGTACAGCCGGATGCTGCCGTCGGGTCCGACGGGCACGATCGCCATGTTCGCCTTGATCTGACCGGGGTTCACGTTGGTGACCGACGTCGTCGGCTCGACGCCGCCGGGCGTGGCCTCGGGCGTGGCCGAGACGAACGTCGCCGTGTTCCCGGGCGCGTCGTTCGCGGCGGTGATGTTGACCATCACACCGGTGACGTTCGGTGAGTTCGGCACCAGACCGTTGGCGCCACGGATCGGCAGGGTGAGCTGTTCGGACCTCCCGAGCGGCTTCGCGCTCGGCCAGCCGGCAGGAACCGGGACCGAACGGGTATCGAGCACTCTCGACGGGCCGACCGGGACGAATCGCCCGCCGGTGTCCGCCGCGTCGGTGTACCCCGAGGTGGAGATCCAGCCGAAGACGTCGACGAGGACGTTCGCGGTCCCGGCGCCCGCCGGCGTGACCAGCGTGATCGACGCCTTGCCGCCCGCGCCGACGCCGACGATCGCGAGGTTCGGCACGTTCTCGCCCGCGTTGAAGTTGACGAGCGAGGACACGCCGGCATCCGACCCGGTCGGCGAGATCGACAGGAATCCGGCCGCGGTGGGATCGGCGACCGTGACGTTGGCCACCACGGCGAGCACGCTGCCGGCCTCGGCAGGCACGCCCCCGCGACCGAGGAGGTCGACGTCGAACGTCGAACCCTGCGTACTCGTCGCGCGGGCGCCGCCGGTCGAGCGGGAGTCGAAGATCCGTGAGGGCGTCACCGGGTGGTACTCGCCACCCGCACCCAGGGTCGGGGACTGCGCCTCGACCGTGGTCCCGCCCGAGATCTCGTTCGGGGCCCCGGCCACGGCAACGAGTGCAGCGGCGGCCAGCGCGGCCGCGAGGAGCGAACGCAACACGGTGTTCCGGTTCGACTTCGTGGTCATCATGTGTACAACCGTCCCATTCCGACCGCCCGGTGCCAACAGCCCGCGACGACGCTCGACGGCGCCGTCCCCTGTCTCGATCGGTCGATTCTAACCCGCACTTGAGTCGGCTTCGAAGGTCATCCCGATCCCGGAGGATTCGACGAGCGCCATCAGCCGGTCGTGTTCGGCGTCGTCGACGGTGGTCGACTCCGGGATCAGCATCACCGGAATGCCGTCGCGGACGTCGTAGCGACGATGGAGCCGCGGGTTGTAGAGCAACGACTCGTCCTCGAGGTAGTGGAGCGGGCCCTTGTCCTCCGGACAGGCGAGGATCTCGAGGAGCGCGGGATCGAGTGCCATGGTCGTGTCTCCGTTCAGTTCGAGTTCGTGATCTGGGCGAGCACCTGGCCGACACCGTCGTCGCAGCCGTTGCGGTCCTGCGCTTCGAGGTTGAGCCGCAACAGCGGCTCGGTGTTGGACGGGCGGAGGTTGAACCACCACGAGCCGCAGTCGACCGTCAGACCGTCGAGGCGGTCCTGATCGCACGTCGCGTACAACTCGCTGATGCGTTCGATGACAGCGAGCGCATCGTCGACCTCGGTGTTGATCTCCCCGCTCGACGCATAGCGCTCGTACGGGGCCCGTACCGCCGACAACGGCTGCCCGGACCGACCGACCTCCGCCATCACCATCATCGAGGCGATCAGACCACTGTCGGCGTTGAAGTTCCGGGCGAAGTAGTAGTGCGCCGAGTGCTCACCGCCGAACTCGGCGCTGGTCTCGGCCATGATCTGCTTGATGAACGAGTGACCGACCTTCGTGCGCACAGGCGTGCCACCGAGTTCGCGAACCACTTCGGGAACCGCCTTCGAGCAGATCAGGTTGTGGAGGATCGTGGCTCCGGGATGCTGACGGAGGGTGGCCGCGGCGAGGATCGCCGTGGTGGTCGAGCCGCTCAGCCCGCTGCCGGTCTCGTCGACGACGAAGACGCGGTCGGCATCGCCGTCGAACGCGAGTCCGAGATCGAACCCGCCGGTCACGACGCGGGCACGGAGATCGCGCTGGTTGGCGGGCTGCAGCGGATCGGCCGGATGGTTCGGGAACGTCCCATCGAGTTCCCCGAACATCACTTCGAGTTCCACTCGGGGCAACCGTTCGAAGACGGCCGGCACGACGAGCCCACCCATGCCGTTGGCGGTGTCGGCCACCACTTTCATCGGGCCGATGTCGCCGACGTCGACGAAGCTGACGACGTGATCGGCGAACACGCCGAGCAGGTCGCGCTCGCTCCGCCGGCCCGCCGACGCCGCGTGCGCCGGACGGTGACCGGCGAGCACTCGGTCGGCCACCGCCTTGACGTCGTCGAGGCCGGTGTCGACACCGATCGGTCGTGCGCCGGCGAGGCAGACCTTGACGCCGTTGTAGCCGGCCGGGTTGTGGGACGCCGTGAACATCGCGCCCGGCATGTCGAGCACGCCGGAGGCGTAGTACATGAGATCGGTGGAGGCCAGCCCGATGTCGACGACGTCGATGCCCTGCTCCATCACGCCACGCGAGAAGGCGTCGACCAGTTCGGGCCCCGATGGGCGCATGTCGCGGGCGATCACCACCTGGTCGGCGGAGACGAACGTGGCGAAGCCGACACCGAGGGCGTATGCGACGTCAGCATCGAGCTGATCGGGCACGGTGCCTCGGATGTCGTACGCCTTGACGATCTGGTCGAGGACTGACATGAGCCGACCAGGCTATCGGTCAGTCGGCCGAGCGACCGGCGGTTCGAGATCTGGAGGCCCGAACGCGTCCGGTCCGGAACGTTCGGGAACCGACACCGACACCGGCTCGGCCGGCTCCGACTCGGGTGCGACCGCCGATTCGGCCGCGGCGTCCGTCCCGGCGATCGCCGGTGCGGCCCACGACGGGCGGTCGCCGTCGTAGCGGACGTCGCCCCGGCGACGCCAGGAGAAGCAGAGTGCGATACCGAGGAACGTCAACCCGTAGAAGAACCAGTCGAGCGGCGTCTTCGAGTAGCTGAGGGTGACCTGGTTGCTCGTCGGGACCACCACCATGAAGTTCGGCGCGACACGGTACGGACCGTCGGCGCCATCGACCTTCCAGGTCGGGAAGTAGCTCACCCGGACCAGGACCGGCACGCCGACCTCGTCGACCTCGAAACTGATCTTCTGGTCCTCGATCACCACGTTGGACACTTCGACGGAATCGAGTGCGACCGGATCGACCGCCTCGGCGGGCACGACGTAGTCGACGCTGCGGCTGCGGTCGCCGGGCTCGCCGACGCGGGCGTCGAGATCGATCTCCACGGGGATCCGCTGCCAGTCGGCGGGGCCGTCGTCGGCGGGAATGGCCGGCCAGTCCTCCCGACGCTGGAACCAGCTCGTGCCGACCTCGAGGTTGCGTTCGCGCTGGTCGCCACCACGTTCCTCGACGACGACGGGCTGGACCGTCAGCGCCTCGACGATGCTCACCCCCGTCAGTTCGTAGATCTCCCACGGATCGACCACATCGACCAGTTCGAGGTCCGGCTGCTGACGGGCCTCGACTTTCGCGTCCTCGGTGCGGACCATCAGATAGCGCACACCGAGATCGTGCATGTGCTGGACGCCGACGGTCGCGTCGTTGTTGACGTAACGGAGCTGCCGTACCGGGTTCGAAGAACTCTCCGACATCGCTGCTGCCGTGAGGAAGTGGTACGGCGTGGTGCCGGACGCTTCGAAGAACAGCCCCTCCATCGAGGCGATGCAGCCATCGGTCCAGTGCGGCAGCAGCATCAGCGCCATCGTGGTGCCGTACTCGCCGTTGGCGCTGTTGTTCTCCCAGAGTGCTCGGCCGCATCCCCGTTCGTCGCCGATGTCACCCATCGTGGTGACGAGTTCGTTGTACTCGGGGTACTTCGGCCGTCCCTCGTAGCCGAGCATGTTGTAACGGGTCCAGCCATCGGCGACGGCCCGGCCGGACTCGGGGCCCTTGCGGAACGGTCCCCAGGCGTACACCGCCGAGTCACCGTCGGACACGCGCCCGTCGAATGGCAGGGTCTCGTACATCCACCCGAAAACGACCAGACACGACAGCGTGATGACGCCGGCGGCCACCGCACCCTCGTAGGCCGTCAACTCGGTGGACGCCCGTCGGTCCCTCGCAACGTTGACGATCCAGGTGATCAGCTCGAGCGCACCGATCACCATCAGGAGGTACCGCGTGAGGTAGACGAACGGCAGCAGCCTCGGATTCCACAGCAATCCGATGCCCGGCAGGCTGTCGCGGGTGAGGTAGACGAGCGCCACGAAGGCGAGACTCGTCAGGCCGATCGCCGTACCGGTGAGGTTTCGCCGGAGCACCATCGCCACGAACCCGATGACGGCGAGGGCGGTGATGATGAAGTCGAGCGGCGCCGCCAACGGGAAGAACATGTCCCAGAACGAGTCGTTGGCACCTTCCGGCCGGAACCCGTACTTCATGTCGGTCATGAACTCGTGGCCGAACAGGAACGGACCGACCCACCACGCCGACAACAGCAGCACGGTGATTCCGGTGGTGAGCGCGTAGACCGCCCGACGACGATCGAGCCACACCAGGCAGAGCATCGTGGCGCCGACGGCGACGAAGATCAGCACGATGCCGTGCGACACGGCAGCGAGCGACAACACGACCGCGGCCCAGACGCGGAACCGGCCGGTTCGCAGCCCGTTGGCCAGTAGGCCGAGACCGAGCACTGCGAGCGTCAACGCGATCGAGAACGAGTACTCCCCGGCCATCGTCGACTTCACGTTGCCGCCGTAGATCGAGAAGCTCTCGTCGAGCAGGAAACACAGCGATGCCACTGCGAACAGCTCCGGGATGGGGTGACGGAAGTTCGCGAGGCGACCGAACGCCCAGCACGCGAGCGGGAACAGCACGAGCCCCGACACGGCGACGAGCTTGAACGCCACGCCGTACGGCAGCACGATGTCGAGCGCCACGATCGCGAGCGCGGGGATCACCATGTAGAAGCGGTACAGCGGGAGCCCGCCGTACCAGTCCATCGTCCATCCGGACAGCTGGAAGTTCGGGAGGAAGTGGTCGCGGAGGAACGCGGGTGCCCACACGTGTGCGCCCATGTCGCCGCCGGTGGGAGTGGTGCGGTCGAACACGAGGTCGCTGCTCGGCGACAGCGGGTTCAGGTGGACCACCAGCATCATCACCACCGTCGTGGTCACCAGGATCGCCGAGGTCACCAGCACCTGCACGATGCGCTGATTGGTCCACGGTCGTCGCCACCATGCCACCGGGCGGCGGAACACCCGTCGCACCACCCGCGACCCGAGCCCTCCTGCAGCCGCCGCCACGTCGGCTCCGGTGTCGACGCGTTCGCTCGACGAGTCGACGTCCGGGTCGACGTCGCCGTCACGATCGAGGTCCGTGTCGGCGGTGATCACGGTCCGGTCGAACTCGCGGTCGAACCAGTCGCCGAAGTCCTCGTCGCCGGCACCGTCGCCCGGCGCGGCAGGGTCACGGACGTCGTCACTCACCGTGCATCATCCGTGGAAGCGCCGCGTGCATGGTCGCCCATCATGGCAAAGCCGACCCGCCCGCACCCGTCACAGTGCCAGCAGCAGACCGGTCGCATTGAAGCCGGCATGGATCATGATCGCCGGTCCGAGTCGGCCGCTGCGCAGGGCGGCGAATCCGAAGACGAGACCGATCACGAACAGCCCCGGGATCTCGATCGGCCGGAAGTGCGCGACCGCGAAGACGAGCGCGACCGACACCAGGACCGCACCGTCGTTGAATCGGGAGGCGAGCGAGCGCTGCAGGAGACCTCGGTAGAAGAGCTCCTCGACCACCGGTGCCCCGACCACCACCACGAGCACCAACAACACCGCCGACGATCCGCTGGCACGATCGACGAGTTCGCGTGCGTTCTCGTTGAGGCGGTCGTCGTTGAACGTTCCCGGCCAGATGGCCTCGAGCGGGAGATAGACCAACCGGATCAGCACCAGGTTGCCGAGCGCGCCGACCCCGAGGCCGAACAGGTCGACCCATCGGAACCTCACTCCGTAGTCGGCGACCATGCTCGCCGAGCCCGCTCGTTGCGAGGTCATCCACGTGGCGACGAGGTACGTGGTCCACGCCCCCAGCAGCGCGATGACGGTGACGGAGAAGGTCGGATCGACACTCGAATCGGGGCCGTGCAGGACCGCGATGATGATCGAGGCGACGATCTGAGCGACCAGCCACGCGCCGAGGAACACGAAGGCCGCGGTCTGCGCGTCGATCGGCCGCGGGGCCGCAGACGGCAGGAATCCGCCGGGCAGTGAGGCGCCGCTGCGCGCCGAATCGACCACGCTGCGACCCTAGCGTCGGCCGAGATCGGACGGCGTTCAGACCGCGATCAGGGCGTGGTGACCGAATCGACGGTCGTCGAGACCCCATCCGGCCGGCACCGACAGGCGGGCAGCGTGCCGTTCACACAGGTCATAGGCGTGTGGATCGCGCTCGGCCGACAGGTCGTCGAGCCAGACCTGCGATCGACCGTAGTGGTACGTCAAGGTGACGGCGGCCGGTTCGGAGCAGCCCGTCCTCGAACACAACCTGCCGTACGCTCCCGATCTGCCCGCGACGAACATGGTCCGGAACGCTAGATCCGACATCGCGGCCACTGGTGGATACCCGAACGGAGCTCGACCTGGCATCGGCCGGGAACACGCGTAGCATTGGACGAATGAACAACCTGCCGCCACCCCCTCCTCCCCCGCCCCCGGGGCGCGGGCGCGGGCAGCAACGACCGGACGACCGCGGCGCTGACCGCAAACACAAGGGTTCCGACCTGAAGCCCGACGGCACGCCGGCGGGCAAGGGGCCGGGGAGTTGGCCCCGGTGGACCATCTGGGTGCTGATCGGCGTCCTGGCGGCCGCGTTCCTCGTACCGAGCCTCTGGCCGAGCAACGACGGCGAGACCCTCGAGTACTCCGAGTGGCGCACCCAGGTGATCGAGGGCAACATCGCCACCGCCGAGATCAACACCGGCTCCGGCAAGATCTCCGGTGATTTCGTCAATGGCGACAAGTACACCACCTCGGGTGGCGGCGAGCGCGGCGTGTCCGAAGCCGACGAACAGCTGCTGATCGAGCAGAACGTCCAGTACAAGTTCATCCCGCCGAGCAACAACTGGCTGCTCGGTGTGCTGTCGATCTTCCTGCCCGTGATGCTGATCATCGGGTTCTTCGTGTGGATGCAGCGACGCGCCCAGGGCCAGATGGGTGGTGTGATGTCGATCGGCAAGAGCAAGGCGAAGAGCTACGACCTCGACAAGCCCTCCACCACCTTCGACGACATCGCCGGCTATGCCGGGGTGAAGCAGGAGATCACCGAGGTGGTCGACTTCCTGCGGATGCCCGAGCGCTTCCGCGAGATCGGCGCCCGCGTCCCCAAGGGCATCCTCCTGGTGGGTCCTCCCGGCACCGGCAAGACCCTGTTCGCGCGAGCGGTCGCCGGCGAGGCCGGCGTCGGCTTCCTCAGCGTGACCGGGTCGGACTTCATGGAGATGTTCGTCGGCGTCGGCGCCAGCCGTGTCCGCGACCTGTTCCAGCAGGCCCGCCGCATGGGCAAGGCGATCATCTTCGTCGACGAGATCGACTCGATCGGACGCAAGCGCGGAGCCGGCCTCGGCGGCGGCCACGACGAGCGTGAGCAGACGCTCAACCAGATGCTGGCGGAGATGGACGGCTTCGAGCCGTCGGAGGGCATCGTCATCATGGCGGCGACCAACCGCCCCGACATCCTCGACCCGGCACTGCTGCGGCCGGGACGATTCGACCGCCAGATCGTCGTCCCCCTTCCCGAGTCGAGCGAACGCAAGGCGATCCTCGAGGTACACAGCCGCGACAAGCGCATGAGCCCCGACGTCGACATGGAGACGATGGCCGCGGCCACGCCCGGCATGTCGGGTGCCGATCTCGCCAATCTGGTCAACGAAGCGGCCCTGGTCGCCGTGCGCCGGGGTTCGAAGGAGATCGAGCGGATCGACTTCGAGAACGCCCGTGACCGGGTGGTCCTCGGCGCAACACGCGAGTCGATGATCCTGTCGGCCGAGGAGAAGAAGGCCACCGCCTACCACGAGGGCGGGCACGCACTGCTGGCCACCGTGCTCCCCCACGGCGACCCGCTGCACAAGGTCACGATCCTGCCGCGCGGCATGGCGCTCGGCGTCACCTGGTCGCTCCCGCAGGAGCGCCACACCTACTCCAAGGAATTCTTCGAGGACACGATCTGCAAGGCGATGGGTGGACGCGTCGCTGAGGTGATCGTGTTCGGTCACCTCAACTCGGGCGCCGCGAACGACCTCGAGCAGGCCACCGGGATCGCTCGACGCATGGTCCGCGAGTGGGGCATGTCAGAGCGCGTCGGGCCGATGGCCTGGAGCAGCCAGCAGGCGGTCTTCCTGGGAGAAGACCTGATGTCGTCGCAGCGCGAGTACTCCGACGACACGGCGAAGCTGCTCGACGAGGAGATCTCGCGGATCCTCACCTCGCAGGAGAGCCGGGCCCGCGAGATCCTGTCGCGGCACCGTCGAGGCCTGCAGCTGATCGCCGAGGCGTTGCTCGAACGCGAAACGATCGACGGACCCGACGTCGCCAAGCTGATCCAGCAGGGGATGGCCGAGTCCGGTCAGCCCGTCGAGGACATCAGCGCCCACTGATCCGGCCGGGGTCGCCGGCGACTCAACCGGCCGACGCGTCCGGGATCTCGGTTCGCTGACACGATCCACCACCGGGCGTCGAGCCGGGCTCGCGAGCCTCGGCAACGGATGCCCACAGGTCGGTGGCGGTCATCGGTCCGAGGAACGTGGCCACGGCGACACCGTCGGCGTCGGCGACGACGGTCGTCGGCACGGCGTCGATCGAGTAGCGCTCGTGCACGTCCCGGTCCGCGGAGTACTCCACCTCGACCACGGCGACGTCGTCGCTGTCGAGGACCCGGGCCTTGTCGAGCACGCTGTGACACACCGAGCAGGTCGCCGAGGTGAACACGGCGACGAGCCACGGTGTGTCAGGACGATCGAAGTCCTGGCGGTCGAGTTGCGTCGGCGCGCTGTAGCGACGCTGGGTCGGGGCGTCGGGGGTCCGGCGTCGACGAGCCACGACCGCCACCACGGCCACGACCGCCACGATCACGAGCGCGACGAGCAGACGTTCCACGGCGTTGCAGGCTACCGAGACTCAGCGAGGCGCGAAGGGCAGCGCCCACGAACCGGATCTCCCCTCACGCCCCGACCCGCGTGACAGCGAACGTTCGACGAAGACGCGGGTCGACGAGTCGACGATCAGTTCGCGGTTCAGTACGTCGGGGTCGACGAGATCGACCGTGAGCACACCCCCCGGAGCAATCGGGATGTCGGTCAGACTCGGAACCGCCGTGGGTCCGGCCGGTCCGACCGCCTGCACGGTGATCGTTCCCTCGACGTTGTCGACGTTGTAGATCACGAGCGCTGCCGGTGTCGGGTCGGCGGGCCCGATGCCGACGTGCCACTGAGACGCCACGTAGCCGTCCTCGCGAGGTGGGGCACCCATCACCACCGATGTCGACGCCGAGTCGCCTGCGGGCCGGGTGATGATCCGCTCCACGACCACCGACGGCTGGGCGAGGGTGGAGAACACCGACGAGTGGCGGCCTGCGGGCAGGGAAGCGCTCTCGGCCGCTTGCGCCGGGTCGAAGATGACGACCTGGTTGGCCGGAACCTCGATCGGTGGCGAATCGCCGTACGTCGAGTCGAGCGGGAGCCCGAGGAACACCGCATCGACCTGCACATCGGTGTCGGTCGGGTTGTAGATCGCGAACGTCTCGGTGACGCCGTCGGCGACCTCGCCGTCGGCGAACCAGAACTGATCGCGCAGCGCCGGCGCGGCGAGCGTGACGCCATAACCGAGACGTCCACCACCGAGGTAGTGCTGCGCACGCGCCGCCACCAGGCGGCCCCGCTGGGCCTCGACCGCGACGGCGATCACCGGTTCGTCGCGGGCGCCGAGTTCGGCGATCGGGATCAGTCGGACCGACCGGGGTGGCACGGTGAACCCCTGGAACGCGGCGGGGGTGGATTCTCCGGCGAGCGTGGCGAAACGGAGGTTGACGCTGGCGGTGTCGTCGTACGGATTGGTGAGGATCAGCGTCTCCACACTGCCGTCGACGGTGAACCCGTCGGCGAAGTACCACTGGTCCGACGTGTCGTTGGCGCACGCTGCCACCGAGTCGCCCGCCGGATGAAGCGCTCGCTGTTCGACGAACCCCGATCCACCCTCGATCTCGACGACGACGCTGGCGAACGGCGCGGTCACGAACGCGTCGACGTCGATGGTGGTACGCGACCACGGTTCGACCACGAGCGGCTGCTCGGTCGCGACACCGTCCGGAGTGAGCACGCTGAATCGGCCGACCAGCTGCTCGTCCTCACGGTTCGCGACGACCACCTCGCCACCCACACCGTCCTCACCGCTGGCCGGCACCCCGGGGCAGAACCAACTCCCGGTGAGCGCCTCGCTGTCGGTGACCGACGGCATCCAGGCGCCGGCGGGTGTCGTGAAGAACGCGTCCGGTTGCACGACGTCGTCGCGGCCGACCGCGACGATGCCGGCCAGGCTCGCCGACACCACGACCACCGCGGGGATCGCGCGGCGGATCACGAGCCGACCTCGCTCGGATCGTCGAGCCGGTCACGGTCGGCGTCGGAGTCACTGTCAGCGTGGACGAGCGGGTCGACCAGCCGCTCCGCGGTGAGGTCGATGAGCGTCTCGTCGGTCGTGGCCTGGCCGACACGCCTCGACGCCGGCAGCTGGATCCTCGACACCACGACCAGCGCCAGGATCCAGAACAGCGACTGCAGCGCCACCAGGAGCAGGCGTGAGACGGGCGAGTCGTAGCGGAGTCGGGCGGTGCCGGCGACGGTCACGTCGAACGCCGTGGTCTCACCGAAGGCGCGCCGGGCGGGGATCGATTCCCCGTCGACCGCCAACGACCAGTTGTCGTCGAACGGCACGGCGAGATGGACGACGCCCGGGGCGACCTCGTCGATGAACGTGCTGAACTGGTCGAGGCCGGGGAACAACGCAACGGGATCGCCGAGGTCGGAACGCACCAACACGTCGGATCCCGCGGCCGAGGTCGATTCGGCAGCCGCTCCCTGGAGCAGCGCTGCCGTCGGAAGCCACGCCCGGTTCTCGAACACCTCGATGGTCGGCAGGCGCGGCTCACGTGCGACCAGATCGAGCTGATCCTCCAGTGACGGCACGAGTCCCACAGGAAGCGGGAGCGGATCGTTCACCGTGGAGACCACGCCGTCGAACTCCGGCACGATGATGTAGCGGATGCCGAGCGGCGAGAGCAGCCTGCCGGCGCGCAGTGTCGAGGACGCCGCCATCTCGTCGAGCGCCGTCGTGACGAGATCTGCCGCGTCGTTCGGCGGCGGCGCCCAACGATCGCGGGCATCGAGGGGATCGTCGCCGATGATCGCCCACGACACGCCGTCGCGGTACTCGGTGGACGGGACCGGGAGCACGCGGGCATCGCCGATGAGCAACACGTTGTAACCGCCCGAGGCGTCGGGGGCGGGCAACGATGCATCGACGAGGCGGGCCA
This sequence comes from Ilumatobacteraceae bacterium, assembly GCA_963710625.1. Lineage (GTDB taxonomy): Bacteria > Actinomycetota > Acidimicrobiia > Acidimicrobiales > Ilumatobacteraceae > Sva-07. Next base: position 32,085 of record CAVQBG010000030.1, on the reverse strand, counting down.
GCGGGGTGGTGGGCGTCTGGAACGACCCGTCGGAGAGCGCGGCGACACCGGGGACGATGCCGATCACGACGGCAATGCTGGCGAGGATGCCCAGCGGCTGTTTCCACCCGAACGATGCATCGCGCACGTCGAGGTCGAACGCCGCCAGGGCGGCCGCAGCGGCGATCGCCGTGCCGAGCGCGACCGGGACGAGCAGCACACCGGGTTGCGGAGCCGCGAACGGAAGTTCTCCGCGATCGCCCAGCACGGCCAGGGCTCCGAAGACGACGACGAGCAGGCCGGCGCGGACAGCCCAGGTGAGACGCCACGCACGCGCCATCAGCAACGCCGCAACGACCGGCAGGTACAACGCCAGCGACAGCGCCGCGAAGTCGGTCCGCCCGATCTCGAACGACGCCAACGGCACCAGCCCCAGGCCCGGCTCGCCGATCGGCGACGCGCCGACCAGGTCCTCCCAGGACCAGGTGACGAGCCATGGCAGGTTCAGGACGGCGGCGACAGCCACCGAGGCCAGCCCGGTGACGGCGAACCACAGCGCCGTCACCGACGACGCTCCGGCCAGCAGGGTGCCGAGCGCGAGCACCACGCCCACGACCACGGCGAGGGGCAGGCTGATCGGGGCGAATGCCGCCGCGATCGCGAGAACGATGCCCAGAACCACGATGCGCCGCACGCGCTCGAGCCCGGTGAGATCGACCAGCCCGTCGGCGACGTCGAGATCGGCGACGCGAGGATCGGCGGTGGCAAGGCCCGCAGCGCGCCCCGACAGGTGAACGAACCACGGGACGAATGCGTACACGACCAGGACGGTCAGACGCCCCGACGACATCGCTCCGCTGACGAGTGGTGTCGCCGCGTACACGAGCAGCGCGGCCACTTGCGCCCTCGTGGACGGGAACACGGTCGCGAGCTTCCACGCGCCGGCAGCACCGACGACGACCAGTCCCAGGACGAACAGGGTCTGCAACATGCCCATGTGGAACAGCGTCAGGACGGAGAGTCCCGACAGCGTGGCCCAGCCGGTCGGGTTCGCCGAGGTGGCGCCCGCACCGTCGGGATTCCAACCGGACATGTACGTCTCGAGCAACAGCCGCGGGCTCGACGGGAACGGCAGGAATTCGCCGACCGGGGGGATTCCGCCCTCGAAGAACGAGCGGGCGCCGATGACGAGCCCGACGATGACGGCGATCCAGGCCAGTACCGGTGCCGTCGTGCTCTGACGCCAGCGACGGACCTGGGTGTCGGAGCCGACGTAGGTCGCCGTCTCCCGGCTGCGCAGATACGAGTTGAGGCGGGCGCTGCCCCGTTCCTGGAGGCTGTAGACCTCGCGCTCGGGGACCAGTCGGCACGCCTTGACCTCGCGACGACGAGCCAGCAGCGTCGGCGTGCGAGGCACGAGCCCGATCAGTGCGCCGAGCGACGCCCACGCCTGTCCGAACCGTCCCGTGAACAGGCCGACGACCAGTTCGGTGAGCGTCAGCGCCACCATCTCGAACGACCGCAACGGCAGCCGGGCGGCGCCGGTGAGCGTGGCGACCGACCGCATGCGGTGGCGTGCCTGCAGCCGGCCGTGGCGGAGGTCGGGCCGACGATCGGCGAGTTGGCCCCGGTGACGGACGCGGGCCGACGGCGCGACGACGACGCGAGCGCCGCTGTGGTGGACGCGCCAGCAGAACTCGACGTCCTCCCCGTGGAAGTCGATCGCCGGATCGAATCCTCCGAGCGTGCGGAACAGATCGGCGCGGACGAGGAAGCACGCCGACGGCAGGACGAAGACGTCGCGCACACCGTCGTGCTGCTCCTGATCGGCCTCGCCGGGTTCGACGACCGGGTCGATCTCGCCGAAGCGATCCATCCCGAGACCGACGACCTGGAGCACGGCCGGATCGTCCCAGTCGACGTACTTCGGGCCGACCGCTCCGGCATTCGACCGGTAGAGCTCCTCGACCATCAGCCGGAGCGCATCGGGGTCGGGGGCGATGTCGTCGTGACAGATGAGGAACATCCCGTTGTCGCCTTCGACCAGCCGCAGGACCTCGTTCGCCGTCGCAGCGAAACCGACGTTGGCGCCGAACGTCCGGACGAACGCCTGCGGCAACTGCGCGTGGATCCGTTCGTCGAGCCCCGGAACCGGTTCCTCGCCGGTGACGAGGAACAGCGTGCGGAGGTTGGGGTAGTCCTGGGCGGCGAGCGCGGCGAGGCTGGTGTCGAACCATGGCCCGGGATCGTGGACGACGACGACCGCAACGACAGGCGGGGCTTGTTGGGTCTCCGGTTCCACGATGGAGCGAGGCTAGCGAGACCGATCGGTAACCTTCCGTCATGGCCCTCTGGACTCGACTCGACCCCACCAGCGTCGATCTGACCGATTTCGACGTGGCCGACCTGGTCCGCACGACCGTCGATGCGACGGGTGCGGTGCGCGACCGCACGATCGAACTGGCCAAGGATGCGACCTATGTCACCGTCGGACTGGGATTGTTGAGTTTCCAGCGCGCCCAGGTCCGACGACGCGAAATCGAACGAGCGCTCCGGCGCTGAGGGCGTCGACCACTCCCTGACCGGTGACTCCGGGGACCATCCCCCCGGCGATATCATCGATTTCTCGTGTCGTCGACCCCCACCAACGCGCAGGCGCGTCTCCCCATTCCCGAGGGCACGATCCCCGTCGGGATCTCGCTGCTGATCGCCGGATTCGCGACGTACGCCTTCTTCAAGGTCGGCACGGTCGCCGTCGGTGGTGCGGACGCGTTCGCTCCGATCGCCTCGATGTGGTTCGCGGTGTTCGCGTTGGCACCCGGCTTCTTCCTGCCGCTCGAACAGGAACTCGGCCGCGCACTCTCCCACCGCCGGGCGATCGGTGACGGAGGACGTCCGGTCGTCCGCAAGGTCGTCGGGCTCGGCGGCATCCTGGTCGCCGTCGTCACGCTGTGCATCCTCGCGCTCAGCCCGCTGATCGCCACGTCGTACTTCGACGGCGACTGGTTCATGGTGGTGGCGCTGATCGCTGCCTTCGCCGCGTACGCGCCGGCGCACATGGCGCGCGGCGTGTGTTCCGGCAGTGGCCGGTTCCGCGAGTACGCCGTGATCATGGGGTCTGACGGGATCGTCCGGATCGTGCTCTGCGTCGCACTCGCCGTGGTCGGGGTGACCGCAGTCGGCGCCTACGGAATGGCGATCGCCATCTCGCCGCTGTTCGCCGTCGCCTACGTGTACCAGCGCAAGGGCCTGCGCACCGAATCGGGTCCGCCCGCCGAACTGCGCGAGGTCACACCGAACCTCGGTTGGCTCTTGATCGGTTCGGTCTGTGCGGCAACCCTGTTGAATGCCGGCCCGATCGCAGCGAGCCTGCTCGCTCCGGCCGGCTCGGACGTCTTGATCACGGCATTCTCCTACGGCGTGCTGTTGTCACGCATCCCGCTGTTCCTGTTCCAGGCCGTCCAGGCGGCGCTGCTACCGAGGCTGAGCCAGCAGGCCGCACGGGGGGAGTTTGGCGAGTTCCGCTCCGGGCTGCTGCGCCTGATGGTGGTGGTGCTCGGAGTCGGGCTGGTCGGCACGATCGGGGCCTTCGTCCTCGGTCCCTGGGCACTTCGCCTCGTGTACGACGTCGACCTCAGCGGGCGCACGCTCGCGATGCTGTCGCTGAGCAGCGCGGTCTACATGCTCGCCTTGGCGACGGCGCAAGCGGTCATCGCGCTGCAGGGCCATGCGCTCGTCGCGCTCGGCTGGGTGCTCGGCGTGGTCACGTTCGTGCTCGGCACCTGGCTGTCGGCCGACGAGGTCTTCCGGCGGATCGAGGTCGGCCTGGTCGTCTCGTCGATCGCCGCGCTGGTCGCGTTCGCACTCGCACTGCGCCACCGACTCCGTGTGGGCGCCGTGCCGAACCAGTCGTCGATGATGGAAGCGATCACCGACATGCCCTTCGAGACCTGAGCCCCTGGCGTTCAGTCGGGGAGGGGGATGCCGGCTTTGGTGGCTTCGCGTTGGAGGTCGTGGGCGACCATCATCTCGACCAGGGCGGGGAAGTCCACTTCTGGTTGCCAGCCGAGCTTGGTGCGGGCTTTCGAAGCGTCACCGATCAACAGGTCGACCTCGGCGGGACGCAGGAACTTGGGGTCCTGACGCACGTAGTCGGCCCAGTTGTCGATGCCGACCTCGCCGAACGCCCGCCGCACCAGATCCTCGATCGAATGGGTCTGACCGGTGGCCAACACGTAATCATCGGGCTGATCCTGCTGGAGCATCATCCACATGCCCTTCACATAGTCCCCCGCATAGCCCCAGTCACGCTTCGAGTCCAGGTTCCCCAACACGACCTCGTCCTGCAACCCCAACTTGATCCGCGCCGCCGCGTTGGTCACCTTGCGCGTCACGAACTCCAACCCCCGCCTGGGTCCCTCGTGATTGAACAAGATCCCCGAGCTGGCGTGCATCCCGTAGGACTCGCGATAGTTCACCACGATGTCATGACCGAACACCTTCGCACACCCATACGGCGAACGGGGATGGAACGGCGTCAACTCGGTCTGCGGTGTCTCACGCACCTTGCCGAACATCTCCGAACTGGATGCCTGATAGAAGCGGATCGGATTGTTCTGCGAACCACCCACCATCCGCACCGCCTCCAACATGCGCAACACCCCCAACCCGGTGATGTTCGCCGTCAACTCCGCCTGCGAGAAGCTCAACGCCACGAAACTGATCGCCCCCAGGTTGTACACCTCATCGGGCTGACACGCCTCCATCGCCCCCACCAACGACGGCAGATCCGCCAAATCCCCCGACACCAACTCCACGAACGGCATCTCCTGCTGCAACGCCTCCACCCGAGGATTGTTCTGACCCTTCACCATCCCGAACACGTGATAACCCTGACCATGCAGGAACTCCGCCAAATGCTGACCATCCTGACCAGTGATACCGGTGACAAACGCTGTGGGCATAAGGGGGACGAGTCTAGGACCACGACCGTCACTCGTGCCGCCGGGCTGCTCGCACCGCAGCTCCGCGCGGCCGATACGCTCCGCGCCACCATGCAGACCGTGCGCCGCCGGACGACCCGGTGTCACTGACCGTCGCCATCGACGCGGGGCCGCTGCACGGTGCGCGCACCGGCATCGGCAACGCCGTCGACTGGACGATCGCGGCGCTCGGCGAGCGCGACGACCTGACGCTGCGGCCCTACGTGACGAGCATGCGAGCGAAGGTTCGCCGGCCGCAGCGCCGGCTCCCGATTCCCGCTGCTGCGGCGCTGCGGGTCTGGGCGCACCGGTCCCCTCCCGTCGACCGCTGGCTCGGTCGACCCGATCTCGTCCACGGAACGAACTACGTCGTCCCACCGACGCGGTGTCCGCGCCTCGTGTCGGTGTACGACTGCTGGTTCCTCGACCATCCCACCGATGCCGTCGCCGACGTCCGGCGCGCGGGCGCTGTGCTGCGACGAGCGGTCGCCGACGGCGCCCACGTGGTCACCAGCTCGGATGCGACCACTCGCCGAGCCCGCGAGTTGCTCGCCACCGACCGGATCCACACCGTGCTGCTCGGCCCGCCGCCGCCGGTCGACGCTCCCACCGAGCCTCCCGCAGGACTGCCCGACCTCAGCAGCGCCCCGTTCGTCCTCGCGATCGGCACGCTCGAACGACGGAAGAACCTTCCCACCCTCGTTGCGGCATTCGCCCGGCTCGCTCGTGAGCACGGGAGTGTCCGCCTCGTCATGGCGGGTGCCGTCGGCAACGACGCCGGCGCCGTCGACCGCGCGATCGGGCGACTGGATGATGCGATCGCCGCACGGGTCATCCGCACCGGCACCGTCGACGGTGCCACGAAGCGATGGCTGGTCGCAAACGCACGGGCGCTCGCCTACCCGTCGCTCGACGAGGGGTTCGGGTTCCCGATTCTCGAGGCGCAACAACTGGGCACGCCGGTCGTGGCGAGCACGGCCGGGTCGATCCCGCAGATCGCCGGCGCTGCAGCACTGCTCAGCCCGCCCCTCGACGCCGAGGCGCTCGCCGCCAACTTGTACTGGGTCGTGACCAACGACGAGATGCACGCCAAGTTGGTCCGCCGAGGGCACAACAACGTCGCCCGGTTCTCCTGGGCCGCAACGGCGTCGCAACTCCACGACCTCTACGTCGGTCTGACGGAGACGTCCGAGTGAGCGGGAGCGGGCACCGGACCGTGGCCGTGCTGTCCGGCGGGGTCGGCGCAGCGCGTCTTCTCGCCGGACTCGTCGACGCCGGCCTCCATGGCATGGTCGACGCAGCGGTCACCGCGGTGGTGAACACCGCCGACGACTGCGTGCTGCACGGCCTGGCCATCTCGCCCGATCTCGACACCGTCACCTACACGCTCGCCGGAGCGATCGACCCGGGTCGAGGGTGGGGGCTCGTCGACGAGACCTGGCAGGCAATGGCCTCGCTGGAACGGTACGAGGCCGTCCGGCCCGAGGGGTCGACGGCAGCGCCGCGCTGGTTCAACCTCGGCGATCGCGATCTCGCCACCCACTTCTACCGGACTGCCCGTCTCGCCGAGGGGGCAACCTTGACCGAGGCGACCGACGAGATCCGCCGGGCCTGGGGGGTCCCGATCGGCATCGTTCCCATGACCGACGACCGCATCCGGACGATCGTCACCGTCGTCGCGGACGACGGCACGCTCACCGACGTCGCCTTCCAGGACTACTTCGTCCGTCTCCGCCACAACGTGCCGGTCCGCTCCGTGCGCTTCGACGGAGCCGCCACGATCTCGTCTGCCGCGCGCCACGCCATCGACACGGCCGACGTGGTGGTCATCGCTCCATCGAACCCGATCGTGTCGATCGGTCCGATCCGCTCACTCCCGGGCGTCGACGACCTCCTCGCACGGCAGCGGGAGCACGTCGTTGCCGTGTCACCGATCGTCGGTGGGGCCGCCCTGAAAGGGCCCGCCGATCGCATGCTCGCCGAGCTCGGCCACGAGCCATCGGTGGTCGGCGTCGCGGAGCTCTATGCTCCGATCGCCGCGGCGCTGGTGATCGATCCGGTCGATGCCCACCTCGCAGCCGACGTGGAGGCGACCGGACTCCGCTGCATCGTCACCCCGTCGGTGATGACCACACCTGGTCTCGCGCGGGACCTGGCCACGGCGACGCTCGACGCGATCGCCTGAACGGGCTCAGGCTTCGGCCACGAGCCGCCGAAGGCCGTCGTCGAGCTCGGTCCACGGCGACCAGGCCAGGTGGATCCGAGCCCGCACGGGGGAGATGGCGAAACGCGCCAGCTCGTCGGGCCGCTGCGGTCGATGGACCGGTTCGAGCGCCTCGGCGCCGTCGACGAGCAGTGCGATCCGTTGCCACAACTCCCCGATCGAGGTCTGGACGCCGGTGCCGACGTTCACCACGAGTCCGCCACCGTGATCGAGCGCTTTGGCGAGCGCGTCGACGGCATCGTCGACGAACAGCAGGTCACGGGTCTGCCGGCCGTCGCCATCGATCGACGGAGCAGTTCCGGCCCGCGCCGCTGCGAGAAATGCTGCGACGACACCGCCGTCGGTGCGTTGGCGCGGGCCGTACACGGTCGACACCGCGAGCACCGTGAACTCGATCGCGTCGAGGTCGCGGTGCGTCACGAGCAGGTCGATGATCGCTCGGCTGACGACACCGCGCACCCCGCGCGGCACCAACTGTGACGTCTCGCCCTCCTTCAGCGGCAGCGTGCGCGACGACGGGTGCCCGTGGAGGGCGGTTGCGGGCAGGGCCACCACCACCTTGTCCACGCCGTGGCGGCGGGCGGACTCCAAGGTGGTCAGTGCAAGCCCGAAGGCGCGGGCGTGATCGTGACCCGTGGCGGCGGACGACGGGAGCGGTGCGAGCAGGTACACCACGTCGGGGCGTCGCATGCCGATCAGCGTGTCGGTGTCATCCGAGCCGGCATCGAGATGATGGATCTTGAGCGCTCCACCGCTGGCACGTGCGTCGGCGAGATTGGCGAGCGAACCGACCGAGAGGTCGTCGATCACGTCGACGGCGTGATCCTCGGACAGCAACCGGTCGACCAGGTGGGAGCCGATGAAACCGGCTCCACCGATGACGACGACGTTCACGGCGTCGGCGGGATCGCGACGTCGCTCACGCTCTCGCCGTCGGCGACCGCTCCATCGGCTCCGACCATGCAGTCGGACACGCGCGCACCCACGCCGACGCTTCCCATCACGAGCGAGCGCTCGACGACCGCGCCGCTGCCCACCAGCGCGTGCGGGAGCAGGACCGAGTCGGTCACGACAGCACCGGACCGGACGACCGCATGATCGCCGATGATGCTGTTGTTGATCGTGGCATCGACCGCCACGTCGGCAGATCGCGCGATCGGCTCGGCGTGCTCAGCCACACGAGCGCCGCCGAGCAGATCGAGGTTCGCGGCCCGATACAGCTCCGGACGTCCCGCGTCGATCCAGTAGTCGTCGGTCGACATCCCGTAGATCGTCCCGGCATCGACGAGACGTGGGAACGTGTCACGCTCGACCGAGACCCGTTCGCCCGGCGCGATCAGGTCGAGGACGCCGGGTTCGAACACGTAGGTGCCGGCGTTGATCAGGTTGCTGGGCTCGGTGCCGGGGGACGGCTTCTCGACGAATGCCCGCACCCGCCCGTCCTCGGCGAGATCGACGACGCCGAACGCCGACGGATCCTCGACTCCGATCAGGTGGAGCGTCGCCTCGGCAGCGAAGCGACGGTGAGCCGCCACGAGCGAAGCGACGTCGAGATCGGTCATCACGTCACCGTTGGCGACGACGAAGGTGTCGTCGATGCCGGCGGCATCGGCGGCGAACCGGATGGCACCCGCGGTGTCGAGCGGCTCGGGTTCGACGGCGTAGGTGAGCGTGACGTCACCGCAGCGACCGTCCGGGAAGGCCGCCATGAACGGCTCGGGCCGGAACCCGAGCGCCAGCACCACCTCGGTGACACCACCGCGGGCGAGTCGCCCCACCAGCCGAGCGATCATCGGCTCGTGCCCCACCGGGAGCATCGGCTTCGGCGTGCTCAGCGTGAGCGGGCGCAGCCGGGTACCGAAGCCGCCGACGAGGACGACCGCGCGCATCAGCCCTCCGTGGTCGACGGCACGTCGGCCGGCACCGACTCCGGAGCGGAACCGCCCGGCACCGTCGCCTCGGTCACGTCGGCCGGCGTGAGCTGGCCGCTGTCGATCGCTCCGAGTTCGGGAAGGTCAGGCGCCCACGGCGGCATGCTGACGTCGGTGTCGTCGGGCACGAATGCGATGGCGATCACCATCTGATCCTGGTCGAGGCGGATGTTGTTGAAGTCGGCGATGTAGGTGGTGCCGTTGTCGGTGTCGGAGAAGTTGTCCCACACGATCACCTTGAGTTCGGCGTCCTCCTCGGAGCCGTCGATGGTGCACGTCGTCTCGCCGTCCTCGAAGACCCCGGTCTCCTGCTGGTACGGCAGGCCGGCGCGCTGGTTCTCCGGGAAGGTGAGCTTGTCGTTGGTCAAGTCGACGCCATAGGTGTCGAGGAACACACCGAGCGTGGCGTTGTTCCCCACGGCGGCGTTGGAGAACGGATGCCAGTGGATCAGCCCGTCGTCGTGGCTGTGGATGCCGGACCTGGCGAAGTCGGTGTTCAGGAAGCCCGCATCGTCGCGCTCCTCTGCGTCGCCGCTCAGCTGGAACCAGGTGTCGCAGAGATAGAAGCCGTACGCGTGGTGCCAGTGGTCGGATTGCGTCGGTGCGGATGCATCGACGGTCGGGCGGCTCTGACGGGCGTAGACGACCAGCGCCAGGCCGAGGACGACCACGATCGCCACGACCATCGGGAACAAGGTGCCCCCTTGGAAGCGGACTTTCTTGCCCTGACCGGACTTGGCCAGCTTGGCGGCCTTCTTGGTGGATGACGAGGAGGGTGCCACGAGGACCAGAGGCTATCGGCGAGGGGCGGCCTTCGGGGGTCGGGACCCTGCACGATCGGCGCCTGACCGGAGCCCGGTGGGGCCCGGCCCGTTCGGGGTCAGAGGCCAGCGAGCAGGTCGTCGTAGGCAGCGCCGACCGCTCGCGGCGACGCCTCGCGCACCACCCAGGCGCGACCACGCGCACCCATCTGGTCCCGGAGTGCCGGATCGTCGAGGAGCCGTCGAAGACCTCCGACGAACGCGGACGCGTCGTCGGGGGCGACGGCCACGCCACCGCCCGAGTCGGCGAGGATCCTCGGGACGGCGGTGTCGGGATCGATGGCGGCCACGACCGGCCGACCGGCCGCCATGATCGAGTACGTCTTGGACGGCACGCTGACACGACCGAGACCCGCACGCAACGGGACCACGTGGATGTCGCCGGTGGCGAGCAGCTCCGAGAGGCGTCCGGGCGCGATGTAGCCCGCGAACCGCACGTTGGCACGCCCGACCGCCGATGCCTGGAGTGCGGCCTTCGCCGCACCGTCGCCGTTGATCAGGAACGTCACCTCCGGGAGTGCTTCCGCAGCGGCCACCACGAGATCGAGCGACTGGGAGAATCCGACGTTTCCTGCGTAGAGCACCACCGGCCCGTCGCCGAGCCCGAGTTCACGCCGGTAGTCGGTCAATCGGTCCATCGGCACGATGGCGTCGGTGTCGACGAAGTTCGGGATCACGTGGACGCGGTCCCGCCGGACGGGGGACATCTTGGCCGCGACGTTGTCGCGGAGGTCCTCGGACAGCACGGTCACGGCATCGGCGGCGCGATAGCTGACCCGTTCGAGCCAGGAGGCCGCCGCAATGATCCATCGGTTGCCGATCGCACCGGTCTCGATCGCGGCATCGGGGAACACGTCCTGGATGTTGAACACCATCGGAGCCCGTCGGAACCGACTGACGAGCCACCCGGTCAGCCCGAGCGTGAGCGGCGGCGACATCGCGATCACGGCGCCGGCGCGCCGACGCCAGCCACCGACTCGGAGACACTCGGCCCCGGCCAGCAACGAGTAGGCGACGAACCCGAACGCCCGACGAACGAGATTGGTCTTGTCGTCGCCCGGAAACGGATGAACACGGGTGACCGACCCCCACGGGGTCACCTCCCGGCGGACCAGCCTTCCCTCCCATCCCTCGTCGATCCGGTGATCGCGGTACCACGGCAACGACGTCACGACGTGCACCGTGTGTCCCCGTTCGACGAGTTCGGCGACGATGCGCGTCATCACGGTGCCGGTCGGTGCGGTGTCCGGCTCGAAGTGGGGGCACAGCACGATCAGCGGGCGTCGCTCATCCGAGCCCCGGCGTCGGGTCATCGTGCGAACTCGAGCGCCGCTCGATACGCGTGGGCAAGACCCGCGCCCGATCGTTGCGCGGTGAACATCTCGGCCCGCCGCCGGCCAGCAGCGCTCATTTCGGGTGAGCGAGCGGCGACCACGTCCACGGCGTCGGCCCAGGCATCGTGGTCGAGCGGGAGCACGAGCCCTGCATTCCCGGCCACCTCGGCGAGCGCCGGTTGGTCGGAACAGATCACGGGCGTTCCCAACGCCATCGCCTCGACGACCGGGGCGCCGAAACCTTCGTACTCGCTCGGGAACACCAGCGCATCGGCCAGGGCGATCAGACCGTCGCGATCGGCGTCGGGAACCCGCCCCGGCCGGACCACCCGTCGGGCGAGGTCGAGGCGATCGATCGCTGCCGACACGTCTGCGTCGACCGAGCCCGCACCACCGAGGAGTACGAGGCGCAGATCGGGATCGTCCCAGTGGCGCGCCATCACCTCGAGCAGGAATCGGTGGCCCTTGTGCGGATGCGTGATGGCGGGGAACACGAGGACCGGTCCGCTGCCGAGGCCGTAATCGCGCCGCAGTTCGAACTCCGATCGTACGTCGGCGCCGAGGGCCGGTTCGACCCCGTGCGGCACCACGAGCACGCGGGCAGGATCGGTACCGTACGCGTCGACGACCGTACGACGCACGTAGTCGGTCGGGACGGCGACGACGGCAGCACGACCGATGCTTCGGGGAATCGACCACGACAGGTATCGGAGTTTCGTGGCGCTCAGGTAGTCCGGATGTGTGAGGTGCTGCAGGTCGTGGATGGTCAGGACGATCGGCCGGTGACCGCCCATCGGTGCGGTACCGCCGCCGTGGTGGACGATGTCGGCGCTTCCGGTCCGGCGGCGGAGCCAGGTGTGCTCCGCCACGATCCGCCTCGGTCGTCGATCACCGGAGATGCCGGCGGCCACCATCGGGTACAGGTCGTGCAGTTCCGGGTGTGCATCGACGAAGGCAGGGAGGCAGTAGAGGGTCGGCACGAACTCGGCCGGTTGCACGGCCAGGCCGAGCAACTGCCGGACGAGGTACTGCTCCGAGCCCCCGACGTCGCCGGGAACGCACCACAGCAGGTTGACCGCCACGTCGACGACCGACATCCGCCGGCCGGCCGCCGGCACGGCGGTCGCCGCGGCTTCGATGGAGGGGTTCGGTTCGGTCATGGGACGAGTTCACGGTAGACGGCGAGTGTCCGGTCGGCGGCGACCGTCCACGTGAGCTCGGCCGCCCGGCGGCGACCCGGCCGCGCGAGTTCGTCGCGCCGGTCGAGTGCCTCGACGATGCCGTCCGCGATGCTCTCCGCGTCGAAGGGATCCACGAGAACGGCAGCTCCGCCGGCCACCTCCTCGGTCGAGGTCCCTGCGCTCGTCACCACGGCGGTGCCCTGCGCCATCGCTTCGGCGACCGGCAAGCCGAATCCCTCTCGTTCGCTCGGGTACGCGAAGACCGTGGCTGCGGCGTACAGGGCGGCGAGATCGGCGTCGGGCACGAATCCGAGGAAGAGGGCGTGCCCGGCATCCGACACACCGACGTCACCCCATCCAGCGGCTCCCGCGATGACGAGCGGCAGACCGACGTCGGGACGTTGCATGGCGGCGGCGAGGCGTCGCAAGTTCTTGCGCGGTTCGATCGTGCCGACGAACAGGACGAACTCGCTCGGCAGTCGGTACCGCACCCTGATCCGCTCGACGTCGGCGTCGGTGACGTCGACGAGGTCGACGCCGAGCGGCACGTGCCGCAGGGCGGCGGGATCGAGGCCGGCAGCCTCGCACTCGCGCATCGTGGCGAGGCTGGAGCACAGCACGCGATCGGCCCGGCGACCGATCGCCTCCAGCGAGCGGCGCATGATGCGGGCTCCCTGACGGGTGAACTGCGACGGTTCGTGGATGAACGCGAGGTCGTGGACCGTGACCACGAGCGGCGCTGCGGTCGCACACGGAACGAGCCCGGTGGCGTGGGCGACGTCGATCTCACCGATGACCGACTCGACCTTCGGCCAGTTCAGGCGGATCCAGCTCTCGTACAGCAGCGGCCGGGCGAGGGGCAGCATCGCCACGGCGCCCACGGGACGGAACTCGGGGATCGGAACGCCCGGGTGGCGGCCCGCCACTTGGTGGAGCTCGACGTCGTCGGGGCGTCGAGCGAGTTCACGAGCGACGCGCAGTGCGGCGACCGCCGTGCCCCCGGGCGACGGGTGCCAACACTGTTCGACGGTGTAGGCGACCTGCAGGGCCCGCCCGGCGGCCGCCACCGGCGTTGGTTCGGCGGCAAGGGGCTGGTCGGGCACCGTTCCATGATGCCGTGTCGACGCCGTCGCCGGACGCCATCGACCGACGACGCACTCTCATCAGGGATCAGGCCCCTAGCCTGACCACGATGTCGTCGCCAACCACCAGCCACGATCACGCCGGCACCTGGAGCGGCCGCCGCGTCACCGTCACCGGCGGTGCCGGTTTTCTCGGCCGCCGCGTCGTCGCTCGACTGCACGACGCGGGCGCCACGGTGTCGGCTCCGCGCAGCAGCGAGTTCGACCTGACCGTCCCCGGATCGGCGGAGGCGATGCTCGATGCACTACGGCCGTCGCTGGTGATCCATCTGGCGGCCGACGTCGGCGGGATCGGCTACAACCTCGACCATCCCGCTCGGCTCTACCTCGCCAACCTGTTGATGGGGACCCACGTGATCGAGGCGGCCCGGGTGGCCGACGTCGACAAGACGGTGCTCGTGGGAACCGTGTGCTCGTACCCCAAGTTCACACCGGTTCCGTTCGCCGAGGCCGATCTCTGGAACGGCTACCCCGAGGAGACGAACGCCCCCTACGGCATCGCCAAGAAGGCCCACCTGATCCATGCACAGGTCAACGAGCAGCAGTACGGCCAACGCTTCGCCTATCTGATCCCGACCAACCTCTACGGGCCCGGCGACAAGTTCCACCCGTCGGTGTCCCATGTCATTCCCGCCCTGATCAAGAAGTGTGTCGAGGCGAAGGAGTCCGGTGCCGACCACGTCGAGGTGTGGGGTACCGGCGCCGCGAGCCGGGAGTACCTGTATGTCGACGACGCGGCCGATGCGATCGTTCGTGCCGCCGAGGTGCACGTCGGGGCGGATCCGATCAACCTCGGCGCCGATCGGGAGGTGACGATCCGCGAGACGGTCGAGACGATCGCCGGACTCGTCGGCTTCGACGGTGAGTTGCGGTGGGACGCGTCGAAGCCCGACGGCCAGCCACGTCGCGCGGTCGACGGCAGCCGAGCACGAGAGCTGCTCGGCTGGGTCCCCTCGATGGACTTCGAGACCGGCCTCCGCGCGACGATCGACTGGTATCTCGCCAACCGCGCCGACGCCGAGCGCGATCCCCACTGACCGCTGTCCGGTGAGTCCGGGCGCGACCTCAGAGCGCGGCACTCATTGCGCTGAGACGATGCCGGCCGCGATGGCGGGTTGACGGTATGCGGCAGCGAGTGTGTCGACGGTCTCGTGGGCGTTCAGACCACTCGGATTCGGCACCACGAAGAGCCGTGAGCCCTCGAAACCACCCGGCTGCTCCCCCATCGCCGCCTTCGGCACGCCGAACGCGGTTCGATAGGCGGTGATGCCGGCGATCGCCACGACGGCGGGCCGGTGTTCGCGCACGAACGACCGCAGTTCAGCGCCACCCTCGCGCAGTTCGGCGGCGGTCAGCTCGGATGCCTTCGCCGTCGCGCGGTGGACCACGTTGGTGATCCCGATGCCCCCTTCGATCAGGTGACGACGATCGTCGTCGTCCATGCCGGTGCCGCGATCGATCGGTCGCTCGATGATCCCGGCGGCGAACAACGCCGGATAGAAGCGGTTCCCCGGGTGCGCGAAGTGCGTCTGCGTCGCAGCGGTCCACAGCCCCGGGTTGATCCCGACGAACAACAACCGCACCCCCGGCCCCACCAGATCCGGCACCGTCGCATCGACGAACGACTCCAGTTCCTCCCGCGTGAACCCCACAACCCCGAAATATGCCGGGAATCGGACGCCAAACGTCCCGATTCCGTCAGATTTCGGTGTGGGGGACGGGTCTGGGGGCTCAGGTGAGCTTGGCGACGAGTTCGGCGAGGGGGGCGCGGAAGTCGCGGAGCATCGGGAGGCCGGCGGCGCGCCACACGGCGTTGTCGAGCACGCTGTTGGCAGGTCGGGGCGCCGGACGCGGCGGATCGAGGTCGGCGGTCGCGATCGGGCGGACACGGTCGGGGTCGTGGCCGGCCACGGCGAGGATCTCGCGCACGAACTCGAACCAGCTGACCGCACCCTGGTTCGTCACGTGATGGATGCCCGATCGACGGTCGACCGCAATTCGATGCAGCGCCGGCGCGAGATCGGCCGTGAACGTGGGGTGGCCCCGCTGGTCGTCGACGAACGCCAACGCCTGGTCCGGATCCGACGCCAAGCGGAGGACCAGCTTGACCATGTTGTTGCCGTGTTCGCCGCACGCCCACGACGTGCGAACGACTGCCGCCGACGGGCCGGCAGCGTGCTCACCGGCCAGTTTGGAACGTCCGTACACCGACTGCGGATTCGTGCGATCGTCCTCACGGTACGGACGGTCGAGGGTGCCGTCGAACACGTAGTCGGTGCTGACGTGCACGAAGTGCGCCCCAACGAGCTCGCAGGCGGCCGAGAGGTGGCCGACCGCGTCCGCATTGACTGCGAACGCGTGTGCTTCGTTCGTCTCGCAGGCGTCGACCGCAGTGTAGGCCGCGGCGTTGATCACTGCGTCGGGCCGAACGGTGTCGAGGAGTTGGCTGACCGCCACCGAATCGGTGATGTCGAGCGCTGCTCGATCGACCGCGACCACGTCGTCGCCCAGCGACCGGGCGTGGGCGACGACGTCGACGCCGAGCTGACCAGCGGCACCCGTGACGAGCAGTTTCACCGCGGCGCTCTCAGAGCCCGGCCTTCGCCTTCAACGGCTCCCACCACTCGCGATTCGTCCGGTACCACTCGACGGTCGCGGCGAGCGAGTCGTCGAACGAACGCGAGAGCGACCATCCGAGCGCGCTCACCTTGTCGATGTTCACCGAGTAGCGGCGGTCGTGGCCCAGGCGATCCTCCACGGGTCGGATGAACGACTCGTCACGACCGGTCAGCTCCAGCAGGCGGTGCGTGAGGTCGACGTTGGTGACCTCGTTGCCGGCACCGATGTTGTAGATCTCGCCGGCAACGCCCTGTTCCAGGACGAGGTGCGCGGCGATGTTGTGGTCCTCGACGTGGATCCAGTCGCGCACGTTGAGGCCGTCCCCGTAGAGCGGCACCTGCTTGCCGTCCAGCAGGTTGGTGGTGAACAGCGGGATGACCTTCTCAGGGAACTGGTAGGGGCCGTAGTTGTTCGAACAACGCGTCACGACGACCGGGAGGCCGTAGGTCGAGAAGTACGAGAGTGCGATCAGATCGGAGCCCGCCTTCGCGGCGGAGTACGGCGAGCGCGGGGCCAGGATGTCGGTCTCCACGGAGGAGCCTTCCTCGACCGAGCCGTACACCTCGTCGGTCGAGATGTGCAGGAACTTGCCGATGCCCACGGTGTTGGCGACGTCGCACAGCACGTTGGTTCCCATGCAGTTGGTCTGGACGAACTTCGAGCCGTCGGCGATCGAGCGGTCGACGTGGCTCTCTGCCGCGAAGTGCACGACGGCGTCGTGGCCGTCCATCGACCGCGCCACGTCGTCGGCATCACAGATGTCGGCGTGGACGAACTCCGAACGGGGGTCGTCGAGCACGTCGCGGATGCTCTCGAGGTTGCCGGCATAGGTCAGCGCGTCGTAGATCGTGACCGAGTGATCGGTCGTCGCCAGCACGTGACGCACGTAGTTCGATCCGATGAAGCCGGCAGCGCCGGTGACGAACAGTCTCATGTCGGGGTCCTTCAGGTGCGCATCGGCCAGTAGGGCCGGCGATTGGCGGGCAGGTCGGCGCGCATCGGATTCTGCTGGTCGCGCTCGGAGAGGATCGGATCGGTGACACCCCAATCGGCATCGATCGCCGGATCGTTCCACGCGACGCCGAGTTCGTCGGCGGCGTTGTAGTACCCGTCGACGAGGTAGGTGATCACCATGTCGGTCAGCGCTGCGAAGCCGTGCGCGACACCCGGCGGGATGTACACGCCCAGGTGGTTCTCGCCGGAGAGGTCGAGGCAGTGGGTGGCGCCGTCGGTGGGGCCGCCCTCGCGCAGGTCGTGGAGCACGACGCGCGCCGTCCCGAACGGGATGTACCAGTAGTCGCTCTGGTGCAGGTGATAGTGCAGTCCGACGAGTGCGCCCTGCTGACGATTGGCCCGGTTGCCCTGGATCATCTCGCGGGCGCCGGGGATCCATTCACGGCGGTACGTCTCGATGAACAGCCCACGCTGGTCACCGTGGATCGTCGGCTCGACGACGTAGACGCCGGCGATGTGGGGGGATTCGCTGATCTCGGGCATCGCGGGCTCCTACTCGACGTCGATCTGACAGTGGTCACCGACCATCAGGCGGATCGCACGGGGCTTGCGCTTGGTTCGCGACACGACGGCGTCGCTGCCGATCAGGCTGTCCTCGAGCCGCGGGATGTCGATCACCCGGCTGCGTTCCATCACGACGGAGTGCTCGATCTCGGAGTGACGGACCTCGCAGCCGGCTCCGATGGCGCTGAACGGGCCGATGAAGCTGTCGATGATCTTGGAGCCGGGACCGATCGCCACCGGCCCGCGGATGGTCGAGTTGACGATCTCGGCACCTGCTTCGATCACGACCCGGCCGTCGATGAACGAGGCGTCGTCGACCGAGCCGTCGATCCTCGTGGCGATCGTCTCGAGGATGAGACGGTTCGCCTCGAGCAATGGCGTGAGCTTGCCGGTGTCGATCCACCATCCCGTGAGGATCTCCATACGCACACGCCGACCGTGGTCGATCAGCCACTGGATGGCGTCGGTGATCTCCAACTCGCCGCGTTCGGACGGCTCGATCGACGCGACCGCCTCGTGGATTTCGCGGTCGAAGAGATAGACGCCGACGAGCGCCAGGTTCGACGGCGGATCGACGGGCTTCTCGACGAGGTGGACGACATGGCCGTCGGCGTCGAGCGACGCGATCCCGAAGCGGTGTGGGTCGTCGACCTCCTTGAGCAGGATCTGCGCGGACGGCGGCTGGTCGGTCTCACGAGCCGCGGTGAACGCCGCCACGAACGCTTCGAGGTCCTGTTCGAGCAGGTTGTCGCCGAGGTACATCACGAAGTCGTCGTCGCCGAGGAACTCCCGGGCGATCAGGACGCAGTGCGCGAGCCCGAGCGGTTCGTCCTGGGGGATGAACGTGATCTCTGCGCCGAACTGCGAACCGTCGCCGAGGTCGGCCATCACCTCGTCACGGGTGTCGCCGACGATGACGCCGAGTTCGGTGATCCCGGCAGCCACCATCGAGCGGATCCCGTAGTGCAGGATGGGCGTGTTCGCCACCGGCACCAGTTGCTTGGCTCGGGTGTGGGTGATCGGCCGCAGCCGTGTGCCGGCACCGCCGGCGAGAATGAGCGCCTTCATGACGCGCCGCAGTGTAGGGCGCCGCAGGGGCGCCGTGCGGTTAGGGACCGACCGGCGGGGGTGGCCCGACCCCGCGGAAGTAGTCGAGGATCGGCTCGGCGCCGTCACCGAGCACGAGGACGGCGTTGCCGTCCTTCGTCACGCCGACCACCGGGAGCTGGTACTTGTTGAGACCGGCCGAGAACGCCTTGCGGAGTGTGCCGGCCGCGCCGACCGGATCGAGGCCGGGATCCATCCGCACGGCCGAACTGGCGGCGGAGATCAGCTCGGACGCCATGAACGGGTCGGACTGCAACTTGTCGATCGTGGCGTTCGCCGTGAGCTGCAAGAAGTCTTGCTGGCGTTGGATCCGGCCGAGGTCGGAGGTCGGGTCGGTCCTCCACTCGCCGTCGCGGAACTCCTCGTAGTACCGGCTGCGGGCGTACTGCAGCGCCTGGAGACCGTCGAGCTGATTGCACCCGGGCTGCTGGTCGAGGCCGGTGTTCTTGTCTCGCGTCGCGTACTCGAAGCAGATCGTCGTACCCCCGACGGCGTCGACGAGGTCCTTGAACCCGTTGAAGTCGACGTCGACGACGTGGTGGATCGGGATTCCCAGCTCCTGGGTGATCGTCGCGGCGAGCACGTCGGTGCCGTCGCCGTACGCCGAGTTGATCCGGCTCGCACTGCCGCGTCCGGCGATGTTCACCCAGAGGTCGCGTGGCAGGCTGACGATCGACGCGCCGTTGCCGTCCTCCTCCTGTCGAAGGATCATGATCGTGTCCGATCGACGACCCTGGACTGCGCTCGTGTCGCCGATACCGCCGAAGTCGGGATCGTTCGGGTCGGCGTTCTCGCGGGTGTCGGAGCCGATCAACAGGTAGTTCTGCGCAGGCCCCTCCTGCGGGGTGAGCGCCAACTCGAGCCCCTCGATCCGCTCGACGTCGGACGTGCGATCGTTGGCGGCCGAGATGACGCCGAAGGCACCGGATCCGGCGACGGCCAACGCGAGCAACAGCGCAAGGGGCGCGGAACTCAGGCGACGCCGGGACGGAGGGGACATCGACCCAACGCTACTGGCGCCGCTGCGAGCGCTGGTGGCAGCACCACCGCCGGCACGAACTCACACCGGATTCACACGGATTCACCGGGAGTCGTCGCCGTCGTCGGGTCGGAGGTGGACGACGTCACCGACGTCGAAGGACGAGATCGCTCCGTCGGACGCCTCGACCACGAGACGACCATCGTCATCGAGGTCGATGGCCGTGCCGAGCACGACGGCGCCGCCCGGCAGCTCGACGCGCACGCCGCGGCCGAGCGTCGACAGAGCCGATCGATACGCCTCTCCGAGGTCGATCGGCAGCTCGTCGAACGCCGACAACACGAGGCGCAGGACATCAGCTGGCGATGCGTCCACGTCGAGCGAAGCGGCACCTTCGGGCGCCCATCCCACGTTGAGCCCGAGGCCGACGACGACGGCGTCGACCACCGATGCCCGCTGCGCGAGGATCCCGGCCAGTTTGCGGCCCCCGATCAGCACGTCGTTCGGCCACTTCAACGAAGCGTCGAGATCGGGGCGCAGCGTCCGGACCGCCGCGAGTGCGGCGAGACCGATGCGACGAGCCGCATCCGACGGCGGTGACGGCACCGGGGCCACAGCGATCGACACGAGCAGGTTCGCGCCGCGAGGCGCCTCCCACCGGCGATCCAGGCGACCGCGTCCTGCGGTCTGATGGTCGGCGAGCAGCACGGTTCGATCGCCTGCCTCACCCGCCTCGACCAGTGCGAGCAGGTCGGCGTTCGTGCTGCCCGTCTCCGGGACATGACGCACATCCCATCGGGCCGGCCACCCGCCGCGAGCGGGATCGTCGCCCAAGATGTCCCCGCGCGAGTCCACGGCCCCTACATTGGCACCCGTGCTCGAGAAGATCCTGATCGCCAACCGCGGCGAAATCGCTGTCCGTGTCATCCGCGCCGCCCGGGAGATGGGCATTCCAACGGTGGCGGTCTATTCCGAGTTGGATCGTGATTCGCTCCACGTCCGTCTCGCCGACGAGGCCTACGCGCTCGGGGGGCAGACCGCGGCCGAGAGCTACATCAACACCGACGTGATGCTCGACGTCATCCGACGCAGCGGCGCCGACTCCGTCCACCCCGGTTACGGCTTCTTCTCCGAGAACGCCGACTTCGCTCGGGCGGTCACCGCGATGGGCGTCGAGTTCATCGGGCCCCCTGCGAGCGCGATGGACGAGATGTCCGACAAGGTGTCGAGCCGTCTCGCGGCCATCCGCGGTGGCGCCCCGATCGTGCCGGGCACCACCGAGTTCGCCAAGGGTCCCGAGGAGATCAAGGCGTTCGGCAACGAGCACGGCTGGCCGGTGTGCATCAAGGCCGCGTTCGGCGGCGGCGGCCGTGGGATGAAGGTCGTGCAGTCCGAGGCCGAGGTCGACGATGCGATGGCGAGTGCGCAGCGTGAGGCCAAGAGCTTCTTCGGACGTGACGAGGTGTACGTCGAGCGGTACCTCACCTGGCCTCGCCACGTCGAGATCCAGCTGGTGGGCGACAAGCACGGCAACTGTGTGTGGATCTCGTCGCGTGACTGTTCTGCACAGCGACGTCACCAGAAGCTCGTCGAGGAGGCCCCGGCGCCCGGTCTGCCCGACGGGGTCGAGCAGGCGATGGGTGAGGCGGCGGTCAAGGCAGCGAAGGCCGTCGGCTACTACGGAGCCGGCACGGTCGAGTTCATCTTCCAGGACGGCGACTTCTTCTTCCTCGAGATGAACACCCGCCTCCAGGTCGAGCACCCGGTGAGCGAGATGATCACCGACATCGACCTCGTCGAGTGGCAGATCCGTGTTGCGTCCGGTGAGGAACTTCCGATGACACAAGCCGAGGTCGACGCTTCCCGGCGGGGTCACTCGATCGAGATCCGGATCAACGCTGAGGACGTCGCCGGCGGCAAGTTCCTGCCGTCGCCGGGCCCGATCACCCAGCTGGTCGCTCCGGACGGCTTCGGTGTCCGCTTCGACTCGGGCTACCACTCCGGCGACGAGATCAGCCAGTTCTACGACAACCTGGTCGGCAAGCTCGTCGTGTGGGGCCGCGACCGCGACGTGGCGATCGCCCGGACGATCCGAGCACTCGACGAACTGGTGGTCGAGGGCGTCGCCACGACGATCCCGGCCGACCTGGCCATCCTCCGGCATCCGGACTTCGTCGCCGTCGAGCATTCGACGAAATGGGTCGAGGAGACCCTCGACCTCAGCGGGATCGGCGGCAAGTCCGAATCGGCTTCACCCGAGACCGACGGCGACGCCGAGCCCCTCGTCAAGCGCTCGACGACCGTCGAGGTCAACGGCAAGCGCTTCGACGTCAACATGTGGGTCCCCGAGACGCCAGCGGTCGTGTCGACCGGTGCCACCCCGGCCAAGAAGAAGAAGCACAGTTCCGGAAGCGGCGGCGGCGGCGTGGCTTCCGGCTCGGTCGAGGCGCCGATGCAGGGCACGATCGTGAAGGTGCTCGTCGAGGTCGGCCAGGCCGTCGAGGTCGGCGCCGGCATCGTCGTGCTCGAGGCGATGAAGATGGAGAACCAGATCAACGCCGAGAAAGCGGGCACCGTCAAGGAGATCAAGGTCAACGCGGGAGACACGGTCGGCGGAGGCGACATCCTCGCCGTGATCGAGTGAATGAGACGTGGGGTCGGGCCCCGCGTTTCATTCGGCGGCTTCGGAGAGCGCTTCGCTGAGCGCGGGGTGCACGAGGATGCTCTCGGCGAGATCGGTCACCGTCAGGCCGGCGGTCACGGCAACCGCGATCACCGAGATCAGCTCGGCCGCCTGACGTCCGACGATCGAGCCGCCGAGCACCTCACCGGTGGCCGGATCGGAGATGATCTTCACGAACCCCGTCGTGTCGTTGTTGATCATCGCCTTCGCCGTCGACGAGAACGGCACCTTGGTCACGCGGATCTTGCGGCCGGAACTGAAGGCCTCCGCCTCGGCGAGGCCGACGTCGGCGATCTCCGGTTCGGTGAAGATCGCCGACGCAGCCTTGTCGTAGTCGAGGTGCCGGTGGCTGCGCGTGTGACCGCCCATCACGTGTTCGGCGACCTTGCGGCCCTGCATCGATGCCACCGACGACAGCGGTAGCTTGCCGCTGATGTCGCCGGCCGCGTAGATGTGCGGCACGTTGGTGACGCAGTGGTTGTTGATCCCGACGTAGCCCCACTCGTCGACTTCGACGCCGGCAGCGTCGAGTCCGACGCCTTCGGTGTTCGGGATCGAGCCGATGGCGAGCACGGCGTGGCTCGACCTGACCGAGCGCCCGTCGTCGGTGCGCACGATCACCTCGTCGTCCGACCGTTCGATCGATTCCGCCCGGGCCCCCATCACGAGCTTGACACCACGGCGCATGAACTCCTCCTCGAGGACCGCTGCGACCTCGGGGTCCTTGCCGGGCAGCACCTGCTGGCGGCTCACCACAAGGGTCACCTTGGAGCCGAACGAGGAGAACATGTGCACGAACTCGACGCCGGTGACGCCCGAGCCGATCACCGTGACGCTCTCCGGGAAGATCCTTGGCGGGTAGCAGTCCCGCGTGGTCAGGATCCGGTCGCCGTCGGGTTCGCACCAGTCCGGGATCCGCGGCCGCGACCCGGTCGAGACGAGCGCCGTGTCGAACTCGACCGTCTCGACACCGTCGGGCCCTTCGACGACGACGGTGTTCGGCCCCGTGAAACGGCCGAAGCCCCGGAGCATCCGGACACCTTGGCTGGTCAGCAATTGCGTGGTCTTGTCGCGCATCGTGTTCTCGATCGACTCGATGCGCTCGGTCAGCCCGACGACGTCGACCGCAGTGTCGACCGTGGCCAGTCCCATCCCCCCGATCGCCCGCGTCCGGCTGATCGCCCTGCCGGTGGCGATCATCGACTTCGATGGGATGCAGTCCCACAGATGGGCGGCACCGCCCACGATGTCTCGCTCGATCATCGTCACCTGCGCACCGAGGCGGGCTGCCGTGGTCGCCGCGACGTTGCCTGCCGGACCACCTCCGAGGATCACGAATCTGGTGCTCACGGGCGCCAGGCTATGCCGCAGCGACGTCAGTGGTCGCCGACGTACAGACCGTCGTCGGCGAACAGCGTCGCCCGTTCGGTCGGTTCGGTGGTCAACGCAGCGCTGGTGACGACGTTGGGACAGAACCTCGACGGATACGAGAGCTGGTCGCGGGGTTCGCCGACCCATTCGAAATGCATACCGTCGGGGGTGAGATAGTTGCCACCCCAGGCGAACCCGTGCTTGCGGAAGATCTGGACGGTCTGGCAGCCGCCGGGCCTGGTCGCGAAGTCCGGCGGTGCACAGCCCTGGCAGGAACCGACGGTGTTGGTGTCGACCGCCATCCCCCACGAGTGCCGGGAGAGGAACCCGAGGGAGCTGTCGGGCGTCAGCCGGTTGAACCTCGCCAGGAAGCATCCGCCGGCCCTGTTCGCGTCGACGAAGTTGATGGTGCCCGTGAGGCCACGGGCGGCGACCTCGTCCATCGCCGCCTTCAGCGCGACCCGAACCGTCGAATGACATCCGGTCTGCAGGCTGAGCCCGCCGATGCCGCCGGACGTGATGTACTGGCTCCGCCAGGCGTCGTCGAGGCTGACGGAGCCGTTGGCGTTGACGCGGTAGGCGAACTCACCGAGTGCTGCCTTGGTCTGCGCCATGCCGAGGGTGTTGTCCGGGTCGGCCGGATCCCAGCTCCTCCGGATCCGGATCGACGTCGACACCAGGCCGTTGGCGGACATCGCCGCATCGATCGAGGCCTGCGACGTGAACCCCCACAGCACGGCACGATTCAGGTTCGTGATGCCGAGTCGATCGGCAGCGGCCGGGACGACCAGGAGCTCGGTGCCGCCGAGGACGGCGTCGTCGACCACGGCGGCGACGGTGATCGGCACGATCGCGCCGGATCCGGAGACGAGATCCATCGTGTCACCGGCCTGTGCGCCGCGGAGCCCGGCGGTCAGCGAGCCCATCACTGCGGTGTTCGGGCCGAGGAGGCCGGAGACGTCCCGGCCCATCGTCCGAGCGATCACGTCCGGCGGGAGCACGGTGGTGCCCATCGGGTAGGCGAAGCCCTGCTGTGGGACCTGCACGGGCGAAGCACCGCGCTTGAGGGCGACCATGCCGACGCTTGCCGCGCGCCCGAACGCAACGCTGGCGCCCGACTCCCGGGCCGCCGCCACCGCACGGTCGGCGACGTCCTGGCGCAGCGGGCCGGAGTTGTAGATCGTGACGAGTTCCGCGGCGAGGGGTGACGCGGGCTCCGCCTGACGGGTTCCGACTGCGGGTCGACCGATCCCCTCGTCGAGCGCGATGGCGGCGGTCGCGGCGCCGATCGCGACGACGAGCAGGGCGGCCAGGCCGGTGACGATTCGAACACGCACGGACGGCAACTGTACGGGCTGTCGGCGCCGCGGCAACGGCAACCCCGCTGCCGTCGGCGCCACGATGATCGCTGTCAATCGAACGCGCGCATCGTGAGCGGGTTCGATACCGTCGGGGCACCGTGAGCCACGACAGCCCGACCGCCGACGATCCGATCGACCATCCGGACGC
Organism: Ilumatobacteraceae bacterium; assembly: GCA_963710625.1. Lineage (GTDB taxonomy): Bacteria > Actinomycetota > Acidimicrobiia > Acidimicrobiales > Ilumatobacteraceae > Sva-07. Next base: position 6,705 of record CAVQBG010000030.1, on the reverse strand, counting down.
TGCCACCGCCGACGGTGAGCCCTCGGGCAGCGGGCTGGCGGCCGAGAAGGCGCGTCGGCTCGCGCAGATCGACACGATCCGATCCGCGGGCGGCACCCCCTACCCGTACCGCTTCGATCGGACGCACACGATCGGCGAGATCCGTCAGGGGTGGGGCCACCTCGACGCCGGCATCGAGACCGACGATGTCGTCGACGTCGCAGGCCGCATCATGCTCAAGCGCGACTCGGGCAAGCTCGTGTTCGCGACCATCCGCGACCGATCCGGCGACGTGCAGCTGTTCATCTCCAAGGCGGTGGTCGGCGACGAGGGATTCGCCCGGATCAAACAGCTCGACCTCGGCGACTGGGTCGGGGTGCACGGCACCGTGATGACGACCCGCAAGGGCGAGCTGTCGGTCAAGCCCGAGCGGGTCGAGTTGTTGGCCAAGGCGGTTCGTCCGATGCCGGACAAGTTCCACGGCCTCCACGACACCGACACCCGCTTCCGTCAGCGCTACGCGGATCTCATCGTCAACGACGAGGCCCGTCGAACGTTCGAGATCCGCCACGAGATCATCGCCAGCTTCCGGCGCACGTTGCACGAGCGTGGCTTCATCGAGGTCGAGACACCGGTCCTCCACGTCGAAGCGGGCGGCGCCCACGCTCGGCCGTTCACGACCCACCACCACACGCTCGACATGCAGATGTACCTGCGGATCGCGTTGGAGCTGCACCTCAAGCGGTTGATCGTCGGCGGGATGGAGCGCGTCTTCGAGATCGGGCGCATCTTCCGCAACGAGGGCATCTCGACGCGCCACAACCCCGAGTTCACGATGATGGAGCTCTACCAGGCGTTCGGTGACTGGAACGACGTGATGGACATCAGCGAGGTGCTGGTCACGCAGGCGGCGCGTGACGCGATCGGCACCACGGTGATCACGATCCGCGATCAGCAGATCGACCTCGCCGAACCGTGGCCCCGGATCCGCATGGTCGATGCGGTGTCCGAACGCGCCGGGCGGGAGGTGCACCCGAGCCAGCCGATCGACGAGCTGCGCCGGCTGGCCGACGACCACGGTGTTCGCTGGGAGGAGCGATGGGGTGGTGGCAAACTCGTCGAGGAGCTGTTCGAAGCACTTTGTGAGGCCGACATCGTGCGCCCGACCTTCGTGACGGGGCATCCGACCGAGATCTCCCCGCTCGCACGCCTCGATCGCAGCGACCCCTGGCTGACCGAGCGCTTCGAGATCTTCGTCGACTCGCGCGAACTCGGCAACGGCTACTCCGAGCTCAACGACCCGGTCGAACAGCGGCTCCGCTTCGAAGAGGAACAGGCGGCCAAGGACGCCGGCGATCACGAAGCAGGCTCCGTCGACGAGGACTACATCCGTGCGCTCGAGTACGGCATGCCCCCCACGGGCGGACTTGGCATCGGCATGGACCGTGTTGCCATGCTGTTGGCCGGGGTCGACTCGATCAAGGAAGTGATCCTCTTCCCGACCCTCCGACACGAAGTGATGTGACCCTGGTGTCAGACACCAGTCGTCACGTCGACGATCCGAAGGAAGCGCAATGACACGAACGGCATGGGGCGCGGGCCTCGCAACGATCGCCTCGGACGGCGCTGTGCTCGACACGTGGTTCCGGTGGCTCGGCTGGGGCGAGTTCGGTGACGACGCCTGCCCGACCGACGAGATCGAGTCGCAGCTCGGCATGCGAGAGACGACCGATGACATCCGCCGGGTGATCGTCCGGCCGGTCCGCCTCACGATCGACGTCGACGAGCCGCCGGCCTCCGCGTCGGACGCCTACCTCCGTCTGCACCTTCTGTCGCACCGGTTCGCAGCGCCGCGCACCCTCAACATGGACGGCACGTTCGGCGCGCTGAACAATGTGGCGTGGACCAGCATCGGTCCGGTCGCCGTGTCGGAGATCGACGACGTGCGCATGCGGTTGCGCACGGAGGGCCGCGTGATCTCGGTGCACGGCCTCGACAAGTTCCCGAGGATGACCGACTACGTGATTCCATCGGGCGTCCGCATCGCCGATGCCGACCGGGTGCGCCTCGGCGCGCACCTCGCCGAGGGCACCACCGTGATGCACGAGGGGTTCTGCAACTTCAATGCGGGCACGCTCGGGGTGTCGATGGTCGAAGGAAGGATCTCCGCCGGCGTCGTGGTCGGCGACGGCAGCGACATCGGCGGCGGGTCGTCGATCCAGGGGACGCTGTCGGGCGGCGGCACCGAGCAGATCACGATCGGTGAGCGGTGCCTGCTGGGCGCCAACGCCGGCATCGGCATCAGCCTCGGCGACGACTGCGTCGTCGAGGCCGGCCTCTACGTCACGGCGAGCACCCCGGTGCTCACGCCCGACGGCGTGGTGAAGGCCCGGACACTGTCGGGACAGAGCAACATGATGTTCATCCGCGACGGCCAGTCCGGCAAGGTCGTCGCCCGCGCCCGCACCGGACGCTGGGGCGCACTCAACGACGACCTCCACACCGCCCAATAGCGTTACGCCAGGGGTCAGACCCCCGGCGTAACAGCGTGCGACGAGGCCGCGACCCGCAAGATCCGCTGGCGTTACGCCGGGGGTCTGACCCCTGGCGTAACGTGCCCGACATGGGGAAGGCCGACGAGTTCGGGGCGCCGGTCGAGGTCGACGGCGGGACGCGGATCGTCAGCATCACGAACCCGGACAAGGTGATGTTCCCGTCGGTCGGCTCCGGGAAGGAGCCGCGCACGAAGCTCGATCTCGCCCGCTACTACCTCGCGGTGGGCGACGCGTTGATGCGGACGGTCCGCGACCGACCGGTGCTGTTGGAGCGGTACCCGAACGGTGTGCGCGAGAAGTCGTTCTTCCAGAAGCGGATCCCCGACTCCGCCCCCGACTGGCTCGAGACCACCACGGTCGAGACGATCAACGGCACCCCGTCGCGCGCCCTCGTGATCGCCGACCTCGCCCACGTGCTCTGGGCGGTCAACATGGGCGTGCTCGGCCTGCACGTCTGGCCCTTCCGGGCGTCGAGCCCCGAGGACCACGACGAGATGCGCATCGACCTCGACCCCTCACCGGGGGTCACCTTCGACATGGTCCGCGAGTCGGCGGGCCACGTGCGCGACCTGCTGGCCGAGATCGGGATGATCGGATTCCCGAAGACCACCGGGAGCAAGGGGATCCACGTGTACGTCCGCGTCGAGCCGGGATGGGACTCGTTCGCCGTGCGCGGCGCCGTCATCGCACTCGGCCGGGAGTTGACGAAGCGACATCCGGACCTGATCACCGACAAGTGGTGGAAGGAGGAACGCGGCACCCGAGTGTTCGTCGACTTCAATCAGAACGCCCCGCACAAGAACATGTTCGGCGCGTGGGGCGTGCGGCCCCGTGTCGGCGCCCAGGTGTCGACGCCGTTCGGATGGGACGAACTCCACACGATCGACCCCGAGGCGATGACGATCGACACGGTGCCGGATCGCCTCGCCGAGCGCGGCGACCCCTGGGAACTGATGGACGACGCCCCCTGCTCGATCGCGTCGCTCGTCGAGCAGTTCGCCGCCGATCTCGCGGACGGAATCCCCGACGCCCCGTGGCCGCCGGTGTATCCCAAGATGCCGAACGAGGCACCCCGGGTGCAGCCGAGCCGGGCGCGTCGGACCGAGTGACCCCGACTCAGCAGCCGCCAATCCGGCCCGCCGTTCGGGGGACTGCAGCACCACCGGTTCGAGCTGGCGCCTCGACGGTGAGCTCCGCGGTGCGGCCGACAGCAATCAGCCCGATCAGCACCAGCACGATGCCCACCCAGCCGCCCGGTGAGATGTTCTCGTCGAGCACCACGACGGCCAGCAGGCTCGCGGTCAACGGTTCGGCGAGGACGAGCGAGACCGTCGTTGCCGACGTCAGCCGATGGAGTCCGTAGCCGAACAGCACGTACGCGATACCGGTGGCGAGGACGCCGAGGTGGATCGCCATCGCCAGCCCGCCCGGTGAGGTCAGCCAGCCGTACGGTTCCCGTGCGGCGAGCACGACCACGACGACCGCGCCGACCGTGAACGGTGCGGCCAGCGCCGATGTCGGGGCCAGCCCCGTGTCCATCGTGACCTTCGACGTGACCGAGTACAGGGCGTATCCGGCACCGGCGGCGAGCGCGAACGCGACACCGAGCGCATCTGCCTGCGAATCGCCCCCGGACTGCGCGACCACGAGCGCCACGCCGCCGCCGACGGTGATCAACGTGCCGATGAACCACCCGAGTGAGGGGCGCGTGGCTCGCCAGACCCATTCGAGTGCTCCGGCGAAGAACGGCCCGCTGCCGATCCCGACGACCGTTCCGACGGCCACGCCGGTCCGATCGACGGCGGCGAAGAACGCCGGGGTGTAGACGGCGACACCGAACCCACCGACGACGATCGGCCGCCACATCGTCCGGAGCGTCCGGAGGAGGTCTGCGAACGGTGGCCGCGACGGCGTCAGGCCGACCGCTGCCCACAGCACGATCGTTCCGACGGCGATGCGTGCAGCGCCGACGCCGAGCGGGGTGGTCCCGTCCGGACCGAGTTCCTGAGCCGTGCCGGCGGTCCCGAAGAGAGCGGCAGCAGCGACGACAGCTCCGATCGGTCGAGCGGTTCCCGGCACCCCGGTTGTCTACCCGATCGACGGCGCGGACGGGTCGCTCGACCCGCCCCGGAGACGGAATATCGTTGTGCACGCAACTGTTTCATTCAACATGTCCACCACACAGAACTCGCCGGTCCTCGACGTCCGTCGGGCGTCGGATCGTCCGGCGACCAGCATCGGTTGGCTCGACTCGAAACACTCGTTCAGCTTCGGCCGCCACTACGACCCGTCGAACAGGGGTCACGGCCTGCTGCTCGTCAACAACGACGACGTCGTCCGCGGCGGCTCGGGCTTCGACACCCACCCGCACCGTGACATGGAGATCGTGACCTGGGTGCTGTCCGGCGAACTCGAACACAAGGACTCCGAACGCAACCGCGGGGTCCTCTATCCGGGCCTCGCGCAGCGCATGTCGGCCGGCACCGGCATCTGGCACTCGGAGATGAACAACTCGGGTACCGACGACGTCCACTTCGTGCAGATGTGGGTGCCGCCGGACACCGAATCGATCGACCCGGGCTACGAGCAACTCGACATCAACGCCGAACTCGATCGCGGCGGACTCGTCCCGATCGCCTCGGGCAAGGGCCACGACGCCGCGATCACGATCCGCCAACGGGGAGCCGTGCTCTGGGGAGGCCGGCTCGGTGCCGGCGAGTCGGTGCCGGTCCCCGACGATCGGCACGTCCACGTCTTCGTCCCTCGCGGCTCGGCCGTCCTCCAGGGAGCCGGCGCGTTGTCCACCGGCGACGCCGTCCGTCTCACCGGCGCGGGCTCGCCAACGCTCACGGCCGGCGACGACGGCGCCGAGGTGCTGATCTGGGCGACGGCGTGACATCCTGATCGCCATGGACCCGGATCGCACCGACTTCGACGGCTTCTCGAAGCTGGTGCGGTCACGTCGCACCTCGATGATCGTCGACCAGCACCGAGCGGTGCCGCTGGACGTGATCACCGAACTGTGCTGGCTCGCCACCTGGGCCCCCAACCACAAGAAGACGTGGCCATGGCGTTTCGCGGTGTTCACCGGCGACGGCAGGGCGGCGCTCGGCGAGACCATGGCGAACGAGATGGAGCGGCTCGACTTCGGCGACGCCGCCAAGCGCGCCAAGACCCGCACGAAGTACCTCCGGACACCAGCGATCCTGGTGGTCGGTTGTGCACCGCACGACGACGAGATGCTGCACAACGAGAACCGCGACGCCGTGGCCGCCGGCATCCAGAATCTGCTCCTCGGTGCAACGACGCTCGGGTTGGCCAGCTTCTGGTCGACCCCGGCACTCGCGCAACCGCAACGGGTGCTCGACCTGTGCGGCTTCGAGGCCGATGACCGCTTGGTCGGCATCATCTACCTCGGATGGTCGGCGCAGGACTGCCCGGTGCCGGAACGGCCCAGGGTCCCGATCACCCACGTCACCGGCTGACCATCCTCCGCGGACGCTGCCCCGGACGTTTTCACCACGCAGCCGCCGAGCGGCGACAATGGCAACGTGACCGCGACCGACGACCAGCGCCAGACGATCGTGACGCTCGATGTCGAGGGTGTCCTGGTGCCCGAGATCTGGATCGCCGTCGCCGAGCGCACCGGTGTCGACGGACTGCGCCGAACCACACGCGACGAGCCCGACTACGACGTCCTGATGCGCTACCGGCTCGATCTGCTCGCCGAACACGGCCTCACGATGTCGCTGATCGAGGACGTCATCGGCGGTCTCGAGCCGCTCGACGGAGCGCGAACGTTCCTCGACGAGCTCCGCGACGAGACCCAGGTGATCCTGCTCTCCGACACGTTCGAGCAGTTCGCCCGCCCGCTGATGCGTCAGCTCGGGCTTCCGACCGTGTTCTGCCATCGCCTCGTGGTCGAGGACGATCGGATCGTCGACTACCGACTTCGTCAGCCCAACCAGAAGCAACACTCGGTCGAGGCGCTCCAGGAACTGAACTACCGGGTGATCGCGGCGGGCGACAGCTACAACGACACCACGATGCTCAGCGCTGCCGACCACGGGTACCTCTTCCACGCTCCCGACAACGTGATCGCCGAGTTCCCCCAGTTCCCGGCACTCGACACCTACGCCGATCTCCTCGCCGCCATCCGGTCACATCTCTG
>CAVQBG010000029.1:0-81331 GCA_963710625.1 Ilumatobacteraceae bacterium | reverse complement strand
CAGCAGATCAAGAAGATGGGCTCGCTCGGCAGTCTGATGGGCATGATGCCGGGTGTTCCGAAGGAGCTCAAGGGCGCCAAGATCGACGACGACGACCTCAAGCCGATCGAGGCGATCATCCGGGCGATGACCCCGCAGGAGCGTGCCGAACCCGTGATCATCAACGGCAGCCGGCGCCAACGCATCGCCAACGGCTCCGGCACCCAGGTCGGCGACGTCAACCGTCTCGTCAAGCAGTTCGGCGAGATGCAGAAGATGATGAAGAAGATGGGCATGGCCGGCCAGAAGCCGGGCAAGAAGGGCAAGAAGGGCAGGAAGGGCGGGGGCCCGAAGGGGCGTGGACTCCCTCCGGGCCTGCTCGATCCGAACGCCACCGGCGGCATGGATCTCCCCGGTCTGCCCGGCATGCCCAACATGCCGGGTCTGCCCGGTCTGCCCCGCTGACCCCACTTCGACCGACCCGTCGCTCCGGCGAGGGGATCCCTCCCGGCGCCGCTAGCCTTGCAACGTTCTCATTTGCACCCAGGAGTATCGATTTCAGATGGCAGTCAAGCTGCGCCTCACCCGCATCGGCAAGAAGAAGCAACCGCAGTACCGCATCGTGGTTGCGGACTCCCGCTCGCCCCGCGACGGGCGGTTCATCGAGATTCTCGGGCACTACGACCCGCGTCAGGATCCGTCGGTGCTCACCGTCGACAACGACAAGGCCGTCAAGTGGCTCACCGAGGGCGCTCAGCCCACCGAGCGGGTCGCCAAACTCCTGCAGATCTCGGGCGCCATCGAGCAGTTCGAAGCCGCCAAGGCATCGAAGTGAGCGACGTCGACACCGACTCGACCGTCGAGAGCGACGAGGTCGCACCGACGGCCGTCGCGGTCCTCACGCACATCGTGAAGTCGATCGTCGACGATCCCGATGCCGTGACCGTGGAGGTCGACGACTCGGGTCGCCGCACCACGCTGAACGTTCGTTGTGGTGAGGGCGACCTCGGCCGCGTGATCGGCCGCCGCGGGCGCACGGCCGCCAGCATCCGCACCGTCACCCGTGCGGCCGCGAGCAAAGACGATGTCGAGGTCGACATCGAATTCCTCGACGACTGAGTCGACTTGTCCGACGACGGCCTGCTCGAAGTCGGTCACATCCGGCGAGCTCACGGTCTGCGCGGCGAGGTCTTCGTCCAGCTGCTCTCCGACTCGGACGCACGGGTCGCCCCCGGCGCGGAACTGGTCGCCGGCGACGAGACGCTCGTCGTCGAATCCTCCCGAGTGGCATCCAACGGCCGCCGGGTCGTCAAGTTCGCCCAGATCGCCGACCGGACGACCGCGGAGTCGTACGCGAACCGGCTCCTGAGCGGTCGACCGCTCGAGGATCCCGAAGCGCTCTGGGTGCACGAACTGATCGGCCGACGCGTGGTCGAGGTCGACGGCACCGAACACGGCGAGTGCGTCTCGGTGATCGCCAATCCCGCTGCCGACCTGCTCGAACTCGACTCGGGTGCACTCGTGCCGTCGAACTTCGTGGTCTCGAACTCGGACGGTGTCATCGTCGTCGACACGCCCGAGGGGCTCTTCGACCTCGGCGCGTCATGAGCGGCACGCTGCGCATCGACGTCTTCTCGCTGTTCCCGTCGCTGGTCGACGACTTCTGCTCCGAGAGCCTGCTCGGCAGGGCCCGGGGCCAAGGGCTGCTCGACCTCCGTTGTCACGACATCCGTGATCAGACGACCGACGTGCACCGCACGGTCGACGACGCGCCGTTCGGTGGCGGCGCGGGAATGGTGATGCGGGCGCAGCCGATCTTCGACTCGGTGGAGTCGGTCGATCCGCCCCGCCCGCTGTTCCTGCTCGGTCCGGGTGGCCGTCGGTTCGACCAGACCGTCGCCGACGAACTGGCAGCAGGACCCGGATTCAGTCTCCTGTGCGGCCGGTACGAGGGCGTCGACCACCGGGTGCGCGAGCATCTCGTCGACGGCGAGATCAGTGTCGGCGACGTGGTGCTCAGCGGGGGAGAGGTGGCTGCATGCCTGGTCATCGAGGCCGTGACCCGGCTGCGCGACGGGGCGATGGGGAATGCGGCCAGCCCGGTGACCGAGAGTTTCGGCGAGACCGGCCTGCTGGAGGAGCCGCAGTACACGCGACCGGCAGACTTCCGCGGTTGGTCGGTGCCCGAGGTGTTGCGCAGTGGCGACCATGCGCGGATCGAACGGTGGCGGCGTGCCCAACGTCTCCACCGCACGCTCCGAGACCGACCCGACCTCATCGAACGCCTCGGCGGTCTTTCGACAGATGACGCGCGCCTGTTGGAAGAGTTCCCTGCCGTCCCGTATCATTGACGGGCCCCATCGGCGCGAGCGTGCGTCCGTGATCAGCGCACAGAATTCGCATCGGCCATCCGGCTCGCATCCAGACTCGCAGCCCCGACAACGCAGGTAGACGCCATGAAAGCCACTGACCTCATCGACAACGACTCGCTCCGCGACGACATCCCCGACTTCCAGGCGGGTGACGAGCTCAAGGTGCACGTCCGCGTCGTCGAGGGCGGCAAGGAGCGCATCCAGGTGTTCCAGGGCGACGTGATCGGCCGCCAGGGTGGCGGGCTGCAGGAGACCTACACGGTCCGCAAGCTCAGCTACGGCGTCGGCGTCGAGCGCACGTTCCCGCTGCACACCCCGACCGTGCAGAAGATCGAGGTCGTCAAGCGCGGCGACGTCCGCCGTGCGAAGCTGTACTACCTGCGCGATCGCAAGGGCAAGGCCGCGAAGATCCGCGAGAAGCGCGACTTCTGAGTCGCCGGCTCTGATCGGACGCACCATCTGCGTCCCCCTCGGGCATCGGCCCCTCCCATCACCCTGACGGAGGTTGCGATGTCTGCACGCGTCCCACCCACACCCGATCTGTCCAACCACGCCCGCGGCCGATGGGGCGAGGAACTCGCCGCCGCGCACTATCGACGCCTCGGCTACGAGATCCTCGACCGCAACTGGCGTTCACCGACCGGAGAACTCGATCTGGTGGTCCGTGACGGCGCGACGATCGTCTTCAGCGAGGTCAAGGCGCGCCGCACCGATCGGTTCGGTCCTGCGGCGTCCGCGGTCACTGTCGAGAAGCAGCGGCGCATCCGCCAACTCGCCGTCGAGTGGCTCCGGGCCCACGAGTTACGCGCCGATTCGATCCGCTTCGATGTCGTCGCCATCACCGGCAGCCGACTCGAACTCATCGCCGCCGCATTCTGACCCGTCGAGCAGGTGTTGCAGCTGTGGTCTGACCCAACGCAATCAGCCGGCGAATGCCCAGACGAGCAGGCCCAGCGACACCAGAAGCGCGGCAGCGACGAGGACATAGTCGGCGGGCTTCGCCTTGAACTTCCGATACGGGTTGTATCCCACGGCGGTCAGTATCGTCGGCCGACATGGCCACCGACACTCGCGAGCTCGAATCGATCACCGTCGAACGCACCGACGGGGTGGTGACGATCATCCTGCGTCGGCCGGAGAAGAAGAACGCCGCTGACGGGGCGATGTGGAACGAACTCCTCGCCGAGTTCCGTGCGATCGCGGGCAATCCGACCGATCGCGCCGTCGTGCTCACCGGCGCTGGTGGAAACTTCTGCTCGGGTGCCGACCTGTGGCAGGGCGGATCCGGCGAGGTCCCCGTGCACCAGCTGTCGGCGATGCGTCACATCACCGACGTCTGCCTGGCGCTGCACCGCATCCCGCAGCCGACGATCGCCAAGGTTCGCGGCGTGGCGGTCGGCGCGGGGTTGAACATGGCGCTGGCGTGTGACCTGATCGTCGCCTCCGAGGACGCCCGGTTCTCGGAGATCTTCGCCAGGCGTGGACTCAGCCTCGACTTCGGTGGTTCCTGGCTCCTGCCGCGACTCGTGGGAATGCACCGAGCGAAGGAGTTGGCGCTGCTCGCCGAGATCATCGATGCGGATCGTGCCGCCGAGATGGGCCTCGTCAATCGGGTGCTGCCCGACGACGAACTCGATGCCTTCGTCGACGACTGGGCCACACGGCTCGCCAGCGGCCCGCCGATCGCCCTGGCGATGTCGAAGCGGCTGCTCAACAACTCCCTCGCCGTCACGATGGAGGAGGCACTCGATGACGAGGGCCTCTCGCAGACCGTCAACTTCGGCACGCGCGACACCGTCGAGGCGATCAAGGCGTTCATGGAGAAGCGCGACCCCGTCTTCGAGGGTCGCTGAGGCCGCGCACGGCAGCGGTGTCGGCGACGGGTCCGACGTCCCTGGTGGGTCCGAGGGAATCGTGCTCGACTGGTGTCAGAGATCCGTGTCGTGGACGAGGAGGTGCAACGTGGCTGATCACACCGTGTTCCGTGACCGCACTGACGCTGGACAGCAACTGGCCGGCGTTCTCGGGCACCTGCGGGGCCCCGACGTCGTGGTCGTCGGGCTGCCGAGGGGTGGGGTGCCCGTTGCCGCTCGCGTCGCCGACGCACTGATGGCGCCGCTCGACGTCATCCTGGTCCGCAAGCTCGGCGTGCCGTTCCAACCCGAACTGGCCATGGGCGCCATCGGCGAGGACGACGTGCGAGTCGTCGATGCCGACATCGTGCGGATGGTCGGTGTCAGCGCCGCCGACGTGGCGGCGGTCGAGGCGCGTGAGCGGGCCGAACTCGAGCGCCGCAGCGAGCTGTATCGACGCGGCCGTCCGCGGACATCGCTGGGCGGACGCACGGTCGTGGTCGTCGACGACGGGGTCGCCACCGGCTCGACCGCACGCGCTGCCTGCGAGGTCGCCCGAGCAGAGGGAGCGCGTCGGGTGGTACTGGCCGTTCCGGTCGCCCCATCGGACTGGACCCACCGGCTCGGCGGTGCGGCCGACGAGTACGTGGCGGTCGAGACACCGGACGACTTCTCCGGCGTCGGCCAGTTCTACCGCGACTTCACACAGACCAGCGACGACGCCGTGGTCGCGCTGCTCGACGACGCAACCCGACCGCGTCTCGTCCACGACGACGACGTCCGGATCCCCCTCGGTGCCGTCACCCTCGACGGTCACCTCACCGTGCCCCGCGACGCCACCGCCGTCGTCGTGTTCGCTCACGGGAGCGGGAGCAGCCGGCACAGCCCTCGCAACCAGCGGGTCGCGTCCGTCCTCGATCGGGCGGGCCTCGCCACGCTGTTGTTCGACCTGCTGACGCCGAACGAGGAACGCGATCGCAGCAACGTCTTCGACATCGATCTGCTCGGCCACCGGTTGTCCGACGTGATCCGCCGCGTTGTCGACTGGCCCGACGTCAGCGGGCTGCCCGTGGGGTGCTTCGGCGCGAGCACGGGCGCCGCGGCAGCGCTGGTCGCGGCGGCGCAGCCCGACTCACCGGTGGCGGCGGTCGTCTCGCGCGGCGGTCGACCGGACCTGGCAGGAGCGCACCTTCGCGAGGTGACGGCCCCGACGCTGCTCATCGTCGGCGGCGAGGACCCTGTGGTGCTCGAACTCAACCGTCGAGCGCTCCAGCAGTTGCACACCATCAGCGATCTGGTCGTGGTTCCGGGTGCGACGCATCTGTTCGAGGAGCCCGGGACCCTCGACGCGGCGGCCGGTCTGGCACGGGACTGGTTCCTCACGCACCTGGAAACGGCGAGCCGCCGATAGCGTGACCGCTTCGAGCGCCTGAGTTGCAGTTGGCGTTGACCGCCGATTCCCGAGGTGCCATGAGTTCACAACTTGCTGCGTTGTCGCGCGCTGCCCGCCTGCCGGGCCGTCGAAGCGACTGGCTGACCGATCCGAAGACCAACCTGCTGTCCGGTCTCGTCGTTGCGCTGGCGCTGATCCCCGAGGCGATCTCGTTCTCGATCATCGCCGGCGTCGATCCGAAGGTCGGGTTGTACGCGTCGTTCTCGATCGCGATCATCATCTCGATCGCCGGCGGTCGACCTGGGATGATCTCGGCAGCCACCGGCGCGATGGCGCTCGTGATCGTGCCGCTCGTCGACGAATACGGGGTCGGCTACTTGTTCGCGGCCACCGTGCTCGCCGGCATCTTCCAGATCGGGTTCGGCCACCTGGGCGTCGGCAGCCTCATGCGGTTCATTCCCCGTACGGTGATGATCGGGTTCGTCAACGCGCTCGCCGTCCTCATCTTCCTCGCTCAGGTGCCCCACATCCTGCTCACCGGGGACGATGCCGACCAGAGCCAGTTCTGGATGAACCTGGCGTTCATCGCTGCCGGCCTCGCAATCATCTACGGCTTGCCGCGACTGACCAAGGCGGTGCCGTCGCCGCTGGTGGCCATCGTGTTGCTCGCGGTCGCTGCGATCGTGTTCGACCTCCGCCTGCCGACCGTCGGCGACATGGGGGACCTGCCGAGTTCGCTCCCGGTCCCCGGACTCCCCGACGTGCCGCTCAGCTTCGACACGCTGCGGATCGTGCTGCCGTTCGCGATCACGCTCGCCCTCGTCGGACTCCTCGAATCGCTGCTCACCGCCCAGTTGCTCGACGATCTGACCGACACCGACTCCGACAAGAACGTCGAGTCACGCGGCCAGGGCATCGCGAACGTCGCGACCGGCTTCCTCGGCGGGATGGCGGGCTGCGCCATGATCGGTCAGTCGATGATCAACCATCGCACCGGCGGACGCACCCGCCTGTCGACGCTGGCCTCGGGTGTGTTCCTCCTCGTTCTCGTGATGGTCCTCGGCGACTTCGTCGCCCAGATCCCGATGGGGGCCCTGGTCGCCGTGATGATCATGGTGTCGATCGGCACCTTCAACTGGGCGAGCGTCCGCCCGAGCACGCTGCGGGTCGAGCCGCGTCCCGAGATCGTGGTGATGCTGGTCACGGTGGGCATCACCGTGCTCACCCACAACCTCGCCTACGGGGTCGGCGCCGGCGTCGTGCTGTCGGCCGTCTTCTTCGTCCGCCACGTCTCACACGTCGTCAACGTCATGAGCGTGGAAGATCCCGACCATGTCGAGCGGCTCTACGACGTCAGCGGCGAGCTGTTCTTCGCATCGAGCAACGACTTCGTGCACGCGTTCGATTACGACGCCGTCGACGTCGGTCGCGTCGAGATCGACCTGAGCAACGCCCGTGTCTGGGACACGTCTGCGGTGGTCGCGCTCGACACCGTCGTCGACAAGTTCGCGCAGCGTGGCATCGACGCCCAGCTCGTCGGACTCGACCCACGCGGCGAGCGGTTGCTCCGGGAGACCGGCGGACGGACCTCGCCGGGCCACTGACGGCGTCCTACGGTGGCCCGGCGGCTGACGTTCGCCGGCACGACCGGATCGTTAGCCTGGCCGGGTGACTCGGCGACTGCTCAGCATCGGCCTGATCGGCCTGACGTGCGCTGTGTCGTTCGCAGTTCCGGCAGGGTTCGTCGGTGCGGCACCGTCCCCGGATCCCTCCGATGGGCAACAGACCGAGCCGCTGATCCCGGTTCCGGTCGGCTGCCCGCGTCCCGATCCGGCCGCCGTCGCCTTCGTCGGGACGATGATCGGCAAGGACGACGTCGTGCAGGTCGTGCGCTTCCGGATCGACCAGATCCGGGCGGGGTCGGCGAACTCCTGGGCGGTCGACGGGCTGATCGACATCCGCTACGGCGACGACTATCGCTTCCTCGTCGAGGGTGAGCAGTATCTGGTGGGTGCCGGCTTCGATCCCGTCTACGGCAGTCTGTCGTCGGCGGTCCGACCGGCGGAGCCCACCTTCGGTGGCAACGACGTGGTCGGGGTCGACGACATCGCCGTCGTGTGCCCGGAGCTCGACGACCCGGTGCGGACGCTCAACGTCGACGGCACGAGTGTCGACTCGGGGGTCCTGAGCCTGATGACCGAGGACCGGCGGCTCCTGCTCGCCACGCTGGCCGTGCCTGCTGCGCTGGTCTTCGCTGCGCTCCTCGCGCTGGTCGTGCTCAAGATGTTCGGTCGACTCGCGATGTCCGGGATGTGGCGACTCGGCCGGGCGGCGGTCACGCCGGTGCCGGACCATCGAGCCGTTCGGGTCCGCACGCACCGCCCGAGGGAGATCGACATCGCGGAGCGGGAGCCGACCGAGGCGCACTGATCGCGGGTCGTTCGCCTCGTGTACGGCGACCATCGATCCGCCCTCGATTCGCTCGCCGCGGCCCGGGACATCCCGGTGATCCGTCTCGGGATCGACCGAGGCGTCTATCCCGTCGCGGTCGCGCCGACCGCTGACGCGATCTCGGCGAGCGCGCCGTCCCAGTCGTCGATGTCGATCTGCTCGGCGGGACCGTCGGCGACGCATCGCATGAGGATGCCGCCGCCGATCGGCTCGCCGAGCGTGGTTGCCAGGGCCGCCCCGTAGGCCGCCAGCTGCATCCGGTAGCGGCCGACGCGTTCCGCGGTCTGCACCGGACCGGACCACTGGTCGGTCTTGTAGTCGACGATCACGAGACCGTCGGGTGTCCGGACCAGCAGGTCGACGTAGCCCTCGAGGATCCGGTCGCCGATGGGCGCGGCGACGAACAGCTCGCGCCAGTGCGGTGCGCCGTCGACGACCTGGCGAACGATCGGGGTCGTGAGCACCGAACGGGCGAGCGCGGCCACTCGGGCGTCGACGCCGATCACGCCCTCGGCGGCGCACTGCGCCCGTGCGAGGTTGTCGATGTCGCTCCCCGAGGCCAGGTCGCAGAACTGCAACACGCCGTGGACGGCCCGCCCGATGCTCGTGCCGTACCGTCCGCGCTGCCACGGGGGCAGATCGACGTTGACCGGGCGTTTGTCGAGACCGGGATCGTCGATCGCATCGCGGTCGTCGACGGCCGCGAGTTCCTCGGAGAGCCGTGTGGCCGCGATGCCCGTCCGTCGCGAGGCCCGGCGGAGCACCTCGGTACGTTCGGCGGCCCAGCGGGCCGGCTCGTTCCACTCGAGGTCGCCGACGACCGGAACGGGTGTCTCGATCTCCTCGATGTCGAACGCCACCGGCCGCGCCCCCGAGGTGGGGTCGGCCGCTCCTGCCGCGAACATCAGCTCGGCAGAGGTCAGCGGTCCCCAGTCGTCGTAGGTCTCGTTCGCCTTCGTGGGTGCGCCGCGGTGCAGCGACACGACGAGGTGATCCGATGCCCGGGTGCAGGCCACGTAGAGCAGGCGACGACGCTCGGCGTCGCCCATCTGTTCGTCGATCGGTTGGCGGGCGACGAACACCCCGTCGTCGCCGCGTCCGGCGAGCATCCACGTGTCGTTCGCCCAGACGACACCGTTGGTGGTGACGCGCCGCGGCTTGGTGGTGAGGCCCGCCACGATCGTGATCGGGAACTCGAGCCCCTTGGCCGCGTGGATGGTCATCACGCGGACGGCGTCGTGGTCGTGTTCGGGCAGGATCGTGTCGGCGATCCGGCTCTCCGACGCCTGGAGTGCCGCCCACTGCAGATAGCGGCGCACCCCGTGGCCGCCGGCGTCGGCCCAGGCCCGCGCCTGTTCGATGACGTACCGCAGACGACGCCACACGTCGCGTGCGTCAGCGCCTGCCAGCGCCAGGTCGAACGAGCGGCGTTCGTCGGCGACGGCCGCCAGCAGATCGGCTGGTGACGTCCAGCCGATGCGTTCTGCGATCGACCGGACGTGCGCGATCGCGTGGCCGACCGGGTGGTCGACCAGGTGCTCGGGCGGCGTTGCCCACGGATTCCAGGAGCCGCCGAGCCGTTTCCACGCCCAGAGTTCCACGTCGCTGCACCCGTAGAGCGGGCTGCGCAATGCCTCGACCAGCGCCAACTCGTCGGTCGGGTCGTCGGCGGCGCGCAGCACCATCATCAGGTGGCGGATCTCGGTGGTGGCATACACGACCGAGGAGTTCTCGGCCCGGTACGCGAGACGTGCCCGGGTGAGTTCGGCTTCGAGCGAAGGCAGCGAGATCCGCGTGGGCAGCAGGACGCAGATGTCGCCGGGTCGGCAGGGGCGGAGGCCCCCGTCGACCTCGTCGTGGACCGGCCAGCCCTCCGACAGTGCGGCCGACACGGTGGCCGCGACGTCGCGTGCCTCGCGCTCGCGCAGCGCATCGGCAGCGCCCATCTCACCCGTCCGGCTCCGCGACGTGAGATCGTCGTGACGGTCGACACCGAGTACCGACACCGTGCCGTGGCCGAGCAGTTCGTCGGGTCGGCACGCATCGAGTGGCTGGAACGCCGGCTGTGCGTCGGCTTCGAAGGTGATCAGACGCCCGAAGACGTCGTTTGCGAAGTCGATCACCGCTCGGGTGGAGCGGAAGTTCGCCGACAGGGTGACCCGATCGGCGCCGACCTGGTCGGCCGCAGTCAGGTACTGGGCGATGTCGGCACGGCGGAACCGGTAGATCGACTGTTTCGGATCGCCCACGATGAAGAGACGTCCCGGGAGCGGGGTGAGCCGTCGCCAGGGAGGCGGGCCGGCTCCATCGGCGGCGATGACGTCCTGGGCTGGGTCGTCCGGATCGGCGGTGAGGCGGACCGCGATCTCGAGCTGGATCGGATCGGTGTCCTGGAACTCGTCGAGCAGCAGGCGTTGGTACCGCACGTGCAGCAGACGGCGGACACCGGGACGCTCCGCGAGCAGCCGGCGGGCGAGCACCAGCAGGTCGTGGAACTCGAGCAGGCCGGCCGCGGCGCGCTCGGCAGCCGCGTCGAGCACGAATCGCCCGAGGACCGCCCCGAGGAGGAGCCGGCGGTGCCGCCGGGCGTGTTCGAGCACCTTCCGGGCGGCGACGCCGAGTTCGACCTCGAGCGATTGGAGCGCTTCGAGGTCGGCGGGACCGTCGGCTCCGAACGCCGCCTTCCACTTGCCCTTCGCGCCGGGCCGTTGCTTGAGGTCGCCCCAGTGCCCGAAGCGGCGATCGAGTTCGGCGACGACCTCGAGGCGCGTGCGAACGCTGTCGGTGGACGCGAGCTGGTCGACGAACGCGCCGATCTCGGCGGTGAGCCCGGCCTGGGTGTCGTCGCCGGGGACCGGCGTGGCGGTGATCAGCCGACCGATCGCGATGACGGGGTCGAGGTCGATGCGCAGGGGGCCCGGATCGGCGAGATCGACGCGATCGTGCACGAGGTCCCAGTTTGAGCGGAAGTCCTCCGCCATCCGCCGGGCGCCCTTGTCGAGCCCGAAGCCGTCGAACTCGCAGAGCTCGACGAGCGCTCGGCCCCCCTCGATGAGCCCGCCCGGGGGGTCGGGGTCGTCGAGCAGCCGGTCGAGCAGGTCGTCCCACCGCTCCTCGAACGCCAGACCGCTCTCGAGTTCATCGAGCACGGAGAACCCCGGTGGGAGACCCGCATCGATCGGGAAGTCGAACAGGATGCGCCGGGCGAACGAGTGCAGTGTGCCGATCGGGGCGTGGTCGAGTCGGTCGAGGGCGGCGAGCGCCTCGGGGCCCCCGTCGTCGGCCAGCCGACTCCGGGTCCGACTGCGCAGCTCCGCTGCCGCCTTCTCGGTGAACGTGATCGCAGCGATCGACGTGATGGGCACACCGGACGTCACGAGGTTGACGATTCGGGCGACGAGCGAGCTGGTCTTGCCGGCGCCGGCGCCGGCCTCGACGAACAGGGTGGCGTCGAGGTCGTCGCTGATGCGAACCCGTGCGGTGTCGTCGGGCGGGTTCATGTGTCGTCGTCGGCCGGGCCGAACCAGGCGGCGAGCCGCGGGTCGTGGCGTTTTCGTTCCCACTCGGGCCATCGCTCGGCGGTGCCGAGCCGGTCCGGCTCGCAGTACTCGCACGAGACGTAGAACCGGAATCCCGGCCGTTCGGGGCGGTTCGGGAAGAACCCGGTCTCGATCCCGGCGACCACGGTGGCCACCGCAGCCGCGACGCGGGCGTCGACCTCCGAGGTGATCAGGTAGCCCGGTCGTTGGTAGTCGCCCTTGCGCATCAGGCCGTACTCGGCATGGACCACGGTGTCGTCGCTGCCGAAGTGCGCTCGAGCTGCGGCCGCGTAGCTCGGCAGCTGGAACAATGTGCCGCCCGCGGTGGGGTCGTCGGCCGACAGGTCCTTGTACTTCGATCGACCGCCGGTCTTGTGGTCGGTGACGACGAGCGCGCCGTCGCGGGTGCGGTCGACGCGGTCGATCGAGCCCTGCAGCTCGATCGGTCTGCCGTCGGGGAGGCGGATCACCACCGCACCGTCGCCGCCGAAACGCAGCTCGGACGCCAGGACCGTCGATCCACGCCGGCGGACGAAACGGCTGTCGTGATCGAGCCAGTCGAGCAGGTCGGCGCACATGCGCGTGCGCTCGTCGGCCCAGAACGCAGGGCGGCCAGTTCGCCCGCGGCGCTCGGTGGTCTCGCACACCTCGTTGAATGCGGCGATCAACGCTTGACGGTGTTCACCGGTCCATCCCTCGGCCGACGGCTGCGGCAGGGAGCCGTCGACCACCTGCGCGTGGAAGAGGTCGAGCGCCCGGTGATGCGCCGAGCCGCGATCGCGTGCGGTGATGCTGATCTCGGCACCCGGTTCCTCGATCGGGTCGACCTCGAGCAGATAGTGGGCGAGGTACGCATGCGGACACGCGACCCAGGCCTCGAGTCGGCTCGGCGACACCGGGCCGTCGAGCACCGGGGGATCGGCACCGCTGAGGTCGCCGTCGAACTCGGTGAGTTCGTCGCTCCCGCGGGCGGCACGCAGGGCGAGACCTCGGGCGAGTACCGCGTCGGTCGTCGGATCGATGAACCGCTCGAGTGGCGTTCCACTGCGAACTCGGTGATACCGGCCGCGCAACCGGTGTTCGGCCACGGTGGCGGGGAACTCGGTGTGTTCGATGCCGGCGTGGTGCGAGGCGATCGCTCGGATGCCCACGGTGTCGACCCAGTCGGCGATCCACCGTGACGGTTGCAGCTGGGCGGTGGCGCGCAGGTCGCCGCGGGGGAGGGTGAGGGTGACGGAGCTCATGGCGAGCGTGGCGAGGAGGAGACGGTGCACCCTGGTCGCCAGGGCATCGGCGGTGGGGAGGCCCGCCAGTTCGCGATCGGACTCCGACAGCAGCGGGTCGGGCCGGGGCGTCGGCGGGAGCAGACCGTCGGCGGCGCCGATCACGACGGCCACATCGACGTCGAGCCCCACCGCTCCCGCGAGTGGACCGACGGTGACGCCGTTGCCGACCCGACCCTGACGCGCCGGGCTCGCCTCGAGTTCGGCTTCGAGGGTCGATCGGAACTGATGGCGGGTGACCGGATCACCGATCGGATCGAGGTGGCCGAGGCGGTCGAGGGCGAGCGTCAGCGCCTCCCAGGCCCGGTACTCGGCTTCGGGCAGTCGCTCGATCGTGTGTCGGCCGAGCCATCGCTCGACCTGGTCGTTGCACCAGGTCGACCACTCCGCCCACGGGCGCTGTGCCGCGGGATGGCCGAGCTCGGCGCGGAGTTCGGCGACGAACGCCTGCAGGGACGACGCCGCGCTCGACCACCGTTCGCCGAGGGCGATTGCCCCGAGACGTCGGTTCCAGTCGTCGTCACGCGCGATGCCGGCGGCCCGGCTCACGCGCTCCCAGCTCGCCGTGGGGAGGTAGGCGCCCTCGGCGTCACGCGCCGGGACGTCGGCGAGCAGGTCGAACAGGTTGCGCCGCCGCAGTCCTCGACGGTCGACGTCGAGCAGGTCGAGCACGAGGCGCGGTGCCAGACGCTCGACGACGGTGGTGCCGGGTCGGCCGTTCCAGGGGATCTCGGCGGCGGTGAGGTGGTGCTCGACGAGCCGCGCGTACGGGCGCTGTGCGGGCCAGAGGACGGCGATGCGCTCGAACGGGGTGCCGGCGCGGGCGGCCTCGAGCACGACGCGTACAGCGGCGCGGGTCTCGTCGTCGGCGTCGGTGCTGGAGATGATCGCCGTGGGCCGCGCCGCCGGGGCGGGCGGGTCTGCCCGCGCGTCGGTGAGGACCACCGCGCCGAGTTCGTCGACGATCGTTCGGGCGTCGGCATCGGCGGACGGCTCGCCGGTGAGCTGGAGCACGACGGTGACGGGGAGGTGACGGCCGAGCGCGCCGACGAACGCGAGAGCGAGGCCGGACAGCTCGGTCGGCAGGTACAGCACGAGGTTGCGCAACCCGTCGGGGAGTTCGCGTTCGACGATCGAGGTGGCGAGCGCGAACAGGTCGGCCTCGTCGTACCAGTCGGATTCGAGCGTGGAGATCACCGCATCGCTGACCCGCAGCACCTGACGTCCCCGCTGTGACTCGTCACCGAGACGCCGGCGCGCCGCTGGACCGGCGAGGCGGAGTTCGCCGTGGAGTTCTCGCAGGGCGACGACCGTGGACGGGTGTGTCGCCACCGGACCGAACGGGCCGGGGTCGGCGGCGAGGACGGCGCCGATCGCCAGGTCGACGACCGGTGTGGACATCGGCGAACGGCCCGCAGCAGCGAGGGAGGGACCGGCGACGAGTTCGGCGAGCCGGTTGAGCGTGACCATGTCGACGCCCACCACCCCTCCGGCACGGCCCAGTGCCCGCCGGGCCATCACGCCGGAGGTGTTGGTCGGCACGGCGACGGTGATGGGTGCGAGGGGGTCGGGGCCCTTCGCCTCGGCGATTGCTGCGGCGAGGGCGCCCAGCGCATCGGGGGGTGCGACCAGAGCCGCCGAGATCGTCACATGACCGATGGTAGGGAAGGGGTGTCACAGCCCCGCGCTCTACGATCGGATTCGTGCTGATCCGACGAGCCCGTCCCGACGACACCGGACGTGCGTGCGTCACAGCGATGCGTTCGTTCGTCGACGATCCGGTCATGCGGTGGCTGTATCCGGAGGACGAGGTGTTCCTCGCTCCCGGTGGCGCCGTGTTCCGCCCGGCGATGTCGGGCTGGATCGGGCTGGGCGAGGTGTGGTGCAGCGACGACGTGGCGGCGGTCGCCGTGTGGATCCCGCCGGGCCGTCCGGAGATCGAGTTCGCCGGCGATCCCGACGCGCCTCCGGTCCCGCCCGAACGGCTCGAACGGTTCGGGATCATCGGCGAGGCGATGGCGGAGCACACACCCGACGAGCCGCACTGGTACCTCCAGCTGCTCGGCACCCATCCCGACTGGCAGCGTCAGGGCCTCGGTGCTGCACTGATGAATGTGGTGTTCGAGCGGGCTGAGGCGGAGGGCCTGGCGTGCTACCTGGAGACCGAGACCATCGAGAACGTCGCTTACTACCGACGTCACGGCTTCGACGTCCGCGCCGAGTGGGACCTCGCCGGCGGCCCGCACATGTGGGGCATGTGCCGGGCTGCCGACTGACCGTTCTCGTGAACAAGGTGCGGACCTGGGCCGCAACGGGTTCACGAGAAGCGGGGTTGTCAGGTGGTGCGGGCGGCTTCGGCGCGGGCGCGGAGATCGCTGACGGCGTGTTCCAGGCCCTCGGGGTCCTTGTAGAGCGCGCTGCCGGCGATCAGGACGTTGGCGCCTGCTGCGGCGGCCCCCGCGATCGACGCCGGACCGATCCCACCGTCGACTTCGAGGTCGACCGTGTCCGACAGCCCCGCTGCGTCGATCATCGAACGGATCTCGGCGATCTTCGGTTCCATCGTGGCGATGTAGGCCTGACCGCCGAAGCCCGGGTTGACCGTCATCACCAGCACGAGGTCGACGAGGTCGAGGACATGGGAGATCGCCGAGGCGGGCGTCGCCGGGTTCAGTGCGACGGCGGCGTTGGCACCGAGGCCCGCGATGTTGCCGAGCGTGCGGTGCAGGTGCGTGCACGCTTCGGCGTGCACGATCAGGCGTGAGCAGCCGGCCTCGATGTACTGCGCGGCCATGACGTCGGGGGTGTACACCATCAGGTGCGCCTCGAACGGCACGCTGGTGTGCCGACGGGCCGACGCGATCACATCGGGCCCGAACGTGAGGTTTGGCACGAACTGGCCGTCCATGACGTCCCACTGGATCAGATCGACGCCGGCGGCCTCGAGGGCGGCAACCTCCTCGCCGAGCTTCGAGAAGTCGGCGGGCAGGACGGACGGTGCGATCTGGATCGGTCGGCTCATCGGGGGCGAAGCTAGCTGGCGGCTCCGTCGTCGTCGGACTCGCCGGCGTGTTCCCATGCCTCGTCGTCGTGTTCCCAGCCCTCGTTGCGCTCTTCCACCTTCGCCTTCCAGTTCTCGGCGTCGTGGCGTGAGGGGTAGGGACCGAGGACCTGGTCGCCGGGACCACGTTCGGACGCCGGCACGGCCACCTCGCGCTGCAGATCCCAGTACCACTCGGTGTCGTCGCTCATGGATCCAGTGTCGCGCACTCGGCGCATCCGGCGGGCCTGGGCCGTCATCGCACCCACGCCGTCGCCGTCGCATCGCCGTACGCTGATCGGATGCAGCTCACCCCTGATCGCCTCGTCGCGGGCGGCGACGCCATGGCTCGAGCCACCGATGGACGGGTGGTGTTCATCGACGGGGCGCTGCCGGGCGAGCTGGTCGAGGTGGAGATCGTGTCCACGAAGAAGGACTTCGCCACGGCGACGGCCGTCGAGATCATCGAGCGATCGCCGTTGCGTGACTCGCCGTCGTGCGCGCACCGCCGTGCCGGGTGCGGCGGATGTGACTGGATGCACCTGCAGCCGACGGCCCAGCTCGACGCCAAGGTGGAGATCGTGATCGAGTCGCTGCGTCGGGTGGGCCGGGTCGACCAGGCGATTGCGGAGGACATCGTGCGGCGCGGGGGAGCGGTGTCGCCCTTCGGCTACCGCACCACGATCCGCGTGGTCGGCGGACCCGACGCATCGGTGGGCTTCCGCGAGCAGGCGTCCGATCGGGTGGTCCCGGTGACGAGCTGTCCGGTGGCCGAATCCAAGCTCTCCCGGCTCCTCGCCGTGATCGAGGCCGACGAGGGGGCGGAGTTGACACTGCGCACGTCGGTGGCCACCGGGGCCGTGACGGCGATCTGGGACAAGCGGTTCCGCAAGGCGATTCGGGGCATCCCGTCCGACGTGCACATCGGCGAGCGGGCCTGGCTGGTCGAGCGTGTCGCCGGCCACGACCTCAAGGTGTCGGCCGGATCGTTCTTCCAGTCGGGCCAGCAGGCGGCGGAACTGCTGGTCGCTGCGGTGTCCGAGGCGGCGCCCGAGCTCGCGACCGCTCGCCACGCCGTCGACGCCTACGGCGGGGTCGGCCTGTTCGCCGCCACCACGATGGCGGCGTGCGAGCACGTGACGGTGATCGAGTCGAGTGCGTCGGCGTGCCGCGACGCCGAACACAACCTGCAGGGCCGCGAGGCGAGCGTGGTTCGCGCCGAGGTCACCGGGTGGACTCCTCCCGACGGCCCCGGCCCGACCCCGCCCATCGACGTGATCGTCGCCGATCCGGCCCGACCCGGCCTCGGCCGTCCGGGCGTGGCGTCGCTGACCGCCGCGAAGGCGCCGGTGATCGTGCTGGTGAGCTGCGACCCCGTGTCGCTTGCCCGCGATGTCACGCTGATGGCCGACGCCGGCTACCGACCGGAACGGGTCGAGGTGCTCGACCTGTTCCCGAACACACACCATGTCGAGACCGTGACGAGGTTCGTTCCGGCCCCCGTCTGAAATACTGTGGACAGATCTTCATCCAGGAGGACGCCCTGCAACGAAAAGACGATGTGAGACGTGAGTACACCGAGGCATCCGACGCGGCACTGGTCGTGTCGATCGGCCGGTATCAGCAGGCCGCGCTCGCCGAGGCATATCGTCGCCACGCCGGCGCGTGTTTCGGTCTGGCGAAGCGCCTGCTCAGCGACCATTCGCGAGCCGAGGAGATCGTGCAGGAGGTGTTCGTCCGGCTCTGGAACGAACCGAATCGGTACGACCCGGAGCGAGGGACGTTGCGCAGTTTCCTGCTCGCACACACACACGGACGGTCGGTCGATCTGATCCGTGCGGATGCGTCTCGACGCACGCGCGAGGAAAAGGAAGCTCGCCAACAGGCCGTGGGCGGCTACGACATCTCCCACGAGGTGTGGGACATCGCACTCGCCGGGCATGTGCGCGAGGCGATGGAAACCTTGCAGCAGGGCGAGCGCGACGCGATCGAACTCGCCTATTTTGGCGGTCTCACGTACAAGGAAGCTGCGGAGCGGCTGGGCGAGCCCGAAGGCACGGTCAAGAGCCGGATCAGGTCGGGACTCAAGCGTCTCCGTGTCGAACTCGTACAGGCCGGCGTGAGCATCGGGGCCGATTGACGATGAGTGGAGAGACGAACGACATGGCTGGAACGCCCGGAGACATCTACGACATCGACGAACTGCTGGGGGCCTACGCTCTCGACGCGGTCGACGCCGACGAGCGCGATCGGGTCGACGACTACCTGGCCGTCAACCCCCGTGCGCAGGCAGAGGTGCAGTCCCACCGCGAAGTGGCCACGATGCTGGCGTTCACCGGCATGGATGCGCCCGACGACCTCTGGGGGCGCATCGCCGACGAGATCGGCGAGCAGGCGCCTCCCCCGGGCCCCGAGCTCGCCAAGGTCATGTCGATCGACGAGCACCCTCGTCGTCGTCCCATCGCGGCGGCGGCACCCTGGATCGTCTCGGCGGCTGCGGCTGCCGTGATTGGTTTCGTGGCGATCGGCCTCGTCGCCGATCGCGCCGAAGCGCCGAACGAGCCGATCGCCAGTGCGTTCGAGGCGGCACTCGCCGATCGTGATTCGGTGACGACCGTGCTGGTCTCCGAGGCGTCCGATGCCTCGGCCGAGGCGGTCATCGATCAGGACGGCCACGGGTTTGTGGTGGCGCAGGGCCTTCCGACCCTGACAGACGACCAGACGTACCAGCTCTGGGGCGTCGTCGACGACGGCCAGGTGATCTCGCTCGGCATCTTCGGTCCGAATCCCGAGTTGGAGACCTTCACGGTCGAAGGGTCGGTCTCTGCGCTGGCGATCACCATCGAGCAGTATCCAGGCGTCGTCAGCGACGGCAACCCCGAAGGTGCCTTCGTCGGCGCGTTCTGACCCTCCGCCCCACCCCTCCGCCCCACCCCTGCTCCCCAACCCCGGCAGGCGATGAGCGAAGCCACCGGATACGGGGACGTCGCTCATCGGTCGAGGCCCGAACCCATGGGCGATGAGCGAAGCCACGGGATACGGGGACGTCGCTCATCGCTGGGATGCTCGGGCCGTAGCCTGTCGGCGTGCTGACACCGGTGTGTTCCGACGAAGTCCGTGTTGCGATCGACGAGGGGCGTCCCGTCGTGGCGCTCGAGTCGACGATCTTCTCGCATCTCGGGTTGCCCTCGCCATACAACCGGGAGGCGCTCGAGCGGTGTCTGGCGGCGGTGCGGGGACGCGGAGCGGTGCCGGCCGTGACCGCGGTGCTCGACGGAGTGGTTCGTCTCGGGCTGGCCGACGTCGAGCACGAACGGATTCTCGGCCCGGCGCGCAAGGCCGCCGAACGAGACGTCGCCGTTGCGGTGGGCCAGCGGTGGGAGCTCGGTGCGACCACCGTGTCGGCGTCTGTTGCGATCGCCGCGGCAGCGGGGGTGTCGGTGTTCGCAACCGGTGGCATCGGTGGTGTGCACCGCGGCGCCGAGATCACCGGCGACATCTCGGCGGATCTCGACGCGATCGCATCACACCCGGTCGTCACCGTCTCGGCGGGCGCGAAGGCGTTCCTCGACCTGCCCCGCACCCTCGAGTTCCTCGAGACGGCCGGCGCTGCCGTGCTCGGTTGGCAGCACGACTGGTTTCCGGCGTTCTACACCCGCTCGTCGGGGTTCCCCGTGCCGCACCGGGTCGAGTCGGCCGACGAGGTCGCTCGCATCTTCGCGGCGCGTAGCCGGACCGAGTCGGGGATGCTGCTCACGGTGCCGATCCCCGAGGATGCCGAACTCGACGCAGCCGGACTCGACGCGGTGCTCGGTGATGCGCTGGAGGAGTGCGAACGCGCCGGCGTCACCGGGGCGGCGGTGACGCCCTTCGTGCTGGGCCGTATCGGGGCCGCCACCGAGGGCCGCAGCATCCCGGCAAACCTCGCACTGGCCGAGAACAACGCCGCCGTGGCCGCTCGGGTCGCCGTGGCGATCGCAGCGTCCTGACGTCCGGGGCCGCGCCGGAGCGAGGACTCAGGCGAGACGGCGCATCCGGCGTTCGACGCGGTCGAGGAACGCCGCCCGATCCCGATCGGACGCCGAGTCGACGCCGTACATCGCCAGCCAGGTCGTGCGCGCCGCCGGATGGCACATCGTGCGCAGGCTCCGGGTGAGGGTTCGCTTGCCCGCCTCGCCCTCGATCATGTTGATCCACTTCGACGACCCGTGGGTGGTGACCGCGACCAGCCGCCGGACGTTGTACAGCCCGGGGCTGAGGCGATTCGCTCCGTCGGGGAGCGTCCAGGCCACCCCGTTGACCCAGACACGGTCGATCCAGCCCTTCAGCATCGCCGGTTGGGCAGACCACCAGGTGGGATAGACCAGCACGAGCGTGTCGCACCAGCGCAGATCGTCGGCGTGCCCGGTCAGCGAGGGATCGGTGCCGGGTTCGAGGTGGCGCGCGTGGTCGAGTGCCGTGAACCCCGGGTCGAAGCCCTCGGCGTACAGGTTGGTGCACCGGATCTCGGCGCCACCCGCAACCAGGCCCGCGAGCGTGCGGTCGCGAACCGCGGCGACGAACGACTCGTCGAGCGGGTGGCAGTGGACGACCAGTGCCCTCGTCATCGCAGGCCCGCCATCTCGCGTTCGACCCTGGCCGCGAACTCGTCGCGTTGCGCCGGGGTCGCCGTGTCGATTGCGTAGAGGCCGAGCCACTGGCTCCTGACCCGGAAACCGCATGACAACCGCAGCGCTCGGGTGATGATCCGGCGACCGTTGTCGTTCACGAACCGGACGTACGATCGTGTCGAGCCGTAGGTGGAGATCCCGACGAGATGACGCACCTGCCCCAGCCCGGGGCGGACCTTGCCGGTGCGCTCGTCGAATCGGAAGCCGACCCCGGGCACCAGCACCCGCTCGAGCCAGCCCTTGAGGATCGCCGGCAGGCCGCTCCACCAGGTCGGGTACACGAAGACCAGCGCATCCGCCGTGGTCACGACGGCGGCATGACGAGCGACCATCGGGTCGAGCACCGGCTCGTCGCCGTGGTAGGCGCGTCGTTCGTCGGCGGTCATCGCCACGACGAAGCGTTCGGCGGAGAGGTCGAGGATCTCGACGTCGTGACCTGCGGCGCGCAGCCCGGCGACCGCCCGCGACGCGAGCGCATGGCAGTAGCTGTCGGCCGACGGGTGGGCGACGACGACGGCGACCAGCATCGTCAGTCGTTGGTGGGCAGCACGGGAGCCGCCTCGCGATCCGACGGCTTGGACCGCAACGAGAGCAACTGGGTGATCGCGACGAACAGCAGCAGCACGGCGAACATGATGTTCGACAACGAATCGCTCATCCGGTCCGAGATCGTTGCGCCGATCACGGCAGTGACCGCCCCACAGCCACCGACGACGGCGGCGACGGGGATGTCGGCGTTGGCCTTCTTGCGGTTGCGGACCGTTCCCATGATCGAGGTCGGCACGATCACCGCGACCGACGTGCCCTTGGCCAGTGCGGGAACCATCCCGAGGCCGACGACCATTGCCGGCACCATGATCACGCCACCGCCGATGCCGAGCAGCCCCGCCAGCGTGCCGGTGAAGAAGCCGACGAGCACCAGCAACAGCGCAGAGACGACGGTCAGCTCCGCACGACCTGTGGAGTCCGAACTGATCAGCAGCCGGGTCGCGGTGGCGAGCACCGTGATCACGAACACCATGACCAGCACGTTCTTCGGTATCACGTGCAGGAGCTGGGTACCGACGATCGCGCCGGCGATCGCGCCGATCGCGAGGAACAGCGCGACCGGCCAGTCGACGTTGCCGTGGGCGAGGTAGGTGACGAGGCTCGCGAGTGCGATCGGCAACGTGGCGGCGAGCGAGGTGCCGTGGGCGAGCCGACGCTCCATGTGGGCGAAGCCGACGAGGCCGGGCACGATGATCAGGCCGCCGCCGACACCGAAAAGACCACCCAGCAGCCCGGCTGCCACGCCGACGAGTGCGGCATGGCTGAGTTTGACGGAACTGTTCGAGAGCGGCACCGACCCCGAAGATAGGTGCCCGACCCGGACTCGACGCATTCGTCGGTCCGCTCCGGCGGACGGCGAGCCGTGGATCAGCGGTGCAGGAGCCCGCGCAGGCGCTCGGCGACCTCGGGCCAGTCATCGATCGTGACCGAGTAGGACGCGGTGTCGCGGAGTCGGTCACCGTCGCCGGCATGGGTCGAGCGGCGATGGCGTCGCAGCACGCCCTCGAACTCGGCGCCGATGCGTTCGATCGCACGCCGGCTCTGCGCATTGCGGGCATCGGTGCAGATGGCGACCCGCTGCACCTGCCACACCTCGAACGCGTGGGTCAGGAGGAGCAGTTTGGCCTCGGTGTTGATCGGGCTCCGCTGAGCGTTGCCGGCGAGCCACGTTCCTCCGATCTCGACCTCGTCGGGATGCTTGCGAGCGAGCGGCCACAGCGGGTTGAGGAACCGCGTGCATCCGACGACGGTCCGATCGGCGGCGCGCCGTTGGACGAACGGCGCAGCTCGACCATGGGCGGCATCGTCGAGGAGCCAGTCGACATAGGCGGCAGCGTCGGCGGGGCCATCGGGCACCTGGGTGTAGGCGAACGTCGAGCGGTCGCCGCTGCCCGCTGCCGCGAGGTCGTCGACGTGGTCGATCTCCAGCGGTTCGAGAGAGACGAAGTGTCCGGACAGCGCATCGACGTCGAGCTGGTTCACCGGACCAGTGTTGCGCGGCGGCACCGTTGCGACGTCGGTCGGATTCTGCGGGGGCGCTCGCGGTACCGTGCTCCGATGGCTGCCCCGACCGTCGACGATCTGTTCGATGACTCCACGATCCTGCCCCCCTCACCGCTGGCCGACGACGGCGAACCGCTCGAGGTGCTCCACGACCGCGAGTACCGCGTGCGGGCGTTCCGCAAGGCCGACGACCTGTTGCTGATCCGGGGAGCGGTGCGGGACCAGAAACCTCCTGGGTTGTACATCGACATCGATCCGAACCCGATGACGATCCATCACATGCAGGTCGACCTCGAGATCGCTTTCCCGACGCTCGAGATCGTCGGTGCAACCGTGGGCATCGAGATCCATCCGGGGCCGTCGTGCCCGAGCATCGAGGCCCACTACTCGAAGCTGGTCGGGCTCTCGATCGCCCGAGGCTTCACCCACAAGGTGCGCGAGTTGTTCGGCGGCCCGCGTGGGTGCACCCACACCACGGCGTTGCTGCAGGCGATGGCGCCGGTGGCGATCCAGTGCATGTGGTCGATGCGGGCCTCCCAGGCACGTCGGTCCGGCGCATCGGGAGGCGACGGGCAGGAGCCAACTCCGGAGCAGCGCAAGATGATGTGGCAGACGAACCTCAACACCTGCCATGTGTGGGCCGAGGACGGCGAACAGGTGCAACGGCTCGAGGCGGGGGGCGACTTCGAACCGCCGATCTGGGCGCAGGAACGGATGGTCGAACTCGGCCTCAAGCCCGACGCCTGGCGCCAGCGGATGCAGTCCTGATCGGGGTCGCGATTCGTTGGTGGCGAATCGCGTCCGGCCTGGCAGACTGGGCGACCACATGGTGGTCATAGCTCAACAGGTAGAGCACCAGGTTGTGATCCTGGCGGTTGGGGGTTCAAGTCCCCTTGGCCACCCCAAACGCAGGCCCTGACGGGGTACGGAGACAAGGTGCGGAGCGGCACTTCGCTCGGTACCCTCTCAGGCCGCTTGCTTCTCTAGCTCAATGGCAGAGCAGTGGACTCTTAATCCATTGGTTCTGGGTTCGAATCCCAGGGGAAGCACTGGTTGCAGCAGGGGTCCGACCCCTGCTGCAATCGGTCACGCTCGCAGGAGATCCTTGGCGATGGCGACGATCTGGATCTCGTCGGTGCCGGCATAGATCTGCAGGACCTTGGCGTCGCGGGCGAGCTGCTCCACCCGGAACTCGCTCATGTAGCCGTTGCCACCGAACAGCTGCACCGCCTCGAGCGCCACCTCGGTGGCGGCGCGGGCGGAGTACAGCTTCATGGCGGAGGCCTCGGCCAGCGTCATCGTCTCGCCCGCGGCTCCCATCTCCATCGTGCGGAACACGAGGTTCTGCACGTTGAGGCGGGCGACCTCCATCCGGGCGAGCTTGTCCTGGATCAGCTGGAACTCGCCGATCGGCTTGCCGAACTGCACCCGGTCCTTCGCGTACTGGACGCTCAGCTGAAGGCACTCCTCGATGATGC
Organism: Ilumatobacteraceae bacterium; assembly: GCA_963710625.1. Taxonomy (GTDB): domain Bacteria; phylum Actinomycetota; class Acidimicrobiia; order Acidimicrobiales; family Ilumatobacteraceae; genus Sva-07. Next base: position 57,221 of record CAVQBG010000029.1, on the reverse strand, counting down.
CGAGCGCCATCGCGGCGACACCGGAACGCTCCTGCTGGAACGTGGCCTTGGCACCGTCGCGCCCACCCGCCGGGAGGTCCTCGGTCTCACCGATCAGGCGGTCGCGGCCGACACGCACGTCGTCGAGGAACAGCTCACCGGTGGGGGAGGAGTGCATCCCCATCTTGCGCAGCGGCTTCGACTGCTCGAATCCCGGCATGCCGCGGTCGAGCACGAACGACAGCACCTTGCGCTGCTCAGCCGGCGTCGAACCGTCGTCGAGCTTGCAGATGAACACCGTCGTGTCGGCGTACGGACCGTTGGTGATGAACGTCTTCGACCCGTTCAGGATGTAGTCGTCGCCGTCGCGGCGGGCGGTCGATCGCATCGAACCGAATGCGTCCGAACCGCTGCCGGGCTCGGTGATCGCCCAGGCGCCCACCTTGTCCATGGTCAGCAGGTCGAGCGCCCAGCGTTCCTTCTGCGCGATCGTGCCCTTCGACATGATCGCCGCCGAGGTGAGTCCCATCGACACACCCATCGCCGTCACCATGCCCGGACACACCCGGCACAGCTCGATGATCGGGATCAGCGACATCCCGCCGCCATCGCCACCACCGGCCCCACCGCCGGTGTCGACGTCGTGGCCGGCCTCGACCGATCGCTCCCGCTCGATGCGCCGCTTGAAGCCGTCGCGGGCCATCGCATCCATGCCGAACGTCGCGAACATCTTGCGCAGGATGTCGTACGGCGGCAGGTCGCCGTGTTCGAGTTCGTCCACGTGCGGGCGGATCTCGTCGTCGACGAAGCGCTTGACGGCCTCGCGGATCATCTCGTGTTCGTCGCTCCATCGGAACATCGTGTGCCCCTCCTCGGGTCTCGAATCGTCGAACTGATCGTACGCAACGGGTTCTCGTGAACGAGATGCGCCCCCAGTGCGCGCCTTGCTCACGAGATCAGCCGGGGATCGGCCGCGCCGCGGCGTTGTCAGCGGCTCCAGCTGCGGTCGTCGCGGTAACGGCCGACGTTGAGCGGCGTCGAGTGTTGGCGGCGTTGGCGCCGGCTGCTGGTTGCGAAGACGATCAGCGCTGCGATCACGAGCGCCACGACGGCCAACAGCAGCGTCAGATTGCGATGGTGGTTCGCCAGCCTCGGCATCACCCCCATCCAGGGATCGTCGGAGAAGGCCGGCAGCACGGCGAGCGGCACCAGGTAGCCGAACAGGAAGAGCGAACCCGCCAGACTCGCCAATCCGACTCCCAGCGCAAAGGTGCCTTCGCCGCGCTCGGGCCGCAGGATCACGCCGACGAGAACGATGAGCAGCCCGAGTGCGCTGGCGCCCAGCGCGAACCATCCCAGCCAGTCGTTCAGGAACACCATCGAGCCGACGCGCTGCACCGGGAGCGTGAGCGAGTCGACCTCGCCGACGCGCTCGTCACGCACGATCGTCACCTGCTCCTCGGCGGTGATCAGGACCAGCTCGTCGGTCTCGCCGAGCAGCCGGGCGTGACCCTCGGCGACGAAGCGGCTCATCAGTGCTGCACCGTCGGGAATGCGCGCGATCTCCTCGATGAACTCCTTGAGCTGCGGGGGCGACTGTTGGAGGGTCGGTGCGTCGGCGCTCGCGACGATCGTGGCGATCTGGCCCCGGATGTCCTCGTCACCGAGGATCGACAGCGCAACGCCGGAGTCGTCCGCAGGCGTGAACGCCACCCGCTGGAGCCACCAGGCGCCGATCGCGAGCGCGATCAGGACGGCGCCGACGATCAACAGGAGGCCTCCGAGCGAACGGCGCATTTTGAGAGTCTGACAAATCCTGCGCGTAACCTTGAATCGTGAAGCGACCCGGCTTGTTCCACATGTTGATCCGAGGGGCGTTCCGGCGCTGTCCGTGGTGTGGCGGGAGGGGGGCGTTCTTCGTCGGCTGGTTCAAGAAGGCCGACTGTTGCCAGACCTGCGGTCTCGACTGGCGCCGCAACGATGTGGGTTACGAACTCGGGGCGGCAGCGATCACGGCGATCATCACCTTCGGCCCCCTGATGCTCGTGCTGGGCGGCATGGTCGCCTACACCTGGCCCGATGTGGCGGTCGGGCCGATGTTCGCCGTGCTCGTGGTGCTTGCCTTCGTCCTCCCGTTGCTCCTGTACGGATCGGCCTACCTGATGTGGCAGGCGATCGACATCATGATGCGCGCGCCGACGCCGCTCGATTTCCAGATCGTCGGCGACCACGACGCCGACGGGGCCGCCACTCCGATGCCCGATCGCTCCACCGCGTCCGAGCGCGACTGACGAATCAGCCCGCCGTGTACGGGCGGCGCCCGATGCCGCCATCGCGCAGCCAGAAGCCCGTGAGGTTGCGGTCGAGGTGTTGCTGGCGCCAGGCGATCATCGACTGCGCGAGCGGGAGCACGACCTCGGGATCGCACACCTCGGTTCGCCACGTCGGGTCCTCGGCGAGGTCGTAGCAACGCCAGCTGCCGTTGCCGAACTGGACGTAGGCATGCGTGGCGGTGCGGAGCACCGCGAGGTTGTTGCGATCGCTGCGTCGGTCCCACGGATCGTCGGTCTGACCGGCCGACACCAGGGCGTCGCGCCAGTCCCACTCCCAGTGGGCTCCGTTGCGCCACACGGTGGGCGTCACCCCGTCGAGGAAGGGTGTGAGCGGGTGCCCGTCGCACTGTGCCGGCACGTCCTCGCCGAGGAGGTGACAGATCGTCGGGAGGATGTCGACGTTCTCGGTGAACTGCTCGACCACGGTGCCGGCGCCGCCGGTGCGGCGCGGATCGCGGACGATGCCGATGATGTGGTAGCTGGCCTCGAAGAAGCCGGCCTTCTGGATCAAGCCCTGGTCGCCGAGCTGTTCGCCGTGGTCGGCGGTCACCACGATGATCGTGTCGTTCCACTGGCCGGACCGGCGCAGCGCATCCCACACCCGACCCAACTGGTCGTCGACCTCGCTGCACATGCCGTAGTACTGCGCCCGGAGTCGTGCGAGTTCGACCGGATCGGTCGGCGCGGCAGCTTCCGGATGCTGCAGCAGCGATCGGTGGAGGCCGTGGAGTTCGTCGCCGACCGGCACCGGAGCGGGCAGCTGATCGGGATCGTAGGCCTGTGACCAGTGGCCGGCGGCGGCGTACGGGGGGTGCGGCCGCAGGTACGACGCGTGGGCGAACCAGGGCTCGTCCTGGCGGTCGATCCAGTCGAGGAGCCGATCGGTGAGGAACGCCGAGTGCGACAGTTCCGCCGGCCGCTGCGGTTCGGTCTGGAGCGCATGCGTACCGTCGGCGACGTCGTGGCCCTGTTCGACGAGCCAGTTGGCCCACAGCTCGCCGTTGCCCCGCAGATCGAGGCCGACGTCGAAACCGGGCAGGATCTCCTCGTAGTCCGACAATCGAGGATCGTCCGGATCGGTCAGCGTCCTCGGATCGACACCCTGGTCGGTGTAGCCGAACAGCGTCGGGGTCCATCCCGCCCGTCGGGCCACGCGGGCGACATTGTCGAATCGATCGTCGAGCGGCGTGCCGTTGGCCACGACACGATTGGTCATCTGGTACGTGCCGGTGTAGAGCGCAGCCCGGCCCGGCGAACACGGGGCGGCCTGGGCGTAGTGGTTGGCGAGCCGGACCCCCTCGGCGGCGAGCGCGTCGAGGTTCGGGGTGCGGACCACCGGGTGGCCGGCGCAGCTCAGGCTGTCGCCGCGGTACTGATCGAGCGTGATCAGCAGGACGTTGGGGCGGCTCACGACCGGCGAGCCGCCACGACATCGATCGCCGGGAGCCACTGATCGAGTGCGGGGACGTCCGCACCGGGCACTTTGGCGCCGTCGTCGGCGCGCCGGAGCGCGACCGCGGCGGCCCAATCGGCGGTCGTGTCGGCCGCTCGCACCTCGTCGGCCGACATCGGGCCTCCCTGGGCAGCCAGGGTCGCAATGCTGCCGGGCGAGAGTGCGTCGCGGTAGGTCGGATCGGTCGCGACGAGGTACCGCTTGGCGCCGACGTGCGCTTCGACGAGGAAGGCGACGCGTTCGCCCAGCAGGTCGCGTACGGCCCGGGCGCCGAGCCGGTGGTGCTCGGGCTGACCGGGACCGTCCCATGGGTGGGCGAGGTCGTGGACGAGCCCGGCGACCTGTAGCTCGAGGTCGTCGGGATGCGTCGCCTCCAGGAGCGCCGCTGTCTGGAGGCCGTGGTCGAGTTCGGAGAACGCAAGGCCCTCGTCGGAGCCGAGCGCGGCCAACCCCCGGAGGTGTTCGACGAGTTCCTCCGCCGTGTCGAAGTCGCGGGTGGCGCTGTGCATGTCCGAAACCTAGGCGGCGCGAGCGAGGGAACCGTGACCGGTGGGTGCCGGGATGCCGGCCGCCGTGGCGAACACCGTGCCCGTTCGTTCGAACAATGCTTGTACGAACCTGTGTTCGTCAACTACACTCGTGTCATTCGGTCGTGCCGAGCGGCCGCATCACCCCTCAAGCATCTTCCGAACACCGTCGACCGCCCACCCGATCAACCCTGTGACACCCCCTCTCTACGGTGCACACCATCAACCGCAACGGGTTCGCCCACCGCACGACGAAAGTGAGAACCACATGAGCAACGACCGTGACAAGGCGCTCGACATGGCGCTGGCCCAGATCGACAAGCAGTTCGGCAAGGGCGCCATCATGAAGATGGGCGAACGCACCAACATGGCCATCGAGGTCATCCCGACCGGGGCGTTGTCACTCGACCTCGCCCTCGGTGTCGGCGGTCTGCCGCGGGGCCGTGTCGTCGAGATCTACGGTCCGGAGTCGTCGGGCAAGTCGACGCTGGCGATGCACGTCGTGGCCGAGGCGCAGCGCAACGGCGGCGTGTGCGCCTACATCGACGCCGAGCACGCGATGGATCCGGTGTACGCCCGGGCGATCGGCGTCGACGTCGACCAGTTGCTGATCTCCCAGCCCGACACCGGCGAGCAGGCGCTCGAGATCGCCGACATGCTCACCCGCTCCGGCGCCATCGATGTCCTCGTGATCGACTCGGTCGCTGCGCTCACGCCTCGTGCCGAGATCGAGGGCGAGATGGGCGACACGCACGTCGGTCTCCAGGCCCGCCTGATGAGCCAGGCGCTGCGCAAGCTCACGGGCAACCTCAGCAAGACCGGCACGATCTGCATCTTCATCAACCAGTTGCGCGAGAAGATCGGCGTCATGTTCGGTTCGCCCGAGACCACGCCGGGCGGTCGGGCGTTGAAGTTCTACTCGTCGGTTCGCCTCGACATCCGCCGAATCGAATCGTTGAAGGACGGCGCCGAAGTGGTCGGCAACCGCACCCGGGTCAAGGTCGTGAAGAACAAGGTGTCGCCCCCGTTCCGCCAGGCCGAGTTCGACATCATGTACGGCCAGGGCATCAGCCGTGAGGGGTCGCTGATCGACATGTCGGTCGATCTCGGCATCGTGAAGAAGTCCGGCGCGTGGTTCACCTACGAAGGCGAGCAGCTCGGCCAGGGCCGCGAGAAGGCCAAGGACTACCTCAAGCAGAACCCCGAGGTGATGATGGAGATCAGCGACAAGGTGCTCACCATTTCGGGTCTGAAGAAGTCCGACGACGACCCCGAGCTGACCGACGTCGCCGACCTCGCCGACGAGTTCACCGACGCCGACGAGGCGCCGATCGACCTCGGCTGACATCGACAGCGGGGGAGCGGCCATGATGGACGTCCGACGAAGGAGGCCGTCATGACCGTTCCCAACCGCATCTCGATCGTCACGTTCGGTGTGGCCGACCTTGCTCGAGCCACGGCGTTCTACGAGTCGCTCGGCTGGACGAAGTCGTCGGCGTCGATGCCGACCATCACGTTCTTCGACACGGTCGGTCCGGTGTTCGGTCTCTACGAGTGGTCGGCGCTCGCCGATGACGCGAAGGTGCCTGCGGACGGATCAGGGTTCCGGGGCGTCACCCTCGCCATGAACCTCGCCTCGACCGCCGAGGTCGACGAGGTGTTCGCCGAGTGGCTGGCCGCTGGGGCCACCTCGGTCGTCGAGCCGCACACGGCGTTCTGGGGCGGGTACTCGTCCTACGTCGCCGACCTCGACGGGCATCTGTGGGAGTTGGCGCACAACCCGTACGCCACCCTCGACGACGACGGCCGGTTGATGATGGGCGGCTGAACCGACGGCGCGATCAGGTGTTGAACTCGTAGCCACCCGGCTTGAAGATCATCAGGTACAGCGACACCACCAGGATCACGTGCGTGATGCCGATGCCCGCCGCCATGATCTTGCGGGCGTCATCGCCCGTCTCGGTCAGCGCCGGCCGGATCATGAACCAGCTCACCGCAAGGGCAGCCAGCCACAGCACGATCGTCGCCGTCACGAAGGGGGTGCCGACGAGGCTGATCTTGCCCACTCCGGCCATTCCCATACCGGCGACCCAGAGCACCACGAGCGCCGGGAAGACCAACACCATGTGCAGACGAGCGACGTCGGCGGTTGCGCCGGCCCGTTGCAGCCGTGGGTAGAGGAACAGCGGACCGAACGCGGCGATCGCCGCGAGCAGGTGCACGAAGTACAGGATCCGGTAGAGATCGTTGTTGTCGACGACGAGGATGGCGAGCACGGCGGCGACGATAGCGGCGCCGGTGCCTCGGCAGCCCGCGACGCACCGCCATCGGTAGCCTGGGCTCCCATGTCCCGCAGCTATGTCGTGCGCACCTACGGGTGCCAGATGAACGAGCACGACTCCGAGCGCATTTCGGGTCTCCTCGAGGCCGACGGCCTCGTTCGCGCCGAATCGGAGGCCGACGCCGACGTGGTCGTGCTCAACACCTGCTGCATCCGCGAGAACGCCGACAACAAGCTCTACGGCAATCTCGGCCATCTCAAGACGTGGAAGGGGGAGCGCGAGGGGCGACAGATCGTCGTGTCCGGGTGCCTCGCGCAGAAGGACCAGGATCTGGTCGCCCGGCGTGCGGGCCACGTCGACGTGGTGATGGGGACGCACAACGTGCACCGGGCGGCGGAGCTCCTCGCCGAGTCGCGCGGTGCCGATCGTCCGATCACCGAGATCCTCACCGAAGCCGTGATCGACGATCAGGCACTGTTCCCGTCGACCCTGCCGGCCCGGCGCGACACGTCGTACAACGCCTGGGTCACGATCCAGATCGGTTGCGACAACAACTGCGCGTTCTGCATCGTGCCGTCCGTGCGCGGCGTGGAGATGAGCCGCCCGTACGAAGAGATCCTCGGAGAAGTCGGCCAGCTGGTTGCCGAAGGCGTCACCGAGGTGACGCTGCTCGGCCAGAACGTCAACAGCTACGGGCGCGACCTGCAGTTGTCGGCACGCCAGGCCGGCGACGACACGGCCCGACTGCGTCCGTTGTTCGCCGACCTGCTGCGCGACGTCGGTGCGATCGACGGCATCCGGCGGGTGCGGTACACCAGCCCGCACCCCAAGGACATGCGGACCGAGACGTTCGCCGCGATGGCACAGACGGCTGCGGTGTGCGAGCACCTCCACTACCCGCTGCAGTCGGGCAGCGACCGCGTCCTGGCCCTGATGCACCGCGGGTACACCTCCGAGCGGTATCTGGCCCGACTCGACGAGGCACGGTCGGCGATCGACGATCTCGCCGTGTCGACCGACATCATCGTCGGCTTCCCCGGCGAGACCGAGGCAGACTTCGAGCAGACGCTCGAGGTCGCTGCCGCCGCCGAGTACGACTACGCCTACACGTTCCTGTTCTCGCCCCGTGACGGCACCGAGGCAGCGTCGATGCAGGCCGACTTCGTCGATCCCGGCGTCGCCGGTGAGCGTTTCGAGCGGCTTCGACTGGTGGTGGAGCACTCCGCCCTGCGTCGTCACGAGGCGCGCGTCGGCCGGATCGAGGAGGTCCTGGTCGAGGGACCGAGCAAGCGCGATCCGTCGGTGCTGAGCGGGAGGACCCGGCAGAACAAGTTGGTCCACTTCGTGCCACCGCGGCCCATGCGCACCGGGAGCTACGCCACGGTGGAGATCACCCGCGGCGCGCCGCACTTCCTCGCGGGCCGCTTCGTCGAGTTCCTGTCGGAGCCGACCCACCGACTCCGCATCCCCGTCGCCGCGCTCTGACGTCCACCCGCACCCCACCCCCCAACCGAAATCTTGCGGAAACCGGTCGCTGAGCGACCCGATCCCGCAAGTTTTCGGGGTGGTGGGGCAGGTGCGGGGGCGGTCGGGGTCGGGGGAGGAAGTAGCGTCGGCGAGATGAGCGAGGTCGATCCGCAGCTGGCCGAGTACCGCGCCAGCATCGACAACATCGACGCCGCCCTGGTCCATCTGCTCGCCGAACGGTTCAAGATCACCAAGGCGGTCGGCCGGTACAAGGCGACGGTCGATCTGCCGCCCGCCGACCCCGACCGCGAGCGGGTCCAGATCGAGCGGCTGCGCGCGCTCGCCGAGGAGTCAGGCCTCGACCCGGTCTTCACCGAGCAGTTCCTCCGGTTCATCGTCGCGGAGGTCATCCACCACCACCAGCGCATCGCCGAGGGCGAGCACCTCTGAGCCGCCGGCTACCGCCCCGGGTCGCGCTCGTCGGTTCGACGGCATCCGGCAAGTCCGCCGTCGCGATGGCGGTCGCACGCGAGTGCGGCGACGTCGACCTCGTCTCGATCGACAGCATGCAGGTGTACCGCGGGATGGACATCGGCACCGCGAAACCCTCAGCGGCGGAGCGAGCCGAGATCCCCCACCATCTGCTCGATCTCGTCGAAGCGACCGACGACTTCACCGTTGCCGAGTTCCGCACCGCCTACGCCGCCGCGATCGAGACGATCGATGCGCTCGGTCGTCGGGCGCTGCTCGTCGGCGGCACGGGTCTCTACCACCGGGTCGTGATCGACGACTTCGACCTGCCGGGGCAGTGGCCCGACGTACGCGCCGAACTGGAATCCGAGACCGACACGGCCAGGCTCCACGCCCGCCTGGCCGAGCTCGATCCGGGTGCGGCCGCGAAGATGGAGCCGACGAACCGGAGACGCATCGTGCGGGCGCTCGAGGTGACGATCGGCAGCGGCCGGCCGTTCAGCTCGTTCGGGCCCGGCGTCGACGACTATCCGCACTCCGACGTCGCTCAGATCGGTCTGAGGTGGCCACGCCCGGTGATCGCCGAACGCATCGCCGCTCGGGTGCGGCGCATGATCGACGACGGCCTCGTCGCCGAAGTCGAGACGCTGGCCGTTCGCGGGCTGTCCCGAACGGCGGCCCAGGCGCTCGGCTACAAGGAAATCCTGGACCTGCTGGAGGGCCGGATCGGTCAGGATGAGGCGATCGACACGATCATCACCCGCACCCGACAGTTCGCCGTCCGCCAGGAGCGATGGTTCCGCCGCGATCCCCGCGTACGCTGGATCGACATCGAGCGCGATCCAGTGGCCGAGGCTGCAGCGGTCGTGGTCGAGGCCCTCGAGACATGACCTCACTGACGCTCACGAAGCACCACGGACTCGGCAACGACTTCCTCGTCGTGTTCCATCCAGACGTCGACGATCTCGCCGCGCTGGCCCGACGGCTGTGCGATCGACGCCGGGGGATCGGGGCCGACGGCCTGCTGGTGGCCGAATCGGCCGAGGGCCACGCCGCCCGCATGACCCTCTTCAACGCGGATGGATCGCGCGCAGAGATGAGCGGAAACGGCATCCGCTGCTTCGCGCAGGCGCTGGCGGCTCGGCGCGGCGATCTGAGCGAGCAACTGATCCTCACCGATGCCGGCGACCGACTCGTCGTCCTCACCGCCACCGGTGACCCCTCCACGATCGAGGCGCGCGTCGAGATGGGTGAGGTGTCCACGATCGCCGAACCCGACGGCTGGGCCGCGCTCGGGTGCCACCCCGACCGGCCGGTCGCCCACCTGAGCCTCGGCAACCCGCACAGTGTCGTCGGCGTCGACGAGGTCGGCGTCGTCGATCTCGCGCTGCTGGGTGGCCAGGTGCCTCAGGTCAACCTCGAGATCATCGAGCCGGGCCCGGAGCCGAACGCGATCACGATGCGGGTCCACGAACGCGGTGCCGGGATCACCGAGGCGTGCGGTACCGGTGCGTGCGCGGCAGCATTCGCCGCCCGATCATGGGGGCTGGTGGCACGGGGTGACGGTGACGTCGTGGTCCACATGGACGGGGGCACGGCCACGGTGAGTTTCGCCCCTGAGGCGCCGACACGAGCGGTGCTCAGCGGCCCTGCCTCCCACATTGCGACGATCGAGATCGAGGTGCCATGAGCAACACCCCCTACAACGAGGCACTCGCCGGGACGCTCATCGACCGGACGATCCGTGAGAAGATCGTGCTCGTCGCCGTCGCGCTTCCCGGCCAGGACGACGATGACGTCGACGCCAGCCTCGACGAACTCGCGCTGCTTGTCGACACCGCCGGCGCCGACGCCGTGGCGCGCATGGTGCAGCGCCGTGACGCCCCTGATCACACCTGGTGCGTCGGCAAGGGCAAAGCCGAGGAGCTGAAGCAGCTCTGCCTCGCCGTCGATGCCGACACCGTCGTGTTCGACAACGAGCTCTCGCCCGGACAGCAGTACAACCTGGAGAAGCTGCTCGGCCGGACGGCGATCGACCGCACGGCCGTGATCCTCGACATCTTCGGCCAGAACGCCCACACGCTGGAGGGCAAGGCGCAGGTCGAGCTCGCGCTTCTGCGTTACCGACTCCCGCGACTGCGTCGCGGTGCCGACGCGAAGCTGTCGCAGCAGCGCGGTGGTGTGGGCGCGCGTTTCGGTGGCGGCGAGACGAAGATCGAGGTCGATCGTCGTCGCATCATGCGGCGCATCAACAAGCTCGAACGCGATCTCGACTCGCTCGCCGACACCCGCTCACTGCAGCGCAAGGGCCGATCGCGAAGCGGACTGGCGTCCGTCGCAATCGTCGGGTACACCAATGCCGGCAAGTCGTCGCTGCTGAACCGGCTCACCGACTCGGGCGTGCTGGCCGAGGACCGACTGTTCGCCACGCTCGATCCCACCACGCGTCGCCTCGCGCTCCCCGGCGGTGAGCCCGTGCTGCTGTCCGACACGGTCGGGTTCATCAACCGACTGCCGCACGGCCTGGTCGAATCGTTCAAGGGAACGCTCGAGGTCGCGGCGATGGCGGACTACCTGGTCCACGTGGTTGACGCCAGCGCGCCGGATCCGATCGCTCAGATCGATGCGGTCCACCAGGTGCTCGGCGAGATCGACGCGGCGGCGGTCCCCGAGTTGCTCGTGTTCAACAAGTGCGACCTCGCACCGGGGGTCGCCAAGGAACTCGTGGCCGACCATCCGGGGTCGGTGGCGATCTCCGCCGTCACCGGCGAGGGAATCGACGAGTTCCTGAGAACGCTGGCCGATCGACTGCGGGCGCTGACGGTCGTCCACGAACTCGTCATTCCGTACGATCGCGGCGACATCCTCGCTGCGGTGCACCGCGAGGGCGAGGTCGTGTCGGTCGGCGACGGCACCGAGGCCTGGACCGTGCGCGCCCGGCTCTCCGACGCGTCAGCCGGTCGACTCTCGGAGTTCGCAACGCCTGAAGCGGCCGGGTCGTGAAGGGTTTCGTCCCGCCGCCGTACCCGTACGACCGCCTCGATCGGCTCCGCCCGCTGACGGAGGCCCACGAGGGTGGCACGGTCGACCTCTCGATCGGAACGCCGTTCGACCCGCCGCCGCCGAGTGTGATCGAGGCCTTGGCGTCGAGCGGCTCGGAACGGTCGTACCCGCCCAGTATCGGCACGGCGTCGTTCCGTGATGCCGCACGGCGGTGGATGAACCGTCGCTTCGGTGTCGACGTTCCGGTCGGCCAGATCGGTGCCTCGATCGGGACGAAGGAGTTCGTCGGCACGCTCCCGCAGTGGTTGCAGTTGCGCGATCCGTCGCGCGACACCGTGCTGTACCCCGCGATCGCCTACCCGACGTACGAGATGGGAGCGATCCTCGCGGGCTGCCGGGCTGTTGCGGTTCCAGCGCAACCGGACGGGCGACTCGACCTCGGCTCGATCGATGCCGCCGATGCCGAGCGTGCGCTCGTGCTGTGGATGAACAGCCCGAGCAACCCGACGGGTGCGCTCGACGACCTCGATGCCGCTGCGGCCTGGGGGAGGGAGCACGGCGTGCCGGTGTTCTCCGACGAGTGCTACGTCGAGTTCACGTGGTCCGGTCGTGGCCGCACGATCCTCGAATCCGGCCTCGACGGTGTCGTCGCCGTGCATTCGCTGTCGAAACGGTCGAACCTCGCCGGTGTCCGCGTCGGGTTCTACGCAGGTGACGCCGAGCTCGTCGGCTACCTCCAGGAGATCCGCAAGCACGTCGGGATGATGGTGCCGGGCCCGGCACAGGCGGCCGGCGCCGCAGCACTCGACGACGACGAACACGTCGAGCAGCAACGAGCCCGGTACCGCAGTCGCCTCGAGCTGCTCGCAGCCGTGCTGTCGAACTGGTCGGGCGAGCCGGTCGGGCTGCCCGACGGCACCTTCTACCTCTGGATCCCGGTGACCGACGGATGGGACTATGCCGAGCGGCTCGCCCGTGACGGTGGTGCGCTCGTGAGCCCTGGCGAGTTCTACGGCGCGGATGGGACACCGTTCGTGCGCGTCGCCGTGGTACAACCAGACGACAGGATCCGACTGGTCGCCGAACGGTTGACCGCAGTCGGCTGACCCCCACGATGCTGTACCGCTGCCTTTCACCCGACTCGTCACCCGGCTCGGCCCGACCATGAGCGACGCGTCGCCGAAGCGCGGGTGGATGCTCGTAGTCGGTGTGCTGGTGCTCGTGGCCGGTCTCGTCGCGGCCGGAGCGCTCTGGTATGCGGCGGGCCAACGCCGCGACGACAACGTGGCGAGCTTCGCCCGGGCTCCCGCGGGGTGCGCCACCACGCTCGACTTCGATCGTTCCGGCGCCTTCACCCTCTACATCGAGACCACCGGGAACATCGACGACCTCACTGGAGACTGTGCAGCGCCGGTCGAGTACGACCGCGACGGCGTCCTCGTGGTCGACGTGTCGCTCGTCGACGCCGAGGGCGCCCCGGTGACCATCGAGGCGAGCAGCGGTGTCGACTACGACACCGGCACGTTCGCGGGGACCTCCACGGGCGTCGTCGAGATCACCGAGCCCGGCGATCACGTGTTGACGGTCGTCGCCGACGGCGACGCGTTCGCCATTGCGGTCGGCGGGGATCCCGACGACGGCGTCGGTCTCCTGCGCTGGTCGGCGGTGTTCACCGCGATCGCCGCACTCATGGTCGGCGGCGTGCTGCTGGTGCTCGGCAGCCGTCGCCCTGCTCCGCCCAGCGATGCCGACGCGCCCTGGCAACCAGCGCCGGGATGGCCGACGAGCCCGCCCGGGTTTCCGGCCCCGCCGCCGACGACCGGTGCAACCGGCCCTGCCGGTCCGCCGATTCCGACCCCACCGGCGACGCAGCCGGCGAGTCCACCGGCCGGCCGGCCACCGCTGGAGCCGGCGCCGGTTCCTCCGTCGCCGGTGCGGCCGCCGTCGCCCCCGGGATGGGGGCCGCCGTCGCTCAGTAGCGACGCATGACGGTGACGACCTTGCCGTAGATCTCCACCTCGTCGGCGCTGAACTCCATCGGTTCCATCGTCGAGTTGGCCGGCGTCAGCGTGACCTGAGCGCCCGAGCGGCTGTAGGTCTTGATCGTCGCTTCGCCGCCCGGGATGCCGGCGACCACGATGTCGCCGTTGTTCGGGTTGGCGATCTGGGTGGCGACGACGAAGTCGCCGTCGAGGATCCCGAGTTCGATCATCGACTCGCCGCGCACCCGAAGCATGAACAGCTCGCCGTCGCCGGTGAAGTCGACGGGAACGGGCAGCAACTCCTCGACGTTCTCCTCGGCGAGGACATCGGTGCCCGCTGCGACGTCGCCGACGAGCGGCACGTGGCGAACCGGGCGCCGTTCCATCATCGCTCCGCTGTTGGTGTCGTAGCGCACCTCGATCGCACGGGGTTTGGTGGGATCGCGGCGAAGGTAGCCGAGCCGCTGGAGGGTGTTCAGGTGGGTGTGCACCGTTGACGGCGAGGTGAGGCCGACGGCGTCACCGATCTCTCGGACCGATGGCGGATAGCCGCGTTCGCGGATCTGTTGTTCGATGAACTCGAGGATGTCTCGCTGCCGCGTGCTGATCGTGGGTGCCATACGAACAGTGTACGGACCGGTGGGCGAGCGGTCAAACATCTGTTTGGCAAACAATTGTTCGATCGAGGGTTGACATCCCGGTCCGGCCGATGGTTGACTACGAACAGCCGTTCTACGAACACCTGTTGGTATCTCGACCACGAACAGAACAACACACCGAGAAATGCGCCAGCGGCAGAACGCAACAGACCGAACGATCAGCACCCACCGGAGCGAGCAGCGATGACGGCCACCTTCCACCCAGCGAGCAACTTCCAGCGCACGGTCGGCATGCCGGCCCACGTCCGGAGCCGACCGGCGGCCGCCGGGCGCGAGGCGAGGCGTCGCCCGGGTGGGCCGACGCCGAACCATCCGACGCCGAACCACCCGATGCCGAACTACTCCACGCCGAACTACACGGTGCGCCGCACGCTGGTCGCAGCCGTCGCACTCGCCGTGCTGGTGGCCGCCGCCGTCGCCGCCGTGCAGACGGCCGGCGCGCTCGTCGACCTCGGGGGCCGTCCTGCCGCGGCCTCCGAGGTCACGACGACCGCAGCGGCCGGCGAGCTGGTGCGGTCGATCCACGTTGCAGTCGCCGGCGACAGCCTCTGGTCGATCGCCGACCTGTACCGGGGCCCGGTCGGCCGCGATCGTTACGTCGACGCCCTGATCAGCCTCAACGGCGGCACGGACGTACTGGTCGGCCAGGCGATCCGGCTGCCCTGATCATCGCACCGCCGGGCATGCATCAGCGCCGACCGGCGCACGCACAGGGAGCGAGATAGCCTCCGGAACGTGTTCTGCCCATCCTGCCGCCATGACGACACCAAGGTCGTCGACTCGCGTGTGGCCGAGGAAGGGACGGCGATCCGCCGCCGCCGGGAGTGCCTGGCCTGCTCGCATCGCTTCACCACCTTCGAGCGCGTCGACCATGCTCAGCTCACCGTGGTGAAGTCGCACGGTGGGACCGAACCGTTCGATCGGGCGAAGCTGATCGGTGGCCTCACGGCCGCCACCAAGGGCCGCAATGTGTCGGACATCCAGCTCGCCGAGATCGCCGGTCGGGTCGAGGACACGGTGCGCCTGCACGGCTCGACCGTCACGAGCGCAACGGTCGGAGTTGCGGTCCTCGATCAGCTTCGGTCGGTCGACGAGGTGGCGTATCTCCGATTCGCCAGCGTGTACAAGGACTTCGACGGCGCCTCCGACTTCCATCGGGAGCTGGCGCTGCTCGAGAAGTCAGCCACGCCGACGTAACCAGCGGGTGTACAGGAACGATTCCTCGTCGATCGCCAGCTGACGCAGATCGAAGCGGTGCTGATGATCGGCTGCGCCGCTCGCGAGTCGGGGCCCGTCCCCGCCGACGGCCGCCGCCGACGTCGTGAGGTTGATCTCGTCGATGACATCGGCGTCGAGGAGGGCACTGTTCAGACGCGCACCGCCCTCGGCCTGCACCACGCTGCACACCGGCACGAGTTGCACGAGGCGACGTACCGCCTCGCCGAGGTCGACCGATTCGACGCCGGCGCGGATCACGTCGATGCCCTTGGTGTCGAACGTGGCGTCCTCGGTGGTGATCAGGAAGCCGGCTCCGGACGTGAACAGCGCGCTGCCCAGGTCGATTCGGCCCGCGCGTGTGACCACTCCGATGCGCTGGCCCTCCTTGCGCGGTGGTCCGTACCCCTCGTCGCGCGCGGTGCCGGCGCCGACGACGATCACGTCGGCGAGGTGCCGCAGCCGCCAGAGCACGGCGGTGTCGGTCGGGCTCGACAGCCCTGCGGACACGCCATCCACCGCCGTCGATCCGTCGATCGACGACACCATGCACAGGCCGACCCAGGGTCGATCGGGGTGAACGCCGAGCGGCGCCGAGTACGCGGCATCCACGCTGATGTCGTCGGCGGGCTCGGGGAGCAGTCGGCGCATGTCGCCATCATGGTCGCTGTGGACCGCTGCGTCCGCGCTCGATGCAGTCTGCGACGATGGGCGCATGCCCGATGTCGCGTCCACGACCCGCACTGCGTTCCGCACCTGCCCGCTCTGCGAGGCCAGCTGCGGGCTCGAGATCACCCTTCGCTCCGACGGTGCGGGTGGCGAGGATGTGCAGCGCATCCGCGGTGATCGCCTCGACGTGTTCTCCAAGGGCTACCTCTGTCCGAAGGGGTCGACGCTCAAGCAGCTCCACGAGGATCCAGATCGACTTCGTTCGCCGATGGTGAAGCGCAACGGTGTCCACGTGCCGGCCACCTGGGGCGAAGCGTGGAGGGCGATCGACGAAGGACTCGGCGGGGTGATCTCCGCTCACGGCCGGGGAGCGCTCGCCGCGTACGTGGGGAACCCCACCGCCCACAGCCTCTCGGCGATGACGTTCTCGCGCGTGTTGCTGACCGGGCTGGGCACGAAGCATCGGTTCAGTGCGTCGACGGTCGATCAGATGCCACGGCATGTCGCGTCGGGCCACGTCTTCGGATCGCCGGTGGCGATCCCGGTGCCCGACCTCGATCGGACCGACTACCTGATGATCCTCGGGGCCAACCCGTACGCCTCGAACGGCAGCGTCTGCACGGCACCCGACTTCCCGGGTCGCATCGAGGCCGTGCGCGCTCGCGGCGGCAAGTTCGTCGTGGTCGATCCGCGCCTGTCGCGGACCGCCGAGGAGGCCGACGAATGGGTGTCGATCAGACCCGGCGCGGACGCGCTGCTCCTTGCGGCGATCGCCCACACGATGTTCGAGGAGGGCCTCGCCGACCCCGGTGAGCACATCACCGCCCACCTCGCCGGCCTCGACGCCCTCCGGGCAGCCCTCGCGCCGTTCACCGCCGAGTTCGCGGAAGCGCCCACCGGGATCCCCGCCGAGACCATCCGACGGCTCGCCCGAGAACTTGCGTCGGCGCCCACGGCGGCGGTCTACGGGAGGATCGGCACGACCACCACCGAGTTCGGGTCGACGGCATCGTGGCTCATCGACGTGGTCAACATCCTCAGCGGCAACCTCGATCGGCCCGGAGGCTCGATGTTCCCACTCCCGGTCGCGGGTGGAGCGACCACGCGGGGCAAGCCCGGATCGGGGCGAGGCTTCTCCGTCGGGCGTGGCCACAGCAGGGTGAGCGGCCATCCTGAGGTGATGGGGGAGTATCCGGTGAGCGTGCTTGCCGAGGAGATCCTCACACCCGGCGAGGGTCAGATCCGTGCCCTCGTCACCGTCGCCGGGAACCCGGTGCTGTCCACGCCGAACAGCGAACAGCTCGCCCGCAGTCTCGACCAGCTCGACTTCATGGTGAGCATCGATCTCTACCTCAACGAGACGACCTGTCACGCCGACGTGATCCTGCCGCCTCCCTCACAGCTCCAACGCAGCCACTACGACCTGTTGCTGCTCCAGTTCGCCGTCCGCAACGTGGCCAACTATTCACCACCGGTGCTGCCGCTCGACGACGGCCAGCCCGACGAGTGGGAGATCATCGCCAAGCTCACGGCGATCGCACAGGGCCTCGGACCCGATGTCGACGCCTCGATGGCGGACGACGCAGCGATCGAGGCGATCGTTCGCGGTGCCGTGACCAACGAGTACTCGATCGTCTCCGGCCGTGACCCCGACGAGCTGCTCGCCGAGCTGACCGCCTCCGGGCGGCGCGGACCGGAGCGGATGCTCGACTTCATGCTGCGCACCGGTCCGTACGGTGACGGCTTCGGCGTCGATCCCGACGGCACCTCGCTCGACGACCTGATCGCCCGGCCGCACGGTCGTGACTTCGGTGCGCTCGAACCGCGGATCCCCGAGATCCTTCGCACGCCCAGTGGACGGATCGAATTGTCGCCGGAGCCATTCGTCGCCGACCTCGATCGGCTCGCGGCGGCCGCCGACGATCTGGCCACCCGCGAGCTGGTGTTGGTGGGCCGTCGCCACCTGCGCAGCAACAACTCGTGGATGCACAACGTCAAGGTGCTCGTGAAGGGCCGGCCCCGCTGCACCCTGCAGGTACACCCCGACGATGCCACCTCGCTCGGCCTCGTCGACGGCGCGGCGGCGACGGTGACCTCGCGAGTCGGTGAGGTGACCGTGCCGGTCGAGGTGACCGAGTCGATCCGGCCAGGGGTGGTCAGCCTGCCGCACGGCTGGGGCCACGACGTACCGGGAGCGCAGCTTCGGGTGGCCGCCGAGCACGCCGGGGTCAACTCCAACGTGCTGTCCGACGACGAGGCGATCGACCCGCTGTCGGGTACGTCGGTGCTCAACGGGATCCCGGTCGGGGTGGCGCCCGCGAGCTGATTTGCATCTGCACGGGCAGGTGTGTCCATGTGGACAACCCGAGGTTGTTCACCTCGTGTCCACATGCTGTCCGCCTCCATGTCACCGAAATTCACATGGTTGTCCCTCTTTCCCCTCACAGGCTGCGCTCCGTAGAGTGCGCTCCCAGTGCCGACCACGGCGCGACGCACGGATGAGACGGCGAGCGCCGGCATCGCTCAGATGCCCAGGAGGCGTTCGCTTGGGGTGTGCCCTCGACCTGTGACGCCGCGCCGTGGTCGGCGGTTCGCGTCCGAACGGTGTGCATCGTCGGCTCGGTGGGCCGTGGCCGACACGGCTGTAGTTTGGAATCACTCGACTCTCGGAGGAACACCATGACGCTCGAAGCTGACCGGATCGCAGACGGCACCATCGGGCTCGGGCGCCTCTTCACGTCGGCGGGCGTCGACCCGTACGACGAGGTCGTGTGGGAGCGTCGCGACGCCCGGCTCACCAACTGGATCGACGGGTCGGTGGCGTTCGAACAGCTCGGTGTCGAGTTCCCGATCACATGGTCGCAGAACGCCACGAACATCGTGGCCCAGAAGTACTTCCGTGGTGCCCTGGGATCGCCGGAGCGGGAGTGGTCGCTCAAGCAGGTCGTCGACCGCATCGTCGACACGATCGCCGACTGGGGCGTCGCCGATGGCTACTTCGAGGGCGCTGAAGCCGATGCGTTCCGGGCCGAGTTGAAGTACGTCCTCGTCACCCAGCGCGCCGCCTTCAACAGCCCGGTGTGGTTCAACATCGGTGTTGCCGGCGTGCCGCAGCAGGCGAGCGCCTGCTTCATCCTCGCCGTCGACGACGAGATGAGCTCGATCCTCAACTGGTACCGCGAGGAGGGGATCATCTTCAAGGGCGGCTCCGGCGCCGGCGTCAACCTGTCGCGGATCCGCTCGTCGTTCGAGCCGCTCGAGGGTGGCGGGACGGCGTCGGGGCCGGTGAGCTTCATGCGCGGCGCCGATGCGTCGGCGGGAACGATCAAGTCCGGTGGCAAGACCAGGCGCGCGGCCAAGATGGTGATCCTCGACGCCGAGCATCCCGACGTGGAGCAGTTCGTGTGGGCCAAGGCCAAGGAGGAGCGCAAGGCCCGGGCGCTGAGCGACGCCGGTTTCGACATGGGTCTCGACGGTGCCGACTCGTTCTCGGTGCAGTACCAGAACGCCAACAACTCGGTGCGGGTCACCGACGAGTTCATGCAGGCCGTCGTCGACGACGCCGACTGGGACCTCATCGCGGTGACCACCGGCGAGGTGCTGCGCACCGTGAAGGCACGCACCCTGTGGCGCGAGATCGCCGAAGCTGCATGGGAGTGCGCCGACCCCGGCCTCCAGTTCGACACCACGATCAACCGTTGGCACACCGCCCCGAACCACGGCCGGATCACCGCCAGCAATCCATGCTTCACGGGCGACTCGCTCGTTCACACCGACAAGGGCCTGATCCGGTTCGACGAGTTGTTCGCTCGGGCGAACACCGGTGAGGAGTTCAGGGTGTGGACCCACGACGTCACCCACGCCGAGGCACCTGCCCAGGACATGCACCTGACCACTCCCGAGGCCTACATGATCACGGGCAGGAACCCCATCCAGCGCCTGCGGTTCAGCAACGGCATGGAACTTCGCTGTACCCCGTCCCATCGCATCTTCACGCTCGACCGCGGCTACGTCGAGGCTCAGGATCTCACTCCTGACGATCGGGTTCGTTCGCTCGACCTGCCCGCCGCGGCACTCGGCGCCGACTGGTCGATTCCTGTGTCGTCCGACGGCGACGACGACCGCACGAAGGGCGACCGCGATCTCCCCCTCGAGTTGCCGGATGTGTGGAGCGACGGGTTCGCCCACTACCTGGGGTGGCTGATCGGCGATGGGTCGACGTCTGGGTCATCGACCGTGACGATCTACGGCTCCGCTGATGTTCGCGACGAGATCCTCCCGATCCACCAGACGCTCCTCGAGGAGTTCAACGCGGGTCGCCCGATCAAGCTCAGCGAGCAGGAGAACGGGACCGTCCAGCTACGACTCACCCGCCGGGCGTTGAAGAGGTACCTCGAGGCGCTCGGTGTCACGTCGGTGACCGGAGAGCACAAGACGGTTCCGTGGTCGATCGAGCAGGCGCCGCCAGAGATCGTCGCAGGCTTCCTGCGGGGCTTGTTCGACGCCGACGGCTGCGCCGTGCACAACCCCCAGAAGGGGTCCTACGTCGGGCTCGGCTCGATCTCGATCGAGCTGTTGCGTGGAGCACAACGACTGCTGTCCACGTTCGGGATCTCGTCGCGCATCGACAACGTCATGCGCGCTGGGTCGAGGTCGTTCTCGCACGAGCGCAAGGACGGTTCGACGGCGACCTACGTCAACAAGGCGTCGTTCGACCTCCGCATCACGGGTCGCAGCTTGCACCGCTTCGCTTCGGAGATCGGTTTCTCGTTGTCGCGCAAGGCGACGACGCTGCGCACCGCGGTCATCGGTCACGACGTGTACGACGTCGACACCTCGATCCGGCTCGTCGAGCGCAGCGACGAAGGCATCGAATTGACGTACAACCTGTCGGAACCACGCAACCACTCCTACGTGGTGAACGGCGTGGTCGTACGCAACTGCTCGGAGTATTTTCACGTCGACAACAGCGCGTGCAACCTCGCGTCGATCAACCTGCTGAAGTACCTCCAGGACGATGGCGGGTTCGACGTGGGGGCGTTCGTGCACACGGTGCAGACCCTGGTCACCGCGCAGGAGATCCTGGTCGGGCGCGCCGACTATCCCACCGAGAAGATCGGCGACACCACACGGGCACTGCGCCAGCTCGGGCTCGGTTACGCCAACCTCGGGGCGCTGCTGATGGCCCTCGGGCTGCCCTACGACTCCGACGAGGGGCGGGCGTGGGCCGGTGCGATCACCTCGCTGATGGCCGGTTCGGCATACGCCACGAGTGCGCGCACGGCCGCCCGCGTCGGCCCGTTCGACGGGTTCGCTCAGGAGTCCGAGGCGATGCTCGGCGTCCTCGGGATGCATCGCCGGGCGGCGGAGGCACTGACCGACGCGGGGGTGGTCCCCGACGACCTCCTCGACGCGGGGCTCAAAGCGTGGGACACCGCGCTGCATGACGGTGCGGTCCACGGCGTGCGCAACAGCCAGGCGGTCGTGATCGCGCCCACCGGCACCATCGGGCTGGCGATGGACTGCGACACCACCGGCATCGAACCGGACCTCGCGCTCGTCAAGACGAAGAAACTCGTCGGCGGCGGCACGATGTCGATCGTCAACCAGACGATCCCGCGGGCGCTGCGTCGACTCGGTTACACGCCGGTTCAGGTCGACGACATCGTGGCGTACATCGACGAGCACATGTCGGTGATCGGCGCGCCGCACCTCGCCGCCGATCATCTGGCCGTGTTCGCCTGCTCGATGGGTGACAACACGATCCACTACGAAGGTCACGTCCGGATGATGGGCGCCGTCCAACCGTTCGTCAGCGGCGGCATCAGCAAGACCGTGAACATGCCTGAGGACGTGACCGTCGAGGACGTCGAAGGGCTGCACATGCTGGCCTGGCAACTGGGTTTGAAGTCGGTGGCGATCTACCGCGACAACTGCAAGCTCGGCCAGCCGTTGTCGACGTCGAAGGCGAAGGGCGACCCCGTCGAGACACCCGAGGTCGAGCGCGTCGAGCGCGTCGTGCATCACCCCGTGCGCCAGAAGATGCCGCGCACGCGCCGCGGCCGGACGTTCGAGTTCCGTGTGGCCGACTGCAAGGGGTTCGCGACGATCGGCGAGTACGACGACGGCCAGCCGGGTGAGATCTTCCTCACGGTGTCGAAGCAGGGCTCGACGATGGCCGGTGTGATGGATGCCTTCGCCAAGTCGGTGAGCTACGGACTGCAGTACGGCGTGCCGCTGCGGGCGTTCGTCGAGGCATTCACCAACATGCGGTTCGAGCCCGCTGGGATGACCGACGATCCCGACATCCGCTTCGCCTCGTCGATCATGGACTACCTGTTCCGCCGTCTGGCGATCGAGTACATGTCGTACGACGAGCGGGCGGAACTCGGCATCTTCTCGGTCGACGAGCGCCTCCAACCCACCCTGCCCGGTGTCGAGGAGCAGGTGACTCCCACGAGCCAGGGGTCGGACCTCGCGCCCGATCCGAAGTCGATGACGCTGTTCGACGACGAGCCGGAGCCCGCCCCCGCCCCGGTGAGCGAGCTGCGACCGGTCAACGATGCCCCGATGTGCATGACCTGCGGGATCTCGATGATCCGCGCCGGCAGCTGTTACGTCTGCACGAGCTGCGGCAGCACCAGCGGCTGCTCCTGAACGACCGACGGGGCGCGCCACGGATCGATCGTGTGGGGCGGCGATCGATACGGTCACGCCATGGGTGACGAGCTGATCCGCTATCACGTCGAGGGCAAGGTCGGAGTGATCACGATCGACCGCCCCGAGAAACGCAATGCGATGACCTACGCGATGCTGGGCGAGTTCATCGAGACCGTCGGGCGCGCCGACGACGACCCGGACACGACCGTGCTGTTGATCACCGGCGTCCCCGGCGCGTTCTGTGCGGGCACCGATCTCGCCGACCTGGCAACGGTGCCCGGGGAGGTCCGTGGGCTGCGGGGCGAAGCCGACGAGCGGCACAAGTGGTGGCCGATCGCCCAGGCGCGCAAGCCGACGGTCGGTGCGATCGACGGACCGGCTGTCGGGATGGGCGCGGAGTTCTCGTCGCAGTGCGACCTCCGCCTCGCCAGTACACAGGCCCGATTCGCATGGAACTTCGTCCACCGTGGCCTCGTACCCGACACGGGAGCCGGAACCTGGCTCCTGCCACGCATCGTCGGAGTGCAGCAGGCGCTGCGGTTGCTCTACACCGGTGAGATGATCGACGCTGCCGAGGCGCTGCGTCTCGGGTACGTCCTCGACGTCGTCGACAGCGACGACGTGCTGGCTCGTGCCATGGATCTGGCGAACGCGATCGCCGCTGGATCGCCGCACAGCCTCGGCCTGGTCAAGTCGCTGGTCCACGAGGGTCTGACGGCCCCGGTCGGCGACCACATGGCCCGCCACACGGCGGCGCTGGCGGCTTGCTTCAGGAGCGACGACCACCGCGAAGGCGTCGCGGCGTTCCTCGAGCGTCGACCCGCAGAGTTCACCGGCACCTGAGGCGACCCGGCGCACGGCGGGCACCCGACGGGGCGCCCACGACCAGTGGGTCATCCGGAATGCGGCGTCGTCCCGTAGAAGAGGGCAGGCCACCGCCTGACTCCTTCATGCCCCTGACCCCGGAGCAGACCTGATGCGCGCACCGTCCACCCCGTCCACGCCGTCCACCCGCAGGTCGATCATCACGACGATCGCCCTGTTCTTCACGGAGCGCTGGAAGCTGACGCTCGGGTTGTTGACGGTCGTGGTGTTCGCCGGTGTGTCGGCGTTCGGGTTCGGGTTGAACCGGGAAGGTTTCCCGCCGATCAACACGCCGATCTCGATCGTGTCGGGAACGTGGTTCGTCGACGACGCAGAGGTGGTCGACGACGAGCTCGTCGGGCCGCTCGTCGACGCGTTCTCGCAGGTCGAGGGCGTCGAGTCCGTCGAATCGCAGGCACGACCGAGCTCCTTCGCCGTCGTCGTCGAGTTCGAATCGGACATCGGCTCCGACGTCGGGACGGAGGCCCTCGTCGCCCTGGGCGTCGAGGTGCCAGAGGGTGCGGACGTCCTGTACAACGCCGTCAATGCCGCCAAGCTCGTCGGGCAGTACGACTCGCTGGTGTCGATCGTGGGTCCACCCGACGCAACCGCGGTCGAACTCGAGGAGCAGGCCGCCTCGCTCGCGCAGTACCTGGCATCGGACGGCTCGATCGCCGCTGCCGACGTCCGCAACCTCGTCACCGAGTCGATCGACCCGACGACCGGGGAGGACGAGATCCGCCAGACGCGTTTCACGCGCGTTGCGCTCTCGAGTGATGGTTATCAGGATGCCGTCGGCATCGGCATCGTCCGCGAGGCCGACGACCGCCTCGACGTGCTGGAGTTCAGCGATCGGCTCGACGGGCTCCTCGCGAGCGCCGGTTCCCCGGTCGCAGAGGGCTACGAGGCGTTCGTCACCGCGGACTTCGCCACGGGCGTGCGGTCGCAGCTCTCGTCGCTGACCACCAACCTGCTCACCGGTCTCGCTGCGGTGGCGATCGTGAGCTTGATCCTGATCGGATGGCGGGTCGCAGTGCTGACCGCCGGGTTCATGGCACTGGTGACGTTGGGATCGCTGGCCGGTCTGTGGGGCATCGGCTATTCGCTGAACACGATCACGCTGTTCGGTCTGATCCTCACGCTCGGGTTGATCGTCGACGATGCGATCGTGATCTCGGAGTCGATCGACGCCAACCGGGAAGCGAGCGACGAACCGGTCGGTGTGATCCGCGCCGCCATCGACCGGGTCGGGTCGGCGTCCTTCGCCGGCACGCTCACCACGGTGGTCGTGTTCTCCCCGATGCTGTTCGTCGGTGGCATTCTCGGCGAGTTCATCCGGCCGATCCCGACGACGGTGATCGTCACCCTGCTGCTGTCGTTCCTGTTCTCGATCGTCTTCATCCCGGCGATCGCCCGGGTGTTCCTCGTCAACGACCGGCCGGTCCGCAACCCGGTCGCCAAGGTCGAACGACGGCTCTCACGTGGCGCGGGACGCCTGGCGGCGTACCCGTCTGGCAACGGACCGAAGGGATGGGCCGTCGGCTGGGGTCTCGCCGCGTTCGCCATCGTGATGGTCATGTTCGCGGGCTCGATCGCCGGCACCCTCGGATTCTCGATCTTCCCGGCCGGCAAGGACGCCACCGGCCTCGCCATCAACGCCGAGTTCCCTCCGGGAACCACGCTGGAGGGGGCCGAGGCCATCGCCGACGAGATCGATGCCGTCGTGCTGTCGGTGCTCGGCGATGAGCTCGACCGCTCGCAGTACCTGCGCGGCAACGAACGGCTGACCGAGACCGTGATCGACCTGACCCCGATCGGTGGGCGTCCGACCGCACCGGAGTTCGTCGAGCAGATCGAGGCCGGCGTCGCCGAGATCGCCGGGGCGCGCATCACCGTCGGCGCGTCCGAGAACGGTCCGCCGGTCGTCGAGTTCCCGTTCGCCGCGCAGATCGCCGTCGTCGATGCGACCGTCGCCGAGGGACAGGCGCTCGCCGAGGAGATCCGCGCCGAACTGCTCGGGCTCGATCTCGACGGTGGCGACGTGACGATCATCGACTCGATCATCTCGACCGACGGCGAGATCGCCCGCACCGACGGGGACCGCTACCTCGAGGTGCGGGCGAAGTACGACACCGACGAGGTGACCAGTAATCTCAACGCCACCGAGGACCATCTCGCTGGTCTGTACCCGGCCGCCGAGTTGGAGTCGCGGGGCCTTGCGGCGGACGCGCTCAGCTTCGACTTCGGGCTCGAGTCGGACAATCAAGACGACTTCGCTGCACTCGGGGTGGTGGGCCTGGTGGCGCTGGTGCTGATGCTCGTCGTGATCACGCTGCAGTTCCGGTCGTTGGCGCAGTCGCTGCTGATCTTCCTGGCGATCCCGTTCAGCTTCCTCGGCGTGTTCACGATCCTGTCGGCCACCGACAACCCGCTGAGTTTCCTCGTCACCGTCGGGTTCATCGCCCTGATCGGGGTGGCGGTCAACAACACGATCCTCCTGGTCGATGCAGCCAATCGCGCCCGACGAAGTGGTGCGACGCCCGGTGCCGCCATCCAGGACGCCGTGACGCGTCGTTTCCGCCCGCTGGTTGCGACGACCCTCACGACGGTGGTCGGTCTGCTCCCGCTCGCGCTGAGCGACCCGTTCTGGGAGTCGCTCGGCTTCACGCTGATCGGCGGACTGGTCAGCTCGACGTTCTTCGTGCTGCTGTGCTTCCCGGCGTTCTACCTGGGTCTGGAGGCCGTGAGGACACCGGTGCGGAACCTCGGCCGCCGCATCACCAGACGGCCGCTGATCTCCTGACCATCCGATGCGCGGTGATGTCGGGGAACGGTCGGGCTCGCGCTCTTCATCGGCGGTACGTTGAACCCCGTGGACGTGTTCACCGACGACGAACTCGCCGAACTGGCACTGGCAGCCGACCCCGACGCGCCGATCGCTGACGACGCTGTCCCGTTCGGTGTGCCTGCAACCGAGGTGGCGCTGCTTCCGGAGTGGTACATGCCGGTGCCCGGATCCGTCAGGCGCACGCGGCCACGGGTGGTGGCGGTGTCGGCGATCATCGCCTCGCTGATCATCGTCAACGGGGCCGGCCTCTGTGTCACGTACGGGTTCCCCGAGATCGCCTGGTGACGCCGGAGGCGCTCAGCCCGAACCGCACGGGTCGTTCCATCGGCGGACCACCCGGTTCTCCCGCTCCCACCCCAAAATCGAGATGGTGGCGGTGTCGAGTGTGAACCGACGGCCCTCGACGGCGTCGAGTTCGAGCCATCGCGCTCCGAGGATCCGCAGGAGGTGGGCATGCGCGACGAGCGCGATCGGACCGTCGAAGCCGACGAGACGCTCGAGGAGGCCATCGACCCTGGCCGCAACGTCCCCGATCGCCTCGCCGCCGTGCATCGGATGGGTCCACACCGACCATCCGGGCTCGGTGACACGGATCTCGGCGGTGGTCAGCCCTTCGTACCGGCCGTAGTCCCATTCGAGCAGGGCGGGCTCGATCTGCGGGTCGAGGCCGACCAGGCGGGCGGTTTCGAGGGCGCGCGACAGCGGACTCGAGAACTCGTGGGTGAAGTCGAACGACTCGACGGCCTCCGAGATGTGTCGAGCCTGCGCCCGGCCGTGCTCGGTCAGTGCGATGTCGGTGCGTCCGGTGTGCTTGCGTTCCCTGCTCCATTCGGTCTCGCCGTGGCGGATGAGCACGAGTTCCGGACGCTGCGGTTCCGCCATGACGCCAGTCTGCCCCCTGGGGAACCGAACATGTGTGCGATCGATCGCCTGGTTCGGTAAGGTCGAACCGATGGCGATCGCGTGTGCCTACTGCAACGGAGAGCACGGTTCACCGGCCGAGGTCCGACAGTGCTGGCAGGACAACGGCCGTCAGGACGTGCCGGGGTCCGGCGACGATCCGCTCCCGTTCGATGACGCAGGGACCGTCGAGGACTCGTTCGACGAGGCGCCTCCGGCGCGGTCCAACCGACCCGTCGCAACCCGGCGGGCCGCCGCGGCGGATGCTCCCACGCGCGACATCCCCCGCGGGGTCGCCGCCGCGGGAGCGGGTCCCGACGCACTCGGTCGTCACCTCGTCATCGAGCCCGGCGGTGCGGTGCCGCCACCCTGGGCCGACGCCCAGCGTCTCGTCGTCGACGACTCGTCGCTCGCTCGGCCCGAGCGTTGCCTCGCTGCGCTGCGGGCGGCTCACCACGCCCGCGAGCGGCTCGTGATCGAACTCGCCGCCCCGTTCGAGCGCGAGCCGATGCTGATGACCGAGGCGGCTCCGTACGAACTCGGCCCCACGTTCGCGTTCGACCTCGAGGAACTCCATCACCTCGTGTGGTCCAACAGCGTCGATCACCGAGTCGTCGACCGGCCGGTGTGGGGTGTGCTCGACCGAGCGGTCGCCGCCGGCGCGCGGCCGATCGAGCTGTTCGACGGCGTGGTCGACGGGGTCGGTGATGTCGAACTGCCCGACGGGACGGTCGTGTGGCTCGATGGCGGTCCGGTCCGCCACACCGAGCGCCTCGACGGTCTTCCGGTCGTCCACGCGGTGGCGATCGAGCACGCATCGTTGCGACCGTTCGGCGACAATCAGAGTGCTGCCGATCTGGCTCCCGATCAGCTCGCTGCGGTGACCCATCGAGGCGGTGGCGCCCGCATCATCGCACCGGCCGGATCCGGCAAGACCCGGGTGCTCACCGAGCGGGCGCGGCACCTGCTCACCCACTGGCAACTGCCACCGAGCGCGGTGAGCCTGGTGGCGTTCAACAAGCGCGCCCAGGAGGAGATGGTCGAGCGGACCGCCGACCTCCCCGGCCTCCAGGTGCGCACGCTCAACGCCATCGCCCTCGCGATCGTCAACGGCACGCCGCCGTTCGCGCCCCAGCCCACCAGGTGGCGCACGATCGACGAACCCGATGTCCGGCGCATCATCGGCGATCTCGTCTCGTTCCCCCGTCGTCGCAACAGCGACCCGATCGGCCCGTGGATCGAGGCGCTGACGGTGATCCGCCTGGGGCTCGTCGATCCCGACGAGGTCGAGGGGCGCTACGCCGGTGACGTCGACGGCCTCGCCGAGACCTGGCCGAGCTACCGAGCGACGCTCGAACGGCGCGGTGCCGTCGACTTCGACGACCAGATCTACCGGGCGTTGCTCGTACTGCTGCGCGACCCCCGCGCCCGCCGGGTGGCGCAGCAGGCGTGTCGCATCATGCTCGTCGACGAGTTCCAGGACCTGACGCCGGCGCACCTCCTCCTGATCCGATTGCTGTCGTCGCCGGGCGGAGCGGTCTTCGGCGTCGGCGACGACGACCAGACGATCTACGGCTACAACGGTGCCGACCCCGCGTGGCTGATCGACTTCGCCGAGTTGTTTCCGGGGTCCGGGTCACACCCGCTCGAAGTCAACTACCGGTGCCCCGCAGGCATCGTCGAGGTCGTCGACCGGCTGTTGCGTCACAACGACCGGCGTGTTCCGAAGACCATCCGGTCCTCCTCGACCGACCCGGGAGGGTGGACGATCGACGGGGGCGTCGACGCAGTGGGTGCCTCGCGTCGCGCCGTGCACGACGCGATCGCCGGTGGAGCGCGGCCCGACGAGGTGGCGGTGCTCGCACGGGTCAATGCACTGCTCGCCCCCGTCCAAGTCGCGCTCGTGTCAGCGGGGATCCCGATCACCGGCGGTGTCGGTCTCGAGTTCGTCGATCGCACCGCCGTTCGCACCGTGCTCGCGTGGTTGCGACTGGCGGTCGCGGGTCGCGGTGGGTCGTTCGCACCCGACGACATCCGCGAGGCGCTTCGCCGGCCATCGCGGTCGTTCCATCCGCGGATCACCGACTGGGTGTCCGAACAGGGGAGCGTGGTCGATCTCAACCGGCTCGCAGGACGGCTCACCAACGATCGTGACGCCGAGCGGGTGGTCGACTTCGCCGCTGACATCCAGACGTTGCAGAAGGCGGTTCAGGCCGGCGCCACCACATCCGACGTGGTGCTGATGCTGATCGACGACATCGGGCTCGCCGGGTCGGTGGCGACGCTCGACGCGAACCGGCGCGGCATGAACCGCTCGGCCCAGGGCGACGACCTCACGGCCGTGACGCACCTGGCAGCACTCCACGACGACCCCTCCACGTTCGAGCGGTGGCTGCGATCACAGCTTGCGGTGACGCGCGCTCCGGGGGGCGTGCTGCTCTCCACGGTGCACCGCGTCAAGGGGCAGGAGTGGCCGCACGTCGTGGTGCACCTCGCCGATGTCGATCAGTACCCCCATCGGCTCGCCGAGGACGTCGAGGAGGAACGCAGGCTCTTCCACGTGGCGATCACGCGCGCGAGCAGCCACGCCACGATCGTCACGGGGGCCGATCCGAGCCCGTTCGTGGCCGAGCTGACGACCGAGCCGTCCACCGACCCCCAGCAGCGCCGCATCGTGTCGTCGCACCGCCCTGCGCCCGCTGCGGTGTCGACACGTTCGACGCCGAAGCCCGGTGACCCGGCCGCCGACCTCGACGCCGCCGGGCAGCAACGGTTCGCCGCGCTGCGCGACCTGCGCAACGACCTGCGTGACGGCAAGCCCGCGTATGTGGTGTTCGACAACAAGACCCTCGCCGCCATCGCCGGCGCTGCACCGACGTCGCTGCGCGACCTCGGCCGTATCTCCGGTGTGGGGCCAGCGAAGCTGGAGCGTTACGGGGATGCCGTCGTCGAGCTGATGTGCCGCATGACCGCCGGCTGAAGGTCGCGCCGCGGTGTGTCGCTCCCCGGTGGCCTCGCCGACCCGGTACGGTGACTGACGTGAGTGTCGCGTCGGTTCCTGTTCCTGCTCTGGATCGTCCGGTCTGGCGCGGAAAGATGCACTCCTGGACGTTCTTCGCCGCGATTCCGGCCGGTGCGGTCCTCGTGGCGGTCGCGAACGGCACCGCAGCACGCGTCGGCGCTGCGATCTATGCCCTCTCGTTGCTGCTGCTCTTCGGAACCTCGGCCGCCTACCACCGCCTCGCACACTCGGTGAAGGCCCGCCAGATCATGCAGCGCCTCGATCACTCGATGATCTACCTGCTGATCGCCGGCACCTACGTGCCGCTGTGCCTGGTGGCGCTGCCCAAGGCCTGGGGAATCCCGCTGCTCGTGGTCATCGGCGGCCTCGCCGTGCTCGGTATGGTGCTCAAGCTCGCCTGGTTCCACGGGGCCCGCTACGTCTCGTACGCGCTCTACCTGGTGATGGGTTGGGTCGCGATCATCGCCTCACCGGTGCTGATCGACAGTCTCACGGCGCTGCAGCTCGGCCTGATCGTCGCCGGTGGGCTCGCGTACACGATCGGGTTTCCCGTGCTGGTGCGCCGACGCCCCGACCCGTGGCCCACGACCTTCGGGTACCACGAGGTGTGGCACCTGCTCGTCGTGGTGGCGGCCGTGTTGCACTTCGCTGCAGTGAGCAACGTCGTCGTCGCCTGAGCGGGTCGCTGCTGTGTTCGACCGTTGTGTGGTGGTCGACTGGAGCGCCAATTCGACGCCCAAACGAGGTCGCGACTCGGTGTGGATCGCCACACGAGACGCCGATGGCGGCCTGACCCTGGAGAACCCAGCGACGCGTCACGCCGCCGAGGCGCTGCTGGTCGAGTCGCTGTGCGACGGCGGGACCACGCTGCTCGCCGTCGACTTCTCGCTCGGCTTCCCGGCCGGAACGGCGGATGCCCTTGGGCTCGGCGGTGGTTCATGGACGGCCACGGCGATGCTGCTGGCGGACATGGTCGTCGACGGCACCGACAACGCCAACAATCGATTCGACGTGGCAAGCGCGCTCAACGAACGGATCACCGGATCGGCCGCACCCTTCTGGGGCTGTCCGCCGTCGCGCCGTACGGCGACACTCGGGTCGACGAAGCCGGCCGGGCAGCCACCGCTGCCCGAGTGGCGAAGCGTGGAGCGTGTGCTCCGCCAGCGGGGACGCCGACCGTTCTCGCCGTGGCAACTGCTCGGCGCGGGCGCAGTCGGAAGTCAGAGCCTGCTCGGCATTCCGATGATCGTTCGACTCGCCGCCCGCTTCGGTGAGCGCCTGCAGGTGTGGCCGTTCGCCGACGGCCTCCGGGTTCCCGAACTCGCCGCCGACTCGGTCGTGGTCGCCGAGGTCTGGCCGTCGATGCACCCACTCGCGGAGGTGGAGCCCGCCGTACGCGATGCGCAGCAGGTGGTCGCTGTCGCCGACTGGCTGACCGCGCTCGACCGGGGAGCATCGATCGACGAGTTGTTCGCCCCGGAGGTGTGCGACGAGCTGCGACCCGGCGTCGTGGACGAGGAGGGTTGGGTGCTGGGGGTGATGGGCTGATGGCGCGGATCGAACTCGAGCGCGCAACGGTGATCTCGGGGGGCACGCTCCGTCTCGACGACGCGTCGCTGGCGGTGGCGGAGGGCGACTTCGTCGGCGTCGTCGGAGCGTCGGGGAGCGGCAAGAGTACGTTGCTGCGAGCGGTTGCGGGGCTCGAGCGTCTCGCGTCGGGTGCGATCCGATTCGACGGTCTCGACGTCACCAACTCGAGCCCCGGCGAGCGTGACGTCGGCCTGGTGTTCCAGGAACCGGCGCTGCTCGGGCACCTGAGCGTCCGGCGGAACGTGTCGTTTCCGCTCGAGGTCCGTCATCGTGATCCCGAGGAGATCCGCAAACGGGTCGACGCCGAGGTGCGGGCACTGCGGATCGAGGAGTTGATGCACCGCAACCCTGCGGAGCTCTCACACGGCGAGCAGCAGATGGTGCAGATCGGCCGTGCGCTCGTCCGCACGCCCCGGGTGCTGCTGTTGGACGAGCCGTTCGCCGCGCTCGACGAACCGCTCAGACATCGCATGCGCGCCGAGATCGGCATGTTGCAGGAGGGGTACGGGGTCACCACCCTGATGTCGACCAACGATCCGCTCGATGTGGCGACGCTGGCGAAGTCGGTGGTGGTGGTGCACGACGGTCGCGTCGTCCAGGCGGAACCGACTGCGGTCGTCCGGCGATCACCGGCGTCGCTGGTCGCCGCGGCTGCGACGGGTCACCTGTCGGTCGTCGAGATGACCGTGGTCGCCGACCGCGAGGGGTTCTGGTTGATGCGCGAGGACCCGCGGGGCGGCGAGCTGGTGAGGATCCGGGCCTGGACGCCGGGCCTCGCAGGGTACGTCGGCTCGACCGTGGCGGTCGGTGTGCGCCCCGAGCACCTCGTGGTGAACGCGACGGGAGCGATTCCGGCCACGGTCCAGCGACGCATCCCGGTCCCGACGGGCAGCGTGCAGTGTCTGGTTGCAGGAGCCATGGTCACCGGGACGATCGAGCCCGGTTCCACGGTGGCGAGCGGCGACGAGGTTCGCCTCCGACTCGATCACCTGCTGATGTTCGATCGAGCGACCGATCTCGCGATCGTCAGCTGACGGTCCAGGTGCCGTTCGAACGCAGGAGCGCGTCGAGGTCGCCCGGTCCCTTGCGCTCGCTGGCGGCCATCACCTGATCGGCGACGGCGTGGCTGTACTCGGGGCGCTCGATGTTGCGGAACACACCGAACGGCGTGGGGGAGTGGTCGTCGTGGCTCAGCCGGGCCAGGGCGAAGGCCAGCGAGGGATCGTGGCGGTGCTCGTCGTGGATCAGGATCTCCTCGGCAGCGACGTCGGCCCGCTCGACCAGACGCAACTGCCCGTCGACACCCATGGCGACGGCTCGCTGTTGCTCGGCGCCGAAGGTGATCGGCTCGCCGTGCACGAGGTTGATCATCATTTCGTCGCGGGCCTGCTTCTTGGTGACCTCGTCGAACTGGCCGTCGTTGAACACGTTGCAGTTCTGGTAGATCTCGACGAACGAGGCGCCCTTGTGGGCGTGAGCGGCTCGGAAGGTCTCGATCATGTGGTGACGGTCGAGGTCGTGCGTGCGCGCCACGAAGCTCGCTTCCGCGCCGAGCGCGACCGAGAGCGGGTTGAACGGCGGGTCGATCGACCCCATCGGCGTCGACTTGGTGACCTTGCCGACGGGCGATGTCGGCGAGAACTGGCCCTTGGTGAGGCCGTAGATCCGGTTGTTGAACAGCAGGATGTTGAGGTTCACGTTGCGCCGCAGCGCATGGATCAGGTGGTTGCCGCCGATCGAGAGACCGTCGCCGTCACCGGTGATCACCCACACGTCGAGGTCGGGCCGGGCGACGGCGACGCCGGTCGCGATCGCCGGGGCGCGTCCGTGGATCGAGTGCATCCCGTAGGTGTTCATGTAGTACGGGAACCGGCTCGAGCAGCCGATGCCCGAGATGAACACGGTGTTCTCCGGGGCGATGCCGAGCTCCGGCATCAGCGTTTGGACGGCGAGCAGGATGCCGTAGTCGCCGCAGCCGGGGCACCAGCGGACCTCCTGATCGCTCGACCAGTCCTTCTTCGTCGTGACCGCAACCTGGGCGGTGCTCATGACCCTGCTCCGTTCGAGTTGGTGATCGACGCGAGTGCCTCGTCGATGGCGGCTTCGATCTCGCGTGACTTGAAGGGCATGCCCTGCACCTTGCTGAGGCACCGGGCGTCGACCAGGTACTTGCCCCGGATCAGTGTGGTGAGTTGACCCATGTTCAGTTCGGGCACGATCACCCGTTGGAAGCGTTTCAGGATGTCGCCGAGGTCGGGCGGCAGGGGGTTGAGGTGCATGATGTGCGCCGACGCGACCTTCTTGCCCGCTCGACGGCTGCGTTGGATCGATGCGTCGATCGCCGCCCACGTCGAGCCCCAGCCGAGGACGAGCACGTCGGCGTCGGGATCGCCGTTGATCTCCGTCGGTGGGATGTCGGCGGCGATCGCCGCGATCTTCTCCGCTCGGAGATGGACCATGTGCTCGTGATTGTCCGGCGTGTAGTCGATGTTGCCCGTGCCGTCGGCCTTCTCGAGGCCGCCGACGCGGTGCATCAGTCCGGGCGTTCCGGGAATCGCCCATGGGCGGGCGAGCGTGGTCTCGTCGCGCAGGTAGGGCCAGAACACCTCGGTGCCGTCGTCATCGACGTGGTTCGGTTCGGTCGCGAAGGGCACCGAGATGTCGGGCAGCGACTCGACCGACGGCAGGTTCCACGGCTCCGAGCCGTTCGCCAGGTAGCCGTCGGACAGCAGGATCACCGGGGTGCGGTACTTGAGGGCGATGCGGATGGCCTCGATCGCCGCGTGGAAGCACTGCGCCGGGGTGTAGGCGGCGACGACCGGCAGCGGCGCCTCGCCGTGGCGGCCGTAGAGCGCGATGTTGAGGTCGGACGCCTCGGTCTTGGTCGGCAGACCGGTCGAGGGCCCGCCGCGTTGGATGTCGACGATCAACAGCGGCAGTTCGATCGACACCGCCAGCGACGTGGTCTCGCTCTTGAGCGCGACGCCGGGCCCGCTCGTGGTGGTCACCCCGAGGTGGCCGGCGAACGCCGCACCGAGCGCCATGCCGATCGCCGCGATCTCGTCCTCGGCCTGCACGGTACGGATCCCGAAGTGCTTGTGCTTCGAGAGCTCGTGGAGGATGTCGCTCGCCGGCGTGATCGGGTACGACCCGAGCGTGATCGGCAGCTTTGCGAGTTGGCCGGCGGCGACGATGCCCCAAGCCAGAGCGGTGTTTCCGGTGATGCTGGTGTACTCGCCCGCCGGCAGCTTGGCCGGCTTGACCTCGTAGCGGTGACCGACGGCTTCGGTGGTCTCGCCGAAGTTGAACCCGGCGAGGAACGACGCCTTGTTCGCCGCTTCGACCAGTTCGTTGCCGCCGAACTTCTCGGCGATCCAGTCGAGCGTGGGGTCGACCGGACGGGTGTACATGAACGACACCAGGCCGAGCGCGAAGAAGTTCTTGGAGCGCTCGGCGTCGCGGGGCTTCACCCCGAGTGGAGCGCAGATCTCCTTGGTGAGGCTGGTCATCGGGACGCGCAGCACCCGGTAGTTCGACAGGGTGTCGTCGTCGAGCGGGTTGACCTTGTAGCCGGCCTTGTCGAGGTTGCGTTCCTCGAAGGCGTCCTCGTTGACGATCACGGTGCCACCCGGCTCCAAGCGGTGCAGATCGGCCATCAGCGCTGCGGGGTTCATCGCCACCAGGACGTTCGGTTCGTCGCCCGGCGTGGTGATCTTGTGGTCGGCGATGTTGACCTGGAACGCCGACACCCCGTTGACGGTGCCCGCCGGTGCGCGGATCTCGGCGGGAAAGTCGGGGAGCGTCGACAGGTCGTTGCCGAACGATGCACTCACCGAGGTGAAGCGGTCGCCGGTGAGCTGCATCCCGTCGCCCGAGTCGCCTGCGAACCGGATGATCAGGTGGTCGAGGACGTGGTCGTCGTCGGCCGCCGGCCGGTCGATCGTGTCCGTCATGTTCTCCCCCTCAGGAGTGTCGCGGGCCCGGCGCCGTTGCCGGGCGTGTCCGGGTGCAACCGTAGCGGGCAGTTGCGCACCAGATCGGGACAGCCGCACGAATGTGACCTTGTTCCCGTTGCACCAGGGGTCAGACCCCTGGCGCAACACCAGGTGCGCGATGATCACACGATGTACGCCGTCGCCACATTCCTGATCGTGGCCGTGATCACGGTCGCATTCACGAAGCTCGCGACCGGCGCGCTGATCGCCACGGGGGTCCCTCCGGAGCCGGCGGCGTTCCAGGCCCGCTCGGCGTTCAGCGGCGCCGGGTTCACCACCACCGAGGCGGAGAACGTCGTCAACCAGCCGGTGAGGCGACGGATCATCGGCACCACGATGCTGGTCGGGAGCCTCGGGACCCCGACGCTGGTGGTCACGGTGCTCCTGGGAATCATCGCCCCGGGCCCCGCTTCGACCACGATGCGCGTGCTGGTGACGGTCTCCGGGCTGTTCCTCGTCGTGATGGCGTTGACCAACAAGCTCGTGACGCGTTGGCTGGTCGGCGTCGGGCAGCGCTATGTCCGGCGTCACCTGGTGCCGGCGCTGTCGGAGCAGCGGGAGGACTTGTTGATGCTCTCCGAGGAGTTCGCGATCCAGGCGGTGCGACTCGAAGCGTCGGTCGAGGAGGCTCGGAGCCTGCGAGGGATGGCCAATGCACTGCCGGGTCTCACGGTGCTCGGTGTTCGCCGGGGGAGTGAGTTCTTCGGCGAGCCGCCCGTCGACATCGACCTCCTGGAGGGCGACGAGTTGATCCTGTACGGCCGGTCGGCGAACGGGGTGGTGTCGTCGTGAACCGGATCGTCGGTTGCGTCACCGCCGTGTTGTTCGCGGTGACGGTCACGTCCTGCAGCGACTCGGGTCCGGAAACGCCGGGTCTCGACCGCATCGACGGCCCGGCCCAGGTCGATCCGTCGTTCGATCCGTTCGCCACCGTTGCGCCCACGACGTCGGCGGGCTCGGTGGTGACGGACGGCGGAGGCTGAGACGCTCGCGGGTAGGGTCGGCGACCGACATGGCGTCCCTCCGATTCAGCTTCGGCACCATGGGCTCCGGCAAGAGCACCGTGGCGCTGCAGATCCATCACAACCTGTCGAACCGGCAGCTCTACGGGCTGCTGCTCACGACGCTCGACCGGGAAGGCCGGCAGGTGACGAGCCGTCTGGGGGTCGCCGCACCCGCGATCGAGGTGACTCCTGATCTCGACCTGCACGCTCTCGCAGTCAAGTACTGGCCGATCCACTACATCATCTGCGACGAAGCCCAGTTCTACACGCCGGAGCAGTGCGATCAGCTCGCCCGCGTCGTCGACGAACTCGACGTCGACGTCTACGCGTTCGGACTGCTGACCGACTTCCGCGGCCGGCTCTTCGAGGGCACGCGACGGATGTTGGAGATCGCCGACGAACACACACCGCTCCAGGTCGAGGCCCGGTGCTGGTGCGGCGCCCGCGCGACACACAATGCCCGTGTGGTCAACGGCGACGTCGTCTATGAGGGTGACACGGTCGTCGTGGGCGACACGAACACCCACGAAGCCCCGCTGTTCGGCGACTCGGTGCGTTACGAACTGCTCTGCCGGGCACACTTCCGCACCGGCGACCTCGGCGCGTAGACGCGCACCTCAGGGGCGGTCGTCGTAGGCCTCGGTGAGGAGGTCGCAGAGGGCGTCGTCGACCTGGTCGGGGGTCGCGACGTTGGCGGTGTGCCAGTACTTGGCGCCGTAGTGGTTGACCTTCCGGGTGATCGTCGGGTGGCGGGCTTCGCGACGCAGCCCGAACGACACGGCTACCCAGTGCTGCATCGGGCGCAGTTCGGCGAACTTCCGCGGGTTCTTCAGGAAGATGCCGACCGACACGATGTCGGCATGGACGGGCCCGAGCGTCTCGACGTGGGCCATCACCGCGTCGAACACCGGCCGCTCGTGGGCCGGGCCGCTCTCGAAGTATTCCTCGAGCGAGAGCCCGGGAGCACAGTCGTGGCCTTGGCCGGTGCGGCCGAACACCCGGCCGCACTCCGGGCAGGTCCAGCCGATCGTGCTCATCTGAGCGCGGTGATCTCGTGGATCGGGACCGGTCGGCTCAACCCCGTGAACTCGACATCACCCGTCGGCATCACGTCGACGCGACCCTCGACCGTGGCGACGAGCTTGTTGGTCACCAGGATCTGGCCGCCGGCGGCGATCGCGCACACCCTCGCCGACAGGTTCACGATCGTGCCGATCGCCGTACGGCGGCCGACACGCCGGCCAACGCGGCCTCACGCCGAAGTGATGCCCCGAGTTGCGCTTCGACGTCGTCCGACACGGTCCCCCTTCCGTCCCCTGCGATGACTGTAGACGAGGTTCATCGGGTCAGCGGTTGCCCTCCGAATCCCGCCGGTTGCGTCGGCTGGCACGGTTGCCGAAGCGGATCGGGCCCGGCAGCTCGAAGTGGGGCATCGAGTGCTGGTGGCAGTCGCAGAACCAATCCGACGGCGGAACGATCTGCAGGAACGTGCCAGGCGCCGGAAGATGTTCGTAGAAGTTCGACCAGGTGCCGAATCAATCATCGCGGAGATGATTTGGGTGGACCTCGACGAGCGTGACGCCTTGGCGTTCGAGGAACGCGTGGTCGACACTGCCGGTTGTCTCGATCGCATCGATGATCTTGCGGATCACCGTGGACTGCACATCGAGTTCGAGCCCGGTGATCATCAGCTCGGGATGGCCGTAGCTCTCGGTGAGACCGATCGTGTACGACCAGGGATGGTCATCGGTGACCTGGGTGAGCTGCCACCCGTACGTGCGGATCGTGAGATCGAGGGCGAGCATCGACTGCTCGAATGAATAACCGTCACATTGAAGGCACATGTGGGCAGCATGAACGGCCCCTGTCACAGAGATGCTGAACACCGACGGGACTCGCGGTGGAGGTCGGTCAGGAGGACAGGCGATCGGCGGTGCGGCAGATCAGGGCGAGGCCGGCGGCGAGGCAGATGCCGCCGAGTCGGAGCATCACGCCCTCGATGTCGCTCGGGCCGGTCTCGTCTCGGGTCAGGATGCTGAGGATCGACACGACCCCGATCGCGCCCATCGTGATGGCGATCGCCGCGACGAGCCGCAAGAGCGTGCTGATCCATGGTTCGCGATCGTGGCCGGCAAGCCACGTCGCGATCGCCGCCACGAACACCGCTGGTGCCAGCACCACGAGATTGGGTGGCAGCATCAGGAAGCTGAGCACCTCGATGCGCTGATCCCAGACGCTGGCGAACGGCTGCTCGCCGACGCCGCGGACGCGTTCGAGCTGGAACGCAATGAACCCGAACGAGCCACCGAGCATGAGCCATCCGGCGATCGTGAGATTGCGGACGAGGTCGCCCCGGCGTTCGGGCGTCAGCTCAGTCCCAGGCACACTGCAGCCGTTTGATGCCGTTGATGAATCCGCTCTGGAGATAATCCGGCTCGCTGGTGATCCGCAGCGAGGGGAGCCGGGTGCGGATCACGTCGAACATGACGGTGATCTCGCGGCGAGCGAGGTTGGCGCCGAGGCAGAAGTGCGGACCGCCCGCACCGAACCCGATCTGTGCAGGGTTCGGTGGGCGGAGCACGTCGAACGTGTACGGGTGCTCGAAGACCCGCTCGTCGCGGTTGCCCGAGTTGTACCACATGACCACCTTCTCGCCGGCCTTGATCGGCTGGCCGGCGATCTCGGTGTCCTCCGTGGCGGTGCGCCGGAAGTGGATCACCGGCGTGCCCCACCGGACGATCTCCTCGACGGCGGTCTTGGAATGCGCATCGAAGTCGTCGAACCAGATCGCCTTCTGGTCCGGGAAGTCGGTGAGCGCCTTCATGCCGTGGCTGATCGCATTGCGGGTGGTCTCGTTCCCGGCGACCACGAGGAGGATGAAGAACGATCCGAACTCCTGGGCGGTCAGCTGTTCGCCGTCGACCTCGGCGGCCATCATCACGCTCGTGATGTCGTCTTGCGGGTCGGCCTTGCGGGCCTCGCCCAGGGCCTGCGCGTACATGAACATCTCGAGCGCCTGGCCCATCAGGTCCTCGTACGAGGTGACGAAGTCGGGGTCGCCGCCGCCGAGGATCGTGTTCGTCCACTTGAAGACCTTGGCGTAGTCGTCGGACGGGATGCCCATCATGTCGCAGATGATCTCGAGGGGCAGCGCCGCAGCAACGTGTTCGACGAAGTCACAGGTCGTGTCGGGGAAGTCGGCGAGGAGACGGTCGATGATCTCGTTCGCCTTCGTCTTGACCACGTCTTCGACGGCGGTGATCTCCCTCGGGGTGAATCCCTTCGACACGATCGAGCGGAGGCGGAAGTGCTTCGGGTCGTCCATGTTGATCATCGAGCCGAAGAACTCGCTCATCTCCTGGGGGAGATCCCCGATGTTCGATCCGCCCTGACCCGAGCAGAACAGCTTCGGGTTGCGGCTGACGTGCCAGATGTCGTCGTGGCGGGTGAGCGCCCAGTAACCGGGGCCGGGC
Organism: Ilumatobacteraceae bacterium; assembly: GCA_963710625.1. Taxonomy (GTDB): domain Bacteria; phylum Actinomycetota; class Acidimicrobiia; order Acidimicrobiales; family Ilumatobacteraceae; genus Sva-07. Next base: position 16,825 of record CAVQBG010000029.1, on the reverse strand, counting down.
GGGAACGGTAGGTCGGGGATCTCGCGCTCGTCGTAGTGCACGAGGCCCGGCGTGTCGCGCAGCGTCCTGAACGCTCCCTCGCGGAACGTGCGAGGAGCGAGCCAGAACTCCGGGTCGGAGAGGTCGAAGTCGTCGAGTGCGACCTGGTCGAACGGCGCGTGCATCGTCATGGCCCGCGACTGTACGGGACCACCGTCGAGGCCCCGCAGTCGATAGGCCACGATCCCGTGTCCGAGTTGAGAACGGCGTCGATCTGGCGTTGACTGGTCGGATGCTGGAATTCTCCGAGATCGAACGTGTCCTCGTCGTCACCGCACATCCCGACGACGTCGACTTCGGCTCGGCCGGCACCGTCGCCGTGCTCACCGACGCCGGTGTCGAGGTCGTCTACTGCCTCGTGACCGACGGCCAGGCCGGCGGATTCGACCACTCGATCCCCCGCAGCGAGATGGCAGCGATCCGGCGCGAGGAGCAGACGAAGGCGGCGGCCGAGGTCGGTGTGACCGATCTGCGGTTCCTCGGGTTCATGGATGGCACCGTCGAGGTGACGATGGAACTCCGCCACGACATCAGCCTGGTGATCCGCCAGGTCCGCCCGCACGTGGTGATCGCCCAGTCGCCGATCCGCAATCTCGCCTCGACGTACGGGTCACACCCCGACCACACCGCCACGGGTGAGGCGACGATGTGCGCGGTCTACCCCGACGCCCGCAACCCGTTCGCCTTCCCGGGCACGCCGTGTGCCGAACTCGACGATTGGAAGGTGCAGGAGGTGTGGGTGCAGGCCGGCCCGATGGGCGGCTCCGAGGGCCTCGAGCACGTCGACGTCACCGATCAGATGGACCGAAAGATGCGGGCGTTGCGCTGCCACGTCAGCCAGCTCACCGATCCCGACGGGATGGAGCAGCGCATCCGTGAGCGTTTCCAGCAGATCGCCGCGGAACGCGGCCTCCCCGACGGCCGCAGCGCCGAACTCTTCCGCGTCCTCGACACCCGCTGACGAGGTCCGCCCGGCCGTGCGATGAGCCAGACCCCCGTATCCGGGGCTGGCGCTCATCGCGTGATCAGGAGAACGTGAGGTGGACCGCGCCGAGGATGGGGCCGGCGGCGCCGAGCGCGATCGGACGCACGGGGATGTCGAGATGTGCCTGGATCGCCGGGCCGAACCGGTCGAACGCCGCAGAGAGTCCGCCGCCGATCACGATGAGCTGGACGTCGAACTCGACGGTCACCGGGGCGAGGAACTCGCCGAGCCGATGGCCGTGGTCGTACACGACCTCGCCGTTGAGGGGATCGTCGACCGCTGCCTGGAGATCGGCCATGGCGACGCCGAGCCGGTCGGCGAGGCCACGCGCGGACAACACGTCGTCGGAACGGCCGTCCCACGGTGTCGGACGCATCCCGAGGTGCTCGACACCGAAGTCGTCGATGAACTCCACCGGCCACGCATGGTCGGTGACGCAGGTGCCCATGCCCGTGCCGAGCGTGATGGTCAGCACGCGGTCGACACCACGGCCGGCACCGGTCAGTGCCTCCCCGGTGCCGGCCGATTCGGCGTCGCGAGCGAACCTGATCGGCCGGTCGCCGATCCTCGTTCGCTCGCGCAGGACCGATCGCAGGTCGATGCCGTAGATGTCCTCGAACTTGGCAACCCCTCGCATTCGTGACTCGCCGGCCGCGAGGTCGAACGGACCGCAGATCGCGATCGCCAGACCGACCGCGGCATCGTCCAGAGCGAGTGCGTGGTCGGCCATCTCGGCGAGTCGAGCCAGGATCGTCTCGGCGTCGGACTGCGCGAGCGTCGGCAGCGCCGGCCCGAGTTCCACCACGGGATCAGCCGCCGTGTCGCCCCGCACGACACCCGACTTGATCGACGTCCCACCCACGTCGAGCGCTGCCACCACCTGTTCCATCGCCGCCGAACCTACCTCCCCGCACCCACGCGATGAGCGAGCCCCCCGTATCCGGTGCTTTCGCTCATCGCGCCCGTCATCGTTACGCTCGGTTGCATGACCGAAGCAGTGATCGTCGCCACCTCCCGCAGCCCGATCGGGCGCGCCGTCAAGGGTTCGCTCGTCGACCTGCGGCCTGATGACATGGCCGCACAGATCGTCCGGGCGCTGATGGCCAAGGTGCCACAGGTGTCGGCGTCGGACATCGAGGACCTGATCATGGGCTGCGGCCAGCCGGCGGGAGAGGCCGGGTTCAACATCGGCCGGATGGTCGCCGGCATGGCCGGGCTCGACGACGTCCCGGGCGTGACCGTCAACCGCTACTGCTCCTCCAGCCTCCAGACGATCCGCATGGCCGCCCACGCGATCAAGGCTGGCGAAGGCGACTGTTTCATCGCCGCCGGTGTCGAGGCCGTCAGCCGCTACGGCAACGGCGCCAGCGACACGGCCCCCAACCCGATCTTCGCCGGCCCCGGCGAGCGCACCGCCCTGCGCGCTCAGGGTGGTCAGCCGACGTGGACGCCGCCCGAGGGCTTGCCCGACTTCTACATCGCGATGGGGCAGACCGCCGAGAACGTCCGTGAGATCGAGGGGGTCACCCGCGAGGAGATGGACGAGTTCGGTGCCCGCAGCCAGCAGCGTGCCGTCGCCGCGGTGAAGCGGGGCCACTTCGAGAACGAGATCACGCCGCTGACGCTTCCGGATGGCACCGTCGTGTCGACCGACGACGGGCCGCGCGACGGCACCACCGTCGAGAAGCTCGCCCAGCTCAAGCCGGTGTTCCGCCCCGACGGCGAGATCACTGCCGGCAACGCGTGCCCGCTCAACGACGGCGCCGCCGCCGTGATGGTGATGAGCGACTCCAAGGCTGCCCAACTCGGCTTGACGCCGCTGGCTCGGATCATCTCGTCGGGTGTGACCGGTCTCAACCCGGAGATCATGGGCCTCGGGCCGATCGGCGCGAGCCGGATGGCGATGGAGCGTGCCGGCATGAGCGCCGACGACATCGACCTGGTGGAGATCAACGAGGCGTTCGCCGCGCAGGTCATCCCGTCGGCCAAGCACCTCGGGTTCGGCCTCGACAAGGTCAACGTCAACGGTGGGGCAATCGCGCTCGGTCACCCGTTCGGCATGACCGGCGCCCGCATCATGACCAGCCTGATCAACAACCTCCAGGCCGAGGACAAGACGATCGGCCTCGAGACGATGTGTGTCGGTGGTGGCCAGGGCATGGCCATGATCATCGAACGCCTGAGCTGACCGGTGTTACGCCAGGGGTCAGACCCCTGGCGTCACAGTTACAGGACTTCCCAGCGGTTGGGGCGGTCGGCGTGGACGACGATCGCGTCGTACTGCGTGAGGCAGAGCGTGGCGCGCAGCACGTACTGCTCGCCGCCGCTCGACAGCTCAGCGAGCGCGTATCCCTCGCTGGAGTCGCGCACGCCAGTGCCGATGCAGTGCAGCGACGCGATCTGGAGGCCGGCGCTCTCGGCTTCGGCGGCCCAGAGGTTCACGAGTCCCTGGCGGAGCGACGGGTCGTCGAGCAGGTCGGAGCCGGCCAGGGTGAGCGTGACGTTGCAGATGTGTACCGGCTCGACGTGCTCGGGCTCGACCACGTCGCCACCCAGTTCGCCGTCGAGCATCACGACGATCGGGCCGTCGGGGCTGGTCACTCCGCCGATGAACCCATAGCGCACCAGCGGCAGGCCGTCTTCGCCGGTGGTGGCGTAACGGATCCGGTCGCCGTGGCTGAAGGTGGTCACCGGACGGCTCCCGATGGGTCGGCGTACTCGGCGATCACCGCATCGGACAGTGCGGGCCACGCCTCCAATGCAACCGGGGCCCACTCGTCGAAGTCGCGGTCGGCCAGCGCGACCAGCGCGAGATCCCGGTCGGGGTCGATCCAGAACATGGTGCCCGACCCGCCGAAATGGCCGAACGTGCGCGGCGAGTTCGCCGTTCCGGTCCAGTGCGGCTCCTTGGCGCCGCGAACCTCGAATCCCAGTCCCCAGGGGCACTGCGCATAGCGACCCACGCCGGGAACGATACCTGCGAGCGTCGGGTAGTGCGTGCGTTGGGCGTCCGCAGCGGTGGAGGTGTGGATCAGTGTGGGTCGCATCACCTCGGCGACGAACCGGCACGTGTCGGCGAGATTCGACCGAACACCCGCAGCGGCCGAGCCGCGGAGGGCGCTCGCAGTCATCGCGAGCGGGACGAAGATCGCCTCGTGGAGATAGTCGGCGAACATCATGTCGGTCGCCGCTTCGATCGCCCGAGCGGCGAGACTGAACCCGCTGTTGGAGTAGATGCGCCTCGTCTCCGGTCGAGCGATCGGCTCCGCTCCCTCGAATGCGTACCCGCCCGCGTGGGCGAGGAGGTGGCGCAGCGTGCAGCCGGGCTGGCCCACCGGTTGGTCGAGTGAGACGACGCCCTCTTCGACAGCGACCAGGATCGCCCATGCACTCATCGGCTTCGAGATCGAGGCCAACCGCTGGACCCGATCGGGATCGCCGATCGTGCCGACGACGCTCCCGGCGCTCAGAACCGCGGCGGAGACATGGGGTACGGGCCAGGCTGCGGTGAGCTCGAGCGCCGTCACCGTCGCCCGCCGATCAGGTGAACTGGCGGAGGAGTTCGGCGACCCGGAACGACAGGTCGACGCTCTGGCGGGCATTGAGCCGTGGGTCGCACACCGTCTCGTAGCGATGATCGAGGTCGGCGTCGGACAGGTCGTCGCCGCCGCCCAGGCACTCGGTGACGTTCTCACCGGTGAGCTCGATGTGGATGCCGCCGGGCCAGGTGCCCTCGGCTCGGTGCGCTCTGACGAACCCGCCGATCTCCGCGACGACGTCGTCGAAGTGGCGTGTCTTGCGTCCGTTGCCAGCGGTGTAGGTGTTGCCGTGCATCGGATCGCACGCCCACACAACGGGGTGGCCGGCGTCGGTGACCGCACGGAGCAGTGGGCGCAACCCGTGTTCGATCTTGTCGGCGCCCATACGCGTGATCAGCGTGAGACGACCGGGGATGCGAGACGGGTTGAGGACCTCGCAGAGCTCGAGCACGAAGTCGGCGCTGGTGGTGGGGCCGATCTTGCAGCCGATCGGATTGCCGACACCACGGAGGAACTCCACGTGGGCGCCGTCGAGATCGCGGGTGCGTTCGCCGATCCAGAGCATGTGCGCCGAGCAGTCGAACCAGGCGCCGGTCAGCGAGTCCTGGCGGGTGAGCGCCTCCTCGTAGCCGAGGATCAGCGCTTCGTGCGAGGTGAAGACGTCGACTTGCGACAGATTCGGGTTGGACTCGGTGTCGATGCCGCAGGCGCTCATGAACGCGAGGGCCCGTTCGATCTCGGCGGCGACGCTCTCGTAGCGTTCACCTTCGGGGCTCGATGCCACGAATTCCTGCGTCCACGCGTGCACCCGCGACAGGTCTGCGAAGCCTCCCTTGGTGAAGGCGCGCAGGAGGTTGAGCGTCGATGCGGACTGGTGGTATGCCTGCACCAGCCGGTCCGGGTTCGGCATGCGGGCGGCTTCGGAGGCGTTGGGATCGTTGACGATGTGCCCCCGGAACGAGGGCAGCTCCAACTCGCCGACCATCTCGGTGGGGGAGGAGCGGGGCTTCGCGAACTGGCCGGCGATCCGACCGACCTTGACGATCGGGACGCCGACGGAATAGGTGAGCACGACCGCCATCTGGAGGATCACGCGCAGCTTCTCGCGGATGTTGTCGGCGGAGAACTCCTCGAAGCTCTCGGCACAGTCGCCGGCTTGGAGGAGAAAAGCGCGTCCCCCGGCGACGCGTGCGAGTTCGGCCTGCAACGAGCGTGCCTCGCCGGCGAACACCAGTGGCGGCATCGACGCGATCTGCTTGAGCGATTGCTCCAGCGCGCCGGCGTCGGGCCACTCTGGCTGCTGACCGACGGGCATGTCGTGCCAGGACGACGGCGACCAGGTGGCTCGGCTCTCGGACATCCGCTCAGGCTACCGGGCCCGAAAACGACCGGAGCGGTCGGATTGCTCCGACCGCTCCAGTGCAGTTCTTCGATACCGGTTCTGGCTGATCTGAAGCTCAGACCGCCAGAATGCGTTCGGCGTCGTCACGGAGGCCGGCGACCGCACGGCTCACGAGGCGGCGGGCGGCCTCGGCGGTGACACCGAGCTGCTCACCGACTTCGCGGAAGCTCTTTCGCTCACCGTCGACCAGTCCGAAGCGGGACTCGACGGCGAAACGTGCCCGGGCGTCGAGCGTGCCGAGCAGTTCGTCGAGCAACTCGCTGTCGACCAGCGTCATCACGTGGTCCTCGGGGGTGCCGTCGCCGTTGGCCATCAGGTCACCGAGCGTGGCGTCGCCGTCGTCGCCGACGGTCTTGTCGAGGCTCACCGGTGTGGTGAGGCGATGGAGCTCGGCATTGGTCTGGTCGAGGGTCTCGCCGTCACCGGAGGCCTGACGCAGCGCCGCGCGGAGGCTGGCGGAGCGGTCGCCGGGGATGCGGATGAGGCTGGCCTTCTGGTCGAGCGCACGACCGATGGCCTGACGGATCCAGAACGTGGCGTAGGTGGAGAACTTGAAGCCACGGCGCCAGTCGAACTTGTCGACGGCGTGCTCGAGGCCGAGGTTGCCCTCCTGGATCAGGTCGAGCAGATCCATGCCCTGGGGGAGCGGGTAGCGGCGGGCGATCGAGACCACCAGGCGGAGGTTGGAGCGGATGAACCGATCCTTTGCGTCGGCGGCGGCGGCGACCTTGGCCTTGAGGGCGGCGCTGCGCTTTCCGGCGTCGAGCTGCTCCTGGGCCTCGCGGCCGGCTTCGATGACGCGGGAGAGTTCGCGCTCATCTTCGGCGGTCAACAGAGGGACCTTGCCGATGTCGTTCAAGTAGAGACCAATGGAGTCGTTCATGATGTTTCCTACAACCGTTCGTGTTCGTGATGATTCCGGGCCAGGGCTGTGTCATCGGACACACTGCATCGGCCATGCGGATCGAAGGAACGCCGTACACGCATGGGATTGATGCGTGACCGGCGATGTGATCGAAGAGCGGCAGACGCCGACTACGAAGGGATTCCCGGGGGAAACCGTCGTAAACCGTGTACTCGGGGGTATATGGGGGAGCGATTCACAGTAACAGACCTGTCAACCCCTGGCATGGTCAGTTGAGCCGGAAATCGTCGCGGCGGCAATAAAGTGAGGGAATCGTGCCCGGATCCGCCCAACAGCTGCGCCGTATCGGGCTCTTCGGGGGAACGTTCGATCCGCCTCACGTCGGCCATCTGGTGACCGCGGTGAACGTCCGTCACGCCCTCGACCTCGATCTCGTGGTGTTGATGGTGGCCAATGTGCCATGGCAGAAGGAGGGCACTCGGCAGATCACGCCGGCGCTCGATCGCCTGGCGATGGTCGATGCCGCAGTTCGCGACGTCCCCGGTCTGCTCGCCGGCCGACAGGAGATCGATCTCGGCGGCCCGAGCTACACCGCCGACACGTTGGACGTGCTCGCATCGGAGCATCCCGGCGCCGAGTTCTACACGATCATCGGAGACGATGCGGCCGCCGGTCTGCAGACGTGGACGCGTTGGGACGAGGTGCTCGAACGATCGCACCTGGTCGTCGTCGACCGTCCGGGCGAGCCCGTGAAGCTCGCCGACGACGTGGATTGGATTCGCGTCGAGGTGCCGCGCCTCGAGGTGTCGAGCACCGACCTGCGGGCCCGCTTCACCGACGGTCGACCGCTCGACTATCTGCTCACCCAACCGGTGCTCGACGTGATCCGCGCCCGAGGGCTCTACGGGGCCGCTGCATGACCGCCATCGCCCAACGGCGCAAGCGTCGCACGATCGCCGCGGCCACCGCGGCGATCGGCCTGGTGATCGTGGCAGCCGTGCTGTTCACCGTCGGTGTCGTGACGTTGTCGAACTCCCAGGAGGGTGAGGCAGTCGGCGTCGACGAGCGACCGCGGGTGACACTGCCGTCGACCCCGAACGCGCTGCTGGCGGTCGCCGACGACGACGGTCAGCTCGCGTCGGTGGTCGTGATGACCCTGCTCCCGGATGGCCAGGGTGGCAGCATCGTCACGATTCCGGTGAACGCTGACGCGACGGCCGGCTTCGGACTCCAGCGCCGTCCACTGAACGAGTTCTTCGACCCCGACGCGCCGGACGAACTCGTCGTCGCCGTGGAGGACATGCTGTCGATCGGCATCGACCTGTCTGCGGTCGTCGATCCCGCCGGGCTGGAGACGATCCTCCAGCAGTTCGAGGCCGTACAGGTCGTGCTCCCGGATGCGGTGGTGGACTCCAACGCCGTCGACGGCACCCGTCCGACGTCGACGGTGCCCGACGATTCTCTTCCTGACGATTCGGTGCCCGATGACACGGTCTTCGACGTTCCCGAGGGTTCGGTGTCCGGTGATTCCGATCCGGGCGTTGGGTCGTCGAACGACCCCGCGGTCGAGGAGGCCGCCGGCGTCGACGGGATCGTGTTCTCGGCCGGCCCGCAGATCCTCGGCCCGGCGGAAATGGCCGAGGTGTTGACCGCGATCGACGAGTCCGTTCCGGCCTATGAGCAGCATTCGCTCGACGTCGAGATGTGGTCGGCGATCGCGGGTCTCGCGCCCTTGCAGATCCCACCGGAACCGGTGGCCACCGACGGCGAGGGTCGACCCGTGCCCCCGGCATCGGTCGAGGAACTCGCATCGTCGCTGTTCGCCGGCGAGGTCGGAGTGCGCGACCTCGTCGCGACCCCGCCGAGTGTCGGCACGAACCCGACGGACGCCGATGTCGTCGTGCTCGATCGCAGCGATGTCGCGCTCGTGTTCGCCCAGATCTCCCCGTCGTTGGTGTCCACACCCAACACCGGCCTGAAGATGCGGATCGAGAGTCAGTTCAGCGAGGGCCAGCTCGCCACGACCGATGGGCTGTTCGAGAGCAACTCCGATCTGACCCGCGAGTTGATCGGGCGACTCCTCTTCCTGCAGGCCAACGTCGTGTCCGTCGACACCACCGCGTCGGGCGCTCCGGACCTGACGATCGTGGAGGTCGTCGACCCGCGTCTGCTCGAGGAATCGATCAGGGCGAGCGAGATCCTGTTCGGACCCTCGGAGGTTCGCCTGGCCACGACGGTGGTGGAAGGGGTCGACATCGTGGTCACGCTCGGGACGCCGTACCTCGAACGCGAGGCCGGCAACAACGATGGCGCCGCCGGGCTCGTGCCCGACGACACCACTCCGGCCAGTACCGTCGACGCCGATGGATGAGCTGCATGGGTGACGACCGCGACGACACGCCGGACGGCGGACTGGACCTCGCCGTTCTCGCCGCCCGGACGGCCTCCAACATGAAGGCGACCGATGTCGTCGTCCTCGACGTGGGTGCGGTCCTGTCGATCGCCGGCTACTTCGTGATCGCCGCAGCGTCCAACCCCCGTCAGGTACGCGCGGTGGTCGACGAGGTCGAGTCACGCGTCAAGTCGGAACTCGGTCGTCCTCCGGTGCGCACCGAGGGTGTGCGTGAGCAGCAGTGGACGCTGATCGACTACGGCGACGTCGTGGTGCACGTGTTCCTGGAGTCGGTGCGCGAGTTCTACGAGATCGAGCGCCTCTACATGGACGCCCCTCGCATCGAATGGGCACAGCCCGACGCGGACTGAGCTGCGATGTGCGGTCGTGACGTTGGAGCCGTCGTCCGGAGGAGCTAGATTCGCACGGCGATCGATTCGCCGGTGACTCGGGCGTTTCCGGGCCCGGCGGTCCGAGGTCCACGCAATCTCGGGGCTATAGCTCAGTTGGTAGAGCGCTTCCATGGCATGGAAGAGGTCAGGAGTTCGATTCTCCTTAGCTCCACCTAAAACCCCAGGTCACAGGCATCGCAGTCGGTGGCACTGCTGAGTCGGCCAGTCGAGCTGACACCTTGTGGGAACCGTTTCCGATATCAAACAGTGCCGTATGGGCCTTCTGCAGCCCTCCACTGGTGATTCGGGAACCCCTTCACCTATCTGACCTCTTCCACGTCCGCCGAGAGGTTGGGTACCAGGAGTGGATCCCGAGCACCGTTGGTGTGGGGCATTGCTGACCCTTCGCAGCCATCCGCAGCGGTGGGAAGGACTCTGACTCCAGCGTGACCGGCCTCGCATCCCGAAAGCGGGTTCTTCGGATCAGTCACTTCCCGCACCCGACCACCAACGCTGCGACCCTCCGCTCGGCCGGGCAAGAGGGTCCCATTCGACGCGCCCGGAACGACCTCGAAATCTCCTCTTCACACAAAGAGGCCTCGGACCTGAGCGGCTGGTCCGGGTCGGATCGGGTGGAGCAACTATCGGGTCCCCCTCAATAGGCCGCCGGCAATACGTGCAACTCCGACGCTTCCTGGAGGAGTACTCCGAATGGCTGCGCCACACGAGACTCTGAGGGGGACCCGGACCTACACGATCCAACCATTGAAAGGCGAAGAGCCAGTTCGGCGCCGCGACAAATGCAGTAGGCGGTGTACTTGCCGCAGCCGACATGTTTGAATGGCTTCGTGTCCGACCTAAGCGATCTGGACGTCGATGATTTGATCGAGACCATCACCGGGTTGATCGCGAAAGACGATTGTCCGTCCGCCCTTGAGCGGATCGGAGTGGCGGAAGCGGGGGGAGTCTCCGATGTTCGTATTCGGCGGCTGAAAGGTCTCGCGTTTAGGCGCTGTGGCTCGCTCAGCGAGGCATTGGAAGTGTTCACCGAGCTTTATGAGGGGGGTGACCGGGACCCCGAGACTCTCGGTGTTTGGGCGTCTACGTTCATGGAGCGTTACGACAAGACCGCGAACCGGGAGGACCTCGAGCGTTCGCGGGACTTGTATGCCGAGGCGTTCGAGATCACGCCGGACAGCTACTACGTCGGCATCAACGCTGCGGGAAAGAGCCTGCTGCTCGGGGACAGCGCCGCGGCAGCGGCGTATCTCGAGCGAGTCGAGGCCATCGTTGGCAATCAACCCGTTCCGGGGGACTACTGGAGGTCGGCGACAGTTGCCGAGTTGCAGCTGATGCTGAAGAACTACGGCAGGGCGGCCGAGCTCTACCGCAGGGCTGTTGAAATCGGTGGGCGGGACGACCATGGATCTCAGATCACCACGTGGCGACAGGCGGAGCGATTGATGAACGCTCTGGAGGCGGGGCCCGCGGATCGAATGAAGGTGCAGGAGGTGTTTCGCCATCTGCGCGACGGGCCGCCGCGTTCGGCGGTGTCGACGCCCGCCTATCGGAAGTTACGCGTGTTCGCGTTTGACCCGAGTGCCTCGCGCAGCATTGAGACTGTCGGGATCAATGAGGTCACGCTTTCAGTGCCGTGGGAACATGACATCGCCGGGCAGAGCACCCTTCAGCCAGGTCCTGTCGGCGAGTATCTCGAGGTCGTCGATTTCGATCCAAGCAGTGGCTGCTTCTACGAACCGGTAGATCTAGACGACCCGCGATTGCTCGCCACCGATGGTTATCCGCCGTCTGAGGGTGAACCGGGCTTTCACCAGCAGATGGTTTACGGCGTAGCCATGCGCGTGATCGACGGCTTCGAACGCGCGCTTGGCCGCCGCGTCCTGTGGGCGTCTCGCCTCGAACGGAACCAAGATGGCACGGTCCTCCGTGAGCACTACGTTCCGACGCTACGGATTTATCCTCACGCCCTACGCGAGGCCAACGCCTATTACAGCCCTGACCGCAAGGCGTTGCTGTTCGGATACTTCCCGGCGGACACCGACGACCCAAGCGTGTTGCGGAACGGCGTGGTGTTCACGAGTCTTTCCCACGACGTGATCGCCCATGAAATGTCCCATGCTCTCCTCGACGGCATGCATCCGCATTTCGCGGAATCCACCAATCCCGACGTCCTCGCGTTTCACGAGGCGTTCGCCGACATCGTGGCACTGTTCCAGCACTTCTCGCATGCGGAGGTCATCGAGCAGGAGATTGCACGAACCCGCGGCGAACTCGCAACTGGCGGCCTGCTCGCCCAGTTGGCCCAGGAGTTCGGACGGGCCATCGGAAGCTATGGCGCGCTCAGAGACGCAATCGGGCACATCGACCCGGAGACACACGAATGGCGCCCGACAGTTCCTGACCCAGAAGCGTTCCGAACAACAACCGAGCCCCACGAGCGAGGGGCGATCTTGGTCGCGGCGGTGTTCCGAGCGTTTCTCACCGTCTACAACCAGCGAATTGATGACTTGATCCGAATAGCAACGCAGGGCAGCGGGGTGCTTGCGCCCGGCGCCTTGCATCCCGACCTGGTTCGACGGTTGGCCAACGAAGCAGCCAAGACCGCGCAGCAGCTGCTGCAGATATGTCTACGCGCCCTGGACTACTGCCCTCCGGTGGACATCACCTTTGGTGACTACCTCCGCGCCGTCATCACCGCAGACGTCGATGCCGTACCAGACGACCGACGACGTTATCGCCTAGCGATTATTGAGGCATTTCGGCAGCACGGCATCTATCCCGGCGACGTCCGAAATCTCGCTGAGGAATCACTCGTCTGGCGCCCCCCACGCGGAGGAGAGATCCATTTGACGCAGATGTTCGAGGGGGTCGGCGACGGTTCGCGGCTTGAGCCTGAGTGGGCATCGACGGCAGACCGCAGAACACTGTGGAAGAAGACGCGCGACAACTCCAGGGTTGTGCATGCCTGGTTGGACGAATTCTGCTCGACGAAAGACGCCCGCGAGATCGGCCTGTCGATCTCTGCAGAAACCCCAAAGAGCGTGTTCAACACCGACGGCAAGCCGACGGTCGAAGTTCATTCCGTCCGATTGGCACGACGGGTCGGCGAACGCGGCGAGACAACAACGGACATCGTCATCGAGATCCTCCAGCGACGACGCGGATACTTCGACCCAGACGTGCAGTTCCAGGTCGACAAGTACGGGCCCCGCAGCAAGAACGACGAAGACTTCATCTTTCGTGGTGGATGCACGTTGCTCGTCGACCCGGCCGACGGGAGGGTCAGGTACGCAGTCAACAAGCACATTCTCAGCGACTACCGACTTGATCTCCAGCGACGCTTCCTGGCGGGCGAACCGACCACAATGCGCTCGACGTACTTCGGATCGCCAGGCGTCGACGACCGATCACGCGAACCGTTCGCGCTGCTTCACCGTGCGCCTGAGTCGAGGGTGCAGTCACGATGACGATGCAGCCCCCGGCCTCCGGCGTTCGAGTCCGCATGTATAACGCCGCCGTAGGCGACTGTTTCCTTCTTGCATTTGCCGGGAAGGAGGGCGAGCCGGTCTACATGCTGATCGACTGCGGAGTTCACTCGCAGGTGAGTGGCGGCAGTGAACGCGTCCGCAAGATCGTCGAACACATCCGCGAATCGACCGATGGACATATCCATGTGGTCGTTGTGACACACGAGCATGGGGACCACATCAGCGGATTCCATGCCACGCACGATCGAATTCGCAAGCATGACCATCGACGAGGGCTGGTTCGCCTGGACCGAGGACGAGACGAATCCGCTAGCCAAGAGGCTTGACCGCAAGCGCAGCCTGATGCTGCAGGGTTTACGCGCTGCGGGTCCAGCGCTCGTTGCTGCGGGCGATCCTGCCGGCGAGAACGTAAACACCTTGTTGGGGTTCTTTGGGATCGGCGAGAGCTTGGCGGTCAGCTCGCGAGAGACCCGCGACCTCGCCAAAGGGTTTGCGACCGAACTGCGCTATCTGAAACCGAAGTGTCCTCCGATTGTTGTGCCTGGGGTTGAAGGCGTCAGGATCTTCGTGCTCGGCCCGCCCGAGGACGAGAGCTTCTTGATGCGAGCACGCCCTTCATCGAAACCGGGCGAGGTGTACCACGAATCTGACGATCATGCACTGGGCGTTGACGGTGCACTCTCGATGGCACTTCTGGCGGCGGCCGGATCTGACCTCGAGCCGGGCGACGCCTGGCTGGCCGAGACCGCCCAGCCGTTCGCTGGGAACCATCGGCTACCCGCCCACATCGTCGAAGCCCGCCCCAACGACTACCAGTTCTTCCACGATCACTACGGATTCCAACCCGAGGAATCGGAGCCCTGGCGCCGCATCAACTCAGACTGGCAGGCGAGCGCTGAGTCACTTGCGCTGAAACTCGACGCAGCAACGAACAACACCAGCCTGGTGCTGGCCATCGAACTGCGCTCTACCGGCCGGGTTCTGCTGTTCGCCGCCGACGCGCAGGTCGGGAACTGGCAGTCCTGGCATGAAGGAGGCTGGTCCACCGACAACGGTCTCGATCAAGGTGAGGACCCGATCCTCGCCCGAGACCTACTTGCCCGCACCGTTCTATACAAGGTTGGCCATCATGGAAGCCACAACGCCACCCTGCGAGCGCAAGGATTGGAACTCATGACCAGCGCCGAGCTTACTGCGATGATCCCCGTCGACGAGGAGTGGGCGCATGCCCGGCGGCCACACCCATGGAGAATGCCGTTCGGGCCGCTGTACGAGGAACTCCTCGCCCGTACACGTGGGGCGCATCGTGCGGGCCGACGTCGGACTCGTCGAGCCGGCCTCCCGTACACCGGTTTGGGACGAGTACAAAGACAGAGTCAACGTCGAGGCCAATCGGTACGTAGAGGTTGACGTCCTCGACATCTGATCGAGTGGCGGCGAAGGGTCCACTCGACGCGGCTGTTCGCTACGAGTAGCGTCACGATACGCACAACGTTCCTGAGGGAAAGAGCGTCCGCGTCTTTCTGTCGTCGACATTCGGACCAGCCGACCGCGAGGTCGTGGGCGCCTCAGAGTCCATGTTGAGCAGCGTCGACGTACAGATCGTCACAGGCCGACGACTGGGCGGAGCCGATCTCACCCCGGAGATCATGGAACGTCTTGAATCTGCAGATGGATGCGTTGCTTTGATGACTCAAAGGGAACGCATCGGCGACCCGAATGGCGAACGCTGGATGACTCATCCTTGGGTACGAGATGAAATGCAGCACGCTCGATCACACGGCGTTCGAAGCATCGCGCTCGTGGAACAGAACGTCTCCTTGGAAGGGGCCTACAGCGAGCGCGAGACCATCCCGTTCGATCGTGAGAACCCTCTGCCAGCATTTCTGGCACTGTTGGAGACGATCCGGCTCTGGCGTCTCGAAATGGGTTCGACACGGGTGGCGCGCCTATCACCAGATGATCTCGGCCGTCGGTTTCGAACCAAGCATGGGATGCGATGCAGATACCGATACGTGAGCTCTGAGGGTGACCGCAGTGACTGGGCAGATGTCGAGCCGATACCACGCCGGGGGCACGCTGCTGTATCTGAAGGGTGTTCGCAGCGACACCGACCAGGTTGAAGTCGAGGTGCTCGAGGGCAACCGCCCAATCATGTACTCCGAGGCGACTCCTCAGTGGCTCTCGATAGCGCTCCAAGACCTGGGGGCTGACCAGTGAGCTTGACGATCGCTCAGGACTTCGAATACCTGGGTAGCGATCAGTGGAAGTGGTCTGTGTGGCTGGGGGGCGCAGACCGTGAGTTGGATGAAGTGAAGTTCGTTGAGTACATCCTGCATCCGACCTTTCCGAACCCAATTCGGAAGGTGACAGATGGAGCAGCCGATTTCGGCTCGAAACGCAAGGTTGGGGCGTGTTCCAACTCACCGCAAACGTTCGTATGAACGACCGCGTCGGTTCGAACCCTGACTCATATGCTTGAGCTTGCCTATCCTGACGTCGAAAACACGGCGCCGACCCGTGGCGGCGGCATGCGTGAACCGCCAGATCATTACTCGGCCGCCGATCGGGAAACCGACGTGGCCCCTTTCCATCGAGCCGTCCCCGAGCCGAGTGAATCGGAAGTCGAGCGGGCGCAGACGATCTTCTTGTCGGCGGGGTCGGCAGACAGCGTTCTGGCCTCAGAGATCCGAGGCAGTTTGATCGACCGAGGCGTTGGTGTGTGGACGGACGAGGATCTCTCCGCTGGCGCCCCGTGGGAGGTTCGAATCATGCAAGCAATCGAGGACGCCGACGCAGTCATCGTGCTGAGCTCCGACATCCCGAGCAAGTGGGTTCGACGAAGTGAAAGCGGCGGAGCACTACGGCAGGAAGGTCATCCAAGTCACGATCAGTGATAGCTCGCGGTCCTGCCTAGAGGACTAGAAACACATCAGTCGATTCATATGTCATCAGCCGAACAAGTTGACAGCGTGACCGAGTCGATCGTGCGGGCACTGGAGGGGTGATTCGCTTCTGTTTGGTCGCTGGGTTGGCGTCGTCGGTCCTGCTGAAAGGTGCCCGTTGGTGGCGTCAGCAATCGGTGATAACCACGGGTGACAGTCGGCTGGCGCACCCAGGCTCGAGAATTCCGCGGCCATCACCGCGAAGTTCGCTCGGTCGTTCCGACCCTCGGCCAACGGCAAGATCGAAGGCTCGAAACGGGTCCGTTCAGAGATTAGACCTGCACCGGTGTCTGGCCCCACGAAACCAAACGTAGAACTCACCACGCGCTCGTTATCCGGCTCTACGCACCGAGCGTGGATGACGGCCTCGGATTCTGCGAGTTGGGACGGTACCCATTTGACGCCGAGGCGTCCGATGAGTCGGCGTCGGTAGTTGTGGTGGTTGACGAAGCCGTGGGCGTTGCGGCGAGTCTTCTCGGCGAGCATGTGCACGTTCTCGACGCGCCCGTTCGATGCTTGGCCGGTGTCGTGGTGCGCGAGGATCTCGTCGCTCCAGCGGTCGATGGTGCGAGCGAGTCGAGCCAGTTCCGCCACGTCGGCATCTGCGCAGTGTTGGAAGAACACGATCAGCCGCCGGCGAGCATCCGCGAGATCACGAGCGGCGTAGACCTCTCGCAGCAGTTCCTTGGCGACGATGGCTGCACCAACTTCGCCGTAGGGATCGCCGGCGGCGAGCATGTCGAACATCCAGGGGATG
>CAVQBG010000028.1:0-107834 GCA_963710625.1 Ilumatobacteraceae bacterium | reverse complement strand
GCCGGTTCGCTGGTCGATCGGAGCAACGTGCGTTCGATGCTGGTCACGATCGAGTTCTCCCGGCGCTGCTCATGGTCGGCGCTGTCGCTGCTGGCCGCCAACAACGGTCTGGCGTTCGGTCTCGGTGCTGGTGATCGTCGTGGCGTCGTACACGATCGCCGCGCCGACTCGGCCGGCATTGTCGGCGGTCTGTTCCGGCGATCGCCGGGGAACGTCATCTCGCCGGGGCGAATGCGCTGCTGAGCACCGTCCGTCAGATCATGACCTTCGTCGGTCCGCTCCTGGGCGCCGCGATCCGCAGCGGTGGGGTCACCCGCCGTCGGCTTCGCCGTCAACGCAGCGACCTTGGCGCCGTCCGGGCTGCTCATCGGGTCCGTTCACGGTCTCCCCGACCATTCTGCGAGCGCAGACGGAGCGACATCCCGGTCGTCGATGCCCCGGCTCGGCCTGATCAAGGGATTCGTCGATGGCATCGGCGCCGTGCGGTCGACCGCGGCGTTGCCCGCGATCGTGCTGCTGATCGGGGTGATGCATTCGGTGCGGGGTGCCGAGATGGTGCTGCACGTCTACGTGGTTCGTGATCGGGCCGACGCCCCGGTCGACGTGATCGGTCTGCTCGCCGGTGCGATCGGTCTCGGTGCGGTGCTCGCGATGCCGGTGGCGGCTCGTGCCGCCGATTCGCCCTCGCTGGTCTCGTCCTGGTGTTGTTCGCACTGGTCGCGACGGCAGTGCCGACGGCGGCGTTGGCGATCATCACCAGGACCCTGTGGGCCTGTGTCGGACTCGTCGGCGTCGGCGTGGGAATGGTGGTCTTCGAGGTGGTGATCGTCGTGATGGTGCAACGGGTCACCGAGCCCGACGTCACTCGGGCGGGTCTTCGGGGCGCGATCAACGGTGCGGCGAACACCGGCAAGCTGGTCGGTGCCGTTGCCGCCGGCCGGTACTGATCGCCCTCTTCGGGCTGGACGCATCGCTGGTTGCCGTTGCTTACTTGCTGTGCTGTTGGTGGGCAGCCTTGCCGTCCGACCGCTCGTGGTGTTCGGGCCGTGTCGCTGCGGCCAGGCAGAGAGATCTTGCGCCACGGGTGGCGGTGCTGCACGCGGTCAAACACCTTCGAAGGCGCGTTCCTCGATCGTCGCTCGAACGACTGGCCGCCGGGGCCGAGGAGGTGCGGTTTCCATCTGGCACGGTGGTGTATTCACGAGGGCGCCGATCCCGACGACCTGTTCATCGTGATCCGGATCGTTGGTGGCGACGGTGAGCGGCCGACCGGTCGGTGAAATCGGACGCAACGGCTGGTTCGGTGAGATCGGGTTGTTCGATCGGCGACCACGAACCGCAACGGTCACGACCGTTGGCGATGCGACGCTGTGGCGAATCCCCGGCGAGACCTTCCTCGACTGTGCTCGAGGACGCCGGTGCGCCGCCGTCCGCACTCGTCGATGGCATCGCCGACCGCCTCGCGGCGCACCGCTGACCACCGCATCGCCGTTCTCGTGAACCCGTGGCGCGATTACTCGCGCACGGGTTCGCGGGAAGTCGACGGCTGGCGGCCGTGGGCGGTTGCGCCGAGGACGAGGCCGAACGTGGGCACCACCATCGAGATCCACAGGGCCGCCTGGTAGCTCCCAGCAATCGACTTCACCAGGGCGAACAAGGCCGGGCCGACCGCGCTGCCGATCACCAGTGCGCTCATCTGCAGGCCGGCGATCGACCCGAGATGCCGGCGGCCGAACAGACGGGGGAGTGCCGCCGACGTCAGCGGCCCGAAGCACCCCTGCGACACGCCCCACGCCACGATCGCGACCACCGCGAACGTCGGCGTGTCGAGGCGCCCCACGGCGAAGTACATCACCAGCTGAGCGACGCTCATCGCCGCGGCGATGAGGAGCGGCGACACGATGTCGACCAGCCATCCGCCGATGAGGGTGACCGGCACGCTGACCAGGGCGATCGGCAGGAAGATGCGCACGATCTCGTCGTCGCTGAGACCGATCTCGGCGCCGAAGTCGACGATGTGGAACGTCAGCGCCGTCGAGGTCGCGCTGAGTGCCGCGATCGGTGCGACGATCGCCCAGAAGCGCACGTCGCGGATCGCGGCCTCCCGCGTCAGGTCGTCGTCGGTGCCGACGACCACGGGCCGGTCGTCGTCCGTGTCGGCGCGCCCACCGTCGATGACGAGGCCGCAGCTCTCCGGGGTGTTGCGGTACAGCAGGGCGATCATCGTGGCGACCGCGACCGCCAACACCACGGCCAGCAGCCGCCACGCCCAGCGGAACCCGCCGAGGTCGATCAGTGCGAGCAGCAGTACAGGGCTGGCGGCGAAGGCGAAGCTCATGAACGTCCCGGCCACCGAGCTGACGAGCCCGCGCCGCCGGTCGAACCACTGGGCGATCATCGTTCTCGACGAGAGGGTCAGCAGGCCCTGCCCGGTGAAGCGGAGGAATCCGAACCCCACGCTGAGCACCACGATCCCGACGACCGCGTTCATCGGACCGACGAAGCTGAAGCCGACCAGCACGCCCGCGAGCCCCATAGCGGCCGACCACGCGACCGTCGGGCACCGTGCCGGTCGATGGCCCGCCCGCCCGCGGGAGAAGGAACCCGCTCGAGCCGGTGCCGATCAGGTAGGCGATCGAGAGCTGCAGCCTCGTGAGACCCGTGCTGTCGGTGAGATGGTCGGTGAAGACGCTGACCCCGGCGGTCTGGCCGGGTACCGAGGCGATCATGCCCAGGGTGCCCGCGACCACCACCACCCACCCGTAGTAGAAGCGGAATCGAGCGGGGTCGAACGGCCATCGACCGGTTGCGCGGCTTCGCCGAGCGGCGTCCGCCGAGGTGTCGACGGTCAACGGCTCGTACCGTGGCGGCGGGTCACCGGTGCAAGCGTACGGACGTCCGACACTCCCACCTTGTCGTGAACAACGGCGCGCCCAGGCCGTGCACGTGTTCACGAGATCGCTGGTTGGGGGCGTGGGTGGGTCGGGTGGCTACTGTCGGCCGAGATGCATCGGCGGGATGCGCGAGCGATCGACGGAGGGGGACGGGTGACACTGGCAGCGGCACTGATCGAGAGCCTGGTTTCGTCGGCTCGTTCGGTGTCCCTCGCCGATGGTGACGTGCTCGTCGAACAGGGCGACGCGGCCGACACGGTGTACTTCATCGAGTCCGGTGCGGTGGCCGCCTCGAAGTCCACGCCGCAGGGCGAGGTGCTCGTCGGGACGGTGGAAGCCGGTCAGGTGATCGGCGAGGTCACCGTCGTGGCCGGCGGGCTGCGCACCGCGACGCTGCGAGCGATCGGCCCCGTCGAGGTGCTGGAGTTCGAGC
Organism: Ilumatobacteraceae bacterium; assembly: GCA_963710625.1. Lineage (GTDB taxonomy): Bacteria > Actinomycetota > Acidimicrobiia > Acidimicrobiales > Ilumatobacteraceae > Sva-07. The sequence continues at coordinate 104,507 of CAVQBG010000028.1, read as the reverse complement.
GGAGCGACTTCGAGGCGTGGCTCAACAGCCACCCCGAGATCGCCGACGGCGTGTCCGACGAGGCGCGTGAGCGCGTCGATCGGACGAACGTGGCCACGATGGTCGCCGAGCTGATGGGCAGCAGCGATCGTCAACTCGTTCAGCAGGTGGTCGATCGCGTCGAGTGGCGACGACTCGCCGCCGGCGAGGTGCTGTTCCGCGAGGGTGACGTCGCCGATGCCGCCTACTTCATCGTCGGTGGACGGGTGATCGTGCTGGCGGACGACGACCAGGGCGACGAGCAGCTGATCGCCGAACTCGGCCGCGGTGAGGTGGTCGGTGAACTCGGCCTGCTCGACCGGGCGCCGCGATCGGCCACGGTGCGCGCCGTTCGCGACACCACGTTGGCGTCGTTCTCGACCGCCACGTTCGAGGAGCTCGTCGCGACGTCGCCGGCGATGATGCTCAATGTCACCCGCGGCATCCTCACACGACTCCGCAAGCCGACCCAGCGTCGCTTCGACCGTGCGGCGTCGCTCACGATCGCCGTCACCGCTCCCGGCGATGCCGACGCGATCGTCGCCGAGATCGTCGAGGAGATCGCGCGGTTCGGAACCGCCAAGCACCTGTCGAGCGCCAGCGTCGACCGGGTTCTCAACCGCGCGGCGATCTCGCAGGCCGCCACCGACAACGTCGGGGTGCCCCGGCTCGCCGAGTTCATGCACGAAGCCGACGTCGGCAACGACCACGTCGTGCTGCAGACCGATCGTGAGATGTCACCCTGGACGCGGCGGGCGCTTCGCCAAGCCGATCGTGTCGTCGTGCTGTGCTCGCCGAACCCGGACGCCGCCGAGCGTGCCCTGATCAGCGAGCTGTTCGGCACGGTCGACGATGCGAGCCATGTCGCCAAGATGCTCGCCGTCCTCCATCCGTCCTCGGCCGACCGGCCCCGCGGAACCGGATTGCTGATCGCGCAGTGGAAGGTCGACGACGTCGTCCACGTCCGTCGTGGGTCCGCCGCCGACCTCGCCCGCCTGGCGCGCCTCGCCAGCGGCCACGGCTACGGCCTGGTGCTCAGCGGCGGTGGCGCCCGGGGGTTCGCCCACCTCGGCGTGCTGCGTGCGTTGCGCGAGCACGGCATCCCGGTCGACGAGGTGGCCGGCTGCTCGATGGGCACGGTCGTCGCAGCTGGAATCGCGCTCGGCCTGGACGGCGACGAGTTGATGGAGCGCGCCGAGCAGCAGTTCCACCGGTTGCTCGACTACACACTGCCGATCGTGTCGCTCGTGAAGGGCGCCCGCATCACGCGCAACATCGACGAGACGTTCGGGACCTGGGACATCGAGGATCTGTGGCTGCCCTTCTACTGCGTGTCGACCAACCTCACGAAGTCGCGCCTCGAGGTGCATCGCCGGGGCAGCACGGCGCTGGCGATCCGAGCGAGCGTGGCGATCCCAGGTGTCCTGCCACCGGTGCCGTACGAGGGGGATCTGCTCGTCGACGGCGGTGTGCTGAACAACCTGCCGTTCGAGGTGATGCGCGACAACAGCACGATCGAGACGATCGTCGCCGTCGACGTCGCCCCGGATCAGGGTCCGCGCGCCCGGTCGGACTACGGCATGTCGGTCTCGGGCTTCCAAGCGTTGGGTGCGTCGCTGCGCCGGACGAAGTCGGACTACCCGAGTCTGACGTCGGTGCTGCTGCGCAGCATGCTCACCGGCGCCGTGCGGAACCAGAAGGCGTCGATGCAGGACGGTTCGGTCGACCTGCTGCTCACCCTGCACCTGCCGGGGGTGGGGCTGTTGGAGTTCGATCGTTCGCGGGAGGTGGCCGACGCAGGCTACGAGGCGGCGAAGCCGACGATCGAACAATGGGCTGCGTCGCGGCCCGAGTTGGGGGTGCACTGATGTTGTTGTTGACCTTTCGTGACCTGGCATATCGAAAGGTGCGCTTCATCGTGGTGACGATTCTCGGGGCCGTCGTGTTCGCGCTGCTGTTCGTGATGACCGGCCTCGTCAACCAGTTCAATCTGGAACCGGCCGAAGCCGTCGAGCAGTTCGGGGCGGACGAGTGGGTGCTGCCGGAAGGCGTGTCGGCTCCGTTCACGTCGGTGTCGGTGATGCCGGCCGCAGCGCTCGACGCCGTCGATGCCACGACGAAGTCGCCGGTGGTGATCACCCGGTCGAGCGTCGCCCAGGGAGATTCCCCCGAGGAGGTGGTGCTGGTCGGTTTCGAGCCGGACGGGCTCGGAGCGCCGCAGGTCGTTGAGGGCCGCGTTCCCGGCGCCGAGGGCGAGGTGGCGCTCGACCGCATGCTGGACATCGGGGTCGGTGAGGACGTCACCGTTGCAGGGACGCCGTTCACCGTGGTCGGGCTGACCGAGGCGACGACGGTCCTCGCCGGCATCCCATTCGCGTACCTCGACTTGCCCGAGGCGCAGATGCTCGCGTTCACCTCGACCGAAGTCATCAGCTCGGTGCTCGTCGACGGCGACGTCGGACCATTGCCTGCCGGCCTCGTCTCGCTGACGTCCGACGACGTGGTGGCCCAGACGCTCCAACCTCTCGAGGGGGCGATCGCCTCGATCGATCTCGTGCGGGCACTGTTGTGGATCGTGGCGGCGATCATCGTCGGCGCCGTCGTCTACCTGTCGGCGCTCGACCGCCAGCGCGACTTCGCCGTGCTCAAGGCTGTCGGCGCCTCGAATGGTTCGCTCCTCGGCAGCCTCGCTCTGCAGGCCGTGCTGATCGCGCTGGGCGCCGTGGCACTGGCGGCGATCATCCAGGTGTTCCTCGCGCCGCAGTTCCCGCTCCCGGTGACCGTTCCGTCGAGCGCCTTCTGGCAGCTTCCGCTGCTGGCGGTGGTGATGGCGCTCGCCGCCGGAGCGATCGGGATGCGCAAGGTGCTGAGATCCGATCCGTCACAAGCATTCGCAGGAGCAGCATGACCGTCGGACCACTCACCGTCAGCGACCTCGTCGTCGAGTTCGTCCACGACGGGTATGCGATCCGTCCACTCGACGGACTGTCGTTCGAGGCGCAGGCGGGCGAACTCGTCGTGCTGCTCGGCCCGTCCGGGTGCGGCAAGACCACGCTGCTGTCGTGTCTCGGCGGCATCCTCACGCCGACGTCGGGAACGATCCGTCTCGGCGAGACCGATGTGACCGCGATGAAGGGCAAGGAGCTCGACGCCTATCGACGCGACGACATCGGGTTCGTGTTCCAGGCCTTCAACCTGATCCCGTCGCTGACCGCTCGGGAGAACATCGCCGTGCCGCTCACGTTGACGGGCCACGGCCGCCACGAGTCGTTCGCCCGGGCCGACGAGTTGCTCGAGAAGGTCGGGCTCGCCGAGCGAGCGCACCATCTGCCGAGCAAGTTGTCGGGCGGCCAGATGCAGCGCGTCGCCGTCGCTCGTGGGTTGGGCCACAACCCGCCGCTGCTGCTCGCCGACGAGCCGACGGCGAACCTCGATCACATCCAGGCCGAGGCGATCATCCGGCTGCTGCAGAGCCTGCGAGACGACGGGCGGATGATCGTGGTGTCGACGCACGACTCGCGGCTCGTCCCGATCGCTGATCGCATCGTGCAGATGGTGCCGGAGGGCCATCACGAGGAGGTGGCAACCCATCAGGTGACGGTTGCTGCGGGCGAGTCGATCTTCGAACAGGGCGATGATGCGGAGTTGGTCTACGTGATCGACTCCGGTGAGGTCGACGTGATCCGCGTGCTCGCCGACGGTGGGGAGGAGCTGCTCACCAAGCTCGGCCCCGATCAGTACTTCGGTGAACTCGGTCCGTTCCTCGGCTTCCCGCGTTCGGCGTCGGTGCGCGCGACGAGCGACGTCGTGCTCACCGCCTACAGCCCGCGTGTGTTCCGCGAGAAGGTCCTCCACAAGACCTGACTCACCCCGGCCGGGCTCGATCTCGGTCCGGTCCGTGCGGTTCAAGCCTTCGTGTGACGACGGTCCCGTCCGACTGCAGAGCGTGACCGCCTCGGCGCGCTGCGTCGGATCTCGTTGAGACATCGGGCACGTTCCACCCGGTTTTGTTGGCGCCCGCGACGAATGCGTGTTAATCAATTCTCTGACCCGGTGACGCGGTGCAGGGGAGCTGCGCCGGGATGAGCTCGGGGACGGGGAACCAGATGAACGAGTCGGCGGGCGCCGTGATCAGCGAACAACACACCGAATTCGATCGGCGAACAGCGGTGTCGAAGGTGCCCCCACGGAGCGAGCGGCGCGCACCGCAATCGCTCCGATCTCCTCGTCAACTTCGTCGGCCCTCGATGGTGCCGTTGTTCCTGTCGGCAGTGCTCTCGCTCACCGCCGTCGCCGTCGCCGACCGGGCCGAGCAGCGCCTGGTCGCCCCCACAGTCGCCCCGGCCACGGGTGTCGACGCGACGCCTGCGGATGCTCCCTCCGCCTCCGGCAACGCATCTCCCACGATCCAGACCCCGCTGACCTCCGCCGCGCTCCCCGCCGGCGAGATGGTGCTCACTCTCTCCGATGGGTCCGCCGCGATCTCCACCGGCGCGAACGATCCGGTCTTCGAGCTCGGCACCACGAGGATCGGCGACGTCGACCTGTCCGGCGTCGAGCCGGTGCTCGCCCAGGGCGACGCCGAGGTCTCCGCGGACTGGGGTGACGTCACCGAGTGGTACCGCCCGGCCGGTGACGGCATCGAGCACGGCTACACCGTGGACGCGCCGTTGTCGGCCGGTGACGATCTCACGGTGACCGTCGACGTCGTGGCCGGTGAGCCGACCCTGGTCGATGGCCAGACCGTGGCGATCGAGCGCCCGGCTGCGGGGATCGTGTGGTACCGAGGTTTGTTCGCGTTCGACGCGAACGGCATCGACCTCCCGGCCGAGATGGCCGTCGTCGACGGCGACATCGAACTGCGTGTCGACACCGCCGGCGCCGAGTACCCGATCACGATCGATCCGACGATCTCCGAAGAGCAGGAACTGCTGGCCTTGGCGCCGGACGACCTGGAGTACTTCGGATCGGTCGGAGCGATCGATGAGGCACGCGGTCGAATGATCGTCGGTGGAGGGGCAACCGCGACCGTTTTCGAGTTGCAGGCCGGCGTGTGGACGCGGGTCCAGGAGTTGGTGCCGGCCACCTCTGGTCCGCCTCCCACCGGCTTGGGGGCTCAGGTCGTGAGTTCGGTCGACATCAGCGGCGACATCGCAGTCATCGGCTCGATCGAGTTCGGAACGGTCGCGATCTACGATCGCGACGCCGGTGGCGTCTGGGAGCTCAGCCAGACCTTGGCGTCCGGCGACGCCGGCTTCGGTGCTGCCGTGGGTGTCGGCGACGGTGCGACCGTCGACTTCATCATGACCGGGGCGCCCGAGGAGCCCTGGACAGGGACCCCGGACCCGGGCCCCAACGGTGGCCGTCTCCGCGAGTACACGAGAACGGTCGACGGCTTCGTCGAAACTTCGAACGGGTTGGGAACAACCGCGAACTCCTTCCAGGGCGCTGCCGTGGATGTCGAGCACCTGGGCGGCGACAGCTTCTCGTACGGCTGGACACTGACGGGGGGCCTCAACTGGGTGATCGTTCGCACGATCTCGTGGAACGGGTTGTCGTTCGACGAGACGGGCCTGCGTGTCGCCCGCTATTTCGACGCTGGACTCGGCGTCGGGAGCGGGTTCGGCGGCGACCTCGACATCGAGGGCACCGGTTTCGTGGTCGGGGCGGACGCGGCAAGTGGCGCGTTCGTATACGACTTCGACGGCCCGGTCGCCAGAGTGAGCTTCGCTCCCGAACTCTCTCCGACCGCGGTGCTCGTCCCGAGCAGCGGCACCGGACCGTTGTCGGTCGCCCGTGGAACCGGAACCGTTGCGGTCGGCGCGTCCACCGCTGCTGGTGGCCGTGTCGAACTCTTCGACTACACCCCCTCCACGGAGACCTGGGCTACTACGGGTGAGTCGTTCGATCCAGCCGGCTACACCCCGGTTGCCGGGGGCGAGTACGGGAAGTTCGTTGCGCTCTCCGGACGAGTCCTGGCGACGGGTGACCCGTTGGCCGACGACGCCTTCATCGATCAGGGTCGTGCCTTCACCGCCGACCTCGCACCGTTGCTGACCTCGGGCGTCATCGTCGTGACCGGCTCTGGTGACGAGCCGGATCCAGACCCGGGCGACGGAGTGTGCGACACGGGATCCGGGACGTGCACGCTGCGGGCGGCCATCCAGACCTCCAATGCGCGCCCGGGCGCCGACACGATCGAGTTCGGCATCCCTGGCGCTGGCCCGCACCTGATCACTGCGCCTACTGGTCTGCCACCCATCACCGACACCGTCACCATCGACGGATTCACCCAGGCCGGCTCAGCGGCCAATACGAACCCGGCCGGCTCGACGAATGCTGTTGCACGAATCCAACTGGTCGGCGACGGCGCGTTCTCCGGCGCTTACGGCATCGACCTCTCCGGCTCGACCGGCTCGGTGGTGCGTGGCCTGGCGATCGGAAGCTTCGAGGCGGCGATCAAGGCGGGGCCGCAGTCGGTGATCGCCGGCAACTACATCGGCAGCGTCGGTGGGTTGGTCGAACGGAGCAACAACTACGGCGTGCTGATCGAGGGCGTCGGTCAGGTCGACGTCGGTGGCACCGCACCGGCCGACAAGAACGTGATCTCGGGCAACCGTGTCGGCGTGTACGTGACCCGTGACGCCGACGACAACGACATCATCAACAACCTCATCGGCACCGACTCGTCCGGGGCAGCTGCCGTGCCCAACGAGTGGGGCATCTCGATCGAACCCTCCGAGTTCGGCGTTGCGGACAACGAGATCCGCAACGACAACCGCATCGGCAACGGGTTCCTCTCCGGCCGCAACATCATCTCCGGCAACCTGCTCGAGGGCATCGCGCTGTGGGGCAACACCGACGGCACGATCATCCGGAACAACTTCATCGGTGTCGCCGCCAACGGCAGCGCGCCGCTCGGCAACAGCCAGGCCGGGCCCGACAACGGGGCGGTCGACGGCAGCGGGGGCTTCAACTGGGGCGGCGTCGTGCTCCGCAACGGCGCATCGAACACGGTCATCGGTGGGCTCGGGTCGCAGGGGAACATCATCGCCAACAACAACAACGGCGTGGTGGTGTTCTCCGGCACGGGCAACCAACTGGTCGGAAACGCGATCTTCGACAACCGCGACCGGGGCATTCTCCTGCTCGGTGCCGGCGTGAACGATCCCGGCGACGCCGACGAAGGCGCCAACCGCGGCCAGAACCAGCCGGTCATCACCGATGCGAGCATCGATGGCGCCGACGCGTCCGTCGAGTTCTCGATCGACACTCCGGACACGCCCGGGGTGTACCCGATCGTGATCGAGTTCTTCGAAGCCGACTCCGGCACGAGCGGCGAAGGTCGCCGTTCCCTTCGCCGGGAGTCCGTGCCCGGGCCCGGTTCGTACACTCGGGTTCTCGGTAGCGCAGGGGCCCTCCAGTTCTCCGATGGCGACCCCATCGTCGCCACGGCGACCGATGCGTCCGGGAACACGAGCAGCTTCTCGAACGTCGCGATCGTCGGCGGCAGCGACCGTCTCGCGTCGTCGTTGGCCGACGAACGATTCGGTCAGTCGATCGACATCGACGGGAATCGCATGGTCGTCGGGGCACCCTTCGCGGACCTCGGTGGCGACAACGCGGGGGCGGTCTACGTCTACGAGCGCACCAGCGCCGGAGCCCCATGGGTGTCGACGGCGACGATCACGTCGCCCGAGCCCGAACTCGACGGCGGATTCGGCGACGCTGTCGACATCCGCGGCGATCGCATCGCGATCGGTGAGTCCGATCGTCTGGGGGACTCCGTCGAAGAAGGTCGCGTCTGGGTCTTTCAACAGGCCACCAACGGTGTCTGGTCGCAGCTCGGCGGCTGGATCGAGGCGTCAGGGCTCGCGGACGGAAACCAGTTCGGCGCCTCGATCGCGTGGATCGACGACGACAACCTGGCGATCGGTGCTCCCGGCGCGGCCGGTGGGGAGGGACGGGTGTCGACCGCGTCGCTCGTCAGCGGTGAGGGCGTCTTCTGGATCGTCACCGAGCTGTCGACGACCAACTCCAGTCAGCCGCCGCTCGACGCCGGCGATCAGCTCGGGTACGCGGTCGCCTTCGACGACTCGACTCCTGGAGTCGGTCGGCTCGTGGCCGGCGCCCCGGGAGCGAGCCGCCGCTACAGCTGGACGCTCGGTGGCGGTCCGATCGGCAACCCCGGCCTTGCCCAGTTCACCGAGGCCTGGAACATGGGCTCTGCGGTCGACGTGTCGGGCAACCGCGTTGCCGTCGGTGGCTTCTCGGACGAACTCCGTGTCGCCGTGGCCGAGATCTCGCCGCAGCGGGCGAACACGACCCCGCTCGGCACGGTGCTGCCATCCGGTGCCGGTGATGGCGTCCCGGTCAACGACTACCTCGACATCGAAGGGTCGAACGTGGCGGTGAGTCGTGGCGGCGATGGCGGCCGCGTCGAGCTGTACGGCGTTGACGACGACACACTGCTCCTCACCGGTCTCGCGCTCTACCAGCCGGCGGTCACCCCTGGCGATCGGCTCGGCTGGGCGATCGATCTGCAGGGCCGGACGCTCGTCGCGGGTGCACCGGGCACCGGCGTCGGCGCCGGTGCCGTCTTCACGGCTGAGATCGGTGTCACGGCAACGTACGTCGGACCCGCCGGAGGCGATCCGCTCGATGCCACGAACTGGGATCTCGGCATCGTCCCCGGCGCGAAGGACAACGTCGTCATCAACGGTGGATCGGCGCCGCTCCTCAACGACGACTGGACCATCGGCCGGCTTGAACTCCGTGACGGAGGCAGTCGTCTCGACGTCGTCGGTGCCACGCTCACCCTGGCCGGTGCACCAGGCAACGACAGCGCCTCGGTCGTCGGTCTCGGAACGCGTCTGGTCTTCGGTGACACCGTCGCCGGGCCCGGAGGCCGGTTGGAGATCATCGGTTCGGACCTGCTCGTCGAGACGTTCGGCGACCTCCTGGGTGTCGGCGCGACGTTCCTGATCGGGGCTGGGCGCGTCGTGGAGGTGGCCGGGGAGTTCAATCCCGCCGGTTTCGCGAGTTCCCTCGAGATCGAACTCGCCGGCCCTGCCGACTCGCCGGCGAACTATGGGCAGTTGCGACTGCTCGCAGGTCTCGAACGCGCAGACCTCTCGGTTGCGGACCTCATCGTGGTCGACACGTCGTTCGGTGGCCTCGCTGGCGACTACCCCGTCATCACCTGCGACGATTGCGGTGTCGGGGAGACCACCTTCTACCCGCCGTTCGACCCTGCGAATCTGGCCGGCCTGACCGCGGTCACCTCATCGAGCGGCCTCACGCTGTTCTCGGTCGCACCGTCGAACGACTTCAGCCCGGTCGTGGACATCGACGGCGACACCGCCGTCGTTGCGGTCCCGTCGCAGGGCACGGTGTTCGTGCTCGACCGATCCGCAGGGGTGTGGTCCGACAGCCAGGTCATCGACTCGCCCGACGAGAGCTACGAGGACTTCGGAGCCTCGATCGCGCTGGCTCTGCCGTATCTCGCCGTCGCCGTCCCGGGATCGGATGCGGTCGAGGTCTACGAATACGACGGCGCTGGGTTCGCCCCTCTGCGCACGTACAACGGTCAGCTCGACTCCCGGTTCGGTACCTCGGTGTCGGCCGCCGCCGGCCGCCTCGCCGTCGGGGCGCCGCTCTACGACGCGACGGCCACCGACGTCGGTGCGGTCGACCTGTTCGTGCTCGCAGCGCCGACCCTGATCCCCGATCGGCGGATCTCCGACGGTGCGGACGGCGATCGATTCGGTTCCACCGTAGCGATCACCGACGGCGACCTGTGGGTCGCCGCGCTCGGCGACGACGGTCCGTCGGACCTCGATCCGGACACCGGCGTGGTGCGTCGCTACGACGCGGGCGGCAACTTCGCCAACGCCGAGATCAGGGCCCCGGGCCAGGGGACAGGCGGCACGATCTCGGCGGTCGACGGCCGCGCTGCGATCGGCACCGATTTCAGCCTCGACGTGGTCGTGTTCGACACCGGCTTCGGTCAACGCACGATCGCCGGTGCCAGCAGCGGGTTCGGCAACCATCTCGCGCTCGTCGGCGACCGTCTCTACACCGACGACGAGGGCACGTCGGTGGCGGCGGTGTTCGACCTCAACACCTCGACGAACCAATTCGTGTTGAGCGGTCTGCTGCCGTCGGTTCCCGGGGTCGTGTCGTTGGCGGCCGACGGTGCGAGCGTCGTCCGCGGCGTGTTCGGCACCGGTGAAGTCGGCTCGGGACTGGACGCAGCGGTCTTCGGTCGACTCGACCTTCCCGAGACCGAGGCGGACGCGCCCGCGTTCGAGGTGTTCGACCTGAGTGCGTCGGCGTCGGAGGTGTCGGTCGCGTCGACGGGCATCGCCACATCGAGCATCGCAACTCGAAACGTCAGCGGCGCAACCGGTCAGACGGGTTCGGTCGCCTCGACCTCCCTCGTCGGCCTCGACCTGAACACCCCCGTCGGTACCAACGTCGCGGCGTCGCCAGTCGCCAGCCTCACCATCGGTGAGAGCGTCCTTGCGGCTGTCGACGGAGCGTCATCGCTCGACCGGCTCCCGCTGACGGACATCGACGTCACGGTTCCCATTGCGAACACCGACCCGCAGGAGTTCGGAGGCTGGGAGGAGATCCTTCGTCGCATCGGCGATCCCGTTCTCCTGTCGCGACCTCCGCAGAACATCCAGTTCGGCGAAGTGAAGGACTTCGCGCAAGTCCAAGAGCTCCGACTCGACCAATTGAGCCTCGCCGGAACACCGGTTGCCTCGCTCCCGGTCGCAAGTCTTGTCCTCGGCTCGACGCCGGTGGCTTCCTTGAACACCGAGATCGACTGGTGCGCCGAGATCGCCGCGACCGGGTCTGCAGCCAACTGCTCGACGGGTATCGATCCGAACGAGACCACACTGGTGGAGCTGACGCTCGCTGGCATCCCGGTCGCGTCGCTGCCGGTGGCCAGCTTGCCCGTCGCATCGTTGCCGGTCGCGAGCCTGCCCGTCGCGTCGCTCCCCGTGGCATCGCTCGACCTGGCGAGCACGCCGGTCGCATCGTTGCCGGTCGCGAGCCTGCCCGTGGCGAGCCTGCCCGTCGCCTCGTTGCCGGTGGCCTCCCTGCCGGTCGCCAGTCTGCTGGTCGAATCCCTGGACGCCGTCGGCAACGTCGTGTCCCTCCCCGTCGCCAGCCTGCCCGTGGCGTCGTTGCCGGTCGCGAGCCTGCCGGTTGCCTCGCTGCCCGTCGCGTCGCTCCCCGTGGCGTCGCTCGACACGACGGGCACCGTCCTCGCGCCCTTCGCCGGCAGCGCGAACCCCAGCCTCGTCTCGATTCCGGTGGCATCGCTCGACCTCGTCAGCAGTCCGGTGGCGAGCCTGCCGGTGGCGTCCCTGCCGGTGGCGTCCCTGCCGGTGGCGTCCCTGCCGGTGGCGTCCCTGCCGGTCGCGTCCCTGCCGGTCGCGTCCCTGCCGGTCGCGTCGCTCGACGTGCGGGGCACGCCGGTCGCGTCGTTGACCACCGACGGGACGCTGGCCAGCCTGCCGGTCGCCTCGCTGTCGGTCGCGTCGTTGCCAGTGGCGAGCCTGCCGGTGGCCAGTCTGCCGGTCGCGTCGTTGCCGGTCGCGTCGTTGCCGGTGGCGAGCCTGCCGGTGGCCAGTCTGCCGGTCGCGTCGTTGCCGGTCGCCTCGCTGCCCGTGGCGTCACTCCCCGTGGCGTCGCTCGATCTGGCAGGTCTCCCGGTGGCGTCGCTGCCGGTGGCGTCGTTGCCGGTGGCATCGCTGAGTGCCGTCGTCGACTGCAGCGTGGTCGACTGTTCCAGCACCACGCTGACGTTGGCCGAGGCGCTGGTCGCCGCTCCGGTCCCGAATGCGACATTCGAGGCGTTGGCCCCGCTGTTGAGCGACCTTCGCTGGAGCGAGGTCCTGCCGGTACTCGGCTTGACCGACGCCGAGTTCGTCCAGCTCCTCGTCGATCTCGACAACGCCTCCGGTCAGCCGTTCACGCTGCGCGACGTCGTCACGGAGGGCGGTGGCTTCGGCGACCTGACGATCGGCGAACTCCCGACGATCGTGTTGCAGCAGTTGTTCCTCGGTGATGTCGCCCCGTACCTCGACGGTGTCCGGCTCGGTGACCTCGTCGGCAACATTCTCGACCTCGACGGCAATCCGCTCGACCCTGTCGCTGTCGAGGCAGCACTCACTGCGGCGAAGAATCGCCTCACCCTGCAACTCGTGGATCTCACGGACTTCGATGATCTGACGCTCGGGGACCTCGTCGACGAGAGCGGTCAACCGCTGCTGCAGGGTCTGACGCTCGGCGAGGTGGCTCCGTACCTGGTTGGTCTGCGCTTCGACGACCTGCTGACCTCGTTCCCCGGGCTGACCGAGGGACAGGTGCAGGGCGCCTTGGAGGACATCCTGGCCGCCAGTGATCTCCAGCTCGGCCAGCTCCTGGTCGGCGACCTCACGTTCGACGATCTTCTCGCCGCCGACGAGTTCGGCCAACTCACGCTCGAACAGCTCCTGACCGCGATCCTCGCGGAGAACCCGGACGCCCTCGACGGGATCACGTTCGGCGATCTGCTCCTCGCGTTCGTCGCTCCGAGTGACTACCCGTGGGACGCAATCGTGTTCGACGAGATCGACCCTGCTGACCTCCCGGGCCTGGTCGGCGCGGTCGGGTTCGACACCAGCTTCGAGCTGACGGGCACGACCCGTGGCCAGTCGGTCGAACTGACGGTCACGCTTCCCGACACGGCGGGCTACCTGCCCGGGACCTCGACGCTCAACGGGACACCGTTGGCCGACCCGACCGGCGCCGGAGGCGAGCTGACCTGGCCCCTCACCGGGCTGTCCCCCGACACCCCGTACATTCTGTCGTTCGACCTGCAGCCGACACTCGAGCTCGGTTCGTCGACGGTCGACGTCCGGGCGCGCATCATCGGGGTCGCCGACGGCACGGCCTCGGCGGCGTCGAGTGTCGCCGTCCAGCAGGCATTCGAACCGAACAACACCCCGGAGACCGCCGCCACCCTGGCGGAGGACACGATCTACATCAACCACGTGGCGAGTGCGGACGATCTCGACTACTTCAAGATCGCCGTGACCGACGGCCAGCGCGTCGTCGTCAATCTGTCGAACCTGGCCGCCGACTTCGACGTCGTGGTCTACGGCCGCAGCAAGAGCTCGACGATCGTCCCACTCGTCCCGCCGAGCGGGCAGAGCGCCGGAACCCCGACACCGGATCCCGTGTTCGAACTCGACGGCACGACGCAGGTCCAGTCCGAGCTCACGGGCGCGGCCTCGACGTTCGACGGCCTGCCCATCGTGGCGACCGGCAACCGTCGCGGCACCGAGTCCGAGACCGTGGTGACACCGCCGCTCGAGGCCGGCACCGTGTTCGTCAAGGTGTTCGGCGCGAACGGCGAGAGTTCGGTCCGCGCAGCCGTGCTGCAGGCCGAGGTCACCGAGGGAACCTCGATCCCCGCGTGCCCGGCGCTCACCGAGCGCTTTGCGGGCGGCACTCCCGGGACGAGCTCCGTTCCCGCCGACGCGAACACGCTGTTCCTCGTCAACCAGGAGCGCCTGAGCGCGTTGTACCCCACCGAGTACACCGACGTGTTCGACAGCCTCGACGCCCTCGTCGGCTACCTGAACGGCGCCGGTGCCGACCTCGGGATCGTGCCGGGTGTCCTCGACGTCGGCCAGATCACCGACATCGCAGGCGACTACGCAGCGTGGGACGCGGAGCCGTGCGACTCGGCGAAGGCGAACGCGGTCGTCGCCGAGATCACCGACGAGATCACCGAACTGCGCCGGACTCGTGGCATCGAGCACATCGTCGTCATCGGCGGCGACGACATCGTTCCGCACGCTCGTGTCACCGACGGCGCCGAGATCTCCAACGAGTTCGACTACCGGTTCACCTTCAGCGGCAACAACGCGATCGCCGGCTCGGCCTGGGACCGCCAGGTGCTCTCCGACGAACCGTACGGCGACACCGCGGCACTCGACTTCGGTGACCGGTACCTCTACATCACCGACACCGCACTCGGCCGCTTGGTCGACACCCCGAGCGACATCGCCTTCCAACTCGACCAGTTCGTCGAGTCGTCCGGCCTGTTGAATCCGACGACGGGTCTCGTGGTCGGTTACGACTTCCTCGACGACGGCTCGGAGGCGATCGCCGCTGATCTGTCCGGGGCCCTGTCCGTCGACGACGAGTTCGGCTCGAGCCTCGATGACGACAGCTGGACGGCTGACGACCTGGCCGAGAAGCTGTTCCCGGCCGACGGGTCGCCGACGCCGGACGTGATTTCCCTCAACGCTCACTTCGACCACCGGCGGGCGCTGCCCGCGCTCGACAACACCAACAAGACCGAAGTGGACCTGTTCGATGCGACGACGGTGTTCGCCGCTGCGCCCGATGCGCTCACGGGGCGGATCACCTTCTCGATGGGTTGTCACAGCGGCCTCGCCGTGTCGGACTCGACGATCGGTGTGCTCGCCGACGACTTCGCCCAGGGCTTCACCCGGCAGGGTGGCATCTACGTCGGCAACACCGGCTACGGATACGGCGACACCGAGACCGTTGCCTACTCCGAGCGGCTGATGGACCTGTTCGCCGAAGAACTCGTCAACCCGATCCTGTTCGACCGGCCAACGACGGCGGGCCAGGCACTCCAGTTCGCCAAGAACTCCTTCTTCGCCGAGCTCGGCAACGTGAGCGTGTACGACGAGAAGGCCCTGATGGAGGCGACGTTCTACGGTCTGCCCTTCTATCGGGTGAGCCTCGAGCCGGAGGCGCCGAAGCCGACGCCCACGACGACCACGCAGATCGATCCGATCACGGGCGATCGCGTCGCGACGTTCAGCATCACCCCCGTCAACGAGGAGATTCCCCGTCGCGTCGACGGTGACGGCACGAAGTACGTCAATCGGAACGAGGCTGGCGATCCGCTCGAACTCAAGACGCCGTTCAACCCGGCGCAGCCGCTGGAGTTGCTGGACGTGAGCGTCGTCGACCCGGACGACCCGACGAGCCTCGACCTGCTCGCCCGCGGAGCCATCGTCACCGGGTTGAACTCGACGTACGTGTCGCCGGTCGACCCGATCATCGTGCGTCCCGTGGCCGACGACTCGGCGACACAGCCCGAACCGATCGTCGGTGACGTGGTGTTCCCGACGAGGCCGGCGGCGATCCGCACGAGCAGCCAGGCCGAAGGTCAGCGCCAGACGTTGGCTCTCGCGACCGGGCAGTTCCGCGGGTCGAACACGAGTGGGGTCCAGCGCCTCGACAACCGGTTGAACGTCACCGTCTACTACGCCGAGCCGAGCGTGGGCGACTTCACGGCGCCGGTGATCAGCGCCGTCGAGTCGTATTCGATCGACGGTGAGCTGACGATCTCCGCCCAGGTCGCCGACACCGGAAGCGAAGTCGACCCGGGTTCGGGAGTCGACCGCGTCTACGTCCTCGTGGCCGAGAATCCGGGCGCCGGCACGATCGAGTGGATCGGCGTCGAGCTGGCCGAGGACCCGGCGACCCCCGGCCGCTGGGTCGGCTCGCTCACGTTGACGCCCGGCGTCAGCGACGTCAGGCTGTTCGTCCAGGCCAAGGACGGCGCCGGCAACGTCGGCGTCGCCTCGAACAAGGGGGAGAACTTCGAGACGGTCGAGGTCACCGAGCCGCCGGCGCCGCCCGCCGGGGTCGAGGTGGCGATCGACGGCATCCCGAGCGCTGAACTGCCCGCGTCGGCGTGGTTCGACGAGCCGGTCACGGTGACGGTCGGTGCGGTCAACCTGCCGGTCGAGTACCGCCTCCGCAACGGCCCGATCACGCCGTTCCCGGCGACCGGCATCGTGATCGATGCCGAGGGACCGAATCGCCTCGTGATCTCGATCGGTGGTGAACCGGTGCTCGACCGGGTCATCCGGATCGACCGGACGCCTCCCAGCGTGAAGATCGTCTCGCCGACCGACGGCTCCGAGCTGGTTGCCGGCGATCCGATCACGGCGTCGTTCTCCTGTTCCGACGCATCACCGGTGACCTGCACCGCAACGCTGGACGGCGATCCGATCGCCGTCGACGCCGACCTGAGCGGATTGGCTCCCGGTGGATACGAGCTGTCGGTCACTGCGATCGACGCCGCCGGCAACCAGGCATCGAAGACCTCGACGTTCACGGTGGTCGCACGCCAGAAGCTTCCCGAGATCACACTGGTCGACGGTGACAGGTCGCCGCAGCTCATCACGGACGGGTTCATGGTCGACATCGAGTTCACCGACGCCAACTTCGGGAGTGACGACTACTCGGTGACGATCGACTGGGGCGACGGCGACGACACCACGCCGGGCTCGTCGACGACCTGCGAGACCTCCACGGTCGGTGGCCCGACAACGGGCGTCGCGTCGTGTGAGATCCTCGCCAGCCCGTCCGCCGGTGGACCCGGACTCGCCGTCGGCTCCTTCGAGTACTCCGCTCCAGGCGTCTACGCGATCACCGTCGCGGTCGACGATGGCACCGACACCAGCACGTCGGTGTTCCAGTTCGCCACCGTGTACGACCCCGATGCCGGCCGGGTGAGTGGAGCCGGCGCCTACTGGTCCGGACCCGAGGCCTACGCGGGCAGCCGGTGGGGAGCCCCTGCCTTCTTCGGCTACAACTCCCGCTACCGGGGCGACGATCCGGTCCCGACGGGGCGGACGAAGTTGCACCTGCTCGGCGAGTTCTTCTTCAAGTCGACGTCGTACGACTACCTGATCATCAACCCCACGCTGGCCGTCGCGGCCGGAACGGGCAGATTCAACGGGCAACCCGGGTACGACTTCACGGTCCAGGGAATCGACAACGGATGGCTCGACTTCTTCCAGCTGACGATCTTCGACCCGGCCGGTGAGGTCGTGTACGACAACGGCGTGAAGTACGAAGACGGCCAACTCGTCGAGGCGGCCGAGGGAGATCGCGTGCTGCTGGGTGGGATCAAGATCCGCCAATGACCCCGAGGGTGATCCCGATCGTGATCGTCATCGCCGCCTTGGTGGTCGGCTGCACCTCGGGGGAGGACAGCTCCGCGCCCTCGAGTGCAGCGTCGCCGTCGTCGACCGAGGCCGTCGGTCCGACGACCACCGGGCCCGGCTCCGACGAGAACGAGGTCGTGACGGTGCCGGAGGGTGTCGGCGGTGAGGCGATCGGGCCGCTGGGTTCGACGCAACTGCGCGTGGAGACCGACGAAGGGACCGTACAGATCGGCTCGGGCAGCGTCCCGGAGCGACTCGCTTCCGGCTTCCCACTTCCCTCGGACTTCGTCGTACAGCTGGCGAGTGAGACCTCGACCGACCTCGGCTTCTCCGGCACCAGCGACCTCGCCTTCGACGAGTTGGTCGAACTGTACGAGTCAGGGCTCCCCGAGGCCGGCTACGTGATCGTGTCGGTCGATCGGAGTGGTTCGGAGTTCGCGGTGTTCGAGTTCCGCAACGATCTGGGGGTCGGCCAGGTGGCCATCAGCAACGCCTCGGGGACGGCGGCTCACACGGTCATCGTCGCGTTCGGCGATGGTGACCGGTCCGAGCCCGAGAACTGAACGAGTCCGACGAGGCCGAACGCTGCGGGCGGAGCGACGACGCCGAGCTCGTCGAGCACCGCCCTGGCCGATACGCCGAGGACCGAATCTCCGATCACGTGCGCCCGGAGGGCCTCGGTCAGGGCATGGTCGTAGCGCGCCGAGGAGCGCCGCGCGAGCCGAGTTGCCGTGTCGAGGGCGGCGAGCGCCGACTCTGTCTGCCCGGTCATGAGGTGGGCCAGGCCGCGGGCTCGCTCAAGGCGGCAGACCAGTTGCTCGTCCGAGATGTGTTGGAGCGCTTGGCGGACGTGGCCGAGTGCATCGTCGGCGCGACCCTGATGCGTCGCGACCTCCGCGAGTCGCACCATCGTCTCACTCACGAATTCCTCTGCGCCGAGACGCCGGAAGGTCTCGAGGATCTCCTCCAACTTCCCGGCGGTCGATGCGTGATCGGTGTCGCCACACCGCCCCCTCACCAGAGCCAGGTTCGACTCGGCCGTGGCAGCTCCGAACACCCATCCCGCCGCCTTCCAGTTCCGCAGCACGTCGGCGAACTCGGCTTCCGCGCGGTCGAAGTGGCCCTGATCCGACAGGACCTCGGCGGCGTTCGCCCGTCCGAGGTTCGCCTCGATCACGTCGCCCGCCAGCGCACCCTCCTCAGCAGCACGCGCGTAGAAGTCGAGTGCCGTGGCCCAGTCGTACGCGAAGTACGCCTGGATGCCCATGTTGTCGAGGATCCGTGCCGTGCTCAGATGGTCGCCGAGCCGCTGGTGGAGCACGAGGGCCTCGGGGCCGTATTGCTCAGCGTCGTCGCGTTTCAGGTAGGTCGCCGCCACGTGGAGGCGATCGAGTGCACTCGCCAGGCTGGCGTCGTCGCCGAGGTGACGGGCGTCGGCCTCCGCGCGCTGGGCCCAGAACAGGCACTGGTCGAACTTGCCCTGGCGATGGCAGGCCGCCGAGTAGGCGAGACAGGTCTTCATACGCACCTCGCGCTCGCCTCTCGTGCCGGCGCTCGACGGAAGTCGGTCGAGACACCGTCGGTACCAGCGTGTCGCGGTCGCCAATGAACCTTGCCGATCGCGGACGATGCCCTGCCTCCGCATCAGGTCGACGTCGTCGAGGGCATCGGCCAGGCGCCGGGCTCGTCGATACGCGGCGAAGGCGGCGTCGTAGTCACCGAGGGTGAGCAGGGTGTCGCCGAGCTGCGTGGAGACCTTGCGGCGTGCGTCGTCGTCGATCGAGCGCAGCCGCCGTCCCGCAGCGATGGCCCGCTCCATCGCGATGGCGGCATCGCGATGCGCGTACTGACGTGCTGCGAGTTCGCCGGCGAGCAGCGAGTATCGCCAGGAACGCTCGAAGGCGTGAGCTTCGTGGAAGTGCAGCGACAGCAGGGGAGCGAGGGGCTCGGGGTCGTCGGTCGTCGACTCGAGGTGGTTGCCGACACGGCCGTGCAGCCGGCGGCGCTCCCGGTAGGGGAGGCCCTCGTAGGCCGCATCGCGGTACATCGCGTGTCGGAACCGATAGCGGCGGTCGCGCAGCGGCTCGACGATCTCGTCGAGCTCGGGAGCCGGGTGGGCGGACGGCTCGACCGCAGCGACGGCGTCGATGGCGAACTCACGGCCGAAGACCGATGCCACGCGGAGCAGCCGGCGCTGCTCCGGGGCCAGTTGGTCGATGCGTGTGGAGATCAGCCCCTCGATCGAATCCGGCAGCTCGGCGATCGATCCCCGTGCCGCCGCGCGGCTCAACTCGATGGTGAACAACGGATTGCCGCCGGAACGGGCGACGATCTCGTCGAGGTCGTCGTCGGACAGCGCCGTCGTCGAGGTCTCGAGAGCGATCTGGCGGATGTCGGCGTCGGTGAGGGGAACGAGGTCGAGTTCGGTGACGTGGTCGGCGTCCTCGACCGGCCTCCACGGCCCGTGGGGTCGTCGCGTGAGCACGCCGGCCCACGGCCGCGAGCGCGACGCGACGATCAGATGGTTGAGGAGTTCGCCCGAGGCCTCGTCGATCCAATGAAGGTCCTCGACGACGAGAAACACGGGCCCGTCGAGCACCTGGTCGAGGAACTCGACCACCAGATCGTGGATGCGGGCGCGCCGGAACTGTGGATCGACAGCATCGGCCTCGGGGGTCGAGGGGACCTCCGCCCCGAACGGCACGGCCAGCAGCGGAAGCATCGACAGCAGCTCCGGCGCTCGCTCCCGCACGATCCCGGTGAGTATCTCCCCGGCTCGTGCCGGGTCGGCGTGGAGATCGATCTCCGTCCCGACGCGGAGCAGCGGACGAAAGACGCTGTACGGCGACGCCGAACCGTACGGCGTGCACGCTCCCTGGTAGATCCGCAAACCTTCGGACTCCGCCCAGGCGGCATCGAGCAGGCGGGTCTTTCCGACGCCGGCTCCACCGGACAGGATCACCACTTCACCCAACTCGCCGATCGCGTGCGTCAGCAGGTCGAGCTCGCGCTTGCGTCCGATCAGTCTCGTTCCGCTCGTGTCGCGTCGAACGTCGTCGGAGACCGCCAGCACCTTGTGTGCGACGATCGGCTCGGTCTTGCCCTTGACGAGGAACGGTTCGAGTTCCTCCGTGACGAAGACCGTGCGTGTGTCCTGAACGACCGAGGCCACGGCGACGACGTCGCGGTCGTCGGCCTTGCCGAGCATGCGCGCCGCGGTGTTCACGGGATCGCCCATCAGGGTGTACGTACGCCGGAACTCGCTGCCGAGGAACCCGGCGAAGACGCGGCCGGTCTGGACGCCCTGGCGCAGGATGAACGGGGAGTCGACTGCAGCGAGTTGGAGCGCCGCTTGGAGCAGCGCGTCGCTGGTGTCGCCGGGGTTCACCGGCGCGCCGGCGCAGAGCACGAACTTGATGCCGTCGGGAGCGATGTCGGTGTGCAGCGGGGTGACGCCGAACATCGCGCCGATGCGCTCGACATCGTCGACGAGGCGGTGAAACGCTGCAGCGACCGCTTCCGGGCCCTCACGCTCGAGCAGCGTCCCGACACCGACGACCATCAGGAACCCGACCGAGACGAGGCGGTGCTCGCCACCGAGGTCGGAGAACGCCGCGAGTTGCTCGACCACCGCCGCCGGGACGTACGGCGCAAGGTCTGCACCGCGCAGATCGCGCTGACCGGGCCCGGCCGGTTCGTCGCCGGTCGAGCCGGTGATCACCCACCCGCCGTGTTCCTCGCGCAGTCGCATGTCGGCGGGGAGTTGCTCGGCGATCAGCGCGTCGACGAGCGTGTCGCCCTTCGCCGCCTCGCTCTCGAGCCGGATGACCTCGGTCGCCCGGGGGCCGGTGATCAGCAGTTCGCGGTATCCGGATCCGACGAGGAACACGTCGAAGGGTCCCGCAGCGGCACCGACGGTCATCGTCAGGTTGGCCCGCTTCGCCGCTGGCGACGAATGGAGCGCGCGCTGCATCAGCAGCCCGGCGTCGGCCGTCCGGCGTTCGTGGTCGTCGCCGCGAAACAGGATCAGGAGGGCGTCGCCGCCGAACTTGATCACCTCGCCGCCGTAGCGGTAGGCCGACTCGATCAGCGCCGTGAAACACGTGTTGATCAGCGAGGTGATCTCCTCCGCGCCGGCCTTGCCCTTGCCGGCGAGCTTCTCCGACAGCGCCGTGAACCCGGAGATGTCGGCCGACAGCATCGAGCCCTCGACACTCGTCCACGACGGCGACGGCTTGCGGCCGAGCTCGACCGCCAGCCTCGGGACGAACGCCGTCAGCGCGTCATGGCTGTCGCTCGATTCGATGGGGGTCTCCATTGCGCTCGCCGCTCCTGGCACGTCCAGCGCCAAAGGTAGTCGGACCGGCCCGCGCCCAATCGTGCCGCAAGCGTTCTCGTGAATTCGTGCGGGAAGAGTTCGCGCACGAGTTCACGAGAAGGGTGGGGAGCGGTGGATGGGGGGCTGGCAGGATGGCGGGCGATGTCCGCGACGCCTCCTCGTCTCGTGCTGTCGGAGACGATCGACCTCCCCGTGGTGGAGGCGTCGGGCGTTGCGGTGCGACAGACCGAGCGGGGCACGGTCGTGCTGGTGATCGGTGACCGCACCGCGGAAGTCGGTGCCTGTGTGATCGGGGCCGACGGCGAGCTGGACGACTGGACCACGTTCGACCTCGCCGGGCTGCCGGGATGGTCGGCGCCCGACGGCGACAGCCAGTTCGAGGCGATCGCCACTGACGGCGGATCGCTGGTCGCCGTGATGCGGGAGGACCCGCCGGTCGTGCTCGTCGCCGACACCGGCACCCGCGACCTGCGCACCGAGATCCACCTCACCGCACCGGTCGGGTCCGTGCTCGATGGCCAGTGGGACGACGCGTCGTCGCGCGGTGAAGGGCTGGTCTTGCTCCGCGGCGGTCGGCTGCTGGTCGCGCAGGAGAAGCGCCCGCGGGCGCTGATCGAGTTCGGCCCGGTGGGCGCCGGAGCGAAGGGTCTGTCGAGCGACGACGTCCTCGGCCCCGGCGAGTCGTGGGAGGCGCCGAGTGGCCGGGTCGAGTTCGTCCCGCTGTCGATGTGGAAGCTGAAGTCCGCGGCCAAGAAGGCCCTCGGCGACGTCAGCGCGATCGGGACCGATGCGCAGGGCAACCTGTGGCTGCTCAGCGACAAGTCGCAACGGGTCGGACGGCTTGGTCTCGACGATCCGCTCGCACCTGACGACGACGAGGTGCGCGACCTCGACGAGATCTGGGACCTTCCCGAGGGTGCCGAGAAGCCCGAGGGGATCGCGGCACTCGGCGACGGTCGGGTGCTGGTGGCGCTCGACACCCGGTCGACGTCGGGCAACGGCATGATCGTCACCCGCCCGGACTGATCCCCGCTGTCGAGACTCCGCTACCGGGCGGCCCGCGTCAGCTCGGTACGGTCGGTGCTCACCATGACGTTCACACACGAGTCCACGACCGACGAGGTGCTCGACGGCATCGACCTGTCGGGCCGACGCATCGTCGTCACCGGCGCGGCCAGCGGGCTGGGGGAGGAGTCGACGCGTGCGCTCGCCGCCCACGGTGCGTCGGTGCTGATGCTCGCCCGCGATCCCGCGAAGAACGACGAGGCGGCCGCCCGCATCCGCGCCGAGGTGCCCGACGCCGAACTGTCGCTCGACACGCTCGATCTCGCCGACCTGGCGAGCATCCGATCGTTCGCGGGCCGCTTCCTCGACGCCGGTGAGCCGATCGACGTGCTGATGAACAACGCGGGCGTGATGGCCTGCCCGTTCGAGCACACCGCCGACAGCTTCGAGATGCAGTTCGGCACGAACCACCTCGGCCACTTCGAACTCACCCGCCTGCTCACCCCGGCGGTTGTCGCCGGGAACGCACCGCGCATCGTCAACCTCTCGTCCGCTGCGCACGGGATCGCCGACGCCGATCTCGACGATCCGAACTTCGAGCACACCGACTACGACGCCTGGATCTCCTACGGCCGGTCGAAGTCGGCGAACGCGCTGCACGCGCTCGCCCTCGCGAACCGGCTCGCCGACGACGGCGTGCTCGCGTACTCCGTGCACCCCGGCGGCATCATGACCAACCTCGGCCGCCACCTGAACGACGACCTGATGCAGCAGATGCTGAACCGGGCGAAGGAGCGCGCCGAGAAGTCCGGTGAGTCCGGCGGGATGCAGTTCAAGTCGATTCCCCAGGGCGCAGCGACCCAGGTGTGGGCGGCGACGTCGCCCGACCTCGTCGACCACAGCGGTGCCTACCTCGCCGACTGCGGCCTCGGGGTCGAAGGCGGCAACGTCGGCCGCAACGGCTTCGAGCGCTACATCACCGACACGACGACCGCCGATCGCCTCTGGGATCTCAGCGAACGCCTCCTTGCCTGACGATCACGCCAGGGGTCAGACCCGCGAGGTGATCGGACTCACTCGATCAGTCAGGGTCGGTTCAGTCCGGGCGGCACCGTGAGGTCGACGAGGTCGAGGTCGGTTCTGGAGAAGTCCTCCCCGACGCACAGCAGCGGCACGTCGAGATGGCGGGCGAGCGCGTACGAGAAACAGTCTCCGTAGTCGAGCCGAGCGGCGTGGTTGCCTCGACCGAACCGATCCCAGGCCGTCGTTGCGAGGTCGACCTGGATCGCGTCGACCGGCATCGTCACGACGTTCGCCGCATCGAGAATCGTGTTCGCGGCATCGGCGCCGGCGGGGCCGAATCGCGCCGCAGCGACGATGTGCAGCTCGACGACGATCGCCGCCGAGATCACCGGTCCGCCGGCGGACTCCAACACCGCCTGGACTGCGTGCGCCGTCGGCTCCTCGAGAGCGAGTGCGAGGATCGCCGAGGTGTCGACGACCAGATCGATCGCCGGCGGCCGGCCGGGCGTCACGTCGGGGCGCCGTGTTGGTCGTAGCCGAGGATCTCCTCGGCGCTTCGATGGTCGATCACGGGAAGGTTGCGGAATTCGGCGATGGCCTGTGCCAGCGGGTCGCTGCCGTCGAGGCACCGGATGCGGTGCTCGCGGGCGAGGCGCTGGCGGAGCGACTCGGTGATCGCATCGGTGAGTGACTCGCCGGTGAGCGCCGTGAGCTCTCTCAGGAGGCGGTCGGCCTCGTCGTTCTTCACGTTGAACGCCATGTTCTAGAACTCTACACGTGTTCTAGAACATGGCGTTCAGGCTCGTCGGATTCGGTCCAGCACCTCGGCGAGGGTCACCTCGGGCCAGTCACGCAGCGTGGCCATTCGGGCGTAGACGTCAGCGGCGGCGTCGCCGAATCCGGTCGGGAGGCCGTTCGCGGCGAGAGTCGCGGCGATCTCCTCCATCTCGCCGACGAAGCGCCATGCCTTCGGCGCGGTCATCGCTGCGGTGAGCTCGGAGCGCTCGGCCGTGCCGGGCTGGGAGATCTCCCACTCGGCGAGCAGCGCCTCATCGATGCCCTCCGAGGCCGCGAGCGCCCGCACGGTGAGAAGCATCGACGACGACACCTTGGTCCAGAGCGCATACGCGACCTTCAGTGTCGATGCGGCGCCCGGCCCACCGTCGATCGGTCGAGCATCGAGAAGCGACCCTGCCCAGAGTCCGGCGACCGACCGTGTGAGGTCCGGATCGTCGCCGGACAGGTAGAGCCGCGTGATGCCGGCGCGTGTGGCAGGCGGACCGATGATCCCGCCGTCGACGAACCGGTCGAACCGGGTGGCGATCGCGCGGGCGGTGTCGGGGGCGATCGCATTGGCATCGACGTAGATCCCGTCGAAGCCACGTTCCTGGACGGAATCGGCGACATCGACCGCCGAGCCGGGTGGACACACCGACACGATCACGTCGCTGCGCTCGACCAGGTCGCCCAGGGTCGCGACCGCCGCCAGCCCGGCTCGATCGGCCCGCTGTGCCGTGTCCGGCGATCGACCGTCGGCGCACCAGACCACGTCCGCAGTGCATGCAGCGGCCACGCTGACCCCCATCGCTCCCGGATGGAGGACGCCGACCGTCGTCACGGGGTGATGCCGTGGTCGGCGAGGAAGTCGAGCGTGCGGCCGAGCGCGATCGCGGCGGAGCGGGCGTCGTAGGACTCGCGGGCGTCGCAGCTGAATCCGTGCTCGGCGCCGGGGTGGACGTGCACCGGCACGTCGGGATGCGCAGCGGCGATCGCCTGCACCTGGTCGAGGGGGATGCCGTGGTCGAGCTGGCCGAAGTGGAGCATCGTCGGCACCTTCGGCTGGCGGTCGATCATGCCGAACACCTGGCCGCCGTAGTAGCCGACCGCGGCGGCGATCGGCAGTTCGCACGCCGAGATCCAGGCGAGGCTGCCGCCGAAGCAGTAGCCGATCACGGCGACCGGTCCGGTCTCGGCGACGTGGTCGACCGCGGCGGCGACGTCGAGCATCGCCGGGTCGAACGCGATCTGCATCGCCAGCTCGATGCCACGTTTGCGGCCCTCGTCGTCGTAGCCGAGCTCGACGCCGGTCTCGCCACGGTCGAACAGCGCCGGAGCGATCGCCCGGTACCCGAATTCGGCGTACCGGTCGACGACCGAGCGGATGTGTGCATTGACGCCGAAGATCTCCTGCACGATCACGATCGACGCGGCCGCTCCGTCGGGATGCACCTCGTAGGCGTCGAGTTCGTGTCCGTCGCTGGCGGTGAGGCGTGTCATGCGCAGACGGTAGAGCACCCGCCACGACCCGATCGCACCCGCCCACTTCGGTTTGCGTCGCGTTTTCATTGGCCCGGTCCACCCGGAATGCAACGCAAACGGGTGAAACCGCGTCAGGCGCCCGGGAGGCCCTGCATCCGGCCGTCGAGGGTCTGCATCGCAGTGGCGAGGTCGAGGCCGTCGATGCGCAGTCGCTTGTGGCGGCTGGAACCACCCGAACGCACCGTCACCGCACCGGAGCGCACCCCGAACATGTCGGCGACGAACGCGACGAGCGCCTCGTTCGCACGGTCGTCGGTGGGCGGCGCGGCCACTCGGATCTTGACCGCGTCGCCGTGCCGACCGACGATCTCGGTGCGGCGGGCGTTGGGCTGGGCGTGCACGGTCAGCACCACGCCATGGTCGGTGGCCTGCAGCTCCGGGCGGTCGGTCGCCACGGTCAGACCGATCGCAGGGTCGCGGCGCGGCCGTCGGCCGTCTGCGCCTGGATGACGTAGAAGTCGGCCTCGCGGGCGAGGCGCTGCGCTGGGTGGTCGAGATCCATCCCCCGCCCGCCCGTGGCGGCGATCAGTGCGGTGGTCGCTCGTCGGGCGAGGTCGAGGCACGCCGCCCGATGATCGCTCGCCGCCGCGATGTGCGATTCGACGTCGTCGTGCGGCGGGGCGCCGATGAGCGCGTCGTCGCGTCTCCAGGCTGCATCGAGCTCGTCGCGGAGTCGTCTGGCTGCGCGAGACGCATCGTTGTCCCCAGTCGTGTCGCCGAGGAGTCGGATCGCACGGTCGGCGACGCCGAGCACCGCCGGCTGGCCCGTGGCGGCGCGCACACGGTCCTTCGCCCGCCAGCGGGCTGCATCCTCGATCGTGACGACCTGGTCGGCCGAAATCGTGCACCCATCGAACGCGACCGCAACCGTGCCGGTCGCCCCGAACACGGGCAGCGGGAGCGGTGTGGCCGTGATGCCGTCGGTCGTCGACGCCGGGATCATCGACCACACGAGTTCGCCACCTGCGGATTCGGCGGCCACGCAGAACCAGTCGGCGATGCCCCACGACGTGACCCATGGGGCATGTCCATCGAGGCGCCAACCGCCGTTGCCGATCGGCGTTGCCAGGATCGCAGGAGGACCAGCTCGGCGCACGTGGGCGAAGGCGACACCGGCGATCAGCTCACCGGCGCACATCCGGGTGAGCAGTGCGTCGACGAGGGCAACATTGGGTGACGACCGCACCGATCGGACCACCCCGAGGTGTTGCACCCAGACGAAGAAGGTGGCCCCGCACCCGCTGCCCACCGATGCGATCACGCGGCGAGCGCTGATCGGATCGAGGTCGCTCCCGCCGTGCGACGGCGGTCCGCTGATCCCGAACAGTCCGGCCTCGGCGAGTGCACCCAGCCCGTCCACGGGCGGCGTCAGGCCCCGATCGACGTCCTGCGCCCGGGGGAACAGCACCGAGTCGGCAACCGCTCGTGCGCGGTCGATCACGGCCGCCGCGTCTGAGTCCATGGCGACCAGTGTCGCATCGTCGCTCGGCACCGCACGGTTCGTGCCCGGCCGGTACCGTCCCGGCGATGGCGAACGAGCAGGTCTTCCCGTCCGGGTTCTTCGACCGTGCCGACGAGTCGCCCGACGCGACCTTCTATGTCCCCCAGCGGCTGGTGACCCACATCGATGACGGTGCGATCGCCGCCGTCGGGGAGCTCTACGACGAGTTGGAGCTGACCGGAGACGTGCTCGACATCTGTTCGTCGTGGGTCTCTCACTTCCGCACGCCGCCGCGCCGGCTCGTGGCGATGGGGATGAACGAGGTCGAGCTGCGGGCCAACGAGATGGCGTCGAGCAGGGTGGTGAAGGACCTCAACGTCGACCCGACGCTGCCGTTCGACGACGCGAGCTTCGATGCCGTCACGTGCTGCGTCTCGGTCGATTACCTGACGCGACCTCTCGAGGTGTTCGCCGAGGTTGCCCGCGTGCTCCGCCGCGGCGGGCCGTTCGTCACGACCTTCTCGAACCGCTGCTTCCCGACCAAGGCGATCCGGGGCTGGCTGTCGACCGACGACGAGGGCCACTGCGCGATCGTCGCCGCGTACTTCGAGCTCACCGCCGGTTTCGAACCTGCCACGGTGGAGCACCGCAATCGTGGCGCCCGCAGCGACCCGCTCTATGCGGTGGTGGCCCGCCGCTCGGCCGATTGAGCCCCGCGATCGTCAAGCCGGTCGTGGCCGGTTGGTCGCGGCGGTCAGGCCGTCGCGGCGCGTGCCCGTCGGCGACCGGTGCGGCGGCCTGGTTGCGGCGCGTGCGCGTCGAGTTCGGCGAAGCGCAGGGCGACCTGTCCACTGACCTCGACCGCCAGTTGGATGAATCGCTCCGCTGCGGGCGACAGGGTGTGCCCCGCCCGCCAGGCGATCGAGATCTCGCGGCCGGCGAATGCTGGTACCAGTGGATGCAGGCTCACACGAGGATCTTCCGGCTCGGTACACAGCAACGGCAGGACGGCGACCCCCATCCCGGCGCGGACCATGGCGGCGACGGTGCCGTTGTCGTTCGAGCGGAACACGTAGCTCGGTTCCACGCCGGCCGACCGCAGCCCCGCCTCGTTGAGGAGCTGGCACGAGTTCTCGTGTTGGCCGATCAACGGCTCCTCGCCCGCCACGCTGACCGACACCGGGCCGGGCGGGAACTGACCCGGCCGGGCGAGCAGGCGGAACGGATCGTTGAGCAGGTGGCGGGTGTCGAACACCGGATCGATGTCGCCGACCACGAAACTCAGGTCGAGGTCGCCTGCCTCGAGCCGGTCGTGGAGCACCTCGTCGTAGTCGCTCTCGAACGCCACGATCTCGAGATTCGGAAGCTCGCGCCGCATCGCTCCGATCAGCTGCGGGAGCACGGTGTTGGAGATGCTCTGGAACGTGCCGACGCGCAACCGGCCCGCATCACCCGCCTCGAATCGGTCGAGGTCGTCGGCGATCCGGTCGAGCTGGGCGAGCAGCGACCGGCCGTGTTCGAGGAGATGGGCGCCGAGCGGTGTCAGTTCCACCGGCCTCGGCCCGCCGGGACGGTCGAAGACCTTGGCGCCGATGACCCGCTCGAGCGATGCGATCTGCTGGCTGACCGCCGATTGCGTGTACCCCAGCCGCTCGGCCGCGCGCCGAACGTGCCCTCGAGCGCGACGGCGTCGAACGTCACGATCAGGCGCATGTCGAGGTCGCGGAGCGAAGGCATTGAACATCAGCATAACTGATGTATATGAGTAGAAAGCATCGCTAGTGATTGACCTCGCCGGTTCGTAGGTTGAATTCATGGAAACGAACCCCACTCGCGAACTTCTCGACCGGTTCTCCGACGCCATCGAGGCCGAGGGGATCGAAGCCGTACCCGCCGACGTGATGATCTCGTTCGTCGAGGTCGCCCGCTCGGTCGACGCCAGCCCCGTTGCGATCGGCGTGCTCGCCGACCCGACCGAGCCGGCCGTCGCCCGCGAGCGTGCGTTCTGCAAGCTGTCGATCCAGGTCGTCGGTCGCAGCGATCGTGGCGCGACCGCACCGACGCTCGCCGAGATCGTCTGGCCGACCCGCCGCACCCTGCTCCCCGCCTGACGTCCAGGTCACACGCAGCTCTCGGCGGTTGTGGTTGCACCTGCCGAAACAGGATCCGCCGAGACTTGGCTCGTCGGAGGTGGTCGACTCAGGAACGCTGGCTGGGCAGCTTCGGCGTGAGCCAGTCGATGAAGTCCGATGGGCTCCGGGTCTGGATGTACACGCGCCCGGGCCCCGTGAGTTTCACGACCAACCCCTCACCGCCGAGCACGGTCGACTTCCAACTCCCGGCCCTCTGCACCTCGTAGCCGACTCCCTCCTCCCAGCCGACCATGTGGCCGGTGTCGACGGTGTAGCTCTGTCCGGGTGCGAGGTCGACGGCGTGGATGGCACCGTAGCTGGAGACGATCAGGTCGCCGGTGCCGCTGCACTTGAGCATGAAGAGGCCCTCCTTGCTGAAGAAGGTCTTCGCTCCGCCCCATTTGCTGTCGATGTCGATCGTCTCGGGGGAGGCGAGGTACGAGCCGGACTGCAGGTAGACGGTCGTGCCGCTGATCGGCCACGTGATGATGTCGCCGGGCAGCGCCGGGGCGACGACGACGTGCGCGTCGGGCCCGGTGGCGGTGAACGTGTTCATGAAGAACGACTCACCACCGAGCACCGAACGGCGAAGGCCCTTCATGATCCCGCCCTGCGTGCTGGTGGCGATCTCGACCGACGGCGACATCGCCATCATCGCTCCGGCCTCGGCCTTCACCGATTCGCCGGGTTCCAGGTGCAGGCTCGCCATCGCGAAGGCTGGGCTGAACGTGATCTCGGTGCGCATCGGTCCTCCCGGCTGGTGTTGGTGTCGTCTGGAGCGAAGCTACTGCGCCGGCCGACCATGCCCGTTCAACTCTCGGCGGATGTGGTTGCAGCTGCCGAAACACATTCCGCCGAGACGTGCCGGGGAGGTCCCCATGCCAGGGTCCTACGCTGCGGCCCATGATCGATGTGGACGAGCGTGAGATCCGGCGGGCATGGTTCGAGCAGGCGTGCGTCGAGCTGCACGAGCGATTCGGGCCGCTGACCGAGGGCGAGCCGGCGTCGTACATCCCCGAACTCGCCGACGTCGATCCCGACCGGTTCGCCATCGCCGCGATGACCACCGATGGCGAGCACATCGGGGTGGGCGATGTCGACCAGACCTTCACGATCCAGTCGATCTCCAAGCTCCTGATGTACGGCCTCGCGCTCGAGATGCACGGCCGCGACCGGGTGCTCGAACGTGTCGGCGTGGCGCCGACCGGCGATGCGTTCAACGCGATCGAGCTCGACGACGCCACCAACCGCGCGCCGAATCCGATGGTCAACGCCGGCGCGATCGCGATCACCGACCTGGTGGTCGGCGGTTCGGTCGAGGAGGGCGTCGAGGAGATGCGATCGATGTTCGAGCGGTACCTCGGCCGCCGGCCGGAGATCGATCGGGAGGTCTGGGCATCGGAACAGCGCACGGGCAACCGCAACCGGGCGATCGCCTACCTGATGCTGAGCCGAGGCATCATCGGCGATGCCGTCGAGGTCACCCTCGACCTCTACTTCGGGCAGTGCTCGGTGCTCGTCACCGCACGCGACCTCGCCGTCATCGGCGCCACGATCGCGAACCACGGTGTCCATCCGATCACCGGAGAACAGGTGGTACCCCGTGAGGTGACGCGCGACATGCTGACCGTGGCACTGACGTGCGGGATGTACAACTACGCGGGCGAGTGGGCCTACTCCGTCGGGATCCCCGCGAAGAGTGGCGTCGGCGGCGGCATCCTCGCGATGTTGCCGGGCGTCGGCGGGATGGCGACGTTCTCACCGCGGCTCGACCCGATCGGCAACAGCGTGCGGGGGCTGCGCGTGTTCGAGGAACTCTCGCAGCGCTTCGACATGCACCTCTTCGACCCCGACCGCCCCTGGCGCCGCTGATCAGCGGGGGATGACGGGGGAGCCGTGGTGGGCGACGAGCAGCCAGACGTCGTCGTTGCGGGCGTAGAGGTTGGTGGCCGCGACGGTGCCGGTGCCGCCGGCGTCGACCAGGTTCTCGTCGAGCGTCACCCAGGCGATGTCGCCGTCGATCGCGACCGCCTCGTTGGTGAGGATGAACTGGTTGCGTCCGGGGCCCTCGAGGATCCGTCGCCACGACTCCTCGATGATCGGCCAGGTGCGCAGGATCGGCCACCCCGGATGGACGCACACGGTGCGTTGGCTGTGCTCCCACACGGCCCGCATGAGGTCGAGGTCGCGGGACTCGTGCGCGTCGTAGAACGCACGGTTGGCCGTGAGCACGTCGTCGATCACGGGGTCCACGTCGCCGACCGTACTTCGTGGACGGACCGAACGACCCTGGTCGTGCAGGCGATTCGGGTGGACGATCGTGTCATGAGCGGATTGACCACACACGCCTGTCCGTATTGCGAACTGATCTTCAGCTACCACAACGAGGTGAAGGACCACATCCTCCACGACCATCCGGAACACGCTGCAGTGGTGGAGACGATCGAGCCGCACGAGATGCCGCACGACTGAGGCGCATCGATCGCCCTGGCGCGCTGCCGGGCCGAACGAGGTTCAGCCCGGCAGTTGATGGCTGCCTGTGGTCCCACCGTGCCATCTCATCGGTCCATCCCCAGGCGATTGGCGAGGACGGCGAAGTCGATCGGTCGCAACACCGATCGAGCCAGGCCGATCGTCGCGTCGAACGCCTCGGGGGGTGCCGCCAGACGCATGCCGTTGAACAGCTCGGTGCGGTCGTCGATGTTCATCGCCGGCAGCATGAACGCCAGGCTCCGGGCCATCTCGTCGGGTGGGATCGAGCCGACGATCGCGCCGTGCATCGCCGCGATCTGCTCGAAGCCGACGACCTGCGGGAGCCGTTGCATCACGGCACGCTCCTCCAGGTCGATGTGCTCGAGGTACGAGCTGGTGAATCGGGCGAGGTCGAGGTGGAGGAGTTGCAGCAGGCGTCGCTGGTCGTCGCCCGCAGCGTCGATGGTGGCGCCGGCGAGCTCGATGATCGATGCGAACATCGCCTCGAGGCGCCCGTGGTCGGTGGTGATCTCGTTCGCGAGCTCCGGCAGATGTCGTTCGAGCACCGGATCGATGATGCTGTCCTCGTGGTGGGCGTGCGATTCGAGGACCTCGGCGACCGAGGCGATGTGGTCGGCGAGGGCCGCGCGGTCGCAACGGTCCGATGGGTCGATGCTGCCGGCCGTCGACGTGACGGCGAACAGCTCGGCGCGGATGCCCTTGTGGATGTCGCGGTAGAGATCGACGGCCGGGATCCGGAAATCGGGATCGACGATGGTGACCTCGGGCGCGACGGGGGTCGTCGGGGTGATGGTGGTCATGTGTTCCTCTCCGTCGACTCGACCTTCGAGCCGACACCGACCATCGTGAACACTCCACCGGCCGCCCGTTCCTGAACTCCTCGTATGCAGATCGTGAGAGTTTCCTCACGTATCCTCAAGGCTCGATCAGGAGGCTGCGGTGGCGTTCGCAACGGAGTTGGTGACGATCTTGGAGACCGGCGCCGGCCTGGTCGTGGGCACGGTGTCGGCCGACGGTTGGCCTCGGGCCGACCGCGCGTGGGCAGCATCGGTGATCGACGTCGACGGCCGCCGGCTGCGCCTCGTGATGAGCGCCGATGACCCTGCCGTCGTCGACAGCCTTCAGTCCGGCACGGTGTCGTTGACCGGCGCCGAGGTGAGTACGTACCAGTCGGTGCAGCTCAAGGGGCGGCCGCTGGTGGTCGAGGCCCCGACCGCCGCCGACGTCGAACTCGCCCGGCTCCAGAGCGAGAGGTTCTTCGCCGCCGTGCATCGAACCGACGGCAACCCGGTGGAGTCGTTGCGCCGGATGCTGCCCCACCGGATGGTGGCGGTCGAGATGATCGTCGAGGAGTCGTTCGACCAGACTCCCGGACCGTCGGCGGGTGCTGTGCTCGCCGGGGCTGCAGATGGGTGAGCTGACCCTTCCCGACATCGAGCGGTGCTTCGGTGGCGCAATCCCTGCCGTGCTCGCAACTGCATCGGCCGATCGCCTCCCGAACGTCACCTACATCTCGCGTGCGCACCGGGTGGACGACGAGCGCGTGGCGCTCTCGAACCAGTTCATGTCGAAGACGTCCCGCAATCTCGCCGACAACCCCCGCGCGAGTCTGCTGTTGATGGACCCGGTGACCCACGACGAGTTCCGCCTGTCGTTGGTGTACGAGCGCACCGAGCGGCGCGGGTCGGTGTTCGAGCGGTTGCGCGCCGACATCGATGCGCTCGCCGTGCTGGAGAACATGCAGGACGTGTACCGGCTGCGCGCCGCCGATGTGTTCAGGGTCGTTGCGATCGAGCAGAACCCGCCCAACCCGTCGGGCGTCCTGCCGAGCGATGTCCCGCTCAGGCGTCCCCCGTCGCCGGAGCTGGAGGGCTTGGCCGAGCTCGCCCAGTGCATCGCTCGCGCAGGTGATCTCGACGTGATCGTCGACACGACCCTCGAGGGGCTCGACCGCCTGTTGGGCTATCGCCACACCGTGCTGTTGCTGCTCGACGAGGGCGGCACCCGGCTGTACGCGATCGCGAGTCACGGTTTCGACACCGAGGGCGTCGGCGCCGAGGTCGCCCTCGGGAAGGGGCAGATCGGTCTGGCTGCCGAGCGGTGTGAGCCACTGCGCATCGGGGGGCTGCATCAGATGAGGAAGTACGCCCGGACGATCCGACGGGAGTACGAGCACCAGGGCGTCGGGCCCGGTCATGAGCTGCCGGTCGCGGAGATCGACGGCGTGCAGAGCCGGATCGTGGTGCCGGCGATGTCGCGAGGCGAACTGATCGGGGTGCTGGTGGCGGAGAGCCGTCGCCCGGTCGCGTTCGACGGTGCGGATGAGCACGTCTTGGGTGTGGTCGCGTCGCTGCTGGCGAGTGCGATCGAGCATGTGCGAGTCGTGGAGCGTGATGGTCCCGACGAGGATGCGTCGGGCCCACCGGCGGATCGGTCGATGGTTCCCGTCGGCCCGGCCGGCGAGTTGGCGATCCGGTTCTTCCCGGTGGATGGCAGCGTGTTCGTCGATGGCGACTATCTGATCAAAGGAGTGGCCGGCCGGATCCTCTGGTCGCTGCTCCGGGCATATGTCGCGGACGGCCGGGTCGACTTCACCAACCGTGAGCTGCGTCTCGACACGAGCCTCGACCTTCCCGGGTTCAAGGACAACCTGGAGAGCCGTCTGATCCTGTTGAAGCGTCGCCTCGACGAGCGTGAGGTGCCGATCGGTCTCGAGAAGACCGGGCGCGGCCGTTTCCGCCTCGATGTGGCGGTGCGCCCGCGTCTCGAATCGGTCGACTGACTTCGCCGGTGAGGTCGTCCGGCTCAGGGTGCGGTCATCGCTGCGACGACCTCGATCATCGCGTCGCCGGTGTTGCCGGCCAGGAATCGGTCGCAGTACGGCAGCGCTGCGCACATCCCACCGGTGGTTGGCTCGAATCCGGCGGCGGCCGCCCGCGGATTCACCCACACGACACGATGGGCGAGCAGCGAGAGACGCCGCATGTTGCGCTCCAGCTGCGCTGGGTCGTCGGCGTCCCATCCGTCTGAGCAGATCAGCACGACGGCGCCGCGGACCGTCGTGTTCCACGTCCGATGGTGCAGAAGCGTCTGCAGGCTCGTTGCGAGTCGCGTGCCGGAGAATCGGTCGGTCACCGTGTCGGTCACCTGCGCGATCGCCTCCGAGGGCGATCGGTGCCGAACGGCCGGGGTGATGCGGCTGAGCCTCGTGGCGAAGGCAAAGATCTCGGCGCGGTGCTCGATCGCCAGGGGTCGCGTGAGGTGGAGATAGGCCCGTGCGTAGTGCTCCATCGAGGCACTCACGTCGAGCAGGACCACGATGTTGCGTGGATGCCGTTGTGGTGTCGAGTGCAGCCAGGTCATCACGTCGCCGCCGGTGTGCATCGAGCGTCGCAGGCTCCGACGCATCGCGATCGGCCCACTCGAGCGGGTGGTACGGCGACGGCGGGTGCGCCGCTGCGGCCACTGTGTCACCGCTGACTCGAGTACCGCACCCACCCGTTCCAGTTCCGCTTCGTCGAGCAGGTCGAACGGGCGCTGCATCTCCGACTCGGTCGGCGATGGTCGAAGCTCGGGGATCGCCAGATCGTCGAGGTCGTCGTGGCCGTCGGCGGTGTCGAAGCTGATGGACGGCAGCGTCGCCCACGGCAGCCCACCGGACGCGGTCGACTCGTCGGCGAGTTCCCGTCGCAGCGGGACGAGCCGTTCGTCGTCGCGGAGCGAGGCTGCCGGCTCCTGACCGCGTCGTTCCGACCGCAGCGTTCCCGCCTCGGTGTCGAAGACGGCTCCGAAGACGGCGTCGAACTGCTCGAGTTGGGTGTGGCGGCTCACGAAGCTGAGCCGACAGACCCAATAGAGGTCCGACAACGTCATCGGTCCGGCGACGTCGAGCGCGGTGGCGCACCGTTCGAGCGCGGAGAACGACACGTCGACACCGGCGCGGCGGAGCCGGTCGGCGAAGGTCGCGGCGAAGATCGCCCGGTCGACGCCGGCGAACAGCGCGTTCGTCACCGCCGCTTGAGTATGAGCCTCAGCGCGATCAGCACGGCGATCACGGCCACGACCGGGATCAGTCGCTTGTAGACCGAGTTCCCGGCGTACTCCATGAGATCGAGTGTCTCGGCCTGCTGCGGGCGGGGCCTGGCTGGTGCGGCCGCGCCGGGTGCGGCGGCGCCCTCGGCGGCGACCTGGTCGATGATGGCTTCGCCGAGCAGCTCCTGTTCGATGCAGTCGACGAACTGGTCGATCAGCTTCGCCGACACCTCGGCGATCATCCCTTTGCCGAACTGGGCGACCTTGCCCGAGATCTTCAGGTCGGTGCTGATCGACACCTTCGTGCCGTCGCCGTCGGTGGTCATGTCGGCGGTGATCGTCGCCGAGGCGTTGCCGGAGCCTCGCGAATCGCGGCCGGCTGCGGAGATTTCGACGTGATGGGTCGCTTCGTCGCGCGTGACGAACACGGCGCTGCCGGAATAGTCGGCGGTCACGGGCCCGACCTTGATCTTGACCTTGCCCTTGTACTCGGTGTCGTCGTGATCGGTCAGCGCTGCCCCGGGCAGGCATGGCGTGATCAACGGAATGTCGGTCAGCACCTCCCACGCACGATCGATCGGCACGCTGACTCTGAACTCGTTCTCGAGCTTCATGATGTTCCTCCTGTTGGGGTGGTGGACGTCGCATCGGTGACCGATTCGAGTGTGGATCGGATGGTGTCGACGTCGTCGGGTGTCTTGGCGATCGCGCCGATGGTGGCACGGGCGACGTCTCGTTCGAGTTCGGAGACGCCGAGAGCGTGCAGCGCGCTGACCCAGTCGATCGCTTCGGCGAGGCCGGGTGGTTTGTCGAGTTCCAGCCCTCGCGAGTCCGAGACGAAGGCCGTCGCCGCATCGATCAGTGCCGTCGACGCGCCGGGGACGCGTCGGCGCACGATGGCCGCGGCACGTTCCACGGTCGGGTACTCGATCCAGTGGTAGTAGCAGCGGCGCTTCAGGGCATCGTGCAGTTCTCGGCTGCGGTTCGAGGTGAGGATGACGATGGGCGGGCGCGCCGCGACGAACGTGCCGACCTCCGGCACGGTGACCGATGACTCTCCGAGGAACTCCAGTAGCAGCGCTTCGAACTCGTCGTCCGATCGGTCGATCTCGTCGATCAGCAAGACGGGAGGCAGGTCGCCGACGTCACGCACCGCGGCGAGCAGGGGCCGATCGAGGAGGTACTCCTCGGTGAACAGATCGGTCTTGGAGATGCGCTCGGTCGTCACCTCGGCGAGGCGGATCGACAGCATCTGGCGTGGATAGTTCCACTCGTACAGCGCTTCGGAGGCCGTGATCCCTTCGTAGCACTGCAACCTGATCAGCCGGGTCTGGAGTGCCGCTGCGAGGGCCTTGGCCGCCGTGGTCTTGCCGACGCCCGGTTCGCCTTCGAGCAGGAGCGGCTGGCCGAGTCGCATGGCGAGGAACAACGCCATCGACAGCCCCTCGTCGACGAGGTAATCGACCGCGTCCAACCGCTCGCGCAGGTTGCCGAGGTTCTGGTCGGACATCACGACGACTCCAGCAGGCGCTCGTAGTCGGCCCACGTGTCGACGTCGATCGGGACCGGGCCGTCGATGGCGGCCTCGGTCACGGGGTGGCGGCCGGATTCGAGAAGTTTCCACACCGCTTTGTCGCCGTGGAGGTCGGCGAGGTCGGCGAACACGGACCGGGCGAACCAGAACGGGTGGCCGCGACCGCCGTCGTATCGGCACACGGCGAGTGCTGCGTCGGTCGATTCCGCCGCCGCTCGCAGCTCATCGACCGAGCTCGGGTCGACGCCGGGTTGATCACCGAGCAGGAGTACGAGGGCTTCGGTGCGCTCGTCGACGGCGGCGAGGGCCGCCACGATCGACGAAGAGCAGCCCGTCGTGTAGTGAACGTTGTCGACGATGTCGCACCCCGACAGGTCGACGATCGACCGGACCTCGTCACCGGCACCGCCGAGGGCGACGATCAGCTGGTCGAACGCGCATCGGCGGGCCGTCTCGAGGGTGGCGTCGAGCAGGGTGCGTCCGTGATAGTCGAGCAGCTGCTTCGGTCGGCCCAGTCGACTCGAACCTCCGGCCGCGAGCACGAGCCCGGTCGTGAAGCGTCGCACTAGCCGACGCCGAGCTCCTCGGCGAACCGGGTCCTGCAGCCGGGATTGCAGAACCAGTAGTCGGTGCCGTCGTGGCGGAGGTGCGCGGTGTCGTCGCCGATGGTGACCGTCATGCCGCACACCGGGTCGATCGCAGTGTCGGGTCGCCGTAGTTCGCCGTCGGGCTTGGGCGCATCGAGGCCGTCGACTCGGATCGCCCGGACGACGTCGGCGAGGATCGACACAGCGATTTCCTCGGCGGTGCGAGCACCGATGTCCAGGCCCACCGGGCTGTGCACGACCTGGCGCTCCTCCGGGTTCAGATCGAGTGACTCGATGACGGCCGCCCCACGGGTCCGACTCGCCACGAGCCCGATGAATCCGACACCCGCGTCGAGTGCCGCGCGGATCGCGTTCTCCTCGCCGCGACCATGGCTGGCGATGATCACCGCCGTCGCATCATTGACCTTCTCGGCGTCGTGATCGACCGAGAAGCCCAGTGGTGTACCGAACTGCACCAGCGCGTCGGCGATGGGCGTTGTGCCGACCACCGCGATCCGAGCAGCGGGCAGCTTGGGTTCGAGGAACACTTCGATGGCACCTCCCGACAGGCACGGGTTCACCACCGTGACAGCGCCCGGCGTGTCGGGGAACGTCTCGCTGCCGTCGGGCAGGATGCGCAGCAACACCGTGTCACCGTGTTCCAGAGCGTCGAGGGCGGCCCCGCGGACCGACTCCTCGGCGCACTGGCCGCCGACGAAGCCCTCGATGGTGCCGTCGGGCAGCACGATCGCTGCATCGCCCGGCCGTGCCGAGGTGGGGCACTGCGCTCGCACCACGGTGGCCTGCACGAACCGCCGCCGCTGCGCGATCAACTCTCCGACGCGCACGGAGATCTGCTGTGCCATGGAGAGCATCAGATCGGCGGCGTGTGATTGCCCTGCATCGTCTCCCACACCCTGCTCGGGGTCAGCGGCATGTCGGCATGCCGGATCCCGTACGGCTTGAGTGCGTCGACGACGGCATTGACGACGGCGGGCGGCGAGCCGACCGTGGCCGACTCCCCGATGCCCTTGGCACCGATCGGATGATGGGGCGACGGCGTGACGGTGTGGCCGGTCTCCCAGTCCGGCACCTCCATCGCCGTCGGGATCAGGTAGTCCATCAGCGATCCGGCGAGGCAGTTGCCGTACTCGTCGAACGAGATCATCTCCATGAGGGCCATGCCGACGCCGTCGGCGAGGCCCCCGTGCACCTGACCCTCGATGATCATCGGGTTGATCTGTGTGCCGCAGTCGTCGACGGCGATGAACCGCCGCACCTTCACCTCAGCGGTGCCGGGGTCGACGTCGACCACGCAGATGTAGGCACCGAACGGGTAGGTGAGGTTCTCCGGGTTGTAGCAGATCTGTGCCTCGAGGCCGCCTTCGACCCCTTCGGGGAGGTCGCCCGCCCCGTGGGCCTTCATGGCGACGTCCTGGATGGTCACCGACTTCTCGGGGTCGCCCTTCACGCGGAAGGTGCCCGCTTCGTATTCGATGTCGGCGACCGACACCTCGAGCATCCCCGAGGCGATGATCTGTGCCTTGTCGCGCACCTTCCTGGCGACGAGCGCCGCGGCGGCACCCGACACGGGCGTCGACCGCGAGCCGTAGGTGCCGAGACCGAACGGGGTGTTGTCGGTGTCGCCGTGCACGACCTCGATGTCGTCCGGTGGAATCCCGATCTCCTCGGCGATGATCTGGGCGAACGTCGTCTCGTGACCCTGGCCCTGGGTCTTGACCGACAGTCGGACCACGGCCTTGCCGGTCGGGTGGATGCGCAGTTCGCAGCCGTCGGCCATGCCGAGTCCGAGGATGTCCATGTCCTTGCGGGGTCCGGCGCCGACAGCCTCGGTGAAGAACGAGATCCCGATCCCCATGAGTTCGCCGCGGGCTCGCTTCTCGGCCTGTTCTTTGCGGAGTTCGTCGTAGCCGGCCATCGCCATGGCCTTGCGCATCGCCGGTTCGTAGTTGCCCGAGTCGTAGACCCACCCGGTCTTGGTCTCGTACGGGAACTGTTCGGGTTGGATGAAGTTCTTCAGACGCAACTCCGCAGGGTCCATGTCGAGTTCGTGCGCAAGCACGTCGACCATCCGCTCGACGAGGTACACGGCCTCGGTGATCCGGAACGAGCATGCGTAGGCAACGCCGCCGGGCGCCTTGTTCGTGTACACCGCTGTCATGTGGGCGTATGCGGCTTCGATGTCGTAGCTGCCGGTGAACACGCCGAAGAAGCCTGCCGGGTACTTGGTCGGGGCGGCAACGCCGTTGAAGGCGCCGTGATCGGCGAGCACATGGGTGCGGATGGCGCGGATCTTGCCGTCCTTCGACGCGGCGATCTCGCCGCGCATGATGTAGTCACGGGCGAAGCCGGTGCTCACCAGGTTCTCGGTGCGGTCCTCCATCCACTTGACCGGCTTGCCGATGACGAGCGACGCGACGATCGCGCAGACGTAGCCGGGGTAAATCGGCACCTTGTTGCCGAAGCCGCCGCCGATGTCGGGAGCGATGATGCGGATCTTGTGCTCGGGCAGCCCTGACACGAGCGCATACACCGTGCGGTGGGCGTGTGGGGCCTGCGTGGTGCTCCACAGTGTGAGCTTCCCAGATACCCGCTCGTAGTCGGCGACGCATCCGCAGGTCTCCATGGGGGCCGGGTGCACCCGCGGGTACACGATGTCTTCACTGACGACGACTTCGGCGTCGGCGAACACGGCCTCGGTGGCGTCCTTGTCGCCGGTCTCCCAGTCGAAGCAATGGTTGTTCGTCTTGCCCTCGAGGTCGTCGCGGATGATCGGCGCGTCGGGCTCGAGGGCTTTGCGGACGTCGAAGACCACGTCGAGGTCCTCGTATTCGACGTCGATGAGCTCGAGCGCGTCGCGCGCCGAGTAGCGGTCCTCGGCGACGACGAACGCGACCTCCTGGTGCTGGAAGCGCACCTTGTCGGTGGCGAGCACCGCCTGGACGTCGTTCGACAACGTGGGCATCCACGCGAGGTTCTTCTCGGCCAGGTCGGCGCCGGTGATGACCGCGACGACCTTCGGGTGAGCTTCGGCGGCGGTCTTGTCGATGCTGACGATGCGTGCATGTGCCAGCGGCGATCGCAGGATCGCGAGGTGCAGCATGCCCGGCAGCTGCACGTCGTCGCAGTACTGGCCCATTCCTCGAACGAACCGAGGGTCCTCCTTGCGGAGCATGCGGCCGAAGCCGACGGGCTTGTGGTCGTTGAGATTGTTGTCGGGCGTCGGAACCGCGTTGGTCTCGACGTCGTCGGTGATGGTCATGATGCGCTCCCGGTCGGGCTGAGTGTGACGGCTTGTTCGCGTTCCTTGGCGGCGGCCCACTGGATCGAGCGGACGATGGTGGCGTAACCGGTGCAGCGGCAGATCTGGCCGCTGATTGCCTCGCGGATCTCGTCGTCGGTGGGGTCGGGGTTGCGGTCGATGAGCGCTCGAGCGGTCATCATCATCCCGGGCGTGCAGAATCCGCACTGCAGGCCGTGGCACTGGATGAAGCCCTCTTGCACGGGGTCGAGTTCGCCGTCGATCTCGAGGCCTTCGACGGTGCGCACCTCGTGGCCGCCGGCCATCGCGGCGAGCGTGGTGCAACTCTTCACGGGCTCGCCATCGACCCACACCACGCAGGTGCCGCAGTTGCTCGTGTCACAGCCCCAGTGGGTGCCGGTCATGCCGAGGTGATCGCGCAGGTAGTGCACGAGCAGGGTGCGCGGTTCGATGTCGCTCGTGACTTCTTCGCCGTTGATGTTCATCGTGACGTCCATGTCATGGTCCCTTTCGTGCCTGCTCAGGCGGTGGCGCGTTCGACGGCCTTGCGGAGCGAACGGATCGTGAGTTCCTTCGCGAGGTGGGTCTTGTAGGCGACGGTTCCTCGCGTGTCCTCGGCGGGAGAACAGTTGTCGGCGGCGATCTGTCCGACGAGTGCGAACAGCTCCTCCGACGGCGGTTGGCCGCGCAGCGCTGCGGAGATCGGTTCGATGTTCGTGAGGTTGGGGCCGACGGCGCACAGGCCCACGCGACCGTCGGCGATCACGCCGCCGTTCATCGTGACCGCGGCGCCCGCGGATGCGACCGCCCAGTCGCCGGCTCGACGCTCCACCTTGTGGTAGGCGCTCGACGAGTTCGGCCGGATGGGGATCCGGACCTCGGTGAGCATCTCGCCGTCGCCGACGGCGGTCTCGTAGGGTCCGCGGTGGAAGTCGTGCATCGACACGACGCGTTCGCCCGATCCGTTGCGGATCACGCATTGCGCCTCGACGGCATCGCAGACGGCCGACAGATCCTCGGACGGGTCGGCCTGGCAGAGCGAGCCGCCGAGTGTGCCGCGGTTGCGGACCACCGGATCGGCGATGACCTTTTCGGCGTCGCGGAAGATCGGGAGTACACGCGCGAGTTCGTCGCTGTCGAGCAGCTCCCGGTGGCGGGTGAGCGCCCCGATGCGGACCTCGTTGTCGGTGAAGCGCATGTACGACAGTTCGGCGCCGAGGTCGTTGATGTCGATCAGGTACTCCGGGTTGGCGAGCCTGAGCTTCATCATCGGCAGCAGGCTGTGGCCCCCTGCAACGATGCGTGCCTCGCTCCCGAGCCGTTCCATCAATGCAATCGCGTGGTCGACGCTGGTCGCCCGTTCGTACTCGAACGGTGCCGGTACCTGCATGGTGCCCCCTTCAGTTGTTGCCCCCCGTAGCACTCTTGCCGGTCGGACTCTCCGAGTCAACGCGGACTTCAGCAAATGGTTAACTTGCCGTCCTGATGACGCCGGCGCAGCTCCGAACGTTCGCTGCCGTCGCCCGCCACGGCAGCTCGAAGGCTGCCGCGGCCGAACTCGGGGTGACCGAGGCCGCCGTCTCGGGACACGTTGCGGCGCTCCGCAAGGAACTCGGTGACGAGCTGTTTCGTCGGTCGGCTGCGGGGCTGAGCTTCACCCCGGGCGGACTGCGGCTCGCG
The DNA here is from genome assembly GCA_963710625.1 of Ilumatobacteraceae bacterium. GTDB lineage: Bacteria > Actinomycetota > Acidimicrobiia > Acidimicrobiales > Ilumatobacteraceae > Sva-07. The sequence goes on along the minus strand of CAVQBG010000028.1, from coordinate 61,615 downwards.
TCCCGGGCCGTCGAGCTGCTCGGGCTCCAGGACCAGACCCGTCGTGAGGTGCGTGCGGCCGCCGACGGTCAGCGCATCCTGCGGATCGCGGTGTCATCGCTGTTCGGGGAGTACGCAGCTCCGGGACTGATCGAGTTGTTCTCCACCCGCGCCGACGACCTCGAAGTGGAGATGAGCGTCTGTGCCCCCGCCGACTTCGATCGGCTGCTGATCGCCCGGGCGACTGACGTAGCGATCGGCCCTGCGTCACGCCAACAGCACGAGGGCATCACGACCAAGGAGTTCCTCCGGTACCAGATCGTGGCGGTCGTCGGCGTCGAGCACCCGCTTGCCACGACAGGTTCGAGGGATCTCGCGGCGCACACATGGCTTCTGGGGCCCTCGGCGGTCGACCCGTCGAGCAGTGCCTCGCGGATGCTGAACCGCCTCGGCGTCGCCGAGCAGCGTCAGCGGATCTTCCAGAACCACGCTGCCGCACTCGCCGAAGCAAGGGCCGGGCACGGCCTCGCATTGTGTCCGATGCACATGCTGGCAGCGGAGCTCGGCGACGGCCGCCTCGTTCGGGTCCGAGCACCCGGGTCGATGATCGACGGGGTCTATGCGACCTATGTACTCCGGCAGCAGACACCGAATCCGCTGGCGAGCGAGCTGGTGCGGTTCGTCTCGACACCGCGGGCGACCCAGGCGATGCTCACGGGGAGCGGGGCGAATGTCCGCCGTTTCCGGCCACGGGTGCACGTCACCCTGTGGAGCTGATGCCGACGGTCGACCCCTAGGGTGCGACCATGAGCGCACTCAACCGCCGCATCACACTCGCCAAGCGCCCGGTCGGACAGGTGGCTTCCGACTGTTTCGCCACCGACGAGGTCGAGATCCCGACGCCCGGACCGGGTGAGGTGCTCGTCAAGGTGGGGTGGCTGTCGATCGATCCGACGATCCGCGGCTGGATGGCGATGGACACGTACCTCCCGGCGATCGAGATCGGGGCCCCCATCCGCAGCGGTGGCCTCGGAGACGTGATCGAGTCGAACAACGACGCCTACCCGGTCGGTTCGACGCTGTTCGGGATGACCGGCTGGCAGGAGTACGCGGTGATGGGCGCCGGGAGCAACCTGATCCCCGACGGCATCGACCCGACGGCAGCGCTGAGTGTGTTCGGGGTGACCGGACTCACCGCCTACTTCGGCCTGCTCGACGTCGGCAAGCCGGTGGCCGGCGAGACGGTGCTCGTGTCCGGCGCAGCGGGCGCGACCGGGTCGGTCGTCGGCCAGATCGCCCGGATCAAGGGATGCCGTGTCGTCGGCATCGCCGGCTCCGACGAGAAGTGCGTTTGGCTCGTCGACGAACTCGGCTTCGACGCCGCGATCAACTACCGGACCGAGCACGTCGGCAAGGCGATCCGAGCGGCGTGTCCCAACGGTGTCGACGTGTTCTTCGACAACGTCGGCGGCGACATCCTCGAAGCGGGCATCGCCAACCTGGCACTGCGGGGCCGCATCGTGCTGTGCGGTGCGATCGCCACCTACAACGACGACACGCCCCGGCCCGGGCCCAGCAACCTGTCGCTGCTCATCTCGCAGCGCGGGCGGATGGAGGGCTTCATCATCCTCGACTACATGAGCCGCGCCAACGAGGCGATCGGTGAGCTGGCGGGTTGGGTGATGGGCGGCGAGCTGAAGTTCGCGGTCGACGTGGTCGATGGCCTCGACAACGCACCGGCCGCCCTCGATCGCCTGTTCACCGGCGCCAACCAGGGCAAGGTGATGGTTCGCCTGTAACCGGTCGTCGCCCACCTCCAACCCGTGTGCCCTACGTCGTTTGCGTTGCAGTCCGGGTGGGCCGGGTCACCGGAAACGCCACGCAAACGTGGTGGTCGGTGCCGAGGTGGCGGGTGGTCAGGTGGCGAAGCCGTCGGGCATCGTGGTCGAGTGGCCGTCGGCCACGGTGAGCCGCTCGATGTCGGCTGTCCGGTCAGGGTGCGAGGCGAGGAGTCCGGCGCGGGTCCCGGCCACGAACCCGGCCCCGGTGAAGCCGGGTGCCATCGTGCATCCGAACAGGCCGTACACACCGGCGGGATGCAGCTCGCCGGCCTGCCAGGTTCCCGCTGGGATCACGAACTGGACCCGTTGGCCGGCCCCTGCGTCGTGTCCGAGCCACACATCGGCAGAGGTCCCGTCCGGCTGGAGGAGGATGAGACGGATCGGGTCGCCGCCGTAGAAGTGCCAGATCTCGTCGGTGGGGAGCCGGTGGAACAGTGAGTGGCTCAGCGGTTCATGGGCGTACATCCCGATCATCGCCGTACCGACCGGCCCGCCGCTCGGCGTGTCGTCCGTCGACCGGTAGGTGCTCGCGAACAGCGTGCCCTCCACCGGCAGCGGCTCGAGCCCGTACCGCTCGATCAGCTCGGCCACTCGCGGATCCACGTCGCCACCGTAACGGCCCCCAAACTCGCCGTTTGCGCTGCATTCCGGGTGGAGCGGGTCACCGAGATCTCGTCGCAAACGAAGGGGGGAGGGGGAATCAGGCGCGGGGTTTGCGGGCGATCACGAACTGCTGGTCGTTGCAGAACCGGTAGATGCCGTGGCGGTCCTTCAAGCCCTCGACGGACTCCATCACCTGCGGCCGTAGGACGTCGGCGCCGACCTTCTCCAGGGCCGGCACCGCAGGGCCGACGCTCGAGATCGCCCGCCAGGCGATCTCGGCGTCCGGCCACTCGACGGTCGAGGTCCGACCGCCTCGTTCGAGCACCTCGAAGCCGGTCGACTCGAGCATCGCCTCGGCGACGCCCGGGCGGGCGATGTCGTTGGTGCGTCGCATCCCTTCCATGTGCGTCTCCGGCGCGTTCAGCGCGAAGGCGATGAAGCAGGCGCGCAGGTCGAGACGTCCCTTGCCCCAGAAGCTGATCCCGATACGGCCACCGGGCTTCAGCACTCGATGGGCCTCAACGAGCGCGCCCTCGCACCCGCCCCACACCCCGTTGATCGACGTGACCGCGTCGAAGGACTCGTCCGCCCACGGCAGCTCGAACATGTTGCCGATGCGCAGGTCAGCGGCGGGGGCGCGGTCGCGGGCGATCTCGACGAGGGGTGCCGCCGCGTCGATCCCGGCGGCGGCGGCGCCCATCTCGTCGGCGTAGCGGACGGCGAGCCCCGACCCGCAGGCGATGTCGAGCATCGACGTTCCCTCGTCGATGCCGACACGTCGGAAGATCGCCTGGATCACGTCGACCGCGTAGTGCTCGAAAAGGCACGCCCAGTCGCGTGATCGCCGCCCCCAGGCGGTGCCGGCGACCTCCCAGTCGTGGCCTTCCGGTGTGTCGGCCGGGGGATTCTCGTCGGACAGTGCGTGGGTCGTGTCGTTCACGGTCATGGGCTCCATCGTGACGACGCCCACCCGTCAGGTCTTGGAGAAGGGATGGAGATGCATCTTCCGGTCATCTCCACATCGTCTCCAAGCATCGGCTCGGGCGTTCCGTCACGGTGGTGATCGACAACCACACCAACCTCCGCACGGGACACCGAGCCCGTCCGGACATGAAGGAGCAACCACCATGACCATCACCGAAACCAGCACCGAGACCCCCGCCGTCGACAACGGCGTCAACGTCGAAGCTCTGCTCGGCGCCCGGGATCACATGACCGAGATGCCGGAGCTCGCTCAGTTCACGTGGCGCGCCGACTGCGAGTGGGTCAACGGCACCCACAGCCGCACGACGGTCGAGAAGTTCAGCGGCGCCGGCGGCGAGCAGACGCACCGCCAGCCGTACTCGGCCGACACCGACCACCCGGAGCTCTTCGCCTCCGCCGACAACGGCCCGACCCCGCCGGAGATGCTGCTGATCGGCCTGGCCGGCTGCCTGACCGCCGGCGTTGCGTCGGTGGCCACCCACCGCGGCGTCCAGTTGCGTTCGGTCAAGGCAACCGTGGAGGCCGAGATGGACCTCGCCGGGATCCTCGGTATCGACAGCGACGTCCGCAACGGGTTCTCCGGGATCCGGGTGCACTACGACATCGACGCCGACGCCACCAAGGCCGAGCTCGAGGGCATCGTCGCCCAGTCGCAGAAGCGGTCGGCATCCTTCGACGTGATCGCCAACCCGACGTCGATCGTCGTCTCGGTCAACTGATCGGTCCACCGATCGGCTGGCAGCGACCACCGGAGTGAGTCTCATGAACGCACCACGAACCACCGATGTCGTCGTGATCGGCGGCGGGCAGGCGGGTCTGGCGATGAGCCACTGCCTGACCCGCCGATCCGTCGATCACGTCGTGCTCGAACGCGGCGAGACCGCGAACTCGTGGAGGACGCAGCGTTGGGACTCACTCCGGTTGCTGACGCCCAACTGGCTGAGCCGGCTCCCCGGCTGGGCCTACTGCGGCGACGACCCCGACGGCTACATGACCGCGCCCGAGGTTGCCGCTCACCTCGACGACTACCGGCGCTCGTTCGACTCGCCGGTTCGGCACGGCACCAGCGTGACGAACATCGAGTCGTCCGACACGGCGCACGTCGTGGCGACCGACGACGGAGAGTGGCAGGCGCGGGCGGTGGTGCTCGCCACGGGTGCCTGCAGCGATCCGCACGTCCCACCGATCGCGAACGACATGCCGGATCACCTCGATCACGTGTCGCCGATCCACTACCGCACCCCCGATCAGCTCGCCGATGGCGGCGTGCTGGTCGTCGGTGCGTCGGCGTCCGGGCTGCAGATCGCCGACGAACTCAGCCGTTCGGGTCGCGAAGTGACGCTCGCCGTGGGCGACCACGTCCGCCTGCCCCGCACCTACCGGGGCATGGACATCCACTGGTGGATGGATGCCGTCGGCTACCTCGACGAGCGCTACGACGAGGTGCCCGACATCGGCCGCGCCCGGCGGCTTCCGTCGCTGCAGCTGGTCGGCACACCGGAACGCCGCGATCTCGACCTCAACGCCGTGGCGGCAAACGGGGCTCGCCTCGTCGGCCGTCTCGTCGGGTGCAGCGAGCAACGGGCGCAGTTCTCCGGATCGTTCGCGAACATGTGCGCGTCCGCCGACCTGAAACAGGGTCGCCTGCTCGACCTGTGCGACGAGTACGCCACCGCCCACGGTCTCGACGGCGAGCTCGGCGAGCTGTCGCGACCTACCCCTACGGCGGTGGGGCCGCCGGTGCTGGAGGCCGACCTCCGCCCGATCGGCACTGTCCTGTGGGCCACCGGGTTCCGGCCGAGGTACCCGTGGCTCGATCCGCGGCTGCTCGACCGGAAGGGGCGACTCGTGCACGACGGCGGTGTGCTTCCCGTGCCGGGCATGTATGTGCTCGGGCTGCCGTTCCTCCGCCGCCGCAAGTCGAGTTTCCTCGACGGGGTCGGGCCGGACGCCGACGACCTCGCAACGCATCTCGTCGGCCATCTCGCCACCACTGCCAGCCGGGTGTGACCCGGCGGCGGCGTGCCGGAACCTTCGAACGTGGCAAGCTCGGGTGACAGGTCGGTGAACGGGCACCGTTCGCCGGCGGGGGGCGTGCGGATGATCATCGAATTCAACGACTGCGAACTCGACCTCGACCGGGTCGTGCTGCGGCGTCGTGGCATCGAGGTGCCGGTCGAGCCACAGGTGTTCGACGTCCTGCAGTTCCTCGCCGAACGCCGCGGCGAGGTGGTGCGCAAGGAGGAACTGCTCGACGAGATCTGGGGTGACCGTTTCGTCAGCGAGTCCGCACTCACGTCGCGTCTGAAGTCGGCGCGTCGAGCGGTCGGTGACGACGGGACCCGCCAGGCGGTGATCCGCACCGTGCACGGCAAGGGGTACGAGTTCGTGGCCGAGGTCCGGGTGGTCGACGGGCGATCCGACCCGCGTGACGGCGTCGACGCTGGAGACACTGCGGTCGACGAGCCGTCGCACGACCTGCCGATCGCGCTGCAGCGGCTGATCGGCCGAGACGAGTTCCTGGCTGCGTTGATCGAGGAACTCGGTGAGCGCCGGCTGATCACGCTCGTGGGGAGCGCCGGTGTCGGCAAGACCTCGCTCGGGCTGGAGCTGGCCAGAGCGGTCTCGTCCCACTACACCGACGGCGTCTTCGTGGTGGAGTTGGTCACCGTCGACGATCGTGATGCGGCGTTCGCATCGGTTGCCGGGGTGCTCGGAGTCAACACCGGCCTCGGCCTGTCGATCGAGGATGCGATCGTCGACGTGCTCCGCGGCCGCAACACCTTGTTGCTGCTCGACAACTGCGAGCACCTCGTCGAGCCGGTGGCCGAGCTGGTGGAGCGGATCCTTCGCTCAGCGCCTCTCGTCTCGATCGTCGCCACCAGTCGCGAACCGTTGGCGGTGATGGGCGAACACGTGCGTCCGGTTGCGCCGCTGTCGGTCGACGACCTCGATGCGACGCCGTTCGTCGACCTGGCGAACGTCCCGGCGGTGGCGTTGTTCCTCGAGCGGGCGCAGGCGGCCGACCCGGGCTTCGAGCTGACGGAGCAGAACGCGCCGGCGGTGGTGGAGATCTGCCGGCGACTCGACGGCATCCCGCTCGCACTGGAACTGGCGGCATCGCGGGCGAGGGCGATCGACGTCACCGAGATCGCCAGTCGGCTCGACGAGCGCTTCCGCCTCCTCAAGGGGATCCGGCGGGGTGCCGATCCCCGTCATCGCACGTTGCAGGACGCGATCGGATGGTCGTACGAGCTGCTCGACGACGACGAGAAGCGGGTCTTCGCGTCGCTGGCCGTGTTCGCCGGACAGTTCGATCTGGCCGCCGCTGAGTCGATCTCCGCTGGTGACGACGACGTGCTCGACGTCCTCACGCGGCTCACCGAGCGGTCGATGCTGGCGGTGAGGCGTTCACCCGCTGGCGGGACGCGCTACGAGATGCTCGAGACGCTGCGGGAGTACGGCCGGAGTCGTCTCGACGACGAGCGCAGCGTGGCCCTCTATTCCACGCACGCCCGTCAGTTCGCCGGTGCGGCCGCGACGATCGAGACGGGTCTGAACTCGGCCGACGAGGGAGCGGCGGTGGCTCGTGCCGACGCGTCGTTCGCCGACCTCCGCGCCGCGCAGCGGTTCTCGGTGGAGATCGGCGACGTCGACACGGCATTCGGCCTGGCGTGTGCGATGCGCGAGTACGGGATGCGCACGCTCCACTACGAGGTGTTCACCTGGGCCGACGCGATGTCGGAGATGCCGGGAGGGTCCGAGCACGCGGCGTACCCGCTGGTGCTGAGCGTGCGGGCGTACGGCGCGTTCTGTCGCGGCGAGTTCGATCGGTCGTTGGAGCTGGCCGGCGACGCCAAGGCGGCCGAGCAGTCGCTCGGTGTGGAGCCGGTCGGGCTGGCCGAGCGGGTGCGGGCAAACGTGTACTACGCGATCGACGAACTGGACCGCGGGGTCGCCGAGAACGCCGACTTGATCGAGCTGGCCGAGGGGTCGGGAAACGATTCGCGGCGCGCTCACGCGTACTACATGGCATCGGTCGCGGCGAGCTCGTGCGGCGACTACGACGAGGGCCACCGGCTCAGCCAGTTGGCGCGCCGGGCGGCCGAACGCACTGGCGGCGTCACCGATCTGGCGTGCTCGTGGGTGGCCGAGGGGTTCTCGATCCACGGTGATGATGCGCATGCGCTGAGTGCCTTCGCGCACGGCGACCGGCTTGCGCGTTCGGTCGGCAATCGGTGGATGAGCGCGTTCGCCCGGACCGAGATCGGTGCGTTGCGGGTGTCGCACGGCGACCTCGAGTCCGGCTGCGCGGAGCTCGCCGAGCAGGTCGACGTCTGGTACCGCACCGGCGAGTGGGCGCAGCAGTGGCACACCCTGATGCGCTGCGTGATCGCACTCGATCGGATCGGCCAGCCCGCCGTGGCCGCTGAGGTGCTCGGTTCGATCGAGGCACACAGCGCCGTCGGGGCGCCGCCGCTGATGGTGACGCTGCGCGACCTGGTGCTGGACACGCGCGAGTCGATCGACCGGCAGCTCGGCGCCGATCAGGCCGCCGCCTGTCGCGCCGCCGGCGCCGTGCTCCCGGTCGCCACCACGGTCGAGCGCACCCGCCTCGCCCTCACCCCCTGACCACTCGCGCGCCCTCGCTCGTTTGCGTCGCACTTCGGGTGGGACGGGTCACGCAGAATGCAGCGCAAACGGGGTGGGGTGAGGTGAGGTGGGGTGAGGTGGGGTGGGGTGGGTTGTGGCGCTGCGAGACTGGGTGGCGATGAGTGAGGTGCGGTGCCGCGCGATCGTCTCGGGTCGGGTGCAAGGCGTGTTCTTCCGTGACAGATGCCAGGCCGAAGCGCAACGGCTCGGCGTGCGCGGCTGGGTGCGCAACCGACCGGATCGGACCGTCGAGGTCGTCGCCGAGGGGCCGCGCGACGTGGTCGATCAGTTCCTCGACTGGTGTCGGCACGGTCCCCCTCGGGCGCAGGTCACGGGGATCGCCGTCACCGACGAACCTCTCCGCGCCGAACGGACGTTCCGCATCGAGTACTGACCCACCACTCGTCCCCCCGCCTCCCCGCCCCCCATTTGCGTCGCGTTTCGGGTGGGCCGGGTCACCGAATCCTCGACGCAAACGTGGTTGGGCCGGGTGGTTTCCGTTTGCGTCGCGTTTCGGGTGCGACGGGTCACCGAATCCTCGACGCAAACGTGGTTTGGTCGGGCGGGCGGGCGGGTGGGCGTGGTGATGGTGGGGTCGGCCGTCAGGTGTCGGTGGCGGCGATGGCGGCTTGGCGGACCCTGTCGACGAGGTTGGCGGGGATCGGCTGGTAGCCGTGGTGGTCGATGCCGAACGAGCCGCTGCCACCGCTGAGTGAACGCAGGTCGATCGCGTAGCGCAGGATCTCCGCCGTCGGGACGAGCGCGTGTACGGTGGTCACACCGGACTCGTCGGTCTCGGTGCCGAGTACCTGTGCCCGCCGTGAGTTGAGGTCGCCGAGTACGTCGCCGTGATGGACGGCCGGCACCTTGACGATCATCTCGCTCACCGGTTCGAGCACATCGACGCCGACTTGGTCTACCGCGTCGCGCAGCGCCAGCGAGCCGGCCATCTTGAAGCTCATCTCCGACGAGTCGACCGAGTGGTACTTGCCGCCGGTGCACACCGCACGAACGTCGACGATCGGGAAGCCGTCGCGCCCGCCTCGGGCCATCGCCTCCTCGACGCCGGCGCCCACCGCCGGAACGAGGTTCTTCGGGATCACGCCGCCGGTCACCTCGCTGACGAACTCGAACCCCGCGCCGGCGGGAAGCGGTTCGAAGCGAACGGTCGCCACACCGAACTGCCCGTGGCCGCCGCTCTGCTTCTTGTACTTGCCCTCCACCTCGACCGGCGCCGCCAGGGTGGCGCGGTAGGCGACGCGGACGTCGTCGACGTCGAGTTCGACCCCGGCGCGCTCGATGCGTGACAGGGCCACGCGGACGTGCGTCTCGCCGCCGCCGCTGAGCACGGTCTGGCCGGTCGAGTCCTCGTGGTGGACCGCGAGCGTCGGGTCCTCGATCACGAGGCGGTGCAGCGTGGTGGCGAGCCGGTCCTCGTCGGACTGCTTCGCCGCGGCGATCGCCACGCCGTACACCGGCCGGGGCAATGCCGGGAGCACGGCGGTCACCGGCGTGCCGTCGGGGGCGAGCGTGTCGCCGGTGCGGGTGTCGGCGAGCTTGGTGACCGCGACGATGTCGCCGGCGCCGATCGTGTCGACGTGGGTCTGGGAGCCACCGGTCATCGAGATCAGATTGTGGAGGCGTTCCTTGGTCCCGGACCGGGAGTTGACGAGCACGTCGTCGGCGCGGATCGTGCCGGAGAGCACCTTGAGGAACGAGATCTGTCCGAGGAACTCGTCGATCGTGGTCTTGAAGACGAGCACCAGCGGCGGACCGTCGGGCTCGGGTGCGATCTCGACGGTGCCGCCCGCGGCCTCGACCACCGTGGGGCCGGCGTCGCCGGGCGCCGGGCCGACGCGGCAGATGAAGTCGGCGAGCTGGTCGGCGCCGATCGGTGCGGTCGCCGATCCACACAACACCGGGAACGCGAGGGCGCGGTCGACCGCGTCGTGCAGGAGACGTTCGAGCTGCTCGGGGGAGGGCTCGTCGCCGGAGAGGTACTGCTCGAGGAGGTCGTCGTCGAGCTCGATCACGTCCTCGACGAGGTGTTCGTGTTCGGCTCGTTCGACCTCGGCGAGGTCGGCGGGGACCTCGGCCGGCTCGGCACGGCCGGAGTCGTACACGAACGCGTGATGGGTGAGCACGTCGGTGACGCCGTGGAAGCTCGATTCCTCGCCGATCGGCAGTTCGGTGGGGTCGGCGTGCGAGCCGAACACCTCGCGCACCTGGGCGAGGGTGCGGTCGAACGACGAGCGCTCACGGTCGAGCTTGTTGACGAACACGATCCGCGGGATGCCCATGTCGGCGGCGTGGCGCCACAGCACGACGTCCTGCGACTGCACACCCGCGACGCCGTCGATGACGAACACGGCGAGGTCGGCGGCGGCGAGGCCGAGCAGTGCTTCGCCCCGGAAATCGGCGTAGCCGGGGGTGTCGATGAGGTTGATGCGGTGATCGTTCCAGTCGAACGACGCAACCGACAACGAGATCGACTGCTGACGCTCGCGTTCTTCGGGGTCGTGGTCCATCACCGTGGACCCCTTCTCGATTGCGCCCGGTCGCGCGATCACGTCGGCGCGGAAGAGCAATGCCTCTGCGAGGCTCGTCTTGCCACTCGAGTTGTGGCCGACGAGTACCACGTTCCTGATCTGTTCGGTCGACCGCATGGGGACCCCTTTCGTGCTCGGCCAGTCTTCACCGGTCCGGTCATGGGCCGCAACGGACCAATGTCCCGACGTTCGGCTCGAGCATGGCGGCGGGGAAGGGTGTGACCGATGACTCCCTGGCCCTGCTGACCCCTTTTCGTCACGCGTCCGTAACAATTGCAGTCGACCAGCACTCGTGTCCACCGCGGAAACCCGCGTGTGTCGATGCGCCGGTGCGCCTCCCAAGGAGCGTCATGATCCCCTCTTCCCCCCACCACGGCTCTGCCATCCATCGACACCGCCTCGCCATCCGACGGTCCGCCGCCGTGCTCGCAGCGGCGCTCGTGATCGGCGGCGCCCCGCTGGTTGCCCGCGCGCTCGACGACGAACCCGTCCCGGCGGCCGGCGCACTCGATTTGCCGGCCCCGTCGGTGTCGTCGGTCCCGTCGGTCCCGTCGGTCCCGTCGGTCCCCGCCCGTGATGCTGGGATTCCGCGCCAGGCCGAACCCGAGCTGGTGAACCGGCCGGAGTCGCCGCTCGAGCTCGCCACCCGGGTGATCACCGAGACATACACGTGGGACGAACGCGGCCCGCATGTCGAGGTGTTGCAGGCCGTGCTCGGCATCGACGCCGACGGCTGGTACTCGGCCGCCACGCTCTCGGCGCACCGGAGCGCTCTCGACTTCGCCGGTCTGCCCACCGATCGACTGCCGATCGCGCCCCTCCCGCCCGGTCCGTCGGCCGAGCAGTGGGCGGCCCTGCGTCAGTGCGAAGCGGGTGGCGACTACTCGATCACCAACCCGTCCGGGAAGTACCGCGGGGCATACCAGTTCGATCGGTCGACCTGGAACTCGGTCGCCGAGCGCCACGCCCCCGGCCTGGTCGGTGCCGATCCCGCCGCCGCAGCGCCCGTCGACCAGGACGCCATGGCGCAGGCCCTGTACAGCGAACGCGGCGCGCGGCCGTGGCCCCATTGCGGACGCCATCTGCGCTGAGGCCGGCCCGGGTCCGTCACCGCCGCGCACGTCTCAGCGGATCTGGTTTCGGCAGTCGCGACCAGATCCGCTGAGACTCGGGTGTCGGGAACCGGCGGGCGCGGGTCAGGGGGCGAGGGCGCCGTCGAAGGTGCGGCACTGCTCGGGGTCGCCGCTGTCGAATCCGATCGCGAACCAGGTCCGGCGCTGCTCGGCGCTGCCGTGGGTGAAACTCTCCGGGTTCACGTCCTGGCCGGCGGCCTCCATGATCCGGTCGTCGCCGACTGCTTCGGCCGCGCCGAGCGCCTCGTCGATCTCGCCCTCGCGATCGAACAGCCCGCGCTCCGCCACCGACGATGCCCACGCTCCGGCGAAGCAGTCGGCCTGCAACTCGAGGGCGACGCTGAACTCGTTCGCCGAACCTGGGAACTGCTGCTGGAGCTGGCGGACCCGTCCGTCGATACCGGTGACGTTCTGGACGTGGTGGCCGTACTCGTGCGCGACGATGTACTGCGCGGCGAGGTCACCGGTGGCGCCGAAGTCGTCCTGGAGCCGCTGGAGGAAGTCGAGGTCGAAGTACACGAGCTGATCGGCGGGGCAGTAGAACGGGCCGATCTGCGCCGAAGCTCGTCCGCATCCGGTCTGGGTCGCCCCGGCGAAGAACACGGTGTCGGTGCCGGGGTATGCACCCTGGAACGATGCCGGATACTGGTCCTCCCAGTAGAGCGACACGTCGTCGACTGCGCCGCACACGACCTGTTCGATCTCGGTGACACACGCCGTGGATCCGCCAGGTTCGTCGAGCACGGGATCGACGGTGGTGTCGCTGCTCGCGCCGAGCAGCTGCGGCAGGATCACCACTGCGGCGACGAGGATGAGCCCGATGATCCCACCGCCCGCACCGAGGTTCATCGGGAGGCTGCGGCCGGATCCGGCACTGCGACCGAACCCGCCACGTCCGAACCGAGATCCGGTCCCGGCGCCGCCACCGCCGGACGCGCCTCGCCTGTCACGCACCCGGCTCGTTCGACTCGATCGGATCCTGGTCACGTACGGATCCTCTCACGTCGAGCCGGTCGACGAACTGCCGCCGACCCGGGAACCCACTGTGGCGACCCCGGTCGCCGGCGATCCCCCAGTGTGCGCGAGAATCATGGCGCCATGACTCGCGAAGATCGACACGACCGGGAGCGTTGGATCGCATCGGGGTTGCCCGATGCGGTCGTGACGATCATGTTCCGCGATGGCACCCTGCCGCCCCCGCATGCCGCCCGCTGGTACGACTCGTCGCTCACCACCGAGGAGATCACCGAGTACCGACGGGTCGGCAGGCAGGCACCCGACGTCGCATTCGGCGCATCACTCGTTGCGAGGGGGCTGCCCACCGACACGGCGTTCATCGAGGTCTGGGATGGCTACGACGCCGAGCGCATCCTCGAAGCGATCGACCGGGGCTTCACCTCGGGAGCGCAGTTCACACCGTGGGCGTCGACCGACGCCGACATCACCGAGGTCGAACAGCTCGCGGCGCTCGACGCGCTCGATGGCTTCGCCCCGCGCAAGGCGTTGGCCGAGCTGCGAGCCGGCCGGACCCCCGAGGAGCTCGGATTCGCCCTCGAGGCCGGCCTCAAGCCGAAGCAGGCGTCGGCGTGGATGCGCCGCGGCGTGTCGGCCGCCGTTGCTGCGGCATGGTCGGAGGCGGGTTTCTCGGCTTCGAAGACGGCGGACTGGATCGAGGTGGTCGACGATCCCGAGGTCGCCCGCATGTTGCGCAAGCTCGGCTTCGACGTCGACACCGCACGAGAGCAACGTCCCGAGGGCGGCTGGACGCCGCACGTGGTTCGGCGACACGTGGCGCTCGCAGCGGGTGCGCCCGACGACGTCGCCGACGAGTGGGCCTCGACCTCGCTGCCGGATCGCAAGTTGGCGCGATGGGTCGCCGCCGGCGTCCGCCCCGCCGATGCGTCCGACTGGCTCGCCCTGAAGTTCGCTCCGGGTGAGGCAGCCGGGTGGGCGTCGCACGGCTTCGGTCCCGACGATGCTGGTGCCTGGCGTCGCACGGGAGTCGACTCGGAGATCGCGGCACGCCGTCGCGATGCCGGCGTTCGACCGTCCGGCGTCGACTGATCCGTGGCGGTGGCGCTGCCCGGCTCCGTCCGGGGCCACGGTCACCTGGCAGGCTCGGATCCATGTGGACGATCGGGGAGGTACGGGTCACCGAGATCGCAGAGCTGACGACCACGTCGGCTGCGCACTGGCTGCTGCCCGACGCGAGCGCGGATCGGATCCGTGAGATCGAGTGGATGGTGCCGCATTACGCGACGCTCGACGGCAAGGTGCACATGACGATCCGGGCGCTGGTGGTCGAGAGCGACGGGCGGCGCATCCTGGTCGACACGTGTCTCGGCAACGACAAGGAGCGGCCGGTCGAGTCGTGGAGCATGCGGTCGGGGCCGTTCCTCGCCGACCTGACCGCTGCCGGGTTCCCGCCCGAGTCGATCGACACGGTGCTGTGCACGCACCTTCACGTCGACCACGTCGGCTGGAACACACGCCTCGTCGACGGCGAGTGGGTGCCGACGTTCCCCAACGCCCGCTATCTCTTCGCCGACGTCGAGTGGGCGCACTGGCAGCGCGACGACTCGGGGATGGACCAGGTGCTGCGCGCCGACTCGATCCAGCCGGTGATCGATGCGGGGCTGGTCGACCTCGTGGCCACCGATGCCCGGCTCACGTCGCACGTGTCGCTGACGCCGACACCGGGCCACACGCCCGGCCACGTGAGCGTGCTGATCGAGAGCGGCAGCGAGCGGGCCGTGATCACGGGCGATCTCTCGCACATGGTGTGCCAGGCGACGCATCCAGAGTGGGGGAGTTCGTTCGACGTCGACCCCGCCGGGGCCGAAGCGACCCGTCGTGCGTTCTTCGCCGGACGCGCCGACACCGACGAGCTGGTGCTCGGCACCCACTGGGAGCCGTGCGCCGGGTACGTGAAGTCACATGGCGAGGTGTGGCGCGTCGAGCCGGCCGGCTGAGGGTCCGGGGCGCGAGCGGCGGTCCGTCGGGTGCACCTCGACGGCTGCGCGAGACTCGGTCGATGGCACACGACCTGCCCCGACCCGGCGCGCTGGCAGCGATCGGCAACACACCGGTCGTCCGCCTGTCGACGTTGCCCGGGCCCGAGAGCGCGGACGTGTGGGTGAAGTTGGAGGCGGCCAATCCGACCGGTTCGTACAAGGACCGCATGGCACTGGCGATGATCGAGGGCGCCGAGCGCAGCGGCGCGCTGCAACCGGGGCAGACCGTGGTGGAGTACACCGGCGGCTCGACCGGCAGCTCGCTGGCCCTCGTGTGCAGCATCAAGGGCTACCCGCTGAAGATCGTGTCGTCGAACGCGTTCGCCGAGGAGAAGATCGCCACGATGCGCGCTCTCGGCGCCGACGTCGAGCTGATCCACAGCGACGACGGCATCCACCCCGAGCTGATCCAGCAGTTGATGACACGGGTCGAGGAGATCGTCGAGGAGGAGGGTGCCCACCCGACCGATCAGTTCAACAACGTCGACCTGCTCGACGGGTACCTCGGCATCGGCCGCGAGCTCGTCGAGCAGATCGACGGCGAGATCCACGGGTTGTCGCTGTACGTGGGTGTCGGCGGAGCGTTCACGGGAACGTCGCGTCCGATCCGTGAGCGCTGGCCCGCCGTCGTACGCACCGTGGTGGAGCCGGCGGAGTCGGCCGTCATCTCCGGCCACCCGCCGGGCACGCATCGCATCGAGGGCGGCGGCGTCGGGTTCGTCCCGCCGCTGATCACCGACGACTCCTACGACCGGATCGAGACGGTGACGACCGAGGACGCCTTCGAGTCAGCGCGACGACTGGCGCGTGTCGAGGGTGTGTGGACCGGCCCGAGTGGCGGTGCGAGCATCCTCGGCGCGATCCGCCTCGCTCGCGATCTCGGTCCGGGACACACCGTGGTCACCGTGCAGCCCGACAGTGGCCTCAAGTACCTGAGCGGCGATCTCTACCACTACTCGTAACGCAGCGCGTTCCCCGTCGGCATCCGCGTGATCCGTCGCAGTGGGAGACGGGTCACGGCGGTGGTCAGCACCACGGTCACGACGAGCGCGACACCGATCGGCCACAGCGGGAACCGGAAGGTGAATGCCGCGTCGAATTTGCGTTCGAACACCCACAGGATGAAACGGGCGAGGGCGTACCCGATCGGGATGCCGGCGAGCCAGCCGAGCACCGCGATCACGAGGCCTTCGGCGCGGAACACCGCCCTGAGGTCCCGTCGCCGTGCTCCGATGCTGCGCAGGATGCCGATCTCGCGTGTTCGATCGACGACGTTGCTGACCATCGCGCTGACGAGTCCGATCATGCCGATGGCGATGATCGGGAGACCCATGGCCATCACGACGGTGACGATGAGGCGGTTCTCGGCCTGGTTCTGCTCGCGATCGATGTACCGCAGGCTCTGCGAGACGGCGTAGCCGTTGCGCTCCAGGGTGGTCTGGATCCCGGCGGCGGCGGCATCGACGGTGGCCGGGTCCGCGCTCACGGTTCGCACCCAGTAGTTCCCGCTCGTCCAGTCCTCGTAGGCGAGGACCGTCTCGTAGGGCACGAAGAGTCCCTGCCCGTTGTTGACGAGCTGACCGTCGATGCCCACCACGTCGAGCTCGATCGGACCGCGTCGGGTCTCGACCCCGACGACGTCGCCGACGGTCAGCCCGGTCTGGTTGGCGACCGCCTCACCCAGCACGACGACCTGCGCCGCGGACGCAGCCTCGTCGTCGGTGAACCAGCGACCTGCAATCACGTCGTGGTCGTACGTGCTGTTGGCGGGAAGGCCCCACACGTACTTCTCCCCGTCGAGTTCGACGCTGCTGTAGACCATCGGATGGGCGAAGTCGACCTCGGGCACCGAGGACATCAGTGTTCCTGCACGAGCGTCCAGCCCCGGTCCGGCGTTCCACACGATGATGTCGGCGCCTTCGAGGTCGAAGCTCCTGAGGTCCTCGTCGACGGCGGTGATCAGCACCGAGCCGAAGGCGAGCATCGTGCCGACGGCCAGTCCGATCGGTGCGGCGGTGGCGGCGGTCCGGCCGGCACGCCGCGTCGCGTTCCGGACACCCATCCGAGTGCGTCGTGACCCGAACGGAACCCTCGTGGCGATCCGATCGAGTCGTCGCGATCCATAGGACGCGACGACGCCGTGGTCCTCGATCGCCTCGCGGACCGTGATGTGCGCCGCACGTCGCATCGCCGGCCACGATGCGATCGCTGTGCCGCCGATCCCGACCAGGACGCTCAACACGACAGCGAGCCCGCTGACCCGCCACGGCACACGTGTCCCACCGAACTCGTCGCTCATGAACGTCATCAGCCGGTTGCTGAGCGGGAGGCCGATCGCGATTCCCGACGCTGTCGCGATCGTGCCGAGGAGGAGCGCGGTCTCCATGAGCCCACCGGCGATCACGCGCGACCTTCCGCCGATCGCCTTCATGACGGCGATCTCCCGGGTCTGCTCGCGCACCACGGAGTTCATCGTCGTGTACACCAGAACGAGGCTGGCCACGAGCGCCACCGCGGCGAGCACGTAGAAGACGACGACGAAGTTGCGGAAGTCCTCCGACCCGGGCCAGGTGCCGTCCCGCCAGACCTCGAGGACGTCCCAGTACGCGAGGTCGGCGAGGTCGGCGGCGAGCATCGTGCGGACTTCGGTCACCAACGCGTCGACCGCTTCCGGTGAGGTGTCGATCGCGACGACGTCGATCGAGTTGGGCGCGGGGTAGTCCATCACCCGCTGCACGTCGTCGTTCGACAGGTACACGACCGGCGCGTCGTTGCCCACCTCGCTCGAGTACCGGAGGGTGCCGCCGCGGCCGCTGATCGTGAACGGGGTCCATCCACCGGTCGACGTGCGCAGGTCCACGGTGTCGCCGACGTCGGCGCGGAGGCGACCGGTCCGAGCGTTCTCGGTGTCGGTGACGAGCTCGCCCCGGGTGTCCGGGAACTCTCCGGCGTCGAGCGACACGATGTTCACACGCTGCTGCTCGAACTCGTCGACGCCGACGAGGATCACGCTCTGGACGCGCCCGTCGGTTCGGATGTCGGTCCGGGCGAGCGTGCGCACGTCCAGCGCGGCGACGTTGTCGACCGCTCGCAACGCCGCGAGTTCGGCCTCGGTGAGGTCGGCCGCGTTCGGCGCCAGGCGTGCGTTGTGCATCGCATCCGATCGGACCCGAGCGGTGAGGGAGTCCTCGACGTTGCCCGGTATGGCGAAGAGCCAGACGCCGGCGACCGCCACGGCGATCGTTCCGATCGTGAGGATCGAGCGCCCACGTCGCCGCGTCAACTCCCTGAGCGAGCGGCGGCGGTGGGCGGAGATCACGGACCGTCGCCCTCCATCACGCGTCCGTCACGAATCGAGACGATGCGGTGGGCGCGCTCGGCGAGGACGGGATCGTGGGTGACGTACACGACCGTCGTGCCGTTTCGGTTCACGTCGGCCATCACCGAGAACATGTCCGCGGCGGTGTCGGTGTCGAGGTTGCCGGTCGGTTCGTCGGCGACGAGAAGCGAGGGATCACACGCGAGCGCCCGGGCGATCGCCACGCGCTGCTGCTCTCCGCCCGACAGCTCCGAGGGGAAGTGGTCCAGCCGATCGCCGAGTCCGACGTCGGTCAACCGCGCTGCGGCCCGCTCCGAACGGTCGTTCACCGATCCGACCCCGGCGAAGTCGAGTGGGAGCATCACGTTCTCGCGAGCGGTCAGCGTGGGGAGGAGCTGGAAGAACTGGAAGACGATGCCGACGTGTTCGCCTCGCCAGACGGCGAGGTCGTCCTCGCCGAGCTCCTCGAGATCGCGGCCCGAGACGATGACGTCGCCGGCGGTCGGTCGGTCGATGCCGGTGATCAGGTTCAGGATCGTCGACTTGCCGCTCCCGCTGGGACCGACGACCGCGACGAGTTCGCCCGGCATGACCTCGAGGTCGACGCCGCGGAGCGCGAGATAGTCGACGCGGCCCGTTCGATAGGTCTTCTCGACGCCGTGGAGCTGGATGATCGGTTCGACCGACACGGCACGGCCCGACGCTCGGACCTACCTGTCGCTCGTACCGGAATCGTCGGCAGCTTCGACGAGGGCGGCGAAGCCGTCGAGTTCCGCTGCCGTGGGGGAGTGGCTCCAGACGTACAGCCCGTCGAGAAGGTCGGCGTATGTCGTCTCCTGTCCCGGCTGGACGGCGACCGCGATCGGCATGCCGGCGGGGAGTGTCTGCTTGTACTGCTCGAGGATCTGGCGGTGGTAGTCGCGACCGAGATCGAGCTTGAAGACGACGCCGTGTGCCTGGTTGACCGACTCGCATTCGCCCTCTTCGAGCAGCGGGCAGAACGGGTCGTCGCCCGGCCCGTGACACACCGTGACCGTGTGGCCCATGCCTTCGAGCAGATGCCGTTCGAAGCCTTCGTGGTCCCCCGGGGTGACGTCGAGGATCACCCCCAATGTGTCGTGATCCATGCATGCAGTGTCCGCCCCTGGGTTCGGGGCGGACAGGGCCAGAGGTCATCTCACCGCGCCACCGGGCTCGCTTGGGGCCCATCGTCTCTGGCGCACCCGGGCGGGGTCGTTCATCATCGAGACATGGTGACGATCGCCGATCCTCAATTGCGCGTCGAGGCCCTCGAGGGACACCCGGGCGAACGCAGGCTCGTCGTGTCGTACTCGATCCACGTTCCGCCATTCGATCCCGACCTCGGCGCAACCCTTCGCGAGGACGTCATCGTGACCGCTGCCGACGAGCACGACGCGCCCGTCATGCCAGCGGACCTCGAGGTGCATCTGCGCGGTGAGGTGCTGGCCCAGCCCGGCGCGACGCCGAGAGAGCTGACCACCGACGTCCACCGGGCCGATCTCGACGTCGAGAAGGACTGGTGGCGGATCAACGAGGGAGGTGGGTTCGAGTCGATGGCCGAATTCGTCGACCACCTCGTGGCCCGGGTCACGCTCCGAGTCGACGACCTGATCGTCGCCACGGCGGTCTCACCGACGATCACCGGGTCATGGGGCGCCCTCGGCGACGACTGAACTCCCGGTTCACCGGCACTCACGGCCGACCATGTGCGCCTACGTCCGGCGAGTTGGCAAGACTGTTGGGTCATGGAGCACGTTGCAATCACACCGCGGGATCCGTTCCGCTTCTCTGCGGTCATCGGGCCGGACCGTACCAATCTGTTCGCCGTCGAGGCGGCGCAGGAGGCGCTCGATCGATTGCACGGGCGCAGCGTGATCAACGTGAACTCGACCGCCGCTGGTGGTGGGGTCGCCGAGATGCTGCACGTGCTGCTGGGCCTGATCCGTGGTGTCGGGGTCGATGCTCGTTGGTTGGTGATCGAGGGGAACCAGGAGTTCTTCGAGGTCACCAAGCGGTTGCACAACCATCTGTACGGCACGCCCGGCGACGGCGGAGAACTCGGCGACGTGGAGCATCGGATCTACGTCGACGCGCTGCAGCCGGAGAGGGACGATCTCTCGGCGCATGCTCGCGAGGGCGACATCGTGATCTTGCACGACCCGCAGGTCGCAGGGCTGGCGGAGCACGCGAAGCGACTCGGGTGCAAGGTGGTGTGGCGGTGTCACGTCGGTCTCGACGAGCAGAACGAGTACAGCCGGATCGGCTGGGAGTTCCTGCGGCCGTACCTCGAACCGTTCGTCGACCACTACGTGTTCTCCGATCGACGGTTCCCGCCCGACTGGGTGTCGGCGGAACGGCTCTCGGTGATCTGGCCGTCGATCGACCCGTTCGCGCCGAAGAACCAGGATCTCGACGACGCGACGGTCGAGGCGATCCTCACGCACGTCGGCCTGATCGACGGGACGCCGGGCGACACCGTGTTCGAGCGCACCGACGGTTCACCGGGCCGGGTGGAGCGCATGTGCGACGTCGTGCGCACCGGCCCGTCGCCGGGGCCGGAGGTGCCGCTGGTGGTGCAGATCTCGCGCTGGGACGCGATGAAGGACATGGGCGGGGTGATGCAGGCGTTCGCGGAGTACGTCGACTCGGGCCGGACCGCCCAGCTGGTTCTGGCGGGGCCGGTCGTGTCGGCGGTGGCCGACGACCCCGAGGGTGGCCAGGTGTTGCAGGACTGCTGGAACCAGTGGCGTCAGTTGCCGCACGCGGTTCGCTCCCGCGTCCAGCTGGTGTGCCTGCCGATGCACGACCTCGAGGAGAACGCGGTGATCGTCAACGCACTCCAGCGTCACGCCCACGTCGTGGCGCAGAAGAGCCTCGCCGAGGGGTTCGGCCTCACCGCCGCCGAGGCGATGCTGAAGGGGACACCCGTCATCGCCAGCGCGGTCGGTGGTCTCGTCGATCAGGTCATCGATGGCGAGTCGGGTCTGCTGGTGCAGGATCCGACCGACCTCGAGGAGTTCGGTGCGGCGGTCTGCCGGATTCTCGACGACGACGAGTTCCGGCGCAAGCTGGGTGAGGGAGCGAGGGCCCGAGCGATCGACACCCACCTCGGCGACACCCACCTGCTCCGCTGGCTCGACGTGGTCCGCTCCCTGTACGACGACTGACCTCACGGTCGATCGGTTGCCGAGTTCAGGTGAGGGGGGCGAAGGTGGCCGTGAAGTGGCGCAACGGGCGCGGCGGGCTCGTGATCCGGTAGCCCCCGAGTTGCTCGGCGTTCGCCGCGACCGCCAGACACACCTCGATCACGTAGTCGATGTGGCTCTGGGTGTAGGTGCGGCGCGGGATCGCGAGCCGCACGAGTTCCATCGCCGCGGGTCGCTCGCTGCCGTCGGGTTGCAGCCCGAACATCACCGAACCGATCTCACAGCCCCGCACGCCACCGGTCTCGTAGAGCGCGATCGCGAGTGCCTGCCCCGGGTACGCGAGCGGATCGATGTGCGGGAGCAGCCGTCCGGCGTCGAGATAGACGGCGTGCCCACCGATCGGCTGCACGACCGGCACACCGCCGGCAGCGAGCGCGTCGCCGAGGTACGCGGTCGAGCGGATCCGGTAGCGGAGGTAGTCGTGCTGCACCGACTCGCGCAGTCCCTGGGCGAGCGCGTCGAGATCGCGACCGGCGAGCCCGCCGTAGGTGGGGAAGCCCTCGGTCAGCACCAGCAGGGTGCGGCACTCGTCGGCCAGGGCGTCGTCGTTCATCGCCAGCCAGCCGCCGATGTTGCCGAGCGGATCCTTCTTGGCGCTCATCGTCATGCCGTCGGCGAGCGAGGCGATCTCGCGCACGATGTCGCGCACCTCGCGGTCGCCGTGGCCGGGTTCGCGCTCGCGGATGAACCAGGCGTTCTCGGCGAATCGGCAGGCGTCGAGGAACAGCGGGACCCCGTACCGGTCGCACAGGGCCCGCACCCCGCGCAGGTTCTCCAGCGAGACGGGCTGGCCCCCGCCGGAGTTGTTGGTGATCGTGACGAACACGACCGGGATCACGTCGGGCCCGTGCTCGCGCAGCAGCGCCTCGAGCGCGTCGAGATCCATGTTGCCCTTGAACGGGTGCAGCGAGGTCGGGTCGCGGCCCTCGGCGATCACCAGGTCGACCGCGGTGGCGCCCGTGTACTCGACGTTGGCCCGGGTCGTGTCGAAGTGGGTGTTGTTCGGCACGATCCTGCCCGGCCCGCCGATCGCGGTGAACAGGATCTTCTCCGCCGCGCGGCCCTGGTGGGTGGGGATCACGTGCTCGAACGGGAACAGGTCCTGCACGCTCTCGAGGAAGCGGAACCACGAGGGCGATCCGGCGTAGCTCTCGTCGCCTCGTTGGAGCGCGGCCCACTGGTCGCGCGACATCGCCCCCGTGCCCGAGTCGGTGAGCAGGTCGATCAGCACGTCGTCGGAGTGCAGCGAGAAGAGATTGTTGCCCGCCCCGTCGAGCGCCGTCCGCCGCTGTTCGGGCGTGGTCATCACGAGCGGGGCGACGGAATGGACCCGGAACGGTTCGATGATCGTCGAGAACTCCATGCGGTCATCATGACCCAGGTCCGCTGTTCGTCCGCGCCGGCGCCACGGACGCCTGCCTTCGCCCGCAGGTGACCCGGCGGGGCAGTCTGGTGCGATGTCCATGGGGGAACCGATTCGCCTGTACGACGGGCCCGCGCCGGGGAGTGAGGACTGGACCAACGTCGAGCGTCAGTACTTCAGCGACGTGTGGGCCACCGAGGTCGTCGCCAACGTCGTCGTCCCGACGATCGTGCCCGTGTTGCCCGACGGTGACGCGACCGGCGCCGCCGTGATCGTGGCGCCCGGCGGCGGCTTCCATGCGCTGTCGATCGACAGCGAGGGAGTCGCCGTCGCCGATCGGCTGGCGGCCGCGGGGATCACGGCGTTCGTGCTGAAGTACCGCTTGGTGCCCGGCGGTCACGATCCCGTCGGGGAGCTGGTCGAGAAGATGTTGGCCGGTGCCTCCGGCGCGCTCGACGACATGGTCGCCGTCGCCGCGTTGGCCGGCGCCGACGGAGAGGTGGCGATGCGCCTGGTGCGCCAGCGGGCCGGCGAGTTCGGTGTCGATCCGGAACGGATCGGGTTCATGGGTTTCTCCGCCGGCGGCAATGTCGCGATGCGCGTCGCCTACTCGTCGGACCCGGCCGTTCGTCCGGCCTTCGTCGCACCGATCTACGCGACGATCCGTGGCATCGATGTCGGCGATCCGCCGGAGGGCAGCGGACCGATGTTCCTCGTCGTCGCGACCGACGACGAACTCGGCCTCACCGACGATTCGATCACCCTCTACGAACGCTGGCGGGCGGCACGCCTGCCGGTCGAGCTGCATGCGTACGCTCGAGGTGGCCACGGCTTCGGCATGCGAACCCAGCAGCTGCCGTCGGACAGTTGGATCGATCGGTTCCTCGACTGGCACTCGGCCATCAACGGGCACGCCGCCGGGTAGGTTCCGCCCCATGTCGACACCGGTCGTGCTGCTGACGGGTGCGTCCGGCCTGGTCGGGACGTGGCTGCGACGGACGATTCCCCAGGGCGTCGAACTCGTCTCGCTCACCCACCGCACCTCGGTGTCGGACTCCGCTGTCGTCGCGGCCGACCTCCGCGATCGACATGCTGTCGCGGACGCCGTCGACCGTGTCCGGCCGTCGATGGTGATCCACTCGGCGTGGAGGTTGGACGAACCGTCGATCGTCGACGCAACCCGGCACGTCGTCGACGCTGCGTCGGCCGTCGGCGCCCAACTCGTCCACCTCTCCACCGACGTGGTCTTCTCGGGAAACGGGCGTCCGGTCGACGAACGTTCGCAGCCCGACCCGGTGTCCGATCACGGACGGTGGAAGGCGCAGGCCGAGGTGATCGTCGAGGACGCACGCGTGCCGTCGTGCGTGGTGCGGCTGCCGCTCGTGCTGTCGCTCGATCCAATGGATCAGTCGACCGAACGGCTCCGAGCAGGCGCGCTCGAGGGCCGGCCCACGTCCTGGTTCTCCGACGAGTTCCGGCGGCCGGCGATGGCCGCCGACATCGCCGACGGGCTCTGGCGGATCGCGTCGCTGCCGACCGAGCAGCGTTCGGGGGTGTGGCACCTCGGCGGGCCCGAGTTGTTGAGTCGCTCGGAGATCGCGTTCCGTGTCGCCGCCGCCCTGGGGCTCGACGGGAGCTCGATCGTTGCGGAACCGACCCCGCCCGACCTCGTGCGCCCCCGCCACATCGACATGCGCAGCCAACGAGCATGCAACGAGATCGGCTGGGATCCGATGCCGATCCTCACCTGAGCTCGGGCGCTCCGACCGACACGGGGGCATCGTCACACCCGTCGGTCATGATGGGGTGATGGCGGAACGGCTCCTCACCCCCTCGAAGATCACGGCGTGGCTCGACTGTGCGCACTTCCTCACGTTGCAGCACGAGGTCGAGGCGGGCACGCGCACGGTCGAGTCGAGCCCGTTCGGCGAGATGGCGCAGATGTTGCTCGCCAAGGGCCTCGAACACGAGACCGCCGTGCTCGAGCGCTACCGGGCCGAGGGGCTGTCGGTGTTCGAAGTGCCCGCCAGGGTCAACGGCGAGTCGTTCCAGCAGTGGGTCGACCGGGTCGGCGACGTGCTGGCGCATGGGCACGACGTCGTGTTCCAGATGCCGTTCGTGCACGAGGGCATCCGGGGCATCGCCGACTTCCTGCGCCGGGTCGACCATCCCGGCACGGGCACGTTCACCTACGAGCCGATCGACGCCAAGCTCGCCCGCAAGGAGGCCAAGCCCGGCCACGTGCTGCAGCTCTGCTTCTACGCCGAGGCGATCGAGGCGACCTCGGGAGTGCTGCCCGAACGGATGCACATCGAGCTGGGCTCTGGCCGGAGCGAGACGATCCGGGTGGCCGACGTGCTCGCGTACTGGCGGCGCCTTCGTGGCCAGCTCGCGAAGCTGCTGACCGACGACGCGCCGGCCGACACCCGGCCCAAGCCGTGCGACCACTGCCAGTTCTGCGACTTCGAGATGGTCTGCGACGCCGCGTGGCGGGCCGCCGACTCGCTCGTGCACGTGGCCGGTGTCCGCACCGCCGATCGCCTGACGCTCCAGCAGGACGGTGTCACCACGATCGCCGCGCTCGCAGTGCTCGATCGCGAGGTGGCCGGCCTCGATGCGGCGCGCCAGGAGACGTTCGTCCGTCAGGCGCGCCTGCAGGTCGAGGCGCGCAACGCGCCCGGCGAGAGGCCGCCGTTCGAGCTGCTCGCCGCGCCGTCGGCCGTCGACCACGCCGCGCTCGTCGTCGACCTCGACGCGCCCGACCCGATCGGGTTCGCCGCGCTGCCGGCGCCGAACGACGGCGACGTGTTCCTCGACTTCGAGGGCCATCCGTTCTGGCACGCCGACGCCGAGCTGTTCTTCCTGTTCGGCCTGATCGAGAAGTCCTCCGCCGGCGAGTGGGAGTTCAGGGCGTTCTGGGCGCACGACAAGGACGAGGAGGCCGTCGCCACCAAGGCGCTCGTCGATCACCTCGCCGCTCGCCGGGTGCAGTTCCCCGACATGCACGTGTACCACTACAACCACACCGAGCGCTCGTCGCTCGAACGGCTGGTGAAGGAACACGGCGTCGCCGAACTCGCGCTCGAACAGCTGATCGCCACCGGCCAGTTCGTCGACCTCCTGCCGATCGTGAAGGGGGCGATGCAGGTCGGTGTCGAGGGCTACGGCCTCAAGTACGTCGAGCTGCTCACCGACTACCAGCGCGGCCACGAGATCGACAAGGGTGCCGGCGCGGTCGTCGAGTACGAGCGGTGGATGAGGTCGCGCAACCAGGCGATGCTCGACCGGATCGCCGCCTACAACGAGGACGACGTCCGCGCCACCCGGGCGTTGCGCGACTGGCTGGTGACGCAACGTCCGGCCGGCGTGCCGTGGCGCGATGCGGTGCTCGGGCGTGAGGAGCCCGATGCCGAACTCGACACCCGCATCGAGGCGCTCCACGCGTTCGGGCCCGACACGGTCGAGCACCTGATGGGCGATCTGCTCGGCTACTGGCGCCGTGAGCGCCAGGTGGTCAACGCCGATGCCTACCGCCTGTCGATCACGGATGACGCCGACCAGTTCGAGTCGCCGTCGGTGATCGCCCGGTTGACGTTCCGGGGTCTGGAACCGCAGGTGAGCGAGCGGACCGGCAAGCCGCTGAAGTGGCCGTGGGCCCGCTTCACGTTCCCGCCGCAGCCACTCGACGTCGACATCGCGAAGGGCTCGAAGCTGATCGTCGCGCTCGACGAGCAGGAGTGGGTGTTCTTCAAGGTCGAGCAGATCGACGCCGAGGCCGGTGAGCTGGCAGTCACGTGGGACGGCGACGCCGAGGAGAAGGGCCTGCACCCGTCGGCGCTCGTCCACTACGTGTGGTTCCTCGAGGGGGCGAAGCTGACCGCGCTCGAGGAGCTGGCCGACGAGATGTTGGCGGGCCGCGCCGACCGGGTCGGCCACGCGATGCTGCGCCGCGACCTCCCCACCTTCCAGCCGGGCCGTGGTCCCGCCGGTGGAGAGGATGGTGGCGTGTTCGTCGGCGACGTGCCCGCGATCTGCGGTTGGGTGACCGGGCTGGACCGGAGCTACGTGCCGATCCAGGGTCCGCCGGGCACCGGCAAGACGTACACCGGTGCCCACATGATCCGCACGCTCGTGAACGCCGGCCTGCGCGTCGGTGTGACGGCGATGAGCCACGCG
Source organism: Ilumatobacteraceae bacterium (assembly GCA_963710625.1). GTDB lineage: Bacteria > Actinomycetota > Acidimicrobiia > Acidimicrobiales > Ilumatobacteraceae > Sva-07. The sequence goes on along the minus strand of CAVQBG010000028.1, from coordinate 34,774 downwards.
GCGATCGACAACCTGATGCAGGCCGTGGTCGACCGGTTCGCCGACGAGGGAGACTCCGAGCACCTGCGCGCGGTCCGCAAGGCGAAGGAGGGTTCGGTCCGCGGCATTCGCTACCTCGACGACAACGCCAACGTGGCGCGGGGCGACTTCAACGTGATCGCCGGCACGACATGGCTGTTCGCCAGCAAGCCGATGCGTGAGCATCCGGTCGACGTGCTGGTGGTCGACGAGGCGGGACAGCTCGGCCTGGCCGACACGCTGGCGGCGACGATCTCGGCGACCAACGTGATCCTGCTCGGCGATCCGCAGCAGTTGCCACAGGTGGCCAAGGCGAGCCACCCGGGCGGTGCGGGTGCGAGTGCGCTCGAGCATCTGCTCGGCGACGAGCTGACAGTGCCGCCCGACCGCGGCGTGCTGCTGGAGACGACCTGGCGGATGCACCCCGACGTGTGCGGGTTCATCTCCGAGGTGATGTACGGCGGCAAGCTGCACAGCCACGAGTCGTGCGTCGGCCAGTCAGCGGCGGGGCGGACGGGCCTGCGCTGGCTGCGCGCCGAGCACACGGGGCGTTCGACCGAGTCGCCGGAGGAGGCGGCGCTGGTCGTCGCGAAGGTGGAGGAGCTGCTCGGACAGCCGTGGACCGATCAGCACGGCGTGACCCGTCCGTTGACGGTCGCCGACTTCATGGTGGTCGCCCCGTACAACGACCAGCGCCGCTGCATCGAGGCGGCGATGCGCGCGAACCGCACGACGAGGGGTGTCGAGGTCGGCACGGTCGACAAGTTCCAGGGTCAGGAGGCCGCGGTGGTGTTGTTCTCGATGACGACGTCGTCGTCGGAGTTCATGCCCCGTACCGCCGATTTCCTCTTCTCCAAGAATCGCCTCAACGTCGCGATCAGCCGGGCGAGATGTGTCGCCTACCTGGTGTGCACCGACGAGCTGCTCGACACCCGTGCCCGCGACGTCGACGAGATGGAGTTGATCTCCGCTCTCTGCTCGTTCGTCGACAGGGCGGGCTGATCCGAAGAACTCCGGAGGGGGCACGTCCGGCCGACGACTAGTGTCACGCAGACGGTTACCGGTCGATCCGATGAGGAGCACGTCGATGGTCAAGGGGTTGCCGTCGGGAACGGTCACCTTCCTGTTCACCGACATCGAGGGGAGTACCCGGATCCTGCGCGATCTCGGTGAGCGCTACAGCGACCTCCTGAGCCTGCATCACCGCCTGCTGCGCGAGGTGTGGGCGGAACACAGCGGTGTCGAAGTGTTGACCGAAGGTGATGCGTTCTTCGTTGCGTTCGCCAACGCGGCCGACGCGGTCGCGGCCGCGGTCGACGGTCAGCGGGCGCTGGCCGGCGCCGACTGGCCGACCGACGATCCGATCAGGGTGCGCATGGGTCTGCACACCGGCTACGCCCGTCCGGTCGACGACGACTACCGGGCGCTGGCGGTGCACCAGGCCGCACGCGTCGTCGATGCTGCGAACGGCGGGCAGATCCTGGCGACCGACGAGGTGATCGAACTGCTGGGTGACGCCGAGATCGAGGTGACCGGTCTCGGCCGGTACCGGGTGCGCGACTTCGACGAGCCCATCGCGCTGTATCGCGTGTCGGCGTCGGATCTGGACGTTGACGAACGGGCTCCTCGCGTCCGTCCCGCCGACAGCCACAATCTCGTCCGTCCGATCACGTCGATGGTCAACCGCGTCACCGAACAGTCCGAGCTGGCCGAGCTGCTGCGGCCAGGTGGCGTGGTGACGCTCCTCGGACCCGGCGGGGCCGGCAAGACGAGGCTGTCGATCGAGGTCGGCCTGAACGTGGCCGAGCAGTGGCCCGACGGGGTGTGGTTCGTCGACCTCGCGCCGCTCTCGGAGGGGGAGGTGGTGCCGATGGCGATCGCGCAGGCCGTCAGCGCTCCATCGGTGCGCGGCAACGACGCGCAGTCCGACATCGTGGCCCACCTCGCCGAGCGTTCGATGGTGCTGGTGCTCGACAACTGCGAGCACCTGATCGAGCCGATCGCACGGGTCGTTCACGACCTCCTGACACGTTGCCCGAATCTGGCCGTGCTGGCGACGAGCCGTGTGCCACTGGGTCTGATCGGCGAGTCGCTCTACCGGCTCGAGCCGCTCGGTGCGATCGATGCCGAGTCGGACGCGGTCCGGCTCTACGTCGAGCGCAGCGGCCGAGGCATCGACGCCGACCTGGGCGACATCGTCGATCTGTGCCGTGCGATCGACGGCCTGCCGTTGGCGATCGAACTCGCCGCGACACGCTCGCACCTCCTGACACCGGCCGAAATGACCGAGCGGATGCGCGGTGGGAGCGTGGCCGTCGTGGCCACCCGAGACCCGACGGTGCCCGACCGTCAGCGAAGCCTCGACCGTCTGCTCGACTGGAGTCTCGATCTGCTGGGTCCCGATGAGCGTCGGGTGCTGACACGTCTGGCGGTCCTCGCCGATGGGTTCGACGTGTCGCTCGCCGAGGCGGTGGCCGGCGACGAGTCCGTGCCGGTCGCTCGGATACCGGAACTCGTCTGGTCGCTCATCGACTGGTCGCTCGTCGTGCGCGAGGCCGCCGCCGGGAGCTCCCGATACATGTTGCCGTCGACCGTGCGGTCGTACGTGTTGGAGGGCGCCGACGAGCATGAGGTCACCGCTGCCCGGATCCGGCTCGCCGACGCCCTCGTGGAGCGACTCGGCCCCGACCGCACCATGTCGGGCCGATGGGTCACCGAGTTCGGTGTCGATCTGGAGAACGTGCGGGCAGTGGTGGCGCATCCGGTGACCCCCGATTCGACCGCGCGGTCGTTGGCCTGGTCGATCGGTCAGTACCACGACGTCACGGCGTCGTACCGATCCGGGATCTCCGAGGTGGCGCGCTGCATCGACCAACGCCCGAGTCCGGGCCCTGATCTCGTGGCGCTGCTCACCCTGCAGGCCGATCTCCATCTTCGCCTGGGGGAGCGGGCCGATGCCGAGCAACTCGTCGAGCGTGCCGCTGCGCTGGCCGAGCAGGTCGGCGTCCCGGTCTTCGACGACATGGGCGTGGTGCGTACGAAGGGAGAGTTGGCGCTTCGGTCGGATGATCCGGAGGCAGCGCTACGTCTTGCGGAGACTGCGCTCGGCGCCGGCGAGGCGACGCCTCGGGGTGAGGCTCGTCTGTGGAACCTCGCGGCGATCGCCCACAACACGCTGGGTGACCCGAGGGCTGCCGCCGACGCGCTCGATCAGTGCGTGCGGGCGGAGGAGGCGGCGGGTCTCGAGACGTTCCTCGTGAACACCCACGGCAACTTTGCCGAGGTGCTGCTGACGTTGGGCGATCCCGCCGGGGCGGCGATGCACCAACTGGCGGCGTTCGAATGGGCGCGGTCGATGGTCGACTCGACCGTGATCGCCTACTCGCAGATGATCGCCGCCCGGTTGGCCCTGGACGAGGGCTCGCCGGCGGACGCGGTCAGGATGCAGTCGGCCGCCGACGTGATCCTCGCCGACCAGGGCCTGTCGCTGTACGCCCTCGACGCGCAGCAGCGGCAGTCGTTGCTCGACGCTGCACTCGACGCGCTCGGTGCGGCCGAATTCGAGCGGGCCCGACTCGAAGGGGAGTCGACGCCTGCCGATCAACTCGCCGATCAGACCGACGAGATCCTGCGACGTCGAGCGGCGTCGCCATCGACAACAGGAGGATGACCATGTCGACCGACGACCCACGTGACGACAGCAGTGACGCCCGGTGGCCGTACCGCATGCGCGTTGCGGTCCAGCCGGGCGACCCTCCGATCGCCTACCGGCCCGACCGTGTGCTCCTCGACCAGGAGGCACTCGACTTCCTCGATTCGTTGGAAGCCTTCGACAGGGGCAGCTACGACGTCACACCGGTCTTCGCCGCGACCGGTGACGACGGCGAACCGATCGGTGAGCTGCCGCCGTTCGGCCAGTGGTATGCACTCGACGGCGTACAGGACGCACCGACCGCGGTCGACGTGCTCGCGGGAGTGGGCTTCAACATCCAGCTCGACCTGGTCTACTTCGCGAACGACGCCGACTGTTGCGGCTGTCCGCCACATCCGGCAATGGCGGCCGAAATCGCCGCCAATCCCTGGCATGCGAACCCCTGGCACGCCAATCCGTGGCATGCGAATCCGTGGCATGCGAATGCCTGGAGCGCCAATCCGTGGCACGCCAACGCGGAGGAGTTGAACGTGGTCGCCACCGGTAGGCCACCGACGAGTTCGGTGATGCCGGCGCCGTTCCGGTCGCTGCCTGTGCGGCCGGCGCAGGGTCCCAACGACGTGGTGATCGGTGTTCTCGACAGCGGGATCGCCGGTGGGCCGAACGACTTCCACGGCTATCGGCCGGCACTGCTCGGGACCGATCTGCAGCGCATCTCGGGTGCGCTCGATGTGCCGTCGCGGCCGATCGGCGGCCATCCCGTCGACAACTACCTCGATCCGGTGGCGGGTCACGGCACCTTCATCGCGGGCATCATCGAGCAACTCACCCCGGGCTGCAGGATCCGTGTCAACCGCGTCTTCCAGCCCGAGGGCGATGTCGGGACGTTCGAACTCGCCGCGTCGCTCTGGTGGCTGATGGAGTTCGTCGAACCGCAGATCGTCAACTTCTCCTTCGGCGGGACGGGACGGGGCCTCTTGTTCGAACTCCTGATCGACTATTACCACGACGTCCGCCGCACCGTCTTCGTGGCCGCGGCGGGCAACGAGGGGTCGTGTGTCGAGCAGTATCCGGCGGCGCTGTCGTCGGTGATCGGGGTGGCCGCGCTCGGGCCGACCGGGCCGGCCGAATGGTCGAACTACGGGCCGTGGGTCGATGCGTGTGCGCCGGGCACCGACCTGGTGAGTTCGTTCTTCGCGAATTTCGACGGTGACCTGCCGCGCATCAACGGGATCGATTCCGACGACTTCGACGAGTGGGCGACGTGGAGCGGCACGTCGTTCGCGGCGCCGGTGGTGGTCGCAGCGTTGGCCCGTGAGATGGTCACCACCGGGTGCACAGCGGAGGAGGCGGTCGATCGTGTCGTGAGAGCGCCGCACCTCGCCCGGCTCCCGTACATGGGCACGGTCGTCAACTTCTGACGCGACCGGCACCGACGGTCATCGGGCGCAGATCTCGAGCATGTCGAGGACCGGCTGGACCCGCGCGACCTCGTGGCTGCGCAGGAGGTTGGCCTTGGCGAGCAGGGCGAGCACCGCCATCGCGGTTTCGGCGACCCTGACCTCGTCGTGGAACAGGTAGACCGCCGATGCCATCGTCACGCAGACCGGCCAGCCGAGTTCGCGGAAGCGGAACGACTGCAGCAGGTTGTCGGTCTGGTAGCGCACCCGCTCGGGGCCGTCGGGCAGGTTGAGGGCGAACCCGAACCCGGGATCGATCCAGAGCTTGTCGACGCCACAGCCGGTCACCAGGTCGAGCCGTTCGCGGAAGAACGCCATCTGCTCGTCGATCATTGCGTCGACCGGCGGCACGTCGACGTCGGACCGCGCCGTCTCGCCCGGCGTGTAACAGAGGATCAGGCCGGCGTCGTGGCGGGCGATCGCCTCGTAGAGGGCCGGGTCGTCGACCCTGCCCGTGAGGTTGATCACCTGCGCGCCGGCCTCGAGGGCGGCGACGGCGACGTCGGTGAGGTACGTCTCGACCGACACGAGCAGCCCGTCGGCGAGGAGTGCGTCGATCACCGGCAACAGTGAGGCGAGCTGGCCGTCGATGTCGACGATGTCGGCGTTGGTGCCGGTCGACTCGGCGCCGATGTCGATCAGCGCTGCGCCTTCGATCGTCATGCGGCGGGCGCGGTACAGCGCAGCGGGGACGTCGTGGGCGATGCTCTCGCGATAGGTCGAGTCGCGCGACAGGTTGATCACACCGAGCTGGTACGGGCGGTCGTCGAAGACGTGCCCGGCGATCTCGAAGGTGCGCACGGGGTGGTCGAGCGCAGCGCGGTGGGCTTCCCAGAGTGGGAGCAGGACGTCGGGGGTGATCATGGGTGGTGCTCCTGCCAGGTGTCGGTGAGTTCGGTGAGGTCGCCGGGCGCGACGGGGAGGTCGGCGAGGAGGTCGCGCATCGTGCGGCCGAGTCGGGGGTGGACGAGGTCCGGCGCGATGTCGCACACGGGGACCATCACGAATCGGCGCTCGTGCATCCGGGGGTGGGGGACCTCGAGCGTCGGGGTGTCTGAGACGAAGTCGCCGTGCACGAGCAGGTCGAGGTCGAGGGTGCGCGGTCCCCAGTGCACGGTGCGTTGGCGCTCGCGGCCGGCTTCGATCCGGTGCAGGAGCGCGAGGACGTCGGCGGCGTCGAGGGTCGTGTCGGCGACGAGGGCGGCGTTGAGGTACGGGCCCTGGTCGTCGGGCCCCCCGACCGGCGCGGTCTCGTAGAGGGGCGAGACGGCGACGACGTCGATGCCGTCGGCATCCTCGAGCCCGGCGAGCCCGGCGCGCAGGTTCTCCAGCCGGTCGCCGAGGTTGGAGCCGAGCGCGACCAGGCAGCGGGTTGTCGCTGGTCGGCTCACCGCGACCGCTCGATCGAGATGCCGACGCCGTCGGCGGCGTCGAAGATGTCGAGCTTCTGGACCGTGACCCGCACCGCCTGGGCGAGCTGGTTGGTCAGGGCGAAGGCCGCCACGTCCTCGGCCCACGTCTCGACGAGTTCGACGTGGTCGCCGGACGCGGCCCGCGCCTCGACGAACTCGACGACGTCGGCGTAGGAGACGTAGGCGCCGGTGGCCCGCATGCGGTCGGCGTAGTCGTCGACGGTGTCGATCTCGACGTCGAACCGGAGGCGCTGTGTGGCCTCTCGCTCGAAGTCGTGCACCCCGATCGAGGCATCGACGACCAGCCCGTTGACGATGATCCGATCAGGAGCACCGGGCCGCACGCGTCGGCTGGGGGGAGTGGGGTCGGGCATCGCCATGATCCTCGCGGGTGAGGCGGTCGGGTCAACAAACGACGCAGCCGATCCATTCCGCGTTCATGCCGCTCGCCGGAGGCGCTGCAGGCGTGCACGAGCGGTTCGTGTCAGCTCGGCGGTCTCGATGGCTTCCCGGCCGGCGGTGGCGGCTGGATCGTCACCGTCGTCGGTTTCGGCGGGGAAGGTGGGTGGTCGGGCGCCGACGGGCAGGATGATGCTGCCGTCGCGTCGGATCGTGTAGCTCTGGCCGTGGATGCTGCGGCGTCTGGTGAACTTCCGCCGGTGTTTCTCGCGGTTGTGGTGGCCGCAGTCGACGCCGGCGTTGATCTGGTCGGTGGTGCCGTGGTCGACCCATTCGGTGACGTGGTCGACCTCGCAGAAGTCCTCGGGCAGGTCGCACCCGGTGTGGTCGCAGCGTCGCACGAGCAGCTTGGCGGCCTCGCGGGCCGGGCCGGTGAAGAGCCGTGCTTTGCGGCCCATGTCGATCACGACGCCCTGCGCGTCGACGACGACGCGGCGGGTGTGGCCGGCGAGCGCAGCGCGCAGCACGTCGTGCGGGTGCAGCGGTGTGCCGTTGGCGGTCTCGCAGTGCATGTGGGCGAAGGCGTCGGGGTCGGCGGCGAGGTCGGCGAGGAGGTCGCCGGTGGCGTTCGTCGGCAGTCCGGTGAACGGATCGATGGGGTCGCCCGCCAGCGTGGTGGTGGGTGCGAGGCCGGCGTCGGCGAGCACGAGTGCCATGGTGCGGCTGTCGACGACGAGGTTGACCAATGTGGTGGGTGCACCAGGTGCGCTGGTGTCGGCGTCGAGGTGGGCGTCGGCGCGCCGAAGCATGTCGACGAAGGCGTCGTAGCTGCGCTGGGCGCCGGTGCGGGCGAGCGGCTTGCCGGAGGCGTCGTCGCCGTGTTCGGCGCGGCGGGCGGCAGCGTCGGTGCGGAATTCGTTCTCGCAGAACCGGCGGAAGATCGCCTGGAGTTCGTCGTTGACGAGCGGGTCGCCGCCGTTCGCGTCGAGGTGGAGTTCGCCGCCGACGGTCGCGACGTTCACGTTGCGTCCGGCGATCTGGGCGTCGCGCGTGCGATGCGCGCCGTCGGTGTCGGCGAGCATCTCGAAGCGCTGCAGCGCGATCACGAAGTCGTCGTAGCAGTAGCGCTCGGCGAGCTCGAGCAGCATCGCCGCGAACTCGACCAAGCGGTCACGCACCCGCGGGTTGCGGTGCACGCGGGCGATCGCTGCTGCCTGGGCGACACCGATGCGTCCGGTCTGGAGCGCCTCGGCCAGACCGGGGACGCCGTTGGCCGCTTGTGCGAGCCGGCGCCCGGCGGCGATGTCGGGGTTCGACGAGTTACACGTCGCACGCAGGTAGCCCTTCATCGTGCGGTGCCCGTCGGCCAGGTACAGGCGTCGCTGTTCGACGGTGGCCAACGTCAATGCCGTCTCGGCGTCGACGCGGCGGCGCAGCAACTCGAGGGCACGGACCCGCTCGTCGAGCTCGGCATCGGTGGCGTCGAGCAACTCGTCGGCGACGTCGTCGACCGTGCGGTCGCTCCGCCCGATCGTGTCGCACAACGCCCCGAGATCCATACGACCATCATGACCAAGGGGTGTCACGGAGTTGCGCACGCAATCACACCGCCGGCCGTCAGGGCTCCATCACCACCCAGCCGCGGCGCTGGAGCTCCGCGGCGAGTTGTTCGTCGGAGAACTTCTCCAATTGTGCGTGTGAACGATCGCGCTGAGCCGGCTTCGGCCTGGCCGACTCGGGTGCGAGATCGGGTGCGGGACCGGGTGCGCCCTCCGCCGCTTCCTGGAGCGCGGCGATGAACTCGTCGGCCTCGTCACGGGTGAACTTGCCGTTGGCCTGGCGCTGCGTGAAGCCCATCGGGCCGCGTGCGTCTCGGAAGTCGGAGTGGCCTGCTGCGTGCAGCAACTCGGTCAGCTCACGCATCTGACTCTGTGACGCGGGCGGACCCGACGCCTGTCCGAAGGCCATCGTCTCAGTCTCGCGCCCCGGGGCCGGTCCTCCTACCGTCGCTGACCCGCTCCTGTCGTTCACGAACAGTTGCGCCCTCCGGTCAACTCGGTGGGCCCTTGCGCAGCTCGTCGAGATCCATCCGGTAGCTGGTCAACAGCCACGTCGCCCCGACCTCATCCGCGAGGGAACGGTAGTCGCGGTCGTCGCGCTCCTGGCGAGGCAGCACGACCTCCCCGAGTGCGTCTGCCGTCTCCCGATAGAACGCCATGAGGTCGCGCAGCTCGCCATCGATCGTGCCGTCCGACGTCTGGCCCTCGGGGCCGACCTCACCCTCGAGCAAGGCGGGCCAATACGGCATCGTCCCGTCCCAGCAACCGGCGCGCAGGAATGGCCGCTCGTTCGGCCACCAGCCGGCGACCACCGTCGGGATCCGAGGCTGCTGGCGAGGCACGACCGGCAGTGTGACGTCGTCGAGTCGGAAGAATTCGCCCACGAATGTCACCGGCTCGCCCGACCACAGCAGCTCGATGACCTCGAGGGCCTCGTCGTATCGGCGTGCCCGCTCAGCGGGTGACGCGTCGTCGCCGAACCGGCCGAAGTCGGATCCGACGCCGAGGCCCACGCCGAGCATCACCCGGCCGTTAGACAACTGATCGAGCGATGCCGCGGCGAGTGCCAGCCGCCATGGCTGGTACGTCGCAGGGGCCGAGATCCAGGTTCCGAGCGTGACCCGTTCCGTCCGGGCCGCGATCGCCCCGAGGGTCACCCACGGATCAGTCGTACCGTCGGTGATCGAGTCGCTCACGAACACGCCGTCCCAGCCGGCCTGTTCTGCCACTACAGCGAACTCGACGAGCTCGGACATCGTGCGCACCACCGGATAGTTCATCGCCCACACGCCGTGCTTCACACGTACCCCCGATCCCTGACCTTCCTACCACTTCCGGTGGAGGGCGCTGTGACGGGAGAGCGCAACCTGCACGATCGACACCGAGGTGCTCCATCGAGACTCCGCCAGGCGGCCGGACGCCGAACTCGGGCGAAGGTAGGGTCCGGAGACATCGTGGGCCGACCGGATCTCGTGGCGAGACGTTTCGTGGAGCGGGTGCGGCCGTGGGCCGCGCCGGTGCCGGCGGACGATGCGCCGACGGTAGCGGTGATCGGCGCCGGGCCGGCCGGTCTGGCGACGGCGGCGCTGCTCCGCCGGGCGCAGGTGAGGGCGATCGTGCTCGATCGCGACGAACGCATCGGTTCGTCCTGGGTCGGTCGGTACGACTCGCTGCGCTTGAACACCGTTCGTTGGATGTCCGACCTGCCGGGGTACCGGATGGAGCGGTCGCTCGGCCGTTGGGTCGAGCGCGACGACCTCGTGGCCTACCTCGAACGGTATGCAGCTCATCACCGACTGGAATGCGACCTCGGTGCGGACGCGGAGGTGTCGACGATCGAGCCCACCGGACGGAGGTGGGAGGTTGCCGGTCCGTCGGGCGATCGGCACGTCGATGCCGTCGTCGTGGCGACCGGGGCGTCCCGAGCGCCGAAGATGCCGTCCTGGCCCGGCGCCGAACGGTTCTCGGGCAGGTTCCTGCACGCAGCGGACTACCGCAGTCCCGACGAACACCTGGGCGCACGGGTGCTCGTGGTCGGCGCCGGCAGTTCCGGTGGTGAGATCTGCGTCGACCTCGCCCGTGCCGGCATCGACGTCACGTGGGCGGTGCGGAGCGCCCCGCAGGTGCTTCCCCGTGAGGTGGTGGGCGTTCCGGCCACTCCGTTCGCGCCTGCCGGTGAGGTGTTGCCGGACGCGTGGCTCGATCGGATCGTGCCGTTGCTCGAGCGCGGGATCTACGGCCCGCGCGACTATCTCCCGAAGCCGGAACAGCCGATGATGCGGTTGCTCGCCGAGTGCAAGGAGCCGATGACGGCGGATGGCATCGTCGAGTTGATCCGCTCCGGTCGGGTGCGGGTGGTCGATGCCGTCGCCGACCTCGACGCGGCGGGGGCACGCCTGATCGACGGCAGCCACCTGGTGGTCGACCAGGTGATCGCTGCGACTGGCTACCGAACAGCGTTGGAGCCGCTCGTGGGTCGTCTCGGCGTGCTCGACGGTGATGGCCGTCCCATCGACGCCGTGCCCCGGCCGGGCCTCGGGTTCGTGGGCTTCCGTGTTCCACTGACGGGAACGCTCTGGGCGACCGACCGCGACGCCCACACCGTGGCCGACGCGATCGCCGACCAGCTCCGCTGAACCGGAACTCGCTGCTCGCAACGCGTCCGAGCGCGGCCTCGGTGCTGTGCCGCCCGAGCGGTCGTGCGATCTGACCAGCCCGACCTCTCGTCGCTACCCTCGTGCGATCGTCGCGCAGCGGTGCACGATCTCGACCCCCACCCTCCGAGGATTCCGATGACCACCACCTTCGAAACGGCGACCTCGATCGTCCTGCGCGGCCTTGACGCCGCCGGGCGCGGGCAGTACGACGTCGAGCTCGTCGACGAGTACGCGATCATGGGCTCGAAGCCGAACGGTGGCTACATGCTCGCCTGTCTCGGTCGGGCCGCGCTCGACGCCGCCCGGGAGGCCGGCTCGACGCACGAGCACGTCATCTCCGCGTCGGCGCAGTTCCTCTCGTCGCCCGACCTCGGCCCGGCGCAGATCGTCACCGAGATCGACCGGATCGGCAAGACCGCCAGCCAGGTCAACGCGCTGATCGGCGTCGACGGCGTTCGGGGTGTGCGTGCTCAGTTCACACTCGGAACGCTGCACGAGGGGACCGCGCCGTTCTGGGGCGAGATCGCTCCGTGCCCGTTCCCCCCACTCGAGGAACTGGCGCCGTCGCCGATGGCCGGTGAGCGCGGCATCTCGTTGCAGTTCGATCCCGACGCGGGCTTTCAGATGACGCCCGACGGGCCGTCGGCTGTCGGCGGGGGCGAGTTCCGGTCGTACCTGCGTGACGAGGTTGACGACGTGTTCGACACGGTCGGGTTGCTCTACGCCTCCGACGTGATGCCGCCGGCGACGTTCGGTGTGGTGCAGACGGGGTGGGTACCGACGCTGGCGATCACCGTCTACAACCGTGCGATCCCGGCGCCGGGGCCGTTGCGGCTGCGGTTCCGTGTCCAGGTGATCCACGATGGCTATGCCGACGAGATCTGCGAAGCGTGGGACAGCGAGGATCGTCTCGTGATGCAGTCGACGCAGATGACCGCGCTCCGCATCCCGCCCGACGCGACGCCGCTCGCCGACGCGCGGTAGCCGACTTCAGCGGACGATCGTCACGTTTCGATCGTCACGGTCAACGTGTCGCCACCCCAGCCGTTGACCAGGTCGCGTCCCTCGACGGTCACCGTCGTCACGTCGGGCGGGATCTCGACGCCGGTGAGCGACCGCGTGAACGGTTGCTCGGCTGCGTGGTCGTGGGTGAGCTCGCGCACGCCGAGTTCGGTGCCGTCCGGGGCGACGATCCGCCACGCGTCGGCGTACCGCTCAGGCGTGTCGTACGGCGACGAGACGGTGACGTCGAACCGGAATGTGTCGCCCTCGGGGATGACGACGACGTCGAGGATGTCGGGAAATGGCTGCTCGTCGCCGCTGGGCGCGATGCTCGTCGGCGTCGGCGTCGGCGTCGGGGCGGATGCGGATGCGGATGACGGGGTCGGACCCGACGCAGCATCGTCGTCGCCGCATGCTGCGACGGCCGTCGCCCCGACGAGGAGGAACACGATTGCGGGGCGGGCGAGCACCGAGTCAGTCTCGCCCATCGCCGCTCGGGTGTCAGGCCGCGTCGATCGATCGGAGCACGTCGTCGACGGTGCGCGAGGCCGGCGGTTCGCCGGTGCGGGCCATCTCGGCGGCGGCATCCTGCAGCGCGCTGTTGGCCGGTGTCGGAACGCCGTGGAGCCGGCCGAGCAGCACGATCTCGCCGGTGAGGTAGTCGGTTTCGATCGTGCCGGTGCCACGGCGCAGACTCTGCCACGACGATCCTCCGGCGCGGTGTGGTTCGTCGCCGACGGGCTGGATCTTCAACGCGTCGCCGCGGCGGGCCAGGTCGTCCTCGGCGCTGATCACCGTGATCCCTGCGGCCGCGAGTACCGCCTCGCCTTCGGCCCGCACCATCTCGCCGAGGCGTGCGTCCCGGCCGCACACCGCTTCGACGGCGTTGCCGAGGTTCATCAGCAACTTGCGGTACTTCCAGCTCATGATGTCGTCGCGGGGGATCGATCCGAACGTGGCCGCTTCGAGCGTGGCGGCGAGCTGCACGCTGAGGTCGTCGATGCCGTGGGGGTAGCGGCCGACGTCGAGGAGCCCAGAGCTCGGTGCGGTCCAGACGCGCACGACGCCGGGTGCGAGGTGGTCGGCGGGGAGCATGACGCAGATGCCGTACACGTTGGGGAACAGGCGCAGCGCCTGGCGTTCGTTGTCGACGCCGTTCTGCATGCACACGATCGGCTGGTCGGTGACGCCGGCGGCGCGGAGGTCGTTCAGCACGCCGACGGTGTCCTGGCTCTTGACGCCGAGGAGGAACACGTCGTCATCGGTGACGTCGATCTCGCCGACCGACGTCGCGACGGGCAGTTCGACGGTCCGTACGCCGGTGGGCGACTCGTAGCGGAGCCCCGACTCGCGCATCACTTGCGCGTGCTCGCCGCGGGCGACCGCGACGACCGACGTGCCCGCCATCGCGAGGTTGGCGGCGACGACCCCGCCGACCGCTCCGGCACCGACGACGATGATCCGCATGGGGTCGACCCTATGGGATCTGCCGGCCGATGCGGAATGAGCGTCGACGCTGACCGTCCGGCGGTGGATGGCACGTTGACCGTGCATGGCGTGTTCGGTACGGTCGCAGGAGGGGCACGTTCCGACGAGGGGGAGAGGAGGCGCCGATGCAACGCACTCGCATGGGCGCGTGGGCGGCACTCGCCATCGCGGGCTCGGCCGTACTGCAGGTCGGATGTGGTGGCGGAGGCGGCCTCGGTGACGGATCGCCGTTCGACGAGGTCGCCGACCAGGACGACGCTGCAACCGGTGACGTGACCCGCGGTGACGACGACACGGGTGGCGGCGTGGGTGCCGCCGGCGCAGTTCCCGGAGCGCTCGCCGCAGGACCGGTCACCGTGTCGGCCGAGCCGGGCCACGCCGTGGTCACGGTCGACGGGCGCACGATCGACCACACCGCCAATGACACCGGTGGCTCGTTCAGCTGCACCTTCTCCGACGACGTGATCGCTCTCGCGGTCAACAGTGAGTTCGGCTCGATGACGCTCAACGCCGACCGGGTCGACGATGGCTGGATCGGCCGGTTCACCGCCGACTCCGACGAGGGCGATGCCGACAGCTGGATCCAGTACAGCGCCCAGCCGTTCGACGGCGAGCTCGGCATCGACAACGACGCGAACACGCTCAGCTACGTGGGCACGGCCGTGCGCCAGGACCGGATCGCGATGTCGGAAGGCGAGATGGACACCCCGACGGTCGAGGTCACGGTGGCGGTCAACTGCGGCATCGAACCAGCCAGCTTCGAGGTCGGGGGTGAGGCGTTCTCGTTCCCGCTGTTCGCGGCCGACAGCACGATCTGCCAGGTGGCTGCGCCCGACTCGATCGACATCACGATCAACTACCTCGCCACCGAGAATCGGCAACTGCAGTTCGACGTGCGACCGGATGGCGACGGTGTCATCGGTGGGGTGTACGTGATCGACGGTGACGAGCGATGGTCGAGCGTGATCTCGACCGCGAGCGGCACCGCCGACGGGCTCTCGTTCGACGGGTCGACGGTGACGTACACCGGGACCTTCGAGCACACCTCCGACAGCGACCCCAACCTGACCGAGGAAACCGAGGGAACCGCCGTCGTCACCTGCCCGACGTGACCCCGGCGCCGTCGCGGTCGCAGCGGGTTCGGCGTGTTGGGTCACCCACCTGCGACGCGAACGGATCTGGCTGACCACTTCGGTCGTACCCGCTTCGTCGGCAGGTCCCGGGCAGTGCGTACGTTTGGTCCATGGTGAGCGAGTCGTCGGTCCCGGGGTTGACCAACGCCCGCCTCTGGGCGGTGCTCGGCGCGCTCATCCTGGCGGTGCTGCTGGCATCGATGGAGATCTCGATCATCGCCACGGCGCTGCCGACCATCGCCGGCGAGTTCAATGCCTTCGAGAGCTTTGCCTGGGTCGGCACGGCATACATCGCCACCGCCGCGATCGGAACGCCGTTGATGGGGAAGCTGTCGGACCTCTACGGGCGCCGCATGATCTTCCAGCTGACGCTGACGCTCTTCATCGTCGGGTCACTGCTGTGCGGATTCTCGCAATCGATGAACCAACTGATCGCCGCCCGGGCGGTCCAGGGTCTGGGTGGCGGCGCGATCCAGGCGCTGGCGTTCGCCATCCTCGGCGACATCCTCCCACCGCGCGAACGGGGTCGCTACATCGGCTACTTCACGTTGGCCTTCGTGGGTGCGGCGTTGTTCGGGCCGCTGATCGGCGGGCTCATCATCGACAACTGGACGTGGCCGTGGATCTTCTTCATCAACGTGCCGCTCGCCACGATCGCCAGCGTCATCAGCTATTTCGCGCTGGACCTGCCGTTCCCGCGCCGCAAGGCCCGGCTCGACGTCGCCGGGGCGCTGCTGTTGGCGCTGACCATCGGCGGGCTGATGATCGCACTGGAGGTCGGTGGCCAGGACGGCTGGAGCGAGCCTCACGTGATCGCCATGTTCGGCGCGGTCCTCGTCGGGGTGGTGGTGTTCGTCTTCGTCGAGCGGCGGGCGGTCGAACCGATGATCCCGCTGCACCTGTTCGGCAATCGGGTGGTGCTGACGTGCATCATCGCCGGGGCGTGCGCCGGCACGATCGCGTTCGGAGCCGCGCAATTTCTCCCCTTGTACTTCCAGGACTCGTTGTTCGTGTCGCCCACGGAGTCCGGGTTGCGGATGCTCCCGCAGATGCTCGGCGTCACCATCGGCACGTTCGGGATCGGGCGGATGATCCTGCTGACCGGCCGCTACAAGGCGTACCCGGTGGTGGGGTCCTCGATCGCGGCCGCCGGTCTCTTCGCCATCAGCTTCATCACCGGTTCGACGCCGTACGCGTTGCTGATCGTGCCGATGATCGCCACCGGGTTCGGCATGGCCGCGGTGTTCACGACGACGTCGATCGCCACCCAGAACGCCGTGGAGTACTCCGATCTCGGTGTCGCCACCGCGACGATCATGTTCTTTCGCACGCTCGGCGGTGCCATCGGTCTGGCGGCGTTCGGAACGATCCTCAACGCCACGATCCGGCGCGAGATTCCGGCCCGCCTCGGCATCAGCCCCGACGACGCGACGGGTCTGATCCGCGAGCCTGCCGACATCGCCGCCCTTCCGGCAGCGAGCCGCGAGGCCGTCACCGAGAGTCTGGCATCGGGGGTCGGACAGATCTATCTCGTGTGTGCCGGCGTGATGATCGTCAGCCTGGCCGCGGCGATCCTGATGCCGGAACGGACGTTGCGTCCCCGAGCCGGCATCTCCGACGCCCTCGAACAAGCCGCGACCACCGTCTGACCACCACCGTCTGCGATGTGCGCGGCCCGGAACGGTCAGGCTGCGGCGAGCTCCTGCAGCAGCGCGCGCGTGCGGGCCCGCGAGGCCGATCGGTCCTCGCCGACGGGCATGGGTGCTGCCCAGAAGTCGGTCGCTCCGGCCTCGAACAGGGCGGTGATCTGCTCGGCGACGCCGGCCTCGTCGCCGACGATCGCCGCGTCACCCGGAGACGAGATGCCGCCGTGGGCGAGAATCCGCTGGTAGTTCGGCAGCGTCCCGTAGACGACGAACTCGCGCGCCGCGGTCTCGCGGGCCTCGGCGACGTCGTCGTGCACGGCGACGGGGAGTCCGGCGACGATTCGTGGCGCGGGTCGCCCGGCGGCGTTCGCGGCCGCGGTGATGCGGGGTGCGACGTGGTCGGCCACCGCCTTCGCGTTCGCCATCCAGAGGATGGTGCCGTCGCCGTACTCGCCGGCGACTCGCAGCAGGCGCGGTCCGAGGGCGCTCACGAGCACGGGGATCGGTTGCCCGTCGACCAACGCCGGCGGTCCGGCGGCGACGGTGTACTCGTCGCCTGCCACGTCGACCGGCTCACCGCGCAGCAACGCGGCGAGGATCTGGACGTACTCGTCGGTGTGGCGTCCCGGCGTGCGGTAGTCGAACCCGATCGGCTGCATCGCCGGCTCGTGCGACGGCCCGACGCCGAGGGCGAGGCGCCCAGCTGTCCCGATCGCCGCGGCGACCGACGCGAATCGGTTCGCCTGCAGCACGGGGTGGCAGGTGTAGGACTGCACGACGGATGTGCCGAACTCGATGGTCGACGTCGCCCGCCCGGCGAGCGCGATCGCCACCAGCGGGTCGCCGAGCACGGCGCCCGGGAACCACAGCGACGAGAACCCGTCGGCTTCTGCCTGTTGCGCAAGGCGGATCACCGCATCGGTGTCGCGTCCGCCGCCGGTCAGTCCGATTCTCATCTGTCACCACTCCTCATCGGGGATCGCTCGTCGGCGACCATCCTTCCGTGTCGACCGGGCGCTCCTCCCATCGGCCCCTCCTCAGCGCCGCGTGTGGTGACGGACTGACCCGGTCCGGGTCCGCTCCTCGTTTGCGTGAGGATTCGGGTGGGGCGGCTCACCCGGAATGCAACACAAACGTGGTTGGTGCTGCGCGCTCAGATCCCGGCGGGGTTCACTTTCGTCGGGGATGGGGTTGAACGGCCCCGGTCGATCGCCGCCGCGCCATGGTCAAGTGGCGGGAAGGTGAACTCGCATCGAGCGTTGGCGGTACGGGTCAGCCGGCGATCGAGGGTGACGAGGGCAACCTCGAGGCGCTCAGTGAGGGCGAGGTACCACGCATCGTCGGCGACGCTGCGTGGCGAAGCGCCCAAACTCGCGAAGCGAAAGGTTCGAACGGGTAGAGCTCCACGTCCCTCCACGTCGAGGTCGACCAGATCCTGGTGGACCCCATCCGTCGGTTGGTCGACACCGACTCCCTCCTGTGCAACCAGCAACCGGGAGAACGCAATGCGACCAATTGACGTCGCGATCATCGGTGTTACGATGTGTGACAAATGAAGGTCGAGGATCTCGACTGGCTCCCGTCGGAGGGGGTGTCGCCATCGACGTCAACGCCGACGCACCGGGCGACGACACCGTGAACCTCAACGGCGAGTGGGTGAGGCTCACGAACGCCGGCTCCGAGGCGATCGCTCTCGACGGTTGGGAGGTCGCCGACGAATCATCGTCTCACCGCTACACGTTCAGCGACCTGCGCCTGCAACCTGGCGCGGACGTGACCCTGTTCAGCGGCTGCGGTCCCGACGACGAGACCGCCCGCTACTGGTGCGTGTCGGGGAGCGCCGTGTGGAACAACAGCGGCGACACCGTGTTCATCCGCGATCGAAACGGCGACATCGTCGCCTCGCTGTCGTACGGCGACTCTGGCTGAACAAACGTTCAGCCGGAGCGCTGACTCGCCCAGGTTGTGGCCCGCCGGTGTCGACGGTTCGTTCAGGTTCAGCCACAAGATGTTGCCAATGGTTCTCCTGGGTTCACGGCTGCGGGTCGTCGAACGGAGGCTCGTCCAGTTCGACGAGGACCTCGTTCCGCCGGAGGAACCACGGTTTCCACGGCGGGTCGTAGCGCGCCCAGATCGGCTCGCCGATCGTCGATCGACCGTTGGTCGCCAGTACCTCGCGCAGTTCGCCCAGATGACGGTCGTGGCTGTCTTGCGACCACCGGCCGCTGTAGCGGATCGCAGCGAGTCGCTGTGGGCCGACCTCGGTGATGGTCACGTGGGGGTCGTCGGGGACGGGGAGCGATTCGGCCGTGTACTGCGTCGGCATCATGAACCGCACTCGGAAGCGGTCGTCGGCCGGCACCTGGGTCACCGGTGTCGTCATCGCGATCTTCGTGTTCTGCCCCGGTGACACCTGGTTGGCTCCGAAGATGAAGCGGGCGAGCGTTCGGAACCCGGCGTTGCCGGCCTGTTCGAGCGAGCCGTCGACGTCGGTCTCCGCCGCGAGATAGCCCTCGTAGTCGCGGATCTCGACCGGCCCAATCCGCTCGACCACCACGTAGCTCGGGCTCTCGTACGCCATCGCGCCAGTGTCGCGCAGGCGACGAACGCCGACCGGTCGAGACGGCGTCAGCCGGGGATCAGGACGGTTGGTTGAACACCGGCCGCCGCTTCTCGAGGAAGGCGAGGATGCCTTCGCGGGCGTCCGGTGTTCCCCGGGTGGCGTGGACGCCGGCGCGTTCGGCGGCGAGCAGCTCGTCGAGGGTCTTGTCCTCGCTGTCGTGGAGTGCGTCGAGCATCGCCTTGACCGCGAGCCGCGGCTGAGCGGCGAGTTCGGCCGCGAGTGCGATTGCGCGGTCCTTGAGTTCGGCGAGCGGCCACACCTCGTTGACGAGGCCGATCCGCAGTGCCTCGGGGCCGGTGATCTTCTTCGCCCGCAGGATCATGTCGAGCGCGTGGTTGCGGCCGACGCACTTCGCGAGGCGCGCCGATCCGCCCCACGCGGGCGTGGTGCCGAGATCCATCTCGGGAAGTCCAATCGAGGCGCCCTCGCTGGCGGCGAGGCGGAACGTGCAGCCGAGCGGGAGCTCCAGCCCGCCTCCGAGGCAGTAACCGAACAGCGTGGCGACCGACGGCTTGCCCATCGTCTCGATGCGCGAGATCAGATTCCATCGCTGGTCGAAGAAGGCGTCGACGCCGCGCTCGTTCATCGCGCCGCCGAGTTCCTTGAGGTTCATGCCGACGGAGAAGTTGGTGGTGCCCTCGGCGGTGAGCACGAATGCCCGCACCGAGTCGTCGGCGGCGATGTCGTCGATCACCTCCTCGAGCAGGTCGATGTAGGCGACCGACATGCGGTTCAGCGGGTTGTCGTTCGTCGAGATGATCGCAACGCCGTCGTCGCGCTTGGCGACGAGCAGGGGTTCGGTCGACATGGTGCTCCTCGCTGTTGTCAGCGGTACGGGCGATGTGACGACCGTACCTGGTCGGCGTGATCGGGGCTGGGCCGGGACGGGTTGCGGCGCACTGGTGATCGGAGCCATGTCGATTCCGAGCGGAACAGGTCCCGCACTCCGGGAGTCCTTCCGTACTGAAGTGCGCAAGAGGGGGCTGACGGCCTGGGTGTTCGGGCGTAGGGTTCAGTGGAGGAGGGACTCGATGGACACGCCGAGCGAGGTGTACCGACGATCAGACACCGATCGGGTGATCGAGTGCGCTGTGGGCGACACCTTCGGGGTCGAGCTCGTCGAGAACGCGACGACCGGGTTCCGGTGGCTCCTGGCCCCTGACGACGTCGTGGTCGTCGTGGCCGAGCACGTGCGAGCGCCCGATCCGATGATCCCGGGCGCCGCCGGCACGCGCGTGTGGACGATGCGCGCCGAACATCCCGGCACGGGCGCACTCGAGTTCGTGTCGCGTCAACCCTGGGAGCCCGAGGGCCCGGCTGCCGACCGGGTCGTCTTCGACATGGTGGTCGCGGGCGGCGGGCGCAGCGAGGAGTGAAACGACCGGCCCTCGGTCGAGTCGCTCCTCGCCGTCCCGGCGCCGTCCGCGTCACCAGACGTAGATCTCGTGGACGTAGTTGTCGCTCTCGACCCGCACCGACGCGTTGCGGTTGTCGGCCTTCGCGTGCGATGCGAGGATCGTCATCGCGACGACGGCGTTCTCGCTCGCCGGGTTGATGCGACGCCACCCGGTGCCCTGGACGTTGATCCAGGAGTTCTTGTTCGACGCGTTGGACCAGACGCCGACGATCTTCTTGTTCGACAGCCACGCGGTGATGCCGGTGTCGCCGGCCGCCGCGGTCTCCTCGGGTGGGATCAGCTGCGGCGGTGACATCGCCGCTGTGCTGCCGGCGATCGAGTCGCTGAACGCTTCGGAGGGGCTGCCCGCCGTCGCCTCGGAGGCGAGCGCGCCGAGGTGCGGATCGGTCTGGGTGGGGATGCCGTTGGTGTTCGTCATGGTTCTGACCTCCAGTCAGGCGTAGATCTCTCGGAGTTCGTTGGCGTCGTCGAGGGCGCTGATCGATGTCCCGGCGGCCTTCGCGAAGGTGAGTTGGGCGAGCATCGTTTCCGACACCGTCCGCGAGTCGTCGCAGACCTTGCGCCATCCCACGCCGCTCAGGTACGCCCAGGAGTTGAGGTCGGCGCTGTTGGCCCAGAGTCCGGTGACCTTGACGTTCGTCCGCCACTGCCGGGCCGACACGTTGGTGAGACCCCACGGCCCGGACCACGTCTCGATCGAGCACTGGCCGTACGCGATCTTGAAGTAGCCGGCGTCTCCCCAGTTCGGACCCCACGAGTTCTTGCAGATCCAGCAACCCTGCGCGTCGTCGTAGCCGATGATCTCGACGCAGTGGCCGCCGGCGGCCTCGCCGCTGACGTGGCGGTAGACACCGCTGCTGTAGCTGAAGAAGTCCTGGTAGACGACGAAGCAGCCGCTGATCGACCCGTGGGTCGCCAGCCAGTTCTTCATGTCGGCCGGTGAGGTCAGCTTCTGGTAGCCGACGACCTTGGCCATGTCGGCCTGCCAGTTCGCGTCGAGGCCGCTGCAGTCCTGGTCGCCGGCGGTGTAGGGGTAGTGGACATCGTGGGTGACGCCGACGTCCCGCGCCTTCTTGAACGCGTTCTCCGGCCACCAGCCGTTGGCGCAGGTGCGACCCTCGGAGCGGGCGTGGCAGTAGAACATCTGCGCCTCGGACAGGTCGAAGGCCAGGCTCGGCTGGTTCGACTTGCGTTTGTAGGTGGTCTCCATCACGGCGACTGTGGCGAACGCGACGCACGACCCGCACGACCCCTGGTTCTTGACGGGTGTCGTGTAGTTGTTGCCGTTCAGCGCTCGATGGTCGACCTTGGACGGCGCGCCGATGTCGGTCCCCGGCGGGACCACGGCGGACAGTCCCTCCTCGAAGGCGTGCGCGGCCGCCTCGATGGTCATCTCGCCCGGGGGTGGGGCGACGCCGAGCCGGAGGACGCGCTGGTCCTCGGTGAGCGCCGTCATCGAGTTCTCCGCCCGCGTCCACGGCGTCCCAGCGGACTCGAGATCGCGGTCGAGCTGTTCGAGATCCAGTGACTTCCGAGCCATTGCTCCTCCTTGTTGTCGTCGTGTGGGTCGTGTCCGCGAGTTGTCGGACGGTGGTCAATTCTTCACTCCTCGCGTTCATCTGGTGTTCGGTGGACGTCCGACGGGAGTCGCCGAGTCGCGCGCCGAGACTTCACGGAGCGTCCACTCGACAACCACGCAGCGCGCGTGCATACTGGAGGGTCACGACGGGCGGGCGTCCAGGGCAAGGAGGACGGGGGACCGAATGCCACCGCTGACGTCGACGAGGCGAGGTGCCACCCGGAGCGACCACGAGGTCGAGGTGCGGGTGCTGGGCCACTTCGGTGTCGTCCTGGACGGGCACCGGCACGAGCTGACCCATTCGGAGGCTCGGCTGCTCGCGCTGGTGAGTCTGCGCGGCGGCGACATCGGGCGCGAGTGGCTGGCGGGACGACTGTGGGGTGACGTGTCGACCTCCACTGCGATGCGACGACTCCGATCGACGATGAGCCGGTTGCATCACTCGATGCCGGAGGTCCTGCGGCGTGGTCGCGACGACATCGGGCTCTCGGGGGCGGTCCGCGTCGACCTCCACGACGCCTGTGATCGGGCGCGCCTGCTGCTGCACGCCGACACCGATCTGGAGCCGTTGGTCTGGTCGCCGGAGCCGTTCCTGGAGGACGTCCTGGTCGACTGGTACGACGAGTGGATCGAGGCCGAACGAAGCGAGTTCCGCAACCTGCGGGTCCATGCGTTGGAGGTGATCGCCACCCATCTGTTGGAGACCGGCCAGTTCGCCGGCGCGATCGAGCTGTGTCTGGTCGTGCTGCGAACCGAGCCGTTCAGGGAGACGACCCATGCCCTGATCATCCGGAGTCACCTCGCCGAGGGGAATCGGACCGAGGCGGTCGCCCACGCCCGCGAGTACGACGCGCTCGTGCGATCCGAGCTCGGCCTGGAACCCGACATCGAGTGGGCCTTCGACGTCGGTTGAGGGCGTCACCGCGGACGTACCGAGCGTCGTCGTCGTCGAACCGCCCGGCAGCCTCGGTGCCGCTTCGTCGTCTGGCGTGCGGTCACCGGGTCTGACGTTCAGCAGCCCGTTGCGGCCTGGAGTGCCCACGACAGACACGCTCTCGCACCGGTCGTTGCCGGCCGGGTACAGGAACACGAACAGTCCGTCGTCGTAGCCGTCGGTGGCCTGCAGCATCGACAGTGCGAGCCGATGACGGCGAGGGGATCGTCGCCCGGCTGGTGACGCGTCGTCGAACTCTTCGTGGTCGAAGTCAGACTCTGGCCGCGACGAGCGAACCGAAGCTGGCTCCGCCGCCGGGGAGCGCACCTCGCGGATCAGCAAACCGAAGTCAGGGACGAGGCACCTCGACAGAGAACCACTCGCTGGACTTCGCAACCAGCCGATCAGTCGTCGAGGTACGTATCGCGAACCGTCGTCAACAGCGTGCCGCCGTGGACGACGTGGCCGGATGCGTTGAGCACCTGCACCTCGAAGCCGGGGTAGTGCTTCGCGAATCGGTGGTCACGCCAGGCCTTGACATGGTTCGATCCCTTGAGCGCGCGCTCGTACGGGTACTGGGTGACGCCGGCCTTGTCGCTGCGCACGTCGCGTCGGTCCCGTCCGTGCAGGATCTGGACTCGGAATCCCTCGATCTTCTCGATTCGGCGTTCGACTTGCTTCACCGTCGCCATGGTCCAATCGTACGCTCGTGGTCACGACGGTTGGTCGACCACCGGACGTCGCTCCTCGGGGACGGCGAGGATGCAATTGGACGCTTCGCGGAGCACGCGGAGCCGTCGATCGACACCTGAGTCGACGTTCGGCCCTGGCAACGATTCCGTCCGGAGCGTAGGCAGAGGAGGTATGTGGCGTCGGCTGCTCGGTGTCCTGCTGTTGGGCGTGATCGCCGGCTGCGGTGGCTCGTCCGACCCGGCCGCTTCGCCGACGCCCGCTGCGTCATCCGTCGACCCTTCGGTGAGCGTTGCGACGCCGAACGAGTCGACACCGGTCAGCGACGTCGATGCCGGTGAGGTCGATGCCGGAGACGTCGAACGGATCCTCGCCGCCAAGTTGCGGGAGTATCCGGCGCCCGGCGGGCTCGCCCTCGTCGACGTCGACGGCCGCCGGGTCGACGGGTGGTCCGGCGCGGCCGACCTCGACGGCGGCCCGATCGGGCCCGACACCCGGTTCCGCATCGCCAGCATCACCAAGCCGATCACCGCCGCCCTGGTGCTCGACGCCGTCCAGCGCGGCGAGTTGTCGCTCGACGACAACGTCGACGATCTCGTGCCCGGCCTGCTCACCGGTGACCCGCCGGTCACCGTACGGATGCTGCTCGACCACACGGCCGGCATCTACGACGAGACCAACAACCTCGACATCCTCGACGACGTCGCGCTGCTCACCGACCCCGCGCAGGTCGCCGATGCCGACGATCTGGTGGCCCGCTACCTCGCCGGCGAGGACGTCATCGTGCCCGACACCCTGCTCGTCGCGGCGGCCGAGGCGCACGGCCGCGACTTCACGGCGGGCACCGACTTCGGGTACAGCAACCTCAACTACCAGGTGGCCGCGATCGTCCTCGAGGCCGTCACCCGTCAACCGTTCGCCGAGCTCCTGCGCACGCGGATCGTGGAGCCGCTCGGACTCGAACACACCACGGTCGCGCCACCCGATCTCGACCCTCCGGAGTTCCACGGGTACGGCACCGACGTCGACGACGGATCGCTCGTCGACATCACCGGCGAGCTCGAACTGTTCGGCAACGGTGCCAACGGCGGCGTGATCTCGACCGCGGGAGAACTCGCCACGATCATGCAGGCGATCGTGGCGGGCGACCTGCTCGAACCCTCGCTCCGCGACGAGATGCGCACGCCGACGGATCTGTCCGGCGGTACCTACGGTCTCGGCCTCGCCCGGTACGGCCTCACCTGCGGCACGTTCTACGGACACGAGGGCGGGGTCAACGGGACGGCCTCGATCGCGTTCGTGTCGGAGGACGGGACCGACGCCGTCGTCGTCGCGCTGAACCTGCGTGACGGGTCCAACTCGAACATGGCGGCCCTCGCTGACGACCTGTTGTGCCCGGCGGTGTGAGCCCGGCGGCACTTCTGTGCGGCATGAGTCCCGGGTTCCGGGACGTGTTCCGCTCTGAAACGCCTCTTGCGCGGTGTCAGCAGCCGAGCGCGTAGGTGACCGCCGTGCAGATGCGCGACATCGTGGCCTCGTCGAGTCGGCCGACCCGGGTCGTCAGCGTCGTCTGGGCGATCGTGTGGAGCCCGTCGGTGTTGACGACGCTCTCCCGGTCGAGCCCGACCGCGACGCGATCGATCTCGACCTCGGCGGCCAGGCCTCGAGCTGATGTGGAGATCTCTGCGACGGTCACCAGCGAGCGGACGTCGAGCACCTCGGTGCGAGTCAGCACGACCACGGGTCGGCGCTTGCGCCCGACCTGGGCGAGCCAGATCTCACCGCGGTTCACTCGTCACTCCAGACCTCGGCGGCGTTCCAGAAGTCGTCGACCCGCTCGGGCTTGGCGAGGTAGGCGGCTCGGTCCTGCTCGAGTTGGGCGGCTCGGACGGCTGCGGCGACTCCGTCACGCGCCGCAGCCGACACGTTGACGCCGAGCAGTCGCGCCTGCTCCGCCAGGGACTCGTCCATCGTGAACGTCGTCCGAGTCGTCATGGCATCGGAAGCTAGCATCTGACTCCACCATTCTGCGCTGGAACTTGGGAACGGAGGGTGTCGGGGTGGAGTGACTCCGATCGCCGAGAGTTCAGCAGCCCGTTGCGGCTTGGAGTGTCCGACACGCCTGAGCCATCCGTGGTGCCGGCAGCGTGGTCACGCGTCGCCGGAGGGTGGTGCGGGGGATGGTGTGGACGTTGTCGAAGTTGACGACGCACGCCGTCGGGACGCCGTCGGCGGTGGTGAGCGGGAGCTCGGACACCAGGCCCCGCTCGGTTCGGGTGAGGGCTGCCACGACGACAGAGGCGATCCGGTCGGCGACGGGGTCGCGGGTGAGCACCAGGACCGGGCGGTCGCCGCCGGGCGTGGCGGCGAACCAGATCTCACCGCGTTGCATCGGCCCAGTCCTCCCAGTCCTCGGCGGGACCCCAGTCGGCGATCGTCGCCAGGGCCGATTCGCCGTCGGTGAGCGGCAGGGCCTCCCATCGGTCGAGGTCGTGCTCCGACGCCAGTCGGTTCAGGTGACGGCGCACGGCGTCGCGCAGGAGCGCCGATCGGTCGATGCCGAGCTCGTCCGCCCACCGTTGGACCGCTGCTGCGTCCTCGTCGTCGACCCGGAAACTGAGCATCGTCATACAGCCAGGATATGGCGTCATACACCTCGCTGGCCGGTCAGCACGTTGCGGCTGCGTAGAACGCGGCGATGACGAGTTGGTCGAGGGGAACGCCACGGCGTCGACTCGCTTGCTCGAGCTCCCGCAACAGTCGTGGTGGCACGTCGAAGGTGAGGCGGGTCAGGCGATCGGGGACAGGCCCATGGGGTGTGGCTCTGCGGGTGCTCATGTTCACTCCTCGGATGTCGAAGTTGACGGAGGAGGGAGTCGGTTCCGCAAGTGTGCGCGCAGCGGTGTGACATGGATGGCGCAGTGCGTTCCCGCCGCCGCTCGAGGACGGGGCTCGCGAGATCCTTCGGGCGTCCGGCGCCGACGCTGGTCGGTGCCGAGACGTGTTCAGCAGTCAGCGAGTGCGGCGAGTGCGTGGCAGATCCGGCTGCGCGCATCGTGCAGACGTCCGATGCGTCGTGTGAGCATCGAGACGGGCTGGGGGCCGAGGTTGTCGAACGATGCGGCGCACTCGACGTCGAGACCTTCATCCGTGCCGAGCGCGATCTCGGTGGGAATCGACCGACCGGTGCGGGTGACCGGAGCGACGACGACCCGGTTGAGGTATGCGGCGGCGAGATCGCGACTGACGATCAGCACCGGCCGACGCTTGTCCTCGGCTTCGGCCCACCAGATGTCACCCTGACGGGGCCGAGGGGTCACCACGGCTCGTCGGCGATCATCGCTCGGGCGTTCGCCTCGGCGGCGGCGAGCTCCTCGACGGTCTCGGGGGTCCGCTGGTAGCCGGCGACGATCTGGTCGCCGATCGCCTGTCGTCGTCGCTCGTCGATCAGCCGGAGCACACCAGCGCGCACGACGTCGGAGCGAGATGCGAAGTCGCCGGCGTCGACGAGCGCATCGATGGCTGCGGCGGTCTCGTCGTCGATGCGGGTCACCAGCTGCGGCACAAGATCAGCATAACAAGACGTCATGCAGAACGGGATGCACGGAGGCGGCCGTCCGAACGGTGGCCGTCGGGCGGATGCGCTCATGCCGTGGCCGCGAAGTCGAGTGCGGCGAGGATGAGGTGATCGACGTGGACGCCTCGGCGTCGACTCGCCTGCTGGAGTTCCTCCCACTTCTCGATGGGGATGTCGGCGCTGATGCGCATCATCCCGGGCGGGATCGGTCCGGGGAAGGGGATCGGTCGATGATGGCGGCGCATGGTGACTCCTCGGATCGTGATGTGACGGTGTGCGAGGAGGGAGTCGGTCGTGCGAGTGTGCGCACGCGGGTGTCACAGGGTTCGCGCGCCGGCCGGCGTCGGTGTCACGCAGGCCGGCGGAGCACGAAGGCGAACTCCCTGGCGTCGTCGGCCGCGGGTGAACCGTCGGACGCGAGGACGGCGGCGACCTCCAACCCTGCGTCGGCGGCCAGTTCACGGAAGCCGGATGGGGTGTGCCAGTGGAGCACCCAGGGTCGCTCGACCACCTGATGGTCGTCGCCGTCGACGATCTCGTAGCGCAGCACGGTGGTCTGGAGTCGGGCCGCCTCGTCACGGTCGCTCGACGTCGCCGTCACGCGCAGGGTGCGGCCGCGGTCGTCGACGTGTTCACGGACGCGCCCGAGCTGTCGTTCGGGTACCGGGTCGGGGATGAACAGCGGGATCAGCGCCGCGCCGGCCGGATCGAGGTGGTCGCGGATGCGGGCGAGCGCTGCGCCGGCCGTCGCGTCGTCGACGATCAGGTTGAAGGTCGGCCCGGCCAGGAAGATCGATCGGAAGGTCGTGCCCAGGTCCATCTGTTCGATGGTCGAGTGGTGGACGGTGACGTCGACGCCCCGCTCGGCCGCCGTTCGTCGCAGCTTGGCCAGCATGTCGGCCGACGAGTCCAGCCCCTGGACGTCGAGCCCGTCGGCGCGCAGCGACAGCAGGGGATCGCCGTCGCCACACCCGAGTTCGAGCGCCGGTTCCCCCCACCTCGAGATGAACCGTGCGGAGATGCGCGGATCGGGCACCGAACCCCGCAGCGGGCCGTACACGTCGACCGCGATGCCCGTGTAGAAGTCGGCGGGATCGACCTCGTCCATCGACTCAGTGTTGTCGGTCGGGCCGGCCGTTGTGGCGGGGGATTGCCACGGCTCACCGACCGCGATCGGTTTGTGGTGCCGAGCGGTCTCCGGATCGCTGTGACACCCCGCGCGTCGGTTGGGTGATGCCGACTCCCTCCCCGTCGAACCCGAGCCCGGGAGATGAACATGCGAACGATCGACTTCGGCACCGGGAACGAGACGGTGGTGGCGCCGACCTCGTCGGCTCTCGCCAGCGAGTTGCGGTAGCACGCGGCGAGCGTCTCCGGCTCGCCCGACCGGCCGCCGTGCCAGCGGGGCCCGACGGCGTGGATGATCCACGTGGCGGGAAGATCGAACCCGGGTGTCACCTTGGCGTCGCCCTCCGGGCAACCACCGAGCGCACGGCACGCTTCGACGAGCGCCGGTCCGGCCGCCCGATGGATCGCGCCGTCGACCCCGCCACCGCCGAGCAGCGAGGAGTTCGCGGCGTTCACGATCGCGTCGACGCGCTCCTGCGTGATGTCACCGAGCACCGATTCGAGCTTCATGACCCCTCAGTCGTCGACGAACTTGGTCTCGTCGATCTCGTCCTCGCCGTCCCACCGGTAGGCGCGCAGGACACCGTTCTTCGCGACGCTGTAGTCGAGGCACGTCGCCAAGGTGTTGATCGGCTCGGCCGACTCCTTGCGCCACCAGTAGTGGCCGAACAGCACCGGTTCCGGCCCGGTGTAGAGCTGCATTTCGTCGTCGCTGAGCTGACGGTCGGGGAGTGCGTCGATCGGTCGGTCGTGTGGGTCGTGCAGCTGGGTTCCGTGCGGGATCATCGTGGCCGTGCGCAGGGTGGTCGCCTCGCTGTCCCACCAGCGGAGCCGGGCGTGATCGCGCGTGTGGCCGTCCTTGTCGACGTACCAGACACCGTCGAGTTCGACCTCGGGGCCTTTCAAGACCGCCTCGATTGCGCGGTACGTCGGGGTGTCCTTCGTCGTGCCGTCGATCACGATGCGCTCGGTGAGCGTGTTGCCCGGCCCCGCCACCGATTCGAGGTGCTCGATGTGATCAGCGCTCCAGCAGGCGTGGACCACCCGCAGGCCGTCGAGGTCGAGCCACATCGGGATCGTCGTGAACCAGTCGATGATCGAGCGGTGCAGCGGCGAGCCGAACGGGACGTCGGACAGGAACGCCTCGTGCTGGCTGGTGTGCTTCTCGTTGTGCGGCCGGCAGTAGTCGAGGCGTACCGGGTCGACCGTGGCGTACGCGACCGCGTTGAACTCGTGGTTGCCGAGCACCATCTGCGCCGAGCCCGCATCGACCATCGCCTGCACCATCCGGACCGTCTCGAGCTGGCCGGACCCGCGATCGATCAGGTCACCGACGAACACCGCCGTCCGGTCGCGATGCCCCCAGACGCCACGCTGCTCCCGGTAGCCCATCGTGCTGAGCAGGCTCCGGAGCCGGTCGGCGTGACCGTGCACGTCGCCGATGATGTCGAACCCCGACATGACCACAGTCTGGCTGAAGTCGTTGAACGAGGGAGTGCGCTGCTGACGTGCTCGGGTTCGCGGCGATCAGCAGCAACGTCGACCTCGCTGCGGCGCCGGGCAACGTCGCCCTTCCGGAGAGCCGGTCGGGGTTGCCGAAGGACTCGGTCGTCGACGCCTCCCAGATCGTCACCCTTGACGAGCGGCAGCTCTCCGAGCGCGTGGGAGCAGTCGACCACGACACGCTCGGCCAGGTCGACGCTGGGCTCCGCCTGGTGCTCGACCTCGTCGCTTGACGAGCGACAAGTGGACGAAGTCGGTCGACGGCCGTGCGAGAATCGGCGTGTGCAGCTCCGTTTCGGTCCCGACGACCTCGAATCGTTCGCATCGGTCAAGAGGGAACTTCTCGACGAATTCGGACCGTGGGCGGACGAGCGCTACGGCGCCGGCGACGGATCGCTCGTCGCCGACGCGGACACGTTCTTGTCGTGGCGCGTCAACTACTCCACCGGCGACCTGAGCCGGTTCACGCCCGACGACGCCGAGGAGTTCCTGCTCGACTGGGCGCCGCGCAAGTTCGCCGTCGGGCCCGACGAGGCGCCGGTGCTCTGCCGGTCGGTGCAGGCAATGGTCGAGTTCCTGGCGGTCACCGGGCGCCTCGACGGTGGCGTGGCGAGCGCCGCTCGGGTGATGATGCACGTCGACGGCCTCGTCGACGACGTGGCAGATGCGCTGGGTGACGACGCCAACTTCGGCATCGGCAAGACCCTGGGCGATGTGGTGCTCTTCGACGCCGACGGCAACGAACTGCCCGACCTCGGCTCACTCCTGGCCGACGGCAACCTCGACATGGACGAGCTGCAGGCGGCCCTCGACCTGCGCATGGATGCGTTCAACTCGCTGCCGTTCGAGCAACGCCGAGCCCACACCGATGCGGCGCTCGCCGTGCGCGAGCCCGAACCGGTCGAGCTGCTGTTCACCTACGTGCCACCTCCGGCCGTCGACGTCGACGCCTCGGCAGCGCAGTCGAGGTTGCTCGACCTCGTCGACCGCTTCGTCGAGTTCGTCGGCACCAACAGTGTCAAGCTCACCGACGCCGGGAACATCTCGATGGGCGACGCGCGGAAGCTCGTCGCAGCGCTCGGCACCGGTGACGTCCTCGACCAGGGCCTGTCCGGCAGGCCGAGGAAGAATCGGTCGAGTACCGAACTGCGTTGGCTCACCCTGATCGACGACGTCGCCACGTACAGCGGGGCGGTGGAACGCCTGCGGACGAAGGTCAGGCCGAACGCGATGTGGGGCGACCTGCCCATCGCCGAGCGGGCCACCCGCATGGTGCACGGTGTGCTCGAGGCGGGGCCGCTCTGCGCCCGGATCGCCAACTGGGACGACACGCAGTACGCCCATCGCGAACTGCTCGACGACGGCGTTCCGCACTGGTTGTCGCAGGCACTGCCCGAGGGTTCGTTCCTCGACTACGCGGAGATCGAGGAACTGGCGATCGAGGTCACCCAGTCGCGCTTCAGCCTGGGCCGGCTGGATGGGATCTGGCCGGAACTGGTGGCGGCTCGACTGGCCGAGCTGTTCGAGGTCCTGGAGGTTGCCGGGATCATCACCTGGCACGACCTGGTCACCCGGCCCGACCGTTACGGCATGTCGCCCGTGATCGTCAGCGGTTCGATGTCGCTCACACCGCTCGGTCGTGCCGCGATGGTCGACCCGGTCCGTCAGGCCGGCTACACGTTCGCGACCATCGACGATCTCGCCGACGCCGACGGTCTGACCCTCGTCAACACGGTGGCCTCCGGCAGCCTCGACGAGGACGGAGCGCTCGCCAACTGGCGTCCCGACAGTCCGACGACCGAGCGGGCGCGTCTGCTCGCCGATGCCGCGGTCGCAGCGACGGTCTCGGTGCAACGTCTCATCGCGTTCGATCTGCTCGGGCGGCTCGAACCGTTGGATGCCGTCGGGCCGGTGGTGCGTGAACTGCTCGACACCCACTGCTCCGGCCACGCCGCGACATTCCTGCTGGAACACGATCTGGCCACCGACGACGAGGTCGCCGCGTTCGTCGACATCGGCCCCTTCATCGACATGATCCACGCCTTGATCGACGAGCCCGCAGACCTCGACGACGTCTTCCGCCAGGCACAGGAGATGGCGTTCGGCGACCTGATCGACGACATGTGGCGCCACGACCAACCCGAGACCCTCGAGGTGCTCGAGGCACTCGGCCGCCACCTCACCGACAAGCAACAGGCCAAGGCAGCGCGCAAGGCCGTCATCAAGCATCGCAGTTGGCTCGCCAATCGGTGAGCTCACAGGGTGATCGCCGACTTCTGCCGGAGTCCAGCCTCAGACTCCGATGACGTGGAGACCGATCGCTCGACCTGCCTGTGCCTGGCGGATGTCGAATGTGAGGAGCGTCGTCGACGCCCCGGCTCGAACGGCGGAGCCCAGGTGGAGTGCATCGAGCGATCGGCATCCGGTGCGGTCCGCGATCGCCGCCGCTTCGTTGCAGGTGGTCGCGTCCAGCCCGACGAGCGCGAAGGCATCGAGATCGATGGCGAACTGGCGCCGGCTGTCGGTCCAGGAGTCTCCGTCGAGGAGCCGGGCGAGGTTGCGCCGGACCTCGATCTCGGTGATCCGGGAGGTGACGAGCACCGGATCGGCTCCCATCAGCTCGACGGCGACCGCCGAGTCGTGCTCGTCGACGTATCGCTTGAGCAACGCACTCGAATCGACGTAGAGCGTCACGACCGATCGGCGTCCAGGGTCTCGACGACCGACTGCGTCGAACGGTGACGTTCCGCGTGCCCGAGACCGGTTCGGCGGGCAGGTTCGATCCACCCTTCCGCGATGCCTTGCTCGATCGTCGAGGCGGTGTCGTACGGAACGAGGCGTGCCACCGGCCTGCC
Organism: Ilumatobacteraceae bacterium; assembly: GCA_963710625.1. Classification (GTDB taxonomy): domain Bacteria; phylum Actinomycetota; class Acidimicrobiia; order Acidimicrobiales; family Ilumatobacteraceae; genus Sva-07. The sequence continues at coordinate 2,042 of CAVQBG010000028.1, read as the reverse complement.
CCGGTCGGTCACGACGATCGTCTCGCCCTCGGTCACCCGTTGCACGTGCTCCGACAACTTCGCCTTGAGTTCCCTGATCCCCACATCCATGTGACCACAATAGCTGGCTTTGTGACTACATCGACTCGAGAGACCTTCACTCGCCGGCGATGACCGTGAGTTCGACCGAGCACACCGAGCCCTCGGCCAGACCTTCCGCGGTTCGTACCTGCTTCTTCACCGGGAGCAGGTAGGTGCCACGTTTGGTGTCGGGGAAGACCGACGTCCGCCACGTTGTCGCCCCGATCGTCACCTCGACGCGCAGCGAACCGAACCCTGCCTCCAGGTGCCCGTAGCGCTCGTCGATGTCGTCGGCCACCTCCTCCGGAAGGCTCACGAAGAACCACGCCGCCGACCCCTGGTGCTCCCACACCTCCGCGTCGAACCGATACGGATCCACCGCCAGGACGGTAGCGCTGCACGCTCTACGAATTCGGTGCGATCAGGCGGACGGTCGGAAAGTCAGTCCGGTAGCGCCCGACGTCTCGCGTCAGCAGGTCGAGGTCGGCGACGGCCGCGTGTGCTCCGACGAAGAAGTCGGGCAGCGTCGATGACGTGGTGCCCCGATTCCGGCGGTACGCCAGGAACACCTTGCCCGCCAGGAACGCCGCGGCCCACGGGAGTGGCTCGCGGCGATAGTCCCGGGGCGGGAGGGCATCGTCGAGCGCTTCGACGGTCGTGAACCGGATCGAGACCTCGGAGAAGATGATCGGGTTGATGTACAGCGGGCCGACCTCAGCGGCCTCCGCCAGCGACTCGGTCGACCAGTTCAACCAGCGAGGATCCTCGGTCAGGATGTCGAGCAACACGTTGCTGTCGACGAGCGTTCCGTTCGCCACGTCAGGTCCCTCGGGTGAGGGCCATGATCTCGTCGGTGGTCATCGCCACGTCGCCACGGCCACGGAGACGGTCGGCGAGCTGCTGTCCGCGTGTCGGGCCTCGGTCGGCCTTGCGCACGACGATGGTGTCGCCCGTGCGTTCGAACTCGACCTGTGTGCCGGCGCCGATTCCGAGCGCGTCCCGAAGTTCCTTGGGAATCGTGACCTGGCCCTTCTCGGTGACTCGCATGGTAGGAATCTTACTATTCCTACTCCTACACACTCCCTCTGGTATCTGATAGGATACCGATTGGATACCATGTGTGAGATGAACGCAGCGCGATTGATCCGGATGGCGCGGCAGAGGGCAGGACTCTCGCTGCGCGAACTCGCCCGACGCGCTCACACCTCGCACTCGACCCTGGCGGCGTACGAACAGGCCCACAAGACGCCCAACGTCGACACCCTCGACCGGATCCTCACCGCCTGCGGCTTCCGCGTGGACGTCACGCTGGAGGTGCGACCGGCCGACGTCGCCAGCAACCCGGTCGCTCGTGGGCGTGAACTGGTCGAGGTACTCGAGCTGGCCGAGATGTTCCCGGCGCGCCACACCCCCACGCTCACAGCGCCCAAGTTCGGTGCGGTCGCATGACCGACTCACCCTCCCTGGCCGACAAGATCGTCGTCATCCATCAGGCGCTCGACGCCGCACACCTGCCCCATGCATTCGGTGGCGCGCTCGCGCTCGCCTGGTGTACACAACGCGCCCGCAGCACCATCGACATCGACGTCAACGTGTTCGTCCCCGTCGAGCGCACCGGGGGTCTCCTCGCGGCGTTGCCCGCCGAGATCTCGGCCTCCGACGATGCGATCGCGCAACTCGAAGCCGACGGTCAGACGCGCCTCTGGTGGGCCAACACGCCGGTCGACGTCTTCCTCGACACCACACCGTTCCACGCCGACGTCGGTGGGCGCATCCGATCGGAACCCTTCGCCGGACACGACGTCCCGTTCCTCGCCTGCCGGGACCTGGCGGTGTTCAAGGCCTTCGTCGACCGGTCGAGGGACTGGGCCGACCTCGAGGAGATGCAGCTGGCCGGCACCCTCGACGTCGAGGCCGTCGCCGGCGTGCTCGTGCACTACCTCGGCCCCGACGATCCCCGCGTCGCTCGCCTCCTCACGCTG
>CAVQBG010000027.1:0-7947 GCA_963710625.1 Ilumatobacteraceae bacterium | reverse complement strand
TGGGGTGGCCGGCCACGTCCGCGACGTCCCCGTAGGTGGTCACCTCGCCCTCGCGCAGGGCCATCAGCACGTCGATGATCTGCCGCTCACGGTCCGCAACCGGAGCGGTCATCGACGCACGTTGGCCGCTTCCCACCGGCCGAACTTCCCGAGCAGGTCGAAGCTGACCTGGGCACCGACCGCGATGGTGCGCGTGCCGTCGGCGATCTCGATGCAGTGGAACGGGTGGTCGGTGCCGTTCTCGCCGGTGACGACGCCCAGTCCCGACTGTTCGTCGAAGGCCGTCACGATGCCGCGACGGCCCGTTCCCCGTTCGAGTTCCGTCACGGGACGATCTTGGCGATCGCCATCTCGACCAGATCGGTGGCACCGGCGTCGATCAGCGCCGGGATCACCAGGTTGATCTTCTGCTTCTCGACGACCGATTCGACGGCGTACCCGCCCCCGGCGAGCGGTGACATCGTCGGCGACTTCATCGACGGCAGCACGGCGAGGACGGCGTCCTTGCGCTCCTCGGTGACGTTGAGCTTCAGCAGCACCTTGCCGTGGGCGTCGAGGACGCCGTTGAGCAACGTCATGATCTGCTCCATCGCCCGGCGCTTCTCGGGATCCTTCGCGGCCGCCGGGTTGGCCACGACTTCGGTGTAGCTGAGCAGGATCGTGTCGATCACCTTCAGGCCTGCGGCACGGAGCGCCCGGCCCGTCTCGGTGATCTCGACCACGCAATCGGCGATGTCGGGGATCTTGGCCTCGGTGGCACCGTAGGAAAGCCTCACCTCGGCATCGACGCCTCGGTCGGCGAAGAACCGCTTGGTCAACTCCGGGTACTCCGATTGCACCCGGACGCCGCTCGGAAGGTCGGCCGCCGACGTCGCCGGGTTGTCACCGGCGACAGCCACCACGAGCTTGATCGGGTTGCTCGTGGCCTTGGAGTACTTGAGTTCGCCGAGACTCTCGACGACACTGCCGGTCTCCTCCACCCAGTCGCGTCCCGTGATCCCGATGTCGAAGAGCCCTTCGGCGACGTACATCGGGATCTCCTGCGGGCGCAGGATGCGGACCGAGTCGATCCGTGGGTCGTCGATGCTCGCCTGGTAGTCGACGGTCGACGAACGGCTCACCGGCAGGTCCGCAGCAGCGAAGAGCTCGAGGGTCGCCTTCTCCAGCGAGCCTTTCGGAAGGACCAGTCGCAGCATGCCCGCCGAGGCTAACGACCCACTCCGACCTTTTGCGTCGAGATTCCGGTGACCCGTCCCACCCGTACCCCGACACAAGCGCAGATGGCGCAGGTGGGTCAGGGTCAGTGGCCGGTTTCGGTGTCGTGGAGCAGCCGGAGGGCGTGCGGGAGCACGTCGAGGACGGCGTCGAGCTGTTCGACGCACCCCTTGGTGCTGCCGGGTGTGTTGACGATGATCGCCTGGCCGCGGATGCCGGCGATCCCACGGGAGAGTCGGCCGAGCGGATTGCAGAGGCGCATCGCCTCGGCCAGGCCGGGCGCCTCACGCTCGATCACCGCCCGGGTTCCCTCCGGCGTCTGGTCACGGGGGGCGAACCCCGTGCCACCCGTCGACACGACCAGACCGGCGAAGTCGTCACACAGCGACACCAGCGCCTCCGCAACGAGGTCGGCGCCATCGGCGGTCACCCGATGGTCGACGACGGCGAAGCCGTTGGCGACGAGATGGTCGACGAGCGCCCGTCCGCTCAGATCGTCGCGGGTCCCGTGCACGACACCGTCGCTGACGGTCAGCACCCTGGCGAGCGGTCGGGAAGGTTCGGTCACGGCACTCGACGGTACCGAATCAACACCATGCCATCGGTGTCGGCATCCTGCGGAAGCACGCGCCACCCCTGCCGGAACGGCCGCCACGTCCCGGCCGGTGGGACCGACGGGTCGACCTCGAAGCCCTTCGGCGTCGGGTGGTCCACCGATTCCGCCGCCGTGATGGTGCACACGCTGTACACGAGCCGACCCCCCGGAGCGACCAGTTCCGCTGCGGACGCCAGCAGCTGCTCCTGCAGACCGGCGAGCTCGTCGATGTCGTTCGATTCGATCCGCCAGCGAGCATCGGCTCGACGGCGCAGCGCGCCGAGACCGGAGCACGGCGCATCGAGCAGGACGGCATCGAACGATGCCGCACGGAAGGGCGCCGCGAGACCGTCGGCGGCGACGACCGGAAGATCGAGGTCGAGGGTCGCCGCGTTCTCCTGCACGAGGCGAGCACGGCCGAGCCGCTGATCGGCGGCCACGACACGCGCGCCGGCGTCGGCCATCGCCGTCGCCTTGCCGCCCGGTGCTGCACACACGTCGAGCACGCGCTCTCCCCGGGTGGCGGCGACGGCGGCGGCCACCCACTGCGACGACTCGTCCTGGACGTATCCGTCAGCACGCGTCGTCACCGAGGGGGCCACGTTCATCCGTTCGAGCGCCGACGTTGCGTCGTCGCCGAGCTCGGCCCGGAACCGGTCGACGATCCAGTCCGGATAGCTCAGCCGAGCCCCCTCGGACGGCCAGGCCATCTCGGCGACCGAGAGCCGCGACACCTTGCGGAGCACTGCGTTGACGAAGCCTCGCGTGCGCTTCGGCGCCAGCCCCACGGTCTCGCCGACCGCCGCGTGCGGCGGCACGCCGGCGAACACCAGCTGATACGCGCCGAGGCGGAGCACCGAACGGGTTGCGTCGTCGGGCGGAGAGGTCACGAAACGGTCCACGATCGAGTCGCACGCCCGGCGCATCCGGGTCGTCCCGTAGACGAGTTCGGTGACGAAACGGCGGTCCATGTCGGTGAGGCCCGACGTGGCGAGCATCGGACCGAGCACGAGGTTCGCGTAGGCACCGTCGGCCTCGATCCGGCGCAGCGCGTCGAGCGCTACGCGGCGCGCGGTGCGCTTGCCGCCGGGGCCGGAGCGGTCGGTGTGCAGGTCGCCGCCGGTCCGGGAGCGTTGCGTCACAGGGCGCCGAACAGTTCGTCGGCAGACGGGCGGGCGCCGTTGCGCCAGGCATCGAAGCTCATCGGAGCCTTTCCTTCGGGTTGCACGATCTCGGGGCGGACCACGCCGTCGACCAGCCGGGCGGCGTTGACCTTGAGGCGTTTGCCCCGGAACGTGGTCCACGCACCACCGACGCGTATCAACCGGTGGACGTCCTGCGCCGGCCGACTCCAGTCGATCTCGAAGTCGGCCGAGGTGAACTTCGCGGCATGGGTGACCTCGCCGATCTGCGGTTCGGGTTCGCCGAGCGGGGCACCGAGGGTGTCGACGAGGAGTTGGGTGCCGACATCGACGAGCTCCGTGCGCAGCTCGGCGGCCGTGGTCTCCGGTCCGATCGTCACCTCACGACGGGCATACACACCTCCGGTGTCGAGTCCCTCCTCCAGCGCCATCACGCAGACGCCCGTCACCTCGTCACCCGCCAACAGCGCCCGCTCGACCGGGGCGGCGCCGCGCCAGCGAGGGAGCAACGAGAAGTGCAGGTTGACCATCGGCAACACGGCGAGCACGTGGGGTTTGATGATCTGCCCGAAGGCGACGACGACGCCCAGCTCGGCGCCCTGCTCGCTCACGGCGACGAGCGCGTCGTCGACGAGGTGCGACACGGGCAGCCCGAGTTCGAGTGCGGCGGCCTTCACCGGGCTCGGCGAGACGTCGCTCCCCCGGCCCCGGCGCTTGTCGACCCGGGTCACCACGAGGACGACCTCATGACCCGCGGCAACCAGCGCCCGCAACGGTGGCACCGCCATCTCGGGCGTCCCGAGGTAGACGAGCCTCACGCGCCGCTCCCCACCATGTCACTCATCCCAGGCCACTCATCCAAGGCCGAGACGGCGGCGGATCGGTGGACGCGCTCGTCTGACGAGCGGCCTCCTCTTCGATCCGACGGTACTCCTTCATCGCTTCCTTGCGCTGGTCGCCCTCGAGCCGGTCGAACATCAGCACGCCGTTGAGGTGGTCGATCTCGTGCTGGAACATCCGCGCTTCGAGTTCGTCGGCCTCGATCTCGATGATCTCGCCGTTGAGGTCGACCCCGCGGACGAGGACCATCTTGGGCCGGAGCATCTCGACGTAGAGGCCGGGGATCGACAGGCAGCCCTCGTCGTACACCCACTCGCCGTCGGATTCGACGATCTCGGGGTTGATGATCGCGAGCGGCTGCTCGTCGATGTCCCAGACGACGACCTGCTTCTGTACGCCGATCTGCGGTGCTGCCAGAGCGATGCCGTTGCCGGAGTCGACCAGCGTGTCGAACATGTCGTCGACGAGGCGGATGATCTTGCCGTCGACGTCGTCGACGTGGGAGGCAATCGTCTTCAGCACGGGGTCGCCGTAGGTGCGGATCGTGTACGACATCCGTGTCAGGCTAGAGGGAGTGGCCAGCGACCAGTACTTCGACGACGACCCGACCGTGCCGTCGTCACCGCTCGTCGTCGACGTCACACTGCCCGACACGGCGTTCACGATGGAGACCGACCGCGGCGTGTTCTCCCACGGACACCTCGACACGGCGACCTCGATGTTGCTGCGCGCTCCACTCCCGCTCGCCCCGTCCGGCGACGTGTTGGACCTCGGCTGCGGCGCCGGACCGATCGCACTGGCGATGGCTCGGCGGTCACCCGACGCCACTGTCTGGGCCGTCGACGTGAACGCTCGTGCCCGGGATCTCTGTCGCCGCAACGCCGAACGCAACGCACTGCCCAACATCGTGGTCGCCCACCCCGACGAGGTGCCCGGCGAGGTGCGCTTCTCCACCATCTGGTCGAATCCACCGATCCGAATCGGCAAGAGCGCCCTCCACGACCTGTTGCTCGCCTGGCTCGGCCGACTCACCCCCGCCGGCAGCGCTGCGCTCGTCGTCCAGAAGCATCTCGGCGCGGACTCCCTGCAGCGGTGGCTCGACGGGCAGGGATACCTCTGCGAACGCCGCACGTCGAGGGCCGGGTTCCGTCTGTTCGCCGTCCGGCGAGCCGAGGAGCCGCCGGCATGATCGATCTTGCCGCCATACGCGCGGCGGCGCTCGCCATCGCTCCCGCAGCGGTCGTCACGCCGGTGCTGCGATCCGACGAACTCGACGACCTCGCGGGTGCGTGGGTGTTCGCCAAGGACGAGTCGCAGCAGCGTGCCGGGGCCTTCAAGTTCCGTGGCGCCTACCACCGGCTCGTTCGGATCCCGATCGAGGACCGGGAATGGGGTGTCGTCGCCGTGTCGTCGGGCAACCACGGCGCGGCGGTCGCCTGCGCCGCGAAGCTGCTCGGGATGCACGCGACGATCCACGTCCCCGAGGACGTGGCGGCGGCCAAACGCGCGCTGATCGAGCAGTTCGGCGCCGACATCATCACGTTCCCACGTTCGATCGCCGACCGCGAAGCGGCAGCCCGCGCCCAGGTCGCCCGAACCGGCGCCACGTTCGTCCACCCCTTCGAGGATCCGATGGTGATGGCAGGGCAGGGAACGGCTGCGCTCGAACTGCACGACCAGGTCGGTGCCCTCGACGTGTTGCTGGTGCCGATGTCGGGTGGCGGGCTGATGGCGGGATGCGCAACGGCGATGCACCAGCTCGACCCCGGCTGTGAGCTGATCGGAGTGGAGCCGTCGGCCGGCGACGACACGAGGCAGTCGTTCGCCGCCGGACATCCGGTACGGATTGCGCAGCCCGAGACGATCGCCGACGGCCTGGCGGTCACGGCGCCGGGTGACCACACCTTTGCCATCAACCGCGAACTGGTCAGCGACGTCGTGAGCGTGACCGATGCCCAACTCGTCGATGCGATGCGTCGGTCGCAGACCATGCTGGGTCGACGGCTCGAACCCAGCGGTGTCGCCGGTGTCGCCGCCGTGCTCGACGACCCCGCTCGCTTCGCGGACCGCCGCGTCGGCATCATCCTCTCCGGCGGCAACATCGACCAGCAGCGCTTCGACGCCCTCACCGCTCCGTCCGACTGAGTCGAGCGGAGGACCAGACGGTCCAGTCGACCGGGTGCAGCGAGTCCCGTTCGTAGCGGCAGAAGGTTCCGGTCCGGACGTGCTGCCGGAGGTGCTCCGCTACCGCCGGGCTCGACTCGGCGAGCCGCGCCAGCGAGTAGCGGATCGATCGTGTCACGCTGACCCGGGCTCGTTCCGCGTCGTCGAGCGCCACGCGATCTCGACCGCCCAGCCCGGTCGCCCGCTTCAGCTCCTCGATGAGGTATTCCCGGTCCCGCTCGGCCAGCTCGGCCCGGGCGACGTCGTTGTGGACGCGCGCATCGGCGATGTCCTCGTCGATGTCGTCCAGGCGCCGGCGGTAGGCAGCCTTCGCTTGTTCGTCGAGCACCGGGATCCCTCGGTCGAGCGGGACGGGCCGATCCGATCCGGCCTCCATCCGGACCAGATCGGCGGCGTGGAACTCCCGGTCGGGTTCGGCCAGCAGCCGTGCGATGTAGCGGTACCCCTTCAGGTCGCGTACGACCGCCGACGAGGTGCCCCACCTGATCGTGCGCATGTCTCCGTCGGCGCTGAACACGCCGTGCGGTGTCACCGACGGGGTCCCGATCGGAGCGGGAGATCCATCGGCGATGAGTTCGTCCACCCGCTCGGCCCACCACTCCGCCCCGAACGAGGCGAGCGCGTCCCGAGCGCTCCGACGCTCGAACGTCGCTTCGGCCGCTCCCCCGGCCAGCTCGTAGGCATCGGCCATGACCAGGCGGGCGAGCGCAGCCTCGAACGGCGCGCCGATGCCGTTCAGCTCTGCGACGGCGCGGCTCACCTCGCCGACGGCGCGTTCGGGCTCGTCGTCGAGGACCGATGCGCGACCGTGCGCGAGGAGTGCTCGTGCACGCAGCATGGGCGAGGGATACGCGGCGGCCGTCTCGTCGATCGCAGCGGCAGCTCGCGCGAGCGTGTCGCGATCACGGCGCGCGTAGGCGATCTCCGCCTGGGCGTCGTGAAGGGGCAAGAGTCGCAAGGGACCGAACGGTGGCCGCTCCTTGGACGGGACATCGATCGGATGTTCGATCGCCTGGGCGATCATCACCGCCGCCTCGTCCGCGTCACCGCGGGCCAGATGAACGAGCGCAAGACCGGGCTGCGGCGACCAGGCGTGAGCGCTCGCCTCGGCGTAGGCCTGCTCCGCCCCGTCGAGGTCACCGGAGCGGAGACGGATGTTGCCGAGCTCCACGAGTGGCCACCCGAACTCGCGGCGCATCCACGGGCGCAGCTCGGCACATGCGGCGAGCGCCTCCGATTCGGCGAGTTCGCACGTGCCGCTGAGCCTCAGCACCTCGGCACGATGGACGCGGCAGCGTCCGTTGATGCCACCGAACGCCGCGCCGTGGCGCCAGTGTTCCATCACATCGGTCCACTGCGCAGCGAGATCGGGCCGCATCAGCCCCTGTGCGGCACAGATGATCTCGCAGTACATCATGCCGGTCGTCAGGGGATCGGCCGCCCCCGACATCAACAGCGCACCGACCTCGTCGAGCAGATCGAGCCCCTCGTCGACCTCCCCCTCGAAGATCGTGAGACGAGCCGTGCAGGTCCGCCCGATGACGACCGCCGGCACGACACCGTGGCGTTCGCCCAACTCGATTGCGGCCGCCGCCTGGACACGTGCCGCCTCCATCGATCCACACATGAAGCGTTCGTACGCCCTGACCATTGCGATGATCGCCCGAACCGGATGGTCGCCGATTCCCTCGAGATGCCGCTCGGCGCAGCGCAACCAACCCCGCACCGGCGCCATGAGCCCCGTGTCCATCATCAGATACATCGCGACCATCGCAGCGACGCGACCGGCCTCCACCTGCTCTCCGCGCTGAACGAGGAGGGAGTGCAGGTCCTCCCAAGAGCTCACACACCCGTCGAAGTCGCCGGCTCCATAGGCCGCTTCGGCGCGGGCCTCGAGGCATTCGGCCGAGTCGGAGGCACCGTCGATGTCGACCAGGTCCAACGCCTGCGCCCACTCGCCCAGGTCGATGG
>CAVQBG010000026.1:0-335138 GCA_963710625.1 Ilumatobacteraceae bacterium | reverse complement strand
TGCGAAACGAGTACCGAGACCCAGGGTCAGCGGCCACGTGGATGTTGCTGCATCGACGAATGACACGCGGTCGGCGGACTCGTTCGTGCGGTGGGCAGAGCGCAGCGACACGAGGCTGGCGCCGACGACGAGCAACGGAACGATGATGATCGGAGGGAGGAGCACCAGCGGGTCGAACGACGTTCCCGGCGATGGTTCCACCAGTGCTGCACTCCCTACCGGGAACCAGCGGGATACCCAGAGCGCCCCCGCTCCTGCCAGCACGGCTCCGCCCACGGCGGCCGACGCCGGACCAGACGCGCACGCGAATCGGATCTGTGCAGGAGTGAGACCGAAGGCCCGCAGCACCTCGAGATCCGCCAGGGCGGCTGCGCAGTAGCGCGAGACCGCCACGCCGAGCAGCACGATGCTGGCCAACAGGGCTGTGAGGGCAAGCAGCAGCATCGCCCGCGCCTCGAACGAGGTGACGTCACGCGTGTGCTGTGCGGCGTCGTCCAGGTCCTGGAAGTCCGCGTTCTCGATCCCCGTGACGTGAGTGAACTCCTTCTCGAACTCTTCGACGTCGGCCGCGCCATTTCGGAGACGCACGATCGCATTGACATTGACCGCGCCCGCCGTGCCGACCACGTTGTCGGGATACTGCTGGTAGAGGCCGGCCGACGCAATGAGGCCACCTGCCGGACTGTCGGCCGTGTCGTGAATCCATGGAGATCGGATGACACCGACGATCGTCACATCGACGGCCGGGCCGGTCGGAACGCCCTCGTCGTAGTTGTCGAGCTGCTCGGTGCTGTACAGACGCAGGGTGACGTGGTCTCCGACCCCCTTGTCGAATTGATCGACGAAGTTCGGAGACACCACCACCTCGTCGGCTCGCGATGGGTCCGGCACCCGACCGTCGAGCACGACCGGGCGTTCGATCGTGTTCAGCAACTGGTCGTCGATGAAGGGGAACAAGCCGAGCTCCGTCGGGTCGATCTCCGGGTGGTCGCCGATGCCCTCGACGCCGAATCCCGTGACGGCGAAGGCGGAGATGGAGGCCACCTGCGGCATCGACCGAACGACGTCCCAGTCGAATACCCCCTGGTTGAGCAGGACCAGCATGGTCGCGGGTTCGGTGCGTTCGAGCAGACGGTCCATTGCCGTGGCGCCTCGCCGTGCGCCGGCAACGCTTGACTCGACAGCCACCGTTGCGAACGCGACCAGCAGGAGGAGCCCGACCAGCGCACGCCAGCGGCTGCGCCACTCGACCCGGAACCACATCCAGACTGCACTCACCGTGCAGCTCCCTAGCCCAGTCCGTCGTCGTCGACGCGGCCGTCCTTCATCCGCACGATGCGCTGGGCGGCGTCGGCGACCGGCTGGTCGTGGGTGACCATCAGGATCGTCTGGCCACCCTGGTGGAGACGGCGGAAGAGCTCCAGGACCTCCTCGCCGCCTTCGCTGTCGAGTGCACCGGTCGGCTCGTCGGCGAGCACGATCGTCGGTTCGTTGGCGAGCGCTCGGGCGATCGCCAGACGTTGACGCTGACCACCCGACAGCACGCCGGGTGCCTGCTTCGCCTTGTCGCCGATGCCGAGCAGATCGAGCAGGTCTCGGGCGCGGGACTCGGCCACCTTGCGTTTGCGGCCGGCGATCACCGCTGGCATCACGACGTTCTCGAGCACGGTCATGCCTTCGAGGAGGTTGAAGAACTGGAACACGATGCCGACGTGCTGGCGCCGCATGATGGCGAGTGCGTTCTCGTCCTTTCCGGCCAGTGACTCTCCGGCGATCACCACCCCGCCTTCGTCGGGAACGTCGAGACCCGCGACGAGGTTCAGCATCGTCGACTTCCCGCACCCCGAGGGGCCCATCACGGCCACGAACTCTCCGGAACGAACGGTGAGGTCCGCGCCGCGCAGCGCTCGGACGGGAGCGGTGTCCTGCTCGAACGTGCGATAGACGGCGGTGACCTCGACGGCCGCGCCGGTCGAGGTCGGCTCGGTGGTCGAGGCAGCGACGAGGGGTCCGAGTTGGGCGGGATCGAGCGAGGCGGTCGTGTCGGTCATGTCGCGGCTCCTTCGGGATGCAAGACGGGCGGGGTCATGTCGAGTCGGGGGAGGCGGTAGGGCACGACCGGGGTGTCGCGGCCCTTGACCAGCTGCGAATCGAGTCGCTCGAATTCGACGGGTTGCTCCGTGAGCGACGTCCACGTCGGTTCGCTCAACACCGTCTGGCCGGGCTCCGCGAACTGCTGGAGTCGCTGACAGAGGTTCACGGCGTCGCCGACGAGCGTGTACTCGACGCGCTCCTCGCTGCCGAGCAGGGCCGCGGCGACCGTGCCCGTGCTGAGCCCGATCCCGAGCCCGAACGGCGTGCGACCCTCGGCCGACCACTCATCGTTGACGGCGTCCTGGTTGCGGTGCATCGCCATCGCAGCGGCGAGCGCCCGATCGGCGTGGTCCGAGGTCGCCACGGGCGCGCCGAAGACTGCCATCACCGCATCCCCCACGTACTGCATGACGGTTCCTCCATCGGAAAGAATTGCACGATTCATCTCGGCGCGATGACGGTTGAGCTGTTGGGCCAGGACCGCGGGGTCGGCATGCTCGGCGATCGTCGTGTACCCGCGGATGTCGCTCATCACGACGGTCACCTCGAGGGTCTCGGTCTCGCCGACGGCGCGTCCCTCGGCGATGAGTTGGTGGGCGACGCCGGTGGGCAGGAGCCGGCTCAGGCTCTCACCCTGTTCCTCGCGCTCGACGATCGCCCGATGGAGTCGCCGCAACCGGTCGAGTGCTCCGGCCTCACCGCTCGAGACGCCTTCGGCCAGGTGCACGAAGAGCCGCTCGACGCGATCGTCGATCGCCGTCGCGGTGGTGTTCAGGGCGCCGGCGATCGACTTGATCGTGCGGCCGTTGGCGACCATCTCGAGGAGTTCGTCGTCGTCGGTGCTCAATCCGCCGGTCCGTCGGACCGGATTGATGAGCGCCGACACGATCACCGGATCGAGCATCGAGCCGCCGGTGGCGACCTCGCGGATCGCTCGTGCCAGCTGGTCGCCTTCTGCGATGCGGTCCTTCAGCAGATAGGCGTACCCGGCCGATCCTTCCGCGAGGAGCGAGACGGCGTACTCCGGGTCGTCGTACTGGCTGAGGATCACGATCCCCGTACCGGGGTGGCGCTTGCGGATCTCCTTGCAGGCGTCGATGCCCTCGGACTCGAAGTGGGGCGGCATCCGGATGTCGCTGACCACCACGTCGGGATGGGCTTCGGTCGCGCCGGAGACGAGCGTGTCGTAGTCCTCGGCCATGCCCACCACCTCCACGTCGGGGTCGCGTTGCAGCATCGCGCTGACCCCGGCTCGGATGATCGCGCTGTCGTCGGCGAGGAAGACGGTGATTGCCCCCATTGACCACCATTGTGCGGATCGCAGGCGCCGCCGGCGAGGGCGTCACCCTGCCTCGTCATGGGGGTGCCAGCCACACCCTCGATGTGTGGGTCTCAGGCGTCGCGGTCGGCGAGGTAGAGAAGCACGGCCTTGACCCGACGATGGACGTCGGGCTCCTCACCCAGGCCCAACTTGGAGAACAGGGAGTTGATGTGCTTCTCGACGGCACGTTCGGACAACACCAACGAGGCGGCGACCGCGGCGTTGTTCTTGCCCTGGGCGATCTCCGACAACACCTCGAGCTCCCGGGGCGTGAGGTGTTCGAGCGGCGAGTGCTTCGTGCGGCTCCGGGCATCGACGAGCGACTCGACGACCTTGGGGTCGATGACCGACCCGCCGGTCGTCACCTCGTGGAGTGCCTGGACGAGCTGTTCGACGTCCGACAGGCGCTCCTTGAGCAGATAGGCGCGGCCTTGCGAGCCGCCGTCGAGCAATTGGAGGGCGTACGTCGGCTCGACGTACTGCGAGAGCACGACGACGCCGATCTCCGGGTGGAGCTCGCGGAGGGTGGTGGCGGCCACGATCCCTTCGTCGCTGTTGTCCGGCGGCATGCGGATGTCGGTGAGCACGGCGTCGGGCAGGTGGGCCTCGACGGCGGCGAGGAGTTCGGGCAAATCGACGCACAGCGCGACGATCTCGATGTCGTCCTGCTTCTCGAGCAACCGCTCGATTCCTTCGCGCACCAGCAGGGAATCCTCCGCCACGACGATGCGAACCACCATTCCGGCAGACCCTACTCACGACCGAACGTGGTCTTGCTGATGTACTCACCGTTGTCTTACGCCGCTCCCGCACGATCTTCACCGAGGTCGATCACCATGACGTCCGTCGGCGGCGAACCCGTCGCCGACCGACTGTTGAAGGGAACGACACCATGAGCAACGAGACCATCACATCGAAGCCGGGCGGACGCCGGGGACTGACCATCGGACTCGCCGGCGGGCTGCTGGCCGGGACGGCTGCGGGCCTCGTCTTCGGCGTTCCGGGCCTGTCGAGCGCCTCGTCGGACGCCGCCTCGGCGCCCGCTGCCCTCGTGCAGCAGACCGACGAGAGCGACCCGAGCACGGATGCTGCCGATCCCGCCGAAGCTCCTGACGCGCCGGAGATGGGGACACGGCTCCGTGAGGCGCTGCAACCGTTGGTGGACGACGGCACGATCACCGCAGCGCAGGCCGACGCAGTCACCAGCCAGCTGGTCGAGAATCGGCCCGAGCGCGGAGAGTTCGGCGAGGGTCATGGGCCCGGCGGTCACCGTCGCGGCCCCGGGATGTTCGCTCGCGGCGTGGGCTCGGAGGCCCTGACCGACCTCCTCGGCATCGACGCCCAGGAACTGCGCGCACAGCTCCGTGACGGCGCAACGCTCGCCGAGATCGCCACCGCGCAGGGCGTCGAGGTGCAGGCCGTCGTCGACGAACTCGTCGGTGAACTCGACGAGCGCCTCACCAACGCCGTCGAGAACGGTCGCATCGACCAGGCCGAGGCCGACCAGAAGCTGGCGGACGCCGAGGCCCGGATCACCGACATGGTGAACAACGGGCGCCCCGAGCGCGGCGCCCCCGACGCCGACGACTGAACCCCCGCAGTGTTACGCCAGGGGTCAGACCCCTGGCGTAACACTGCTTCGCGTTCGTGGGCGGACGCCGATCGCGGCAGCGGGCCGTAGCGTCTTCTGACGTGATCTGCGTCGACCTGGCTGGAGTGGGGATGGCCCAACCGGACAAGGTGCTGTTCGAGGACGTCGCGGTCACGGTGTCGACCGGCGACCGGGTGGCGGTGGTCGGCGTGAACGGGTCCGGCAAGACCACGCTGTTGAAGATCATTACTGGCGTGCTCGCACCCGACGAGGGCGAGGTGCGCTTCGGTCGAGGCGTAAGGATCGCCTCTCTCGAGCAGGACCCGGTGCTTCCGGTCGGCACGGTTCGTGACTTCCTCGGCGACTCGTGGGAGGTGGCGGCCGTGGCCACGAAGCTCGGTGTCCAACCCCTGCTCGACCGGCGCACCGACGAACTCTCCGGCGGCCAGGCGAAGCGGGTTGCCCTCGCCCGGATGCTCGCCGACGACGAGCACGGCGATCACGACATGGTGGTGCTCGACGAGCCCACGAACCATCTCGACCTCGAAGCGATCGAGTGGCTCGAGTCGCGCCTCGTGAAGATGAACTCGGCACTCGTGCTCGTCACCCACGACCGGCACGCACTCGATCGGTTGACCACGGCTGTCGGACCGAGCAAGGTCGTCGAACTCGACGGCGGGCGCTGCTTCGTCCATCAGGCCGCATCGGGTTCCAGCGCCTATGCGACCTACCTCGACGCCCGGGCGGAACGGATCGACCGTGAGGCACAGGAGGAGTCGACGCGCAAGATCCTCGCCCGCAAGGAGCTCGCGTGGCTGCGCCGGGGCGCCCCGGCCCGCTCGACCAAGCCGAAGGCGCGGTTGCGTTCGGCGAACGAGATCGTGTCCGGCGGGCCGGCGCCGGTCGGTGTGCGTGGCAACGACCTGCAGCTCGGCGGCGGCACGGCTCGCCTCGGCAACCAGGTGGTCGAGTTGGAGGGCGTCGCCCAGCGCTTCAACGCGGGCACACCCGACGAGCTGACCGTCTTCGAGGACGTCGACCTCCTGATCGAGCCCGGCGCCCGGCTGGCTGTCGTCGGCCCGAACGGGTCGGGCAAGTCGACCCTGCTCGACATCATCGCCGGTCGCGCCGCGCCGGTGGCAGGCACGGTCAAGCGCGGCAAGACGGTCGTCGTCGGCTTCGCCGATCAGCACTCGTCCGACCTCGATCCGAACGCCGTGGTCCGCGAACTGGTCGCCGGCCCCCACCGCGAGCCCGACCATCGCGACCGGGCACTGCTGGAGCGGTTCTGGTTCGACAGCACCGCCCAGTACGCGCCCGTGAGGATGCTGTCGGGCGGCGAGCGACGGCGTCTGCAGCTCGTGATGGTCCTGGCGACCGAACCGAACCTGCTGATCCTCGACGAGCCCACCAACGATCTCGACCTCGACACGCTGCGGTCACTGGAGGCGTTCCTCGACGACTGGCCGGGGGCCCTCGTCGTCGCGAGCCACGATCGGGCGTTCCTCGACCGGGTCGCCGATCACGTGCTGGCGATCGATCCAGGCGGAACGGTGCGTCGCGTGCCGGGCGGCGTGTCCGGATGGCTCGCCGAGCGTTCCAACGCGGCTCCGGCGAAGGCCGCGCCCAAGGCAGCGACGACCACGAAGGCGGCGCCGACCACGAAGCCGAAGGGATCGCCCAGTCAGTACACGGTGGGCCGTCAGCTCCGCGAGACCGAGCAGGCGATGGTGAAGGCCCAGAAGCGTGTCGACCAGCTCACCGAACGACTCGCCTTGGCCACCGACCACACCGAGCTGCACGCTCTCGGTTCCGACCTCGCTGCCGCTCAGGCCGACCTCGACACCCTCGAGTCGCGCTGGCTCGAACTCGCCGAACTCCAGTCGACCTGACCGACCCGCCCCGCCCCGCTCTTCTCGTGAACACGTGCGCGGCCTGGGCGCGCACGTGTTCACGGGAAGCGTTGAGAGGTGGTGTCAGAGCTGGGGGGCGATGACGTAGGCGGCGCCGCCACCCATGCGGAGGAACTCGTCGCTCCAGGACGTGCCGTAGACGTCCTGCACCTCTTGGGCCTTGTCGGAGTCCTCGCCGTCGGGAGTCGATTCGAGGGTCCAGGCCTGGCGCTTGTAGGTCCAATTCTCCGGGAAGAGTGCGTGGGCCTCCTTCCACCAGGCGATCGCGGCGTCGTGATCGCCCAGGTCGTGGGCGTGGTGGCCGAGTTCGAAACACGCGGACGCCCGGCTGTGGTCCGCCGAGCGGGGTTGCGACCGCTCGATCACCTCCTCCGGTGACAACGCGTACGGGCTGTCCGCACCACGGTTCGCCCAGTCGACGATCGCGGCCCGGTACGCCTCCGCCGTGTCCGGCATGTTCTTGAACTCGGCCATCACTTGGCGCACCCGTTCGGGCAGATGCTCGGGGATCTCCATCGAGCGCAACGGGCTCACCTGGATCGACGCGCCCTCGGCCGGGCGGACGAGCGTGCCGGTCTCGTCGATCCACACCGCCATCGGCACGTTGGAGATACCGAACAGCTCGTCGACACGGTGGTCGGCGTCGATCAACGACGGATGCGTCGCGCCGGCCGCCTCGATCCAGGGCCGCGCCTTCGCCGGGTCGAAGTCGAGGGCGACGGTGACGACGCTCAGGCCGAGTGGTTCGAGTTCTTCGTGGAGTGCCTGCCACACGGGCAGGTCGTCACGACAGCCTCACCACGACGCCCACGCGACCAGCAGCACCTTGCGGCCGTGCATCGCCGACAGCTTGAACGGGTTGCCGTCGGCGTCGGGGAGTTCGAGTTCGGGTGCCACCGCGGTGGTCAGTGCTCGCCCGCCGCTCTCCGGTCCGAGCGCCCAGACGGCGTGCTGCTCGTCGTGAACGAGCGCCATGCCGAGGCGGGCCGACACCGCTTCGATGTCGACGGCTCCGTCGGTGACTGCGCCAGGAGCGGGGACGCACACCTCGCCCTTGCACATCCCTTCCGGCTTGGCCGCCCATCCGGTCGCCTCCTCGAAATCGACGGCGGACATCGTCAGCTCGGTCAGCAACATCGGGTGATTGTTCCACTTCGTCGAACCGGGTGACGATCCGGGAGCCATCAGGCGTCACGGGCAGGGACGGCCTGCGCCACGGACGAACAGGGTCGAAGCGGGCCGAGCCGGCGGACCGCCTCAGGTGGTCTCGCGAGCGGCGGTCTTGCGAGCTGCTCGTCGCTTTGCTCGAGCGCGGCGCTCGACGACCTCGCTGATGACGAGTGTGGCGAGCGCTGCGAGCAGCCCCACGACGATGCCGAACGCCAGCCATCCGACCACGCCGACGGCGATGATGACAACCAGCCAGACGACGTTTCGCTTCATCATGTCGAGGACCCCTTCGTCACGTCGACGAATCGTGGCACGTCGAACGCGACCGGTCAGCGATGGTCGACGGGTCTCAGCGGAATCGGTATCGGCATCTGCGACGGATCCCGCCGAGACACGGAGCACGGGCCGGCTCGTGCCGGTCCCGTCAGCGATCGAGCCAGGTCGACACGCACGCCTCGTTGCCGTCGGCGTCGGCGAGCACCCACCAGGATCGGGCGTACTCGTCGGTCAGCAGCGTTCCGCCCGCAGCGAGGGCGTCGGTCACCCGCTGTTCGGCGACGTCGTGCGGCACGATCACGTCGACGTGGATGCGGTTGCGCTCGGTGCGGGGCTCGGTCATCTGCTGGAACCAGACCGACGGCCCCACCCCCGTCGGGTCGACGAGGTAACCCCCTCGGTCGCGATAGCCGAGCACCGCCTCCCAGAACGGCCGGATCCTGTCCGCATCCATCGAGTCGATGCCGAGCTCCATCGCCCGCGTGTCCGACGGGTCGGACGTCGCTCTCGCCGACACGGCCGCCGCCGAGATCGCCCGGGCGACGTCGACGTCGAGCGTCGTGAGCCCTCCGGTCGCATGCGTGGTCAGCACGACGTGGACGCGACCGGGGTAACGGAGCTCGACGTCGGGATGGTGGACGTGATCTTCTGCGATCGCAGCGATCGTCTTCACGAACTCGGCCGCCACGAGGTACTCCGGTGCGGTGAACGTGGCGTGGATCGAGTCGAGGAGGACGCGCCAGTCCTCCAGGCCGTCGAGTTCGCCGAACTCCTCGGGGCTCACGTCGGTGTACTCCATGGTCACAGTGAACCATCTCCAGCACGGGCGTCGGGACTGCCCGTCGACGCACCGTGACCGTGACACCCGATCTCTAGAGTGGACGCGACATGACTGACGACGAGCTGTTCGGCGACGACATCCCCCATCCGGCCGACAGTCCGACCGCCGACGCGTCGCCCGGCCCGGCCGTGTCGGGTCCGTTCGACGGTGGCCCCGATCGCGGCCCGTCACCGTTCGCCGAGGGCCTCAACCCCGATCAGCTCGACGCCGTGGTCCACGAATCCGGCCCGCTCCTGGTGATCGCCGGCGCCGGATCGGGCAAGACCCGGGTGCTCACCCATCGCATCGCGCACCTGATCCACATGGGCGTGCACCCGTCGAAGATCCTCGCGATCACGTTCACGAACAAGGCAGCCGCGGAGATGCGCGAGCGGGTCGGCGCGCTCGTCGGGCCGGTCGTGAAGACGATGTGGGTGTCGACGTTCCACTCCGCATGCGTCCGGATCCTGCGCGCGAACGGCGATCTGCTCGGCTATCCCCGCCAGTTCTCGATCTACGACGCCGCCGACTCCAACCGTCTCACCGGCTACGTGATCCGCGACCTCGGCCTCGACGCCAAGCGCTTCACGCCCCGTGGCGTCCACGGGATCATCAGCCTCTGGAAGAACGAGCTGGTCGACCCGGAGGAAGCCCAGCGCCGGGCACAGAACATCTTCGACCGCAAGCATGCCGACGTCTACGCCGAGTACCAGGCCCGGCTGCTCAAGGCGGGGGCGATGGACTTCGACGACTTGCTCATCAACTGCGTCAAGCTGTTCCGCGAGCACCCCGACGTACTGGAGCACTACCGCCAGCGCTTCCAGCACATCCTCGTCGACGAGTACCAGGACACCAACCAGGCCCAGAACGAGATGGTGCTCCTGCTCGCCGACGGCCATCGCAACGTCTGCGTGGTCGGCGACACGGACCAGAGCGTGTACAAGTTTCGCGGCGCCGACTTCCGCAACATCATCGAGTTCGAGGAGGCGTTCCCCGACGTCACCACGGTGATCCTCGACCAGAACTACCGCAGCACGCAGACGATCCTCGACGCCGCCAACGCCGTCATCGACAACAACGTCGAACGCAAGCCGAAGTCGCTGTGGACCGACAGCGGGGCGGGGGAGCGGATCGTGCGCTATCACGCCGAGGACGAAGGCGACGAGGCCACATGGGTCGCGGGGACGGCCCGGCAGCTCCACGCCGACGATGCCACCAACTTCCGCGAGATGGCGGTGCTGTATCGCACCAACGCACAGTCGCGGGTGATCGAGGAGGCGTTCATGCGCCTCGGCGTGCCGTACAAGGTGGTCGGCGGCACCCGGTTCTACGACCGGCGCGAGATCAAGGATGCGATGGCCTACCTGCGGGCGGTCGTCAACCCGGTCGACGAGGTCAGCGTCAAGCGGGTACTCAACGTGCCCAAACGCGGCGTCGGCGACGCCAGCGTCGCCAAACTCGACGCATTCGCTGCCACCGAGGGGGTCGCCTTCGTCGAGGCGCTCCGCCGAGCCGACGAGGCGGGGGTCACCGGGCCGGCCGTGCGCGGCATCGCCTCGTTCGTCGACCTGCTCGACCGGATGGCAACGATCGTGGCGGACCCGGACCAGGGTCCCGGCGACGTGCTCCAGGCCGCGATCGACGGCTCGGGCTACCTCGCCGAGTTGGAGGCCGACGACACCGTCGAAGCGCACAGCCGCATCGAGAACCTCGGCGAACTGGTCGGTTCCGCTCGCGAGTTCACCGTGATGGACGAGTTCCTCGAACAGGTCGCACTGGTCGCCGACACCGACGAACTCCCCGACGGAGAAGTCGAGGACCAGGCGGTGCTGATGACGCTGCATTCGGCGAAGGGGCTGGAGTTCCCGGTCGTGTTCCTCGTGGGGTGCGAGGAGGGGATCTTCCCGCACATCCGTGCGCTCACCGAGCCCGCCGAGATGGAGGAGGAGCGTCGCTTGGCGTACGTCGGCATCACCCGGGCGATGCGACGTCTGTACATGTCGCATGCCTGGAGTCGCCAGTTGTTCGGTTCCACGCAGTACAACCCGCCGTCACGGTTCTTCGACGAGATCCCGGCCGACCTGATCGAGTCGAAGGGCAACGTGTCCGGCCGATCGAGCTACGGCCGTCAGAGCTATCGCCGGCGTGACTCCGACTTCGGGGACCCGCCGCCATACCGCCGCGGTGGCGGGGGGAGCGGCGGTGGTCGCGACATCAACGCCGACATCCTCGACGCCAAGGCCGACCAGGAGGCGCACCGCGATCGAGTGGTCGAAGCGGCGATCCGGTCCGGGTCGAAGCCGGCGCCGACGCCGTCGAACAGCCAGGAACTCGGGTTGCGCATCGGCGACGACGTCGAGCACCCGGCCTTCGGCGAGGGCGTGATCATCGACATCTCCGGCACCGGCGAGAAGGCCGAGGCCACCATCAACTTCCCGGGCGTGGGCACCAAGCACCTGTCGCTCGCCTGGGCCCCCCTCAAGAAGCTCTGACCCGTCCCGACCCGGCGAGCGATGAGCGAAGGCGCCGCATACGGGGCGTTCGCTCATTACCTGGCGACGTGAGCCGCAACCCAGCTCGAGCGAGCTCATCGCCCTCGGGTCGGGGCCGGTCAGGGGGTGAGGCCGAGGCGGCGCATGGCGCCCTCGTACTCGACGACCTCGATGCGCTGATTGCGCGACACCGAATCCGCGAAGTCGATGATCTCCTCACGGGCGCCGTTGGCTGCGGCGTGGTCGCCCATGTGGACGCCACCGAGGTGGTGGTCGGTCATGATCTCGAACCACAGCAGGTCGGCCTCGGCGCCGGTGGCGTCGGCGAGTTGCTGCAACCGCTCGGGCGTCTGCATCCCGGGCATCTCGGCCACCGGAACCGGCTCGTTCATCCACTCCATCGCCGTGCGATCCGGCGCACCGGGCTCGTAGCCCTCCTCGGCGAGCCAGTCGCGCATCCAGCCCATGTCGCGGGTCTGGAACATGATGACCTCATTGGCGTACGGCGACGCCGGGCCATCGGGTTGGTTGTCGAGATACAGGTTGGAGATCAGCAGCGCCTGTTCGTGGTGGTCGAGCATGTCCTGGAGGAACCCGACGTCGACGGCGTTCATCGGGGTCGGCGGTGCCTCGTCGCCCTGGAGCGCCCAGTTCGCCGCTCCGGCGAACAGCCCGAGCACGATCACGGCCGAAATGGCGATCAGGACGCCCTTGAGCAGGCGCTCCGTGGTCTCGTCGGACACCGACTGGTCGACGTCGGGCTCGACCACGACCGACGCGTCGGTGTCGTCGGCTCGGGTTGGTGATCGCATCGGTCCATTCTACGGATGGAGCCGCCTGTGTGATCCGCGCCTCGTCCTCTACGCTCGGGGCGCCATGTTCCGCCGAGCCGTCGTCCTCTGTCTCGCGCTCGCTGCCGCCGCGCTCGGGTTCGCGGCGCCCGCGTCGGCGCACATCGATCCCGACCCCACGGAGGCCCAGGCGGGTTCGGCAGTATCGGTTGCCTTCACCGTCGAGCACGGGTGCGAGGGCTCGCCCACCGTGCAGCTCGACATGCGCCTTCCCGATGGGGTCACCGATGCGAACCCCGATGCAGTCGACGGATGGGAGGGCTCGATCGATGGTGACGTGGTCACGTTCGTCGGCGGTCCGCTCGCCGACGATGTCGAGGGCACGTTCTCGGTGTCGATGACCCTGCCGCCCACGCCCGACGTGACGATCTACTTCCCGTTCGTACAACGCTGCGAAGAGGGAGTTATCCGTTGGATCGCGATCCCGACCGAGCCGGGTGAGGAGCTCGACGAGCCCGCGCCCGCGATGCTCCTGACCGGGCCGGTCGCCACGACGACTGCGCCCGCCACCACCGCAGCCCCGGCGACGTCCGAGAACCCGGTGACGACCCTGGCCCCGGCCACGACCGCCGAGCCGGCCACCGAGGTCGTCGCCACGACCGAAGTGGCCGCGTCGAGCTCGTCGCCGGCGATCGCTGTGTCGACTGACGAGAACGGCAACTCCGACACCGGAACGATCGTTTTCATCGTGTCGATGCTGGCGATCGCCGGGATTGGCGTCTACGTCTGGTTCCGTTCCCGCAGCGCTCGCGCTGCTGCCGGCTGAGAGCGAGTGATCGTGGTCACCACTGCACTCCGGCGCCGGCTGGCGAGCCTCGCGACAGTGCTGCTCGCGATCGGTGCCGTCGTGATCGGCGCCGTCGGCGTGCCGGCCGGCACGGTGCTGGCGCACGCCGAGCTGATCTCGTCGACGCCTGCGAACCAGGCGATCCTCGGGAACACGCCCGAGGAGATCCTCCTGCGCTTCAGTGAGGACGTCGATCCGATCGGTCAGGCGATCCTGCTGGTCGACGGCGAGGGCGATCCGGTCCCGCTCGGTCCGATCTCGCAGGCTGGGGGTGACGACACGATCAGCGCGGAGGTCCCGGGCACGATCGCCGACGGAACGTACGTCGTCGGCTGGCAGGCGGTGTCGGCCGACTCGCACAAGATCCGTGGCGCGTTCACCTTCTCCGTCGGTGAGGAATCGCCCACCGCTCCCGGCGTGCTCGAGGACATCTTCGACGCCAGCGCATCGAGCCCGTCGGAGTCGCTGCTCCTGGGAGTCGGGCGTTTCATGAGCTTCGCCGGGATCGGCGTGTTGCTGGGGGCGCTGTTCCTGGCTGCGGTGCTGGTCCCCGAACTGATCGGCGAACGTCGTCTCGGCATGGTGCTCGTCGTTGCGGCGCTCGCCGCTGTCGTCGGCACGATCTTCATGTTCGCAGGGCAGGCCCACCTGATCAGCGGGTCGTACCTGTCCGTCGGCGACGTGGTCCAGATCCAGTCCGGTCGATGGTGGCTGGCGCGGCTCGCGGCGATCGGGCTGTTCGCTCTGTTCATCCCCGCGCGGACGTTTCTCGGCTCGGCAGCCGGACGCGTTGAGGTTGCCTTGGCCTCGATGGTGGTGCTCGGTGTCGTCGCCGCCGGAGGCCACGCGGTTGCCGGTGACAGCGTGCTGGCCGGGTTCGGCGCCACCGTGGTGCACCTCGCAGCGATGTCGATCTGGCTCGGTGGGCTCGTCCTGCTGGTCGCCGGCGTCCCGCGGAACTGGTTCTGGTGGACGGCATCGCAGTTCTCCCCGTGGGCGCTCGGCTCGGTCGTTGCGCTGGCGCTGACGGGAAGCCTCAACGCGTGGCGTCAGCTGGGTTCGTTCGCGAACCTCACCGACACCGCCTACGGCCGCTGGCTCGTGGTGAAGTTGCTGCTGGTGGCCGTCGTCGTGGCGATCGCATCGTTCAGCCGACGCATGGCGCGCTCCGACGACGACGACGACGAACACGACGAGCGGCGCGACGACGCGCCCGCGGTGGCGGCGGACCTGGGTGCGGCGGCGACCGCGGTCGACGACGACGTTGCGTCCGATCCGGTCGCCCAGGAGGCGCCGCCTGCTCTTCGCCGCACCGTGCTGCTCGAGATCGCCGGCATGGCGCTCATCCTCATGGCGACCGCCGGGCTGGTGAACTCGCCCCCGCCGCCCTCGGCCGCAACGACCGAGTCGGCCTCGGTGATCGTCGGCGAACGCATCATGCAGGTCGAGTTGGAGCCGGCCGTGACCGGTGGAACCGAGTTGCACGTGTACCTCACGTCGCCGGGCGGCGGGCTCGATCGCGCCGATGAGATCACGGTCAGCGCCAGCCTGCCCGCCGCCGATCTCGGCCCGCTGGAACTCGAGGTGGTGCCCGCCGGGCCGAACCACGTCGTGGGCGTCGACGTCGACCTGCCGGTGGCCGGGCTGTGGACGTTCGACGTGGCGGCGCGATTCGGCGAGTTCGACGAGGTGGTGTTCACGGTCCAGATTCCCGTCTCCAGCTGACGGCGACGACAGGGCAGTCCTCCGCAGCGTCGTGGTTGCCCTTATGTTCTCAATGGGTGAGAATAGTGCCGTGGCGAGCAACGATCATGGGCACGGGACGGGCCTGGCCCGGGCAGGCGAGCGGCACCGAGGTCGGCTGATCGCGGCGTTCGGCGTCATCGCCGCATTCTTCGTGGTGCAGGCGGTCGCCGCGGTGTGGAGCAACTCGTTGGCCCTGCTGTCGGATGCAGGCCACATGCTCACCGACGTCGTCGGCCTCGGCATGGCCCTCGCCGCGATCCAACTCGTTTCACGGTTCGAGCGCGACACCTCGGCGACACGATCGCATCACACCTTCGGTCTGTACCGCCTCGAGATCCTCGCTGCGTTCGTCAACTCGCTGCTGTTGTTCGGCGTGGCCCTGTGGGTGGTGATCGAGTCGATCCGCCGGCTCGGCGCCGAGCCCGAGGTGCTCGGCGGTCCGATGCTGATCGTCGCCGTGCTCGGCTTGGCGGCCAATCTCGTTGCATTCGCACTCCTTCGCGAGGGAGCAACCGAGTCGGTCAACGTCGAGGGTGCGTACCTGGAGGTGCTCGCCGACATGGTGGGCTCGATCGGTGTGATCGTCGCCGCCGTGCTGCTCCAGGTGTTCGGGTGGACGTGGATCGACTCGCTCGTCGGCGCGGCGATCGGGCTCTGGATCCTGCCCCGGACGTGGCGGCTCGGTCGACGGGCCGTGCGGATCCTGCTCCAGGACGCGCCCGCCCACGTCGATCTGGATCGGCTCGCCGACGATCTGGCCGCGATCGACGGCGTCGTCGACGTGCACGACCTCCACGTGTGGACCCTCACGTCGGAGATGGATGCCGTCTCGGCCCACCTCGTCACGACCGGTGGCGTCGACACGCACGCCGTGCTCGATCGGGCCCGAGAGCGACTCGCGGACTCGTACGGCGTCACCCATGGCACGTTCCAGATCGAACCGGACGATCACCGGGGATGCGATCAGATCGGATGGTGACCCGGCCGGGATCGCCGATGACGTGCTCGGAGGTGGGAGCGATCGCACCAGACCTGCAAGAATCGACCCCGTGAAGGCAGCGATCTTGGTGGAGAGTCTGACGGGCAACACGTGGCACGCCGCGGAGAAGGTCGCCGACCTCCTGGCGCAGGAACGGTGGAGCATCACCGGGCTGTCGAGGGTGAAGCAGCCCGACTACGGCTCGATCCAGGAGGCCGACCTGATCATGGTCGGCACCTGGGTGCACGGTGCCTTCGTATTCGGCCAGGCGCCGTGGGCGGTGTCGAACATCGCCAATCTCCCGGCCATGCGTGGCAAACGTGCGGTCGGTTTCTGCACGTTCGCACTCGATCCCGGCAAGGCACTCGACAAGCTCGACCAGGCCCTCGGTGACACCGGCGCCTACGTGATCGGTGGAATGGCGCTCAGCCGCAGCAAGCTCGACCAGCACAGCGAGATCTTCGCCGAGCGCCTGGTCGACGCCGTCGCCGTGAGCTGATCAGCCGGTCGTGACGCCGCTGAGGTCGATGATCAGCGTGCGCTGGTCCTCGACCACCGGGTTGACACCGGACTCGGGCGGCGACAACTCGTCGACCGAGATCGTCGTGCCGTCGCAGTCGACGAAGTCGGCGGTCCCGACGACCTGTTCGATGAGACAGTCGGGGCGACCGACCGGGTAGGCGTAGAAGATCCGCCATCCTCGCGTGGGGTCGTCGCCCTGATGGTCGAGGACGAGGGTGCGTTCGCCGCTCGTGGTGTTGAGCCCGGGGAAGAGGATCGGGCCGTCCTCCTCGACGATCTGTGCGGCCGACCGGACCGACCCGACAGTGAAGGTGGTCGGGGCGAGCCGCTCGGTGGTCTCGACGCCGTCACGGGAGATCCAGGCGGCGATGCCCCAGGTGACGAGGCCGAGCACCACGAGGAAGGCGATGCCTCCGGCGACCGGCGCGATCGCGCGCGCCCACGGCGACTTCAGCTTGACGGGCCGTGGAGCGGCAGCATTCGACACCCCCACAGTGTGCCGGTGCGGGAGCGCTGTCACATCTGGAGTTCGGGCCCGGACGTGATGGGCAGGTCGGTTGGCCGGCCGTCGTTTCGGCACGGTGGTGGGTCTTCCCCTATGGTTCCTGCTTCGTGAAGCGCACGTATCGCATCGTCGTGGCGAAGCCGGGTCTCGATGGCCACGACCGTGGCGCGAAGACCATCACCAGGGCCCTGCGGGACCACGGGTTCGAGGTCATCTACACCGGGCTCCACCAGACGCCCGAGCAGATCGCCGAAACCGTGCTGCAGGAGGACGCCGATGGCGTTGGTCTCTCGCTGCTGTCGGGTGCGCACCTCACGCTCTTCCCGCGTGTGATGGACGAGCTCCGTGCCCGTGACCTCGGCGACGTGCTCGTGTTCGGCGGCGGCGTGATCCCCGACGCCGACGCTCGCGCCCTGCGCGAGCAGGGTGTCGCGGAGATCTTCGGACCCGGCTCGTCGCTCAAGGCCATCGGCCAGTGGCTCGAGCAGGCGCTCGACGACCGCGACATCGACTGAACACCACCGATCGAACCACCAAGAAAGCGAGTACCCCCACGTGGATCTCTTCGAGTATCAGGGCAAGCAGTACTTCGCCCGCTACGACATCCCGGTGAGCCGGGGTGGTCCCGCTGACACCGTCGACGAGGCCGTCACCGAGGCCAACCAGGCCGGGTACCCGGTCGTCGTCAAGGCGCAGGTGCAGGTCGGCGGCCGCGGCAAGGCCGGTGGCATCAAGCTCGCCGACAACGAGGCCGAGGTGCGAGAGCACGCCGGCAACATCCTCGGCATGGACATCAAGGGCCACGTCGTCAAGCGACTCTGGATCGAGCAGGCCTCCGACATCGACGAGGAGTACTACGCGTCGTTCACGCTCGACCGTGCCGCCAAGAAGCACCTCCTCATGCTGTCGGCCGAGGGCGGCGTCGAGATCGAAGCGGTCGCCGAGAGCAACCCCGACGCGATCGTGAAGCTCCACATCGATCCGGTCGACGGTCTCGACGTGGCGACCGCCCGCCAGGCCTGCGTCGATGCGAAGCTTCCGGAGCGAGCGCTCGACGGCGCCGCCGACATCCTGGTG
Organism: Ilumatobacteraceae bacterium; assembly: GCA_963710625.1. Classification (GTDB taxonomy): domain Bacteria; phylum Actinomycetota; class Acidimicrobiia; order Acidimicrobiales; family Ilumatobacteraceae; genus Sva-07. Next base: position 316,994 of record CAVQBG010000026.1, on the reverse strand, counting down.
AAGCTCTACCGCTGCTTCACCGAGGGCGACTGCGACCTCGCCGAGATCAACCCGCTGATCCTCAAGCCGACGGGGGAGGTGCACGCCCTCGACGCCAAGGTCACCCTCGACGAGAACGCCGAGTTCCGCCATCCCGAGTGGGAAGCGTTCCGTGGGCTCACCGAAATGGACGAGCGCGAGAAGATGGCGGCCGAGAAGGGTCTGCAGTACATCGGCCTCGACGGCACGGTCGGGATCATCGCCAACGGTGCCGGCCTCGCGATGTCGACACTCGACGTGGTCAACCAGGTCGGAGGGTCAGCGGCTAACTTCCTCGACATCGGTGGCGGCGCCAATGCCGACGTGATGGCGGGAGCGCTCGAGGTGATCAACTTCGACGACAAGGTCCAGTCGATCCTGATCAACATCTTCGGCGGCATCACCCGGGGCGAGGAGGTCGCCAAGGGCATCGTCGAGGCGATGGGTCGCGTCGACCTGCGGGCTCCGATCGTGATCCGCCTCGACGGCACCAATGCCGAGGAGGGCCGCCAGATTCTGCTCGACGCCGGCATCCCCGCCGACGAGCTCCGTTCAGAGCCCACCATGCTCGACGCCGCCCGTGCGGCCGTTGCGATCGCGAAGTGAGGAAGTAGTCATGGCCATTTTCGTCAACGAGAACACCAAGGTCGTCGTCCAGGGCCTCACGGGCGGGCAGGGCAAGTACCACGGCCTTCGCAACCGTGACTACGGCACACAGATCGTCGGCGGTGTCACGCCGGGCAAGGGCGGCCAGGACGTCGACGGGATCCCGATCTTCGATTCGGTTGCCGAAGCGGTTGCGGCGACCGGAGCCGACGCATCGTTCGTCGCCGTGCCGCCGAAGTTCGCATCCGACGCGATCCTCGAAGCGGCCGCTGCCGGCATCGGGTTCGTCGTGTGCATCACCGAGGGCATCCCGGCCCAGGACGAGGCCAAGGCCTACAACACCCTGATCCGCGACTTCCCCGGTACCCGCCTGCTCGGTCCGAACTGCCCGGGAATCATCAGCCCCGGCAAGTGCAACATCGGCATCACCGCCGGCGAGATCGCCCAGGTGCCATCGGCCGAGGGCCCCAATGTCGGGATCGTCAGCCGCTCCGGCACGTTGACCTACCAGGCGCTGTACGAGCTCAAGCAGAAGGGGATCGGCGTCTCGACCTGCGTCGGCATCGGCGGCGACCCCGTTCCCGGGACGAACTTCATCGACTGCCTGGCCGAGTTCCAGGCCGATCCGGAAACGCACGCGATCATGATGATCGGCGAGATCGGCGGTTCGGCCGAGGAGGAGGCCGCCGAGTACATCCAGGCCAACGTCACCAAGCCGATGAGCGCCTACATCGCCGGCGTCACCGCCCCGGCGGGCAAGAAGATGGGCCACGCCGGCGCGATCGTCTCGGGCGGCAAGGGCACGGCCCAGGGGAAGATGGACGCACTCGCGGCCGCTGGCGTCAAGGTCGGCCTCAACCCGACCGAGGCCGGCGAGCTGATGGCCGACATCGTGGCCTCACTCTGATCGCTTCTCGTGAACTCGTTGCGGAGCTATTCCGCAACGGTTCACGAGAACAGTCAGTTGGTGGGCGGCGGCGGGAGCGGATCGTCGTCGGTCGGGGCGGACGCAGGGGGCGGCGGGGGCGTGGCGTCACCGGAGGCACCGCCGCCCTGGGAGAAGCTCGACTTGAGCTTGTCCATGTCGGTGAGGTCCTTGAGGTCGCCTCCCGCACCGGTGAAGTTGAGGTATGCCCCGACCTCGGCGATGATCGCCCACACCAGCGCCCCGTACATCCCGATGCCTCGGTCGGCGAAGTCGAACCTCGCACCGAGGAGGAGGCACAGCAGCATCAGCAGCGTTCCCAGTGACGCCATGCCGAGGAAGATGAGCGGCCACGGCTGCGACTCCGGGAGTTTGCCGAGCCCGTGCGCCACGGCCAGGCCCCCGACGGCAACGATCAGGATCCAGGCGAGACCGCCGGTGATGAAGTAGTCGAACGGACCGTCACCGCTCGCCGAGGCGAAACCGGTGTCGACCGTTGTCCAGTCGAGCGCGAAGCCGAGGATCAGCATCGCTGCGCCTCCGCCGATCATCAGCCAATCAGGCATCTTGAAGTTGCTGGTGTCCATGTCTGGATTCCCTCCGTGTTCGTCGTGTTCGCGTCCCCGTCGCCGACCGTAGTCCTGCGGTGGGTGCTCCCTGCGCGATCGCCCGAAGTGTCGTCGCCAGTGACATGCTCGACGACGTCCTTCGGTTGACTACGGTCGGGTCGTGCCCACCGCTCTGCTCTCCGTCTACGACAAGTCCGGCATCGTCGACTTCGCCTCCTCGCTCCACGAACTCGGATGGAGCCTGGTGTCGAGTGGCGGAACCGCACGGGCCATCGGCGATGCCGGCGTGCCCGTCACGGACGTCGCCGAACTCACCGGGCTCCCTGCGATCCTCGGCCACCGCGTCGTGACGCTCCACCCGAAGATCCATGGCGGGATCCTGGCCGACCCGACCGATTCCGAACACGTCGCCGACATGGAACATCACGGCATCGATCCGATCGACCTCGTCGTGGTCAACCTCTACCCGTTCTCGTCCGATCCCAGCATCGAGTTGATCGACATCGGTGGACCGGCGATGGTGCGCGCTGCGGCCAAGAACCACGCGCACGTCGGCGTCGTCGTCGACCCGGCCGACTACGACGCGGTCCTCGGCGAGCTGCGCAGCGACGGCTCGCTCGGCGACGGGACTCGACGCCGACTCGCACGCACGGCTTTCGCCCACACCGCGTCCTACGACGCGGCGATCGTGACCTGGTTCGACGAGACCACCCTCGCCGATGCCTCCGACCCGGTACCGGGTCTGCCGCCGTCGATCCACCTCGCGCTCGATCTCGCGCAACCGCTCCGCTACGGCGAGAATCCGCATCAGCAGGGGGCTCGCTACCGGCAAGCGGGAGCGGCGAGTTGGTGGGACTCGATGACCCAGCACGGCGGCAAGGAACTCAGCTACCTCAACGTGTTCGACACCGAGGCGGCGTGGCGCCTGGTCCACCGGTTCGACGACCCTGCCTGCGTCGTCGTGAAACACGCCAATCCGTGTGGCGTTGCGGTGGCCGGTGACATCACCGAGGCCTACATCCGTGCCAACGCGTGTGATCCGGTGAGTGCCTTCGGTGGGATCGTGGCGGCGAACCGCACCGTGACCGCCGAGATGGCGACGGCGCTCGGCGACGTGTTCACCGAGGTGGTGATCGCGCCCGACTTCGAGCCCGAGGCGCTGGAGATCTTCTCGGCGAAGAAGAACCTCCGGGTGATGTCGGCCAATGCAGCCTCGCCCCTACCCTTCGACGTCCGCCCGGTCGACGGCGGGCTGCTCGTCCAGCAACCCGATCCGGTCGCCGGCCGCAGCGACGCGTGGCGGGTGGTCACCTCCACCCAGCCGACCGATGCGCAGTGGGCCGACCTCGAGTTCGCCTGGCAGGTGTGCGCCGCGGTGAGCAGCAATGCGATCGTCTACGCCAAGGATCTGCAGGCGTTCGGCATCGGGGCCGGCCAGCAGAACCGGCTCGACTCCGCACGGATCGCCGCCGAGCGCTCAGCCGGTCGGGCGACCGGGGGCGCCTGCGCGAGCGACGCCTTCTTCCCCTTCCGTGACGGCCTCGACGCCGCCGCAGCGGCCGGCATCGTCACGGTGATCCAACCCGGCGGGTCGGTGCGTGACGACGAGGTGATCGCCGCCGCTGACGAGCACGGCATCGCCATGGTCTTCACCGGCCAGCGCCACTTCCGCCACTGAGGCCGTGTAGCAGGGGTCTGACCCCTGCTACACGACCGGTCAGCCTTCGGCGGCGGGTTCGGCGGCCGCGCCGTGGTCGTTCGGGCCGTTGGTGCCTTCGAGGATGTAGAACACCAACAGGACGATCCCACCGAACGGGATCAGCCCGATCAGCAGCCACCATCCGGACTTGTTGGTGTCGTGCAGGCGGCGGATCGCCACCGCGATGCTCGGCACGATGACGGCGAGCGCATATCCGACGTAGACGATCCAGAAGATCCCGCTGATCTGGATGAGGATGGCGAGCACGATGAAGATGAGAAAGTTCGCGAGCGCGAACCACCAGAATTCACCGCGGCTCGCACGTCCGTCGAACTTCGCGTAACGCTGGAGCACCACTGTCTTCCAGATGTTGACCATGTCCATGAGTGTCTGTCCCCTCGTTCGTTGACCCGGCCGGGTCAACGCGGAAGGTACCACCTGGGTACGGGTGGTTTCGTTGACCCTCGCGTCTGGCCAGTCCCGCGGCGCTGCGGTGGATAGTTTGGTCTGATGGTCCGGATCCCGACGCTGCTCGAACGAGGGCGCACGCTGTCGTTCGAGTTCTTCCCGCCGAAGACGTCGGGCGCGCACATGACCCTCGGTCGCACGGTGGCCGCGCTCGAAGCGCTGCATCCCGACTTCGTGTCGATCACGTACGGCGCCGGCGGCTCCGATCGGCACCGCACCGGTGACGTCGTGGAGTGGATGCGTGTCGAGACGCCGTGGGTCCCGATGCCGCACCTGACGTGTCGCGGGCACACCCGCGCCGACGTCGCCACGCTGCTCGACAACTACCAGGAGCTCGGGATCGAGAACATCCTCGCCCTGGGTGGTGACCCACCGGCCGATGGCCGCGAGGAGGCGGGCGACTACCTGTACGCGCTCGAACTGCTCGAGGACGTCGTGGCGTCGGGAGCCTTCGCCGCGGGGGTTGCCGCTCATCCCGAGGTCCATCCGCGGTCACCGGATCGCGCCACCGACCGGCGTCATCTCGCGGCGAAGCTGTCGATCGCCGACTTCGCACTCACCCAGTTCTTCTTCGAGGTCGAACACTGGGTCCGCCTCGTCGACGAACTCTCCGACCTCGGCGTCGACAAGCCGGTGCTGCCGGGCATCATGCCGATCACCAACAAGGCGCAGGTGAAGCGGATGGCTGACATGAGCGGCGCCGCGCTGCCGACGTGGCTGGCCGATCGCCTCGACGCCACCGACGACCCCGACGAGGTCCGTCGCATCGGCATCGACGTCGCGTCGCAACTGTGCGCCGACCTGATCGAGGCGGGTACGCCCGGGCTGCACCTCTACGCGCTCAACCGGCCCGACTCGGTCGTCGCGATCTGCGACAACCTCGGTCTCGTGGACGGCAGCGGCGAACCGGGACAGGACCAGAGCGCCACGTGAACCCGGGGTCCGCCGAGTCCTCCGCCCACGCGCCGACGCGGGCCGACGTCCGACCGAAACAGCGCATCGGCATCCCGTGGGGCAAGGGCCCGGACACCCTCGACGACATGCCGAGGCCGTCGCGCCCGCCGAAGTCGGTCGAGATCAGCCGGGTGCCCTACCTCCCCGGCCTCGACGGCATGCGGGCGCTCGCCGTGGTCGCGGTGATGGTGTATCACGCCAACGCCGACTGGCTGCCGGGTGGGTATCTCGGTGTCGAGGTGTTCTTCGTGATCTCGGGATATCTGATCACGCTCCTCCTGATCTCCGAGAAGGAGCGCACGTCGACCGTCGACATGAAGCACTTCTGGTACCGGCGCGCCCGCCGCCTGCTCCCGGCGCTCTTCACGATGCTGATCGCCTTGACGATCTGGACGTCGCTGTTCGACCGCGACGCGCTCGGAAAGCTGCGTGGCGACGTGATCGCCGCACTGCTGTACGTGTCGAACTGGTACCAGATCTGGACCGGAGCCGGCTACACGGCGGCCAACGAGTTCGCTCCGTTGCGCCATCTGTGGAGCCTGGCCGTCGAGGAACAGTTCTACGTCGTGTGGCCGCTGGTGATGTTCGCGCTGCTCCGCGGCGGGTCGCGGCGCATCGCCGACATCAGCCGATGGTTGGTGCTCGCCGCGCTCGGCATCACGATCGTCACCGCCCTCGTGTACACCTCGGGCCCGATCGGAACGCCCGAGGTGACGCCGGACGCCTACTGGTCCGTGTTCGGCCGCGAGATCTCGAAGTTCGACTGGTCGTATCTCGGCACGTTCAGCCGTGCCGCCGGCCTGCTGCTCGGCGCAGCGTTCGCGATGGTCTGGCGGCCGGTCGCCGTCATGCGGGGGCCACTGCGCACCAAGGGGCCGCTCCTCGACGTCGTCGCCCTGCTCGGATTCCTCGCTCTCGCCGCCATGGCGTGGTGGATGTGGCTGATCGGCCCCGACGGCGGCAACCCCCTGCTGTTCCGCGGCGGATTCCTGCTGTGTGCGGTGGCGACGTTGATGATGATCGCCGCGGTCACCCACGAACGGGCCGCCACCTCCAAGGTGCTCAGCATCCCGGTGCTGCTGTGGATCGGCACCCGGTCGTACGGGCTGTACCTGTACCACTGGCCGATCTACCAGATCATCCGCAACATCGCTGGCGTGCACCTGAAGTTCCACGAGTTCGTGTTCGCGATGATCGCCACCTGCATCATCACCGAACTGTCGTACCGCTTCATCGAGACACCGATCAGGAAGGGGACGATGGGCGAGTCGTGGCGCCGACTCCGACGATCGCCCGCCACGGGTGCCAGGAATGCGTTGCTGGCGGGCGGCGTCGTCTTCGCGGCGTTCGCGGTGTTCGCCGGTGTCAGCCTGGCAACCGCCGACGTCGTCGAGAGCGAGGTGCGCCAGTCGCTCGACCTGGCGGAGGCGTCGACGTGTGACGTCGTCAACGACCCGAACTGCGACGGTGTCGACGATGCCGTTGTGCAGGAGCCCGTGGTCGATGCCACGTCATCCGACACCGTCGCTTCCGGCACCGCGGTCACCGACCCGTCCGGCTCGGCTGCGGTGGCCCCGCCGCCGGTCGAGACCACCTCGACGACGGTCGCAGCCGTCCCCGTGGCGAAGCTGGCGCTCGGCGACTCGGTGATGAAGGGCGCGGCCACTCAACTCGCAGCCGACGGCTTCACGGTCGACGCGGTCGAGAGCCGGGCGTTCGTCAACGGACTCGACACCATCCTGCAACTCGAACAGCAGGGCCGTCTCGGCGACGTGGTCGTCGTCCACCTGGGCACCAACGGTCCGATCAATGCGAGCGACATGAACCGCATGATGGACGCGCTGGCCGGAGTGCCCCAGGTGCTGCTGCTCACGATCGACGTGCCACGCGATTACACGGCAGAGAACAACGGGCTCGTCTACGACACCGTCAACACCTACCCCAACGTGTCACTGCTCGACTGGGCGGGTCTCGCCGGTTCGTGTCCGGGAGACTGTTTCTACTCCGACGGATTCCACCTGAGGCCCGACGGCCAGGACTACTACGCCGCCCTGATCAGCGGCAGGTTGCAGAACCCGTCCTGAGGCCTGGCCGGGGCTCCGGCCCGATCGTCTCGTCGGCGGGATGACGCTGCGCGGACCGCCCCCTCGGCGATACTGGATCCTCCATGTCGACCCTCGCCCCGCCCCGGGGTCAGCCCGTCAAACGCGAGGACACCGCGTACATCAGTCGAGTCCCGTACCTGCCGGGTCTCGACGGGATGCGCGCGCTCGCCGTGGTTGCGGTGATGGTGTACCACGCCAACAGCGACTGGCTGCCCGGTGGCTTCCTCGGCGTCGAGATGTTCTTCGTGATCTCCGGCTACCTGATCACGCTGTTGCTGATCTCCGAACGGGAGCGCACGTATCGCATCTCGTTGCGGCAGTTCTGGATGCGCCGGGCGCGCCGCCTGCTGCCGGCGCTGTTCACGATGATGGCGATCGTCGTCGCGTGGACCGCGGTGTTCAAGACCGAGGCGCTCGGGCAGCTGCGCGGCGATGTGGTCGCCGGCCTGCTCTACGTGTCGAACTACTACCAGATCTGGGTCGGACAGGGGTACACCGCAGCAGGTGACTTCGCCCCACTGCGCCACCTGTGGAGCCTTGCTGTCGAGGAGCAGTTCTACCTCGTCTGGCCCGTCGTGATGGTCGTGTTGCTCGGACGGGCGGGCACGCGCCGCGTCGCGGACGTGAGCCGGTGGCTCTTCGTGACTGCCGTGGTGCTCACCGTCGTCGTGGCGATGCTCTACTACCCCGGGCCGATCGGCGATCCCGCCGTCACTCCCGACGCCTACTGGTGGATCGGCGACCGCCCCATCGGCAAGATCGACACGCTGTATCTGGGCACGGTGTCGCGCCTCGCGGGCATCCTGCTCGGGTCCGCGTTCGCGATGGTCTGGCGCCCGCTCGCCGTGGTCCGTGGGCCGTTGCGGTCGAAGGGCCGCTCGTTCGACGTCCTCGCGCTGATGGCGCTGCTGTTCCTCGGCTGGATGTGTTGGACCACGTATCTCGCCACGCCGAGCGGTGCCGACCCCTTCCTGTTCCGCGGCGGGCTCTTCCTGTGCAGCATCGCCACCATCGTGGTCATCGCGGCGATCACGCATCGGGGCGCGTCGGCCAACCGGCTGCTCGGTCGTGGTCTGCTGGTGTGGATCGGGGTGCGGTCGTACGGGTTGTACCTGTACCACTGGCCGATCTACCAGATGATCCGCGGGGTCGCCGGCAACAAGTTGACGTTTCGGGAGTTCGTGCTCGCCACGATCCTGACGGTGATCGTCGCCGAGGCGTCGTACCACTTCATCGAGACCCCGATCCGCACCGGTCGGTTCAGGCAGTGGCGGCGCGCGGTGCGCTCCGGGCGTCGGCGTCGCCCGAAGCTGGTCCTCAACGCAGGAATCGCCGTCGTCGCCGTGTTCGGCCTCGTGCTCGGCGCGGTCCTGCTGCGGGCGCCGCTCGAGCAGAACGAGATCGCCCAGGCCCTCGATGCCGGCGGAGAGTTCACGACCAATCTCCTCGAGGTCGACGCGATCCCGACCGTCTCCACGACGACCACGACGACGACGACGACCACGACCGTTGCGCCGACCACCACGCTCGATCCGCCGGCCGATGGAGCCGTCGCCCCGATCACCGATGCGGCGGGCTCCCTCGCCGTCGAGCCGCCGGTGTCGGCGACGACGCCGGCGCCCATCGAGCCCACCGTGCCCCCCACGACGGCTCCGCCGGTGACCCAGCTCGGGGTGATCTCGTCGTTGGAGGGCATCACGCCCCTGACGGTGCCCCCGACGGTGACGGGCTTTCCGCTGGTGGCGCTGGGCGACTCGGTGATGCTGGGCGCCGCCGAGGAACTGCAGGCACGGGGGTTCCAGGTGGATGCGTTGGTGAGTCGGCAGATGAAGAACTTCGTGCCCACGATGGCGGAGTTGCGCGACAACGGCACGTTCGGGTCGGTGGTGGTGATCCACCTCGGTACCAACGGTGGCTTCAGCCAGGAGACACTCGATCAGATGCTGGCGACCGTCGCCGACGTGCCGGTCGTGCTGTTGCTGACCGGCAAGGCCGATCGCGGGTGGATCGCCGACAACAACGCCAAGCTCCGGGCGGTTCCGGCGACGCACCCGAACGTCACGGTGATCGACTGGGAGGCGCTGTCGCCGGGCTGCGAAGGGCGTTGCTTCTACGACGACGGCATCCACCTCACCCAGTCGGGGCAGAACTTCTACGCCGACCTGATCGGCGCAGTCCTCGGCCAGCCCTGACCCGAAAAATGCCTGGATCGTCGCGCCTGGCGCGACGACGGAGGCAGATTTCGGTGGGTGTGCGCGCTTGGGTCGCTGCCGGCTCCGGGCGTACGCTCGGAACATGACCACTCCCGTTCGTGTCGCCGTCACCGGTGCTGCTGGCCAGATCGGCTACAGCATCCTCTTCCGTATCGCCTCGGGCTCGATGCTCGGGCCGGACACGCCCGTGTCGCTGCAACTGCTCGAGATCACCCCGGCGCTCGGCGCGCTCGAGGGTGTGCGCATGGAACTCGACGACTGCGCCTTCCCGTTGCTGTCGGAGATCGTGTGCACCGACGATGCCGACACGGCCTTCGGCGACGCCGACATCGCGATCCTCGTCGGCTCGATGCCGCGCAAGGCCGGGATGGAGCGTGCCGACCTGCTTTCGGCGAACGGTGGAATCTTCAAGCCGCAGGGTGAGGCGCTGTCGAGGTCGGCGACACCCGCGGTGAAGATCCTCGTGGTCGGCAACCCGGCCAACACGAACGCGCTGATCGCGCAGCGCAACGCCGCCGACCTCGATCCTCGTCGCTTCACCGCGATGACCCGTCTCGACCACAACCGTGCCAAGGCGCAGCTCGCGCAACGCCTCGGCGCCTCGGTCAACGACATCACCAAGATGACCATCTGGGGCAACCACTCGACCACCCAGTACCCCGACCTGTTCCACGCCGAGGTCAACGGTCGGCGCGCCTACGACGCCGTCGGCGACCACGAGTGGTACGACTCGACCTACATCCCCACCGTCGCCAAGCGCGGCGCAGCGATCATCGACGCTCGCGGGTCGTCGTCGGCCGCGTCGGCAGCGTCGGCGGCGGTCGATCACGTCCGCGACTGGACGCTCGGTACGCCCGAGGGCGACTGGGTTTCGATGTCGGTGGTGAGCGACGGCAGCTACGGCGTTCCCGAAGGGATCATCTCGTCGTTCCCCTGTGTGTGCAAGGACGGCGAGTACGAGATCGTGCAGGGCCTCGACATCGACGACTTCAGCCGCGCCAAGATCGATGCGTCCGCAGCGGAACTCGTCAGCGAGCGAGACGCCGTCGCCGGACTCGGCCTCATCTGACCCGCGTCCCATCAAGGCGATGAGTCTTCGCGACGACATGCGTCGCGAAGACTCATCGCTCTGGATGTTTGCGGAGAGCGACCCGCAGCGTCGGTAACCTCACCCCACCGATTCCCTCCTCGAACACGTCGTCGAACGGAGGCCAGGTGGTGCTCTTCACCGCTGAGTCATTGGAGCTGCTGCGCACGCAGCACGGAGTCGCGTCGAGGGCCGACCTGCATCGCAGCGGGCTGTCGGACCGGACATTGCGCGGCCTGGTCGAGGCAGGAAACCTCGTCAGCGTCGTCAAGGGTGTGTACAGGATCCCGGCGGTCCCGTTCGACGAAGTCGCTCGGTGTGCTGCGGTCTGCGCCGCCCATCCTGACGTTGCCGTCAGCGGTCCAACGGCGGGTCGACTGTGGGGGCTGCGACGCCTCCCACGAGACGGTCGGGTCCATGTGCTCGCACCGCCGGCCAGCCATCCGACCATCGCGCGGTGGGTGGTTCCCTACCGCACCGCCGCGTTCCATCCCCGTGACGTGCTCCGCCGTCCCGACGGCATCGTGGTCACCAGCCGGGCACGCACCGCGCTGGATCTCGCCCGATGGGTGGGCGCCATCGACCTGCTGTCGATCATCGAGCAGGTGATGCGCGATGGGCAGCTCGCGGACAGCGATCTCCGGGAGGTGGCGATCGATTGGATGTCGCCCCAACGTCCGTGGATCCGACGCTTCCTGGGGTTGCTCGATGGCCGACTTCGGGGAGGTCCGGCCGAGTCGCACGGTGAGGTGGTGTTGGGGGACGCCCTCGTCGCAGCAGGACTCGTCGGGCTCGAGCGCCAGCACAGGATCGACCTGCCCGGCTACGGCCCGGCGCGGTTCGATCTCGCGGTCCCGTCGATCCGGCTCGCGATCGAGATCGACCTCCATCCGACACACGCGGAGAGCGCGGGCCGTGACCGTGATGCGGCGCGTGACGCGGCAGCGGAGCGCATCGACTGGTGCGTGGAACGCGTCCGCGAGGCCGGCTTCGGTCGGCAGCTCGGAGCGACCACCCGCCGGCTGATGCGCGTCGTGAGGTCGCGCACCGCCCAGCGATGAGTCTCAATGACGGCAGGTGTCGCGGAAACTCATCGCTGGGCGTGAGTTGTTCGGGGGCGGGGGCAGGTCACTCGGCGGTGAAGTTGAGTCCGACGCCGCCGTCCTTGCGGAGCGTCATGGTGTCGCCGGTGATCTCGTAGGTCAGCTCACCGTCGAGGGCGAGCACGACGCTCGCCTCGAGCCGCGTGAGCTCTTCATCGCAGGCCATTCTCGTCAGGGCGAGGGGCCCGAACGTGATCGTGGTGTCGGTGACCTCCACGGTGGACGATCCGGTGTTGCAGCCGGTGTCGACCTGCGCCTGGCCATCCGTGATCGTCATCGACGCCTCCGAGTCGACGAGGCTCACCGTGACCGCCTCGTTCGCCACGGTGCCGGAGACGACCCACGTCGTTCCTTCGAGCGGCGTCGGCTGCACCGCGGCGAGGGTGACGGTGGCCTCCGACCCGGTGAGGGTGAGGGTGTCGCCGTCGAGCACGATGTCGGGGCCGCTGGTGAGGAACTCGCTCAGCCACTGGTCCTGGGCCATCAGGGCGTCTTCGCACGCCATCATCGTCGACGCCATGGCCCCGACCTCGAGGGTGCCGTCGGTGATCGTGTAGCCACCGCTCAACGAGTTGCAGCCGGCACGGGCGCCGAGCGCGTCGGTCTCGAAGCCGAGCTCGATCGTCGAGCCCTCGACGAGGTCGTAGCCCTCGACGCTGGTCGACTCGAACGCCTGTCCGGCGAGATCGTCGGCGGTCGGCGCCGACCCCGATGCGCCGTCGCTGTCGCTGCCGCAGGCAGCGAGGGCAAGGGCGGAGACGGCGAGGAGGGCGAGTGCAGTGCGAGGGATCATGGCGTTCTGACGCTCCTGGAGTCGGAGGGGTTCCCTCAACGGACGCTGAGTCAGCAGATCATGACACGGCGACTGCGCACGAAATGCGCATCATCTGGTCGACGCCGGCCTTGAGATCGGCGTCGCTGATCCGCACGGTGTCGCCGGTCTCGCCGAGGAGGTCGCTGACCGTCATGATCGCCAGTGCCTCGATGCCCTTCACGGCCGCGATCGTGTACATCATCGCCGCTTCCATCTCCACGCCGATGTGCCCGAGACGCTTCCATCGGGCGAACGTCGTGGGGTCGGGATCGTAGAACAGCCCGGAGGTGACGATCGGGCCGACGTGTACGGCGCCGCTCGTCCCCTCGCGGCTCAACCGCGCTGCGGTCTCCACCAGCGAGAACGTGGCGCTCGGTGCGTAGCCCTCCATGGCTGCGTAGCGAAGCGGCGTCTGGTCGTCGCTGGAGGCGGCGACGCCGATCACCGTGTCGCCCATCGCCATGCCGTCGCCGAGGCCCCCGCAGGTGCCCACGCGCACCAGGCGGGTCGCGCCGAGCATGATCAGCTCCTCGAAGACGATCCCGGAACTCGGACACCCCATCCCGGTCGACTGGACGCTGATCGGCTTGCCCTCGAAGGTGCCGGTGTAGCCGAGCATTCCTCGCTCGGTGTTGACCTCTCGGGCGCCGGGATCGAAGAACGTCTCCGCGATGTAGCGGGCACGCAGCGGGTCGCCGGGGCACAGGACGTTGGGGGCGTAGTCGCCGGCTTCGGCGCGCAGATGGATCGGCATGCACCGAGCGTATTCGGCGAGGACTACTTCAGGAATTTGCTGGTGGTGTTGTCGGCCAACACCTTGCCGCCGGTCTGGCAGGTCGGGCAGTAGTTGACGGTGTAGCCGGAGTACTCGACGGCCCGTACCGCGTCACCGCAGTCCGGGCACGGATCACCGGTCCGACTGTGCATCGCGCTCGGACGGTCCTTCGACGAACTCATGTCGCTGCGGGTCCGTTCGTACGCCAGTCCGTCGTCGATGCACGAGCGGATCGCCGCCGCGACGACCGCCGCCCCGTCCACGCTGAGCTTGCGGGTGTTCGCGAAGGGTGAGACGCGCGCTCGGTGGCAGACCTCGTTCGCGAGGCGGCGTCCGATGCCGGCGATCATCCGTTGATCGCGCAGGAACCCGTGCACGCGCATCGAGTTGGCCGCGAAGAGTGCGCCGAGTTCGGCGTCGGTGATCGTCGATGCCTCGGGGCCGAGCTTGTCGAGCGGTGGTGACTCGAGGGCACCTGCGGTCGGCACGCACCACACGCCGGCACGCCGTTCCTTGCCCTGCTCGGTCAGCAGCAGGGCGGTCTCGTCGATCGATCCGTCGTCGAGCTCGACCGGCTCGAAGACGAAACGAGCCTGACCGCCCCGTGGCTTGGCCGATCGCTTCTCGTCGGGCACGAGACGTCCGCCCTGCATGAGGTGGACCACGAAGGTGACCGGCTCGAAACCCAACAGCAGGTACTTGCCTCGCCGCCCGACTTCCACCAGCGGCGACCCGAACGCGTCCGATGGCGGTGGCACCGCAGTCTTGAGTGCGGTGAAGTTGAACGGTGTGAACCCGCTCAGGACGCGACCCGAGAACCGTTCGGTGAGGCGCTCGGCATGCGCCTGGATCTCGGGCATCTCGGGCATCGGTCGCTCCAGCATTGCGGCAGGGGTCTGACCCTGCTGCAATTCATGTGTAGGTGGTGCGTTCGCGGACGGTGGCGAAGACGGCTTCGAGGGCGCCGAAGACGGGCTGCGAGTCGAGCAGCTTCTGCTGGTCGCCGAACAGGAGGATGCGGCCACCGATGAACGCCTCCTGTGCATTCAACTCGCCGGTCGCGACGGCCACTGCGGTGTCCCAGTCCTGCTGCATCTTGACGTCCTCCGGGTCGGCGGGCCCCGCCCCGAACGATGCTGCGCCGTCCCCGACGGTCAGGTGATACGTGACGTCGCCCTCGGGCCCGTTGCTCACCACCTGGGTGACGCCGATTCGATGGGTGTTGGCGACGTCGCGCATGTGGTCGCTGTTGGCGACTTCGTCCGACAGTGCGTTGATCCAGTCGAGGCTGAGATAACGGATCATGGTTCGTAGTCTGCCTGATCATGCCCACCTTCGCCGACGATCGTGACGTGCACGACGGTCGTCATCCGGCGTCCCCGGTGGAGGAGTGGGTCTTCGCCGCGTGGAGCACCGATGCGACCCTCGGCCTGATTTCGGGTCACCGGCTCGTCGGGCGTACCGCCTGGTACTGGGCGTCGCTCGCTCGGGCCGGGCGCCCGCTGCTGCACATCACCGACTTCGAGGTGCCGGTCCGCGCCGACCCGTTCATCGTGAAGGGGGAGGCGCTGTGGGCCGAGCACCACTGCGACGCCGAGATGGAACAGTGGTCGATCGGCAACGAGACGTACGCGTCGGCGATCGACGACGCCGACGAGGCACTCGGGCGGGCGTATGGCGACCCGACCCCGATCGCGTTCGATCTCGAGTGGTACGCCACCGCACCGCCCTCGGTGCTGGAGCCGGTCGGCGACCGCGCCTGGGCCGATCTCGGATACGAGCAACGCGGCGTGGTACACGGCGCCATCGACGTGCTCGGTGAGCCGCGCCTCGACCTCGTGGAGGTGCCCGCCCATCGTTGGCATCGCTGGACCGTCGATCCCGACGGTGCCTTCGGACCGCTGACGCTGCCGGAGGTGGCGGCTCACACCGGGGTGCGGTCGCCGTTCGCCTTCCCGGACGGCAGCGTCAGCGATCTCGTGCTCACGGCTCGCGGCTGGGGGCAGCGAGCGACTCGTCGCGTTCGCTGACGGGCGCGGCGGGTGCGGGGGCCGACGTCGGGCCGGTGGGGCGGGCCCGTCGCCGCGTGATCAGCCACACCACGCCGAACACGAGCGCAGCGGTCGCCAGGAACGGTGCCGCCACCGCCAGGGCGAGGGCGATCGTGAACAGGATGCCGACGAACACGTCCCAGCCGGCTCGCCACGCATCACCGACGGTGTCGTCGCCGTTGTCGACTGCGGCGGAAGGCTCCGCCGTGGGTGCGACGTACTGGAGGTCGATGGTGAGCGTCGCCAGTTCGACGCGGCTCTCGAGGTTTCGCTGGCTCGCGAGGAGCTGTTCGAGGGCGATCGTGCGCTCGCTGATCACCTGCTCGATGTCGACGACGTCCTGAAACGAGGTCGCATCGTCGAGCAGCGCCTGGAAGCGTTCGATCACGTTGCGTTCGACGCTGATGCGGATCTCGAGATCGACCAGTTGGTCGGTCACGTCTGAGGTGTCCTGGCTCCGACCGCTCAGGGTTCCCACCGTGGCTCCCAGGTCGGCGATCAGCGGTTCGAGGTCGGCGGGCGTGACCTTGACGACGAAGTACCCCGAGCCCTCGATGCTGCCGTCCTCGCGTTCGTCGCCGATGTTCACGTCGGCGGTGTACACGCTGGCGTTGTTCCTGGCGATCGAGTCGAGCGTGTCGTCGACGGCACGCCGGATGTCCGGCGTGGACACGGTCACACCGGCGGTGGTCGCCAGTGCCCGACCGGACACCTCGACGCCGATGCGGTCCGGCACGGCCGTGCCGGAGCCTCCTGCTGCGGCGGTGCCGTCGATCGCCTCGGCCGAGTCGTCGGTGGCGAGTTCACCGAGCCCGCCGGGTCGAGCGACGGTGATCTCGGCGGCCGAATCGGTGGCCGTCGTCGACGAGGCGTCGTCGTTGCCGCATGCCGAGACCCCCAGCCCGACGAGAACCACGAGTGCCAATGATGCTTGAGCTGTGTTGTGTCTCCCCATGGAACTTCGACGTCGTCGACGTCGCGAAAGTTCCAGCGGGCGACGCCCTCAGTCGGTGGCCGCGAATGGCGTGCCGGCGTTGCCCGAGGTGAGGTCGCCGAGGGTCAACGACTCGTAGGCGATCTCCGGGTTGGCCCGCACCGCCTCATCGAGCTTGCGCGCATCGTCGCCGACGAGGATGCGCCACCGGCCGGCCCGGACCCCGTCGAGGATCTCGGTGCTCGCCTCGGCGGCAGTCATCGGTGCCTGGTCGCGGAACATGTCGGACATCAACTGCACCATCTCGACGGTCTCCATGTCGAGTTCCTGTGCGCCGTGGCGCATCGAGTTCTCGACGATCGAGGTCCCGATGTGACCGGGCATCACCACCGACACCTTGACGTGGGGTGCGTTCACCCGGAGGTCGGTGATCAGCGCCTCGCTGAACCCCTTGACCGCGAACTTGGCGGCGGAGTACGCCGTGTGAGGTCGGTCGGGGCCGATGCTCGCCCAGAAGCCGTTGACGCTCGAGGTGTTGACGATGTGTCCCTCGTCGGCGGCGATCACCAACGGCAGGAAGGTGCGCACGCCCAGGTACACGCCACCCCAGCAGACGTTGAACGTGCGCTCCCACACCTCTCGGGGATCGGCGATCACCGAGCCGCCCCCGCCGATTCCGGCGTTGTTGAACAGCAGGTTGACGTGGTCGGTCTGGTGCTGATTGACCACTGCGTTGCGGAACTCGATCAGCGACGCCTCGTCGGACACGTCGCACACGTGCGTGGTGACGACCGTCCCGTCCGGCGCGTCGGCGAGCGCGAGCCGTTGCGTCTCTGCCATCTCCTCGACCGACAGGTCGCACATGGCGACATGGCATCCTTCGGCCGCGAGTTGCCGGACGAGCTCTCGCCCCATCCCGCTCGCTCCGCCGGTGACGACCGCGACCCTGCCCGTGAAGCTCTCCATGGCCCGCATGCTCGCACAGCGCCCCGCCCGACTGCTTCACTGGGGCCGTGGCCTACGAGACCGACATCCTCGACGACTTCGCCGCCCAGCAGCGCGGGCCGACCTACCCCGATGTCGTCGTCGAGATGGGGATGCTCGTCGAGGATCGCGCCAGCCGGTTCTGCGGCGACGTGGTCCGTTGGAGCGCCGAGGGTGTGACCCTGCAGGACCGCAACGACTACGTGCGCCACTTCACCTGGAAACCGGGCGGTTTCCTGATCGAGGGCAGGCCGGTCACGCTCGTGCGGCCGGCCACCGCCAAGTCGGCGACGCAGCGGCTCACCGCCTCGGGCTCGGTCGCCGGTGACGGCCGGGCCCGCGTTGCGGCGGCGAGCCGGATCTGGGTGGAGGGCAAGCACGACGCCGAGCTCGTCGAACACGTCTGGGGCGATGATCTCCGTGAGCTCGGCATCGTCGTCGAGCCGTTGCACGGTGCCGATGATCTTGCGGCCGCTGTCGCCGACTTCGGCCCGTCAACGGATCGCCGGCTCGGCGTCCTCCTCGATCACCTGGTTCCCGGATCGAAGGAGACGCGGATCGCGCAGACGGTTCGAGATCCGAACGTGCTGATCACGGGTCACCCGTTCGTCGACGTGTGGGCGGGCATCCGCCCGAAGGTGCTCGGTCTCGAGGCGTGGCCCGACGTTCCTCGCAGCGACGTGCCGTGGAAGGAAGGACTGTGCGCGGCGCTCGGCGTGCCGTTCGACGGCTTCTGGCCGAAGTTGCGCAACCGCGTCAACACGTTCGCCGACCTGCGTCCCGAACTGGTCGGTGCCGTCGAGCAGCTGATCGACTTCGTCGCCGAGTGATTCGACGTCTGCGTCGGATTTCCGGTGGGGTGGACCACCGAGAATCCGACGCAAACGATGAAGAGATCAGACGAAGGCGCTGGCGAACACCAGGCTGACGATCGTCATCACCTTGATGAGGATGTTCATCGAGGGGCCGGAGGTGTCCTTGAACGGGTCGCCGACGGTGTCGCCGACGACAGCGGCCTTGTGCGGGTCGCCGCCCTTGCCTCCGTGAGCGCCGGCCTCGATGTACTTCTTGGCGTTGTCCCAGGCTCCGCCCGAGTTCGCCATGAAGATGGCGAGGGCGAATCCGGTGACGAGCGCACCGGCGAGCAGTCCGCCGAGGGCGTCGACGCTGACGAACCCGACCACGAGCGGCACCACCACGGCGAGCGCGCCCGGCGCGATCATCTCGCGCAACGACGCCTCGGTGGAGATCGCGACACAGCGGGCCGAGTCGGGCACCACGCCGGGCAGACCTTCGCGAAGGCCGGGGATCTCGCGGAACTGGCGGCGCACCTCCTCGATCATCTTCTGTGCGGCGCGACCGACGGCGTCGATGGTCAACGCGGCGAACAGGAACGGCAGCGCCGCACCGATGAACAGGCCGATGAACACCTCGACCTTGCCGATGTTGAGGTCGAGGGCCGCGGCGGGGTCGGCGTCGAAGATCGCGAACTCGAAGCTCTTGAACAGCGCAAGCGCCGTCAGCGCCGCCGAGCCGACGGCGAAGCCCTTCGCGATGGCGGCGGTGGTGTTGCCGAGCGAGTCGAGCGCGTCGGTCACCTGGCGCACCGACGGGTCGAGTTCGGCCATCTCCGCGATGCCGCCCGCGTTGTCGGCGATGGGACCGTACGCGTCGACCGATACGACCACGCCGGTGGTGGCGAGCATGCCGATGGCGGCGACGGCGATGCCGTAGATGCCGCCGAACTCCTCACCGAGCCCACCGAAGGCGTTCGGGTTGAAGGCGAGCTGGCCACCCCAGTAGGCGACGCCGACGCCGATCAGGATCAGCGCCACCGATGCGGCGACCGACACCATGCCGGCGCTGATGCCGGCGAGCACGGTGGTGGCCGGCCCGGTCTCGGACTGGCGAGCGATCTTCTTGACCGGGCCGAAGCCGTCGGAGGTGTAGTACTCGGCGCACTTGCCGAGCGCCCAGCCGACGATCAGGCCGCCGATGACGGAGATCGCCAGACCGATCGGGGCGTCGAAGTCGTCGCCGGAGAACAGCCAGTAGGCGATTCCGACCGTGCCCAGCGCGGTGATCACCATGGCGACGTTCGTGCCCATGTGGAGCGCCCGGGCCAGGGCGTGCGAATCGGTGGAGTTGCCACCCTTGACGAAGAACGATCCGATGATCGAGGCGAGCATGCCGACGAAGGCGATCGCCATCGGGAACACGAGCAGGCTGATCACGCCGGTGGTGCCGGCCTGATCGGCGGTCAGGGCGAGGGCGAACGCGGTCAGCGAGATCGGCGCGATGATCGAGCCGGCGTACGACTCGAAGAGGTCGGCGCCCATGCCGGCGACGTCGCCGACGTTGTCTCCGACGTTGTCGGCGATGGTCGCCGGGTTGCGCGGGTCGTCCTCGGGGATGCCGGCCTCGACCTTGCCGACGAGGTCGGCGCCGACGTCGGCCGCCTTGGTGTAGATGCCGCCACCGACGCGAGCGAAGAGCGCGATCGACGACGCACCGAGGCCGTAGGCGGTGAAGATCTCGAACGCCTGGTCGACCTCGAACCACACGACGAAGACGAGGTAGGTCAGCATCAGGCCGAAGAGTGCGAGCCCGGCGACGGAGAATCCCATCACGGCGCCGCCTCGGAATGCGACCGGCAACGCCGCGGCGGGACCGGATTTGGCGGCCTCGGTCGTGCGGGCGTTCGCCATGGTCGCCACCGTCATGCCGGCGTAGCCGGCGGTCGCGGAGAGCACCGCTCCGAGCAGGTAGGTGACCGAGGCGAGCGGGGTGATGACGACCGCGAGCAGGATCATCATCGCGACGACGAAGACCGACACCCACTGGTATTCCTTCTTCAGGAATGCCCGCGCTCCCGTCTGGATCTCGTTCATCAGGAACACCATGCGTTCGTTCCCGGGCGAGGCCTTCTCGACGACCTTGTAGTAGTAGAACGCGAGGATGAGTGCGGCGACAGCCGAAGCTGCTGCGAGATACGGGACGGCGTCCACGGGCTTCTTGCCTCCTGAGGGCGATACGACGATCGATCCGCGGTCGAGCGAATCGGGACCATGATGGTCGGCGGGGCAGGCTAGGTCCCAACCGGGAGGATTGCGACCTCGTCGCGAGCGGGGCTCGCACCCTGGTCGACCGCGCTGTGACCGACACGACACACCCCGACGTCCGGGAGGATTGGGCCCGCGACCGACGCCGCGGAGTAGTTTCACCGGAATGGCACAGACGTTGAACCGCGGCCCGGTCTCCGGATCCGCCGTCAAGCCGCCGTCGAAGAAGAAGCCCTTCTTCGTCGACCTCTACTCGACGGCGGTCGGCAAGAAGTACGCGATGGCGATCACCGGGATCATCGGGATCCTCTTCGTGATCGGTCACATGATCGGCAACCTCAAGGTGTACCTCGGCCCCGTCACCGAGGGTGACGAGCGGATCTACGACATCGACGTGTACGGGGAGTTCCTGCGCGACCTGTTGGTGCCGATCCTGCCGCGTACCTACTTCCTGTGGGGGCTCCGTCTGGTGCTGATCGGCGCCCTGCTGCTCCATGTGCATGCCGCCTACTCGCTCACCGTGCTCAACCGCAAGGCCCGGCCGGTCAAGTACCAGACCGCCCGCGACTACCAGGTCGCGAACTTCGCCAGCCGCACGATGCGTTGGACCGGCATCATCGTCGTGCTGTTCCTCGCCTTCCACCTCGCCGACCTCACGTGGGGCGTCACCGATCCCGACTGGGTGCGCGGCGCGGTGTACTTCAACATCGATCAGTCGCTCTCGCGGCTCCCGGTCGCGGTCTTCTACGTCCTGGCCAACATCGCGCTCGGCATCCACCTGTTCCACGGGACGTGGTCGCTGTTCCAGTCGATGGGATGGAGCAGCCCGCGATTCAACCTGTGGCGTCGCTACCTGGCCACCGGGGTCGCCACCGTCGTCGTCCTCGGCAACGTGTCGATCCCGATCGCCGTGCAGGCCGGGATCATCGACTACGACCCGAACGCCGTCACCGTCAGCCTGGAGGAGGCAGCAGAATGACCATCACCCTCGACTCCAAGATCCCCGAGGGCCCGCTGGCCGACAAGTGGCAGAACTACATCGCCAACCAGAAACTGGTCAACCCGGCGAACAAGCGCAAGTTCAAGATCATCGTCGTCGGTACCGGCCTGGCCGGCGCATCGGCGGCGGCGACGTTCGGTGAACTCGGCTACCAGGTCGAGGCGTTCACGTTCCACGACTCGCCCCGCCGCGCCCACTCGATCGCCGCCCAGGGCGGCATCAACGCCGCGAAGAACTACCAGGGCGACGGCGACAGCGTCCACCGGCTCTTCTACGACACGATCAAGGGCGGCGACTTCCGCGCCCGCGAGGCCAACGTGTACCGCCTCGCCGAGGTGTCGGTCGACATCATCGACCAGATGGTCGCCCAGGGCGTGCCGTTCGCCCGCGAGTACGGCGGCCTGCTCGACAACCGCAGCTTCGGCGGCGCGCAGGTCAGCCGCACGTTCTATGCCCGGGGCCAGACGGGTCAGCAGCTGCTGCTCGGCGCCTATCAACAGCTCGCCCGCCAGATCGGCCTCGGCAACGTCAAGTTGTGGAACCGCATGGAGATGGTCGACGTCGTCGACATCGACGGGCGGTGCGCCGGCATCGTCACCCGCGACCTGATGACCGGTGAGTTCTCGTCGCACTCGGCGCACGCCGTCGTGCTCGCCACCGGCGGCTACGGCAACGTGTTCTACCTGTCGACCAATGCGATGGCGTGCAACGTCACCGGCGCCTGGCGCGCCCACCGACGCGGTGCGGCGTTCGCCAATCCCTGCTACACGCAGATCCATCCCACGTGCATCCCCCAGGCCGACGACTTCCAGTCCAAGCTGACCTTGATGTCGGAGTCGTTGCGCAACGATGGTCGCATCTGGGTCCCGAAGAACCCCGACGAGACCCGCACGGCCGACCAGATCCCCGAGGACGACCGCGACTACTACCTCGAGCGCATCTACCCGAGCTTCGGCAACCTCGCCCCGCGCGACGTGTCGTCACGTGCAGCCAAGCGCATGGTCGACGCCGGACAGGGCGTCGGACCGCTGAAGAACGGCGTCTACCTCGACTTCGCCGAGGCGATCGGACGGTTGGGCGAGGACACGATCCGTGAGCGCTACGGGAACCTGTTCGACATGTACGAGCGGATCACCGGCGAGAACCCGTACCAGGTGCCGATGCGCATCTATCCCGCCAGCCACTACACGATGGGCGGTCTCTGGGTCGACTACGAACTGCAGACCACCATCCCCGGGCTGTTCGCCGCCGGCGAAGCGAACTTCTCCGACCACGGCGCCAACCGCCTCGGCGCGTCGGCGCTGATGCAGGGCCTGTCCGACGGCTACTTCGTGCTGCCGTACACGATCGCCCCGTATCTCGCCGACCTGCTGAACAAGCCGGTGCCCGACACGAGCCATCCGGAGTTCGCCAGGATCCAGCAGGAAGCCACCGACCGCTTCAAGCAGTACATGTCGATCGGCGGAACGAAGACACCGGACCACTTCCACCGCGAACTCGGGAAGATCATCTGGGACTACTGCGGCATGGACCGCAACGCCACTGGTCTCGAGAAGGCGATCTCGGAGATCCCGGCGCTCCACGAGGAGTTCAAGAAGGACCTGAAGGTCACCGGATCGGACACCAATGTGAACCAGACGCTCGAGAAGGCAGGCCGCGTCGACGACTTCTTCGAGCTCGGGATGCTGATGTGCAAGGACGCGCTCAACCGCGAGGAGAGCTGTGGCGGTCACTTCCGCTCGGAGCACCAGACCGACGACGGCGAGGCGGTTCGCAACGACGACGACTTCGCCTACGTCAGCGCCTGGGAGTGGAGTGGCGACATGGCCAACCCGATCGAACACAAGGAGCAACTCGAGTACGAAGTCGTCAAGTTCCAGACACGGAGTTACAAGTGAGCACCCTCACCAACCTCACCCTCAAGATCTGGCGCCAGGACGGGCCCACCGGGCAGGGCCGGTTCGAGAGCCATCAGATTCCCGAGATCAGCGACGAAGCCTCCTTCCTCGAGATGCTCGACATTCTCAATGAGCGCCTGATCGAGGAGGGCAAGGAAGCCATCGTCTTCGACCACGACTGCCGCGAGGGCATCTGCGGGACCTGCTCGTTGATGATCGACGGCCAGGCCCACGGCCCGCAGAAGGGCGCCGCCACGTGCCAGCTCCACATGCGCACGTTCTCCAGCGGTGACGAGATCGTCGTCGAACCGTGGCGCGCGGCTGCCTTCCCGGTGATCAAGGACCTGATGGTCGACCGCTCGCCGCTCGACCGGATCGTCGAGGCCGGCGGCTACATCACGGCTCCGACCGGCGGGGCTCCCGACGCCAACCTGATCCCGATCCCCAAGCCGGTCGCCGACGCTGCGATGGACGCGGCGGCCTGCATCGGGTGTGGCGCGTGTGTCGCGGCGTGTCCCAACGGAGCAGCGAGCCTGTTCACGTCGGCGAAGCTCGCCCACCTCAACCTGCTTCCGCAGGGACAGGCCGAGCGGTACAAGCGCGCCGAGGCGATGGTGACGAAGATGGACGAGTACTTCGGCTCCTGCACGAACCACGGCGAGTGCCAGGCGGCGTGCCCCAAGGAGATCTCGATCGACAACATCGCGATCATGAACGTCGACTACCTCAAGTCGAAGTTCAAGAATCGCAAGCTCCTCGACCGCTGAGCGAGGCGCGGGCCGGATTCTGCATCCGGCCGCGTCATTCGATGTCACTCGATGTGGGGCCGCTGCGTTCCCGCACGAGCTGTGGGGCGTAGTGTGCCTCATGAGCAAGGACGACCAGTCCGAGATGTGGAACCACGGTGTCGGTCCGGCCTGGGTCGAACACGTCGACGCGTTCGACGAGTCGCTCGCACCGTTCGGGCACGCCGTGCTCGAACGGCTGGCGATCCGCCCCGGTGAGCGAGTCATGGACGTCGGCTGTGGGGCGGGCGGTTCGACGATCGCCATTGCAGGAGTCGCGGCGCAGGTCGACGGGTTCGATCTCTCCGAAGTCATGCTCGGTGCTGCACGCGACCGTGCGCTCGCGGCAGGGGTACGCAACGTCGCGTTCACCTCGATCGACGTCCAGTCGGGTGTCCTGCCGTCCGACAGCTACGACGTCGCGTTCTCGCGGTTCGGGGTCATGTTCTTCACGGATCCGATCGCTGCCTTCACGAACGTCCATCGGGCGCTCGTGCGCGGAGGACGGCTCGGTTTCGTCGTCTTTCAGGGCCCGATCGACAACCCGTTCATCATCGATCCCGTGATGGCCGCCGCCGCGCATGTCCCCGTGGTCCTCCCCGCCGATCCGAACGATCCGGGCCCGTTCTCGCTGGCCGATCCGGAACGGATCCGCTCGGTTCTCGCCGCCGCTGGATTCGACGCCGTGACCATCGATACGGGTCCGGCCGAATGCGTCGTGGGCGCCGCCGACGATCGCGAGGAGCTCGCGCGGCGTGCGCTCGAACAGAACCCGGGGATCGCACCGTCGCTGGCGGCCGCCACCGCGCCGGTCAGGGCGGCCGCCATCGCTGCGGCAGCGGATGCGTTCGCTCCCCACGTCGTCGACGGCATGGTCGTGATGGCGGCAGGAACGTGGGTGGTCACCGCTCGTCGGTGAGGTTCGCCGCGATCACGCGGCGATTGCGCGCTGGGTCTGACCCCTGATGCAATCCTGCGTCTCACCCGGGGGAGACGGTGGCGGCGTAGTGGTTGTGCGTGACCACGTCACCGGCGGTCATCGTCAGGTCGAGCCGCACCATTCCGGCGGCGCGGGGAACATCGAAGCGGATGCGACCGACCTCGACCACGTCGTCGGCAGGTACCGGGCCACCGAAGCGCCAGCGTTGCTCGCCGCCGGACCAGGTGGCCACGGCGTCGACGACGGCGAAGTCGATCGGCGTGCGGAGGTCGCTGACCACGTGTACGTCGAGGTCGATGCGCTCGCCGGGTTCGAGCGGGTCGGGGAGCGGATCGGCGACGACGACGACCGGGGCGCAGGCCGCTTGCACGGCGTCGCAGGCAACCTTCGGTGTCCGGTCGGCGTCGAGGATCGCCGAGGAGATCGCAGGCCACGGGTCGTTGAGGCGCGAGAAGCAGAACCCGCCGGTCGGTCGGTACTTGAGGCGGCGCAGCGCCTCGATCTGCACCTTCAGGACATGGGCCTGGTAGTACTGCGTCGTCGCACGCCACTCGTCGTAGGAGTCGAAGTCGGTCGGCGGGAAGGCCCGCTCGAACCCCTCTCGCTGGTAGCCGTACTCCCGGGCCAGACGGTCCCAGTCGAGGGCGGGCCAGTCGTGGAGCCGGAGCTGCTCGTCGATGAACGACGCGGTCGCGGGCGGTGAGTCGGAGCCGAACTCGCTGACGAATCGAACCATGCGCGGCACGCGGGAGGCGAACCTCGCCAGGTCCTCGGCCTCGCCGTGGCGCCAGCCGAACCAGAGATGGCTGTCGGTGCCGTCGAGCTGCGGAAGATGCGGCAGCACGCCGGAATGGGCCGTGACGTGGCGGGTGCTGTCGGCCTTCTCGAACGCCCGCTTCACCCATCGGTCGAGCACGGTCCGGTTCCAGGTGGGCAGCTGCTGCGCGGCGACCGAACGGAGCTGCGCTCGCCGGCCGGGAGCGCGTACGGCGACATCGGTCGCGGTGGGGTCGTTGTGGGCGTTCCACAGCGCGATCGACGGGTGGTGGCCGAGCGAGTCGACGGCGGCCCGGGCCTGGCTCACCGCCTGGGTCCGCACCGACCGGGCATGGTTCCACTGCAGCGGGAAGTCCTGGAGGAGCAACAGGCCGAGTTCGTCGGCGGTCGAGTACACGGCGCGGTCGGCGACGTGACCGTGGATCCGCAGCGCGTCGAGACCGAGATCGACGGCGGCGAGCAGGTCGCTGCGCACCCGTTCGGGCGTCGCGTCGGCGGGAAGCGCCTCGGTGGGGAGGTAGTTCGCACCCTTGAGGAACAACCGCTCACCATTCACCGTGCACTGCCAGTTGTCCCACTGCACCTGTCGCAACCCGGTTCGTCGTCGGCGACCGTCGCTCACCTCGCCGTCGACGACCACCTCGACCTCGACGTCGACGAGCGGTTGGTCGCCCAGGGACCGCGGCCACCAGAGCGCCGGGTCGGTGATGTCGATGTTCCACTCGAGTTCGTTGTTCCCGGATGCGACCACCGCCTGTCGTTCGTCGCTCACCTCGCCGTCGATCGTGGTGCGGATCGTCGCCGACGACTCGCGATCGGTGTCGAGCCGAGCGGCGATGCGGAGATGCGCTCGCCGGTCGTCGGCATCGCGACAGAGCACACGGAGCCGATCGATTCGCACCACTCCGGTGTCGTACATGCGGACCGGGCGCCACAACCCGCCCGGGTTGTGTGCCGCATTGACCCCCTCCGGTGGCTGGAACACGCCCGTGATGTTTCGTCGACCGTGGGTGGTGGCCTGGGGGGTGCACGTGACCTCGACGGCCAGGACATGGTCGTCGGCGAACCTCGACAGGGTCGTGATGTCGAAGGAGTGCGGGAAGAAGTAGCCCTCCGGATCGCCGAGGTAGGCACCGTCGAGCCACACGTCGGCCTGGTAGAAGACGCCGTCGAGGGTGATCCAGCGACGACGTCCCTCCGTCGGCGGTTCCGCCCGGAACGAGTGGCGGTACATCAACGGCCCGTCGCTCGATGCGAACTTCGGGGTGTTGCGCCAGTGCCCAGGAACCTCGACCGGCTCCCACGCGCTGTCGTCGGTGTCGAGACCGATGCCGCTGCGGCGGACGTCGTCGTCGGCGACGGCTGCCAACCAGATGCCGTCGAGATCCATCGTCGGGATCGTACCCACTCGTGGCCGCATGGTCGGCGGAGTGCTCCGCGGGGCGCTCACGCGACGAGGACGCTAGGTTCGGCCCATGGCTGACACGATCCCGCAGCAACCCAGCGATCTGGCGCCGACCCTCGGCGCGCTCCGAGCATCGGGCTGGGTGTCGAGACCGGTGAAACAAGAGGTGCGTGAGCACGCGATCGAGCAGGTGGCCGCAGGCGAGCCGCTCTTCGCCGGCGTCTCCGGGTACGAGGACACCGTGATGCCGCAACTGGAGAACGCGCTCCTGGCGGGCCACGACGTGATCTTCCTCGGCGAGCGCGGCCAGGCGAAGACCCGCATGATCCGATCGCTCACCGGGCTGCTCGACGAGTGGATGCCGATCGTCGCGGGCAGCGAGATCAACGACGATCCCTACGCTCCGGTGTCCAAGCATGCCAGGGACCTGATCGCGGAGCTCGGCGACGACACGCCGATCCACTGGGTGCACCGCAGCGAACGATTCGGTGAGAAGCTCGCCACGCCCGACACGTCGATCGCCGACCTGATCGGCGAGGTCGATCCGATCAAGGTGGCCGAGGGCCGGTACCTGTCCGACGAGTTGACGCTGCACTACGGACTCGTGCCACGGACGAATCGTGGCATCTTCGCCATCAACGAACTCCCCGATCTCGCCGAGCGGATCCAAGTGGGCATGCTCAACGTGCTGGAGGAACGCGACGTCCAGATCCGCGGGTACAAGATCCGGCTCCCGCTCGACGTGATGCTGCTCGCATCGGCCAACCCCGAGGACTACACCAACCGGGGCCGGATCATCACGCCGTTGAAGGATCGTTTCGGTAGCCAGATCCGTACGCACTACCCGCTCGAGGTCCACACCGAGGTCGAGATCATGCGCCAGGAAGCGGTGCCGCTCGACATCACCACGGCCGCCGGTCCGATCCGCGTCGACGTGCCCGAGTACCTCGCCGATGTGGTGGCGACGTTCAGCCACCTCGCCAGGGCGAGCAACCACGTCAATCAGCGATCAGGCGTCAGTGTGCGTCTCAGCGTCGCCAACTACGAGGCGCTCGCGGCGAACGCACTGCGGCGCGGCCTGCGGGCCGGGGAGCGGCACGTGGTGGCCCGCGTCGACGACCTCGATGCGCTTGCAGCGAGTTCGATGGGCAAGATCGAGATCGAGTCGCTCGAAGAGGGCCGCGAGGGAGCGATCATGGAGAACCTCATCAAGGGGGCCGTGCTCACCGTGTTCAAGGACACCGTGCCCCCGGAGCAGACCCGTGCGGTGATCGATGCGTTCGAGGGCGGGGCGGTGGCACACACCGGCGAGGGGATCACGAGTGAGGAACTCGCCCGGCTCGTCGAGCAGGTCGACGCGCTGCGGGCTCCGGTCGCGGTGCTCACCGGCGGTGACGAGTCACCCGCAGCGGTGGGCGCGGCCGTCGAGTTCGTGCTCGAGGGCCTGCATCTCAGCAAGCGCCTCAACAAGGACGCGAGCGGCGCCAGCGCCACCTACCGCGGCCGCACCTGACGGCTCGGCCCCTCGACGGGGCTCAGGCGAGGTACCGCTCGGCGGCGGGCGTGGGGGAGCGGTCGCCGTCGAGCAGGCCTCCCGGTGAGTCGGCCGCCGAGATGCCCGGCTCGAGGAAGCACACGTCGAGGCGCACTCCGTCGTCGATCGCGTCGTCGAGTGAGTCGATCAGTCGTCCGACGATCTCGCCGGCGGTGTCGGCGTCGTCGTGACATGGGGAGAACTGCGATACGACGACCGGGGTGTCGACGGCGTCGGCAGCATCGCGCAGCCGGCGCCCCCAGTGTTCCGTCGCCGCGTCGAGTTCGCGATCGCCGACCGCTCCGTCTCGTTCCCAGTCGGCGGGGAGGACCAGCCCGAGGGCGTCGAGGGAGCCGTCGTACCGCTCGAACGTCTCGTCGTCGGGGCCGAGCGATGCGACCACCGGGTGGACTCCGGCGAGGATGCCCCACGTGTCACACCACGGCTGCGTCGGCGCGTCGACCGGGATCTCGGCGAACGGCACCCAGCCGCGGACGCCGTCGCCGAACTCCTCGGCGGCGAGTTCGACCCACCGTGGCCACCAGCGGGTGAACGCCTCGTCGTTGCCGAGCCCGCCTTCGTTGTCGAACCACCGAGGGATCGATCCGTCGTGGAGCGTTGCCCACACCCGCAGTCCGATCGCGTCGGCGGCGGTGATCATCTGTCCGAACCGTTCGGCCCAGCCGTCGTCGAAGCGATCGGGTGCTGGTTGGAGGCGCGCCCAGTCGAGTGTCAAGCGGACGTCGGTGACGCCCAACTCCTGCAACCTGGCGAGGTCGTCGGGCCAACGCGTGAAGAATCCGTTGCCGGCGGTCGGGCCGAGGTCGGAGCCGTCGGCGTAACCGAGCGTGGTCGACGTGGGGAGGGCGGTGCCCCGGCGGAACGGCATGGCGGTCTCGGTGCGGTCGATCGGGCGGAGGGAGCGATCAGATGAACGGGCTGCGCGTCCACAGATCGGCAGCATCGACACTCGCCAGCTGGGGCGTGCCCACGAGCTCGACCACGTCGATCGGACCGGGGAACCCACGGAGTTCCACCTCGCCGTGGGGGAGTGCGCGGATCCCTTCGGGGAGTCGCTCGAGCTGCATCGTCGGCATGAGCACCTCGACGCCCTTCGCGAAGTCGCAGAGCCGCGCCGCCATGTTGACCGCTGAGCCGATGTAGTCGTCACCCTCGAAGAGCAGGGCAGGACCGGTGGCCAGCCCGGCGCGAACCGTGAGCGGGGCGCAGACGTCGGTGGCGCGTGCTTCCAGGTCGAGGACGAACTCGACGGCGTCGCGTTGTTCGACGGCCACGATCATGCAGCCGTCGCCGAGCCACTTGGCGATGCGGACACCGCGGTCGGACGCCACCGCTCGCACGATGCCGCGGAAGGTGCTGAGGACGCGGCCCGCGGCGTCGTCGCCGAATGCAGCGGTGTAGTTCGTGAATCCGGACAGGTCGACGAACACGAACGTGCGGGGGACACGCATGACTGTCGATGATATTGGCTCCGAACGGCGAAGGAGCGGACAACCCGTTAAGTTCCCGTCATGGCGAAGCGGTTCAGGTACTCGCGTTGGGACGGCACGCAGACCGGTTTCGAGTTCGATGCGGACGCGGCGTTCGACGAGCTGACCGACGAACTGCTCTATCACGGCGACGTGAACGCCGCCCTGCGCCGGATGATGCAGGAGGGCCTGCGCGACCGCAACGGCGAGGAACTCCAGGGGATCCGCGAGCTGCTCGAACAGCTCCGCCAGGAGCGTCAGCAGCGGCTTGAGAACTCCGATCTCGGTGGGGTGTACGACGAGATCAAGGCCGAACTCGACGACATCATCGACGAGGAGCGCCACGCGATCGACAACGCTCGACGGGAGGCCCTGAACTCGGGCGACGAGCGGCGCGCCGACAACGCGCAAGCCGCCGCCGACGAGCGCAACATGCGGCTCGACCTGATGCCCGACGACCTCGCGGGCAAGGTTCGTGAGCTCGACGCCTACCACTTCGAGTCGAAGGAGGCGAAGCAACGATTCGACCAGTTGATGGACAAGCTGCGAGAGCAGCTGATGCAGCAGATGGTCGACCAGATGTCGGGTGCGATGCAGAACATGACACCCGAGGACATGGCCCGCATGAAGGACATGATGGCGGCCCTCAACGAGATGCTCGAGAAGCACCAGCGGGGCGACGATCCGGGCTTCGAGGAGTTCATGGAGGAGTACGGCGACTTCTTCCCCGAGAATCCCGAGACCGTCGAGGAACTGCTCGAACAGATGGCCAAGCGGATGGCTGCGATGCAGGCGATGATGAACTCGATGACGCCCGAACAGCGGGCGCAGCTCCAACAGCTGTCCGACCAGCTGCTGGAGGACATGGACCTGCAGTGGCAGATGCAGCAGCTGTCGGGGAACCTGCAGCAGATGTTCCCCCAGATGAACTGGAACCAGGGCTACGACTTCGAGGGTCAGGACCCCATGGGGTTCCAGCAGGCCATGCAGGCCATGCAGGACATGGGCGACCTCGACCAGTTGGAGAACCTGCTGCGGAACGCCTCGAGCCCCGGAGCGCTCGCCGAGGCCGACATGGACCGGGTCCGTGACCTGCTCGGTGAGGATGCGGCGAGGTCACTCGAACGGTTGGCCGAACTCACCAAGATGCTCGAGGAGGCGGGGCTGATCGAGCAGAAGGAGGGGCGTCTCGAGATGACGCCGAAGGGGCTGCGCAAGATCGGCTCGAACGCCCTGCGCGACCTGTTCTCGAAGTTGGCGAAGGACACGGTCGGCCAGCACCAGACGTCGAACCTCGGTCAGGGCCACGAGCGTACGTACGACACGAAGCCCTACGAATACGGTGACCCGTTCCAACTCGATCTCAACCGGACGATTCGCAACGCGCTCGCCCGCAGCGGAGGTGGTACGCCGATCCAACTCGACCCGGCCGACTTCGAGATCGAGCGCACCGAGCACCTCACGAGGTCGTCGACGGTCCTGATGCTCGACCTGTCGCTGTCGATGCCGATGCGCGACAACTTCCTGCCCGCCAAGAAGGTGGCGATGGCGCTGCACAGCCTGATCACGTCGCAGTTCCCGCGGGACTATCTCGGGATCGTCGGATTCTCCGAGACGGCACGGATCCTCACGGCCGAGCAGTTGCCGGAGGTGTCGTGGGACTTCGTGTACGGCACGAACATGCACCACGGCTTCACCCTGGCGCGCAAGCTGCTCGCCAGGGAGTCGGGCACGAAACAGATCATCATGATCACCGACGGTGAGCCGACGGCGCACATCATGGACAACGGGATGCCGTTCTTCAACTATCCGCCCGTACGCGAAACCGTCGAGGCCACGCTGCGTGAGGTCGTTCGGTGCACGAAGGAACAGATCCGCATCAACACGTTCGGGCTCGGCGCCGACGGGTCGTTGCGGGCCTTCATCGAGCAGATGACCCAGATCAACCGAGGTCGTGCGTTCTTCACGACGCCGGAACATCTCGGCGATTACGTGCTGGTCGACTTCATGGAGGGCAAGCGAGCCCTCGCGGCCCGCGGCCGCCGCGCCGGCTGACTTCGCGCGTTCCGCGCGAATCCGAGAAATCCGCCCTTGCGAAACCGGTGTGTGCTATGGCAGAATGACGCCACTGTAATTACATCGCTGTCGATCATTCGTTTGGGGGCGGGTGATTGCGCCCTACACGTTGCCCACGGGCCTGCAGGAGGTCCTCACATGCAGTTCATCACCACATCCAGCATCACGGTCAGCGCCACGCCGGTCGAACCCGACCCGGACTGGCACGACTACGCCAACTGTCTGGGTGTCGATCCCGACCTCTTCTTTCCCGAGCGTGGCGCGTCCACCCGCGAGGCCAAGGAGGTCTGTCGGGGGTGTGAGGTGCGTCACGACTGTCTCGAGTTCGCGTTGCAGAACGGCGAGAAGTTCGGCATCTGGGGAGGGTTGTCCGAGCGCGAGCGCCGTCGGATCCGTCGGCAGCGTGCGCAGGTCGCACGGAGCACGATCGGCGCGTGACCCCATCTGCACACCGATGTTCGTCGACGAACATCGGTGGTCGCGCTGACGGCCGCGGATGGTTGGGGTAGCCTGTTCGCATGCCTGGTGGCCCCGAACTGATCATCATCCTGGTCGTTGTTCTCGTGCTCTTCGGTGGCTCGCAGCTTCCGAAGCTCGCAAAGAACCTCGGCAAGGCGCAGAAGGAGTTCAAGGAAGGCATGGGTGAGGATGCGCAGACCGCGCCACCGCCCGCCGCTCCGGCTCCCACGCAGACGACGCCGCCACCACCGCCGCCCCCGTCGGCACCTCCGACCAGCGGACAGTAGTCACTGCGCCGACGCGAGGCGCGCCGGACCGAGCAGGAACGGACCGGGCTGGGCTCGGCGGCGGTGAGATCAGACGGTCTCGTCGACGCGGCGTCGCTTGAGGATGCGGCGACGCTCTCGCTCGCTGCAGCCGCCCCACACCCCGTGGTCGATGCGCTCCTCGAGCGCGAACTCCAGACACGTGCCGATCACCGGGCAGTCGCGACAGATCTTGCGTGCACGGTCGACGCCGACGCCATCGCTCGGGAAGAAGGTGGCCGGCGGGTGCAGCCGGCAGTTGCCCTGTGCCATCCATGCCGTGACCGAGTCGGGGTCGTGCGGGGCGTTCCCGAGTTCCGCCGGTCGTTCGGCGGAGACGGTGAGCGTGGTGGAGGTGCGCTTTCGGGAGATCATTGGGGGCCTTTCTTCGGAGACCGGCGCGGGCGCCGGTCCTCGTCGTGGTGAGAGCGTCGGTGGAGACGTTGTGATGGGGGTGTGCGGGAGGTGAGAGTTCGGTGTGGAGTGGTGTGTTTCGTGAGTCGGTGGCGATTCGTACGGTGATTGGACGTCGGGTGCGCCGGGTTGGTTCCCACCTGGTTGCTTGTTGCGATCTCGAACCCGAATCGTAACGTATCTGTAATGAGAATGCCAGCTCTGTCGTCTCGCCTCGAGGACGTGAGCGCGACCGTGCCGGCACCCCACCGATGACGAGCCGAGATCTCGCACACATCGCACCTCGCCGCTAGAGTCGTCCCCCATGACCGATCTCGCCGAGCCCCAGGCGCCCCGTGCGCACGCCCGCATCGTGTACCACGGCCCGGTCGCACCGCACTGGGAGGTCTACGGCGACTGGGGCGACCGGCAGGCGCTCGACGAGTTCCGGGCCCGTGTGCTCGCCCGCCTCGTGCTGCTGCCGCGCGACGATCCACAGTTCCGACGGAACCGTGAGCGCATCGTGCGTGATGCCGAGCGAGAACTGATCTCGATCGAGTGGGACCTCGGCTACGCCGAGGATTCGGCCTGATCGCCGAGCCGACAGCGGCGCACGGACGGAGCCGGCGCGATGGCTGACGACCGATTCCTCAACCGGGAGCTGAGCTGGCTGGCGTTCGACGATCGGGTGCTGCAGTTGGCCGGCGAGTCCGGCATCCCGTTGCTCGAGCGGGCCAAGTTCTGCGCGATCACCTGCACCAACCTCGACGAGTTCTTCCAGGTGCGTGTCGCCGCGCTGAAGGACCAGATCGTTGCGGCGATCGATCGGCCGTCACCCGACGGCCGCACACCGGCGCAGACCCTCGCCGAGGTGAACCACCGGGTGCTCGAGTTGATCGATCGCATCGACACGGTGTTCGTCGACGGTCTCGTGCCCGAACTCCGTGCCGCCGGCGTCGACATCATCTCGTGGGACGACGTGACCCCCGACGAACGCGAGGTGCTCGACGAGTGGTTCGAGGAGCGCGTGTTCCCCGTGCTCACGCCGCTCGCCGTCGACCCCGGTCACCCGTTCCCCTACATCTCCGACCTCGCATTGTCGCTCGCCGTCAACGTCGCCGACCCCGAGACCGGCGACCGCCGCTTCGCCCGGCTGAAGGTGCCACGCCTGTTCCCTCGTCTGGTCGAGCCGTCCCCCGGCCGCTTCCTGCCGGTCGAACAGCTGATCGCCGCCAAGCTCGACCGCCTCTTCGTCGGGATGATCGTGGAGGACTGGGCCCCGTTCCGCGTCAGTCGCAATGCCGACCTCACGCTCGAGGAGGAGGAGGCCGACGACCTGCTCGAAGCGGTCGAGATGGAGCTGCGTCGCCGCCGGTTCAACAAGGCGGTGCGACTCGAGGTGTCCCACGA
This sequence comes from Ilumatobacteraceae bacterium, assembly GCA_963710625.1. GTDB lineage: Bacteria > Actinomycetota > Acidimicrobiia > Acidimicrobiales > Ilumatobacteraceae > Sva-07. The sequence goes on along the minus strand of CAVQBG010000026.1, from coordinate 282,155 downwards.
CATCGGCGCGGAGGTGCTCGAACTGCTCGTGCGCGAGCTCGACCTCACGATGGACGACGTCACCTTCCACCGCGCGCCGCTCGACCTGAGCTGCCTCTGGCAACTGCTCGACCTCGACCGTCCCGACCTCAAGGACGAGGCCTGGCCGCCGGTCACCGCCGGACGGATCATCGCGGCCGAGGAGACCGACCGTCCGATCTTCGACGTCATCCGCCACCGGGCGATCATGCTGCACCACCCCTACGAGAGCTTCGCGAGCAGCGTCGAGGCGTTCATCTCGCAGGCGGCCGACGATCCGAAGGTCCAGTCGATCAAGATGACGCTGTACCGCGCCGGGGGCGACAGCGCGATCATCCGCAGCCTGATGCGCGCTGCCGAGCGCGGTGTCCAGGTCGCCGTGCTCGTCGAGCTCAAGGCGCGGTTCGACGAGGCCAACAACGTCCAATGGGCCCGCCAGCTCGAACGGTCCGGCGTGCACGTCGTGTACGGCATGGTCGGCCTCAAGACGCACAGCAAAGTCGCGCTCGTCGTCCGCGACGACAACGACCAGCTCCGCCGCTACGTCCACATCGGTACGGGCAACTACAACGCGAAGACCGCTCGGATCTACGAGGACCTCGGGGTGCTCACCTGCTCGCCCGACATCGGCGACGACGCCGCCCAACTCTTCAACCACCTCACCGGCTACAGCCGATCCGACGACTACCGCAATCTGCTGGTCGCGCCTCGCGACCTGCGCCGGCAACTCGTCGACCTGATCGAACACGAGGCGTCGTTCGGTCCCGACGGTCACATCACGCTCAAGTGCAACTCGATCGCCGACGACGAACTGATCGGGACGCTGTACCGCGCGAGCGCGGCGGGGACCCGCATCGACATCGTGGTGCGCGGGATCTGTTGTCTGCGCGCCGGGGTGCCAGGGCTGTCGGAGAACATCCATGTGCGCAGCATCCTCGGCCGCTACCTGGAGCACAGCCGGATCTACCGGTTCGGGCACGGCAACGTCGTGCACGGTGAACGGTTCGCCGGTGCCACGTCCGACCAGGTGTACCTGATCGGCTCCGCCGACCTGATGCCGCGCAACCTCAATCGCCGCGTCGAGGTGATGGTGCCGATCGAACACGTCCGCCACACCGCAGCGCTCGACCAGGCGCTCGCGTTCGCGCTCGCCGACGACATCGTCGCGTGGGAACTCCAGCCGGACGACACGTGGCTGCGGGTCGGGCCGACCGACTCGTTCGAACCGCACGCGCAGGAGCGCATGTACCGCTGGATGGTCGAGCAGCAGCTCACCGGCCGGACTTGAGCCGTTTCGGCGACAGTTCGTCGTCTCGACGGGATCCGTTCACCTCCCGTTCACCCGACGCCGGGTTCCGGTTCACCTTGGGGTCGTAGGTTGCCCGCCGGACGGGCCAGTAGCGACTCGTCCGTGAACACATCATGACCATGATTGACCCCTTACGAACGGAGTTGGAAGCGTGAACTCTCCCAAGCGCCGCATTCTCGCCGGTGCATTTGCCCTGACCCTCGTCGCCGCGGCATGCGGCAGCGACGATGACAGCTCGTCGAGCACCGAGGCGCCCGCGGGCACCGACGGCGGCACCGAGACCACCGACGGCGGTGGGGCCACGTCCGACTTGTCCGGCACCCTCGTCGGCGCCGGCGCATCGTCGCAGGCCGCGGCCATGGCCGGCTGGCAGGCGGGGTTCCAGGCCGCCAACCCCGACACCACGGTCGAGTACGACCCGATCGGCTCCGGTGGTGGTCGCGAGACTTTCCTCGAGGGTGGCTCGGACTTCGCAGGCTCCGACGCGGCGCTGAAGGACGACGAGTACCAGCAGTCGATCGAGCGCTGCGCCGGCGACCAGGGTGCGGTCAACCTCCCGCACTACATCTCGCCGATCGCGCTGCCGTACAACCTGCCGTCGCTCGAGGGCGAGACGCTGAACCTCTCGCCCGAGGTGATCGCCGGCATCTTCGCCAACGAGATCACCGTGTGGAACGACCCGGCGATCGCCGCCGACAACCCCGATCTCGAACTCCCCGACACGACGATCAACCCGGTCCACCGCTCCGACGAGTCGGGCACCACGGAGAACTTCACCGACTACATGTCGCAGGCTGCGCCCGACGTGTGGACCTTCGGCGCCATCGAGGCGTGGGACTCCGACGGACCGGGCGGCGGCGAAGGCGCCCCGCAGACCTCCGGTGTCGTCTCGGCGGTCTCGGCCGGCGAAGGCTCGATCGGCTACGCCGACGCCAGCCAGATCGGTGACCTCCCGGCTGCCGCCGTCGGCGTCGCGGGGGAGTTCGTCGAGTTCTCGCCGGAGGCCGCCGGTCGCATCGTCGACTCGTCGGAGCGCACCGGGGGCCAGAGCGAGTTCGACTTCGCCATCGAGGTCAACCGCACACCGGACAGCGCCGACACGTACCCGATCGCGCTGGTCTCGTACCACATCGTCTGCCTGCAGTACGACAGCCAGGAGACCGTCGATCTGGTGAAGGCGTTCATGACCTACGTCGGTTCGGACGAGGGCCAGGCGGCCTCTGCAGCATCTGCTGGTTCCGCTCCGATCTCCGCCGAGGTCCAGGCGGAGATCCAGAACACGATCGACCAGCTCTCGGTCGGCGGCTGACCGGCCACCGACCCGTCACCACGGAGAACTGCTCCCGGTTCCGGGCCTGCCCTAGGGTGGTCCCGGAACCGGGACGTTCCGGGACCCGACCGATCGAACCATGCCGCTCGCGCCGAGCGGTCCGGAGGACGTAACGCGTGACCATCACCGACAGCCCGCCGAGCGGCGACACCGCAGCGGCACCGACCGAGAAGACGAGCAAGCTCGGCGATCGGATCTTCGGCGGCATCTCTCTCGGTGCCGGCATCCTGATCCTCGTCACGCTGGCTGCCGTTGCGCTGTTCCTCTTCGTCGAGGCGTGGCCCACGTTCGGTGCCGACGTGTCGGAGTTCGACGGCAGCGACACGTTCCTCCAGTACGTCGCACCCCTGCTCTTCGGCACGATCTGGGCGGCGTTCCTGGCGCTGCTCCTCGCGCTGCCGCTGGCCGTGGCCGTGGCGCTCTACGTCAGCCACTACGCGCCGAAGCGGCTCGCCCAGTCGCTCGGCTACTTCATCGACCTGCTCGCTGCGATCCCCAGCGTGGTGTTCGGCATCTGGGGCATCGCCGTACTCGCGCCGATCCTGTCGCGCAGCGTCTATCCGTGGCTGGAGGACAACCTCGGCTTCCTCCCGTTCTTCGCCGGCCCCGCATCGACCAGCGGCCGAACGATGATGACCGCCGCCGTCGTGCTCGCGGTGATGATCCTGCCGATCATCACCGCCATCTCCCGTGAGGTCTTCCTCCAGACGCCGCGTCTGCACGAGGAGGCGTCGCTCGCTCTCGGCGCCACCAAGTGGGAGATGATCAAGCAGGCGGTGCTGCCGTACGGCCGCTCCGGTGTGATCAGCGGGGCGATGCTGGGCCTCGGCCGTGCGCTCGGCGAGACGATGGCGGTGGCCATCATCCTGTCGCCGGCCGACATCATCACGGTCAATGTGATCACCAACCAGAACCCCAACACGATCGCATCGAACATCGCCTTGAAGTTCCCGGAGTCGTCCGGCCTCGAGGTCAATCGGCTGATCGCGACCGGCCTCGTGCTGTTCTTCGTGACCTTCCTCGTCAACTCGTTGGCGCGACGGATCGCCGACACCGGGTTCTCGGGAGCGGACGGATGACGCTGACCGACGAACGACCCGCTCCGGCCGACACCGTCTCGTCGATCACCGCCGACCGGCTGGGGCGCAGGCCGCAACTCGCCGTCGTGATCGGTGCGATCGCACTGGGGGCGCTGTCGTGGGCTGCCGAGGGCCAGCCGAACTGGGCGCGCTGGATCATCGTGTCGATCGTGGCGTACTGCGTCGGCATCTACGTCGTCTCACGGGTCGTCGAGGGATCGCGCCGAGCGCTCGACCGGTTGATGGCGGCGATCGTGACGAGTGCGTTCCTGCTCGTGGCCATGCCGCTCGCCTCGCTCGTCTGGACCGTGATCGAGCGCGGGACCAATCGCTTCGACACCGAGTTCTTCACGGAGACGATGCGCGGTGTCGTGGGCGAAGGCGGCGGCATCTACCACGCGATCGTGGGCACGCTGATCGTCACCGGTCTCGCCACGCTGATGTCGGTTCCGTTCGGGCTGTTCACCGCGATCTACCTCGCCGAGTACGGCCACGGCACGAAGCTCGCCAAGGCGATCCAGTCGATGGTCGACGTCATGACCGGCATCCCCTCGATCGTCGCCGGCCTGTTCGCCTACGCCCTCTTCGAGCTGATGTTCGGGCCCGGGACGCGCTCGGGCATCGCCGGCGCGGTCGCCCTCACGGTCCTGATGACACCGGTCATCGTCCGCTCCGCCGAGGAGATGCTGCGGCTCGTGCCCAACGAGCTCCGGGAGGCGTCCTACGCTCTCGGTGTGCCGAAGTGGAAGACCGTCGTGAAGGTCGTGCTCCCGACGGCGATCGCCGGCATCATCACCGGTGTCGTGCTCGCGATCGCACGCGTGATCGGTGAGACCGCGCCGTTGCTCGTCACCGTCGGGCTCGCCCAGGGCGTCAACTGGAACCCGCTCGACGGCCGCATGACGACGCTCCCCGTCTACACCTACTACCAGTATGTCCAGCCGGGTATCCCTCCGGAGGCGGGACAGGACCGGGCGTGGGCGGCGGCGCTCGTGCTGATCATCATCGTCATGGTGCTGTTCACGGTGGCCCGTATTCTGTCCAGTGTGCTCAAGCCGAAAGGCCTTCGGTGAACCATGACCAACCTTCGCTCGACCAGTTCCCCCTCCAGTGAGGAGACCGACATCATGACCGACCGCGTCGACACCCCCGACACCGAGGTCGCCGTGTCCTCCTCGGCCCCTGTCACCGGCCCGGACAACCGGATCGTGGTCGAGAACCTCAACATCTACTACCGCGACTTCCTCGCCGTGAAGGATGTCGACATGGTGATCGAACCGCGTTCGGTGACCGCCCTGATCGGCCCGTCGGGCTGTGGGAAGTCGACGTTCATCCGGTCGCTGAACCGCATGCACGAGGTGATCGACGGGGCACACGTCAAGGGGTCGGTGTACGTCGACGGCGAGGACCTGTACGGCCCCGGGGTCGACCCGGTCGCCGTGCGCCGGAAGGTCGGCATGGTCTTCCAACGACCGAACCCGTTCCCGACGATGTCGATCGCCGACAACGTGCTGGCCGGCAAGCGGCTCAACAGCAGGCGCATCAACAAGACCGACGCCGAGGAACTCGTCGAGAGGTCGCTTCGCGGCGCCAACCTCTGGGAGGAGGTCAAGGACCGGCTCGACAAGCCCGGCTCCAGCCTGTCGGGTGGCCAGCAACAACGCCTGTGCATCGCCCGGGCGATCGCGGTCGAACCCGAGATCCTGCTGATGGACGAGCCGTGCTCGGCCCTCGACCCGATCTCGACGCTGGCGATCGAACAGTTGATGCACGAACTGAAGAGCAAGTACACGATCGTGATCGTCACGCACAACATGCAGCAGGCGGCGCGCGTGTCGTCCCGTACGGCGTTCTTCACGATCGACGGGACCGGTCAACCCGGCTACGTGGTGGAGATGGACGACACCGACGTGATGTTCTCCAACCCCAAGCAGCAGTCGACGATCGACTACGTGACGGGCCGGTTCGGCTGATGAACGACCTGCGCACGACGTTCCACCACCAACTCGACGAGATCCGCAGCGGGATCGCCAGCATGTCGGCCGGTGTCACCGAACTCGTTCCGCGCTCGACGGAGATCCTGCTCACGATGGACCTCGAGGGCGCCGAGTACATGATCCTCGGCGACGACGAGTACGACAGCCGTGCCCTCGACCTCGAGGAGCGGTGCTTCAAGGTCATCGCGCTGCAGGCGCCGGTCGCCGGCGATCTCCGTGCCGTCGTCTCGGCGATCAAGATCATCGCGGACATCGAGCGTTCCGCCGACCTCTGCGTCAACATCTGCAAGGCGGCTCGGCGGATCTACGGCCACGAACTCGATCCGCACCTCCGCGGAGTGATCCAGAAGATGGGTGCGCAGGCGCAGGTGTTGTTCAAGGAGGCAACCGAGGCGTACCTGAACCTCGACGGCGTGCGGGCGGCGGCACTCCACGACATGGATGCCTACCTCGACGACCTGCAGCGGCAGTTCATCCAGGTGATCTTCGAGAGCCATGCGGCGGGCAACATCGACCTGCAGGTCGCCGTTCAGCTCGCCGTGGTGGCGCGGTTCTACGAACGCATCGGCGACCACGCCGTCAACGTCGGCGATCGGACCCGCTACATCGTCAACGGCTGGTTGCCGGACAAACCGTATGCCGAGAGCGACAACGATCCGCCGACCGTGGTGTCGGTGCCGGACAGCGACTGACCGATGACGCTTGGCGTGGCGATCGGACTGATCGTGGGCATCGCCGTCGGACTGATCCCGTACCTCGTCCACGCCCGCCGCAACCCGGAGGAGTCGGAGGAGGCCACCGCCGAGCAGGGTCGTACCGAAGTGGTCGCGTCCCAGCTCGCAACCGCGGTCGACGAGCTCGAGATCGGTGTCGTGGTGGCCTCACCTGCCGGTCCCGTGGCGTACCGGAACGCTGCCGCGACAGCCTTCAGCGGCACCCACATCGGCGTGCTCGTCGACGATCACATCGATGGGATCATCGCCGAGGCACGAGCGGGTGAACCGGCCGCGCGCCTGGTCGAACTGCACGGTCCACCAAAGACGTGGTTGGCGATCGCCGCCCGTCCGACTCCCGACGGCGGCGCCGTCGCCACGATCCAGGACGTGAGCGAACGGGTGCGGACCGACGCGATGCGCACGGACTTCGTCACCAACATCTCCCATGAACTCAAGACACCGGTCGGTGCCGTGGCCGTCCTCGCCGAAGCGCTGATCGACGAGACCGATCCGGAGATCGTCGAGCGACTCGCCGCCCACCTGGTGGAGGAGTCCCACCGGGCGGTTCGCACGATCGACGACCTGCTCAAGCTCTCGCAGATCGAATCCGCCCGCCTCGGGGACACCGTGGTCGACCTCGCAATGGTCGTGCAGACCGCGATCAGCCGAGGCAGAGTGGTCGACGGAGGCCGCGGGGTCGAGGTCAGTACATTCGACGGCGCCGGGCCGATCCTGATCCGCGGCGACGAACGGCAGTTGGTGTCGGCGGTCGGCAACCTCGTCGAGAACGCGGTCAAGTACAGCCGGCCGGGCGATGTCGTCCAGGTCCGCACCCGGGTCGACGACACCGCGGTCGAGGTGATGGTGGCCGACCAGGGCATCGGGATCCCGGGCCGTGACCTCGACCGGATCTTCGAGCGCTTCTACCGCGTCGACAAGGCACGCAGCCGCGACACCGGAGGGACCGGGCTCGGCCTCTCGATCGTTCGTCACGTCGCCACGAACCACGGAGGTGAGGTGCTGGTGTCGTCGCAGGAGGGCGAGGGCTCCACCTTCGTCCTGCGTCTCCCGGCAAGCCTCGTCGTGCGGACGCCCGGTGACTCGATCGACGACGACGCGACCGCCGTCGCCGCGCCCGTCTCCGACCAGGAGGAAACCCGACCCCATGAGTGAAGCAGTCGTGCTCGTCGTCGAAGACGAGGCCAGCTTCGTCGAAGCGCTGACGATCGGTCTCCGCCGTGAGGGCTTCGAGGTCGTCGTCGCCGTCGACGGTGCCGAGGCCCTCGAGAAGTTCGACGAGGTCGCACCCGATCTCGTGCTCCTCGACGTCATGCTGCCCAAGATCAGCGGCGTCGACGTCTGTCGGCAGCTGCGCAAGCGGACGCAGGTGCCGATCATCATGGTCACCGCGAAGGGGGCCGAAATCGACACGGTGGTCGGCCTCGAGGTCGGCGCGGACGACTACGTCGCCAAGCCGTATCGGCTCCGTGAGTTGGTGGCCCGCATGCGAGCGGTGCTCCGGCGCTCGGAGGCGAATGGATCGTCCCTGGTGCTCGCACCCGGGATCATCGAGGTCGGCGACGTCCGCCTCGACCCCGACGAGCACCGGGTGTCGCTGCACGGTGACGAGCTCAGCCTGCCGCTCAAGGAGTTCGAGCTCCTCCACCTGCTCCTGGCGAACGCCGGGCGGGTGCTCCCTCGCGAGACGCTGATCGATCGGGTGTGGGGCAACGACTACGTCGGCGACACCAAGACGCTGGACGTCCATGTCAAGCGGCTGCGTTCGAAGATCGAACCCGACCCCGCACTCCCGACGCGCATCATCACCATCCGGGGCCTCGGCTACAAGTACGAGCGCGCCTGACCCGTTGCGGCCGGGGTCGGCCCCCGGCTGTGTCACGTCCGGCGCGAGCGCGAGGCCGTAGGATCAGCTCGGTGGATCCGGTGCCCTCGTCGACCCGGCGCCCACCAGCGTCGAAGTTCCGTCGACTGGCGGTGACCCACGCCCTCACGATGGGCGCTGATGCCGCGATGGTCGTCGCGCTCGCCGACTCGCTCTTCTTCGACATCGATCTCGACGCCGCCCGGTCCCGGGTGCTCCTGTTCCTGGCGCTCGGCTTCGCTCCGTTCCTCGTCGTGGCGCCGTTGATCGGTCCGATGATCGATCGCGTGGCAGGAGGCCGACGGTTCGTCATCCAGCTGGTGTCGGTCGCCAGGGTGGTGCTCACCCTGCTGATGGCGGTGTCGCTCGACGCACTCGCGCTGTTCCCACTGGTGTTCGGATCGCTCGTGCTGCAGAAGACGTATGCGGTGTCCAAGTCGGCGATCGTTCCGTCGACGGTGCGTTCCGAGGCGGAACTCGTCGAGGCGAACTCGAAGCTCGGCCTGATCGCCGGTCTCACCGGCGTCGTCGCGGTGATCCCGGCGGCGCTGCTGCTCAAGGTGGTGGGCGCTCCCGCGACCCTCGTCTACAGCGCACTGCTGTTCGCCGGTGCGTTCGTCGCCGCCACGCGGCTGCCCTCCGACGTGGTCGCCGCCACCGATGCCGACGCCGAGGAGGTCCGCGAACTCCACAGCTCGAACATCGAACTCGGTGCCGTCGCGATGACTGCGTTGCGCGGCATGGTCGGGTTCACGTTCTTCCATCTGGCGTTCTGGTTGCGTTCGCAGGATCAGGGCACGCTCTGGTTCGCCGCCGTGGTCGGGCTGTCGGCCCTCGCTGCGATGCTCGGCAACGCGGTGGCCTCCGCCGTTCGTGTCCGCGTTCGCGAGGAGACGATGTTGAGCATCGCCCTGCTGGTCTGCGCCGTGGCGGGCCTCGGTGTGGCGGCGCTCGGCGGCCCGCTCGGCGCAGTGATCCTCGCTGGCGTCCTCAACTTCATGGCAGCGCTGGGCCGGCTCAGCTTCGAGAGCATCGTTCAACGGGACGCACCCGGCGCCAACCGGGGCCGCGCGTTCGCCGTGTTCGAGACGCGCTTCCAACTCGCCTGGGCGCTCGGCGCCTTCCTTGCCGTGGCGATCCAGGTGCCGGGTGTGGTCGGCTTCCTCGTGGTCGGCGTGGCGGCGGCCGGGACGAGCTTCTACCTGTGGGGTCGCCGGCCCGGTGTTGGTGTCACCCGCCGGTCACGCGGGCGAGCCAGAGGCCGGGCGCCTCGATCTCGTTCGGGGTCGGCACGGCCGACCGATCGGTGAACAGCGGCGCCAGGCCGTTCTCGCCGGCGCGGTCGACGACGCCCTGCACGAACGCCTTGCCGCGGGCGGTCTGTTCTGCGCCGAGACGGATGCCGAGCAGCCGTTCGACGAAGATGTCGTCGGGCGACGATTCGGCGCGGCGGCGCCGCACCGCCTCGGCGATCTGGAGGGAGTTGCCACCGATGGTGCGGACCGACACGGCATCGACGACCCAGTCGATGGCGCCGATCGTGACCGCGACGGCGGCGTCGAGTTCGGGTTCGAGCGCGACCTGCTCGGCGGACCGGACCGCACCGAGGAGTACCTCGGGATCGCCGAATGCCTGCTGCATCGCCGCCATCGGGTCGCTCTGGTCCATGTCGAGCGAGGTGAGCTTGTCGGTGATCGCGGACGGATCTGGCCGGAAGGCGCCGACGTGTCGCTGGACGAGCGAGCGCAGGTGGTCGGCGATGTGGTCGATCGAGAACAGCGTCAACCCGGCGAGTTCGTGGGCCAACACCCACAGCCGCATCTCGTCGAGCTGGATCTCCCAGTCGGCGGCAAAGGCGTCGATCGTCGACGGCACGAGGACGAGCGCCGGTGTGGCGCGGGGAATCGGGAGGTCGTAGACCCCGAACGCCCGCCTCGCCAGGTTGCCGACCATCGAGCCGACGCTCATGCCCATCATCGCGGGCGCCATCATCTTGCCGAGACCCGCCATCATCTGGGCCATCGGGTCCGACGACAGCTCCTCCGGGAGGTCGTCGCTGGAGCCGAGCGAGGTGGCGAGGTCCGTGAACAACGGACGGTACGCCTCGAGCGTCTGCTGCGCCCACTGCTCGGGGGTGGCGACCGACGGTTCGGTCGGGGGCACCTCGAGCTGCATCACATCGGCGACGTGCAGGCGTGCGATCTGCGCGAGGTCGGCGTACTTGATGCGGACCGCGGGATCGACATTCGACGACGTCGACGCTCCGGTGCCGGCCAGGAGGCCACCACCGCTGGCCGCCAGCACCGCGAACTGGCGGGCGGCGTCCCAGTTGAGCGGGCCCTGCCCGGACAACGCCCGGGACAGGTCGCCGAACAGTGGCATCCCGGCGAAGGGATCGATCGACTCACCGGGATCGTCGTCATCGGCCATGCTCCGATGCTACGGGCTGGAAGGCGGGGCGCCGCCGCAGGGATCGGTATCGTGCCCGACATGGAGCAACCCGGCGCCCGTGGGAACGGTCGCGCAGCGCCGACGCTGGTGGTGCTCACGGGGGCCGCCGGTGTCCTGGGCGAACGGGTCCGATCCGGTCTGCTGTCTCGTGCCGAGTCGACCTCGACCGACGTGGTCGTCGTCCGGTACGACCCGGACGCCGAACTCGAGGTCGAATCGGGCGAGCACGTCGTGGTCGTCGACCTGGGCAGCAGCGACTACGACCGGCGCGCGGCGCGGCGCGAGAGCTCGACGACGTTCGCCGCTCAGACGCTGTCGGTCGCCGATCGGTTGCGTGCCCGACAGGTGGTGTTCGTGTCGTCGGCGATGGTGTACGGAGCGATGGCGAACAACCCGGTTCCGCTGACGGAGGAGGCCACGTTGCGACCCGATGTCGAGTTCGTGTTCGCGAGACAACTCGCGTCGGCGGAGGAACTCGTCGAGCAGTGGCGGGTGTCGCAGCCAGGGCGGGCGACGTGCGTGCTTCGTCCGGCGGTGTCGCTCGCCGCCGGCGGCGACTCGAGGCTCGCCTCCGCGTTGGTGTCGGGGTTCGGACGCCGGATCGCCGAGGCGGACCCACCGTCGCAGTTCCTGCACCTCGACGACCTCGCGGCCGCGGTGGTGCTGGCGGTGACGGCGGCCCTCGACGGGGTCTACAACGTCGCGCCGGACGGGTGGGTGGCCGGCGAGCGGGTCCGCGCCCTGTCGGGCGAACGCCCTCGACTCCCGCTTCCCGAGCGGCTCGGCGAGTTCGTGTCGGGTCTGCGGTGGCGGTTCCAACGCGGCCCGATCCCGCCCGGACTGCTGTCGTACACTCGTGAACCCTGGGTCGTGGCCAACGGTCGCCTCCGGGCCGAGGGGTGGTTGCCGACGGTGACCAATGAGCAGACCTACGTCGAGAGCACCGAGGCGCCGTGGTGGACGATGGTGTCGCCGAAACGACGTCAGGAACTCGCGTTGGGCGCCGGTGTCGTGGCGGGCGCTGTCGCCGGGTTGGCGGCGTTGGTCGTGATCCGCCGGAGGATCATCCGCCGACGAGCATGACGACCTCGCCCTCGCTCACATGGGCGAGGAGGTCGCCGTCGGCGTCGAAGACGACCGATCCGTTTGGAGCTGCCAGATAGGCCACCTGCCCCCACAACAGGCGGTACGTGACCGCGTCGGTGTGGACGTACACGACGTCGGCATCGTCGGGCATGTGATCGGCGACGTCGGTGCCGTCGATCGTGAGCTGGGGCGTGGAGGTGATCGCGTGGGGGAACGCCGCGAACGACGTCAACAGTGCGCCGATCGGGATCCGCGAGCCGGAGACACCAGTGGAGACCGAGACACCAGCGGAGACCGCGGTCGCAGCCCGGACGGTGGCCGGCGCGTCGATCGCAGGAGCGGGCACCGTGGTTGCGCTCAATGCGATCGGGCCCGACGACGCCCTCGGGGTCATCGCGACGACGAGACCGGCGACCGTCAGTACGGCGACCGCGCCGATGGCGAGTACTGCGACATGGTTGTGCGAGCCGGTGTCGATGTCGGCGCGGGTCGGTCCGAGTTCGGAGGGGTGCCGCCACGTGCGTTCGTGAGGGGGCAACGGACCGTGTTCCACGAGAGCGAGATCGTACAACTCGTCCGTGGGCCTGTGGCCGCGGGAGACATCGGATCGGTACGCTGCGAAGCGTGGAGGCCCCGCTGGATCTGGAGGAGTGGTTCGGTGTGACCGAGTCGGAGCTCCCGATCGGCGCGGCCTACGACTGGGCCGTGCACCCGCGCTGCGGCGCCGTCGTGGTGTTCAGCGGCACGATCCGTGACCATGCCGAGGGACGCGATGGCGTGGAGCACCTGACGTACGAGGCCTACACCGAGCAGGTGGTGCCTCGTTTCGCGGAGATCGGCGCCGAGCTCCGTCGGCGCTGGCCCGACACGGGTCGGGTCGCGTTGCTGCATCGCCTCGGACGGCTCGAGATCGGCGACTCCTCGGTGGTCGCCGTCGTCTCGGCCCCGCACCGCGCCGAGGCATTCGAGGCGGCCCGCTTCGCCATCGACGCGCTCAAGGAATCGGCGCCGATCTGGAAGCACGAGGTGTGGGCCGACGGCGCCGATTGGGGCACCGGCGCCCACGACGTGCGCGATCCGCGTTCGGTCGGGACGTGATCCGATGACCGCCGTGGTGGTGGGCATCGTCGTGGTCGTCGTCGTGGTGATGCTCCTCGCCGCGGCAGCGGCGGGCCGCACCCGGCGTCAACCGGACGACATCGCCTCGTTCCGCCGGCAGATCGATGCGCTCTCACCCGAGGCGCGTCGTCAGACCTCCGAACGGATGAAGCCGTCCGACGGTGGGCCGATGGACGATGATGGTGGCAATGGCACGTGAGGCAATCAGGAGGTCGCGTGGTGCGTGACCCAATCAGGAGTTCACGTGGCACGTGACCTGGCGATCGATCTCGGGACGGCGAACACGCTCGTCTACATGAAGGGACGCGGCATCGTCCTCAACGAGCCGTCGGTGATCGCACTCAACCGCCAGACCGGCGAGGTGCTGGCCACCGGGCGCGAAGCCTGGCAGATGATCGGTCGCACACCGGGTTACATCGTCGCCGTGCGCCCGCTTCGCGGTGGGGCGATCACCGACTTCGAGATCACCGAGCGGATGATCCGACTGCTGCTCCAACGTGTCGGAGTGAGCCGCTTCACCCGCCCGAAGGTCGTGATCTGCGTGCCGTCGGCGATCACCGAGGTCGAACGTCGGGCGGTCACCGACGCCGCCCGGCGCGCCGGGGCCGCCGACGCGAACCTGATCGAGCAGCCGATGGCGGCCGCGATCGGCGCGGACCTGCCGATCGACGAACCGGTCGGCAACATGGTCATCGACATCGGCGGCGGGACGAGCGAGACCGCAGTGATCAGCCTCGGCGGCATCGTCGCCCTGGAGGCGGTGCGGGTCGGCTCGTTCGACATCGACGCGGCGATCCAGAACTACGTACGGCGCGAGCATGGAATCGCGATCGGCGAGCGGACCGCTGAAGAGATCAAGGTGGCGATCGGCTCGGCCGATCCGACCCCCGACGAGAACCAGGCCGAGGTGCGCGGACGCGACCTGATGACCGGGCTGCCGAAGACCGTGATCCTCACGCCGGAGGAGGTGCGGTACGCGATCGAGGACGTGGTCTCGTCGATCGTGGCCTCCGTCATCCGCTGCCTGTCGAAGGCCCCGCCGGAGTTGTCACAGGACTTCCTCGTGCGCGGCATGTACCTCGTGGGCGGTGGCGGTCTGCTGCGCGGTCTCGCCGAGCGGATCGAACGCGAAACCGAGGTGCCGGTGAAGATGTCGAACGTTCCCCTCGAGGCGGTCGTGCTCGGAGCCGGTCACGTGATCGAGCACTACGAGGCGCTCAAGGGGATGTTCATGGGCGCTCGCCGCTAGGACACGAGCACTCAGGAGTCATTCGATGCACACCGACGACACTCCCGCCGCCGACCCGGCACCAGGGGCCGTCGGCTTCCACGCTGCCGACATCAACCACCTGATCGAGGAGTTCCGGGCGATGTCGCCCAGGGAGATCGTCGAACGAGGTTTCGCGGTCGAGGGGACCTTCGACGAGATCGACGATCCCGTCCTGCTCGGCCCGGATGGCCTACCGGTCCGAACGTGGCAGGAGGGCTATCCGTACGCCGAGCGGATGAGTCGTCACGACTACGAGGAACAGAAGCGGGCGCTCCAGATCGAGCTGCTGAAGGCCCAGGACTGGATCAAGGAGACCGGCTACAAGCTCGTGCTGGTGTTCGAGGGCCGTGACGCGGCGGGAAAGGGTGGCACGATCAAGCGGTTCCGCGAGCATCTCGACCCGCGCGGTGCCGACGTGGTGGCGCTCGGTGTCCCGTCGCCACGCGAGCAGGGCGAATGGTTCTTCCAGCGGTACGTCCGGCACCTGCCGACCAGAGGCGAGATCCGTTTCTTCGACCGGTCGTGGTACAACCGGGCGGTCGTCGAGCCCGTGATGGGGTACTGCACGTCCGACGAGCACGAGGAGTTCCTCCGAGCGGTCCCCGAGTTCGAGCGGATGCTGGTCAACTCCGGCACCACCCTCGTGAAGCTGTGGTTCTCGGTGTCGCGACGCGAGCAGATCGCCCGGTTCACCATTCGTCGCATCGACCCGGTGCGGCAGTGGAAGCTCAGCCCGACCGACGTGGCGTCGCTTGACCGGTGGGACGACTACACCGCCGCCAAACTCACGATGTTCGAGCGCACGTCGACCGACCACGCACCGTGGACGATCGTGCGCAGCAACGACAAGAAGCGCGGGCGGGTGAACGCGATGCGCCACGTGCTCGGCGTCGTGCCGTACGAGGGCAAGGACCACGAGGTGGTCGGCACACCGGACCCGCTGATCGTCGGCACCCCCCAGGAGCTGCCCGACCACGGCGAATCCTGGTGATCCGCTCGTAACTCGGTCGACCCGGCGCCGTCCCGGGGGCTACCGTGCGCCCGTCCGTCGATCGAAGGCGAGACCCAGGAGACCCTGTTCACCGTTCGCGTCGGTGAGGTCGGTGATGTCGAGGACCACCTCCGCGGACAGGTCGGTGACCGCAACCACGCGGCCGGGCTGCTCCACGACGTAGACCTGGGCATCGCCGGGCCGATGGGTGACCTCGACCGGTTGGTCGAAGGTTCCGATGTCGAACAGCGTGACGGTAGGTGGCACCAGGGCGGCGGGCGTCGTCGTGTCGACCGACGTCGACGTCGGTGCCGATGTCGACGGTGCCTCCGTGGTCTCCGGCGCGTTCGAGGCGGCCGGGCCGGTGGTGGGCGTGGAGTCGGTCGTGGCGACGTCCGACGTCGGCGGTGCGACCCCGGCGAGCGTGTCGCCGCTCTCGCCGCCACCGGAGTCGCACGCGACGGCGGCCAGGCTCACGGCGACGGCCACCATCGCCAGTTGACGGTGACGGGACATCGATTGACGGGGCATCTCTCCATCTCTAGCGCATCGCGCGGGGTTCGCGCTCGCGGTGCTCAGCCGGTGATCCGGGCGAGGCCCTCCTGGACGACGCTCACGGCGAGCACGCCGTCGCGGGTGAAGATCGAGCCCTGGGCCATCCCGCGTGCCGACGAGGTCGACACGGCCTCCTGCGCGTACAGCAACCACTCGTCGGCCCGGAACGGTCGATGGAACCACATCGCGTGATCGACGCTCGCCATCTGCATGCCGGGGCTGTCCCAGCCGAGGCCGAACGGGAGGATCGTGGTGTCGAGCAGCGTCATGTCACTGGCGTAGGTGACCACGCATGCGTGCAAGACGGGATCGTCGGGCAGGACGCCGTCGGCTCGCAACCACACGTGCTGGCGCGTCGCGCGCTGGCCCTTGCGGCTGAACGGGTCGCCGTCGACGTAGCGGAGATCGATCGGGCGTGGTCGGTCGTACCAGTCGCCGATCTGTTCGGCGTACGGCGCCATCCGGGTCCGGAAGTCGGGCAGCTCGTCGGGGTCGCCCATGCCGGTCGGCATCGTCAGCTGATGATCGGGACCGGCCTCGTGATCGTGGAAGCTCGCCTGAAGGTTGAAGATCGCCCGCCCGTGCTGGATCGCGACCACCCGCCGGGTCGAGAAGCTGCGCCCGTCGCGGATGCGGTCGACCTCGTAGAGGATCGGCACGGTGGGGTCGCCGGGACGGAGGAAGTAGGCGTGGAGCGAGTGGACCAGGCGGCCCTGCTCGTCGATCGTTCTGGCGGCCGCCACCAGTGCCTGCCCGGCGACCTGGCCACCGAAGACCCGTTGGCGGTTCTCGTCAGGGGAGCTGCCCCGGAAGATGTTGACCTCGATCGCTTCGAGGTCGAGCAGGCGCACGAGGTCGTCGAGCGCTGCTTGGTTGTCGGGGGCGGGCGTCGGGCTCTCCATGGCAGCCGTCATGTTGGCACGTCGTACAGTCGGCCCATGACCTTGCTCGACTTGTCCGCCGACGATGTGCTCAACACGACCCGTGCGGTACGCAAACGCCTCGACTTCTCCCGGCCGGTCGACGACGAGTTGATCCGGGAATGCGTGGCGACCGCGATGCAGGCACCGTCGGGCTCGAACAACATGACGATGCAGTTCGTCGTCGTCAAGGACGTGGAGAAGCGTCGAGCGATCGGTGAGATCTACAAGCAGTGTTGGGCGATCTACCGCTCACTGCCGGTCTTCGCCGGCGCGATCGAGAAGGACGGCGACGCCGCGCAGGCCCAGCAGGAACGCGTCGTGGATTCGGCCACCTACCTCTCCGAGCACATGGCCGACGCACCTGTCCTGGTGCTCGGGTGCACGGCGGGCCGCGTCGACGGAGCTCCGGCGATGATGGCGGCGTCGTCGATGGGCAACATCCTGCCCGGCATGTGGAGCTTCATGCTCGCTGCCCGCGCCCGCGGACTGGGCACCGCGTGGACCACGATCTCGTTGATGATGGAGAAGGAGGTCGCCGACATCGTCGGGATCCCGTTCGACGAGGTGCAGCAGGCCTGCCTCACACCGCTCGCACACACCGTGGGCACCGACTTCAAGCGGGCGATGCGCCCCGATCCCGACACGATCATCCACTGGGACACCTGGTGACACCGGAGCGTCGCGACCTGGCGCTCGCCACCAAGGGGTTCATGCCCGCCGACGAGGGCGACGCCCTCTGGGATGCCGCGGTCGCCGCCGGCGCCGCCGTGCCCGGTGGAGCCATGGTGGAGGTCGGTTCGTACTGCGGCCGCTCCACGGTGTGGCTGGGTGACGCCGCCGAACGCTGCGGGGTCGTGCTGTTCGCCGTCGATCATCACCGCGGGTCGGAGGAGAACCAGGTCGGCTGGGAGCATCACGACGCCGAGGTCGTCGACGATCGCACGGGGAAGATGGACACGCTCCCGTTCTTCCGGTCAGCGATGCACGACGCCGATCTCGAAGCCACCGTGATCGCCGTCGTCGGACGATCACCCCTCGTCGCGTCGGTGTGGACCACGCCGCTGTCGTTCCTCTTCATCGACGGCGGTCACGGCGACGAACCGGCCCGCCTCGACTACGAGGGCTGGACGCCCCACGTGGCGGTCGGCGGCACCCTGGCGATCCACGACGTGTTCCCCGATCCGGCAGACGGTGGACGGCCACCGTACGAGCGGATCTTCCGTCCCGCCCTCGAGTCCGGCCGGTTCCAGCTCGTCTCGGCGACCGGATCGCTACGCGTGCTGCGTCGTGTCGACTGACGACCGGTTCGCCTGCCAGTTGCCGAACTGGCGCACCACCACGAAGCGCTGCCGGTCGACGTAGAGCAGCAGCGCTGCTCCGACCGACATCACCGACGCGGCGACGATGCCCAGCGTGCCGGTCGATCCGGTCGCATAGAGCGCGCCGCCGAGCAGTGGCCCGAACACCCGCCCGAGTGCCATGACCGCCTGAGCGTCGCCGGCGCGTTCCTCCGGGAAGTTCGAGCGAGCAGCGAGCAGCGAGAACGCGGCGGGCACGCCCATGAAGAACACGAACCCCCAGCCGACGATCGCCACCGAGAACCACAGGCCGCTGCGCGACACGGCGATCGTCACTGCACACACCGCCGTCAGCAGGAACCAGATTCCTGCCGGCCCGCGTCGGCCGGTCCAGCGCGCAGACGGGATCGCAGCGAGCGCGTTGCCGCTGAACAGCAGCGACACCGTCACCGGTGACAGTCCGTCGAGCTCCACTCCGATCGCCGCGGCGTAGACGAACACCGACGACCCGCCCAGGGTGAGCGTGCACAGTGCGACGAGAATGGCCTTGGCCGCACGGGTCGCCGCGTGACGCGTCCGGTGGGGCCGGAGCCTGTCGACACGAGGGACCTGGCGGGCGAACGCGAGCGGCACGGCGGTGACGACGGCCAGCAGCACGAAGAGCCAGCGGAGCCCGGCCGATTCCAGGACGATCGCGATCACCGGGGAGACGAGCACGCCCACGAGTGGGCCGACGACCGCGACATCGCCCGTCTTGTCGGCGTCACCGAACGCTGCCTGCCAGGCGATCCAGGCGGCGAAGCCCAACGACAGCCCGCTGACGAACCGGAGCGCCGCCAGCAACTCGAACGTCGGTGCAGCAGCGGAACCGAGGTTCGCCAGCACGCCGAGCACCGCGCCGATGACGAAGATCGTGCGAACGGGCCGCAGGAAGCGCCCCCCGACCCATGAGGCGACGACGAAACCCGCCAGTTGTGTGGTCGACATCAGCCCGGCGGTGCCGACGGTGACACCGAACTCCTCGGCCACCGAGGGGAGGAGGAACGGGGTGGCGGCGAACACCGCCGTGCTCGTGGCAATCGCCGTCAGCAACGCAGCCGGCACCGTCGGTTTCGCCGCGGCGAGGAGACGGAGCGGAGCGGTCAACGCTCAGTCACCGAATTCGCGGCGCAGGTCGTCACGAGCGGCGACGATCACGTCGCGCACCTGATCGCTGAGTGCTTGGACGTCGTCCATGGTGAGGCCCTCGGTGCTGATCGGTTCGAGGACGCGGACCTCGGCCTCGGCGTTGCCGAGACGCCAGTCGTGCTTGCGGAGTGCATCGCGGGTGCCGTACACGGCGAGTGGCAGGATCGGTGCCTGGGCCTCGATGGCGAGCCGGAAGGCTCCGGTCTTGAACGGACGCAGCTCACCGGTCTTCGAACGGGTTCCCTCCGGGAAGATCATCACCGACACGTTGGTCGACAGCCGTTCGCGGGATGCTTCCATCGCCTTCGCGATCGACTCGGCGTCGCCACGCTCGAGTGGGATGTCGCGAGCGAGACGCATCATCCACCCCACGAGCGGGATTCGCAGGATCTCGATCTTCGACATCCACTTCATCTCGGTCGGCAGATGCGAGATCAGCAGGATGTCGACGAAGCTCTCGTGGTTGGACACCACCACGTAGGGGCGCCTCATGTCGTCGGGCAGGGTTCCCGACGTGCGGAACTTCCACAGCGGCGTCAGGCGCTCGTGGACCACGGTGAGCTTGCGGAAGAGGTAGCCCGCTGCGTAGGCACCCTTGTCGAACGGCATCGTGACGAGTCGCACGACGGCCACCATCGGCGTCCAGAGGATCACGATGACACCGAGCACGAGCCAGCTCCAGATCGAGAACACCGTGCGGGCCAACGCGGACTCCATGCGAAGGAACGTAACAGTCGGACCGGGCGGCGATCAGAACGGTACGAAGACGTTGCTTGCCGGGGTGGCACGCGTGATCGCGTCGACGGCCAGGACGACCGCGGCGGCGGTGTAGGAGGTGTGTTCGTCGAACGGGAACAGCACGGGTTCCGGGTAGACGATGCCCGTCCAGTACGAGCCGTCGTCGCGACGGTGGGTACGCGTCCACTGCAGGAGGTCGGTCGCTGTGGCCGTGTCGCCGATGGCAGCGTACGCGAGCGCGCACTCGGCGGTCTCCGACGCGGTGATCCACGGTTCGTCGCTGACGCAGCGGATGCCGAGGCCCTCCATGGCGAAGACCTCCCAACCATCGGCCATTCGCACCTTGGCGGCCTCGCCGGTGAGCACACCGGTGAGCACCGGGTAGTACCAGTCCATCGCCCATCTGGTCTTCGGTTCGAACGCGTTCGGTCGTGTGCGCACCGACTCGGCCATCACGTCGGCCGCGGCGATCCAGCCGGGTCGTGACTCGCCCATGCTCTCGCCGAGTCGGGCACCGCATCGCAGCGCATGCTGGATGCTCGACGTGCCGGTGAGCAGGGCGTAGTCCCACGGTCGTGCGTCCGGTTCGATCGCCCAGACGGGGAGGCCGTCGTCGCGTCGTAGCGACAGGACGAACTCGAGCGCCCGTTCGACGGTCGGCCAGAGATTCTCGGCGAAACCGCGATCCCACGTGTTGCGGAGATGGTGGCAGACACCGGTGGCGATGTAGGCGCACACGTTGGTGTCGAGCTTCGCATCCTCGACCGATCCGTCGGCTCGGTAGTAGGCGTGCCACGAGCCGTCGGGCCGCTGGGTGTCGGCGAGCCATTCGTAGGCCCGCTCGGCTTCGGCGTGGAAGCCGGCGACGTCGAGCGCCATGGCGGTCTCGACGTGGTTCCACGGATCGCAGTGACCGCCGGGGAACCAGGGGATCATGCCGGTGTCGAGCTGCAGCGAGGCGAGGTGTTCGCCGGTGAGGTGCAACTCGTCGGCGCTGAGCACGCCCGGTAGATCGGGGACGTGCGTCATCGTGCGTGTTCCGCCTGTTTGACGCCGTAGAACACGATGCTCTTGCCGATCACGGGCGACAGCACACGGTCGGCGATCCTCGTCGACGTCGGCTGCTCCATGATGTCCCACTCCAGGAACTCGCGGTACTTCTTCACCGCGGGGTGGTCGTCGTTGCGGGGGCCGACGGCGCACTTGAGCCACCAGTAGGGCGAGTGCAGCGCATGGGCGCGGTGGCTGCCCTGCAGGTCGAGGCCCGCGGTGCGGAGCTTCGCCGACAACTCGGTCGAGCTGTAGATGCGAACGTGGCCACCCTCGCTCTTGGGGGCGTGGTATTCGTCGGACAGCATCCAGTTGATCTTCTCGGGGAACCACGCGGGAACGGTCGCAGCGAAGTGGCCGCCGGGCTTGAGGACACGGACCATCTCGGCGATGGCGGACACGTCGTCCTGGATGTGTTCGAGCACCTCGGAGGTGATGACGACGTCGAAGGACCCGTCGGCGAACGGGAGCTTCGTCGCGTCGCCGCGCAATACGCCCTTGAAGCGCGCGAGATCGATCTCGCCCGCGTCGACCATCCCGCCCAGGGTGGCGCGGGTCTGGACGACCTCGTCCTCGGCGTAGTCGAGGGCGACGACGTCGGCGCCGCGGCGGGCGCACTCGAACACGTGACGGCCGAAGCCGGCGCCGACGTCGAGGACGCGGTCGCCCGACGCGAGCCCGAGCTGATCGAAGCGGATCGTCAGCACGTCACAGCCGTCCGTTGGCGCGCAGCTTGGCCACGTTCTGGGGCATGGCCAGCACCTCGCGGTACTGCTCGACGGTCTGTTCGGCGCACTTCTTCCAGGTCCAACGGTCGAGGACGCGCTGGCGGCCGGCGGCACCGACCTTGGCGCGCAGCTCCGGGCTGTCGAGGCCGCGGGTGATCGCGGCGGCGAGCGAGTCGACGTCGCCGGCCGTGCAACCGATGACCGTCTCACCGTCGATGCCGGTCACCTCGGGCAGGGCGCCGCCATCGGTGGCGACGAGCGGCGTGCCGGAGCACATCGCCTCGATGGCGGGCAGGCTGAAGCCCTCGTAGAGGCTCGGCACGACGGCCATCTCGGCCTCGGCGTAGAGCTCGACGATGCGCTCGTCGGTGACGCCCGACACGAACTCGATGTGCGGAGCCAGACCGTAGGAGTCGATCAGGTCCATCGAGTGTCCGGGGCGCGGCTTGCCGATGATCGTGAGCGTGATGTCGCGCTCGGTGCGGAGCTTCGCCATGGCCTCCAACAGGTACGAGAGCCCCTTGAGTGCGACGTCGGCCGACGCCGTGGTGATCAGGCGACCCGGTCGGCGCTCGACGTGGGGGAGCGGCTTGAAGAGGTCGGGGTCGACGCCGACGGGCACGAGGCGCATGCGGTCGACCTCGACGCCCATGTCGGTGTGGATGTCGTCGATCGAGTTCTGGCTGACGACCACGATGCGGGGCATCTTCGAGGCGACCTTGCCCTGCATCTTCACGAACGAATACCACCGGCCGACCGAGAAGCGGCGGGCCCGGGTCTTCGCGTGACTCATCTCGAGTTCGCGGTCCTTGGTGATCGGGTGGTGCAGCGTGACGATCGTGGGAATCTTCTCCTCGATCTTCAAGATGCCGTAGCCGAGGCACTGGTTGTCGTGCACGAGGTCGAACTCGTGGGCGCGGGGCTTCAGTTCGCGGGCGGCGCGGGCGCTGAACGCCAGCGGCTCGGGGAACACGCCGGTCATGAACACGGCCATCTCGAGTGCGTCCTCGCGGGTCTTCAGCTCCCAGAAGCCGGGGAACCGTCCGGGGAAGTACTCGTTGAAGGTGTCGAGGCTGGGAAGCTTCGTGAGGGTGACCCGCTCGTCGAGGATCGGGTACGGCTGGCCGCCGAACACCTCCACGGTGTGGCCGAGATCGGCGAGGGCCTTCGTGAGGTGGCGGGTGTACACGCCCTGGCCGCCGACGTGGGGCTTGCCGCGGTACGTGAGGTACGCGATCTTGAGCGGGGCGTCAGGATCGAGGGCGGACGGCGACATCCGAGCGAGGCTATCGGCGCACCATTACCAGGGAGTAACGGGCGTCGCACGACTGGCCGGATCCCGCGCGACGGCTCAACTTCGGGCGATCGCCTGGCTGACCATGCTCAGGATCGTCGGCCCGTCGAAGCCGCGATCTCGGGCCTCTCGGACCGCTCGTTCGATGGCGTCGCTCGGGGCGGCGGGCGGAGCCGGCCCGGTGATCACCGTCGTGCCGCGGCGGCCGCGTGACCGCACAAAACCGTCGGCTTCCAGCTCGCGGTAGGCGCGAGCGACGGTGTTCGGCGCGACTCCCAGGTCGCCCGCGAGCTGGCGGATCGAGGGGAGTCGGTAGTCGACCGGCATCGATCCGGTCGCGATCAACTCGATGATCGATCCCTTGATCTGCTCGTAGGGCGGCGACTTGTCGGCCGGGTCGAGGCGGACCTTCACGTTCAGGTCACCACCGGTCGTTCGGGTTCGGGGACGTCGGGAAGGTTGCCCGAGAACGGCGCCAGGCGCGGGATCGTCGTCAGGGTGAGGAGGCCGCCCCACAGCGCGCTGATCCCACAGAGCATGAGGGCGAGGCTGTTCGTCCACTGGACCGCCTTCGCAGCGTCGCCGTCGAGCATGCCTGCGGCACTCCCGAGCTTGGCGCCGACGCTGCCGCTGACCATGACCGTGGCGCCGATCACCGACATGATCGCCGACGAGCGGATCGCATGGCGGACGGCCATTCGATCGGGCGTGTCGGCCGGCATCGGTGCCTGGGCAAGGGCACGGCTGGCGGCCCACGCGATCCCGGCAGCGACGATCGACACCGAGGCGAGCACGACCACGAACCAGTCCTGCGGCCGGAACCGTGCCTGGTCCGACGCATCGACGCTGTCGACCCATGATCGCTGGGGGTCGTCGAGCAGCAGGAACACCGCCGGGAGCAGACTGGCCACGAACACGACGGCCACGACGACGAGGAAGCGGGGGACCACGAAGTCGCGTACCCGGCGTCGTTCGAGCGACGCGATGCGGCCCGCCGGGTGCCGTTCGACCGGCCGGAACAGTTCGCCGAGCAGGGTGCCGGCGCCGTACCCGGCGACGAGTGGAATCCACGTGAATCCGCCTCGCTGCGTCAGCAACACGATCGCACCGACGACGAGGCTGGCGGTGACGACTCCTCCCAGACGCCAAACCCGGGTCCACTGGATGTAGCGGCGGACTTGATCCACGTTGTGCGTGGTGAGCGGGACGTCGTACGTCTTGGCGAAGGCGGCAACACTGCGATCCGACGGTCGGCACACCATCAACCAGACGAACAGTGCGGGGATCCCCAGGATCACCGTCAGCATGATCGCCTCGGGTCCACCGACGTACATCTCGTTAATGTATCAAATGTGTTGCTACAAACACCAGCCGGCCTTCAGGGGCCCGGGTCCGGCCGAACCGATTCACCACGAGATGATCATCGAACGTCGCAGTGGCGTGACGGGATCGACGACGTGGGGGCGCAGGTTGAAGGCATCGGGCGGCCCCGACTGGGGTTCGACGCAGGTCGCGTCGGTCGGCATGTCGTAGACCACCCAGTGATCGCAGTCGGAGGTCACGGTGACGGTGGGCGCGACCGCCCGCTCGTAGTGCAGCACGACGGGCTCGGCGTTGACGAAGCAGTCGTCCCACGGCCCGTCGCTCGGTGGCACGAGTTCGCCGGCCGGGATGCCGAATTCGTCGCGTCGATACATCGCGGTGGGAGCGAAGTCGAGGCGGTCCGGCTTGCGGAACCACGGGTGCCAGCCGATTTCGGCGGGAAGCTGCCCTACGGACGTCTCGACCGTCAGCGTCACGACGGCTCGATCGGCGAACAGCTCGATCGTCTCGGTCACCTTGCCGCCGAACTCCCAGCTCAGCTCGATTTCGCCTGTGCACGATGTGCCAGCCACGTCGTGCACATTCTGCCAGGGGCGGTCGAACACGAGGCCGTGGATCGCGTGGGCGCGTTCGGGCCCGTCACCGTCGTGGTGGTTGACGGTGAGGCGGTGCTCGCTGCCGGCGAAGGCGAATCGACCGTTGCGGATCCGGCCGGCCCACGGCGCCATCGGGTACGCACCCCATGCCATCGGGTGGCCGCCTTCGGTACCGGGCACGTCGACGAGCAGTGGCTGACCGGCGACGGTGATCTGCCCGATTCGGCAGCCGGCAGCGGGATGGACCGTCGCCACGGCGTCACCGGCGGTCAACGTGAAGATCGCATCGTCGGCAGGCATCGGGTGATACTGCACCGATGCGAGCGCTCGTGCAACGTGTGATCCGCGCCGAGGTGACGAGTCGGGCGGCGGTCGACGCCCCGTGGGAGGTCGCCGGCGCCATCGGGCCCGGGCTGTGCGCGCTCGTCGGCGCCACGCACACCGACTCCGAGGCCGTCGCCGACAGGCTCGCCGACAAGCTGTGGGGACTGCGGATCTTCGACGACGAGGGCGGCGTGATGAACCGGTCCGTGGCAGACATCGGCGGCTCGCTGCTCGTGGTGAGCCAGTTCACGCTCTACGGCGACACCGCCAAGGGCCGTCGACCGAGCTGGATCGCTGCCGCCCGGCCGGAACAGGCCGAGCCGCTCGTCGAGCGAGTGGTCGAACGGCTCCGGTCGCTCGGTGCGACCGTCGAGACCGGGCGGTTCCGCACCGACATGCGTGTCGACCTCGTCAACGACGGCCCGGTCACCCTCCTGCTCGAGGTCGACTGACGCGTCGCAGCCAGCCCTGCTCACGTTTCTGAGTCAGCGCAAACGCGCGTTTCGGCGATGTGCGCTGACACGAACCGCGGGCCGGTTTCTGCGTCAGCGAACACGCGTGTCTCGGCGATGTGCGCTGACGCACACGGCGGGCCCGTATGGATCAGGACGGGTCGGTGCGGCGGCGGCTGAGCGCGATCGACAGGCCGAGCAGCGCCATGAGGGCGACGATGATCGGGCCATCGCCGATGTTCGTGTACCACGTGCGACCGGTGCGCAGTTCGATCGTGTCGTAGAGCACCTTCTGCTCGCTCACCGCGGTCCGTTGGAGGACGTTGCCGTCGCTGTCGACGATGGCGGTGAACCCGGTCGGAGCGGCCTGCACGACCCAGCGTCCGTTCTCGATCGCTCGGAGGCGGCTCGACGCCACCTGCTGGGTCTGCACGATCGTGCCGGTGTAGCTCGCTCCGTTCGTCGGGTTGACGATCGCTTCGGCCCCGAGCTCCACCCCTTCACGGGCGCGCCCCGCGAAGAACACCTCCCAGGAGATCACCACGCTCAGCCGGGTGCCGTCGGGCAGGTCGAGGGTCGCCGGCTCGGTGCCCTTGATGGCATCCCGGCCGACCTGGCCGACCGGCGCTCCGACCGCCTCCAGGAGACCGCGCAGCGGGACGTACTCGCCGTACGGCACCCGACGGACCTTGACGTACGATCCGAGGATCTCGCCGTCCTCGCCGACCAGGATCTGCGAGTTGATCCTGGGATCCTCGGTGACGCCGACGGCGAAGGGCGCCTCGAGCCGGGCGGCCTCGGCAGCGATCAGCCCGGCGATCTCCGAGCCCTCGAACACGTCGACGTCGATCGTGTTCTCCGGCCACAGGACCAGGTCGAGGTCGGTTCCGGTGGGGATCGAGCTCGTCGCTTCGAGATGTCGCTCCGTCACGAGCCGTGGCGGCACGTCGAGTGCGCTCGTGCCCTGTTCGCCGCCACCCTGCACCGCGGCGATGGCGAGTGTCTCACCGGTCGCGGTGCCGCGCGGCGTCACGAACGAGACCGCAACGATCACGACGACCACGCCGAGACCGATCGCTGCCTGGGGGGCGTCGAGGATGCGGGAGCCCTCGTGGCGATCGCGGACCTGGCGGCCGATGTCGACCAACGACATGCCCAGTTGGAAGACCAGCCACGTCAGCGCGATGACACCGCCGACTCGGACCACCCCGACGAGCGGACCACCGACCTGCGACATCCCGAGCGTCGCCAGCGGCACGCCCCCGAATGGGAACGAGAACCGCACCGCCTCGGCCAGTGCGTGCGCGGCGGGACGGCCGATCACCCGCCACGGCCCGATCGGAGCGACCAACTCGGCAACGAGGTGGAATCCGGCGAACACCGAACCGGCCACCAGGTATCCGGGCAGTGTCAGCTGCACCATCCACGCCATCCCGAGGTACATCCAGCCGGCGCCGAACAGGTAACCGAGCAGCATCCGCCGGCGCGCCGACGGGGCACGGCCGAGCGCGATCTCGAACAGCATCACGCCGATCACCGCCAGCGGCCAGAATCCCCACGGCGGTAGCGACAGCGCCACCAGCGTGCCCGCGCCGAGGGCGAGCGCGGGACGGGCGACACGCTCGCGGACCGGGCGGGGCTCGGTCCGCGACCCGTCGGGTTCGGAACTGCTCAAGTGGCCAACGCGAGGCTGACGACGATGCGCTCGGCCGTCGAGCCCAGGGGGTGGCACGCGAAGAGCGTGGCGGTGGGAGTGTCGGTGGGGTCCGTGATCCAGATGGCGTCGGGAGTGACGATCTGGGTGCCGGTGACGAGGTAGGTGTGCACGCCGGCGTCGGTGGTGAAGACCACCTCGTCGCCGGGAGCGAGCGAGTCGAGGTGGCGGAACTCGGCGCCGTGGCTCGTGCGGTGACCGGCCACCACGACGTTGCCGATCTGGCCGGGCATCGCCGTACCGGGCCAGTGACCTGGCCCGCGGTCGAGTGTGGTGAGGCGGATGCCGTCGTGCAGCTCGGCGTCGAGGCCGACCTTCGGGATCGAGATCCGACCGAGAACCGGGTTGTTCTCTGCGCCATTCGGATCCGATGGCGGAGCGATCGGCTGCGTGACCTGCCGGGGCGGCGCGGTCGTGGTCGTGCTGGACGTCGTGGTCGACGTCGTCGTGGTCGTGGTGGACGTGGATTCGGTGGGCGCGAGGGTGGTGGCCGAGCCGGCGTCGAACGACGCGACGGTTTCGGGGGCCGAGCCCGAGGCGAACACGACGAGGCCACCGACGAGTGCGACGGCGGCGATCATCATCGCGAAGGGAGCGGCCGCTCGCCGGACGATCGACGGCCGATCGGTCCCGGTCATGGCGACGATTCTTCCAGATCCTCGAGATGGGTGCCCGCGCGACGGGCGACCGTCGATCCCGATCGGACACACGCGGGGATTCCGATGCCCCGGAATCCGGCGCCGGTGACGAACAGCCCGTCGGGCAGCGCACGGTCGACGGCATCGACCCAGTCGGGATGGTGCGGCCGGTACTGGGCGAATGCGCCGGGCCAGCGGGTGATCCGTGTCTCGAGAGGCTCGAACCCGACACCGAGGTGGCGTTCGAGATCGGCGAGCACCGCGGCGAGCGCCTCGTCGTCGGTGAGGTGCATCACGTCGGCGCCGTCGCGGCCGAGCGACACCCGGAGGATCTCGCCGCCGGCCGGCGGGCGCCAGTGCCCCCACTTCTGCGACGCGAACGATGCGGCGGTCACGTCTCCCTGCACCGGTTTCGGAACGAGGTAGCCACTGAGCCCGCGCAGCCGGTCGGGCCACTGGTCGGCCGCGACGTGCAGCGTCACCATGATCACGTCGGCGGTCTCGGCGCCGCGCAGCAAGGTGGAGGCGTCCGGGGCGGTGTCGGAGAGGATCGAGCCGGTCACCGCCGCCGGTGTCGCGAACACGATCGCGTCGAACACGTCGGAGTCGTGGCCGTCTCGGGCGACGAGGCGCCACCGGCTGTCGTCGGTCGCCTCGACCGCCTCGATCGGCGTGGCGATGCGCAGCGTGCCGCCGCCGGCGGTGAACGCCGCCGCCGTTGCCTCGATCAGCCCCGCCATCCCGCCTCGCGGCGCGGCGAAGATCGGGCTCGTTGCCGCCGTCGCGGTGCCTTGCGCCGCTCGCTGGCGCCGCGCCGCCAGCAGCAGGCTGCGGCTTCCGGCCGCGAGCGCCGCGAGTTGGGGGACCTCGGCGAGGCTGAACCGATCGGTGTCGGTGGCATAGATGCTGCCGACGAGTGAGTCGACGAGGTACTCGTGCACCTCGTCACCGAAGCGAGCGCGGACGAAGGCCCCGATCGAATCGGCATCGGTCGATGTCCGGGGGAGCAACGGTTCCAGCGCGGCGCGGGCCTTGCCCCGCCACGACAGCAGCTTCGTCGTCGCGAGCGGGCGCAACCGTCCCGGCACCCCGAGGAGGAGCCCGTCGGGAATCGGGTGCAGCCCGTCGCGCCAGACCGCGGCGCCGACCGGTTCGGGTGACACGAGGTCGTTGCCGAGCCCGACCCGGTTGGCGAGCGCCGTTGCCTCGGGAACACGCGCGAGGAACGCGTCGGCTCCTTCGTCGACGTTGGCCACCCCGGCGAACGCGCTGGTGGCAATCCTGCCGCCGAGCCGGTCGGCCGACTCGTACACGACGACGTCGGCCGGCGTGTCGGCGTCGAGCAGGGCGAGCGCCGACGCGAGCCCGCTGATGCCGGCACCGACCACGGCGATGCATCGGCTCACCGTCAGCTCCCGAGTGCGGCGACGACCCGGTCGGCGAGCGCCGCCATGATCGTCGGGTCGTCGTTGACGCATGCGGTGCGGTCGAACGCGATCCCGTGCGACTGGGCGCGCTGCGCCGCCTCGATGTCGAGATCGAACAGCACCTCGAGGTGGTCGGCCACGAACCCGCAGGCGCACACGATCACGCCCGCCACGTCGGAGCCCTCCTGGGCGCGCGCCTCGCCGAGGCCGTCGATCACCTCGAGGATGTCGGGACCGATCCACGGCTCGGGGGTCCGTCCGGCCGACTGCCACGCGAGCTGCCAGTCGCGGCCCTCGGTGAGCCCGACCGCTGCAGCGACCGCCTCGGCGGTGGAGCGCAGTTCGTCCGGGTAGGGATCGCCGGCATCGATGATCCGTTGCGGCAGCGAGTGAGCGGTGAACAGCACCCGCACGGCGCCGCCCGTTCGCTCGCGCATCGCCGTCACCCGGGCGCGCAGGTCGTCGGCGAGGAACGTCACGAACGCCGGCTCGACGGCCCAACTCTCGATTCCGACCACCGGCGGTGACGCGTCGGACTCGTCGACGCCCTGGCGCGTCCGGTCGAGGTACTGGCCGATCGAGTACGACGAGTAGTGCGGCGCGAGGACCAGTCCGACGATCGCGTCGACGCCCGAGTCGGCCAGGTGTCGTGCGGCGACCTCGACCTTCGGCTCGGCATGCTTGAGCCCGAGGGCGACCGTGAACCGGCCCGGCCGGCGTTCGTCGAGCGCGGCCTGGAGGGCGTCGCGCTGGGCCTCGGTGAGCTGTGCGAGCGGTGAGACTCCACCGATTGCCGCGTAACGGGCGGTCAGGTCGGCCAACGCCTCGGGTGTCGGCGGCCGACCCCGACGGATGTCGGTGTAGTACGGCTCGATCTCGTCGGGGTGCCGTGGGGTGCCGTAGGCCATCAGCAGCACGGCGACGTCTCCCGTCTCCGGGATGGGTTCGGTGACGCTCATGGGCGTTCTCCTTCGGGGGGTGCACCGGAACTCGTGGCCGTCCGCTCGTGGACGAGATCGACGACGGCCTGCAGCACGCCGGGATCGGTGTCGGGGTTCACGCCGTGGCCGAGATTGAAGATGTGGCCGGGGTGTCGGCCACCATCCGGTCGGACGTTGTCGCGCAGTACCTGTTCGGTGCCCTCGAGCGCCGGCGCCGCTCCGGCGAGCACGAGTGCGGGATCGAGGTTGCCCTGCACCACGAGGTCGTCGCCGAGCCGGGCACGGGCGTCGCCGATCCGCGTCCGCCAATCGAGCCCGATCACTGTGGCGCCCGTGTCGTACATCGACTCGAGCAGATGGTCGCAGCCGATGCCGAAGTGGATCCCCACAGCGTCGGGGTGCCGCCGGTGGAGTTCGCGGAACACGTGGCGCGAGTGGGGAAGGACATACCGGTCGTAGTCGCGGCGGCTCAGCGAACCCGCCCACGAGTCGAAGAGTTGGAACGCGGCGGCCCCGTGCGTGAGCTGCGCGTCGATGAACGTGATCGCCGACTCGGCGAGCCGTTCCATCACCTCGTGCCAGAGGACCTCGTCGGTGTGGATCAGCGCTTTGGTGTAGCGGTAGTCCTTGCTCGGACGGCCTTCGATCAGATAGCTCGCAACGGTGAACGGTGCGCCGGCAAACGCCAGGAGTGGCACGTCGAGTTCGGCCACGAGCCGCTCGACGGTGGCGATGACGTAGTCGATGTCGTCGAATTCGAGCGGTCGCAGGCGTTCGATGTCGTTGCGCGAACGCAACGGATGCTCCGCGACCGGCCCCGTGCCGGGGGCGACGTCGATACCGAAGCCGACGGCATGCGGTGCCACGACGATGTCGCTGTACAGCACGGCGGCGTCGACGCCGTAGCGACGCACGGGCTGCAGGGTGATCTCGGCCGCGAGATCGGGTCGCTTGATCGCGTCGAGGATCGATCCCTCTCCGCGGACGGCTCGGTACTCCGGGAGCGAACGCCCGGCCTGGCGCATGAACCACACCGGGGTATGGGGTGCGGGCCGGCCGTTCGCGGCCGCCAGGAGCGCGCTCACGGCAGGAGGCGCATCGTCGTGTTCGGCGGGGGCGTCCATCGGGCGATCACGCTACCGCCGGGTTCCGCCGGGCTGCCGAACGGGGACCGGTCCTGACGCCGGGTCGTGAGCACGACGTGCGCCGATAGCATTTCGTGACCCGTTATGACCCAGCAGCACCCCGATCTCGCTGACGAACAGGCCTACATCGACCATGCCTACGACTGTCTGCGCGCCAGCCGCGAGGCCGCATGGAGGCTTCGCGACCTCAACGAGGCCGACCTCGGCGGCACGTTCCAGGCACGTTTCGAGCGCAACGCCTTCGACGAAGCACTCCTGAAACGGCTCGCCGACCTCGACCTCGGCAACGCCTCGTTGGTGTTCGGTCGCATCGATCGCTCGGCGGAGGCGCCCGACACGACCGAGAGCTTCCACATCGGCCGCCTCGCCGTGGCCGACGAGGATCGCGAGCCCGTGGTGGTCGACTGGCGGGCGCCGGTCGCCGAGCCGTTCTACCGGGCGACCGGCCGCAACGCGATGGGCCTGCTCCGGCGGCGCCACTTCGCTGTCGAGGGCCACAAGCTGCTCGGGATCGAGGACGAGTTGTTCGGGGAGGGACACCTCGGGCTCGGCCACGACGAAGGACTCGACACCGGTGTCGACGGCGGCGACGGTGGGTCGTCGACACCCGAGGGTTTGCGCGGGTACTCCACCCTGCTCGCCGCGCTCGAACGGGGACGCACCGGCACGCTCGGCGACATCGTCGCCACGATCCAGGGCGAGCAGGACGAGATCATCCGTTCGCCGCAGCACGGCGTGCTCGTCGTGCAGGGTGGACCAGGCACCGGCAAGACGGTCGTGGCGCTCCACCGCGCTGCCTACCTCCTCTACACCCACCGATTCCCGCTGGAGGACCAGGGTGTCCTCGTGATCGGCCCGAACCGGGTGTTCCTGCGCTACATCGAGCGGGTACTCCCGTCGCTCGGTGAGGCCGGGGTCGAGCAGGTGGTGCTGTCCGATCTCGTCCCCGGGGTCGACTTCCTCCGACCCGGCGACCGCTCCGGCGCCGACTCGCCGACCGCCGCGCGGCTCAAGGGCGACGTACGGATGTCCGACGTGATCGACCAGGCGATCAACGATCGCGAGCGCCCGCTGCGCGACGACCTGGTCATCCCGTTCCGCGCCGGCTACGTGCGCCTCCGGGTCGAGGAGTCCGCGCGGATCGTCAAGGCGGCCCGCCGTCGGTTCCGGCGCCACAACAGCGGGCGTCGATTCGTCGAGACCGAGGTGTGGTCCGCACTCGCGGCCAGCTTCCACAACAGCGAGATCGGGCCGCACCAGGTGAAGGACACGCTGCGCGGCACCATCGAGATCCGCGAGGCGCTCGACCGGATGTGGCCGCTGCTCACCCCGGCGCAGCTGCTCCACGACCTGTTCGGTTCGAAGGCGCTGCTCAAGCTCGCAGCTCGCGGCGTCCTCGACGAGTCCGAGGCGCTGGCCCTGTTCCGGCCCCGTTGCGAATCCGTGCACGAGGTGCGCTGGACGCCCGCGGACGTCGCCCTGCTCGACGACGCGCGCGACGTCCTCGGACCCAAGCCCGGACGCAACGGCAAGATCGACGATGCCGACGAGATCCGCACGTACGGCCACATCGTGATCGACGAGGTGCAGGACCTCACCCCGATGCAGCTGAAGATGGCCACCCGGCGTTCGCTCAACGGCGCGATGACGATCGTCGGCGACCTCGCCCAGGCGACCGGTCCGTTGGCGCCGTCCGACTGGGACCAGGTACTCGACCACCTGCCGGACCGCAAGCCGGCACGGGTGATCGGACTCTCGGTCGGCTACCGGATCCCCGGCCAGATCATGGAGTTGGCGAACAAGGTGATGGCGGCGGCGACGCCCTCGTTGCGGTCGCCGGTGTCGGTGCGCGTCGGCGATGCGATGCCCGCCATCGTGCGCGCCGAGGGGGCTGACGCCCTCGGCTCGGTGGTCGCTGCCGAGGTGGTCTCCCTCACCGGTGCCCTGCCGGGCGCCAGCCTCGGTGTGATCGCACCCGACGCGATGATCGACGGACTGTCCGAGCACCTCACCGCGGCGGGCGTCAACCACGGCACGGCGACTCGCACCGGGCTCGACGAAGGGGTCACGCTCGTGCCGGTCAGCGTGGTGAAGGGGCTCGAACTCGACGCGGTGGTCGTGGTCGAGCCGGCACAGATCGTGTCCGATCACGAACACGGGATGCGATCGCTGTACGTCGCGCTCACGCGGCCCACCCAACGACTGAGCATCGTCCACGCCGACGATCTTCCCGAGCCGCTGCGCTGACATGCCGTTCGTCGCCATCCCCGTCGTCGACCTGACCGCGTGGGACGGCTCCGCCGACGACCGCGCCGAGCTGGCGGCGCTCGTGCGCTCGATCTGTCATGAGGTCGGGTTCTTCCAGCTGGTCGGCCACGGCATCGAGCCGGACTTCATCGAACGGCATCTGCATCAGCAGCGTCGCTTCTTCGACCTCGACGAGCACGACAAGTCCAGCATCGACAAGGCGTTGTCACCGCACTTCCGTGGATGGGAGCGCGTCGGCGCCGAACTCACCGGTGGTCGTCCCGATCTGCGCGAGCAGCTCGACTTGTCGAGCGAGCACCCGGTTCGCGGGCTCGACGTCGACCCGCCGTACCTGCGCCTCGACGGTCCGAACCAATGGCTCGACGAAGCGGTCCTGCCGGGCTTCCGTGAGCACATGGACGAGTACTTCTCGAGGATGTCGGCGCTTGCCGACCGGCTCCTCGAGGTGTTCTCGGTCGGTCTCGGTCTGCGGCCCGACCATCTCCGCGACGTGTTCGGCGAGCGTCCGTTGTCGCTCGTGAAGCTCATCGACTACCCGCCGACGCCTCCCGACGGTGCGGGCGTCAACCCGCATCACGATGCCGGCTTCCTCACCCTGCTGCTCCAGCACGACGTCGGCGGTCTGCAGGTGCAGAATCCGGACGGTGCTTGGATCGACGTGCCACCGCGCCACGACGCATTCGTCGTCAACCTCGGCGAGATGTTGCAGGAGATGACCGGCAACTACTTCGTGGCGACGACCCATCGTGTGATCGCCGGGGAGCATCGGCAGTCGTCGGCGTGGTTCCACGGGCCCGACCTGACCACCCGGCTGGATCCGCTCCCGCTCGACGCGTGGTTCGCGGAGGCTGTGGCGGCGAGCCCTCGCCATGCCGGCGCAGGCTTCATGGCGCGGCGCAACGAGATCGCCGCCGGCGTCGACGGGATCGGCAGTGCTGCCGGTGCGGGGGTGTACGGCCAACAGCTGTGGAACTACTACTGCCGCAGCTACCCGGCCAACGTCGCCCGGCATCATCCCGACGCCGTGGGCTGAGCCCGACCCGCAGCGCTCGGTGTGCGGTGCGGGTGGTGGGCGGTCAGCCGTCGCCCGTGTAGCGATCGACGAGGTCGGTGAGGATCGAGAACGCCTTGTCGGCGTCGGCGGGTCGCACGCGCACCACGGCGTTGCGGGCCATGTCGACGGTGGTCTGGATGCCGCCGACGAGGTCGGGCCGGGATGCCTCGACCTCGGGCTCGGCAACGACCCAGATCGCCTCGATCTGGCGGAGGGTCGCTCGTTCGTCGCCGTCACCCGAGATCTGTGCGCTGAGTCGGCTCATCTCCGCGGACAACTCGGGGAGGAGTTCCGTGGCTGTTCCGACGATCGGCAGGGTGGTGGTGGCAGCGATCGTGCCGTTGCCTTCGCCGTCGGTCGCGGCCGGCGGAGTGCCGGCGTCGACGTCGACGACGGTCTCGGCGCAGGCGGACACGCCGAGTGTCATCGCGCCGATCGCGGCCAGGGTGACCGCCGTGAGCCGGTTCACGAGGTGACCAGGATGCGTTCGCTGGCGAACGACCCGACGCCGATGTGACGGCCGTCGATCTCGACCGTGAGCGTGCCGTCGGGTGAGGCGGCGGTGACGACCCCGCGATTGCCGGGCTGGATCGCCGACGCTTCGAGGAACTCCAGCAGGCCCGGCTCGAACTCGAGCTCTTCGGTGATGCGTCGGACGATGAACGGTGACCCGACGGTGACGTTCGACAGTGGGGCGGAATCGGGTGCCTCGTAGCCCGACCCCGGAATCGGGTTGCCGTGCGGGCAGGTCGTCGGTTCGCCGAGCAGGTCGTTGAGTGCCCGTTCGACCGAGTCGCTCATGATGTGTTCCCACTTGCCGGCTTCGTGGTGCGCCTCGGCCCACGACAGTTTGAGGACGTCGGTGAGGAAGACCTCGGCGAGCCGGTGCCGACGCACGACCCGCTCGCCGAGCCTGAGGCCGGCCTCGGTGAGGTGGATGCCGTCGTCGGAGCTGATCAGGCCTTCGGTTTCGAGGCGCTTCATCATCTCGCTGACCGCTGGGCGGGACACCTGCAGCCGTTCGGCGATGCGCGCCTGGATCACCTCGACGTCGTCCTCGTGGAGCTCGAAGATGCACTCGCAGTATTCCTCGAACGCGGGATGGTGCTCACCGCTCGCAGGCATGCAGCGATCCTACCGGGAGCCCCATCGCCGCGCCCCGGGCCGGATCGTCAGGACTGGAGGCGGCGGAGCCAACTCTCGGCGTAGCGGAGACGTCGTTCGAGTTGCTCGGTGGTGGCCGTGGCGACGCGGGTGACGCCGGCGAGGCGGTTCATCTCGCCCTGCACCTTGGCGTGGTTCCACCCGGTGATGTCGACGAGGCGTTTGGCGACGTGCGCGTTGCGCGTGCGCAGGTCGTCCTTGCGTTCGGCGACGCTCAGCGATCCGGCCGGGACGAGACCCGCTGCGGTGGGCACGTCGGGGAGGTCGAGGCTCAGTGATGGATCGGCGACGAACTGCGGTTCGCCGATCTCCAGCTCGTCGTCGTAGCGAGCGGCGGTGAGGTCGTCGGGGTTGAACAACGGCTCGTAGCGCACTCCCTGTTCGGTGACCGTGTGCACCGTGATGTCGGTTGCCGTCGCGGAGACCACCGAGAACAGCGCGAGCTGTTCGGCGGCGTCGTCGGGGTGCAGCTGGTCGTCGAGTCCGCCGTCGACCTGGAACTCGTCGGTGTCGTCGTCGGTGCCCGGGGGCCGCAGGATGTGCCGACGCGACTCGGCGATCTCGAAGGCATGCGTGCGCAATCGGGGATCGTCGGGGATGTAGACGTAGGCCTTCTGGCTCGGTCGTCCCGACTGCCACCGGACGAAACGACCGACGGCCTGGCGGAAGAACAGCTCGGTCGACGTGGTGGTGGCGAACACGCCGACGCGCAGCCGCGGGATGTCGACCCCCTCTGACACCATGCGGACCGCCACGAGCCACGGCCGGTCGTTGTGGCTGAATTCGGCGATCTTCTTCGAGGCAGTGGGGTCGTCGCTGATCACGACGTCGGCGGGGGTGCCGAACCGGTCGCGCAGGAGTCGGGCGATGCCCTGCGCGTGGTCCTGGTCGATCGCGATCACCAGGCCACCCGCGTCGCGATGGTCGTGGCGGATCGAGCGGAGTTGCTCGTTGGCGCGTGCGAGCACACTGGGCATCCACTCGCCCTCGAGGCTGAGCGCCGTGCGCAGACGCATCGACACCTGGTCCTTGGTGAGTTCATCCTGGAAGCTCGCGTTGAGGACGTCGCCCGACGCCGTCGTCCACTCCATCTCGCCGTCGACGCGGGGGAAGTAGACCGGGCGGACGACGCCGCCGTCGCGGAGGGCGTCGGCGTAGCCGTACGTGTAGTCGGCGTGGGCCATGTCGCCCTCGTCACCGGACGCGTCGTAGCGGACGAACGGGATCTGGATGGCGTCGCTGCGGAACGGCGTGCCCGACAGGGAGAGCCGTCGCGCCGCGTGCCCGAACGCCACGCGAATGCTGTCACCCCACGCACGCTCGTGGCCGGCGTGGTGGATCTCGTCGAGGATCACGAAACCGTCCGCCGACAGGCCGGCCAGCTTCGATGCGGTGTTGCCGGTGGCGATCTGCTGGTAGGTGGTGACGAGGCCGTGGACGTCGCGTGCCAACCCGTCGCCGGGACTCCACTCGGGGTCGAGTTCCAGGCCGAGTCGGTGAGCGGCGAGTGACCACTGCACCTTGAGGTGACTCGTCGGCGCGACGACCACGAGCGTGCGGGGTTCGTCGGCCAGCGTGGCGCGGGCACAGGTCAGGGCGAACGTTGTCTTGCCGGCTCCAGGGGTCGCCACCGCGAGGAAGTCGGGATCCGGGCTGGCCCGGAACTGTTCGTACGCGGCGCGTTGCCAGGGTCGCAGGGTCACGGTCGGCATCGGCCCCCCGAGTCTGGCGCCGCCCGCCCCGACCCCCAACCCTCCGGCCGACCATCCCGCACACCACCCCGAAAAATTGCGGGATCGGCACGTTCAGCGACCGGAATCCGCGAAATTTCGGGAAGGGGGGAGGTTGGGGGTGGGGTACGGTGGCGGGCGATGTCCGATCAGTGAGCCGTCCACCGTCCGTTCGTTCCTGGAGGTGCCGTCATGGCCGCGTCGCTCATCGCTCGTCAACTCACCGTCGTTCGAGGCCCACTCGTCGTCCTCGATGCCGTCGATCTCACCCTCGCGCCCGGTCACCGGGTCGGTCTGGTCGGTCCCAACGGGGTCGGCAAGTCGACGTTGCTCGGCGCGCTCGCGGGCGGAATCGCGGCCGATCGCGGCACGGTGGAGGTCAGCCCGCGGTCGGCAAACGTCGGGCTGTTGCCCCAGGAAGCGGAACGGTCGGCCTCCGAGACCGTGCGCGCCTTCCTCGGCCGTCGCAGCGGCGTGACGGCGGCGCAGGATGCACTCGGCTCGGCCGCGGACGCACTCGCCGCCGGTGACCCCGGTGCCGACGACCGGTACTCGGACGCGCTGGAACGATGGCTCGCGCTCGGCGCAGCCGACTTCGAGGCACGCGTCGGTGCGACCTGGGACGAACTCGGTCTCGACCCGGGGTTGCTCGACCAACCGACGCTCTCCCTCTCCGGTGGCGAGGCCGCGGTGGAGTTCGTTGGCGTCGCTCCTGCTGTCACGGTACGACGTGTTCCTCCTCGACGAGCCGACGAACGACCTCGACCTCGACGGCCTCGCTCGACTCGAGCGATGGGTCCTCGGCCTGGACGCGCCGGTGCTGCTCGTGAGCCACGACCGCACGTTCCTCGAGCGGGTGATCACCGACGTCGTCGAGATCGACCACCACTCCCATCGCGCCGAGTGGTACTCGGGCGGCTGGTCGGCGTTCCTCGCCGAGCGCGAGCTCGCCGAGCTCCACGCGCAGCAGCGTTTCGAGGAGTACGACTCCAA
Organism: Ilumatobacteraceae bacterium; assembly: GCA_963710625.1. Lineage (GTDB taxonomy): Bacteria > Actinomycetota > Acidimicrobiia > Acidimicrobiales > Ilumatobacteraceae > Sva-07. The sequence goes on along the minus strand of CAVQBG010000026.1, from coordinate 243,364 downwards.
GCGGTCGGCCCTCCAGCAACGAGCGCAGCGCGAGCGGGAGTGGGCGACGCAGGGTCAGTCGAAGGTGAGGAAGTCGGGCGAGAACGACAAGCACATCCGGAACTTCAAGATCAACCAGACCGAACAGCTGGCGGGCCGTGCCGCCCGCACGCAGAAGGCCGCCGAACGCCTCGAGGAAGTCGAGGAACCGCGGCAGCCGTGGGAGCTGCGCCTGACGATCCCGACCGCCGGTCGCAGCGGTGACGTCGTGGCGACCGCCCGCGCCGCGGTGGTCGATCGTGGGGAGTTCCGGCTCGGCCCGGTCGATCTCGACCTCCGTGTCGGCGACCGGGTGGCGCTCGTCGGCGCCAACGGCAGCGGGAAGACCACGCTGATCGGGATGCTGCTCGGCCGGGTCGAGCCGACGGCGGGGACCGCCGGACTCGGTGCGAGCGTGGTGGTCGGGGAGGTCGAACAGGCCCGCTCCGAGTTGCTCGGCAGCGAGACGTTGCTCGGCGCGTTCACCGCCGCAACGGGCCTGACGATCGCCGATGCCCGCACGCTCCTCGCCAAGTTCGGCCTCGGCGCCGAGCACGTTCATCGAGGCGCCGGCACCCTGTCGCCCGGCGAGCGGACACGCGCCTCGTTGGCGTTGCTGATGGCCAACGGCGCGAACCTGCTCGTGCTCGACGAGCCGACGAACCACCTCGACCTCCCCGCGATCGAGCAGTTGGAACAGGCGCTGGACACGTTCGAGGGCACCGTGATCCTGGTCACGCACGACCGGGCACTGCTCGAACGGGTCCGCCTCACGCGGACGTTCGACCTCGCCGGTGGGGCCGTCAGCGAGCGGTCATGACGTGCCTGCGCCCTCATGTGACAGAAGTCCCGATCTCGAGTGTCGGGGAACTCCCGGGCCGTCGGCGACGACCAGACCGGTCGTGAACCATCGAACCACCGCCCTCCTCGCTCCTGTCGCCGCGCTCGCGCTGACGTTCTCGCTCGCCGCCTGTGGCAGCGACGACGACTCCGCCAGTGACACGACGAGCGCCCCCGACGCCACGACCGCCATGGACGGCACCACTGCCATGGACGGTACGACCGCCATGGACGACGGCGCCATGGACGACGGCGCCATGGCCGGTGGTGAGGCCACCGTGGGCGACATCACCGTCAGCGGCGTCTGGATGCGCGAACCGGCAGAGGGCCAGACCCGGTCTGCGGCCTACGGCACGATCACCAACAACGGCGACAGCGACGTGACGCTGGTGAGCGCGTCGGTGCCGTTCGACGCCACCGTCGAGATCCACGAGACGATCATGGGCGACGACGGGTCGATGCAGATGCAGGAGGTGCCCGAGGGATTCGTGGTGCCGGCCGGCGGGAGCTTCACCCTGGAACCGGGCGGTCCGCACATCATGCTGATCGACATCGACCCCGCCGACATCACGGGCACGATCGACGTGACGATGGTGTTCGACGACGGCACCGAGGTGACGGTCGGCGCGCCGGTGCGTCCCCTCGTGATGGAGATGGCCGACGACATGGGCGACATGGGCGACATGACCGAGACCACCGACGGCTGACATCCGCTGCGATGAGTCTCGGCGCGAACGGGTCGCGCCGAGGCTCATCGTGTTCGAGGGTTGGGGAAACGGGACGGGAGTCGGCAGCGCCGACCGCGTAGCGTCGCCCCGATGGGGAACCTTGCCGCCGACACCGATCTCGTCGAGACCGCGCCCGGCACCTACCAGCGGACCCTGTCGGACCACTGGGAGATCTGGGGTCCCAACGGCGGCTACGTCGCCGGGGTTGCGCTGCGTGCTGCTCGGCTCCACAGCGGTCGGTCCCGCCCGGCGAACGCTGCAGTCCACTTCCTCGGCGTCGCGAACTTCGACGACCCGGTGACGGTCACCGCCGTCACCCAGCGCCAGGCCCGGCAGGCGACGAGCACAGCGGTGCAGATCACCCAGCGCGATCGGGCGATCCTGAACGCCATGATCTGGGCGGTCGACGACGGTCTCGAGGGGCTCGCTCACGACGACGCACCGATGCCGGATGTCCCGGCATGGAAGGAGCTGCCGACGCTGGCGGAGCGGCTGGCGGCCGAGGGGGTCGAGGGCGGCTCGCCGTACCGGTTCTGGGACAACTTCGAGCAACGGCCGCCCTCGTGGATCATCGACTGGGAATCCCGCCAACCGAGCCGTCCGCTCTACCAGAACTGGATGCGTTATCTCGACGGTGGCGCAGTGAGCGATCCCTGGGACCAAGCGGCGCGGCTCCTCCTCCTCGTCGACCTCGGCGCCTGGCCGTCGATCGGCCGGCGCCACCTCGACAGCAACGACTGGATCGCACCGAGCATCGACGTGTCGTGCGAATTCCACCGCCCGGGAACCGCCGACGAGTGGTTCCTCCTGCAGGCCGAGAGCCCGCACGCAGGCGACGGGCTCATCGCCAGCCACCAGCAGGTGTGGAACGACCGGGGCGAACTGCTTGCCAGCGGCGTCAGCCATCTGTTGTGCCGCCGCATCGGCTGACCGGACCGCTGGGTAGCGTGACCCGATCGCTGCGCACCCGGTGCTCGAGGCGTTCTCGCCGGCCGTCCGCGAGTGGTTCGCGGCGTCTTTTCCCGAGCCGACCGCACCGCAGGTACAGGGCTGGCCGCACATCGCCGCCGGCGAGCACACACTGATCTGTGCCCCGACGGGTTCCGGCAAGACGCTCACCGCATTCCTCGCGTCGATCGACCGGCTCACGACCACGCCCCGCCCCGAGGAGCGGTCGCACCGCACGCGGGTGCTCTACATCTCGCCGCTGCGGGCGCTGGCCTTCGACATCGAGAAGAACCTGCGCGCTCCGCTCAAGGGGATCGAACTCGCCGCCGAGCGGCTGCGAGAGGGTTTCGTAGCTCCTGAGGTCGGCATGCGGACCGGCGACACCGCTGCGAACGACCGCCAGAAGTTGATCCGACGCCCGCCCGACCTGCTGATCACCACACCCGAGTCGCTGTACCTGATGCTGACGTCGTCCGCGCGCGAGACGCTCGCCGGCGTCGAGACGGTGATCATCGACGAGATCCACGCGATGGCGACCACCAAACGTGGCGCCCACCTGATGCTGACCCTGGAGCGGCTGGAGGAGGTCACCGACACACCTCCGCAGCGCATCGGACTCTCTGCGACGCAGCGACCACTGGAGGAGGTGGCCGAATTCCTGGGCGGTTGGGCCGAACCGGGACGCAGGCGCCGCGTGCAGATCGTCGACGCCGGCATCCGCAAGCAGCTCGAGGTCGAGGTCGTCATCCCGATCGAGGACATGTCGACGCTCGGCCAGGTCAAGGTGGAACTCACGCCCGGTCCGGCGACGTCCGCCCTGACCGAACGGCGCACGTCGATCTGGCCCAGCATCTACCCCGAGATCCTGAAGCGGATCCTCGCCAACCGCACCACGATCATCTTCTGCAACGCCCGCCGCGCCGCGGAGCGCCTCGCAGCAAAACTCAACGAGTTGGCGATCGAGGAGGGCGTGCCCGGCATCGTCGACCCGGTGACCGGCGAGGTCCTCGACGAACTGGTCCGGGCCCATCACGGGTCACTCGCCCGCGAGCAGCGTGTCGTCATCGAGGACCGCCTCAAGCGCGGCGATCTCCGCGCGATCGTCGCGACATCCTCGCTGGAGTTGGGCATCGACATGGGTGCGGTCGACCTCGTGATCCAGGTCGAGTCGCCCGGCGCTGTCAGCCGAGGGCTGCAGCGCATCGGCCGAGCCGGCCACCAGGTGGGAGAGCCGTCTCGCGGGTCGATCTTCCCCAAGCACCGAGGCGACCTGCTCGAAGCGGCGATCGTCACGCGCCGCATGGTCGACGGCGAGATCGAGTCGACCCGCTACCTGCGCAACCCGCTCGACGTCCTCGCCCAGCAGATCGTCGCTCACGTGGCGATCGTCGAGGAGTGCTCGGTCGTGGAGGTCGCGACGATGGTGCGTCGCTGTGCGAGCTTCGCCGACATCTCCGACGACCTGTTGTCGAACGTGCTCGACTTGCTGTCGGGTCGCTACCCGAGCGAGGAGTTCTCCGAACTGCGCCCGCGGATCGTCTGGGACCGCATCAACGACCGGCTCCGGGCACGCGACGGATCGAAGCGGCTGGCGGTCACCAGCGGCGGCACGATCCCCGACCGCGGCCTGTTCGGCGTGTTCCTCCCCGACGGCACCCGCGTCGGCGAGCTCGACGAGGAGATGGTCTACGAGAGCCGACCCGGGGAGACGTTCGTGCTCGGCGCATCGACCTGGCGGATCGAGGACATCACGTTCGAACGGGTCACCGTCAGCCCGGCACCGGGGCAGCCGGGGAAGATGCCGTTCTGGCACGGCGACCGGCCGGGCCGCCCCCTGGAGCTGGGACGAGCGCTCGGTGCGTTCGTACGCGAGATCCGCGACCTCGACGATGCGGCTGCCACCGAGCGGCTGATGACGCACTACTCGCTCGATGCGTTCGCGGCCGGCAACCTCACCCAGTATCTCGCCGAGCAGGTCGAGGCGACCGGTGCGGTTCCCGACGACCGCACCGTGGTCGTCGAGCGCTTCCAGGACGAGATCGGCGACTGGCGGATCTGCATCCTCAGCCCGTTCGGCACGCCGGTGCACGCGCCGTGGGCGATGGCGATCGAGCGGCGCCTGATGGACCAGTTCGACATCCCGGTCGAGTCGATGTGGGGCGACGACGGCATCGTCATCCGCCTCCCCGAGTCAGCGGTCGAGCTGCCGATCGAGGCGCTGATGATCGATCCGGAGGACATCGACGAACTCGTCGTCGAGACGCTGCCGCAGACCGCCCTGTTCTCGGCGCGGTTCCGCGAGTGCGCTGGTCGGGCGCTGCTGCTGCCGCGCCGCCGTCCCGATCGCCGTACCCCGCTGTGGCAGCAGCGCCAGCGTGCCGCCGATCTCCTCGCTGTGGCAGCGAAGTACCCGACGTTCCCGATCCTGCTCGAGACGTCGAGGGAGTGCCTGCAGGACGTGTTCGACGTGCCGGCGCTGCGCGAGGTGCTCGGGCTGTTGCGGTCGCGGGCGATCCGGGTCGTGACCGTCGACACCGGCAAGGCCAGCCCGATGGCGTCGAGCCTGCTGTTCAACTGGATCGCGGCGTACATGTACGAAGGCGATGCTCCGCTCGCCGAGCGCCGGGCCGCCGCACTGGCGCTCGACCGCGACCTGTTGCGCGATCTGCTCGGCGCGGAGGAGCTGCGCGAGCTGCTCGACCCCGAGGTGCTCGCCGACGTCGAATTGGAGCTGCAGTGCCTCGCCGACGGTCGCCGCGCACGGTCGGCCGACGAGCTGCACGACGTGTTCCGCAAGGTCGGCGACCTCAGCGCCGACGAGGTCGAGCTGCGTTGCGAGCTGGCGGCGGAATGGCTGGGGGAGCTCGTTGCGCAGAAGCGTGTGATCGAGATCGCACTCGGCGGTGAGACCCGTTTCGCCGCTGCCGAGGACGCCGCTCGCTACCGGGACGCATTCGGTTGCTCGCTGCCGCTCGGGTTGCCGATGGCGTTCACCGAACCGGTCGCCCGGCCGCTCGAGGAGATCGTCGGTCGGTACGCGCGTACACACGGCCCGTTCCTCACCGGCGAGGTCGCGAAGCGGTTCGCGGCGCCACCCGAGCGGATCGCCGGCGCGCTCGCTGCGCTGGAGGGCGGGGAGCGCCTCGTCGTCGGCGAGTTCCGCCCCGAGGGCGTGTCGCGGGAATTCTGCGATGTCGATGTGCTGCGCCAGCTGCGGCGTCGGTCGCTCGCCGCGCTGCGCAAGGAGGTCGAGCCGGTCGAGCAGGAGGCCTTCGCTCGATTCCTCACCGCGTGGCACGACATCCCGGCCGGACGACGGGGGACCGATGCCCTCGTCGAGACGCTCGGCGTGCTCTCGGGCACGGCGCTGGTGGCGTCGACGATCGAGACCGACGTCCTGCCGGTGCGCGTCGCGGGATTCCGACCGTCGATGCTCGACGAACTGTGCACGGCGGGTGAGGTGATCTGGGTCGGCGCCGGCGCGCTCGGCGCCCGCGATGGTCGCATCCGGCTGTGCTTCGCGGACCAGCTCCCGCTGCTCGCGCCCGGCTGGGAGGAGCGCGAGCCGGCCGAGGGAGCGCTGCAGGATGCGATCCGGACGCTGTTCGCCGAGCAGGGTGCGAGCTTCTGGGGCCAGATCCGCGCTGCCGCCCCCGGGGCGCAGGATCAGGAACTCCTCGCCGCGCTCTGGGATCTCGTGTGGGCAGGCGAGGTGACGAACGACTCGATGGCGCCGCTGCGCTCGGTGATCGGTGGCGCCAGGGTGAAGGCCGCGGCCAAGGGGCGTGTTCCGTACGGCCGCAGCCGACCCCGGCCGGGCCGCCTCACCCGCATCGGTCCGCCTGCCGGTCAGGGTCGATGGAGCCTCGTCGGGCCGCTGCTGCAGCCGATGCCGACGCCGACCGAGGCTGCTCACGCCCAGGCGATGCAACTGGTCGAGCGCTACGGCGTCGTCACCCGCGAGGCGGTGATGGCCGAAGGTCTCGTCGGCGGGTTCAGTGCGGTGTACGGCGTGCTCAAGGTGTTGGAGGAACGCGGCCAGGTGCGCCGCGGCTACTTCGTCGACGGGCTCGGCGCCGCCCAGTTCGCCGTGCCCGGCGCGGTCGACCGCCTCCGGGCCGCCCGCGAGACGCCCGACCGGATCATCCGGCCCGACGATGTCCCGGACCCCGTCGTGCTCGCGTCGACCGATCCGGCCCAGCCCTACGGTGCGGCGCTGGCCTGGCCGCCCACGACGGGTCGGCCGGCTCGCACGGCATCGTCACTCGTCGTGTCGCGCGCCGGTCGCCCGCTGGTGTGGTTCGACCGGCGCGGGCATCATCTCGTCACGTTTCCCGATGCGCTGCACGACGTGTCATGGGCGGGAGCGTTGATCGGCCTCGTCCACGCAGGGCGGATGAAGGCGGTCGAGATCCGCAAGGTCGACGGCGACGGTCTCGCCGATGCACCGGTCGCGCTCCTCGATCTGCTTCGTTCGGCGGGGTTCGCGGACGGCTATCGCGGTCTGGTGGCGCGGGGCTGAGCAGGTCGAGCGGATGCCCGCTGGAGACCGGCGGGCTCGCTACGGTGATCCGGTGAGCGCAACACCCCATCAGGCTGCACCGCCCGACCCGCTGACCGTCATCAAGTCGAAGGAGTACCTGCGAGCGCTCGTGCTGGCGGCACTGATCGCACTCCCGGTCGCCGTCATCGCCTACGGCTTCCTGGCACTCGTCGACCGGCTCCAGGAGGCGTTGTTCACGGACCTGCCCAGTGGGTTGGGGTTCGACTCGCCCCCGATCTGGTGGCCGGTTCCACTGCTCGCGATCTCGGGTCTCCTCGTCGCTCTGTGCATCCGGTCGCTCCCCGGCAACTGCGGTCACTCGCCGTCGGGCGGGTTCCAGCAGGGTTCGCCGACGATGCCGATCGAGCTGCCGGGCGTCGCGCTGGCGGCGCTGGCGACCCTGGCGTTCGGCGCCGTGCTCGGCCCAGAGGCCCCGCTGATTGCGATCGGGAGCGGGCTCGGCGCCCTTGCGATCCGGAGCATCAAGCGCGATTCGAAACCGACTGCGATCGCGCTGATCGCGAGCGCCGGTAGCTTCGCCGCGATCAGCACGTTGATCGGATCGCCGGTGGTCGCCGCGTTCCTGATGCTCGAGGTCGCCGGGCTCGGCGGGACGATGCTCGCCGTGGCGCTGCTCCCCGGTCTGCTCGCTGCGGGCCTGGGGTTCCTGGTGTTCGTCGGGCTCGACTCGCTCACTGGGTTGGGCACGTTCTCCCTGGCGATTCCCGATCTGCCGGCGTTCACCACACCGACGGTCGCAATGCTCGCGTGGGCGCTCGTGCTCGGGCTCTTGTGCCCGCTGATCGGGTGGCTCGTCTACACGATCGCGCTGTCGGTTCGGACACTGGTGCACGCCCGCCGGCTCCTCGTCACCCCGCTGCTGGGCGTAACGATCGCACTGCTGGCGATCATGTTCGCCGAACTGACCGATCAGGGCACGGAGAACGTGCTGTTCTCCGGCCAGGCGCAGTTGCCGATCCTGGTCGAGCAGTCCGCGACGTGGTCGACCGGCGCGCTGCTCCTCGTGATCGTGTGCAAGGGGCTGGCCTATGCGCTGTCGCTCAGCGCCTTCCGTGGCGGGCCGATCTTCCCCAGCTTGTTCATCGGCGGTGCGATCGGTGTCCTCGCTGCCGACCTGCCCGGGATGGCGCTCGTGCCTGGTCTCGCGATCGGGATCGGCGCGATGTGCGCCACGATGCTGAAGCTGCCGTTCACGTCGGTGCTGCTCGCGACCGTGCTGCTCTCGAGCGATGCCTACGCGGTCATGCCGCTGGCGATCGTCGCGGTCGTCGTGGCGTACGTGACCACCGAGCGTCTCCCGGCTCCACGGAACTGGCTCGACCGCACGGCAGCGGGCGCGGCGCCGCTCGCCGGCTCGCCCTCAGCGTGACGACGGCGGCCACAGCAGGTAGCCGCCGACGAGGAAGCACACGGCGCCGACGAACGTTCCCAGGTTGACCACCGCGATGTTCCAGACCTCACCGGTGGTCGGGAGCACGACCGCAGCGATCGCGGACAGCATGAAGAACACCGAGCCGACCCCGTTGAGCAGGTTCGCCCACCAGTCGGCGTCGTCGCGCCGGACCGTCCAGTGGAAGCCGACCAACGCAGCCCAGGCGAGCGTGCTCGCCACCAGGAACGCGATCGAGCCGAAGATGTCCGGTGCCCACACCAGGCGGTTCTCCTGCTGGGTGTCGAGCCCCTCGACGAGTGCGCCGAAGGTGCTGATGTTGAAGAAGATCGTGCCGGCGAGCTGGACACCGGTCGCCCACCAGACCAGGGTGTTGCGGAACCCGATGTAGCGGAACGTGTCGGTTCCCTCGTTGAGTGTCTGGAGGAACTGGCTGTAGCCGGCTGACGTGAAGAACACCGAGCCGACGGCGAACGTCGCAGCGACCGCCCGCGGATCGATCCACTGCGCGTACGGCGGGAACGACCCGAGCGCGAAGCAGAACGACCCGATGATGAACAGTGCGCCGACGCGCCATCCCAGGTCCCTCGCGTTCCAGCGGACGTCGCGACTCCACTGCATCCCGTGTGCGGCCGTGCCGCTGCTCGTTCCCACTCAGGTGTGCGAGAAGTGCTCGGGCTCGGGCGGGTGGGTCGGCGGGAACTGCGTGAGGTGGTCGACCGCCTTGCGCATGGCCGCGACCAGCCCTTCGGCGAGGTCGAGGCTGAACCCCTCGCGCACCACGATGCGCAGCACAGCGACGTTCGTGGCGTCGGCGGGCATCGTGTAGGCGGGAATCTGCCAGCCGCCCGTGCGCAACTGGTCGGAGACGTGGAACACCGTGAAGGGATGCTCGCCCTTCATCTTGATCGCGATCACGGGGATGGCGCTGCCGTCGCTGACGATCTCGAACGGACCGATCTTCGCGATCTCCGCGGAGAGGTACAGCGCGATGTCGCGCAGTGACTCCATGATGCGCGTGTAGCCCTCGCGGCCGAGCCGGAGGAAGTTGTAGTACTGCCCGACGATCTGGTTGCCCGGCCGCGAGAAGTTGAGGGTGAAGGTCGGCATGTCGCCGCCCAGGTAGTTGACGTGGAAGATCAAGTCCTCGGACAGTTCGTCCTTCGACCGCCAGATGGCGAAACCGAGGCCGGGGTAGGTCAGGCCGTACTTGTGGCCGGACACGTTGATCGACTTCACCTGAGGGAGCCGGAAGTCCCACCGGAGGTCGGGATGCAGGAACGGCGCCACGAAGCCGCCGCTCGCCGCGTCGACGTGGATCGGGATGTCGAGACCGTGTTCGGCGTTGTAGGCGACCACGCGGTCGTGGATCTCTTCGATCGGCTCGAACTCACCGGTGTAGGTGGTGCCGAGGATCGGGATCACCCCGATGGTGTTCTCGTCGACGCGCGCCATGACCGCATCGGGATCGACGACGAAACTGGTCTCGGTGACCGGGACATAGCGGGGCTCGACGTCCCAGTAGCGACAGAACTTCTCCCAGACGACCTGGACATTGGATCCCATGACCATGTTCGGCTTGTCGGTCGGGAGCCCAGCCGCCGCGCGGCGACTGCGCCACTTCCACTTCATCGCCAGGCCGCAGAGCATCACCGCTTCGCTCGACCCGATCGTCGACACGCCGACCGCATCGCCGTCGACCGGCGCGTGGAACAGGTCGGCGACGACGTTGACGCACCGGCGCTCGATCTCGGCGGTCTGGGGGTATTCGTCCTTGTCGATCATGTTCTTGTCGAACGACTCCGCCATCAGCTTCTCCGCCTCGGGCTCCATCCACGTCGTGACGAAGGTGGCCATGTTCAGCCGCGAACTGCCGTCGAGCAGCAGCTCGTCGTGGATGAAGCGGTACACGGCCGTCGGCGGCGACTCCGAGTCGGGGAGGCGGTGCTTCGGCGTCGGCCGCTGGTTCAGTCGGCCGGCATACGCCGGGGTCAGCTCGTCGTCGTTCGACTCGTGGGCGTGGATCATGGGGGTCCTGACTGCTCGGGGTTCCGCTACAACTTAGGACACCAGGATGCCGGACCGACTCGCCTAGCATCAACGCCCGATACGGGTGATCTGTACGGACGAGGGAGCAGCATGAGCCGACGCGGGAGTCCGGACGCCCGAACGACCTGGCGCCAGTTCCTCCGGTACCGGTTCGACGGCCTGCTGGCACGCGGTACGTGGGCTGTGCTGCTGTGGCTCGGCATCGTCACGTTCGCGGTTGTCCTGGTCGCGTCGTTCCTGCTCCGCCGCGGCGGCGTCACGCTCGCCGGGAGCGAAGACGCGTCGTGGTTCGAGGACTTCTGGCAGAGCCTGTTGCGAACGCTCGACACCGGCACGATGGCCGGCGACACAGGTGCGCGTCAACGGATCGTCGCACTGCTGGTCACGATCTTCGGCCTGCTGGTGTTCGGCACGCTCATCGGCGTGATCGCGAGTGGAGTGGAGGCGCAGATCGACCGCATGAAGCGCGGGAGGAGCGCCGTCGTCGAATCGGACCACATCGTGGTGCTGGGTGCGTCCAGCCTGCTTCCCGACGTGGTCGACCAGCTGTGCCGAGCGAACGCCGGGCGAGGCATCGCACTCGTCGTGATGGCCGATGGGGATCCGGCCGAGATGGGCGAACGGGTGCGCCAGGGCATCGAGAGCACGTTCGGCAATCGCCTGGTGTTCCGCGACGGAGATCCGACGCGCCTCGCGGATCTCGACCTGGTGCGCCTGCGGACCTGTCGAACCGTGGTGGTGCTCAACGGCGACGGCGACCACGTCGGCGACGCCCGAGCCGTCCATACGGTGTTGGCCGCCCGCGAAGCGCTCGGAGATCTCCGTACGCCGATCGTCGTCGTGCTCGACGAGTCCGCAGTCGCCGCGACGGTCGCCGCATCGCTCGACGACCGGGTGCATCCGCTCGTCGTGTCGCAGGCGGTGGCGCGCAACGTGGTGTTCGCGTTGCGCGAACGGGGCCTCGGCGAGGTGATGGCCGAACTCACCGACTTCCGGGGTGCCGACATCTACGTGAAGGCCTGCGCCGAGCTGGTCGGAACGCGGTTCGGCGACGTGGTCGCGGGCGCATCGGAGTTCCGCCCGATCGGTCTGCTGCACGACGACGGGTCCGTCGAGATCCAGCCGGCGCTCGACGCAGAGATCGGTCCCCGCGACCGGATCGTCGTGGTCGCCCACGAGTCCACGGTGTCGATCGACCTCGACCGCAACGCCGTCGCCGAGACGGGGGTCGTACCGGCGGTGGATCGACCGTCCTTCCACCAGGCGGCCGCGATCCAGCACGTCCTGATGGTCGGCTGGAGCGGCCTCGGTCGACCGTTGCTCACCGGGTGGGGGATGTCGGCGGGCAGCGGCTCGACGGTCGAGGTGGTCTACGACCCGAGGGTGATCGAGGTCGACGACATCGACGTCCCCGACCTCGGCGCGATCGAGGTCACGCTGACATCCGTCGCCGGCGAGGTCGCGACCATGAGCCGTCGCGTGGCGTCGGAGATCACGGCGATCGTGCTGCTCGCGTACCGGGATCACCTGCCGCCCCAGGAAGTCGACAGCCGGACGCTGCTCGAGCTGGTCACGATCCGCCACGGCCTCGAGACCCGGGACGAGTCGGTGCCGCGCCTCGTGATCGAGTTGACCGATCCCGGCAACGCTCCGCTCGCCGACGTCCGTGGGACCGACGAGGTGATCGTCACCCCGGCGATGGCGAGCAGGATCCTCGCTCAGCTCGTCGACGATCCGGTTCGCCGAGCGGTGTATCTCGCGCTCTACGCCCCCGACGGCCCGTCGATCCACCTGGTACCGGCCGAGCGACTCGACCTCGCCGGCACCGTCACGATGCGCGACATCGTCGCTGCCGGCTCCGCTCACGGAGTGCTGGCACTCGGATGGCGTCGGCCGTCGGAGGAGGGTGGGGAGTTGGCGCTCAACCCGTCGGCCGATCGGCGACTCGAGCTCGCTCCCGGCGACGAGATCGTCATCGTCGGCTGACCCCACCGGTTCTCGTGAACCCGTTGCGGGTTTACTCCGCAACGGGTTCACGAGAAGGGCGGTGGGGTCAGGTGGTGGCGACCCAGTTGCCGTGGAAGCCGTAGGGGACGCGTTGGGGGAGTGAGATGCGGGCGACCTCGGGTGCGGTGATGTCGGCGGCGTCGAGGATGCACAGCTCGCTGGAGTCGGTGGTCGCGTCGTACACGACGGTGAGGACCCAGCAGTCGTCCTCGGCGACGGCATCGGCCTTGGGGACGACGACCGGCTCGGCGCCGCCTCGACCGTTCCCGAACTCGTGCGCTTCGGTGGTGCCCGCGTCGACGTCGATCTTGATGATCGCCCCGTGCAGGTTGGCCGTCCCCGGCCTCACCTCGGACGTGTACCCGAAGCGGTGCTGCTGGAGTCCCACGCGAGGGTTGTGGCGAGGGAACTCCTGCGGTCGGTCGTCGATGCGGGTCTCGGTCACCCGACGCGCCACCGGATCGATCACCCAGCGGTCGAACGTCGGCAGCGACTCACCGAACGGGCCGCGGAAGTCGGCGACCATCATCGAGTCGTAGCGGCACAGATCGACCACGACCGTCCCGTCGGGTGCGTCGTAGGCGTTGAGGGGGTGGAACACGTAGCACGGGTCGACGTCGCACCAGATGATGTCGTCGGCGGTGCCCGACCGGGGGAGCAGCCCGACGCGTGCGGCGCGGTCGGGGTTCCAGGCGAAGGGGAAGGGGAAGCCCTTGCCCATCACGTCGAAGCTGACCGTGACCGGGAGGTCGTAGACGACGGCGTAGCTCGGGGTGAGCGACATGTCGTGCACCATCGGCATGTCGGGCACCGGAATGTCGAGCGTCGAGGAGACCCGCCCGTCGGGCCCGACCACGATGTACTGGATGTGATCGACCAGGTCGGGCCAGTGGTAGCCCATCGCATGGAGTTCACCGGTCGCCGGGTCGTACTTGGGGTGGGCGCTGAACGGGCCCGTCAGCGTGTCCTGGAACCGGTTGACGCCGAGCGAGTTCAGCTCGTGGTCGAGTTCGACCGGAGGTGTGCCCGCTTCGACCGTCGCCCATGTGCGGCCGGCGAAGCCGCCCACGTTGGTGTTGGGGCCGAACCCGTCGGCGCCGGCGACGTACCGGTTCCGGTACCACTCCGCCTGTCCACCGCGGATCCTGACGCCGTGCACCATCCCGTCGCCGAGGAACCAGTGGTGCGTGGCCGGATCGACTGGACCGCGGGGGTTGGGCCCGTTGCGCAGCCAGCGTCCGTCGAGCTCGACCGGGATCGAGCCGGTGACCGGGAGGTCGAACGCCGTGACCTCGCGCTCGACGGGGGCCATGTTGCCGATCAGGTACGGGTTGGCCGAACTCGGGTCGTCGACGTCGTGAGCGGTGCGGATCGTGTCGGTCATGCGTCCACTCTGACGCGAAGGTGAACGACTGTCAACCTTCTTTTGGTTGAACCGCCCGGAGGCCGGCCCAGGCGAGGTCGGCCACGACCTGGGCGATCTCGTCGGGGTCGAACTCGTCGCCTCGCTCGACGAGCAGGCGGCTGGCGCCCTCGGCGAGCCCCACGAGCGCGTGGGCGAGCGTGGTGCGATGGCGCTCGTCGATGTCGACCGCGATCAGCGGTGCGACGGCCTTGGCGGCCTCGGCGGTGATGCGCTGCACGGCAGCGTTGAACTCGTCGTCTCGACGCGTGCCGGATCCGAAGAGGAACCGGAAGGCATCGTGGTCGTCGGACACCCAGCGGAAATAGGCCCGGAATCCGAGTTCGGTCTGGCTCTTGCCGTCGGTGGCCTCGGCGGCTGCCTTGGCGATGTTGGCGAGCAGCCGGTTGCCGACCTCGTCGATCAGCGCCTGGTACAGATCGCGCTTGGAGTCGAAGTGCTGGTACAGCACCGGCTTGGTGACACCGACGGCGTCGGCGACGTCGTTCATCGACGAGCCGTGGAAACCGTGGGTGGCGAACACCTCGAGGGCGACGTCGAGGATCTGCTCGCGTCGTGCGTTGGCGGGTAGGCGAGGGGACATCTGCTACCGAAGGGTAACCGCCGATCGGTCGGAGTCAGAAGCCCCGTTCGCGGTCGTCGCGCTCGGCCGCCTTGACGGCGTACCCGATGATGATCGACGGGGCGAGCAGGATGCATCCGATCACGAACGACACGATCACCAGGCTGGCCATGGTGGAGGAGAACCCGACCGCAAAGGCGATCACGAACAGCGCCATCGACACCGCGACGAACAGGTACCCGACACGGTTGGCGAGCAGCGTCCACTTGGCGACCTGGGCACGCCGGACGCGGACCGGGTCGACGGCATCGGAGGGGGACGAGGCGTTCGACATACAGTCAGGTCATGCTACGAGCCGATCGCCAGCGGTCATGACCGTCGACCTCGAACATCACGGCCTCGTCGCGGTCGTCACGCTCGACCGACCCGAGCGCCGCAACGCAGTCGACCACGCCACGCTGCTCGAGTTGCTCGACGTCCAGGCGGCGATCGCCGCACGCGCCCCCGACGCGATCCGAGCGGTCGTGCTGACCGGCAAGGCGCCGGCGTTCAGCGCCGGGGCCGATCTGAACGGGGTGGAGGAGGGGCAGTTCGCGAGCGATCTCGGTTCGGTGCTGCGGGGATTCGGCCACCTGCCCGTGCCCGTGATCGCGGCGATCGACGGGCCGGCACTCGGCGCAGGAGCGCAGCTCGCGATCTCGACCGACCTCCGGGTGGCGACGGCTGACAGCGTGCTCGGGATCCCGGCCGCGAGGCTCGGCCTCGTCGTCGACCACTGGACGATCCGGCGCCTGGCCTCGGAGTTCTCGGCCCCGATCGCTCGAGCGATGCTTCTCGCCGCCCAGACGTACACCGCTGCCCAGCTCCACACGTCGGGCGGGATCCATCGGCTCGGGGGGCTCGATGAAGCGGTCTCCTGGGCGCAGGAGCTGGCACAACTCGCCCCGCTGACGATCGCCGGTCACAAACTCGGCTTGGAACGCGCCCAGGTCGAACCCGCCGTCGACGACGTGTTCGAGGCGGCGCGGTCGGCGGCGTGGGCGAGCGCCGACGCCGAGGAGGGGCGCACCGCATTCCTCGAGAAGCGCCGGGCCCGCTTCACCGGACGCTGAACCTCGGGCGGTCGAATCGCCCGTTCGGGGCGAGGACCGCTCCGAGGTGACCGGGCTAGGTTCTGCGACACCCGTCGACCGTCCCGAGGAGTCCATTGTGTCGAACCGCCCCGATCGCCATGCCCGCTCGATGCTGCCGATTCCGGATCGTCCGGCGCCCGGATTGACGACCTACGACGCCAAGGATCCCGACACGGCATACCCGCCGATCGAACCGTTGCTGCCGCCCGAGGGTGCACCGAACGTGTTGATCGTGCTGCTCGACGACGTCGGCTTCGGCGCGTCGTCCGCGTTCGGCGGGCCCTGCAACACGCCCACCGCCGAACGGCTCGCCGCGGGCGGTCTCCGGTACAACCGGTTCCACACCACGGCGCTGTGTGCTCCCACACGCCAGGCGTTGCTCACGGGCCGTAACCACCACTCGGTCGGCATGGGCAGCATCACCGAGACCGCGACGTCGGCGCCCGGCAACAACTCGATGCGGCCGAACACCAAGGCGCCGTTGGCGATGACCCTCAAGCTCAACGGGTACTCGACGGCGCAGTTCGGCAAGTGTCACGAGGTCCCCGTCTGGCAGTCGTCGCCTCTCGGTCCGTTCGACGCGTGGCCGTCGGGCGGCGGTGGCTTCGAGACGTTCTACGGGTTCATCGGAGGCGAGAACAACCAGTACGACCCGGCCCTGTACGAGGGCACCACGCCGGTCGAGCCGCCGGCAACCCCCGAGGAGGGTTACCACCTCACCGAAGACCTCGCCGATCGTGCGATCAGCTGGATACGTCAGCAGAAGGCACTGATGCCCGACAAGCCGTTCTTCACCTACTTCGCTCCCGGTGCCACCCATGCTCCCCATCACGTCCCCCGCGAGTGGGCCGACAAGTACACGGGGCGCTTCGACGACGGTTGGGACGTGCAGCGAGAGCGCACCTTCGCCAAGCAGAAGGAACTCGGTGTCATCCCCGCCGACGCCGAACTCACCGCTCGCCACGACGAGATCACGGCCTGGGACGACATGCCCGACGACATGAAGCCGGTGCTCGCCCGGCAGATGGAGGTGTACGCAGGCTTCCTCGAGCACACGGACCACCACGTCGGTCGTGTGATCGACGCGATCGCCGACCTCGGGGTGCTCGACAACACGCTGATCTACTACATCGTCGGCGACAACGGTGCGTCCGCCGAGGGCACGATGAACGGCGCGTTCAACGAGATGGCCAACTTCAACGGCATGGCCGCGCTCGAGACCGCCGAGTTCATGCAGTCGAAGATGGACGAGTTCGGTTCCCCCGAGTCCTACAACCACTACTCGGTTGGCTGGGCCTGGGCGATGAACACGCCGCTGCAGTGGACCAAGCAGGTCGCCTCGCACTGGGGCGGAACCCGCAACGGCACGATCGTCCACTGGCCCGACGGCATCGAGGAGCACGGTGGTCTGCGCGAGCAGTTCACCCACGTGATCGACCTCGCGCCCACGATCCTCGAGGCGGCCGGCCTCCCCGAGCCGACGATGGTCAACGGCGTGCAGCAGTCGCCGATGGAGGGCACGAGCATGCTCTACACGTTCAACCAGCCCGACGAACCCGAGCGCCACGACCTGCAGTACTTCGAGATGTTCGCCAACCGCGGGATCTACCACCGCGGGTGGAGCGCCGTCACCAAGCACCGCACGCCGTGGGTGATGGTCGGCGGTGACCTTCCGGCGTTCGACGACGACGTCTGGGAGCTGTACGACGGAAGCTCGGACTTCAGCCAGGCGCACGATCTCTCGGCGGAGCATCCCGAGCTGTTGGCGAAGCTGCAGCGGCTCTGGTTGATCGAGGCGACGAAGTACAACGTCCTGCCGATGGACGACCGCACCAGCGAGCGACTGGAACCGGAGATGGCCGGTCGACCCACACTGATCCGCGGCACGTCGCAGCTGTTCTTCCCCGGGATGGGGCGGCTGTCGGAGAACAGCGTCGTCAGCATCAAGAACAAGTCGTTCTCGGTCACCGCGGACGTGGATGTTCCCGCCGGCGGTGTCTCCGGTGTGGTCATCGCGCAGGGCGGTCGTTTCGGTGGCTGGGCCGTGTACGCCACCGATGGCCTGCTCAGGTTCACCTACAACGTGTTGGGCATCCAACTCTTCACGGTCAGCGCAACCGGACCGGTCCCCGAGGGTCATCACCAGGTACGCGTCGAGTTCGCGTACGACGGCGGCGGTCTCGCGAAGGGTGGTGACGTCACCCTGTACCACGATGGCAACGCCGTGGGCGCGGGGCGTGTCGAGGCCACCCAGCCGATGGTCTTCTCGGCCGACGAGACGACCGACATCGGTTACGAGTCCGGCACGTGCGTCTCACCGGACTACACGGTCCACACGAGCAGGTTCACCGGGAAGATCCACTGGGTGCAGATCGACCTCGGCGACGACGACCACGACCACTTCATCGATCCCGACGAACGTCTCCGCATCGCGATGGCCCGGCAATAGTCCACCTCGGATCGCGCTGACGCTCAGCAGGCCAACGCGTCGGCCGAGATGGCGACGTGGAGCGCCGCATGGCCGGCGTACTCGCGGGCGAGATCGAGCGCGTCCGGTGCAGCCGGATCGGTGTCGAGCGTGAACGTCGACCAACCGACCACGCGCATGGGGTGGCTCGCCAGCGTCGGCATCGTGTTGTCGTCGGGACGCCAGGCCTCGATCGCCGCGGTCATCTCGGACCACCGGGCGCTCGGATCGTTCCACGAGCCCCCGAGGACGTCACGAACGATGCAGGTGTTGTCTGCGAGCGGGTTCGCCAAACCGTCCGGGGTGCCGTCGAGTCCCGGGAGCAGGCCGGCGCCGGTGTCACCACTCACGGTTCCATCACCGTTGCGGTCGCCGTAGCCGGGCCCGTTGGGACCGACGACGAGGTTGGCGGCCGTCTCCGCGGCGATCCGGGCATCGGAGATCGACGCCGCCGACCGCCAGAGATCCACGGCTGCCTCCAGGTCGGCAACCCGTGCCGTGGCGGATACGGACTCCGGCGTGGTTGTGGCGGCGGAGTCGTCACCGGACGATCCACATCCGGCGAGCATGCCGACCGCGAGCGACGCGATGGCCGCGACTCGAAGGTTCACAGGTTCGGCGGCAGCAGCCGGTTGACGTTCTGGAAGAAGAAGTAGAGGACGATCAGGAACGGCACGACGCCGACGGTCAGCCCGACCCAGTCACGCTTGGCCTTCCTGCTGACGAGGTACGACAGGGCTCCGATCGCGGCGAGCAGCAGACCCCACAGCGCCACCTGGCTGTTCGCGCCCGGGTCGCTGAACCAGCCATCGGAGAAGGCATCGGCGATGCCGGCGCTCACCGCCTCGGCGTCGCCCGGCACCTCGAGGGCGTCGTCGACCGCGGTGGCCGGTCCGATCGTGGGGTCCTCTTCGACGCTGACGGCGTCCGGATCCGACGAGGGCACGGTCGAGTCGACGACCGTGCCGGTGGGATCGGCGACGGCGTCGTCGGGCTGGTCGAGCGGCCGGCCGTAGTTGAGGACGGCAGCGGTGACCGGTGCGCTCGAGGCCGCTTCGTCGAGTTCGCCGCTGATGATGATCCGCTCGCGTGCGGTGTACTTCGGGTGGCACGACGTGAGGGTGATCGTGGCCACGGTCGGATCGGTCGTGGCCACCACGTGGTAGTCGTCCGGGCCGACGATCTGCTGGCCGGTCACGCGGTAGACGAACCGCCCCGCCAGCGTGGTCACCGCGATCTCGTCGCCGATCGCGAGCTTGTCGACGTTGAAGAACGGTTGACCGTATGTGGTGCGGTGCCCGGCGATCGCGGCGTTGCCGAGCTGGCCCGGCATCGGCGTCTCGGGGTAGTGGCCAGGACCCTTCTTGAGGTCGGATTTCGCCACCCCGGCGACGACGATGTTGTCGACGCCGATGCTCGGCATCTCGATGCGGGCGATCGGGTCACCCTCCTCGACGGGAACGACGACGGGCACGGCCGCGGGCTCCGCCTCGGGCTCGGGTGTCGCGGCGGGGACGGATGCCTCCGGATCGTCGACGGTGGTCGGCGCCGAGTCGAGCGGGGCGACCGTGGTCACGGGCGGTGCAGTGGAGAGCAGCTCCTCGAACTCGTTCTCGAGAGCGTTCTGCGCCCGTGCGGTCTCGATGCCGGTGCCCCACAGCTGGTAGGCCACGAAACCGAACATCAACAACCCGGCGGCGATCAGGGTCTTGCCGAGCCCGCCGACCCACCAGCGCCAGTCGTGCGGCGGTGGGGGACGGTCGAACTTGCGGACGCGCGCCGGTTTCGTTGGTGGATCCGCGACGTCCGACACGGCTGCGAAACTAGCTGCCGATCGTCCTGACGCGATCGCGGTTGTCGGAGTGTTTCTCCCTAGCGTGGCGGCATGGACCGCCCGGCCGCTGCGCCCGTCGTGGAACTCAGCGAGGCCGTTGCAGTGCTCGGGTCGTTCCCGGCGCTCGCGGGTGCGTCGATCCGCATCGACGAGGGCGACATCGTGCTGCTGCGCGGACCCAACGGCGCCGGTAAGACCACGCTCCTGCGCCTCTGTGCGGGCCTGGTGCCCATGGTTCGCGGCACCGGCGCGGTGCTCGGCTTCGACCTGGTCACCCAGCGCGAGGAGATCCGCCGCCACGTCGGTGTGCTCGGTCACCAGAACGGGCTCTACCTCGACATGACCGTCGGTGAGAACATCCGGTTCTGGGGCGCCACCGTCGGTGCGAGCGACACCGAGACACACGCCGCGATGGTGCGCCTCGGCGTGGCCGACCGACTCGTCGACGTCGCCGTGCGCAAGCTTTCTGCAGGCCAGAAGCGTCGGGCCGCCCTGGCGTGCCTGGTGGCCCGACGAGCGCAGCTGTGGCTGCTCGACGAACCCCATGCCGGCCTCGATGCAACCGCGCGTGACGAACTCGACCACACCCTGCGGCAGGCGGCGGGTTCCGGTGCCACGATCGTCGTCGCGAGCCACGAGCTCGAACGGGCAGGTTCGCTCGCCACGAGAACCGTCGACGTCGTCGCCGGTCAGGTCAGCGAAGCGAGGACCGACACGTGACGGTGTGGCGAATCGCCCGTCTCGTCGCCGCCAAGGACCTGCGCATCGAGTGGCACAGCCGCGTCCTCACGAATCAGGTGTTGCCGTTCGCGGCGGTGACGATGGTGATCTTCGCGTTCGCGCTCGATGCCGAGGTCGTCCTCGAGCGGGTGGCGCCAGGGCTGATCTGGCTGGCGACGCTGTTCAGCATGCTGGTGCTCGTGCAACGCAACTTCGCGGTCGAGGTGGACGACGGCGCCCTCGACGCCCTGCGCGTCGCCGGTGTCGATCCACGGGCGATCTTCCTCGGCAAGGCCGTGGCCCTCGGCGTGCAGCTCCTCGTGCTCGAGGTGGTGTTGTTGTTCGCCGCCGTGGTCCTCTACCGCCAGACGGTGCCGGTCGGCGGCCTTGTGCTCCTCGTCACCACCTTGATCTCCGCGACGTGCGGGCTCGCCGCGGTCGGTACCCTGTACGGAGGCCTTGCCGCAGGGTTCAGGGGCCGCGAGACACTGCTCCCGCTGCTCACGCTTCCTGCGGTGGCGCCGGTCCTGATCGGAGCAACACGAGCGGTCGAAGCAGCGCTCGGCACGGCAGGTGCGGTGGTGTCGGACGGTTGGCCCTGGGTGGGCCTGCTGGTCGTCTTCGCCGTCGCCTTCGGTGTCGGCGGATCGCTGGCGTTCGGTCCGTTGATCGACGAATGACCGCAAGAGATGCCCCACCCAACCGGAACGGACTCCACGGAAGCGACATGACGACGACGGACCCCAATCTCACGAGCGAGCACGGCGCCGCGGTGGCCTCCACGGCGGGTGGCACGGGCACGCGCGGCACTCGGATCATCGGCATCGCCACCATCGTGGCCATGGGCTGGCTGGTCGCCTTCGGGCTCGGATTCTCGCCAGAGGATCGCGACCAGCGAGAAGCGGTCCGTCTGCTCTACGTCCACGTGCCGACCATCTGGATCGCCTATCTCGCGTTCACCGTCACGGCGATCGGGTCGGGCATGTACCTCTTCCGCAAGTCGCTCGGGTGGGACCGTCTCGCCGGAGCCAGCGCGGAGATCGGCACCGTGTTCGTTGCCGTCACGCTCGTCGTCGGCGCCCTCTGGGGCCGGCTCACCTGGGGCGTGTTCTGGCAGTGGGACGCCCGGCTCACCACGACCGCCCTGCTGTTCGTCACCTACATCGGGTACCTGGCCGTGCGCCGACTCGACGGCACCCACGAACAACGGGCGCGGCGCAGCGCCGTGATCGGCCTGATCGCCGTGCTCGAGATCCCGCTCGTGCACTGGAGCGTTCGACTGTGGCGCAGCCTGCACCAGGAGGCGACCGTGCTCGGCACCGACGCCGACGTCAGCATGGACGGCCTGATGCTCTTCAGTCTCTTCGTCGGGGTCGTCGCGTTCAGCCTGCTGTACGTGTGGCTCGTGATGCATCGGACCCGAGGGATGTTCATGGAGGACTACCTCGACGACCGCGGCCTCGACGTCGCCCTCGCCGCCCGCCGCGCCGAGGCCGCCGACGCTGCCGGTTCGGCCCGGCCGACCGGACGCCCGTCGGAAGGGACGATCTGATGGAAGACGCTGGATTCATCATCGGGAGCTACGTGCTCACCTTCGCCACCGTGGGGTTGTTCGCGTGGCGCTACGTCCGCAGCGGCCGAAAGCTCGCCGATCATGTTCCGGACGAGGAGAAATACTGGCTCTGACCGAGCAGAATGAACCGTGACATGACCGACATGGACCTCACCCCCCGAGCGCCCGTCGATCCCGCCGGGTCGCCTCCGAAGCGCAAGCGCAAGTGGCTGCCGATGCTCGTCCTCGCCCTGGTCGTCGTCGCCGGTGGCGTGATCGTCACGCAGTTCCTCACCCAGGCGGTCGACTACTACTGCAACGTCGACGAGGTCGGCCGCCGAGGCGGCTGCGACGAGGAGCGACGCATCCGCCTCCAGGGGACCGTCGACGAGGGCTCGGTCGAGAAGGTCGCCAATGCGACTGTGTTCACGATCTCCTTCAACGGCGAGACGATCCCGGTGCGCTACGACGGCGAGCCCGGCGGCATCTTCAAGGAGTGCATTCCGGTCGTCGTGCACGGCGTGATCGAGAACGGCGAACTGCAGGGTGATCGCGTCGAGGTCAAGCACTCCGACGAGTACGTCGCCGTGAACGACGAGCGAGTGGTCGAGGCCGAAGAGGCCGGCTGTTCCGACGCCAGCACCGCACCGTGATGCTGATCGCGGCCAGCGTCAACTCGGCTCTCGGCCGGGCGGGGCTGTTGCTGATGCTCGCTGCGTCGGTGTTCGGCGCGTTGACCGTGCTCTACGGCATCCGCAACCGCGATGGGCGACTCCTGAAGCAGGGCCCGCGTTACGCCTTCCTCGCACTGGCCGGGATCGTGCTGTCGGTGCTGATGATGCAGCGGGCGCTGATCACCCGTGACTTCTCGATGGCCTACATCCAGCAGGTCGGCTCGGCCGACACGCCGGCGCTCTACAACGTCGCCGCGATGTGGTCGGCACTCGAGGGATCGATCCTGCTGTGGGCGCTGATGCTCGGCATCTTCACCGCAGCGGTCGCCTGGCGATTCCGCGACCGTACGAACGACGTGCTCGTCGGCTGGGCGCTGATCGTGATGTTCGTCATCACCGCCTTCTTCGCGATGTTGAGTTTCGGGCCCGCCGACCCCTTCGCGGCCGGTGCCGCGGGCGTCACCACCGGCCCGGGACCCAACCCGCTGCTGCAGAACCACATCCTGGTCCTGTTCCACCCGCCGATCCTCTATCTCGGCTACGTGGGGTTCACCGTGCCGTTCGCGTTCGCGATCGCCGCGCTGGTCACCGGCCGGCTCGGTGAAGGCTGGTTGATGGAGACCCGCCGCTGGGCGCTGTTCTCCTGGGCGTTCCTCACGATCGGCATCCTGCTCGGTGGCTGGTGGAGTTACGAGGTGCTCGGCTGGTCCGGCGTGTGGGCGTGGGACCCGGTCGAGAACGCCTCGCTGCTGCCGTGGCTCACCGGCACCGCGTACATCCACTCGGTGCTCGTCCAGGAACGTCGCGGGATGTTGCGCGTGTGGAACCTCAGCTTGCTGGTGGCCACGTTCGCGCTCACGATCCTCGGCACGTTCCTCACCCGCTCGGGGGTCCTCAACTCCGTGCACGCATTCGGCGACGGCCCGGTCGGCTCGTGGTTGCTCGCGTTCTTCGGGGTGATCGTGGTCGTGTCGCTCGGTCTGATCGCCTGGCGGGGCGACCGCTTGCGCTCTCCGGGAGCGATCGACTCGCCGCTGTCGCGCGAAGGGTCGTTCCTCGCCAACAACGTGCTGTTCACCGTGTGGGCGTTCGTGATCCTGCTCGGCACGCTGTTCCCGCTGCTCGTCGAGGCGCTGCAGGACCGCCAGACGCTCGTCGGCGCGCCGTACTTCGACCGGCTCTCGCAGCCGATCGGACTGATGTTGCTCTTCCTGATGGGCGTGGCGCCCGTGTTGCCGTGGCGCAAGGCATCGACCGAGCTCCTGCGCACGAGGCTGTTCTGGCCTGCGTGGTGCGGCGCAGCGGCGTTGGCGATCGCGGTCGCGGTCGGCGCCGACGGCTGGGCGCCACTCGTGGCGTTCGGGCTCGCCGGATTCGCCGCCGGTTCCGCGTTGCGTCAACTCACCCTCGCCACCCGCCGTCAGGGCTGGCGCGGCCTCGTCGGACGGGCCAACGGCGGCATGGTGGTCCACATCGGCGTGATCATCATCGCCGTGGCACTCGCAGCATCGAACAGCTTCACGCACTCGGCGACTCTCGACCTCACGCAAGGCGAAGTGGTCGAGTGGGGAGGGCGCACCTTCGAGTTGGTGTCGGTCGACGAACGCACGAACAGTCGTGAGAGCGAGCGCCGGGTGGCGGCCAACGTGATCCTCGACGGTGAGAAGACCTATCGACCGGCGATCACGACGTATCTGAACATGGGCGCCGAGGTGGGAACGCCGTCGGTGCGTACCGGGTTCACCGAGGACGTCTACCTCACACTCGACCAGGGTGCGGCGCCGGGCGACACCGCGGCGACGATCCGGGTGTTCGTCAAGCCGATGATCCTCTGGCTCTGGATCGGCGGCGCGATCATGGCGATCGGCACGCTGCTGTCGGCCTTCCCCGGGTCGCGGCGCCGCCTGGCGATCGATCCGGTCTCGGCTCCGATCGACCTCGGCGCACCTCCGCCAGACACCAACAGCGACACCGACACCGACACTGAGACCGACACCGACACCGTCGAACTGCCCGACGCGGCCGACGACGACTCCCGGACGGGAGCGCCGGTGTGAGCGGGATCGTCGACGACGTGGCGGTGTCCGACGCCGGTGGCGATGCGGGCGGAGGCGATGGCGGTCAGCGTCCCCGCCGGATCGCTCCGCTGATCGTCGGCGTGATCGCCGTGGTGATGGTGGGGCTCTTCGTCGTACTCGCCGGCGCCGATCCCGACAGCAGCGAGAGCGCCGACTCCCCGCTGATCGGTCGCCCCGCGCCCGAGGCGACCGGCGTGCTCGACGACGGCACGTCGTTCGACCTGTCGCGGCGCAAGGGCAGCTGGGTGGTGCTCAACTTCTTCGATCCCGACTGCGTCCCGTGCATCCAGGAGCATCCCGAGCTGGTGCAGTTCTCCGAGGACCAGGCCACGATCGACGACGGCGCCGAGCTGTACTCGGTGATCACCCGGGGAGAGCAACCCGACATCGAGGAGTTCTTCGACGAGAACGGCGGCGACTGGCCGGCGATCTACTCCGAGTTCGACGAGTTCCCGGTGGCATTCGGGGTGGTGCAGGTGCCCGAGACGTGGATCATCGACCCCAGCGGGGTGGTGCAACTGCGCCTGATCTCGAAGGTGACCGCCGAGCAGCTCAACACGATCCTGCAGCAGTACCGCGAGCAGTACCGCTGATGGCGACCGACGTGTCCAACCCGCACTCGGAGCGATCGACGGCGAGCCGGCTCAACCGTCGCGTCAAGCGCTGGCCGGGCTGGGTGCTCCTCGTGTTCGTCATCGCCGGCTTCCTCGCAGTCGGATCGACACGCTCGACCGGCCCCGCGAGCCAGGACGACCGCATCGATGCCATCGCGCGGCGCGTGGCCTGCCCGATCTGCGACGGCGAGAGCGTCTTCGAGTCGCAGAACAACGCCTCGATCGCGATCCGCAACCAGGTGGGCGAACTCGTCGCCGAGAACGATCTGAACGACGACGAGATCATCGCGTTCATCGAGAACCGCTACGGCGCCCAGGTGTTGCTCGTCCCGAAGGCGTCGGGGTTCGATGCGCTGGTCTGGGTGCTGCCCGCCGTGGCGTTCCTGTGCGGGCTGGCGGGGCTGATCGTCGTGTTCCGCAAGTGGAAGCGCGAGGCGGGGGAGATGCGCGATCCCACCGACGACGATCGAGCCCTCGTCGAGGCGGCGCTGGCTGCCGACCGCGACGCGCTCGACGACGAGGACACCGGGAAGTGACCTCGACCGCGTCACCCAGGTCGTCGCCCCGGTCGACGGCGAGCGGTCGACGTCTCGACCGGCTCGCCGAACTCGAGGAGGAGCGGCGTTTCCTGCTGCGGTCGCTCACCGACCTCGAACGCGAACACGATGCCGGCGACGTCGACGACCTCGACTACGTCACCCTCAAGGACGGCTACACCGTGCGGGCGGCCGCCGTGCTGCGCGAGATCGACGAGGGGCGTGATGAACTGCCCGAGCGACCGCCACGGCGGTGGAGCCGGATCATCGCCGTCAGCGCAGCGGTGCTCGTGGGAGCGATCGGGGTCGGGTTCGTGCTCGCCGGAGCATGGGGCGAGCGGTCATCGGGTCAGGAGATCACCGGTCTCACGCCGGGCGACGAGTCGCGCATCCTGCTCACCAACGCCCGAGACTCCCTCGGCCAGGGCGACTTCGAACTCGCCAACTCGCTGTTCGGCCGAGTCGTCGAGATGGAGCGGGCCCGAGGGCGCGACAACGCCGAAGCGGTCGCCTACTTCGGCTGGACGCTGGCGTTGCTCACCCGTCAGAACCCCGACCTGCCCGATGCGGCGCAACGGCTCGATGCGGCCCGGCTCGCACTGGCACAGGCGATCGAGATCGAGCCGGACTACGCCGACCCGCAGTGCTTCCTCGCCATCGTCGAGTACCAGTTCCGAGGAGACGCCGTCGCCGCGCTGCCGTACATCGAGCAGTGCGAGGCGAGCAATCCGCCGGCCGAAGTCGCTTCGCTCGTCGCCTCGTTCGCCGAGGAGATCCGCGCCGCGGTCGGCTGATCGCCGGTCGGGTTCAGGTCGGCGGGAGCCAGACCTTGCCCTTGGTGATCCGTTCGCCCTTGCGCTTGAGCACCCAGATTGTCGCCTTCCGCCAATCCGGTGGACCCTGGAGTTCCATCCCGCGTCGCACGAACGCCTGGATCGTCTCGGGGATCAGGTCGCCGTGGCTGCAGAGCACGGCACCGTCGGCGACCTCGCCGACCAGGTCGAGCATCCCCTCGAACGGTTGCGCCTCCGCGAGGCGGTCGTCCTCGAGGATCGAGGTGCCGAGCCTCGCCGCCAAGGGCTCGAGGGTCTGCACGCAGCGCACGTAGGGGCTCGAGTACAACTCGCCGACGCCCTTGCCGGCCAGGCGCTCGCCGATCGCCTCGGCCTGGCGCCATCCGTGCTTGCTCAGCGGGCGCACGACGTCGTCGTCGTGCCACACCCGGCGCTCGCCGGCCTTCGCGTGCCGGACGACGTAGACGACCTCCGCCCTGCTCACGATCGGTTCAGGCCTCGTTCGTCATCGTGGTGTGGCGTGCGGTCAACTGGCGGACGAACACGATCCAGGTCGCGGCGGCACCCACGACGAGCGCGCCGGACACGACGGTGAGCAAGCCGGCACTGTCGATGCTGTCGGCGAGCGAGTCGAGGTCGCCGCCGGCGAGCCCGGCGTCGAGGAGCGTGCCGATCTGGACCGTGAAGAGGATCGCCGGGAAGATCCCGTACAACGCGAACCAGCCCCACAGCACACGGTTGTCGGCGTTCGACTTCCAGTCGTCCGATCCGTCGAGGCCGTCGGGGTCCGAGCCCTTCCACTGCTCGCGGAGCACCAGGAAGGGGATGATGTAGAGGAACATCGGGGGGAGGAGCCATCCGAAGATCGAGAACAGCGGGTGCCACGTCGTGCGGCGGCCGTAGGCGCGGATGTTGCTCGCGATGCGGAACATCCAGATGATCGTGAGGACGCCGGTGGCCAGCGTTGCCAGACCACTGAGCGACTGCGTGGCGTTGAGGGGAGCGATCGCCGAGCGGAACTCGTCGTCGGTCAGATCGCCTGCGAGGTAGTCCTCTGCGTCACCGGCGATCGCGAGAGAGACGAACGTGGTGATCACCGTGACCACCGCAGCGATCGCCGTGAGGATCACGATCGCTTTCGCCAACCCGCCGATCCGCTTGGTGGCGACGGTCGGGCCGGAGTGGTAGGCGACGTAGCCGGCCGGCGCCTGCAGACCCGGCGGTGGCGGGGGTGGGGGTGTGCCGGTCGACGGCGGTGGGGGTGGTGGCTGCTGGCCTGCACCGGGGGGCGGTGGGATGTCGCTCACCGGACCCACAGTAGCTTCCGGCAGGCGCCGACTCACTTGGCATCCGACCAGCGGCGCACGACGCTCGTGTCCGCCACGAAGCGCACCCGGGGACGCGTCGGGTCGAGCCACCGGTGGGCTGCTTCCTGCAGACCGTCGCTGATCGCATGGGCGACGGCGTGGGAGTCCGCCTCGGCGCTGTGCACCAGGAGTTCGTCGTGCAGACACAGCACGATCTGTGCGTCCAGCGACGCACACCGGGCCCGGACGATCGCCGCCCACGTCTTGAAGAACTCGGCCGCAGCGCCCTGCACCATCGCATTGCGGCCGTACCTCCCGCGTGCTGCCGCCCTCGAGCGGTCGTCGCCGGTCGGGGCATCGTCGTGTGCCGATCCGCTCGGCGCCGACATTCGCACGAGTCGGCCGCCGCGTGTCCGCAGGTCGTTGCCACCCTCCGCTCGCCGCGCGGCATCGTCGAGGTACTCGATGGCGACCGGGTAGTTGCGCCGGAGCCCGGAGAGCGCCGTGGCGCCATGGCCGGTCGTCTGACCGTACATCGCGCCGAGGACGGCGACCTTGGCGACCTCGCGTTCGACGCCGAGTCGAGCGGCGACCGGGGCGTACATGTCGTCCTCCTCCGCGGCGGCAGCGAGCGCGGCATCACCGGAGACGGCGGCAAGCACTCGGGGTTCGATCTGTCCGAGGTCGGCACGTACGAAGTCGTGGCCGGGCTCGGCGACGATCGCCGGGCGCAGGTCGGCGGTGAGGTTGTGGAGTCCGGCGGTTGCCGTCATGCGGCCGGCCGCACCGTCCGACGGCGACCAGGACCCTCGCAGACGGCCATCGGCGACGTGCTCGTCGAGCCACCGGTAGCCGAACGTGGTCCCGATGCGCTCGGCGGTGCGCCATTCGAGCAGCGCATCGACGACGGGGTGGCGGTCACGGAGTTGCTCGAGCCGCCACGCTCGGGTGTCGGGCACCTCGATGCCGGCCCGCCGGAGCAACGACTTGACGTTGGCCGGGTTGCGGAGGTCGACGCCCACCGCGGCGCCGCCGAGGTGGCGCAGCACCCGCTGATCGCGGTCGTCGGCCAGTCGCTGTTCCTCGGCGGCATCGCGGGGGCGGGGTCCGACGAACGATGCGATGATCCGTTCAGCCTCGGCCACGTCGATCGGGAGGCCGTCGTGTTCGAGTTCGGCGCACAGCACCGCAGCGGCGGACTCCGATCTCGCCGTCGACAGCGCGGCGGGTCGGCCGTCGAGCTCGCCGAGCGTCGACCGTTGGAGCCGGTGGACCTCCAACGCGAGGGTCGCCCACCGCGCGAGCGTGTCCAGGTCCTCGCGCCAGCGGCCCTCGATCCAGTACGGATCGAGGAAGCCGTCGGCCCTGATCGGACCGGCGTCGTCGGCGGTTGCCGGAGTGAACAGATCGATCGGCGCCGGGGTCGGCGCCACGGCAGCGTCGAGCCCGTGCGCTACGGCCCAGACTCGGGCCGGGCCCGAACGCCATCCGCCGTTGACGAGGCGGTGGACGGCGTCGAGATCCCAGCAGCGCGCCGGCCGCACGTCGGCGTCGACCAGGCGGCGGGCGCTGTCCTTCCCCCACCACACCCACCGGGGGCCGATGTCGTGTTCGAGTCGTCGGACCTCCTCGATCGCCTCCGGCATCGGCCACGCGGCGGCTCGACCACGTTCGCCGGCGACCGCTGCGCCGACCTCCGGGTGGAACGCGAGTGCGACGCACTCGCCCGTGGAGAACATGTCGGTCATCGCGTTCTCACCCGTCGGTGTCTACCATCTCGGTCTTCCCGATCGAGAGAGGGGTCCGATGGAAGCCGAGTGGCGGCGGGCGGCGGCATATGTCGTCTGTCGGGACGATCAGGGACGGTTGTTGCTGGCGCGCTTCGTGCAGGCGGGCAGTCCGTCGACCGGGCACTGGTCGATGCCCGGCGGCGGCATGGAGTGGGGTGAGTCGCCGATCGAGACCGCGGAGCGCGAGCTCGAGGAGGAGACGGGACTGACTGCCCGCATCGGTCCGGTGCTCGGCGTGTACTCCCGCTGGTTCGGAGCCGCGCAGACCCCGCGTCGGGCGCCCGGACACCTGGTGGGCATCGTGTTCGGCTGCACCCACGTCGCCGGTGAACTCCGCACGACGTTCGACCCCGACGACACGACCGATGCCGCAGCCTGGTTCACCTTTGACGAGATCCGATCGCTCCCACACGTCCCGCTCGTCGACTTCGTCCTCGATCTGCTCACCGAACCGACGTGACC
Organism: Ilumatobacteraceae bacterium; assembly: GCA_963710625.1. Lineage (GTDB taxonomy): Bacteria > Actinomycetota > Acidimicrobiia > Acidimicrobiales > Ilumatobacteraceae > Sva-07. Next base: position 212,874 of record CAVQBG010000026.1, on the reverse strand, counting down.
GGGCGGAGCGTGAGGATCGACCGAACGGTGGGCTCGTCCGGCAGCTCGCCGAGAGTCGGTCCCCGTAGGGGTTCCTCATTCGAGACGGCCCAATCAAGCCCTCAGCCGGAGGACCGCGCGAGGCAGGACTCGTCGTCCTCGCTCGCTTCCCGACCGACGGTGAACCACCTGCCCTCGCGCTCCACCACCTCGAACGTGACCGGGAGCGTGACCACCTCGAAGTCGCCGTCAACCGTCACCGAACCCGTCGAGAACACCGAGCCATCCTCGGGGTAGACCTCGGCCTCGTCGTAGACGATCGAGACGTCCGACCGCTCGGGAAACCCCGTGGCGATGCACGCGTCCCATGCAGCTCGGCGTATCTCCGTCCTCAGACCTGGGTCGATGGTCGACCACATGCGTGACAGATCGCTCGTTGCGAGGCCGTCGAACCACTCAGACACCGCATCCTCGCTGCTGTCCGCACCTTCGACGACGACGGCCTCTGTCGTAGCGGTGGCGTCGGGCGGAGGCGTCGTGTCGATGTCGGTTGACTCGGGCTCCGTGGCGACCGCGTCCGTGCTGGAACTCGCGTCGAGCACCGTCGCCGTCGCCGGCTCCGTCGCAACTGGAGCGCCCTGGGTGCTGTCCGATCCACCACCGCAGCCAGCAACCGCGAGCAATGGCAATGCGATGGCAAACCGGCGGAGCATGGCCCTTGAGAGTACCGGGCCAAATACACCGAGAGCCCGTTACTCACGGCCACGACCGAGCGCGGCTTGTGAGGCTCTCGGCCGCGTCGCCGAGGTGCCGATTCTCGAGCAGTACGACGGAGTGTGGCATGCTTGCCACGCGTCGTAGCGCGAGGGACTGGCGTCGAACGGGGAGGAGCGTCTTCAGATGAGCGATCAGAGTTCGCCCGCGACGCCGAACGGGATGGAGCCGCCGGAGGAGACGACGCGTGGCCGCCATGAGTCCGAATCACCGAGCGACCGACGCAAGCGGCACGTCGAGTTGGCAGGGGCGATCATCATCGGTATCGCAGCGGTGCTCACGGCTGTCGCCACCTACCAGGGCAGTCAGATCGACGGCACCGTGCAGAACAAGAGCACCGAAGCGGTCGGTCTGACGCTTCAGGCGAACGACCTCTACAACGATGCGACGGCCGAACAGGCCGAGGAGCGCGATTGGTTCTTCGGTTACCTCACGGCGGCGGCAAACGGCGAGGAAGAAACCGCGGACGTCCTGTTTCGGGCCATGCCAGCCGAGGTCCAGCAACTCACAGCCGATTGGCTGGAGATGAACGAGCAGCGTCTCGCCGACGAGAGCGCTCCGATCGACGACCCGTTCTTCCGAGACGCCGAAGGGTTCCCGGTCGTGGAGTCGTTCCTCGAACTGCAGTCGACCGTCCTGCTGACGACTGGAGACGCGGTCGACGGACTCGCGGCGTGCGCACTCTTCGACTCGGGTGTCGCAGAGATCCAAGGCGACAATTACGGACTGTCGACGGTATTCCTGGCGATCGCGTTGGTCGTCGGCGGTATTGCGGCGCTCTTGAAGGGCAAGGCCGCCCAGATCATCGTGCTCACAACCTCGATGGCAAGTCTCGTGCTCGGCGCAGGAGTGCTGGTGCTGGCAGCCGATCAAGACGTGGCCAGACAGGAGGCGGCCACCGAGTTCTTCCGGGGTGACGACGGCGAGCAGCTCTCCGACTCCGACGCCCTGACACTTGCCGACACCAACTGTCCCGAGCAGTAACAGGACCGCCTCGGCAGCCCGATCCTCGCAGCCTTGGTGGCCGCCGCGACGCCAAGCGGTGAGCCAGAGGTGGAGATCCATCTCGATGAAAGCCCCCGTCCGATCGGAGAGCGTACGTCTGAGGGTTCGCAGCCGGACGGTGTCCTGGACCCGGCGTTCTGGCCAGTTGCCGACAGGCGAGAGGTGTCCTTTCGGTGGGACGGCATCCGGTGGGTTCGCGGGTCGTCGAGTGGGTGGCGTCTGGTCACCACCAGTCGGCGATCGCCTGGTAGACGTCGGGGTGGTGGGCCAGCGCGTTGTGGGTGATTCCGGGGAACGTCCGCGTCGTCGCCCGCGGGAAGAGTTCACCGTCGGGGGAGCGACCCGATGCACTCGTCGAGGTGACGAGGGCATCACCGATCAGCCTGGCCAGCGGGTGCTCAGGGTTGGTGGTGACGGTGCCGGCGATCACGAGATGATCGGCTCGACGGAGTCGGTCCGGACGGTGGCGGAAGACGCGTCGACGAGCGCTGGGATCCTGCTCGAGCCAATCCTCGTCGACGATGGCGCCGAAGCGGAGGTCCTTGATGCCCGCGCTGCGTTGGTCGAGCCCGAGCCCGACGAGTCGTGTCGTGGGGATGGGCAGCGCCCACAAGGCTGCGCTGGCGGAGTTGACGACAGCCTCGAGACCGGCGCCGGTGTTCGGCACCCCGATCAGTACGACACGACGGACTTTGCTGGTCCAGGGCCGCCCGATCGGGAGCCACCGACCGAGCGGACGCTGGCGGCGTGCGTAGTGACACGCAGACCGCACGACGAGCCCGCCCATGCTGTGGCCGATCAGGTTGACCTCGCTCACTCGCACCGGCCACGACGACACGATGTGGTTGAGGAGGTGAGCGAGCTCGCGTCCGTTGGCCGAGATGTGGCGGCCGGTGTTGTAGCGCACCGAGAGCACGGTCGTGTCGTGGTCGCCAGCGAGGAGCGTGCCGTAGGTGGTCGATGGGTTGTTCGCGTAGCGCCAGATCGACTCGGTCGACATCAGCCCGTGAACGAGCACGCAGATGCGGGGGCCAACGTCGACCGTGGACAGCGAGTCGAGCAACGCGTGACGGTCGAGTGGCAGCACCGTGTCGCCTGCACGGATCGTCATCGGTGTAGACCAGCGAGAGTCGCGGTCCTCGAGTGTGTCGCCGAACAGCCCGTTGACAACCGCCACGAGATTCCCACTCCGCCCCGGAAACGAAGTCAGCACCTTGAACATCGATCCCGCGGTGGACGATTCACCGGGCCGATCAGCGAACGAGTCGACAGAGGCCACGATCGGAGACGGTAGCGGCGCATCCCCACCGCGACCGGTCGACGACGCGACTCACGGTCCCGGCGTTTCGACCTCGACGCACCCTGGGAACTCGTCATCCACTTCGCTGTCATGGCAATCGTGCTCCCGGGTGGAACCATGTGGCTCGTACCCAACTCTCGCGCGAAGCAGGAGGTGGCTGCACGGCAGACAGCCGCCGCTCGCTGGGTCCCGAGTTGACGGACCGGCGCGATCTCGCCCGGTATCGAGTGCTGGCTCAGGGCCTTCTCCTCTTGACCTCGAGGCTCCGGGAGGCACGATTGGGTGCGGAGGTGTGTTTTCAGGATTGTGGGTCTTGGAGGTACGTGATGAGAAGACGGACAGTGTTCGTCGTCGTGGCGGCCAGCCTGATCCTCACCTCCTGCGGAGGCGAGGAGTCATCCGACGCAACCTCGCCTGAGGGGGTGGCGGAAGCCACCCTCACCACCGAGGGAGGCTCCTGGCGTGGCACTGCGCAGGCGGCCGAGGACCCGGAGGCAATCCCGACTGGCGAAGCCCACGACGTGGGTGAGGGCGCCGACGCGGGCCTCGAATTCACTACCACTTCTTCCAGGCCGACCTCGGCGAAGCAGCCGAGATCCGCGGCTGGATCACCGGCGGGGCGTGAGCCCCGGTAGCGAGGAGGATTGTCATGGGGCATGAATTCCGATTGCTGATGGCGGTGGGCCTACTGGTTTCGCTGACGGCTTGCGGCAGCGACGACACGAGTGGCGATACTCCTACCCCTCCGACGATGACGGTCGGGCCGACGACGATCGCGGAGCAACCGGAGCCCGACACCGGGTCGTTGCCGGCGGGCGAACCAGTTGATCTCGTCTTCATCTCGGATTCGAGCGGCAACATCGTGAGTGAGAGGTACGCCGAACTGGCAAGTGAGGCGCTGAACCGTGAGGTGCGGTTGAACCGGTCGGTCCCGTCTGATCCCGAGGCCATCCGGACGAATTTCGTCGACACGGTGGCGGGCGCTGAGATCATCGTCTTCTACCACCACAGCGCAAACTTCGAGCAGGACATGCCAGAACCGACCTTCGATCAAGGCTGCGTCGAGCCGCTGGACGTACTCGAGAACCCTGACGATCTCCAGGACCCTGACAACTCGGGCCCGGAGTGGACGCCCGGTACCAAGTGGGAGGAAGTACCTGCGATTCCCACTGCCGAGGACTGGCAGCCCTATCGCGACTGGCTCTCCGAGGTGTGGGAAGCCATCTGGGAGACACGCGATGGACAACCGGTGGTGCTCCGTGGCTATGACGTCTACAACCCATGGTTCGGTCAATGGGTCGAGCTGGGCATCGAACCGGAGTGCACAGCGTTCTGGGAAGGCCTGGCGCAAGCAGCTCGCGAGGCGGCCGAGGCCAACGGCGCGATGTTCGTGTCGTTCTACGACCTCTTCAACGGACCTGACCACGACCAGGACGCGAGGGCAAAGGGCTGGATCGCCGACGACGGCATGCATGCCAACGAAGCTGGCGGGGCTGCGGCGGCGGAGGCGCTCGCGGCCGTCGGGTTCGAACCCGACGAGCCACCAGAATGAGTCATGCGCGTTCCCGAGCGTTCGTGTCTGCGATTCTGAGTTGAGCGCACACGACTCAATCGTTGCTGACGGCGCCCGTGCAGAAGTCGTGGACGAGGGTCGAGAACGAATCGGTCTCGAAGAGCATGAGCTCAGCGAAGGACGCGACCAGAGATCATCGTGGGCTCGATCCGGACCCAGATCGGCCGCCATTCCGCCCGGGCCCAAGGGATCAGCCCGAGATCGTCGAGCCGGGCCTCTTCGGCCCAGTGCGTGACTTCGCGAGCCACACCTTGCACCACAACGCTCCAGCCTGTTCGTGTGTCGGCATCCCAGTGGTCGACTTCGAAGCAGACGTGTTGCTGCTCGGCGGCAGCGGCGAGTTTGTGGCCCTCGAGGGTCCGGAACACGACACTGTGCTCGTACCACCTGAAGTTGATGGGGAGCACGAGCAACTCGCCATCGGTCGCGAACCCGATGCGGCCGATCGGTGTCGATTCCAGCAGCTCGACACACGTCGCCTCGTCGAGGACGCCCATCTTCGACGTCACGTCGGTGGCCACGTACTCGGGATCATTCGAACTGGTCATCGGCACCTCCGATGTGCAGGCCGTAGCGGTCGAGCCGAGGCGCGGGCGGCACACATGGTGCCAAGGTACTTCCCACCGAGGGTCCTCGCCAGCAGCCTTGGCTGAACGCTCGGCAAGTGCCGAGCCACAGCACGATCGGCTCGTCAGGGTTCCGGTCGGACTCGATCGGCTGGGCATCGCGCTTTCCCGAGCGGAATCGATCGAGCAGAGGTGCCGATCCGGAGCGTGTCACGTGCGAGGTGCGGGTCGGTGATCTGCGTGCATCGCAGGCACTTCGGCGACGAGCGCTGCCGCATTGAGCCGTCTGGCGCCGGATCGCTGGGGCGCGCATCTCGGATCCGGTCGCCGCAGTTTGACCTCGCTCAATAGGGTTCCGTTGGTGACCTTCACGCTCCTGCCCGCCGTAGATGTCGCCGACCGGCGAGCTGTTCGTCTCGTACAGGGCAACGCTGGCTGCGAGACGAGCTACGGCGACCCGCTCGACGCTGCGCTCGTCGACAAGGATGGCTGTGGCCCCACGGGGTGAGCTGGCCAGCGCTGCAGCTGTGTGGGTTGTCGGTGGGATCGTCGGCGACATCTGCTGCCTCGTGGCCTTCGTGCTCGTCCCGGAGGTCGGGCTGTTCGGCGACGCCAACAGCGTGCTTGAGCGGACTGTGGGGGTCTTGGCCGGACTGGCGTGTGGTCTTGGCTTCGTTGCCGGACCGCTCGTGATCGGTGCTCGTACACGCGACCTGAGCACGCTGATGGCAGCGGGGCTCGTCGCCGTAGCCGTCTCAGCGGGTGTCCTGGTCGCTGCCTGGTGACGGTTTCTCGGACCGGTCCGGGATCCGGCTCACGCGATCGCCCGACGGGAGGTCACAGACGAGCGGGGTCGCTGCGCACGTTCTTGAGCACCTGACCGAGCGCGGACGTGCCGTTCTCGGACGGTCTGGCCGCCTGCTTCGGGCCGTTGACATCCGCTGGACGAGCGGAACTGCTCTGCGTACAGTTAGGCGCATGCCCCGCGTTCAGGTGTACCTGCCCGAAGATCTCCACAAGCAACTGAAGCAACGCGGCCTCCCCGCTTCCGAGCTTCTGCAGGTCGCACTTCGTGCCGAGCTGGAACGCCAGGACGCGCTCGCCGAAACAGACAGATACCTCGAGGTACTCGCCGCCGAGGTTGGCGAGCCCAGCCAGCGTCAACAGGCGACTGCCGATGCGATCGCACGGCGGATCCGGGATCGGTCACTCGACCGAGTCGGTTGATCCGTGCTGGTACTCGACAGCGGCGGAGTGTCGCGCCTCTCGGCACGTACCAAGACAGCACTGTCGCTCATCCGAGCGTTCAAGGCACAGGAACTGTGGCCACCCGTCGTCCCGGCAATGGTGCTCGTGGAGTCGTTGCTCGGCGACCCGCTACGTGACGCCAACACCCACCGATTCTTGAAGATGTGCATCATCGACCCGTCGCTGAGTGAATCGACAGCACGGCGAGCAGCCGAACTGAGACGACTGGCCCGAACCGGTTCTGCCGTAGATGCTCTCGTTGTCGCGATCGCCGAGCCAGGCGGAACAGTCGTCACTGGCGACCGAGCCAACATCGAGGCGCTCGCAGCACACGCAAACAGAGTCGCAGTAGAGGTCGTCTGACCGCTGGCGATCTGGAGCGGACCCATCGATCGGATGTGCCGATCTCGGATGGTTGCACCCTTCGGCGGACTGGAAATCTGCGCTGCCCGATTGGCAGTCGGATCTCCCACAGTGCGCCGGTACGCGGGCGGGCGGCCGAGCGTTTGGGCCTGGGATTCTCGCGTGGGTGCAGGCGACCGATCGGAAGTGCCGATCACGCGCAGTCAGGCCAGCCGATCAAATTCGCGATCCTTTTCGGCGGTCTTGGCCACGACGGCCAAGTCGCGAACCGGCCCGTCTACACCGCCTCAGCGTGCCCGTTGACGGCCAACGCGACATCCTCGGGCTCTGGGTTGGTGGCGGGTGTGGGATACTCCGGCATGGGTTCGGGTGGGGTGCGGCCGTCGGGGACGGTGACGTTTCTGTTCACTGACATCGAGGGTTCGACGAAGCGGTGGGAGGCCGACCCGGATGTGATGCGCGTCGAGTTGGCTGCGCATGACGACGTGTTGCGGACAGCGGTGGAGGGTGAGGGTGGCTGGTTGTTCAAGCACACCGGCGACGGGGTGTGCGCCGCGTTCCAGAGCGCCCGGGCGGCGGTGGATGCGGCGGTGGTTGCTCAGCGACAGTTGGGTTTGCCGGTGCGTATGGGGATCGCGTCGGGTGAGGCCGAGTTGCGTGGTGATGACTATTTCGGGTCGACGTTGAACACGGCGGCGAGGGTGATGGCGGCGGGTCATGGTGGCCAGATCCTGCTGGCGCTGTCGACCGCGAATCTGACGTCGGATGTCGACACGATCGATTTGGGGTTGCGGAGCTTGCGCGACCTGTCTGGTCAGGTGCAGCTGTTCCAAGTCCGCGCCGAGGGTCTGCGAACAGAGTTTCCGTCGTTGCGGACGGTGGATGTGGTGCCGGGGAATTTGCCGGTGGAGGAGTCGAGTTTCGTGGGTCGCGACCAGGCGGTCGTCGAGATCGTCGACGCCGTGGGCGAGCATCGGGTGGTGACGTTGATTGGGGTTGGTGGGGTCGGCAAGACCCGCCTCGCTCTGCAAACCGCAGCGGTGCTGGCACCAGGGTTTCGTGACGGGGTGTGGCTGATCGAACTCGCTTCGGTGACTGAGGGTGATGGTGTGGATGCGGCGGTGGCGGCGGTGTTCATGCTGCAACCCCAACCCGGTCGCAGCTGGCGGCAGGTCGTGGTGGATGGGTTGGCGGGTCGTGAGGTGTTGTTGGTGGTCGACAACTGTGAACACGTCCTCGACGACACTGCCGCCCTCGTCACCGCACTCGCCACCTGCGCCACCGTCAAGGTGTTGGTGACCAGTCGCGAGTCGTTGACGGTCGCCGGGGAGTGGGCGTGGCGGGTGCCGCCACTGCCTGACGAGGCGGCGGTCGAGTTGTTCGTCGAACGCGCCGACACGGCTGCCACCGGTTTCCACCCCGACGTCACCGATCTCGCCGTCATCGGTGAGATCTGCGCCCGCTTGGATGGGATGCCGTTGGCGATCGAGTTGGCGGCGGCGCGGGTGCGGTCGATGAGCCCGACCCAGATCCGTGACCGCCTCGACGAACGGTTCCGTCTCCTCACCGGATCACGACGGTCGATCGAACGACACCAAACCCTGCGCCACGCTGTGCAGTGGTCCTACGACCTGCTGGAGCCTGCCGAGCAGTCCGTGTTGCAGCAGGTGTCGGTGTTCGTCGGCGGCTTCACCCTCGACGCCGCCACGGCGATCACCGAACTCGACGAATACGACCTCATCGACATCTTGGAATCACTCGTTGGCAAGTCGTTGCTCCACGTGGAACGCGCCGGCGGCGCCGTGCGATACGGGATGTTGGAGACGATCCGTCAGTTCGCCGAAGAAGCCCTCGCCGCCACCGCTGACACCATCCGAGACCGTCACGCCCGCTACTTCGCCGACCAAACCGATTCCGCGTTTGCTGCTGTCTGGACCGAGGACGAATGGTTGACGTACCGGTTCGTGGACGCCGAGATCAGCAACCTGGCGGCAGCGTTTCAGTGGGCGTTGTCGCGACAGGACACCGACGCCGCAGTTCGGATCGCAGCGAACATCCCGCCGATCGCTCGTAACCGGTTGCGAACCGAGGCAGTCGGGTGGCCCGAACAGGCTCTCGATCTCGCCCGCCGCGACAGGCACCGCCAACTCCCTCACCTCCTCACAGCAGCCTGCGACGCCACCACCAATTCCGGCCGATACGACGACGCCGTCAGGTTCGGTCTCGAAGCCGTCGAACTCAACTACGACGACCGCTACGACTTCACGGTCCACGCCTACTGGACGACCGCGATGGCGCACTTCGTGATCGGCGAGGGGGACAGGGCGATGGGTCTGCTGCGCGAAGGTGCCGAACATCCCGCCGACGCCCCCGCCAGGTTCAACCTGCTGTTTCTGCACGTTCTTGCCCGGTTCGGTGGAGTGGTGATGTCCGCACGGGAGACGATGGACGCAGTCACCCAAATCACAGCCTCCTCGGTGCCGACCGTACGCGCCGGTGGCTCATTTGTGCAGGCCTTGGCGGTTGCCGACGATGATCCGTCTGCTGCGATCGCCTTGTGCCAACAAGCCCTCGACGCCAACACCGGATCCCGTAGCTCCGAGGAGAGCGTTCGCGGGTTGCAGCTCGGGTTGATCGCCCAGAGCGATGACATCGACGCAGCAGTCACCGGGTTCACCCGCATCGTCGACGCCTACCAGGCATCCGCAGGCGACACGTACACCCGGTTCCAGCTGGCGTATCTCGTTGCGTGGTTGGCCCGACTCGGCTACCAAGATGCTGCCGCTCGCCTCGCTGGAGCAGCCACAGGCGGAAACCTCGACCGCGGCGTCGCGCAGACCCCCTCCTGGGCCGAGGCGCTCGGCACGCTGCGCGACACGATGGGCGACGACGCGTTCATGGCCGCCTTCCACGCCAGTGCCGCACTCGATCCCCGCGCAACCGGCGAACTCGCCCACCAACTCCTCGCCCAAGTCCGCGCCGACCACACCCACAACTGACGCTCGTGAGTCGACCTGGTGCGTCCGGTCAACGACCACCTGAATCCGCCACCGGCATGTGAGACATCCGACGAACATGACGGTCCCTGAGCGATATCTGGGATGCTCGCTTCTGGCGTTCTGATCGGCGGCTGCCGAGGCATCCGGCGGGTTGCCGCTCCCGAACCTCATGACTATTGTAGCGATGTAACTACATGGAGGCGTGATGACGACGCAGATGAGCAGCCGACAATTCAATCAAGACACCAGCGGCGCCAAGAAGGCTGCCGAGAACGGCCCGGTCTACATCACCGACCGGGGCCGACCGGCACACGTGTTGTTGACCTTCGACGACTATGAGGAACTCGTCGGACCACACCGAGCACTCGACCTGCTCGCCGAGCCGGCAGGAGTCGCGGACATCGAGTTCGTGGCGCCGACGAACAGTGACGTGGCGCGGCCGGCAGCGTTCGAGTGATGTTCGTACTCGACACGAACATCGTGTCCGAACTCCGCAAGGTGCGAAGCGGCAAGGCGAACCCCGGGGTTGCCTCGTGGGCCGAACAAGTCCCGTCGGCCGAGCTGTTCATCTCCGCGATCACGATCCACGAACTGGAGCACGGAGTGCTGCTCATGGAGCGTTCCGATCCTGCGCAGGGAGCCGTGCTCCGTGCCTGGCTTGACCAGAGCGTCGCCGCAGCGTTCAAGAGTCGAGTGCTGCCGGTGGACGAGCGCGTCGCGCGTCGCGCGGCTGGCTTGCACGTACCGGATCCCGCGCCGTTCCGCGATGCCCTCATCGGCGCGACTGCCTTGGTCCACGACATGACCGTCGTGACCCGAGACCTCAAGGACTTCCAGCGTTTCGACGAACTCGATGTCATCAATCCCTGGAGTTGACCAAGTCATCTCAACCCGAACGCTCACCGGCTACGGCCATGTCCCACCGCCGACATACCGCGGTCACCCGGCGCCAACCATGCTTGTTCATCGACACCTAGGATCAGGCCCACTTCGAACTCGGCGAACGTGGCGAGGATGTTGAAGAACACCTTCCCCATCGGGTCGTCGGGGTCGTAGATCTGACCGCCGAGCGACAGCGACACCCGCGCATGGCAAGGTTGTCACCGATGTCACCACGACGCAGTTGCGTAGGCGTCGGGCTCTTCGTGACGTCGCGGAATGCGCACGTCGGTGGGGCGATGGCTGTCCTAGACGTCGACCCTGGGTGGTTCCACGACAGCGTTGACGTGGCCTCGATCCTGATACTCGCCCCGCTCGTGGTGCTCATTCGCCAACGAACCGTCGCTGACCAGAACGGACCCTCCCATGAGCACTCCGGCCGATGAGCATCGTCGACGCAATCGGTAGCTTGGGCGATGGCTATCGAGGTTGCCCGCGCGGTCGCGCGCTCTAGCGCACCTCGCCGCCCGAAGAGGTGCCGATACCGAGCAGGTCGCAAGCTGATCTCAGGCGCACATTCTGGGCGGGGCGGGCGAGACGACCGCACGGTCGCCTGCCGCTATGTGTGTTGGTGGATGATCGTGGCCTCGCGTTGACGGTCGAGGCCGTGCGCTGGGCGATCGTCGCGATGTTCGGGCGTTCCTTCGGCTCGGAGCCATGACCAGGTGTCCTTGACGGTCTCGATGATCGGCCGACAGTGCAGGCCGGCTTCGATGGCGGCGGTGACGTCACAGTTGTGAAGACCTGCGAGCGGGCCGTCGGGTGGAACCCAGATCGGAAGTTCGCTCCAGGGAGCGATCCCGGCCTCAGCGATCTGTTCAGGTGTGAGCCACACCAACTCCGCCGTCGACCTCGTTGTGTCGAGTACGGCGTCGAGCAACTCGCCCATGGTGCTGTGACCGACCGGGGACACCGTGTTGAAGATCCCGCCCACCTGTGTCGCGGCACAGTGCAGCATCCATTCAGCGAGATCGCGTGCGTCGATGTACTGCAGCGGACGCGATTGCGGACCAGGCGCGATGACCTGTCCGCCGCGTTCCAGTCGTTGCAGCCACCACGGGAGACGACCAATGTCTTCATAGGGACCGAGGATCAATCCGGCCCACGCGATGAGGGCGTCGGGCTTCGCTGCCAGCACACCGAGTTCGCTGCCGCGTTTGGTGCGCGCATAGTCATCGTCGTGGGTGTCGGTGGCGTCGCCGTCGACCACCGGGTGCGATTCATCGAGGCCGATTTCGATGGGCCACGAGTACACCGAGCGACTTGACACGTACCCGTAGTGGGCGACACGCGGCGCCAGCACTTCGGCGGCAAACGAGGCGTGAATGGGAGGGCCCGCCCACGTGTCGATCACTGCGTCCCACGACCGATCACCGATCGCGGCGACGAGTTCGGCGTGGTTCGTGCGATCGGCACGCAGCAGTACTGCGCCATCGCTCGCGCGACCCGTCAACCCACGATTCAAGGTGACGACGTCGTGGCCGGCCGACAGGGCCGCCTCGACCAAGGCTCGACCCACGAAGTGAGAACCACCGAGGACGAGCAGTCTCATCGCACCAGCCTCGGTGAGTCACGGTCCAGAACTTGACCGGCTTCTGCTTCCACAACTCGACCCTACGAGTTCGCGACCTCACTGCCCGCACCCCGTTGACGGGTTTGGTGGGAGTATCAGGCGACGGTGGCCTGGGTGTCGAAGACGGTTCCGACTCGATGGGTATGCGCCGGCCGAGTCGTCCGGACTTGCCTCCCTTCGTTCGGCAGCACGGTCTCGGGATCGATCTCGCTCGCGCGTTCCTGCGCTGGCGGCCGCTCGGATACGTGCCGATATCGAGCGGGTGGCGACCTTGCGCGTGGGCGTTCTTCTGATCGGTCACCGAGCACTTCCGGCGCTGTGTGAGACTGAGCCCGTGACGTGCGTTGGTGTGATTGATGCCACGACGGACAGATACCCACCGAGCCCGACGGATCGTCATCGTTGCCGAGCGCGGTCAGGCAATAGATGATCGGGGCAACACATTCGAGGAGATCGGGGTCGGCGTTCTTGGTCACCTGGATTCTTGCCGGGGTGGCCGGGTGCACGTTTGAAAGCGACGCAACCCTGGACTTCACGAACCAGACCGACGAGACCGTCTGGGTCGGATTCAACGGTTTCGCACCTGACGGCTTCAAGATTCCCGACGGCCTCTGGACCGAGGCCGGACCTGGTGAGCGAGTGGTCATCACCGATGGCGGGTGCGTCAGCGGTGGTGACCTCGTCGTCGCGCGAGAGCCAGTCGAGTCTGCCGTGATCGATGTCAGGCCAGTTACAGATGACGATGCAGAGGTCTGCCCAGGCGACGACTGGGAGTGGTCCGGCGTCGGTGACCACGACTGATTCACCTCGCTGGACGCCACGGCCAACTGAGCCGTCGTGGACAGCGATCACCGAGTTGCTGCACCCTTTCGGCGGACCTGAAAATCCGGCGGCCATCGCGTGAAAGCCCCATAGGCGTCACGTCACAACTTCGGGGCTTTCGGGACTGCTCCCCGGGCGTCGTCGACCGATGTACTGAGCGCGTCGGTGTGCGGGAGATGTGCCGATCTGCTCGGCCCCGGCGCGGTCCTCGCCCCGGAGATATGGGCGGATCGGTTGGCATCCCTACCATTGCGATGTGCAGCCATGAAATGCTCGCCTCTGTGGCGCCGTTCGGAGCGCTCGGTCTTCGGGAGACGATGGCACCATCGGGATCGGCGGGTCTTTCGTGCTGCGTCGCCTGCGCGCTCAGTAGGCGAGCACGGTCAGCTGGCCACCACGACCGACCGCCAGCCTTCGTTCGGTTGGGTGCCACGCCAACGACGTTGCCGGCTCGACGTCGAGACGCTCGCCCTGTGTGGTCACCACGAACCAGCCGCTGTCGCCGAGCACCGCGATCAGCTCGCCCGTTGCGTCCCAGCTGAGTGCCTCGAGGCGTTCCCCTAACGAATAACTCAACGACAGCTGGGGATCGAGACGGCGTACGCCGAGCACCCCGTCGAATCCGACCGACGCGACGTTCGCGCCGGACGGCGCAGCTGCGACATCGACGATCGGGTCGTCATAGTGGAGCGCAGCCTCGTCGAGCACCTCGCCGGACGCCACCTCCACCGTGCGCACGGTCTGGCCGGCGTCGACGCCGCACACCAACCGGGTGCCGTCCGGGAACCACGCCAGCGCCGAGCACTGCTGGTCGATGTCGACCGACTCGCGGACACTCAGGTCGACGTCGAGCCGCGCGATGCGGAGCAATCCGCTCTCCGCCCCGACGGCAAACGCCTTGGCGGCTGGGGCAAGCGCAACCGGTGCACGCCCGACGGCGAGTTCAGCGCCGTCCGCCCGGTACACCGCGGCGTCGAAGCCCCGTTCGACGGCGAGCAGGTGTCCCGCGATCGAGCAGAACCCGCCCGGGCGCAAAATCGTCGCCACGAGGCCGGAGGGCGTGTTCGCGAGCACGTAGGCAACACGTCCTGCGGCGAATTGTGTCCCTGTTGCGTCCCAGGCGAGTACGTCGGTGCTCTGTGCGGTGACTCGGTACGCCACGGTTCGCGCATCGGTGTCGTACAGCGTGACGACCTCGGCGTGGGCCGCCACGACGTACTGGCCCCACCAGCCGAGCACGTCTGCATCGATGACGTCTTCGACCTGCGGGGTCAGCGTCGGTCGGGACGCTGATGCAGCGGTGGCGGCGGTTCGCGCCGTGCCGTACCGCGCCTGCAACAGGTTGCGGAGGTCGCGGTGCGATGGATGCATGCCGTCGATGTCGACGGGCTCGGCCGCTGCCCGCTCGTCCCAGTCCGCGAGTCGACGCTCCAGTTCGGCCGCATCGCCCTCGCGATGGGCCAGCGCGGTCGCCACGACCGCCCAACCCAACTCGCCGCAGGCCTGCTCGCCGAACTCGGCGCCGGCGGCGAGCAGCTCGTCGTCGTCACCGAGCAGGAACAGCGTGAACAGGTAGGGAGGCTTGCGTTGGTCGCTGGCGCGCGCCTTGGACGCCAGCACGTCGCGCGACGTCAGCAGCTCTTCGCGTGCGCGAACATCGTCGCCGGCGAGTCGCCATAGGTTGCTGCGGTAGAGGTACGCCGTCGGTACGACGAACCCCGCGGCCCGCTGACGCTCTTCCGACTCCGCTGCAAGCTGCGCAAAGATCGGCCGCGCCTTCTCACTGCCAACCGCCAGGTACAGCCGGGCGAGCATCTCGAGGTCGAGGTCGCTGGGATCGGCCTTCGATTCGAGCTCCTCCAGCCGGCGATGGATGGCCTCAGTCACATCCCCGCCGGTTCACGCTCGTTTCAATCATCAGCCATCAGCGCGTCGACCTCGGCCTCCAGGACGGCCAGCACCGCTTCGTCGATGACGCCGGGCACCACGACGAACCCGTTCCGCGCGAAACATCTCAACCGTTCGGCACTCAACACGATGTCGAACCTACGCGATCCGGTGCGAGCGACCACGGCAAGATTCCAGACCGTCGCAACCAGCCCGCAGACTACGCACGACCGACCAATGCGGTCGATGACCGACGGGTCGACACACTCGCACGTTCTCGAGCACCGCGCCGCTCTCGTACGTGCCGATCAGGAGCGGCCTGAGGCGGTTGTGGCCCGGAACATTCTGGGCGCACTTCCCGATGATGTCACGAGATCCGTTGCGTTGAGACCAGCGTTACATGTAACGTCCGGTTGTGGCTCGTCAACGTTCAACTGCCGCAAGCGCGGTCCGGGTGCGCGCTCATCGCGAGCGGCTCCGCGCACAGGGCCTGCGCCCCGTTCAATTCTGGGTGCCTGACGTCCGATCACCCCAGTTCGCACAGCAAGCCCACGATCAATCGCTCGCCGTAGCGAACAGCGACCTCGAGTCCGATGATCAAGCGTTCATCGACGCACTCGGCGCCAACGAGTGAAACGCGGCGAGATCTGGACCGCTGCCGCCGGCAGCGGGTACGCCGGCAAGCCGCGACCGGTCGTCATCATCCAAGACGATCTCTTCGACGCAACCACTTCGGTCACGGTCTGTGCGTTCACCACTGACGACACCGATGCTCCACTGTTTCGCATACCTGTCGACTCCGACGAGACAACCGGCATCCGCCAACCGAGCCGGCTCATGGTCGACAAGATCACGACCGTTCCTCGCCCCAAACTTGGCGAACGAATCGGCCGACTGTCCGACGACGACATGGCCAGACTCGCACGATCGGTCGTCGTGTTCCTCGGCCTCGCAACATCCTGACCAGCGGCGAGCCGCTGCACGATCTGGGTGGGATCGCCCGATCGAACGTGCCGGTACGAGCGGTCTCGAACAGGCAGCCAGGTGTGCGCGTTCTGATCGGTTCTGGTTGACGTCGATCTCAGCGAACGGACAGCAGAGCGCCGCTCGAGAGTAGAAGGCACAGGGGCCCGTAGTACCGCTTGTCGAGGTCGTTGAAGTGCGCCGACGGGGTCCACGGAACAATCGATCCTGTGCGCCCGGCGACGCCCACTGCGCCGCGACCAGCCAGCACGAGCGCGACACCGAGCACACCAGCGCGTCGGGC
Source organism: Ilumatobacteraceae bacterium (assembly GCA_963710625.1). Lineage (GTDB taxonomy): Bacteria > Actinomycetota > Acidimicrobiia > Acidimicrobiales > Ilumatobacteraceae > Sva-07. The sequence continues at coordinate 196,579 of CAVQBG010000026.1, read as the reverse complement.
CGTTGGACCGAGTGGCAACACGTCGGCAACCAGGCCGGCGGCGCAGGCGAGGAGCCCGGCGACTGCGAGGCAGTCTCGGGGCCCTGGCGTGGTGCTTGAACCTGCTACCGAGTCGGCCAACTGCTTGCGGTCCCGGAAGGGGAACGATGCACCACATCCCCATCCGACATGGAGCGCCGCGATCGACGCCAGCGTCGATGACGTGGCGATGGAGGCGGTTCGCATCACACGAGCATCCCACACGGCGCTTCGAGCTTGGCCGGCTGTCTGATGGGGTAGCCATCTGCGCCGCGGCTCGGCTGCTGAGCTGGTGTGGCGTTAGCGCGTGAGAACGCCGGGTATGTGGTGGGACGGCGGTACCGACGTCGCGCCAGTTGGCGCCCCGGCGGCCTCACCGGTCGCATTCGGGGGCGAAGCCCATCAGCGGGGCGCCGCATCGGCATCTTCGATCACGACGAAGACGGGATAGTCGGCGGCGACGGCTTGGAACTCCGCGACGGGTGCGCCCCTGTCGACCGGAATGTGAGGCCGGCCACCCGGCACCTTGTCGACGTAGCGGCGCAGGATCGGGCCTCGATCCTCAACCGGCACTTCCTGCAGCGTGCACGCACGCGCTCGTCGGCGACGCAGCACGACCCGTCCGCCTGCAGCTCGGACATTGCGGACCCAGGCGCACTCGCCGAGCATCGACACCAGGAACCACTCGCCGTCGACATCGGCCATGCCCAGGGGGAAGCGCCGAAGCTCGCCGCTGCGGTGCCCCGGCACCTCGAGGGTGACCCAACGCGTCGGCAGCAGGCCCAGCGAGTGCACCCGGGCCCAGAACCGGGCCATCCGCCGCGCCATGGTGTCGCCCCGGCCCGATTCGTACATGCGCCGGATCCGCTCGTCGGAGAACAGCTTCCGCCTCATCGCCGAGCATCCTGACACGACGAGCCATCAGAGGGCCCACTCCCAGCGGGCGTCGACGCGCCGGCTCCGCTTCGCTCGCCGGCGAGCCGCCGAGCGACCGTGGCTGCGCTTGCGATCGACGCGTCCGACAGGTGGCCAACGGGACCGACCCAATCGCCGGCGACGAAGACACCCTTGCGGTCTCGTACCGCATGGGGATATCGCCCGGCCACGCCGTTCCGGTCGGGCGTGGTGAGGGCGTGCGCCACCGTCATCTTGCGCAGGAACCGCTCCGTCACGACGCGATCGCGCCATCCCGGTTGCACACGTTCGAGGAAGTCCTCGATCTGCGTTCTCAATGCCGTTGCGTCGGAGGTGTCGCTGTGTGACAGGTACTTCATGGCGTGCAGGACGATGCCATCGCCGAGATCAGCGGGGGGGCCGTGCACCGATACGTAGAACGGCGAACCCATCCCGCACGCGAAGCAGCGGCCGGGTATGGGCAACTCGGAGAGCCCGACGTCGAGCACGGCTGCCAGTGCGGGTGTGCTCGACGCCGCCCACGCGCCGAGGTCGGCAGAGCCAGCAACCCGAGCCGCCGCGCCTGGTGCGAGCCCCGCGATCACCACTTGCCGGGCACTGAAGTCGCCCCGCCGGGTGGGGACGGTCCACCGCGCACCGTCCGGTTGGATCGGACCGGCCTGCGCCCCGGTGGCCACCACGGCTCCCCGCTCCTGGGCTCGCGCCAGCAGCGCCCGGGCCACCGCGATCCAGCCCCCATCGACGTAGAGCACCCCGCCGAGGACCATCTGCAGCTGTCGCACTCCGACGTCGGCCGACAGCCGATCGAGATCGGCCACATAGGTCGCGACCCGCATCAGGCCGCGAACGAGCTCGCGGGCGCTGTCCCGCTTCACAGCGCCACGAACCCAGTCGTCCGACGAGATGTTCGCCAGCGCCGACACGTCGATCTTCGCGATCGACGACAGGAGCCGACCCACTTCGAACTTGCCGCCGATGTCGAGCAGTCGGGTCCGCGCCAGCGTGCCGGCGTTTCCGGGGAGCAGACCGACCCGATCGCTCGTCACCGCGACGGCGCCCCTGCTCGCCGGGACGCCTCCGACCGGATCCACGCCCATCTCGCGGAGCGTCGACAGGGCCGCACCATCGAGGTAGAAGGCCCGCGGCCCCTGATTGAACAACATCCCCGACCGGAGATCGGTCGTCGCCCGACCCCCGACCGCCGAACGGGCCTCGAGCACGACGACGGACAGGCCGCGGTCGGCGATGTGGTACGCAGCCGTGAGCCCAGCGAGGCCACCTCCGATCACCACGACGTCGACGGGGTCCGGGATCCTCGATTCAGCCACGATCGCCCCCCTCGATCCGTCCCCAAGCCGTGCTTCGGGTCGTGCTCCGACGCCGCGCCCGAGGCTCCGGGAGCGGCGGGCGCCGGCGCATCGGCCAGTCGGTGGTGAGCTGTTCGCGCATGATCAACCTTTCTCCGCGACGGTTCGTCGTTTCGGCCGGCGTCACGACGTCTGGGTCGCGTCGTGATCTCACCGTGTTGACGAGACCGCAGGTCGCGATGTGACATGTCATGGCCAGGTCTGTTGTCGGTGTCGGAGAAGCGACCGGTACGTGCCGGGGTGCGAACGGTCGGTTCGTGATCGGACGGACGGCCGGCCGGCGGCGATCACGCGGCGCCGGCGCCGGCAGCCGTCGGCCACGTGCGGTGTCACGCGGCATGGAGATGTCTCGTCATGAGGGCGAGCGCGAGAATGGAGGACGTGGATGTCGGCAGCTGCTTCCATCACCGGCGGGTCGGGTGACTCAGGTGCCCGTGTGAGTGGGCTGTGGGTCGACCGATCCGCCGTCGTGACGGCGACGTCCGGGCCGCCGCGCATGGTGCGGGTCGGTCGTCGACCCGGCTGTCCGGTGTCGGGTATCGCCGCCGGGGTGCCGTCGTGATCGATGTGTTCGAGGCCGAACGTGCCCGTCTGATCGCAGTCGCCTACGGGATGTTGGGCTCGATGGCCGACGCCGAAGACATCGTCCAGGAGGCCTGGATCCGATGGCAAACCGTCGATGAGGACGCCATCCGGTCGCCGGCCGCATTCCTGACCACGATGGTCACCCGGATGTCGATCGACCGGCTCCGCTCCGCCCGGCAACAGCGCAAAACTTACGTCGGCCCGTGGCTGCCCGAACCGGTGGTCACGCGTTCGCAGGATCCGGCTGACATCGTCGCCGATGCCGAACACTTCTCGCTGGCGTTCCTCCACGCACTGGAGAACCTCACACCCGTCGAGCGAGCCGTTCTGCTCCTCCGGGAGGCGTTCGACTACGACTACACCGAGATCGCCGAGATCGTCGACAAGCGCCCCGACAACTGCCGCCAGATCGCCGCCAGAGCCCGGGGCCGGGTCGCCGAACCGCCCCGGCGCCGGAGCGGCGACCCGGATCGAGAGCGCGAGGTCGTCGCCGCAGCACTCCACGCCGTCCGAGCTGCTGACGTGGAACGTCTGATCAGCGTGCTTGCCGACGACATCGTCGCCTGGTCCGACGGCGGACCTGATCGGCGAGCAGCCCGTCACCCCGTCACCGGCTCGGACCGGGTCGCCCGCTTCCTCATCGGCGTCGCCCACCAGAGCATCGGCGCCGACCTGACGGCGACTCCGATCTCCATCGGTGGCGACCCGGGCGTGCGGCTCGCCAGCGGTGACGAGGTCTACGGCGTGATGGTCTTCCGCGTCGCCGAGGAGCGGATCCAAAGCATTCGCAGCGTCGTCAACCCCGACAAGCTCGGTTGGGTCCGTTGACGGCCCGCCACGGCGAGTCCGGTTCGGACCCGGGGAGACTTGGATGTTCGAGCAGGAGCGATGAACCGCCCTGTCGCATCGGTGAGTAGAACACGGCCACCCGGCGTTCGACAGGCGCTCGACAGCGCACCGGTCGCCACACAGGCTGCACTCTGTATCGGCCCTTCCCACGCGCTCGGAAATCGCGGCGCAGTGACGGCCTCAGCCCCGCACAGAACCGGCAATCTGATCACGATCGCCCGTCCATGACGCGCGGGCAACACCTCCTTGAACTGCGTCCCCGGAGTGCCGGTCGAGGGCACTCCGATTCTCGCACCGGTTCCGTTCGACCGGGGCCGCGCGCCGAGGCAACTGGTTGCTGGGACTGGGTCGGTTGCGGTCTCGGATGGCGGACCTCGACCGGACACCTTCGGGGTCGTTGTGAGCGTGGTCCCGAGTCGACTCACCCGCATGCCCTCACCGATGATCGGATGCGCAATGGGGTGCTCGTCTCTCTCCTGAGCTTCACGACACCCAGCCGAGCTCGTTCAGGAACTGGTCTGCAAGGCTGAAGAAGCGGTTCTGTTCCTCGACTCGAATCTGCTCGTCGGTGGCGGAATCGACACCGGTCGCCTCCGCGCCGTCGCCGGAGTATCGGCTGGCCGACAGGGACAGGTACTCGGCGCGGGGTGGCACCCAGAAGGCATAGACACCCCAACCAGCACTCTGGACGACGACCCCGTCGCTGAGCGCCGGGTGGCCGGACACTGTCCCGCCGGGAGCGAGAACTGGGCCGCCCTCGTACGGGGTGATCTCCTCGTACGGGAGCAGTACTCCGTCGACGGCGTTCCCGGCGGCGACCTCGACGTATTCGTCCGAACTCAGATCGCTGAGACGCCACCAGCATTCGTCGGGCCCTGCGTCGCTCGTGCTCATGGTCTCCGCCGTGCCGTCCCAGTCGTAGGCGGAGGCGAAGAAGGCCGCGACTTCGTCTGCGCTGACCCACTCGCACAGGTCGTCGTCGGCGAACGTGAAAGGCTCGCTGTCGTCATCGCCACCGCCACCGCATGCAGCAGCCGCGCCGAGGACGGCAAGCGTCAGCAGCGCCCAAATGGTCGGGGAATGGCCGTTCGTGCGTCGCATGACTGACCTCCGATGTCACCTTCATCCTCCTGCCCTCGGGCCGAGTTCGGGCAGAGGCGAACGACCTGGTCGAGGACCGCCGAGCCCTGTGTGCCGGCCTCGTCCTCCGCCCGTCGCGGTCCTCGCCCGTCGCGGTCCTCGCCCACCACGTATCGAGGAGACGCTGACAGCTGACGTCGTCGGCTGCAGGTCTCGACAGTTGCGGCAGGGTCGCATCAGCTCGACCCTCGGTCGCGAGAACCTGCAAGTGGACGAGCTCGGCGTTGTCGCGCTGACATCGGACGGGGTGCTCATGTGACCGCCTCCTCTTTCGGTCGAGGGTCACGTCGATTGCATGATGACCGTGGAGGTGTGTGGTGATCCGACGATTCGGAACGGTGGCGATGGTGGCGCTTCTCGTCCTTGCCGGCTGCGGAGGCGATCAGGCCTCGTCGCCGTCGATCACCGATTCGGACGCACAAGGTACGACGGCTACACCGGCGCCGTCGACGACGACGACGGTGGTGGCCCCCACGCCCGAGAGCACGGTCCCGCCCTCGACGCAGCCCCAGCGGACGACTACCACGACGATCGCTGATCACAGCGCGGATGTGGACGTGCTCCGTTCCGACGGTCTGGGATCGGTGGACTTCGGCAAGCCAGCCGAGGATGCACTCACGTCACTGATCGACATGTTGGGGCCGCCCGACGGTGACACGGTCTCATCGGATCCGGAATGCGTTCTTGCGATCCAGCAGACCCGAACAGTCCAGTGGGAAACGATCGGCCTGCACGTTCTCTTCACGGACTGGCCTGGCAGCTACGAACTCCCACCCGTACCACTGCACTTCGCCTCCTGGACCCTTGAGTCGACGTCGACGCCCCAGACGCAGCTTGCCACCTCTGACGGGATTCGGATCGGCTCTGCGGCGGCCGATGTCCGCTCACTGCCCAACTCGTCGCCCATGATCCCCGACGTCACCCAATGGGGGTTCGCGATCGCTGACGACACCGGCGCGGTCTCGGGTCAGTTCGCCTGGTCGGTGAGTCTGCCCTACTACTTCATCGACGAACCGTTCGCGGTTGAGCTTCAACAAGCGCTCAACGGCCACGGAGCATCCCTGGCGGTCGACGGCGTCGTCGGGCCCGCCACGACCCTGGCCCTCACCGACTTCGCCGCACAGCACGACATCGACGGGTTCAGCATCGAACCCGCCTGGGACAGCATCCAACTCACGCCGGAAGTCCTCGACGTCTTCTGGCTGCTCGAGCTACCGCCCGACGACGCACCCGTCACGTACATGTCGGCAGGCGACCAGCCGACGTGTGGTTGAAGGCCTTCACCGTCCGACAGCCGGCGAGTGGTGTGGATGGGTTGGTCGCCAGTAGTACCCGTCGGGATCAAGGATGCGGAAGTCAACGAGCCCCCACGGCTGCTCGCGCAGACCGGCCTCGACCGGCCAATTCCGTTGCACATGATCGAAGAGATCGTCGAGGTTCTCGACCTCGAGGACGAGTTCCAGACCGAGCCCGAGTGGGCCGGACCGACGAAGTGGATGGTCGACGCTGAGATTCGCAATTGGTTGCAGCGCGATTCGTGTGTCGTGGCCGCTCAGTTCGCGGTAGTCCTCGTCGCTGCCGGCATCGATGGTGAAGCCGAGCACGTCGGTGTAGAAAGCTGTTGAGCGCTCGAGGTCGGTGACGAAGATCTCGAGTCTCATGGTGCGCTTGCCTGCGGCGGCGTCATTCGACGAGTTCTTCGCGCCCGGCCGGGTGTTGGTCGTCGAATGACGCCGGCCCACCCTTCGATCGTTGCCGGCCTGACCAGCCTCACAGCTCGCACACCGCAATCGCCGGCGCATCACGGCGGGCCTTCTCGCTCGCGGTGGGCAGTTCCCCGAGGATGCAGTAGCCGATCCGGTCGGGTTCGAGGCCGAGCGCAGCGGCATCGTCGTCATCGAGGCGCTCGAGGAGGTTCTTGGACGCGAGTGTTCGGCCCCCGGTTGCGCATGCCTCGATCCAAGCGGACTCGTTGGCCTCGTCACCGAGGGCGGTGACCTCGGAGCGCCCCGATGTGGAGATGCTGCCGACGTACAGCGTCGAACCCCAATGGAGGCCGAAGCGCAGCGTCAGGTCGTCGGTGTCGAGGTCGCTTGCGACGGCGATGTCGCCGATGGCGACTCGGAGGTCGCGCATCGCAGTGATGCACGCCCGAGCGGCTGCTGACTCCGATCCCATGGTCTCTGCGAGGAAGAACGCGACGACACCGTCGCCGACGTGGCGACCGACGAGACCGCCGGCGGCGATGACGCAGATCAACGCCGAGATGGTGTCCATGCCGGTGGCCGGCTTCACAAAGGTGGCCGTCCCGGCGAGGCGCCCTGTGTCGTCTCGGATGCGCACGACGACGGTGCTGATCGGCACCGCACCCGTGAGTCCCGTGCCGCCGACCTCACCGGCGACGGACGCCGCGAAGCAGGGCTCGAGATCGTCGATCATGTCCTGAAAGATCGGGTCGACCCGCTCGCGAAGTCCATCGCGCCCGCCGGGGGCATCGGCGAGCGCGTACCCTCCCAGCACAGCGAACTGGGCACGCAGCAGTTCCGCGGTGACCACTCGCTTCGGCGCACGTCGGCGCCATGACTCCTCGAGCAGCTCGGCCACCCGGCCGGGATCGGCTGTGGAGAGTTCCACGGCCACACCCGAGATCCTCTCGCCCCATCGCAGCAACTCGACACCCGGATGACCTTCGGCCACGCAGGCGCGCGCCTCGGACTCGTCGACGAAGATGCGCACGACATCGCCGTCGAGCGGCGCAGTGGCGAAGATCTTCGAGCCCACGCGAAAGGACGTGAGGTCGAAATGCGGCGCCTCATGCGTCTCCGGTAGTGCGAGAGCGAGTCGGCGGACCGCGTCGAGGTCCATCGGGACAACGTAGCCCAGTGGCCGCGACGCGACCACGGGCACTCGGATCTCGATCCCAGAACCGTCTCGCCAGCGAGCGGATGGTCAGCGGCTGAACACAGCGGCAGCAACGTCGAGCACGACGAACGCACCCGCGAGCGCCAACCCGACGACCGCTGCGGTTCGACCGCGGGGCTCCCCGAGCTCATCGGCTTGCCGACCAAACCATGCGGCGGCGAGTCCGGGAAGGATCAGGACCATCATCGCGGGCACTCCTCGAACAGGTGCCGGGAGCGGCTGGCGCCGGCTGTGCCCACCGATCTCATGTCGTCAGCCCCAGCCGAGTTCGTGGAGACGGTCGTCGTCGATGCCGGCGGCGTGGGCCACCTCGTGGATCACGGTGACGTACACCTCCTCGGCGAGATCGTCGAGGTCGTCGCACATCTCACACAGCGCGAACCGGTAGATCGACACGATGTCGGGGCCCTCGGTTCCGTTGCGCTCGGTGTGGGGAACCCCCTCGTACAGACCGAGCAGGCTGGGCTCGTCCGGGTTCCGATCGACGACCTGGACCACCACGTTGTCGAGCACGGGGAGCAGTTCCTCCGGCAGGTCGTCGAGGGCGTCGGCCACCATCGCCTCGAATCTGTACCGCGGCACGACCTCCATCCCCGCAGTGTTGCACCCGGGGTCAGACCCCCGCCGTGACGGTGATCAGAGGACCTTGAGTTTGTCGGAGAAGACCTTCTTCGGCTTCATCTCGACGGCGATCTTCGTGGCGATGTCCTGGAACATCCGCGCCGCCTCCGACTCGGGGGCGACCGCGGTGATCGGACGGCCGTTGTCGCCGCCTTCGCGCAGTTCGGGCACGAGCGGCAGGCGACCGAGCAGCGGTACCTCGAGCTCCTCGGCGAGGATCTGGCCGCCGCCCGAACCGAAGATCTCGTAGCGCTTGCCGTCATCGCCGGTGAACCACGACATGTTCTCGATCACACCGCGCACCGGAAGGTTGACCTTCGCCGCCATCGCGGCCGACAGCGAGGCGACCTTCTGGGCGGCCGGCTGCGGGGTGGTGACCACGAACACCTCGCCGCGCGGCAGGTACTGCGCGAGCGAGAGGGCGATGTCGCCGGTGCCGGGGGGCATGTCGACGAGGAGGAAGTCGGGCTCGTCCCAGAACACGTCGGTGAGGAACTGCTCGAGCGCCTTGTGCAGCATCGGGCCACGCCAGATGACCGCCTGGCCCTGCGGCACGAAGTAGCCGATCGAGATGCAGCGCACGCCCCACATCTCGGGCGGCACGAGCATCTCGTCGATCACGACCGGGTCGCGGTCGGTACCGAGCATCCGGGGGATCGAGTAGCCGTAGATGTCGGCGTCGACGACACCGACCTTGTAGCCCTGTGACGCCAGTGCGACGGCGAGGTTCGTGGTGACGCTCGACTTGCCGACGCCGCCCTTGCCGGAGGAGATGAGGAGCGGCCGGGTCTTCGAGGTGTTCTTCGAGAAGGGGATCTCGCGACCCTCGGCGTGCCCGTGAGCCTGGCTCGACCCGGCGGTGGCGCCGGCGTCGCCGTGGAGTGTGCGACGGAGGTTCTCGCGGTCCTCGTCGCTCATCACGGTGAACTCGAGGTCGATCGACTCGACGCCGTCGAGCTGTGTCGCGGCCTCGGACACGCGCCGCTGGATCTCGCTCTTGAGCGGGCAACCGGGCACGGTGAGCGCGATCAGCACACCGACGATGCCGTTGTCGAGGATCGACACGCCGCGCAGCATGCCGAGGTCGACGATCGAACGGTGGAGTTCGGGATCCTCGACCGGGCGGAGGGCTTCGACGATCTGTGCTTCGGTCACGGTGGCGGCCATGGAGTCATTGTGGCGACGGCCGGTCGAATTTGCACTACGTGGATAGGTACAATCGTGAACATGAGCACGAGCCCGTCGTTCACCGCCACCGTGTCGGCGATCACCGACGCCTTCGGCGACCCGACGCGCCGCTCGATCTACCTGTTCGCCAAGGAGCATTCGGGAACCGACGACACCGGCGTCACGGCCACGATGGTGGCTGGCGAGGTCGGCGTGCACGCGAACGTCGCTCGACACCACCTCGACAAGCTCGCCGCCGGTGGCTACCTCGAAGTCGTGTCCGGCCGTGTCGCCGGCGCCGGCGCCGGTCGCCCGTCGAAGCGCTACGTGGTCGTGGGCGACGCCCTCAAGATGAACGACGTCGACTTCCCGGTCCGCAGCGACGACCTGCTGCTGTCGTTGCTCGGCCGGGCGCTCGATCGGCTTCCGCACGACGAGGCCGAGGCGATCGCCGAGGAGGTCGGCCAGGAGTACGGGCGGGCGATGGCCGAAGGGCTCACCGGCGACGCGCTCGCCAGCGGGCGGCGGTCGCTCCGTTCGGCGATGCAGGCCGTCGCCGATGCGCTCACCGCGCACGGGTTCGCGGCGCACGCGGAAGGCCGAAACGACCAACTGCGCATCATCAACAACCACTGCCCGTTCGGTGACGTCGCCACCGAACACCCCGTCATCTGCGCCGTCGACCGCGGCATGGTCAAGGGGATGCTCGCCGCACTGGTCGACAGCGACGACGCCCTCGGCGACGTCGTCACCGAGCAGAGCTTCGCCCGCGGCGACACGTTCTGCTCCACCGCCGTCTGATTGCAGCAGGGGTCGGACCCCTGCTGCAATCAGTGGCGGGACTGGGCGTACTCGATCACTCGTTCGACGACGTCGGCGGAGGCCTTGGCGGTCGAGCCGGCGTCGAACGGGGGTTGCGGGTCGTACTCGATCATCAGCTGGCTGGCCTCGGCCGCGGTGCGGTCGACGAGGATCTCGACCAGGCGCAGCGCCATGTCGATGCCGCTCGACACTCCCGCCGCGGTGATGATGCGCCGATCGAGGTGCTCCACCACGCGTTCACCGGTCGGGATCGCACCGTGCTCGGCGAGCACGTCGAGGGCACCCCAGTGGGTGGTTGCGGTCAGCCCCTGCAGGAGCCCGGCGGCCGCGAGCACGAGCGAACCGGTGCACACCGAGGTGGTGTACGACGTGGTCTCGTGTGCCGTCCGCACCCAGTCGAGCACGCGCTCGTCGGTCATCAGGGCTCGGGTGCCGTGACCGCCGGGGAACACGACGACGTCGGGTGTGGCCATCTCCTCGAACGTCGCGTCCACCTCGATGCCGAGCATCCCGTTGTCCGAGCGCACGACGCCGCGCTCGTGGCCGATGAAGGTCACGTCGAAATCGGGGATTCGCTGGAGCACCTCGTAGGGCCCGATGCCGTCGAGCGCCGTGAACTGCGGGAACAGGGGGATCGCGATGGACGTCACTCCGTCACCGTAGTGACCCGCCGACCTCGCAACTCGTGAGCGAATCAGCGGTCCAGGCGCGCACGAGTTCACGAGAACGGGTGGTGGGGGAGCGCGGGTAGCGTGCACGGGGTGGACGTACGCATCGGAGTGACCCAGGCCCCCCGTGAGCTCAACATCGAACTCGCCGAGGACGTCGATCGAGACGATCTGAAGTCGCGGGTCGAGGCGGCGCTGGCCGGGGCGAGCGACGTGCTGTGGATCACCGACAAGCGGGGCAAGGACGTCGTCATCCCCGCCGCGAAGATCGCGTACGTCGAACTCGGCTCGGCCGACGGCGATCGCAAGATCGGCTTCGGAGGCTGAACCTGGGCCCCTCGGGTCGGCCAGGGCTCCTGGACCTCGACCTGCTGTGGGTCACGGGCAAGGGCGGTGTCGGCAAGACCACCGTCGCGGCAGCGATCGCCGACGTCGCCGCTCGTCATGGCCGGCGAACGCTCGTGTGCGAGATGGACGCCAAGGGCGCGCTCGCGAATGCATTCGACGTCGGCGAGCTCGAGTTCGAGCCCACCGAGGTCGCCCAGAACCTGTACGCCATGGCGATGAACACCGAGGACTCGCTGCGTGAGTACCTGCGCCTGTTCGTCAAGATCCCGTTGCTCGGCCGTATCGGCCCGCTGGCATCCACGTTCGACTTCGTCGCCGATGCCGCACCCGGCGTGAAGGAGATCCTCGGTGTCGGCAAGCTCTGTTACGAGGTGCGTGAACGCCACTACGACCTGATCGTCGTCGACGCCGAGGCGAGTGGGCACATCGTCAGCCAGATCGGCGCTCCGAAGGTGATCGCCGATCTCGTCCAGGTCGGCCTGGTGCGCGACCAGACCCAGTGGATGCTCGACATCCTCGACGACCCCCAGCGCACCGGGGTCGCGGTCGTGACCACCCCCGAGGAGATGCCGGTCACCGAGACGATCGAGTTGCTCGGACGCCTGCGAGCGGAGACCGGCGCCCACGCGTCCGCCGTGATCGCGAACCGTGTCCTTCCGGCGATGTTCAATCGACGTGAGCAGGCGATCGTCGACCACCTCGGCGATGCGATGCCGCTGCTCGTCGAGGCCGCAGGGCCCGCGGTGACCACCGTCGTCGAAGCTGCCAACCTCACCGAGATGCGCCGCAGGACGGGGGCGGGTCATCTCGAACGGCTCCGAACCTGGTTGGCGTCCCACGACGACATGCCGGAGGGACTGCCGATCGTGACGGTCCCCGAGATGTTCTCCCGCGGCTCGGGCCCGCGGGTCGTCTCACTCGTCGCCGAGTCGCTCACCCAGGAGTTCGATCCGCAGCACCGAGGTCGCCATGGCTGAACTCGACAACCTCCTCGCCAGCCGCGAGATGATCCTCGTGGCCGGCTCGGGCGGCGTCGGCAAGACCACGATCGCGGCTGCACTCGGTGTCGCCGCCGCCGAACGGCACCGGGGCCGCATCCTCGTGATGACCGTCGACCCGGCCCGCCGCCTGGCGACGGCGCTCGGCCTCGACGAGTTCGGCAACACGCCCGTCCAGATCGACCCGGCCGCCTTTGCGGCGTCGGGTGTCACGCTGCGCGGTGAGGTCTGGGTGGCGATGCTCGACACCAAGGCGGGCTGGGACGAGCTGATCACCCGTCAGGCTCCCGATGCCGCGACCCGCGACGCCGTGCTCGCGAACCCGCTGTACGAGAACATCACCCGCCGTTTCGTGCACAGCCACGAGTACCTCGCGATGGAGCAGCTGCACGACCTGCACGCCAGCGGGGAGTTCGATCTCGTGATCGTCGACACACCGCCGTCGCGCAATGCGCTGTCGATCCTCGACGCTCCGAACCGGATGATCGAGTTCTTCGGGAGCCGGCTGCTGCGGTGGCTCACCGTGCCGTACCGGTCACGCCTCTTCACGGTCGCCTCGAAACCCTTCTACCAGGTCGCCGACCGCGTGCTCGGCTCGCGATTCCTCCAGGACATCGCCGACTTCTTCGTGCTCTTCCAGGCGATGGAGAGCGGGTTCGTCCGCCGCGCCAAGGAGGTCGAAGCGCTGCTCGTCGACCCTCGCACCGCCTTCGTCGTCGTCACGACGCTCGAGACCGCCCCGAGCTACGAGGCCCGGTTCCTCGCCCGATCGCTACTCGACCGTGGAATGTCGCTCGGGGCGATCGTCGCCAACCGGGTGTTGCCGGAATCGTTGGCGAGCGCCGAGGCGGCCGACAGCGCCTCGGCGCTCCTCGACGCCGCGAGCGGCGATCTCGCCGACGCGGTCGCCGAGGCGCTCGACGCTCCGCCGAAGCAGGTGGGCACCGTGCTGAAGCGGATCGCGTCCCGATTCGACGACGTCGCGCTCGTGGCCGCTCGCGAGTCGGATCGGCGAACCGAACTCGCCGATCTCGCACCGGTGCTGCTCGCGGTGCCGTGGCTGTCGGGCGACATCCACGACCTCGCCGGGCTGGGGCTGCTCGCCGGTCACCTGCGCAACGGCGGATGATCAGGCAGAATCAACGGTGATGACCTCTCTCGCCGAACTCGCCCGCGAGCACACCACGCTCGATCGTGACGACATCGATCACCTGCACCGGCTGACCGCCGAGTGGGCGTTCCTCGCTGACCTGTGCTTCGCCGACCTGTTGCTCTACGTCCGCTCCAGTGGCGGCAAGTGGTTGATCGTCGATCAGGTGCGCCCCGCCACCAACCAGACGATGTACGCCACCGACTGGGTGGGCTCCTGGGCCGATGGAGACGAGGCGGAGCTGATCGACCGCACGGCCGACACCGGCCAGCGTGTCGAGGGAGCGATCGAGGTCGACGGTGGCGGTGACGAGATCAACCGGGCGCGCATGCTGGCGCTCCCGGTGCGGCGAGACGGCGAGATCATCGCCGTGTTGTCGAAGGAATGGAAGGTCCGCGCCGGCCGGCCGCTCGGGGAACTCGAGCGCAACTACTCGTTCATCTTCGAGGAGTTCGCGCAGATGATCGAGATCGGCACGTTCCCGTTCGCCGGCCGAGTGGCCGACTCCAGCGCCGCGCCGCGCGTCGGTGACGGTGTGCTGACCCTCGATTCGTCGGGCACGGTCACGTACGTGTCGCCGAACGCCAATTCGGCGCTGCACCGGGTGGGCATCCAGGCGAACCCGGTCGGCATGCGCCTCGCAGAACTCGGATTCCACGACGGCCCTGTTCGGCAGGCCTTCGAGCGGCGCGAGCCGATCGTGGAGGAGTTCGAGCAGGGCGCCGACGTCACACTGCTGTGCCGGTGCGTGCCATTGGTGACCCACGGCGAGTCCGGCCCCGAGATCGCCGGCGGGTTGCTGCTCGTCCGCGACGTCACCGAACTGCGCAAACGCGATCGGCTCCTGTTGAGCAAGGACGCCACGATCCGTGAGATCCATCACCGGGTGAAGAACAACCTGCAGACGATCTCGTCACTGCTGCGTCTCCAGTCGCGCCGACTGACCAACCCCGAAGCGAAGGCGGCGGTTCAGGAGTCGGTGAGGCGGATCCGCACGATCGCACTCGTGCACGAGTCGCTGTCGCGCGAGCCGGGCGAGGACATCGCCTTCATCGAGATCGTCCGGCCGCTGCTGCGTCTGGCCGAGGAGAGCCTCCAGTCCCCCGATCGCCCGGTGCGTTTCGTGGTGACCGGCGACGGTGGTCGGATCCCGGCGAACACCGCGACGCCGCTGTCGGTCGTGCTGACCGAGCTGCTGCAGAACGCCGTCGATCATGGATTTCCCGAGGGCAGCGGTGGCGGCGAGGTCAACGTGGGCCTGAGCCACCGAGACGGACGGCTCACCGTGCGTGTCGTCGACAACGGTCGCGGGGTCGATCCGTCGTTCCAGCTCGATCAGGCCACAGGCCTCGGCTTGTCGATCGTCCGCACGCTCGTGACCACCGAACTCAACGGCACGATCGACATCCGACCCGCCTCGACGTCCGAACTCGAGCTGGCCGGTGTCGGCGATGGCTCCTCGCGCCAACACGGCACGGTCATCGAACTCGTCGTCCCCACGGACGACTGAGATCAGCTGGCGCGAGCGGCGCGGGCGGCGGCGACCCGACGGCGGCGGATGACCCGGCGCTCCTCCTCGGTGAGCCCACCCCAGATGCCGGAGTCCTGGTTGGTCTCCAACGCGAAGTCGAGGCACTGCTGGGCCACGTCGCACTCCCCGCACACCTCCTTCGCACGATCGATCTGAACCAGCGCGTGTCCTGTGGTGCCGACCGGGAAGAAGAGCTCCGGGTCGGTGTCGCGGCAGATGGCGTCGTCGCGCCACTCGTAGTCCGCGGCTCCCAGGGTCAGGCTGGACGCAAGGATCGACACGTTGGTGCTCCTCGAAGGTTTGGGGCGACAGGTCGCCGGGGGGAGAGAAATCGTGCCGATGTGCGACACAACTGGCTTCGGGCCGGGCTGAACTGTAAGCGCGCCGACCCGTGCCCGCAAGGGCCCATTGGACCCAATGTTCGGCGCCGGTCATCTGGTGGTCATCACGGGACAGCGGCCGTGTCGGGCAGAATGGGCCGATGCTCGTCCTCGGCCATCGTGGAGCGTCTGCGGACGCTCCTGAGAACACACCCGAGGCCTTCCGTCTCGCCGACGCAATGGGTGCCGACGGCATCGAACTCGACGTGCGGTGGGTGCCCGATGGCCGCCTGGTCATCGCCCACGACCCGTTGCCGGACGACCTCGCGGAGGTCGACGCGATGAGTCTGGCGAGCTTCGACGAAGCGCTCGATGCCTGTGGCGATCGCATGCTCGTGAACGTGGAGATCAAGAACTGGCCCACCGACGCGGGCTTCGATCCCTCGATGGGGATGGTCGGCCCGGTGATCGACGCACTGCGGCGCCGGGGGAGTGCCGCCGCCCCGCGCTGGCTGATCTCGTCGTTCTCGTGGGACACGCTGGAAGCGTGCCGCGTCGCCGCTGCCGGCATCGCCACCGCATGGCTCGTGACCTCGATCGGGCCCGAGCAGATCGCACGGACAGCGGCCGCCGGGCACGTGGCGGTCCACCCTCACGAGCCGAACGTGACCGAGGAGTTCGTCGCTCGATGCCACGATGCGGGTCTTGCGGTCAACACCTGGACGTGCAACGACCCGCGACGTCTGGGCGAACTGGCCGCGCTCGGCGTCGACGGTGTGTGCACCGATGTCCCGGCCGTCGCGCTCGAGGCGCTGGGCCGCGACGGTGCCGGTGCCGCGCTCAGGCCACGATGGGCATCGTGGCGGCCGGCTCGCTGAGCGGGGTGACCAACCTGACGGCATTGGGCACGTGCTCGAACTCGAGCCGGGTGGTGCTGCCGAGCGCGTCGCCGTCGACCTGATACGGAAACGGTGTCTCGTGCTCGATCACGAGGCGCTCGACGTCGATGCGGTAGTCGAGGTGCTTCGACGCTTCGACGCCACCACCGCGCAGTGCTCCGGCCAACGACGACAGGATCGCCGTGGCGCTCATCGTGCGGAACGTCACCGCGACGAGGCCGCGATCGAGCGTCGCCGCCGGCGACAGGTCCAACGGACGGTTGCCGAGGTAGGTGTACGGATTCGTGTTGAGCACGATCGTGAAGTAGCCGTCGTCGATCGGCGGACCGCCGTCGCCGTGGACGTGGAAGTGTGGCGTTCGGCGGTCGTACCCGCTCAGCCAGGTGGTGAGCCCGGACCAGATGAACAGTGGATGGCCGAGCCATCGCTTCAACGAGCCGCGTTGCTCGACGCGCTCGACCACTGCTGCATCGAAGCCGACGCCCGTGTGGAAGCAGAAGTAGCGCCCGTTGACCTGCCCCAAGCCGATCGGGCGGAAGTCGCCGGCGTCGATCCCGTTGGCGAGGTACTCGACCGCCTGTACCGGGTCGTTCGGCATGCCGAGCGTGCGGGCGAACACGTTGGTCGACCCGCCCGGGAGTACACCGAGTGCCGTGTTCGATCCGGCGATGCCCGTCGCGACCTCGTTGAGCGTGCCGTCACCACCGAAGCCGATCACCACCTCGACCCCGCGCCGAACGGCGTCGTGGGCGAAACGCGTCGCATGGCCGCGTCGGTTCGTCTCGACCACCTCGACGTCGTGGCCGCGGCTGAGCCGGCGGTGCACGATCACGGTGTTGCGGGCCGTCACCGACGAGGCGAAGGAATTGACGATGAGGAGGACCTTCAAGGAACGCGACGGTACCTCGCCGCGTCGATCGTCGGAATGGCCGGTCGTCGGAGCGCTCGAGTTTGGGTCGAAGTTGACGCACCGGTAACTTGGGCCCCCTTATGAACGTGATCGTCTGCGTCAAGCAGATCCCGGACCCGGCACTGCCGGGCGAGCTGGATCCCTCCACCAACACGCTCAAGCGTGACGGCAAGCTCATCCTCGACGAGTCGGACAGTTACGGCGTCGAGATGGCGCTGCAACTCGTCACGGCGGCCGGCGGCGGCGAGGTCAGCCTCGTCTCCATGGCGCCGAACGACGAGACGTCGGGCCTGCGCACCGCCCTCGCGATGGGTGCCGCGAAGGCGGTCCTCGTGAGCGACGCCTCACTCTCGGGCGCCGACGCACTCACCACCGCCAAGGTGCTCGCCGCCGCGACCAAGAAGCTCGGCGACGTCGATCTGATCATCGCCGGCACCGAGTCCTCCGACGGCTACACCGGCACCGTGCCCGAGCAGCTCGCCGAAGTCCTCGGCCTGCCGTCGATCACGTTCGCCAAGAGCATCGAGATCGCCGACGGCACCCTGAAGGTCGACCGCCAGACCGAGGCGGGCTACGACGAGGTCACCTGCTCGCTTCCCGCCGTGGTCTCCGTGACCGCCGGCGTGGTCGAGCCTCGGTACCCGAGCTTCAAGGGCATCATGGCCGCCAAGTCGAAGCCGGTCGAGACCGTCACCGCTGCTGACCTCGGCGTCGAGTCGGTGTCGTGGGCGCAGCAGATCACCTCCGTCGAGGATGCCCCGGCCCGCGAGGCCGGCGAGGTCATCGAAGACGACGGCGAAACGTTCAACAAGATCGTCGAGTTCCTCGACAACCTGAAAGTCATCTGAGGAGACCGATCATGGGTATCGACAACATCTGGGTGTTCGCACAGGCCACCGACGGCGTACCGACCACCGGCACGCTCGAACTGCTCACCAAGGCCCGCAGCCTGGGCGGGAACGTCTCGGCCTTCATGGCCGGCGACGGGGCCGCAGCTGCCGGGGCGCTCGGCGACCACGGCGCGGCCAAGGTCTACGCCACCGGCGATCTCGGCGGGGCACTGCCGGGTGTGGCCGTCGCTGCGGCGATGAAGGCCGTCATCGACGGAGGCGACTCGCCCGACCTGATCATGTTCCCGCAGAGCTACGAGGGCCGTGACGTGATGGCACGGCTGTCGGTCAAGCTCGACCGCACGGTGCTCACCAACTCGACGAGCATCACCGTCGACGGTGACAGCGTCACCGTGCAGACGCCGATCTTCGGCGGCACCAAGCTCGTGAACTCGACGTTCACGGGCGAGCGTCCGTTCCTCGCGGCGTTCCGCCCGAAGAGCTTCGTCGCCGAGCCCGGTGCCGGTGCGGCCGGTGAGGTCGTCGCCGCTCCTGTGCCCGATCTGGGCTCCACCGCCGGGGCCACCGTCACCGCGGTGCACGTCGAGGAGACCTCGGGTCCCAAGCTCGACGAGGCCGCCGTGGTCGTCGCCGGTGGACGTGGTCTCGGTGAGGCCGACAAGTTCGAGATGATCGAGTCGCTGGCCAAGGCGCTGAAGGGTGCGCCCGGTGCGTCCCGAGCGATCGTCGATGCCGGTTGGGTGCCCTACAGCTACCAGGTCGGCCAGACCGGCAAGGTCGTCAAGCCGACGGTCTACATCGCGGCCGGCATCTCCGGTGCGACGCAGCACATGGTGGGCATGAAGGGCTCGAAGAACATCATCGCGATCAACAAGGACAAGGAGGCACCGATCTTCGGTGTCGCCGACCTCGGCATCGTCGGTGACGTCCACAAGGTGCTCCCGCAGCTGCTCGCAGCCCTCGACGCCCGCACCTGACCGCCAGCCAACCCGAAATCTTGCGGAATCCGGTCGCTCAGCGACCGGATTCCGGCATTTTTCGGGTGAGGGAGGGGTGTCAGGTGGCGTCGCGGGCGATGAGGGCCCAGGCGACGGACTCCTCGGGGTCCTCGACCGCCAGTTGGAGCTGCCAGCCGATCGCGGGCTCGTGCGCATCCCAGCGATACCAGCGCAGGTCCTGTGACAACTCGCCGAGCTCGTCCGGGGGAACCGGCCAGTCGTCGAGCAGGTCGCCGAATGCGCCCAGGGTCCACCAGGCGCCGAATCGCCCGGATGCGGCACCTCGGCGCCGTCCGTGGGCACCGCCACTCGCTCCTGCCCACGCCATCCAGGCGAGCGCCGTCGCCGGATCGAGTTCGACCACTCGCGCCCGCCGCAGGCCGAGCGAACCGAGCGCACCGCCGATGTCACCCTCGACGCACACCGTCTCGACGTGCCCGTTCGAACTCGACGTCCACGGCTCGACGAGTTGCCGCACGGCGAGTTCGACGTCGTCGTCGAGCAGTTCGGCGCGGCTCGTGTCGATGTCGTCCCAGTCGTCGGGGAGCAGCGGAGAGGGGAACTCGGCGCCCGCATCGGTGTAGTCGGCGAGCGCATACATGGGCTCCCACGGCTGCAGGTCGAGGGGGACGTCGAGCACCGGAGGGAGATCGGGCGCGTCGATCGTCTCACCGCGCAGGACCCGTTCGTGGGCCACGAACGCGGCGCGGGGTCCACGATCGAGCTCGGGAAACAGATCGGCCCACGTGTGGTGCTGTGCGGCCACCTCGGTGAGCGGCCCGATCGTGAACCGGCCCGACAACCCGTCGGTCTCGTCGAGGACGGCCGCCACGAACTCCGGGGCCGCATGCAGGGCGAGGCGGTATTCGGCCAGCGTCGCGGCGGGCCAGAGCTGGCGTCCGGTGGCGACCGCCTGGCGCGCACGGTCTCGAAGCCGGAGCAGGCCCGCCCAGTCGCGCTCGCCGGATCGATCGTCGATCAGCCGCACGAGCCCGTCGAGATCGGCGCGATGGATCAGGTCGTCGAGCGCGTCGTCGTCGATCCGCACGATCAGACCAGCGGCCAGGGATAGCGTCGACCGCTGGGGTCGGTCGGGAAGCGTCGGTGCGTCACACACCATGCGGCTCGACCCTGCAGCGCCTCGACCTCGTCGTCGGCGAGCAGCGCAGCGATCTCGAGCGGCACCCGCTCGCACAGCGACCCCACCCGGACGAGCAGCTCGTCGCCGATCGGCTCGTCGCCGAATTCCCAGATCACCGTCCGCAGCTTGTAGTCGGCGGCGAAGCACAAACCGTTGTCGATACCCCACACCGACGCCGGTTCACCGTCGCGCTCGGGGATCAGGAGGACGTGGCCGCTCTTGCGGTCGGTGTTGTTGGCGAGGATGTCGAGCAACGCCATCGCCCGGAGCCGGTCGTGCAGCTCCGGGTGCGCCTCGTGGATGGTGAAGTAGTGCTGGCTGTGGTCGGCGGTGACGAACCACTGGATCGAACCTTCGCCGAGGGGTCCGTCGCGCAGCACCGTCGGTGGCACCACGTGGAGCCCGAGGTGCTCGCTCAGCAGGTAGGCCGCCACCTCGCGGCGATGCAGGCCCGGCTCGAAGTCCCACAGCGGGCGCTCCCCGCGGGTCGGCTTGTAGATCGCCGGGTGGCTCGCACCGTCATGCGTGACGTGGACGAGGAACGTGGCGTTGCTGCTGTAGGGCATGCGACCCTCGATCTCGACCTCGCCCTGCAGCAGGTGGCGGATCGGATCGTCGACGACGTCGACGCGCAACTCCACACCGCGCTCGTCGTCGTCATCGTGGTCGTCGCGGACGTCGTCGTCGTGCAGTGCCACGCCGGATCAGTTCATCCGGGGGCAGTCGTGGCCGTCGGGATCGATCGGAAAGCTGCACCACTGGCACGGTGGTCGACCCGCCTCGACCACTCCGTCGGCGTGGTCGCAGAACGCCGCTGCCTGGCCTCGACTGAGGTACAACCGGACGTGTCCACGATCGTCGTCGATGAACTCTCCGTCGTCGTCGACCTCGCCGACCTCTTCGAGTTGGATCAGCACCCGGTCGCTCGAGCGGTCGTAGCCCAACCCGATCGGGCCGAGCACGAACGACGGATCGAGTGGATCTCGCAGCTCCAGCGCCCCCGGCATCGGGCGGTCCTCGGCGGGTGGGAGGTCGGCGAGGACCTTGCGGAGGTACTGCACGATCGCCGCCGTCTGCTGCTTCTCGCACTTGACGGTCACGCGTTGGCTCTCCGAGCGCGCCTGCAGGAGGAATGTCCGCTCGCCGGGCCGGCCCACCGTGCCGACGGTGAAGGCCGACACCTCGTCGAATTCGAAGAACACACTCATCGGACGCTCACGAGGGTTGGAGGTCGGTCAGCGGGCGCCCGGTGGAGTTGACCGCCAGAACGGTCGGACCGCCGGGACCCCACGTGATCGCGGTGACGGACGCCGGGCTGATGACGATGCGCTGGAACAGATCGATGTGGGTGCCGAGAGCATGGGCGACCGCGGCCTTGATCGTGTCGGCGTGGGAGACGCACACGATCGTGCCGCCGGGATGCGCCGTGCGGAGGCGGTCGAGCGTCGAGACCATCCGGGTCTGCATCTCGGTGAAGCTCTCGCCGTTCGGGAACCGGAACGTCGACGGTGCCCGCTGGACCGTCTGCCACTCGGGGAGTTTCATCAGCTTCTTCAACTCGGCACCGGTCCAGTCGCCGAAGTCGCATTCGAGGAGTCCCCGGTCGATCTGTGTGCGCAGACCAC
This sequence comes from Ilumatobacteraceae bacterium, assembly GCA_963710625.1. Classification (GTDB taxonomy): domain Bacteria; phylum Actinomycetota; class Acidimicrobiia; order Acidimicrobiales; family Ilumatobacteraceae; genus Sva-07. Next base: position 174,734 of record CAVQBG010000026.1, on the reverse strand, counting down.
GGGTCTTCGAGATCGGCGCTGCGGTCTCCTTCGCTCGCTCCAGAGGCGAGCTGTAGACGGCATCGACCCGCTTCAGCTCCCCGACGCGTGCGGCGGCGATGTCGGCCTGACGCCGACCCTCGTCGGCGAGGTGGAGGCCCTTGGCCCGTCCTGGCAACACCTTGCCCGTCGTCGGTGTCTGTCCGTGACGAACGAGCAGGACCGTGGTGAACGGCGACGGCTTCGCCGCGGTTCGTTTCGCGGCGGTCCGTTTGGTGGGGCGTGCGTTCGTGGTGGCCATGAGGTGCGTCCCAACCTACTGTCGAGTGCCGTGACTCCGCTCGCCAGGCTCGAACGCGATGTGGTGACCTGCCGGGCATGCCCCCGGCTCGTGGCGTGGCGTGAGGAGGTGGCGACCACGAAGCGGGCTGCCTACCGCGACGAGACGTACTGGGGTCGCCCGATCCCGGGGTTCGGGGATCCCGGAGCCCGCATCGTGGTGCTGGGCCTCGCGCCGGCGGCGCACGGGGCCAACCGCACCGGGCGGGTGTTCACCGGTGACCGCAGCGGCGACTGGCTGTTCGGAGCGATGCACCGTGCCGGCCTCGCCAACCAGGCCGAGTCGGTGGCGCTCGACGATGGTCTTCGTCTCGACGATGCGTGGGTGACCGCCGCGGTCAAGTGCGCACCGCCCGGCAACTCGCCGACGCCCGACGAACGCGATGCGTGCGCGCCGTTCCTCCAGCGCGAGTTCGCCGGACTGAGCTCGATGTCGGTCGTGGTGTGCCTCGGCCAGTTCGGCTACCAGGCTGCGTGCGTCCACTTCGGGGTGCGTCCGCGTCCGAAGTTCGGCCACGGCGTCGAGATCCCGGTCGACGGTGGCCCGACGCTCGTCTGCTCGTTCCACCCGAGCCAGCAGAACACGTTCACCGGGCGCCTCACCGAACCGATGCTCGACGCCGTGTTCGCTCGTGCCGTCGAGCTGGCCTCCGGCTGCTGACCCCGGATGACACCGGTGGCGCACGGAAGGGGTGCCAGTAGCCTCGCAGTGCTGTGATCTCGCCTCGTCGCCCGCTCTTCACTTCGCTCGCCGTCGGCCTCGTCGCCGTGTTCGGGGTGTCTTCGTGCACCTCCGACCCCAGTCCGACTCGGGTGGCGGAGGACCTGGTGAAGACCGAGACCCAGGACTTCCCCGAGATCCAGGACTGCATGCTCGGTGTGATCAAGAACTACGACCTCGACACACTCGGCGAGGATGCGACCAGCGACACCCCGGACGTGAGGGACTCAGCGGTCGCCGAACTCGCCCGCTTCGAGGCCGATCTCGCGGCGTGTGACCCCGAAGGCGTCACCCGGGTCTCCATTCCGTGACCGCGTGAGCGGTTCAGTCGGATTTTGCTGCGGCGTCGGGTGACGGCGCCGGAGCCTTCTTCTTGGGTGGTGGGACGCCGATCGCCGGGGCCGGATCCGCTTCCTTCGGCCAGCGACGGCGGCTGACGATCGACAGCAGGCGCAGCAGCCGCATCGCGGTCTCGTCGGTCTGGGCGGGCTTGGCGATGATCGATCCGTCGGCGATCATCCGCTCGATCACCTCTTCGCCGAGTTCGGTGCGCACGATCGTCAGCGTCCAGTCGTTGTCCTCGCCGATGCCGCCCGTGGACACGTCGGCGTGCTCCGCCGCGAAGTCGGGGCAGCTCGTGCAGCCCTTGCGGGTCCAGCCGTGGCACTCCTTGAGGTCGACCTCGTGGTACGAGCCGTCCTTCATCCAGATCTGGAACACACCTTTGATGTTCATCTTCACCATGTCCTGCTTCTTCAGGCCGTACTTGGCCTCGAACAGTTCGGTGAAGATCGCGTCGTCGAACGTCTTGGAGCACAGCAGGCCGATGTTGAACAGGAACGGCTTCGACACCTTGCCGGCCTTGCGATCCCACATCGTCGGCGGCGACGACGTCTGGCAGCCCATGCCGACCAGCGCCAGGCGTTCGTACCCCTTCTCCTTCGCCTCGGGCAGCGCGAGGGGGTTGGCGCAGTAGGTGTAGCGGCTGCCGGCTGTGGCGAGGATCTCCTCCTTGGTGGCGACGACCGCGGGCTTCGCCTTCCAGGCGTCGTCGTCCTCGACACCCGAGACCAGCGCGGCGTCGATGTAGTCGTGTTCGCGCAGCCAGATCAGCATCGCGGAGACCAGGCCGCCGTCCTGGCCCATCTTGTGGACCATCTCGTCGCTGGCGCGGGTGAGGTAGAGCTGGCGCCAGATGCCGGCCATCTCGTCGGGTTCACGAACCCGGCCGAACAGGTGCATGTCGGCCGACGGCTCCCACGCCCGGAAACGGGGGCACGCCCTCGTGCAGGTGGTGCAGCCGCCTCCTTCACCGAAGCCGTGGACACAGTTGTCGAGCCCGAGTTCCTCCTCCAGGTGGAACGGGATGTACTTGCCTTCTTCGTGTTCGTACCCGATCACGTCGTGAGGGCAGGTGACCACGCACCCGGCGCAGCCGGTGCACAGCCCGGTGGTGATCACCTCGGCGTAGAGCTCCTTCCACTGCGCGGTCCACCGCCCGGCCTGGGCCGGTGTGGTCGGTGGCGGGGAGTCCTGGTCGAGGGTGGTCATCTGGGTCACTGTACGCGACCGCCCCGGACGCGGCGATCCCCGAGCCTGCCCTCTGAGGACGCAAAGGAGGCTCGGGGATCGACTCGCAGGACGCAACGGTGCGCCCGATCCGAGGGGCATCGGCGAGGACGCCGATGCTGGACGTCAGCTAGATCGCGTCGGTCCCTTCTTCACCGGTGCGGATGCGCACGAGGCGCTCCACGTCGGTGACCCAGATCTTGCCGTCGCCGATCTTGCCGGTGGCGGCGGAGGAGACGATGGCGTCGACGACACCGTCGACTGCGTCGTCGGCCACGACGATGCCGAGGCTCACCTTGGGTACGAAGTCGATCTTGTACTCCGCTCCTCGGTAGGTCTCGGTGTGGCCGCCCTGACGGCCGAAGCCGCGGACTTCCTCGACGGTGATGCCGGCGACGCCGATGGCCTTGAGGGCATCTTTGACGTCGTCGAGCTTGAACGGCTTGATGACCGCTGTCACGAGTTTCATGTGTTGGTTCCTTTGTTGGCTCTGCCTGAATCGAAGTGTGTCAGCTCGCGTGAGCCATGTCGTGGGCGTAGCCCTCGATGCCGTGCTCGAGGTAGTCGAGGCCCTCGATCTCCTCCTCAGGAGCGACCCGCAGACCGATCGTGGCCTTGAGGACCGAGAAGAGGATGCCGGTGCAGACGACCACCCAGACGAGGATGATCGCTGCCATCAGCAGCTGGACGAGCAGCTGGTCGATGCCACCGCCGTAGAACAGGCCGGCGTCTTCGCGACCGAGGAAGGCGTCGTCGTAGGTGGCGAACAGGCCGACCGAGACCAGGCCCCAGAAGCCGCAGATGCCGTGCACGCTGATGGCGCCCACCGGATCGTCGATCTTGACCTTGTCGAAGAAGAACACCGCGAAGACCACCAGCACGCCGGCGACAGCACCGATCAGCACCGACGCCAGGGGGGTGACCGCGCCACATGGGGCGGTGATGGCGACGAGGCCGGCGAGCACGCCGTTGCCGATCATCGCGAGGTCGGGCTTGCCGGTCTTCAGCGTGATCGTGATCGCGGTGAAGAGTCCGCCGGCACACGCGGCCAGCATCGTGTTGACGGCGATCGTCGACACGAACTCGTCAGCGAGCAGCTCGGAGCCGGGGTTGAAGCCGAACCAACCGACCCACAGGATGAAGACACCGAGGATGGCGAACGGGATGTTGTGGCCGGGAATGGCCCGCACGGTGCCGTCTTCTGCGTACCGACCGATGCGGGGTCCGAGGAACAACGCACCCATGAAGGCGGCGATGCCGCCGGTCATGTGCACGATGCCGGAGCCGGCGAAGTCGGAGAACACGGCACCGTTGATGTCGATGTCGGCGATGAGACCGCCGCCCCAGGTCCAGTGCACGATCACCGGGTAGATGAAGGCGCACATGATCGCCGAGAAGATGACGTACGACCAGAACTTGGTGCGTTCCGCCATGGCTCCCGAGGCGATGGTGACCGCTGTCGCGGCGAACACCGCCTGGAAGAAGAACGACGTGCCGGGGCTCAGTCCACCTTCCGGGATCGCGGCCAGGTCGAGGTCCTGGAGGAAGAAGTTGCTGGTTCCGATGAACCAGCCGCCGCTCTCGCCGAATGCGAACGCCCAACCGGTCGCGAAGAAGGCCAGGATGCCGACGATGGCGTCGGTCATGTTCTTGGCGAAGATGTTCACGACGTTCTTCGCACGGGTCAGACCCGCCTCGACGAGCGCGAATCCTGCCTGCATGAAGAACACCAGCACGCCGGCGATGAACACCCAGATGTTGTTCAGGTAGTCCTGCGCCGTCGGGACGTAGTCCTGGGCGAAGCCGACGGATGGTGTGATGGCCAGGATGGCGACGACGCCACCCAGGCCGGAAGCAATTCTCAATGCACGTTTGCGCACGGGTCCTCCAAATAGGGATAGGGAAAGGGATTGCGAGGTCCAGTGGCACCGTTGCCGCCCGGATTGCGAGCGCAACCTAAAGGTGGCGGATTTCCCGTTTGTCGCCGAAGTGTTTCCTGCGTGTGAATGGTCCGGCGGCCATCGGTGCCGCCGAACTTGACCCGCGGGTCAAGTCGGCTGGCAGAATGGGGGGATGGATCTCTCCTATCCCCCCGAAGCCGAGGAATTCCGCACCGAGATCAGGACCTGGCTGCATGACAATCTGCCCGACGGTTGGTTCGACGACGGCTTCGAGATGACCGACGATGAACGCAAGCGGTTCAACGACGAGTGGCCGCAGAAGCTGTTCGAAGGCGGCTGGATCTGCGCCACCTGGCCCGCCGAGTACGGCGGCAAGGGGCTCACCACGATGCAGGGTGTGGTCCTGTCGGAGGAGTTCGCGAACGCGAAGGCGCCGATGCGTGGCGACTTCTTCGGCGACACGCTCGTCGGTCCCACCATCCTGCAGTGGGGCACCGAGGAACAGAAGAAGGAGTTCCTTCCGGGCATCCTCAGCGGCACGACCCGCTGGTGTCAGGGCTTCTCGGAACCGAACTCGGGTTCCGACCTCGCATCGTTGAAGACCACCGCCGTGCTCGACGGCGACGAATGGGTGATCAACGGCCAGAAGGTGTGGACCACGCAGGGCCACCACGCCGACTACTGCTTCCTGCTGACGCGCACGGATCAGGATGCGAAGAAGCACGCTGGGATCTCCTACATGCTCGTGCCGATGCGGCAGCCGGGCGTCGAGGTCCGCGGCATCGTGCAGCCCGACGGCACCGCGGAGTTCTGTGAAGTGTTCTTCGACAACGCCCGCTGTGCCAAGGACGCCGTCGTCGGCGGCGTCAACAACGGCTGGAAGGTCGCCAACTCGACGCTGGCCTTCGAACGTGGCCAGTCGGCCACCACCGGGTATCGCCGGTTCGCCGAGGAGTACCGCCTGCTGGTCGAGGCCGCCACCGACAAGGGCCTGATCGACGATCCGCTGATCCGTCAGCGTCTGATGGCGTACTACACCAAGATCCAGATCCTGAAGATCAACGGTCTGCGCAATCTGTCGGCGACGCTCGCCGGCGGCGGCGACATGGGCACGATCGCCCTCGGGGCAACCAACAAGATGTTCTGGTCCGAGATGCACAAGGCGGCGATGGAACTCGCGGTCGACGTCTACGGCGCCGAGGGCATGCTCATCGACGCCGGACCCGAGTCGGGCAGCTGGCCCGGAGCGGCCCGCGACAAGCGCCGCGACGGCTATCCGGTCAGCCCGATGATGTCGTCGTTCTTCTTCTCTCGCTCCGAGACGATCTGGGGCGGCACCAGCCAGATCCAGCGCAACATCGTCGGCGAACGCGTCCTCGGCCTCCCCAAGGAACCCAAGCCCCCCACCGACTAACCAACCCCCCGGCCGATCTCGTGAACGAGGTGCGCACCCGTGCTGCACCTGGTTCACGAGATGGGATCAGGCGGCGGCGAAGGTGGCCTGACGGCGCCGGTAGAGCGTGACGATCTGGTCGATCGTGCCGTTGAAGTCCTCCGCCAGTTCCTGATCGGTGACGCGTTCGACCTCCCAGCCGAGGAGGCGGGCTTGGCGGTCACGGGTCTTGTCCCGTTGGGCGTCGAGGCGTCCGCCGTGCCAGGTGACGTGGTCGATCTCCAACGCCCAGCGAATCGAGGGGTCGTCCCCATCGGGATGGATGGTGATTCCGTTGGGAAGAGCGAGCGGATGCTGCCGGACGAGCACGATGCCGCGTGCTTCGAGTGCCGTGAGAACACGCAGTTCGAGTCCCGAATCGGTCGGCTTCTGCCAGTCGGCTCGCCGCGACATGACCCGCTTGACGCGAGCGAGTCCGGGCTGACCCCTCGCCTGGAGTCGCTGCGCTGTTCGCCAGAGCGTGGGCACGTTGGCATGACGGTCGAGCACCCACTCCGTGAGCCGCTCGAACCGTTCGTCGTCGAGGTCGCGGGCGCAGTCGAACCAGGCCCGAGGCGGACACGCCACACGGATGCCGTCGGGGCGTGCCACGGCGTCGCTCCCGTCGATCACGTTCGAGCGTCGGAGCACGACGTTCCTGGTGATCGGTGTTCGATCGTGTGCGACGAGCAGGTGGGGGACCTCCGGCAGCCACACGTGGCGGAACTGCCACAGGCGGGCCGCGGCGACCCCAGTGACCATCGCAGACGGATCGGCGGCGCAGGCTGCGGCGCATCGCGACTCGAAGGAGTCCGGTGACGTGGCGACTCGGTAGACCTGTTTGTGTTCGACCACCAGGACGCCCGTTTCGACCAGGCGCCTGACACTGTGCCGGGTGTGGCTGTCTGCGAGCAGTTCGCCGTGCGTCACGATTCCGTGTCGTCGGGCGACGAGTTCGGCGAGTCGTCGTGAGATGGTGGCCATCGGCCCTCCTGATGGTGGTTCGCTCGGTGATGGGGCCGTGGCCGAGCGGGTCATCTCCCGTGTCGGGGACGCTACCGCCCGTGCACTCCCCGCCCGCCCCTCGAGAACGAAACTGGCTGGGTCGGTTGGCGATCGGGGCTGACCGGGTACGGTCGGCGTAAATGGACGAACTACTCGATGCCGACGGGAGCCCCCGACCGATCGCACGAGACCTGATCGAGCTGATCCAACGTCTGGGCATCGACGAGGTCCGAGCCCGCCAGCGCGTGTCGGATCTCGAGATCCTGACGATGGGGATCTCGTTCACGGTGTACAGCGACGGCGAGAACATCGACCGGGCCTGGCCCTTCGACATCATCCCCCGGTTGATCGACGGCCGCGAGTGGGCCGTGGTCGAGCAGGGGCTGGCGCAACGTCTGCGGGCGCTCAATCGGTTCATCGACGACATCTACAACGACCAGCGGATCATCGCCGACGGGGTGTTCCCGGCCGACCTGCTCGAGGACTCGGCCAACTTCCGCCCGGAGTGCCGAGGCGTGCACCCCAAACACGGCGTGTGGGCTCACATCTCCGGTTCCGACCTCGTGCGCGCCGGCGATGGCCAGCTCTACGTGTTGGAGGACAACCTCCGGGTGCCGTCGGGTGTCAGCTACGTCCTCGAGAACCGCGGCGTGGCCAAGCGGGCGTTCCCCGAACTCTTCGAGCGGCACCGCATCCGTCCCGTCGATGCCTACACCGACGAACTCAACAAGCTCCTCTCGTCGCTCGCTCCCGATGGGCGGTACGACCCGACGATCGTCGTGCTCACGCCGGGCATCTACAACTCCGCCTACTTCGAGCACTCCTTCCTCGCGCAACGCATGGGGGCCGAACTCGTCGAGGGACAGGACCTGGTGGTCGGCGACGACGACTGCGTCTACATGAAGACGATCCAAGGTCGCGAGCGCGTCGACGTGATCTACCGGCGGATCGACGACCTGTTCATCGATCCCGAGGCCTTCCTGCCGGACTCGATGCTCGGTGTGGCCGGCCTGATGCGGGCGTGGAAGGCGGGCAACGTGGGGATCGCCAACGCGCCGGGCGCCGGGGTGGCCGACGACAAGTGCGTGTACGCGTGGGTGCCCGACATGGTGCGCTACTACCTCGGCGAGGAACCGCTGATCCCGAACGTGCCGACGTACCGCTGCATGTACGACGACGAGCGCGAGCACGTGCTGGCGAACATCGGCGACCTCGTCCTGAAGCCCGCCAACGAGAGCGGCGGCTACGGCATCGTGATCGGCAACCGTGCCACGGCCGAGGAACTCGAGACCGCGGCCGAAGCGATTCGCGCCGACCCGCGCAACTGGGTGGCGCAGCCGATCCTCGATCTCTCGACCGGCCCGACGCTCGTGGAGGACGGCATCGAACCCCGCCACCTCGACCTGCGTCCGTTCATCCTCACCGGCGAGCACAGCTACGTCACCGCCGGCGGACTGACCCGCGTCGCGCTCACCAAGGGATCGCTCGTGGTCAACTCGTCGCAGGGTGGCGGCAGCAAGGACACCTGGATCGTCGATTCGGCGCCAACCGAATCCCAATCGCAATCGCAATCGCAATCGCAATCGCAGGGGAGCGACTGATGGCGCTGCTGTCCCGGGTCGCCGACCGCATGTACTGGGCTGCCCGCTATGCGGAGCGAGCCGAGGACTCCGCCCGCGTGCTGCGCGCCTACGGCGACGTGCTCGCCGACCTGCCGACCGCGTCGTCGCGCTGGAACCCGCTGGTCACGATCTCTGGCAGCGACGTCCGACTGCCGGCCGTGAGCGGATCCGATGAGAGTCAGGTCGCGCAGTTCCTGATCGCCGACCGCGAGCACCCCAACAGCATCCTCAACACGGTCGATCGCAGCCGTGAGAACCTGCGCACGTGTCGCGAGGTGCTGCCGCGCGAGGCGTGGCACACGATCAACGACCTGTCGATCTATGTCCGCGGGGCGGCGGTGACGTCGGTCGAGCGTCGCCGGCGCGACCGGTTCCTGGCGCGGGTGATCGACGAGAGCCGCCGGTTGGACGGTGTGCTCAACTCGACGATGACCCGCGACGAGGTGTTCGAGATGTGGCGCCTCGGCCGCTACATCGAGCGCGCCGACATGACCACGCGGGTGCTCGGTGTTCGCGCCGCGAGCCTGCTCTCGCTGCCGCCCGGTGCCGTCGACGAGTTCGCCGAGGTGCAGTGGATGGGTGTGCTGCGGTCGCTGTCGGCGCTGCAGATGTTCCAGCGGGCGACCCGAGGCCCGATCGACGGGCCCGCCGTCGTACGGTTCCTGTTGTTCGACCACCGATTCCCGCGTTCGGTCGCCGGTTGCCTCGCCGAGATGCGCGTGTCGATTCTCCGGTTGCCGGAGTACTCGACCGTCCTGGGTGCGGTTGAAGCGGCCGATCGCCAACTCCGTCGAAGCCGTCCGGCCGCGGACGACGGCGCCGCGCTCGACGCGGCGATGGAAGACGTCCAGCTCGCCCTGTCGCGCCTCGATCGGGTGATGCACGAGCAGTACGTCGTTCACGAGTGACCGACCGCATGGACATCGACATGGATGCACCGAGCGGCATGTTCAGCCCGGGCGGCATCGACGCATCCGCGTTGATGGCATCGATCGCCGGGCTCGGTGATCTGGCCGGGAGGCAGATCGACCACGATCGCCTGCTCGCCGCCGAGGGAGCGGGCCACATCGTCCACGATCTTCCGTTGCGTGCCGATGGTCGGATGGTGGCACTCGAATCTCGGCCGTGGCGTCTCGACCCCATTCCGCTGGTGATCGACGGCGACGAGTTCGTCGCGCTCGCCGACGGGGCGATCGCCAGGATGAGGATGCTCGAGTCCATCCTCGGAGATCTCCACGGTGCGCGCAGCTTGTTGACCGACGGCGTGGTCGATCCGATCGCACTGTGGGGGAGCCCGAAGTACCGGCTTGCTGCGTTCGGTACCCGCCCGCACCGGCGCTGGATGACGAACTACGCCGTCGACGTCGTACGCGATCTCGACGGTCGGTGGCGGGTCGTGCGCGACATCACCGACGCGCCGGCGGGTGTGGGCTATGCGCTCCTGGGCCGTTCCGTGGCCGCACGCGTGCACCGGGACATGATCTCGCGGCTCCCCGGTGGTCGAGCGCTCCGATCCCTCGACCCCTTCGCCGACCGCCTGCGTGACGGTCTCGCCGACGTGGCGGCCACGCGCAACCCGCGAATCGTGGTGCTGTCCGGCGGCGTCGACCACCCGTCGTACGTCGAACAGTCGTATCTCGCCACCCGATTGGGGCTCAACCTCGCCGAGGGAGCGGATCTCGTCGTCCGGCAGCGGCGCGTGTGGCTGCGATCGCTGTCGGGCCTCGAGCCCGTCGACGTCCTGTTCCGCCGTCTCGAAGACGACCGCTGCGACCCGATGGAGGTCAACGCCGAGGGCAGCGTCGGCGTGCCCGGGCTGTTGCTCGCGGCCCGATCCCGCGGGGTGGCCCTGGCGAACGCCCACGGCTGCGGCGTGCTGGAGGACCCGACGCTCGGCGAGTACTGGGATGCGAGTGGCGCCTGGCTGACGGGTCGTGACTCCGACTATCAAGGGGTGTGGCCGTTGCCGTTCATGCCGGCAGCCGAGCGCGCGGCGACGTCGTGGACGACGTACCCGAGCTACGCCGGGAGCGAACTCGTCGAACGTGCCGTCACGCTCCGTCTGCATCTCGTGGCCAGCGACAAGGGCATCGACGTGCTCCAGGGTGGGAGCGCTCGCGTGCTGGCACCCGGCGACGATCCGATGTCGCCCACCCTGGCGACGGCGAAGGACGTGTGGGTGGTCGGCGGGACCGTTGCGCCGCCGGCGGTCCGGCGTCGCGAACCGCTCCCACAGGTCGACCTGATCGCCTCGGTGCCCACCCGGGCGGCAGAGGCCCTGTACTGGGCGGGACGTGCGATGGAGCGCGCCGAACTCGTGGCCCGATCGATGGAGGTGGTCCTCGACCGGACGAGCGGGCTCGTCGATGCCGAGGTCGCAGAGCCGTGGGTGGTCAACGGTCTCGACATGCTCGCGTCGGTGGCCGGTGTCTCGGGGCGCGTCGATCCGGAGGCGGCCGACCGGGCGGGCGCGACGTTCGCGCTCGCGGTCGAGGCGCTGGCCGACCAGCTCGGGTCGTTCCTCGCTGAGGCCGCATCGGTGCGCGAATTCTTCTCCGTCACGGCCGGTCGGATGTTGTCGCGCCTCGCGGAGTCACGCGCGCAGCTCCGATGGTTGATCCCCACCGACGGAACGGCGACGTCGGTCGTCGACATCGCCCGGATCGACGGTCGCCACCTCGAGGCGATCCTGATCGATCTCGCATCGCTCGTCGGTCTCTGGAACGAGAGCGTCCTCCACGGTCCGGCGTGGCGTTTCGGGGAGGTCGGCCGGCGTCTCGAGCGGGCGTTCGGTGTGATCGACGGCGTGCGCGGCGCGTTCGGACTGCACGCAGCATCGGCCGTCACGGAGTGGACCGGTTCGATGATCGCGTCCGACGACCATCGGCTCGACTTCCAGCGGCAGCGGGTGATCGAGATCGTGCTCGCGTCGAACGAGAGTCTCGTCGCGTACCGGCGGCGCCACCGCAGCGACGTCGAGTTCGAGCGCGCGCTCCATCTCGTCGTCGCCGACGCGCACAACCCGCGGTCGGCTGCGTCGGCGATCGCCGCCGTCCGCCATCAGGCCGACCGCCTGGGATGGGCCCTCGGGGTCGACACCGCGGACGGCGTGCTCGCCGCGCTCGACGAGGCGCGGTTCGGGTCGGTCGACACCGTCGTTGCCGTCCTCGACGAGGTCTTCGGTGGTTGCGACCTGCTCGCCCGCGACGTGATCGGTTCGTACCTCGCCGCCCCGGTCGATCCTCGAATGATGGGACGGAGCTGAGATGCCCGGCCAGCGCTACCGCGTCGTCCACCTGACCGACTACTGGTACGGCGCGACGATGCTCGACGGGTACAGCGTGGCGTGCGTGCTCGCCCGCCCGACGCCCTCGCAGCAGGTGGTGTCGTCGGTCGTCAGCACCACGCCGGAGGCCGACGAGTACGACGAGCGCGAGGACGTGTTCGGCAATCGGGTCGTCCAGTTCGGATTGCACTCCCCGCACGATGGCCTCACGGTCATGGCGATCACGGAGGCGGTGATCTGGGAGCAGGAGCTGCCCCGTGTCGACGTGGCCTGGGAGCGCGTCGCGGCGACCGTTGCCGGGCTGCGTGGGCCGATGGCGCTCGATGTGGCACCGTTCGCCGCACCGTCACGGTTCGTCACCGTCGACCGCAACCGGTTGGCGTTGTTCGATCTCGTGTCGCAGTCGTTCCGGCCCGGCCGCCCGATCGTCGAGGCGACGATCGCGTTCTGCACACAGATCTTCGAGACGTTCGCGTTCGATTCGTCCTTCACCGAGGTGAGCACGCCACTCGACGTCGTCCTGGCCAGCCGACGCGGCGTGTGCCAGGACTTCGCGCATCTCGCCGTCGGTTGTCTTCGCACGATCGGTCTCGCAGCCCGCTACGTCAGCGGCTACATCGAGACCGATCCGCCGCCGGGAGAACCCAAGTCGATCGGCGCGGACGCGTCGCATGCGTGGTGTTCGGTGTGGATCCCCGATCACGGTTGGCTCGACTTCGATCCGACGAACGGGATCGTGTCGCCCTCGCGTCACGTCACGATCGGTTGGGGTCGTGACTATGCCGACGTCGCACCGGTACGCGGCGTCGTGGTCGGTCCGTCGTCGGCGCAGTCGCTGGCGGTGTCGGTCGACGTCTCCCGGATCTGAGCCGCGCCGGTTGGTGACGACCGGTGTGACATCGGTCGCCGGCGGGAATGCGCTTGCGATCCCGAGGTGTTCTCCGACAAGGATGAGCGGAATGTCGACGGTCACGCACGCGCCCGAGGAGCGCCCCTCGCTGTTGACGCGCCCGTTCCTGATCGTCACCGGTGCGGCCCTGTTGTTCTTCGTCTACATCGGGATGCTGATCCCGATCGTGCCGTTGTTCATCGAAGGCCCCCTCGGCGCCGGAGAGTTCGGCATCGGCGTCACGGTCGCGGTGTTCGCGCTGGCAGCGATCTGTGCACGACCGCTGCTGGGCCGGCTCGCCGATCGATACGGCCGGCGGGTGCTGATGGTCGGCGGCGCGATCGTCGCCGGTCTGAGCGGCATCGGGTCGAGCCAGGTGAGCGAGTTCTGGCAGTTGCTCCTGCTGCGCGGTCTCACCGGCATCGGCGAAGCCGCCGTCTTCGTGGGCGCTGCCACGCTGATCGCGGACATGTCACCGCGGGCTCGCCGCGCCGAGGGCGCCAGCTACTTCTCCGTCGCCGTGTTCGGCGGGATCGGCATGGGCCCGATCATCGGTGAGGCGCTCCTGGACGACACGAACTTCGAGCGAGCGTTCATCGTGGCCGGGCTCTTCGCATTCCTCTCGGCGGGCGTTGCCCTGTTCGCACCCGCCCGCGTCGAGTCCGACGACGTGATCGACGACTCGATCCCGTCCGCAGCACCGGCCACCGGTCGTCGGCGCCTGATTCATCCCGCCGCGGTGATGCCCGGCTTGGTGCTCGCGGCCGGCGTCGCTGCGTTCTCCTCGTTCGGCGCGTTCGTCCCCGACTACGCCCGAACCGTCGGTCTCGCGAGCTCCGGCGGGCTGTTCGCCGTGTACGCACTCGTGTCGGTGCTCGTGCGCATCTTCGGCGCCACGCTGCCGGAACGGCTCGGGCCGCGTCGGGCGGTCACGATCGCGCTCGGCAACGTCCTGATCGGACTCCTGATTCTGGCGTCGTTCCCGTCGATCCCGGCGCTGTGGGTCGCCTCAGTGTTCGTCGGCATCGGCATGGCGTTCAACTATCCGTCGCTGCTCGCGCTCACCGTGAACCGGGCGAGCGACAGCGACCGCGCGTGGGCGGTCAGTTCGTTCACCATGTTCTTCGAGGTCGGTTCCGTCGCGGGTGGTCTGCTGATCGGCGGTTTCGCGGAGATCGTCGGCAAACAGCTCGGCTTCCTCGGTGGCGTGATGTTCTGCGCCATCGGGCTCTACCTGCTCCGGTTCCGGCTCGTTCCGGCCGGGTCGCCCGACGCTGGACCGACGTACCAACGCAATACCGAGACGTTCGTTCCGGTCGCCGGCGACTGACGCGTCCTCCCTCCCATCACCCTCGACCGTCATGGCTGATTTCCGCCAGACCGGTGGTGCGATGTCAGGCATGATGGACGGGTGCCGCCACTCGACCACGACCACTGCTACACCGCCGTGCAGAGCCGCGACACCCGCTTCGACGGCTGGTTCGTCACCGCTGTGCGGACCACCGGGATCTACTGCCGGCCGAGTTGCCCAGCGATCACGCCGAAGCGCACGAACGTCGACTTCTACGCCACGGCCGCGGCGGCGCAACTGCACGGGTTCCGGGCGTGTAAGCGGTGTCGGCCGGATGCCTCGCCCGGTTCACCGGAATGGAACGCTCGCCAGGATGTCGTCGGTCGGGCGATGCGCCTGATCGCCGACGGCGTCGTGGAGCGCGAGGGTGTGCCCGGGCTCGCCCGCCGCCTCGGCTACAGCGAACGGCATCTCAACCGCGTCGTGACCGACGAGCTCGGCGCCGGCCCGCTCGCCATCGCCCGTGCCCGCCGTGCCCACACCGCCCGGGTGCTCGTCGAGACGACCTCGATGTCGTTCACCGACATCGCCCATGCGGCCGGCTTCCGCAGTGTCCGCCAGTTCAACGACACGGTTCGAGAGGCGTTCGCCGCCTCGCCGAGCGCGCTCCGGGCGGCTCGTTCGACGGGACGGGACCGGGCGATGCCGACGCCGGCCGTCGGCGTGTCACTGCGACTCGCTGTCCGAGCGCCGTTCGCGGCCGGTGCCGTGATGTCGTTCGTCGGCGAGCGTGCCGTCCCCGGCGTCGAGTCGTGGGACGGCGAGACGTACCGCCGGTCGCTCGCGCTGCCCGGAGGATCAGGCATCGTGACGCTGCGCGCACACACCGACCACGTCGATGCGCACTTCGAATTGGACGCGTCGTCGGATCTCGCAGCCGCGGTGCAGAGGATCCGCCGGCTGCTCGATCTCGACAGCGATCCGGTGGCGGTCGACCACACGCTCGCACGAGATCCGGCGATGGCATCGCTCGTTCGTCGTGTGCCCGGTCGGCGGGCGCCGGCGAGTGTCGACCCCGTCGAGACCGCCGTGCGGGCCGTGATCGGTCAGCAGGTGTCCGTCGCCGGGGCGCGCACCGTGGCCGGCCGCATCGTCGAGGCTGCTGGTGCAACGCTGCCGGTCGGCGACCACGGCTTGACCCACCTGTTCCCGACCCCCGAGGCTCTCGCTGCCGCTCCCGACGAGGCGTTCTCGATGCCGGCGTCGCGACGTGACACGATCCGCGGACTCGCCACCGCGATTGCTGATGGCGAGGTGGAACTGCACGTCGGTGTCGATCCGGCGAGGGCGCATGCCCAGTTGCTCTCCCGCCGCGGCATCGGACCGTGGACGGCCGACTACGTCGTGATGCGTGGCCTCGGCCACCCGGATGTCTTCCTCACGAACGACCTCGGGGTCCGCCACGCCATCGACGGCCTCGGCGTCGGCGCCGATCACGCCGCATCCTGGGCCCCCTGGCGGTCGTACGCCGTCCACCACCTGTGGGCGAGTCTCGGCTCGTCGACCACCCCGATCACGAAAGCAGCACCATGACCTCCGTACTCGTCTCCACCGTCGTCGACACACCGGTCGGCTCACTCACGATCGTCGCGACCGACGTCGGTGTCCGCGCGATCCTGTGGCCGGACGACGATCCCTCCCGGGTCCGGTTGTCGCCGACGACCGAGCAGGCCGACCATCGGGTGCTCGCGGCGACCGCGCTCCAACTCGACGAGTACTTCGCTGGTGAACGCCGGGACTTCGACGTCCCGCTCGACGCGGTCGGCACCGACTTCCAGCTGTCGGCGTGGTCGGCCCTACGCACGATCGAGTTCGGCACCACCGTCAGCTACGGCGAGCAGGCAGCGCGCATGGGTGACCGGCGCAAGGCCCGAGCGGTCGGTGCGGCGAACGGTCGCAACCCGATCTCGATCGTCGTGCCGTGCCACCGGGTGGTCGGCTCGAACGGCGCCCTGACCGGATTCGCCGGAGGAATCGACACCAAGGCCTGGCTGCTCGACCACGAGCGCCGGGTCCTCGTGGGCGATGGCGTGGGTGTTGCACCAGGGGTCTGACCCCTGATGCAATCGTCAGCGGTTGCGGGCGGCGGCGGCTTGCGCCTTGCGGGCGCGCTCGGCTTCCTTCTTCGCCGCCTTCGCCTCGGCGCGCTTGGCCTTGATGGCGGCCTGCTCTTCGGCGGAGCGCTTCTGGGTGTCGATCAGCGGGGCGATCGTGATCTCCTCGGCCTTCGGCAGCGCGACGAGTTCGTCGGACTTCAGGAGGTCGCGGATGATCGCCGAGGCAGGAGCTTCACCCGCCACGGTCGAGGCGAGCATGATCCGGGTGATCGCGAGCCCGTGGCGCTCGACGAGGCCGGGGAGCACGTCGCGGAGTTCGTCGGTGGAGGGATTGTCGGCGTGGTCGCCGAGCTGTTCGATGCAGTCGGCGAGACAGACGTCGGTGAGGACGGCAGCGATCGCCTCCATGCCGCCGTCGATCCGTCCGGCCTTGACCCCGGCGCGCACGCCCTCGGGCGAGATCGTGTCGATCACCGACTCGAGGCCCTCGCGGTGGTCGTCGTCGAGCGCCTCGATCGCGGTGGTGAGGTCGGCGTCGCTGGCGGCCTTGAACGAGCGGTCGAGCAGGCCGAGCGCCTGCATCCGGTTCTTCATCTGATTCACGTCGGACGACGCTATCGCCGGTCTGTCGCGGCCGGGTCGGCGATGGCGATCACCGTGGCGCCCGGACTGCCGGACAGGGTGATCGGCTCCCGGTCGGTCGACGGCAAGCCGAGATCACGGTGTGAGACCACGACGTCGTCGCACGCCGCGCGCACGAGGCGCACGACCACGATCTCGTCGGGGTGCTCGCGCACGAACGTCACCGAGTTGGCGGTCGCGTCGAGCCAGCGCAACGAGCCGAGCCGCAGCGCCACGCTGCGACGGCGCAGCTCGACGAGGTGTCGGACGTGCTCGGCGAACTCGGCGTCGTCGCCGTCGAGCCGATCCCAGGGGAACGGGACCCGTGCGGTGTCCATCGAGTCGCCCTCGACGCCCAACTCCGAGCCGGCGAACAGCGTCGGCACTCCGGGCATCGTGAACAGCGCGGTCAGGCCCACCAGATGCCGGGTTTCGTCGCCGTCGACCAGGGTGCGGAAGCGGGCTGTGTCGTGGGAGTCGAGCATCGTCATCGACGCCTGACGGGCGGGCCAGGAGATGTTCGCGACGAGTTCGCGCATCGAGCGCACCATCGTCGGCCCGTCGAGTTCGATCAGCTCGACCGCCGCCATCAGCGAGCGCGACTCGGGCCCTTTGAGCCATCCCCACAGCGGCCGTGTGAACCACTGATATGCCATCACGCCGTGCCACCCCGTGCCGTCGAGATCGCGACCAGCGTCGTAGCAGTGTTCGGCGACCAACCAGCGATCATCGGCGACCTCGGCCATCGTGGCTCGCATCGTTCGCGCGACGTGGTGGTTGTCGTCGATCGTGCCGTGGCGGGCGGTGGTGTTCGCGCAGTCGACGCGCCACCCGTCGAGCCCGAACGGCTCGTCGAGGTATCGGGCTGCGATCGAGTCGGGGTCCTCGTAGAACCGGGCACGCAGCCGCGCATCGCGATGGTCGAGTTTCGGCAGCGACGGCACGTCGTGCCACGCGACGTACCCGTACGGCTCTGCGTCGTCGAAGAAGTAGAAGCCGCGCTCGGCGGCGTCCGGATCGTTGCGAGCTGCGATGAACCAGTCGTGGTGATCGCCCGTGTGGTTGAGCGTGATGTCGCCGATCACACGGATTCCGCGCCCGTGGGCCGCCGCCACCAGCGAGGTCAGGGCCTCGTCACCGCCGAGTGCCGGATCGACGTGATCGAACGTGGACGCGTCGTAGCGGTGCATCGATCCGGCGGGAAAGAACGGCGTCAGGTAGATCAGGGTGACGCCGAGCGATGCGAGATGGTCGAGGTGCTGTTCGATGCCGAGGAGGTCACCGCCGAACCACTGGCGCGCGCGGATGCCGCGCACGTTGCGGATCGGATCGGTCCATCGCTGTGCGATCGCCCAGTCCGGCGCCGGTCGATCGGTGCCCGAGTCGGCGAAGCGGTCGATGAGGATCTGGTAACCGACGGTGTCGCCGAGCCACGTCGGTGGGAGAGCGGCGGTCGAGACTCGGAAGTCGGCGTCGTCGGTCACGTCGCGGTGGAACACGCCGGCCGCGTTGAGCCAGCAACGACCGAGCGCGCCACCGTCGAGCAGGAAGCGGTAGTTCGTGACGCCCGATGTGAGCGGAACGTCGACGTCCCACCAGGTCGCACCGCCGTCGCGGGAGGCGATCGATGCCTCGGCAATCGCGGGCTCCGCGTCGGGCGTCGTGCGGAGCCGCACTCGAGTGGTGCCGCACGCGTCGGGGATGCGGATGCTCGCCGTGAGCGTCGCACCGACCTGGCGCGGCCCGTCGGAGAGGTATCGGGGCGATCCGTCGTGGTGCGGTTCCTCGGCGAGCCGCCACCCGGACGGGCGGGTCATTCCTTGACGGCGCCGGACGTGAGGCCGGAGACGATGTAGCGCTGCAGGAACAGGAACAACAGCACCACCGGAATGGCGCCGATCAACGATCCGGCGGCGAACGGTCCCCAGCGGTTGTCGAATCCGGCACGGACATATCCCGACAATCCGACGGCGAGGGTCTTGTTGTCCTCGCCGAGCATGACGCTGGCGACGAGGAACTCCGCTTGCGAGGTGATGAACGACAGCAGGCCGATCACGGCCAGAACCGGTGCAGCGAGCGGCAGAATGACCTTGTAGAAGATCTGGAAGTGGGTGCAGCCGTCGATCTTCGCTGCCTCGTCGAGTGTGTAGGGGATCGTGTCGAAGAAGCCCTTGATCAGGTAGGTGTTCACACCGAGCGCTCCGCCGAGGTAGATGAAGATCAAGCCCCACGATGACCCGAGCCCGATCGCCGGGAACAGGCCCTTGATGCGGGTCATGAACAGGAACAACGCAACGACGGCGAGCAGGTTGGGGAACATCTGGATCAACAGCAGCGACAGCAGTCCGGGCCGTCGACCCTTGAACCGGAGGCGGCTGAAGGCGAATGCCGCCAGTGCGCACATGGCAACGGTCAGCACCGAGGTCGTGATGCCGACGAACATCGAGTTGCGGAACCACGACCAGAACGGTGGATGGCCGGGGTCGGTCATCAGGGCTCGGAAGTTGTCGAGCGACGGGTCGGTGGGGATCAGGCTCTGCGAGCTGAGGTTGCCGTCGGTGAAGGCTGCCGAGACGACCCAGAGGACCGGGAACAGCGCGAAGGCCAGTGCGACCCAGGCGACGACGTGGCGCCATCCCGTCGTGCGGAACACCTTGCCCATCGACGGGCGGTTGTACTCGAAGGCGGGGGCCTCCGGTTCGTAGGACTGCGTGACGGCGTTCATCGCATCTCCTCGAGTGAGCGGGTGGCGCGGAAGCTGAAGGCCGAGATCGTGGCCACGATGAGGAAGATGATCAGCGAGACCGCAGCGGCGAAGCCGTAGTCGACGCCGCCGCCGCCGGCGAACGCGATCTTGTAGACGTACGAGATCAGGATGTCGGTGCGACCGGCATCGCTGCCGGGCACCGGCGGGCGACCCTCGGTGAGCAGGTAGATGATGTTGAAGTTGTTGAAGTTGAACGCGAAGCTCGCGACGAGCAGCGGGCCGACGGCGACGAGCAACAGCGGGAACGTGATCAGCCGGAACGCCTTGAACCCTCCGGCGCCATCGACCGCCGCCGCCTCGGTGAGGTCGGACGGGATGCTCTGCAGCGCACCGGTGCACACGAGGAACATGTACGGGAAGCCGAGCCACGTGTTGACGAGCAGGATCGAGAAGTAGGGGAGCCACTGCCCGTCGAGCCACGCCAGGTTCGTGCCGAGCCAACGGTTGATCACACCGAACTGCTGATTGAGCATGCCGCGCCACACCAGTGCGGTCATGAAGCTCGGGATCGCGTACGGGATGATGATCAGGCTCCGGTACCAGCGCCGCCCGAACATCCGGTCCTCGTTGAACACGAGCGCGAGCAGCAGGCCGAGGCCGAACGACAGGACCACGGAGAAGAGCGAGAACAGGATCGTCCAGACCAGGACGCGGAAGAACACGTTGCGGGTCTGGTCGTCGTTGATCAGACGGTCGTAGTTGTCCAGTCCGACGCCGGCGCGCCAGCCGGGCACGAGCGCGTCGCCGTTCTCGCTGACGAACTGCCCGTTCTCGACGCTGTAGGTCGCGTTGGTCGACGAGTCGAAGATCGTGTCGGTCTCGGGGTCGTAGACGCGGGTCTGGGTCTTCGCGAACGCGGCGCCGAACCCGTCGTTGACGATGTCGCCGCTGGGTCCGGGGACGATCAGGGCGTTGACCTCGTCGACGCGGTCGTTGGCCTGGCCGGTGTTGAGGGCGACGTAGCCGTCGATGGTCTCCCGACGTCCGTCCTCGATGATCTCGGACTCGTCGATCGGGGTGCGGCCGTCGGCGGTTCCGATGAACCGGTTGCCGTCGGGATCGGTCAGGAGGAAGACCAACTCACCGCCGGGGTTTCCTTCGGCGAGGATTTGGAGGTCGTAGCGGATCGACTCGGCGCTGGCGCTGACCGAGTTGGCCTCGATCCGCGCGATCGCGGTCTCCTTGTTCAGGTTGTTGCCGGTGCCGTAGTTCGTCGTCGAGATGTAGACCAGATAGAAGATCGGGTAGACGGCGAAGACCAGCAGGAACAGCGTTCCGGGCAACAGGTACTTCGCCGGGATGAAGCGCCGCTTGGCGACGTAGACGACGTCGATGACGACGAGAGCGACGATCGCCGAGATCGCGAGCCCGTAGTCGGGCTTGTCGAACATCGTCGGCAGCGATGCCAGCACGACGGCGTTGAGCAGGCCGAGCAGGAGGTACTTGACGATCAGTCCGAGCGAGGCCCCGTACCGGGGCCCGGTCGGCATCTGCAACGGCGCCATGCCGTCGTAGTAGCTCTCTCGCTCCGGCAGCGGTGCCGTGCCGCCACCGGACGCGCCGCCCCGAGAGGAGGACGTCCCCGTGCTGGGGGTTCCCTCCTCTCGGGGATCGGCGGTGTTCATCGGTTGATCAGCCTTCGGCGATCTTCTCGCGGATCTGGGCAGCGGCGTCGGTGAACGCCTGGACCGGATCCGACCCGGTGAAGATCAGCGAGTAGGCGTCGGTCCAGCTCTCCCAGACCGCCGACATCTCGGGGATCGCGGGGAGCGGGGTGCCGAGCTGGCCGGCGGCTCCGAAGCCCTGGATGATCGCGTCGTCGGACACCTGGTCGTAGGCGCTGAGCATGGCGGGCGGGCGGCCGCCTGCCTCGAACAGCGCGAGCTGCACTTCCTCGGTGCCGAGGTAGTCGACCATGAAGGTCGTCGCCAGGTCGGGGCTCTCGCTGAACGCCGACTGCATGAAGCCCTGAACGCCGACGAACACCTCGGGGGTGCCACCCGCCACCGGCGGGATCGGCTCGACGACGAAGTTGACGCCAGCGTCGGTGAAGCCACCGACCGCCCACGGGCCGGTGATCGCGAACGGCGCCTTGCCGGTCGAGAACGACTCGTTCATGATGTCGTAGCTGACGTCCTTGGAGATCAGGCCCTCGTTGCTCCAGTCGGCGAACTTCTGGGCGGCAACGAGGCCACCTTCGGAGTCGATGCCCACGTCGTCGGCGTTGTAGGTGCCGTCGTCGTTCTGGCCGAACACATAGCCACCGGCCGCGCTGAACAACGGGTAGTTGTGGTACGGGTCGCCCGGGTCCTCCTGGAGGGCGAGCGGAACGTCGACGGTGCCGTCGGCCTGGAGGGCCAACGCCGTGGCCTCGAGGTCCTCGAAGGTCGCCGGAGCCTCGGGGACGAGATCGACGTTCCTGATGAGGGCGATGTTCTCGATGGCGTACGGAACGCCGTAGAGCGCGCCGTCGTACGTGAAGGCCTCGATGGCGACCGGGGCGTACAGGTCGGCGTCGGCGCCGAGGTCGATCGGAGCGATCACGCCGTTGGAGACGAGCTCGCCGAGCCAGTCGTGGGCGCCGGTGACGATGTCGGGGCCTTCACCGGCGGGGCCGGCGATGCTGAGCTGGTCGCGGATCTGGTCGAAGGGGACCTCGACGACCTGAACCGTGATGCCCTCTTCCTCGGAGAAGGCGTCGGCGATCGGCTCGAGCACCGGTGCCCGGGTGTCGTCGGCCCAGATCACCAGGTCGGCGTCACCGCGGGGCGGGGCCACGTACTCGGTGGTCTCGGTGGTCGCTTCTTCGGTGGTGTCCGGAGCGTCGGTCGACTCGGGAGCCTCGGTCGACTCCGTCATCGCTTCGGTGGTCTCGGTGGCACCGCTGTCGCTGGTGTCGTTGGATGCTGTATCGGAATCGCTGCCACACGCGACGCCCACCAGGGCGGCGACGGCGGCGAAGGCGATCAGGCGGCGTTGCACGCGCATGATGTCTCCCCCTCAGGAGGTTGGTACGCCGACACGGTCGGCGAGGTGGTTGGGTTCGTTCGTGTTCACGATGGTGACACCCGTTGGCGTCACCGCAGTTCACATTACGGAAACCCAAGAACCATTGCAAGAATCTTGCAATGGTTCTTGGGTTTCTTGCAGGGCTGACGTACAGTCGCCGAACATGAGGATTCGGCTGCGGGACGTGTCAGCGCTCGCCGGCGTCAGCGAGGCCACGGTCAGCCGCGTGATGAACGGCAAGTCCGGGGTCAGTCCGCAGACCCATGAACGCGTCGTGCGTGTGCTCGCCGAGCTCGGGTACGCGCCGCAGGCGCTGCGCTCCACCCCCCACGCGGGATCGATCGGTCTCATCGTGCCCGAACTCGACAACCCGATCTTCCCGAAGTTCGTGCAGGCCGCCGAGGCACGGTTGTTGGCGAGCGGCTACCTGTGCGTGTTGTGCTGCGCCACCCGGGTCGGTGCCACCGAGGACGACTACCTCGACTCGCTGGTGGAGCGGCGGGTGGCCGGCGTGATCGTCGTGTCGGGTCGACATGCCGACGTTCGCGCCGATCACACGATCTACGACGAGATCACCGGCCGCGGGATCGGCCTGGTCACCGTCAACGGATCGATGGACGCCTCCGGTGTGCCGAGCGTGTCGACCGACGATCGCGCCGCCACCGCGACCGCCTACGAGCACCTGCACGCACTCGGCCACGAGCGCATCGGGCTGCTGATCGGCCCGCGGTGCTACACGCCGGTGCTCCGCAAGATCGCCGGGTTCGAGGAGACTGCTGCCTCGGTGGGGGCGGCTGTCGACGACGAGCTGATCGCCGAAACGATCTTCACGCTCGATGGTGGGTTCACCGGCGCGCAACGTCTGTACGACGCCGGCGTCACGGGCATCATCGCCGCGAGCGACATGATGGCACTGGGCGCGATCCGAGCCGCCCGCCAGCGCGGCCTGTCCGTTCCCGACGACGTGTCGATCGTGGGGTTCGACGACACCGAGTTGATGCGCTTCACCGACCCGCCCCTCACCACCGTGCACCAGCCGGTCACCCGCATCGTCGACTACGCGGTCGACATGCTGCTCGCCCAGATCCAGGGGCAGCCCTTCGACCGCGCGGAGCGGATGCTGCCCGGCGAATTGATCGTCCGCGCCACGACGACCCGAGCTCTGAGTCGACGGATCGGCTAACGTTCTCGCATCGCGCTCTCTGGGGGACGCGATCGGGATCCAGCACACTGACTGCGTACATCGAGAACACCGAGGGAGACATCATGGCAACCGTGCAGCTCGACGGCATCAACAAGGTCTACGACAACGGGTATCACGCGATCCACGACCTGGATCTCGAGATCGCCGACAAGGAATTCCTGGTGCTGGTCGGCCCGTCCGGCTGCGGAAAGTCAACGGCGCTGCGCATGATCGCTGGGCTCGAGACGATCACCGGCGGCACGATGAAGATCGGAGAGAAGGTCGTCAACGACATCGAGCCGAAGGACCGTGACATCGCCATGGTCTTCCAGAACTACGCGCTGTACCCGCACATGAGCGTGTACGACAACATCGGCTTCGCCCTGAAGCTCGCGAAGGTCCCCAAGGACGAGATCGACACACGGGTCCGCAAGGCCGCAGCGATCCTGGAACTGGAAGAGAACCTCGACCGCAAGCCCGGTCAGCTCTCCGGCGGTCAGCGCCAGCGCGTCGCGATGGGCCGGGCGATCGTGCGTCAGCCGGCTGCGTTCCTGATGGACGAACCACTGTCGAACCTCGACGCCAAGCTTCGCGTCCAGATGCGTGCCGAGATCGCCGCACTGCAGCGCGAGCTCGCCGTCACCACCGTGTACGTCACCCACGACCAGATCGAGGCGATGACGATGGGCGACCGCGTCGCGGTCCTCAAGGACGGGTACCTCCAGCAGGTCGACACGCCGCAGAACCTCTACGACCACCCGGTCAACGTGTTCGTCGGCGCCTTCATCGGCTCGCCGTCGATGAACCTGTACGAAGGCAAGGTCCAGATCGCCGGCGACGTCGGCACCGTCGCGATCGGCAACAACGTGATCGGCCTGCCGAGGGAAGTGTTCTCCAAGCAGCCCAAGTTGAGCGACTACGATGGCAAGCCGATCATCGTCGGGATCCGACCCGAAGACTTCGAGGACGCCGCCTTTGCCGAGCAGATCCCCGAGAGCCAGCGCATCACGGCGAAGGTCTCGCTGATCGAGGCACTCGGTTCCGAGATCATGGTGCACTTCCGCATCGACGCGCCCACCGTGGACTCCGGCGACCCCGACGCCGTCGAGGAGCGAGAGGGCGAAGACGTCGCGAACGCGGTCGGTCGGTTCAACCCTCGGTCGCGCGTGCGAATGGGTGAGACCATGGACATCGCGGTGTCCAGTGAGAACATGCACTTCTTCGACGCCGAGACACGCCAGGCCATCTGGGCCTGACGTCCGGACCTGGACTCCTGTCCCTTCTGGGCCGGGAGTAGTCCCGAGTCATTGACGCAGCGTGAACGCTCGTCGTACGATGAAAGCGCTTGCAGTCCGTGAGCGGAGGTCGCACCTGGCAACTCCAGACGGGTAGACGGCCTCCCGGTGTTCACCTGGAGGGGGAGAAATCATGCAACGATCTCGAGGGATCAAGATGCTCGCTGCGGTGGCCGCATTCGGCCTCGTCGCAGCGGCCTGTGGGAGCGACGACGACAGTTCGTCATCCGGCACCGACGCGTCGGGGACGAGTGGTGGTAGCAGCAGTGCTGCTGCCGACGCCGAGTTCACGCTGTTCGGTGCGCCGACCGGCGTCGAAGGGGAGGCCGTGCAAGGTTTCCTCGACGTCTACAACGAGCAGACAGGTTCGAACATCGACTTCACCGGATCGGACGACTTGGAGTCGCAGCTCCGTATCCGCGTCGACGGCGGTGACCCGCCGGAGATGGCATTCCTGCCGCAGCCGGGCCAGATCTGCGACTACGCCGACGCCGGTTCGCTCGTGTCGCTCGAGGACATGGGGTTCGACATCGCCCAGCTGGAGGAGGACAGCTCCCAGTACTGGGTGAACCTCGGCCTGTGCGACGACGGCATGCACTACGGGATCCCGTGGTACCCGAACTACAAGTCGATCGTCTTCTACCACAAGCCGACGTTCGAGGAGAACGGGTACGAGATCCCCGAGACGTATGAGGACATGGTCGCTCTGTCGGAGCAGATCGTCAGCGACGGCATGACGCCGTGGTGCTTCGGCTTCGAGTCTGCCGGCGCGACCGGCTGGGCCGGAACGGACTGGATCGAAGACATCCTCGTTCGCCAGGCCGGCTCCGAGTTCTATGCCCAGTGGTACAACCACGAGGTGCCGTTCAACTCCCCCGAGGTCGTCGAGGCGTTCGACACCTTCGGCGAGATCGTCTTCGGTGACGGCTTCGTCCTCGGTGGCGCCGAGAACATCGGCTCGATCAACGTCCAGGACTCGCCCGCCCCGCTGTTCGAAGAGCCGCCCGGGTGCCTCATGCTGAAGCAGGGCTCGTTCGCCTCGAACTGGTTCCCTGGCGCCCCCGGCATCGAAGAAGGCGAAGCCGAGGCCGAACTCGGTGTGTTCCCCTTCCCGACGATCGACGGCAACGTCGGCGCCATGGGTGGCGGTGACACGATCGTCGTGTTCGAGGGCTCCGACGCCAACATCGCCGTGGTCAAGGACTGGATCACTCCCGAATGGCAGTGCGCCCACGCCTCCGCCACCGGCGGCGGGATCTCCCCGTACGGCGGCCACGGCGTCGACGGTGTCGAGTTCCTACCCGGGAACAAGAACGTCGACCCGAACTGCTACATCACCGATGCCGCGAAGTCCTACGCGACGGCGGTCACGGAGGCACTGGCTGCCAACACAT
The DNA here is from genome assembly GCA_963710625.1 of Ilumatobacteraceae bacterium. Lineage (GTDB taxonomy): Bacteria > Actinomycetota > Acidimicrobiia > Acidimicrobiales > Ilumatobacteraceae > Sva-07. Next base: position 148,314 of record CAVQBG010000026.1, on the reverse strand, counting down.
TCGTGTTCGACGCATCCGACCTGATGGATCCGGCCGTTGGGCAGGGAACCTTCTGGACGGGGATGATCGACTGGACGCGGGGGACGTCCGCCCAGGACGTGGTCGACCAGATCGAGTCGTCGTGGCCGGGCTGATCGGCTGAACGGTCAGCACCGATGACGGCAGGGGCGGCTCCTTCGCTGGAGCCGCCCCTCTGTCGTCTACGTTTGTGGGAAAGGGGCACCTGACAGTGGATCCGGGGGAAGCTGACATGCGAATCGGGGAGACGACATGAGCGAACAGCAGCCGCTGTTGGTCGACGAGGGCCAACCAAGCAAGCCGCAGCAACGACCTGAAGAGATCCAGCAGGAGTACGGCCTCGGTGCCAAGGCTGCGTCGGTCATCGCGGCGGTGATCATCCCGATCATTCTGATCGCGTTCTACTTCTCGTTCCTCTTCCTGAAGGACGAAGACGCCAACAAGGGACTCAAGGTGATCCTCGCCATCGTGGTGGGCACCGTGGGGGTCTGGGGGCTCTACTGGGGAGTCGACAAGCTGATCGATCGGCTGCCGAGAGCGGCAGCGAACGCCGCCAGGCCGTTCTTGTTCGTCGGCCCCGCGATGGTGTTGCTGGGCTTCTATCTCGTCTACCCGGCGATCAACACGATGTTCCTCAGCCTGCAGAACCGGGACAGCTCCGAGTTCGTCGGCCTCGACAACTTCAACACCGTCTTCACCGAGAGCCAGTACCAGATCGGTATCCGCAACTCGATCCTGTGGGTGCTCGTGGTCCCAGCCGCGGCGCTCGTGATCGGGCTGGGATTCGCCACACTCGTCGACCAGCTCGGTAAGAGGACCGAGTCGGTCACCAAGTCGATGATCTTCATGCCGATGGCGATCTCGTTCGTCGGTGCATCGGTGGTGTTCACCTTCGTCTACTCGTTCCGCCCCGAGGGCTTCGGTGACCAGATCGGCTTGCTCAATGCGATCAAGGTCGGCCTCGGCGGTGAACCGACGAGCTGGCTCGCCCAGAAACCCTGGAACAACCTGTATCTGATGGTCATTCTCATCTGGTTGCAGACCGGTTTCTCGATGGTCATCCTCTCCTCCGCGATCAAGGGGGTGCCGGTCGAACTGATCGAAGCGGCCCGAATCGACGGCGCGTCGGAATGGAAGGTGTTCACCCGGATCACCATCCCGACGATCAAGTCGACGATCGTCGTCGTGTGGACCACCGTCGTCATCACGGTGTGGAAGGTGTTCGACATCGTGTGGGTGATGACGGGTGGACGTGACAACACCCAGGTCGTGGCGCAGCAGATGGTCCAGGAGTTCTTCACCAACCGCAACAACGGTGTGGGTGCCGCGCTCGCCGTCTTGATGTTCGTCGCGGTCGTCCCCATCCTGATCATCAACATCCGACGCTTCAAGGCCGAGGAGGCCATGCGATGACGACGTTCGACACGCCCTCTGACATTGCGCTCGACGACGAACCAACGGTGCTCGCGCCACCGAAGGCCAAGCGCGCGCCGTTCCCGGTGTACCTCACCGTGTTCCTGATCACGGTGATCTGGATGATCCCCACGGTCGGGCTACTCATCAACTCGTTCCGCGATCCGTCGGACATCCGTGCGAGCGGCTGGTGGACCGTGTTGTCCAACCCGTTCGACACTGCGCAGTGGACACTCGACAACTACACGCGCGTCCTCGACGAGGGGTTCAGCAATGCCTTCCTGAACACCTTTGCGGTGGCCATTCCGTCGACCGTCATCCCGATCATGATTGCGGCCTTTGCGGCCTACGCCTTCGCCTGGATGGATTTCCCTGGCCGCAACTTTCTCTTCGTCGTCGTCGTCGGGTTGATGGTCGTTCCGCTGCAGATGGCGCTCATCCCGATCCTGCGGGTCTACACCAATGTCGACCTGACCGGCACCTACCCGGCGGTGTGGCTCGCCCACGCGGGCTTCGGGCTGCCGTTGGCCGTGTACCTGCTGCGCAACTACATGGGGTCGCTGCCCGGCTCGATGATCGAATCTGCCCGGATCGACGGCGCGGACCACTTCGCGATCTTCACGAGGCTGATCCTGCCGTTGTCGGTGCCCGTGCTGGCATCGTTCGCGATCTTCCAGTTCCTCTGGACCTGGAACGACTACCTCGTTGCACTCGTGTTCCTTGGCATCGACCCCGACAAGCGGGTCCTGACGGTCGAACTCGCGGACCTCGCCGGTCGCGGCGAAGGGGCGCTCAACCTGCTGCCCGCTGCCGCGTTCGTCACGATGGTCCTGCCGCTGGTGGTGTTCTTCAGCCTGCAGCGGTACTTCGTGCGCGGGCTCACCGCTGGTTCGGTCAAGGGCTGATCCTGTCGACCGCCTCGACGACATCGACGGTGGACAACGAGGGTGTGCGCCGACGGAACTGGATCGCGATCGCATGCGCCACGCCGTTGATGATGTTCAGCTACTTCAGCTACGGCGCCGCGTTCATCGACGGCGAGGGCGATCGGTCGGGGTTCCAGCTCGAGCTCGCGGCGATCGGATTGGCGATCGCTCCGTTCGTGTTCATTGCGCTCGGCTTCATCTCACGGAACCCGGCTGCGCCCAAGCGGGTGTTGCAGGCGATGGGACTCCTGTTGCTGGCCGGGTTGTCGATCGGGCTGCTCGACCCGCTCCTCGGTGCAGCGACCGGCTTCTGTCTCGGCGGCGCGCTGGTGCTCAATCGGGCGGACATCCCCCGCTTGATGTTCTGGCGAATCGGGGCGGTCGGGTTCACGACGTTGTACATGCTCGTGCTGCTCGTGGTGGCGGCACCGGCGGGAGTCTTCACCGGTGCGGTGCTGCCGCTCATGATGATCGGGTTCGCCGACGAGTACGCCGCATGGAGTGAAACCCGGCGCGAGTGACTCAGCGGCGAGCAGTCGTTTGACGAACCACCAGTTCGATCGGTGAGTGGACCGTGGTGGGTGGCGCGCTCGGGTCGGCCAGCCGCTCCAGGAGGGCCCGCATCGCCGCAGCGCCCTGACCGGCCACCCGCTGGCGAATCGTGGTCAGCCCTACGACCCGCGCGACGTCGTGGTCGTCGACGCCGATCAGCGACACGTCGGCAGCGGGACGCAACCCGTGATCGGCCAGCGCCATGAGCGCGCCGAACGCCATTTCGTCGGACATCGCGAAGACCGCACTCGGAGGGTCGGCGAGGTCGAGCAGCGCACCCATCGCCTCCTGGCCACCGTCGATCCCGAAGTTGCCGCTGCGGACGAGCGTCTCGTCGAATGCGATGCCGGCTCGAGCGAGGGCCGAACAGAATCCTCCACGACGCCTGCGGGGCACCTCGAAGTCCATCGGGTCGTCGCTCTGGCCGCTGATCAGACCGATTCGTCGATGACCGAGTTCGATGAGGTGGTCGGTCGCGACCCGCCCGGCCTTGACGTCGTCGATCAGCACGGCAGGGTGTCCCGGGGTCTGTGTGGCGACCGTCGACAGGGCCACGCCGCGTTCAGCGAGCGAAGCGGCCTGCGTCTCGGTCGCCGGGATGTTGACGAGGACCAGGCCATCGGTGCGTCGTTCGAGGTGGTACGGCTCGTCGAGGAGGCGGTCACACTCCGCGATCGTGCCGACGCCCAGCACGAGGCACTCGTAGCCGGCTTCCGCGCAGACGGCTTCGGCGCCCGCGATCACGGTGGAGAAGTACCAGCTCGAAAGGTGTGGGACGACGACCGTGATGGTCCGTGACCGTCCGGTGGCGAGTCGTGCGGCTGCCGGATCTGGTCGATAGTCCATCGATTCGGCGATCGCGGCCACGCGCGCACGGGTCGAGTCGGCGACGTTCGGAAGATTTCGCAGCGCGCGACTCACCGTGGCAACCGAGACGTTCGCGGCAGCGGCGACGTCTTCGATGCGGGCTCGTTTGCCCGCGCGGCCCTCTCGAGATTCCATGGGTCCCCTGCGAGGAGTGTAAGCGTTTACAGTGTGGTGCCCAAGCGCCGGGCCCCGGTTGCCGGGCCATCGACTGAGCGAGGAGTGCGTTCATGCCAGGCGAGACCGACCCGCAGTGGTGGCGGCATGCCGTCGTCTACCAGATCTACGTGCGGTCGTTCTCGGACGGCGATGGCGACGGCACCGGTGACATCGCCGGGATGCGGTCGCGTCTCGGGTATCTCCGACAACTCGGCGTCGACGCGGTGTGGATCAACCCCTGGTACCGCTCGCCGCTGCACGACGGTGGCTACGACGTTGCCGACTATCGCGAGATCAACGATCAGTTCGGCACGACCTCCGACGCCGAGGCGTTCATCGCCGAGGCAGCCGAGCACGGGATCCGGGTGCTCGTCGACCTCGTCCCGAACCACACCTCGTCCGAACACGTCTGGTTCGTCGAGGCTCTGGCGTCGCCGCCGGGCTCCGACGCTCGCGCCCGCTACCACTTCCTCGACGGTCGGGGCCCGGGCGGCGAGCTGCCACCGAACGACTGGCAGTCCGTCTTCGGGGGGTCGGCATGGACGAGGGTCACCGACGGCCAGTGGTATCTGCACCTCTTCGACGACAGCCAGCCGGACGTGAACTGGAACCATCCCGACGTCGCCGACGAGTTCGAAGCGGTGATGCGGTTCTGGCTCGATCGCGGCGCCGCCGGGTTCCGGATCGACGTGGCACACGCGCTGACCAAGGCGCCCGGCTACCCCGATGCCGGACTGGCCGTCAACGACGGCAAGGCGACCGCCGAACCGATCCCGTACCTCGATCGCGACGATCTGCACGCCATCGTGCGTCGTTGGCGCCGGATGCTCGACGAGTACGAGGATCGCATGATGGTCGCTGAAGCGTGGGTGCCCGCCGAACGGCGCCCGTTGTACCTTCGTCCCGACGAGTACCACCAGGCGTTCGACTTCGACTTGTTGTCCGCACATTGGGACGCGAAGCAGTTCATGACGATCATCGACGAGAGCGCGCGGGCGGCCCACGCGGTGGGCTCGAATTCGACCTGGGTGCTGTCGAACCACGACGTCGTGAGGCATGCAACGCGCTACGGACTTCCTGCCGGCGTCGAGCCCGGACTGTGGCTGCTCGACGGCCCGCCCGACCTGCTCGACGCCGAGCGTGGGGCGCGCCGCGCGCGGGCGGCGGCGCTGCTCACCTTCGCCCTCCCCGGCTCGGTGTACGTGTACCAAGGCGACGAACTCGGCCTGCCGGAGGCGTGGCAACTCCCGGTCGAGGCGCTGCAGGATCCGATCTGGAGCGATTCCGGGCACCGGGTCAAAGGGCGCGACGGCTGCCGTGTGCCGATCCCGTGGGAGCCGACCGGCCCGTCGCTCGGGTTCGGCGACGCCGCCGGTTGGCTGCCACAGCCGCCGGAGTACGCCGACCTGGCGGCGGCCGTGCAGGAACTCGATCCCGAGTCGACGTTGCATCTGTATCGCCGGGCGTTGGCCCTTCGCCGGGAGCGACGTGCGTCGGCGGCGTCTGCGACCCCGTCCGAGATGGACGTGGCGTGGCTCGACCTCGGCTCCGAGGTCGTCGCGTTCGAGCGGGCCGACGGAATGCGCTGCGCCGTCAACATGGGCGACTCACCGGTCGCACTGCCGGCCGGCGAGGTGCTCCTCGCATCGGGGCCGGTCGTCGACGGTCAGCTGCCGGCCGACACCGCCGTCTGGCTGACCTGAGAGGAAGCGTCGTATGGAGATCGTCACCAAACAGGGTCATCCCGACTTCCTCGACCTGCCGTGGGAGCAGCCGCTCGTCGAATGGGACGATCGCCGGTTGGTCAAGATGGCGCACGGCATCAGCCGGCACATCGTGCGCTTCGTTCGTTTCGACGACCGCGTGTACGCGTTGAAGGCGACCGGTGTGGTGGCGGCCCAGCACGAGTACCGGGTGTTGCGCGACCTCCGCGACGATCATCTGCCCGTGGTGGAACCGGTGGGTGTCGTGTCGGACGCACCGAACCCGGGTGACGGGGTGTTGATCACCAGGTACCTCGACTTCTCCTTGCCTTACTGGTACCTGCTCGGACGTGGCGACGCCACGCTCGCGGACCGGCTCATGGACGCCGGCGTCGTCCTGCTCGTGCGTCTCCATCTCGAAGGCGTCTACTGGGGCGATTGCTCGTTGTCGAACATCCTGTGGCGTCGCGACGCCGGGGCGATGATGGCGTACCTCGTCGACGCCGAGACCACCGAACGGCACGCCACGATCGGTGATCGGATGCGAACGCACGATGTGGACATCGCCGTCGAGAACGTGGCCGGCGGGTTGTTCGAGCTGATTGCGAGCGGGCGGATCACCGACGACATCGACCCGTTCGCGATCGCGGAGAGCTTGCGCAATCGCTACGAGGTGTTGTGGAACGAACTGACCCGGGCGGATCTGCTCGACCTCGACGATCGCTGGCAGATCGAGCAACGGGTGCGGCGGATCAACGAGCTCGGTTTCGATGTCGAGGAGTTGAAGATCAACCGCGACGGCCGCACGCTCTCGGTGAAGCCGGCGCTGATCGAGGAAGGTCATCACGCCCGCGATCTGCGGGCCCGTACCGGGCTCGACGTCCAGGAGAACCAGGCGCGGCGACTGTTGTCCGACATCGATCAGTTCCGGGCCTGGCTGGAGCGCCAGGAGGACCGTTCGATCCCGCGGGCGGTCGCCACGGCTCGGTGGTTGGCGGAGGTCTACGAGCCGATCATCGGAATGATCCCGCCCGAACTCCGATCCCGTCTGGAACCGGCAGAGGTGTTCCACCAGCTGCTCGAGCACCGCTACCTGATGGCCGAGCAACGGGGCGAGGACATCACCAATGAAGCCGCGATGGAGGACTACCTCGACAGTGTGCTGGTCGACTCACCGAAGGAGCGCCAGCTCCGGCTCGACACCGGCAGCATTCCGCGCATCGAGCTCGGCCCGGCGGCGGACTCGTCCGGGTCGGGTACGTTCGAGGCATGAACGACCTACCTGATCGCACCGAACGTGCCCGCCGTGCAATCGGATTGATCGACCTGACCGACCTCTCCGATGATCACGCTCCCGACGGCATCGACGAGTTGTGTCGCCGCGCCCGCGAGCACGGCACCGCGGCGGTGTGCGTGTGGCCGGAGTTCGTCGCCCGCTGTGCCGAGTCGCTCGACGGTTCAGCTGTGCGGGTGGCGACCGTCGTGAACTTCCCGTCGGGTGACGACGCGGTCGTCGACGTCGTCGACCTGACACGGACGGCGCTCGCCGCTGGCGCCGACGACATCGACCTGGTGCTGCCCTACCGAGCGTTCCTCGATGGCGACTCCGAGCGCGCGGGCGAGATGGTCGCTGCGATCTCGGCGCTGGTCGAGCCGCCGAGGCTGCTCAAGGTGATCCTCGAGTCGGGTGCCCACCCCGGTCCGGAGTCGGTCGCCGCAGCAGCGCGCCTCGCCATCGAGAACGGCGCCGATTTCGTGAAGACGTCGACCGGCAAGATCGCCGAGGGTGCGTCGCTCCACGCCGCCCGGGCGATGCTCGGCGAGATCGCCGTAGCGGCCGAGGCCGGACGCACGGTCGGTCTCAAGCCGTCGGGTGGTATCCGCAGCTTCGACGACGCCATGGCGTATCTCGACCTCGCCGACGGCGTGATGGGGGAGGGCTGGGCGACTCCGGCGACGTTCCGATACGGCGCGAGCGGCGTCCTCGACGCCCTCCTCGCGGAACTCGACGGAAGCGCCCCGCCACCACCCACCGGTTCCTACTGACGTACGAGATGTGCCCGGCACATCTCGTACGCTGGCGTCACCGGTAGCCTCATGGCTCCCTGCCCTCGTAGCTCAGGGGATAGAGCATCGGCCTCCGGAGCCGTGTGCGCAGGTTCGAATCCTGCCGAGGGCGCAACAGGTTGTCGGCCGGTCGTGATCGGAGCCGCGCTCGCTCAGGCGTCCGGGATCTCCTGGTAGACCCGCACGTAGTCGACGTAGTACTGGATCGGGTACTCGAGGTCGGGGTCGACGGTGCCGCCCAGCGTGCCCCCGAGCGCCAGGTTGAGGATGAAGAAGAACGGCTGGTCGAATACCCACTCGCGCTCGCCCAGGTCGTCGGGGCCGATGTCGAAGTACATATCGTCGTCGAAGAAGAAACGGATCCCTTGCGCATCCCAGTCGATCGCAAACGTGTGGAAATCGTCGGCGATCAGGAACTCCTGCCGATTCCACCGCGACCGGCCGCCGGCACCCGCATAGCCCGGGCCGTGGATGGTGCCGAGCACCAGATCCGGCTCCCGACCGACGTATTCCATGATGTCGATCTCGCCGACGTTGGGCCACTGCTGGGCCGGGTCGTCCGAGTCGGCGTCGAAGTTGGCGCCCAGCATCCAGAACGCGGGCCAGGTTCCGCTACCGCTCGGCACCTTGATGCGTGCTTCGAGCCGACCGTACTGGAACTCCTGGAGCCCTTGCGTCTTGAGTCGGGCCGACGTGTAGTACGACCCGTCGAACTCCTCCTCGCGGAGCTCGATGACCAGCAACCCGTTCTCGGTCCGGGCGTTCTCTGCGCGGTCGGTGTAGTACTGGGCCTCGCCGTTGCCCCACCCCCAGCCGCCGATGTCGTAGGTCCAGTTAGCGAGATCGATCGCGTCGCCGTCGAACTCGTCGCTCCAGACCAGCTCCATGCCGTCGGGTGGATCGACCGGGATCGGTTCCGGCGGTTGCACGGCCGCTCCTTCGTCCGACCCGCACGCTGCGACCACGACGAGCGTGACGATGGTCAACGATCGGGCGAATCGGCCGGTTCTGGGCCTGGTGTTCGACATGGCGTCGCTCTCGGCCTTCGAGTGGCCGGTCAGCCCTTGACAGCGCCCGACGTCAAACCGGAGATGATGTAGCGCTGCAGGAACATGAACAGCACCAACATCGGCAGCATCAGCATCAGCACGGCAGCGGCGAGCTTGGGCCAGTCGCTGCCGTACACGCCTTCGAAGACGATCAGACCCTTGGTGATGGGGTAGAGATCCTCGTTGGTCAGGTAGACGTTGGCGAGAATCAGCTCGTTCCAGATCCCGATCGCATGGATCACCGTCACCGTCGCGATCGCTGGCCTGATCAACGGGATCAGAATCGACCACACGAACCGGACGTACCCACAGCCGTCCATCGCCGCCGACTCGTCGAGCTCACGCGGGATCGACTTGATGTAGTTGACGAGGATGATCAGCCCGATCGGGTTGATCAGGAACAGCAAGATGTAGCCCTGTCGGGTGTTGAAGAGACCGAGGTTCAAGATCAGCTGGAACTGTGGGATCAACGCCGGCGGCAGGAACAGCGCCACCACGTAGAGCGTGAGCAGTGCGCCGGCACCCTTGACGTAGCCGCGAGCGATCGGGAAGGCGACGAAGACCGACATGACCACGAACAACGCCGTCGCCACGACCGTATAGATCAGCGAGTTCATCAGGTAGCCCGGGAAGTTGGCAAGATCCCAAGCATCGGCGAAGTTGGCGAGTTCGAAGCTCTCGGGGAGACCGGTCGGGTCCGCGAAGAACTCCGGCAGCGACTTCATCGACGCAAAGATGAGAATCAGCAAGGGGCCGACGTAGAACGCGGCGAAGAGGAACAGGATCGCGTACGACGCGCCATTGCGCAGCGCCTTCCTGCGCCTCGCCTGCTTGTCGCGAGGGGGTGGTTTGACCGGCGTCGCGATCGGGAACTCGTCGAGCACACTCATGCCATGTACTTCCTTTCACGCCGATTGACGAAGGCGTTGGCGGACATCCCGAGCATCAACACGAGGATGAACAGCACGATCGAGGCTGCGGCCGCGTATCCCTGACGGAACGACCCGCTGCCGGTCCCACCGAACGCCTCGGCGTAGACGACGTACCCGAGCACTTGGGTACCGTTCTTGTAGCCGGTCAGCACGAGGAACAGCATCCACGCCTGCAGCGAACCGACGATGTTCAGCAAGAAGTTGGTGTTGATGGCGGGGGTGAGCTGGGGCCAGGTGATGTTCTTGAAGAGGTTCCAGCCGCTGGCGCCGTCGACTGCCGCCGCCTCGTAGAGATCGGCTGGAATGGTCTGCATCCCGGCCAGGAAGATGACCATCGTGAACCCCGCATTGGCCCAGATCTGCACGACGATGACCCAGTAGAACGCGTTCTCACCGTTCAGGAATTGTGACTCCAATCCGAACCATCCGAAGATCGAGTCCATCGGACCGCCGCCGGGCCGGAGGAACAGCTTCCACATCAGCCCCTGCACGGCGACGCCGAGGATGACGGGCACGAAGAACAGGGTCCGGAAGATCAAGCGGCCCCGGAGCTTCTGATTGACGAGCAGCGCCATCACCAGACCGACGGTGAACTGAATCGTGGTCACCAGGACCATGAAGATGAGGGTTCGTTTCAGCGCGTCGATGTTGTCACGCGAGCGGGCGCCCTGGAAGAGAAACTCGTCGAAGTTGTCGAAGCCGACCCAATTGATCGGGAGGCCACGGATGCCGGTCGCATCGGTGAACGAGTAGATGAAGGTGGCCAACGATGGCCCGACCCCAATCAGGAAGTAGAACCCGAGGCCTGGCAGGAGCATCAGCCAAGGTAGCCACCGTGCGAGTTTCCCCCCGCCGAACATGTTTCTGGTCTTCGCGGCCATCGTTGCCCCCGGCATCTCGATGTTGTGATCGTCGAATCGTGTCGGCGCAGCTGCCGACGAACCCGAGCGGAGTTGCGGACCGCCTCGAAGGGCAGTCCGCAACCCGCTCAGACTAGTTCAGTGCCTCGACCCGGATCAGAGTCCCGATTCCCAGTCGGCCTGGGCCTGATTCGCCGCCTCGACCGGATCGCTGAAGTCGCCGAGGTACAGCCAGCGAGCGGCTTCCCAGCCGTTGGCCCACTGCCCGGCGCCCTTCGGAAGCACCATCCACTGCTCGAGGCCGATGCTGAAGTTGCCCTCCTGCAGGATCGGTGTGATCGACTCACCGAGGGTGTTGTCGAGCACCGCGGTCGGCTGCGTCGGGATGTATCCCGTGGCGTTGGCGAAGGCTTCGTAGCTGTCGGGATCCGAGAAGGCGGCGAGATACGCCGAGGCCAACTCGGGGACTGGAGTGTCCTCCGCAACCGCAAGGCTCATGTCGACCTTGCCGTACAGGGTCTGGTTGTTCGCAGCGTCGTCGCTCCCGGGGAACGGGACGTACGACCATCCGAACTCGGCGTCCTCGATCGTGCCGGCGTTCCAGCCACCCATCGGACCGAAGGCGACATCGCCAACGGTGAAGCGAGAGGCCGCGGAGTCGCCGGTGAGACCGGCGGATTCCGCGTCGAGCAAGGAGGCGAAGGTTGCGTACTTCTCGAACAGTTCGAGGCCCTGATCATCGTTCCACTTGGCGTCACCGGTCCAGAGGCCTTCGACGAGGCCCTCCTGGTCGGGGTACAGCGCGCCGAGAATACCGTAGGTGCCGACGTGGACCGGCCAGCCGTCCTGACCGCCGGCGATCATGCACTTCTCGCCGGCTTCCTCGATCGTGGCGCAGGCCGCGACCAGTTCGTCGAACGTCGTCGGCGTCTCAACGCCGACCTCGGCGAGCAGGTCGTCGTTCACGAACATCCCGCTGTAGGTCGTGCGGCCGAGTGCGACTGCGTAGACGCCGCCGTTGTACGACGAACTGTCGATGGCAGCCTCGTCGTAGTTGTCCAGGAACGCCTCGCCGCTCAGATCCTTGATCAGCCCGGCATCGATCAGCTGCTGCCACGGCGGCGGATCGGCGTCGGTCATGTAATCCTGCACCGGCTTGTCGAAGCCGGTCAGGCTGATCGTGGTGACGTCGATGTCTTCCGCTGTCAGTCGGGTCTGGTTGGTCGTGGAGAGCGCGTCAGCCTCGACGATCGAGAGGTCGATCGTGACCCCAGGATTCGCGGCCTCGAACTCGTCGTTGAAGCTCTCGAAGAACTCGACGCCTGCCGGGTTCTGGTGGATCAGCACCCGCAGCGTCCCCTCGAGGTCGCTGCTTGCTCCGTCGGCCGTCGTGGCGTCGGCTGACGAGTCGTCAGCCCCGTCGTCGTCACTGCCGCATGCGGCGATTGCCAGCCCCGCAACGACGAGCGTTGCGAGGGTCTTTGACTTCCTGCTTGTCATGGTCTCTCCCCTTGTTGATGGTGATCTGCGTCGGCGGATCGAGGAAGTGCAGCACGACTCGGAGGAGCACCCGGGCGCCGCTGACCAGTCCGGCCAGAGCCCCCCGTGCTCCGTTCTGTCGACATTGCGTTCACGCGATTCCCCTCTGACAGTTCGCGTTCGCGAGCGAAAACGAGCCGACCCCCAGATTCCTGGGAGCGCTCCCAACCTAAGCGAAGTCGAATCGGTGAGTCAACTGTTGATCGGGGTCCTCGGGTGCCGCATACTCTGGGAGCGCTCTCAACAACGGAACCTGCGGTAGTGATCGCACGAGCGGGGCGGAAGGAGTGATGGGTGATGACGGTCACGGTGGCCAACGAGATCGACGAGGACATCGAAGTGCTGGACGGCATCGAGATGTACCGGATCTCTCCGATCGACCAGATCGACCCGTTCCTGATGAGTGTCGTGAGCAGCTCCGACCTGTGGATGTTCCTCTCGAGTACCGGCGGGCTGACTGCCGGCCGCGTCGAGGCGCAGCAGTGCATCTTCCCCTACGAGACCGATGATCGCCTCCATCACCTCAGCGGCCGCGTGGGGCCGGTGACGGTGCTGAGCGTCCGCACACCGGAAGCGACCACCGTCTGGGAACCGTTCACGGGCGACGATCCCGACACGCGACGGAGCCTCCGCAAGAGTCTGCTCGGTAACGTCGTGATCTTCGAGGAGCAGCATCTCGGGCTCGGACTCACGATGCGCTACCGCTGGGCGCCGTCGGATCGATTCGGTTGGGTTCGAACCGCGTCGTTGATCAACCACGCCGGTCACGAACCGCTGACGGTCGAGATCCTCGACGGCTTGCTCGACGTCATGCCGTGGGGCGTCGGTGTGCCGTTCCAGCAGCAGATGAGCAACCTCGCGAACGCCTACCGACGCAGCGAGATCACCGAGTCCGGAATCGGCATCTTCACCCTCGAGGCGTTGATCGTCGATGTTCCCGAACCCGCCGAGGCACTCCGAGCGACCACTGTGTGGTCGACGGGTCTGAGTGAGGCGTCGACCAGCCTCGACCCGCACGCGGTCACCGCGGCTCGACAGGGTGCTCCATTCACGGGATCGTCGCTGAGAACCGGCCGCCCCGGCTCGTTCCTGGTCAGCGCCACCGTCGACATCGCTCCCGGGCAGTGTCAGCGATGGCATGTCGTTGCCGACGTGGCCCAGAGCCATGCCGACATCGCCCGGCTCACCCTCGAGCTCGCGACGAGCGACGATCTGTCGCGCGAACTCGACGACGACGTCGATCGGTGCTCAGCCGCACTGCACGACATCGTCGCGAGTGCCGATGGCGTGCAGACGACGGCGTCGCCCAAGGTCGACGCCCACCATCTGGCCAACACCCTGTTCAACGTCATGCGCGGTGGCACCTTCGCAGCCGGCTACGCGATCGAGTCCGTGCGCTTCCGCGCCTTCGTCGCCGAACGCAACAGCGACGTGGCCGTCCAGCATGCCGACTGGCTCGATGGTCTCCCCGACTCGATCGATGTGGCCGACCTCCGGACCAGCGCGGTCGAGAACGGCAATCCAGACCTGAGGAGACTTGCGCACGAATACCTGCCGTTGTCGTTCTCGCGACGCCATGGCGACCCGAGCCGACCGTGGAACCAGTTCGCGATCCGGGTCCGAGACGCCGATGGCGAGCCGTTGCTGAGCTACCAGGGCAACTGGCGCGACATCTTTCAGAACTGGGAGGCATTGTGCCAGAGCTTCCCCGGATACCTGCCGTCGATCGTCGCCAAGTTCGTCAACGCTTCGACCGCTGACGGATACAACCCGTATCGGATCACCAGCGACGGGATCGACTGGGAGGTCCTCGAACCCGAGAACCCCTGGAGCGGGATCGGCTACTGGGGCGATCACCAGATCGTCTACCTGTACCGGCTGTTGCGCACGCTGCGCGCACACGACCCTGCGCGGCTCGCCGCGGAGCTGGGAGCGTCCGCGTACTCGTTCGCGAACGTCCCCTATCGAATTGCGCCGTTCGAACAGTTGGTGCGCGATCCGAAGGACACCATCGAGTTCGACTCGACCGCAGCGACCGCGATCGCCGAACGGGTCGATCGCCTCGGCGCCGACGGGCGACTCGTACCGGACTCGACCGGCGGCGTCCTGCACGTGACGCTGCTCGAGAAGTTGCTCATCCCGGCCCTCGCCAAGATTTCCAACTTCGTGCCGCGGGGAGGGATCTGGATGAACACCCAGCGCCCCGAATGGAACGATGCCAACAATGCCCTCGTCGGGTTCGGACTCTCGATGGTCACGCTCGCCCACCTCCGTCGCTACCTCCAACTGATCGACGAACTGACGAGCAGCCTGACGGAGGAGGTACACATCTCGGCGGACGTCGTCGAATGGATCGAACGCATCGTCTCGGTGCTGGAAGCACAACAGCAACTGATCGGCGCACCGTCGATCGACGATCGCGAGCGCTTCCAGGTCGTCCGCGATCTCGGCACGGCGTTCGACGACTACCGCAGCCACCTGTATGCCGCGGGCCCGACCGCACCGACACCGATCGCTCCGGCGACACTGCGTCGCCTCCTTCGGACCTCGATGCTGCATCTCGACGATTCGCTGCGAGCTGCCCATCGGCCCGACGGCATGTACGACGCCTACAACCTGGTTGCGTTCTCCGGGCTCGGTTCGCAGCCGCAGGCGAGCGTCAGCCGACTCCAGCCCATGCTCGAAGGGCAGGTCGCAGCGATCAGCTCGGGCCTGCTCGAGATCGACGAGATCGTTGCGCTCGTCGAGACGATGTACGAGTCCGATCTGTACCGCGCCGACGTCGACAGTTTCGTGTTGTACCCGGCTCGCGGCAGGCCGGCGTTCCTCGAACGCAACCAGGTACCGGTCGAGGCGGTCGAGTCCAATCCGCTGCTCAGCGCGCTCCTCGTCACCGGCAACGACGACATCATCGTGCGAGATGTCGACGGGAACACCCACTTCAACGCCGACTTCACGAACGCCGCTGACCTCTCGGCGGCGCTGGACTCCCTCGCCACGACCAACTTGGGACCGCTGGTCACCGACCACGCCGACGAGGTGCTCGACCTGTACGAACGCGTCTTCAACCATCACGAGTTCACCGGTCGCTCCTCGACCATGTACGCCTTCGAAGGGATCGGGTCGGTCTACTGGCACATGGTGGCCAAGCTGCTCGTCGCCGTGCAGGAGTCGATCCTGGAGGCCCCACCCGGAACAGCGGGCGAGTCGCTCGACCGCCTGATCCGGCTGTACGACCGGGTACGAAGCGGTCTCGGGTTCAACCGGACCGCCGTCGAATACGGCGCGTTCCCGACCGATCCGTACTCGCACACACCGGCTCACGCCGGGGCCCAGCAGCCGGGCATGACCGGGCAGGTGAAGGAAGAACTGCTCACCCGCTGGGCCGAACTCGGACTCGTGGTGTCGGAGGGCTCGATCCACTTCACATCGGTGCTGTTCAGCGAAACGGAGCTCCGGACCGAGGCCGGAACCCTCGCCCATCTCGACGTCGAGGGTCGGCCATCGCACCTCGATGTGCCGCCAGGAACCGCAGCGTTCACGATCTGTCGCGTCCCCGTCGTCGTGTCCGCCGCCGACGCGCCACCGATGATCGCGATCACCTTCGCCGACGGGACCCGCCGCGAGGTCTCGGGTTCGACACTCGATCCGGAGACCTCTCGCGAGGTCTTCGACCAGACCGCCACCATCGCTCGCATCGACGTCACGTTGTCGCGGCACTCGATGCGAGGATGACATGACGGACACACCACGGCCCCTGACGCTCGAGACGATCGGCAAGTTGGCCGGGGTGTCGCGGTCGACGGTCTCGAGGGTGCTCAACGACCACCCGGATGTGCGACCGGACGTTCGAACGCGCGTCGAGGCCGTGATCGAGAAGACCGGGTACCTCCCGAACCAGGCGGCGCGCGCGCTCGTCTCCAACCGGACGGGGCTGATCGGGCTCGTGATGCCGGCCGACGTCGCCGAACTCTTCGGCGACCCGTACTACTCGACCCTCGTGCACGGCATCCGGGAGGGCTGCGAGGAGACCGGCTCGATCTTCTCGATCTTCCCGTTCTACGGCAAGCGCGGACAGGAGACTCTCCTTCCGACGCTCATGTCGCAGGGATTCCTCGACGGCGTGATCGCGACCGCCGGACCGCGGAGTGATCAGTTGATCGCCACGTTGCGAGACCGTGGCCGGAATGTCGTCGTGGTCGGCCATCCGGCCGACCACCGCGACGTGCGCCGAGTCGACGTCGAGAGCCGTTCGGGGAGCGCCCTCGCCACCGCCCATCTCTGTCAGCTTGACCGACGGCGGGTCGGGTTCGTCGGTCCCACATCCGAGTACCTGTTCGGCGTCGAGCGACTCGATGGGTACCGGGATGCGCTCGTGTCCCAGGGTCGGGAACCCGATGATCGCCTCGTCCGACGCGATGAGCCCAACGTCGAGGGTGGCTACCGGGCGGCCCTGGACATCCTCGCCGAGGAGCCCGACGCCTTGTTCGTGGCCACCGACCCGATGGCTGCGGGAGCACTGCGCGCCGTTCGGGAGCGGGGATTGAGCGTGCCCGACGACGTCGCCGTCGTGGGGTTCGACGGCCTGCCGAACGGTCGGGTCACCGACCCGCTGTTGACGACGGTGGTCCAACCGGTCATGGAGGTCGGACGCACGGCGGTGCAACTCCTCCGCAACGACCACGACGGTTCCGATGTCGTCATCCTGCCCACCGAGCTCCGGATCGGCGACTCGTGCGGGGCCCGAGCGTCGACGTCGCACAGGGAGATGCGAGGGCATGGGGACGCACCCTGACCGTGTACCCGCCGTGACCGGGAGAGCGGTGTCCGACCTCGTCGATTCGATGACCCTGGCGGAGAAGGTCGGCCAGATGACCCAGGTCGAGTTCGGCAGCACCACCGTCGACGAGGTTGCAGCGTGGTCGGTCGGCTCGGTCCTGAGCGGTGGAGGAGGCAATCCCGGCGACGGCTCACCGCGCGCCTGGCGCGAGTCGGTGGACGCATTCGTCGTTGGTTCGAGGCGCAGCCGCCTCGGCATTCCGATCCTCTACGGCACCGACGCCGTCCACGGTCACAACAACGTCGTCGGCGCCACGATCTTCCCGCACAACATCGGTCTCGGGGCGACGCGCGACGCCGACCTCGTGCGAGCGGTCTCCCGCGCCGCCGCGCTGGAAACCGCGGCCACCGGCGCCAGGTGGACGTTCGCCCCATGTCTCGCGGTCCCGAACGACGTCCGGTGGGGACGAACCTATGAGGGGTTCTCCCAGGACGGCGCGCTCGTCGGTCGGCTCGGGCGGGCGTCCGTGGAGGGGTGGCACGGCGACGACCTCCGTATGACCGGCGTGTTGGCATGCCCAAAGCATTTCGTCGGCGAAGGAGCAATGGCGTGGGGCACGGCCGGCAGGCATCGCCACCCCTGGATCAGCTGGTGGGACGGCTGGGAGCCCGAGTGGAAGATCGACCAGGGCGACGCCCTCATCGACGACGAGGAGCTGCGGCGGACCCATCTCCCGCCCTTCATCGAAGCGATCGGTGCCGGCGCCCTCACGGTGATGGCCTGCTACGGCTCCTGGCAGGGCAGCCGCATGCACGCAGATCACCACCTGTTGACCGATGTCCTCAAGACCGAGCTCGACTTCAGGGGGTTCGTCGTGTCGGATTGGATGGCGATCGACCAGCTCGATCCCGACTACGCAACGGCCGTCGCGGCCGCTGTCAACGCCGGCATCGACATGGTCATGGTGCCGTTCGAGTTCGAGCGGTTCATTTCCACGACGGTCGACCTGGTCTCCGCCGGACGGGTCGCGCAAGCTCGCGTCGACGACGCCGTGACCCGAATTCTGCGGGTCAAGTCCGAACTCGGGTTGCTCGACGACGTGCCGACTCCGGATGTGCCGCTCGACGTGATCGGGTGCGACGCGCATCGTCGGTTGGCGCGCTCGGCCGCCAGTGCCTCCGCCGTCGTGCTCCTCGACCATGGTGCGCTTCCCGTTCCCGCCTCGACACCGGTGCTGGCGGCCGGCATCGCGCTCGACGACATCGGTCTCGCCTGCGGCGGCTGGACCATCTCGTGGGCCGGTGCAGCGGGGCCGATCACCGAGGGAAGTACCGTCGTCGACGGACTGCGCAGGCGACTGGGGTCGGAGCATGTGCTGTATCGGCCGGATGCCGAGTTCGACGGCGAGCACCGCCCGTATGGCGTGGTCTCGATCCACGAACTCCCGTACGTCGAAGGTGGTGGGGACCGAGCCGACCTCACGGTCCCCGCCGAGCAACTCGACCTCGTGCGACGCATGAGAGCGTCGGTCGATCAGTTGATCGTGCTCATCATGTCGGGCCGCCCGCTCCTCATCGAGCCGATCGTCGAGATCGCCGACTCGGTCGTCGCCTGCTGGCTGCCCGGAACCGAGGCCGACGGCATCGCTGACGCGCTGCTCGGTGCGGTGCCGTTGACCGGCCGGCTCCCGGTGTCATGGCCCCGATCGGTGTCACAGGTCCGGGGTGAGGCCGACACGGGAGCCGTCCCGCAGGCCTGGCCGGTCGGCCACGGCGTCTCGGTGCCGGGTGCGCATTCCAACCGGGCGTGATCACCGTCCGACCAGTCGGCGGAGCACTCCGAGGTCGTGCACGTCCTCGGGTCGGTGGGGGTAGCCCTGGTGGAGTTCGATTTGTTTGGCTGCGGTGAAGCAGCCGACTGTTCGAGGCCCGATCGTCCCAAGGGTCAGCGTCTCCCGCGGACTCTCGAAGCGTTGACCGTCGACGCCGTGCTGCCACCAGCCGTCGGACCCGTCGTCGAACGCGGGGTGGATGTCGATGTGCCGGCCCGTCACGGTGTCCGAGAGCTCGATTCGAACGGGGAGCCAGGTGGTGGTGATCGAGAACGAGGCGTCCACGAGCGCATCGACGAGCGGGGCGACGAAGGGATCCGGAATCAGGACGTCGAGATCCCGATGCTCGCGCGTCTGGTGACCGACCAGGGCGTCGATTCCCCACCCTCCGGCGACGACCGGGGCGATACCGAGCACCTCCATGAGGTCGAGCATCCACACGACGTCGTCCTGTGAGGTGGCCATCGGTGCAGTCTCACGCGTGACGCGCCAGGAACTCCGACAGCTCGTCCTCCGAGGGGCTGTTCAGGACACCGGGGAACCCTTGGCACACGAGCGCTGCCACTGCGCTCGCGGTCCGGACGAGCTGTGGGTCATCGGCGTCGTTCAACATGGCGTAGATGGCCCCCGCCCGGAAGCTGTCTCCGGCACCGGTGGTGTCGCGCACGGCGACGGGATACGACGCGCACTCCTGCGCCTGCCCACCCCGGCGTCCGTAGACGACCGGCTCGCTCCCGTGCGTCAGGATCACGAGGCCTCGGCACCGCTCGGCGTAGGTGGCCAACAGCTCCCGCGGGTCGTGGGGTCCGAACTCGCGGGTGGCGAACTCCTCCGAGACCACGAGCACCTCGGCCCCCTGGGCGATCTCCGAGTCGGGAGATGCGTCGACGGTGACGTAGGGGGTGCCCGCGTCGATGCACCAATGAGCGGCCAGCAAGGACTCGTCGCCGAGGAACGGGTCGAGACAGACGATCCGGCTCGAGCGGACGTCCTCCTCGGAGGGAGCGTTCCAGGTGCGATCGATCATCAACTGCTGGTAGGTCCCGAGCACGGTCCTGGCGTCTGCCGCGCTGATGACGACTTCGATCACGGACGTCGGGCCACGTCGGATCGCTCGGCAGTCGACCCCGGCGCCCGACAGGGCCTCGAGGGCAAACGTCGATGGTTGGTCGTGGCCGAGCCACGTGCCGTCCAGCTTGGTACCGACGCCCAGCCGGGCCAGGACATAGGCGCCTCCCGCAGCCTCACCGCCGAAGGAGGGGTGCACCCCGGCGATCTCTGCGTATCCGCCCGGCGGGGGGTAGTCGTCGTCGAGCACGATCAGGGTGCTGGGGGCGATCATCCCGTATGCGTACACCTCGTGCATCACGGCGTCCTCTGGCGTGTTCAGCGAATGACCGATGGGTCGTCGCCCGAGGCCAGGCGCTCGACGTCGGCCAGATCGGCCAACGACGTGTCGCCGGGTGTGGTCATCACCAACGCTCCATGGGCGATGCCCAGTTCGAGGGCGTCTCGGAGCGGGCGGCCATCGAGCAGTCCGTAGATGAGGCCGGACGCGAACCCGTCGCCCCCACCCACGCGGTCGAGCACCGCGAGGGCCGGGTAGCCGGTCCCCTCGATCGTCCCGTCCGACCGGGACCAGGCGACCCCACCCCAGTCGTGCACGGATGCGGAACGCACGACGCGTCGCGTGGTCGCGACGATCGACAGTTCCGGGAGTTCGGCGGCGAGCCGGTCGGTCGTGTCATCGAAGTCACCGGCCTCGACGCCGAGGAGCACGTCCACGTCGCCGAGCAACTCGCTCGTCATCCGGCGGAGCGCGTCGGCGCCTCCCTTCGCTCGCCACAGGCTCGGGCGGTAGTTGACGTCGTACGACACGAGCGTCCCATGTCGACGGGCGGCCGCCATCGCGACCCGGGCAACCTCGAACGTCGACTCGGAGAGGCCCGCAAAGATGCCGCCGGTGTGGAGCCAGCGCACGCCGAGTTCGCCGAAGAGGTGATCCCAGTCGACGTCGTCGGGCTGCAGCGTGGAGGTCGCGGAGTGGGCACGGTCGTACACGCCGCGCGGCGCGCGCACACCGAAGCCGCGCTCGGTGAAGTTGAGCGGGGTTCGATGGTGCTCACCGACGTCGTCGGCCGGCTTCCAGACGATGTGGTCGAGGTCGACTCCGCCCTGGAGCAGGAGGTCTTCGAGCAGCCGACCCACCTCGTTGTCGCCGATCGCGGTCACCAGCGCCGCCCGCTGCCCGAAGCAACGACGGAGGGCACGCCCGACGTTGTACTCCCCGCCGCCCTCGGAGACGCTGAACGTCCGAGCCGTACGCACGCGTCCTTCCCCAGGGTCGAAACGCAACATGACTTCGCCGATCGTGACGACGTCGAAGCGGCAGTGCTCGACGGGCCGGATCGTCAGTCCACCGGTCATGTCGACACCTTGCCCAGCGCCGCCGCCTCGGCTGCCGCTGCGGTGACGGCGTCCCAGTCGCCGGCAGCGACGGCGGATCGCGGCACCATCCACGTCCCCCCGACGGCCACCACCTGGTCCATCGCAAGGTACCTGCGGGCGTTCGCCGCTGAGATGCCCCCGGTCGGCATGAACCGAATGTCGGGCCACACCGCCGAGAGGGCGGCGATCATCTCCACGCCGCCGACCACCTCGGCCGGGAACAGCTTGACGATGTTCACGTCGGACGCCAGCGCTCGCATCAGTTCGGTCGGTGTCGCAATCCCGGGGATCGCGGGCACGCCGCGCTCGTGAGCGGTGGCGATCACGCCGTCGTCGAGACCGGGCGACACGATGAACCGCGCCCCGGCGTCGATCGCCTCGGCAGCTGCGGCGGACGTGGTGACCGTGCCGGCGCCGACGATCGCAGCGGGAACGTTTGCCGCCGCTCGATGGATGGCCTCGACCCCCGACGGGGTCCTCAGGGTGATCTCCGCGACGCGAAGCCCGCCGGCGACGAGGGCCGAGACGACTCCTGGCGCGTCCGCAGCGTCATCGAACGTCAGGACCGGAACGATGCGGACGTCAGCAATCGCACCGACGGTGTCGTCCGCCGGGGCCGAGCCGCGGCTCATGGTCGCGCCGGTGAGCCGTCCGGCAGCCGGGTCTGGGTCCACTGCTCGACCACGTCCTCCACCGGGAACTCCCTGGCGAGCCGTTCGTCGATGTCGATCCCGAGACCCGGCCGATCGTTGGGGTACAGGTAGCCGTCCTCCACGACGGGGAGCCCCGGGAACATCTCGTACTCGAGCTCGGACGGCCGGTACCACTCCTGCACGCCGAACGCCGGTGACCACAGATCGAGGTGGAGGTTGGCGGCGTGCCCGACGGGCGACGTGTCGGGCGGACCGTGCCATGCGGTGCGGATCCCGTACGCATGGGCCATGTCGGCGGCCTTTCGGGCCGGGGTGATGCCACCCATCTGGCTCACGTGCATCCGGATGAAGTCGATCAACCGCTGCTCGATCAGGGTCCGCCATTCGAGCGGATGGTTGAACAACTCGCCCATCGCGAGCGGCGTCGCCGACTGGGACCGGACGCGTTCGAACCACTGCAGATCCTCGGGGGCGAGCAGGTCCTCGAGGAAGAACAACCGCAACGGTTCGACATCCTTGGCGAACAGCACGGCGTCGGAGGGGGCGAGTCGCTCGTGGACGTCGTGCAGCAACTCCACGTCCGGGCCCACCACGCCGCGAACGTGCTCCATCATCGTCAGCGTCTCGCGACGGTACGCCTTCGGATCGAAGTAGGCGCCGGCCGGCGCGCCCTTGGGTGGCGCCGTGCCGGTCTGCCCGCCGCCGTAGAGGCCTTGCTGGATCCGGACGTAGCGGAAGCCGTCGCTGACGAACTGTTGCACCCGGTCGGCGACGTCCTGCGGGGTGGGTCCGTCGGCGTGGACGTACACGTTGGCGGCCTCGCGGCACTTGCCGCCGAGCAGGTCGTGGACCGGCATCCCGGCTTGCTTGCCCTTGATGTCCCACAGCGCCTGATCGACACCGGAGATGGCGTTGTTCAACACCGGCCCGTTGCGCCAGTACCCGTGCACCATCGACATCTGCCAGATCTCCTCGATTCGCGAGACGTCGCGTCCGATCAGGAACGGCTTGAGGTGCTGCTCGACAGCGGCGGCGACGGCATGGATTCGCTGGGTGAACGTCGCGCATCCGACGCCGTGCAGCCCAGGTTCGGACGTCACCACCTTGACGACCGCGAGGCGGGCGCGGTCGGGCTGGGTGAGGATGACCTGAACGTCTTCGATGGTGGTGGGCTTGGCCATGGTGCTGACTCCTCGGTCTGCCGATCGGGGCTACGGACGACCGGACCAGTGCTGGACCGGAGTCGGCCGCCATCCGGTCTGTTCCTCGATCGTGGACACGTCGATGAGGTCGTGGGTGGTGGCGGGCAGATCGGGATAGTGGGCACGGATCAGCTCGGGGGGAGCGAGATCCCGATGGCGGTGCGCCACGCCCGGGGCGTACACGCGGTACCCCGGGAGGTCGGTGCGCGTGATCGCCACGATCAGGTCTGCCGCGTCGCCGTAGGAGAGCCCGGTGAAACCTTCGAGGATGTCGTTCGGTTGTTCGTCGCCCGAACCCACCCGGACACGATCCTCGCGGAAGTGCAGCAGCGGAAACCGCACGGCAATGCAGTCGATTCCACACCGCTCGGCGTAGTAGCGCAGCATCACCTCGCTGACGGTCTTGCTGAGCGCGTAGACGTTGGACGGCTCGGGTTCCATGCTCTCGTCGAGGGGATACCGCGGTGCCGGGGGCTCGTTCCTGACCGTGCGGCGGTCGATGTGCGAGCCGATCATCTGCAGCGTGCTGGAGAACACGATCTTGTCGACGCCCTGCTCGGCGGCACCCTGGAACACGTTCTCGTTCATCGAGATGTTCTCGTTGAAGACGAGCTGGGGAGGGGTACGCCCGATGCCAGGGTGGTTGCCCAGGTGGACCACCACGTCGATGTCCTCGAGCGCGCCCAGCGCGGCCTCGTGATCGAGGAGGTCGGCAAGGACGAAGCGGTACGGCACATTTCCGGCGTCGACGACGTCGGTGGCGAGCAGATCGAAGCCCGCATCGTGGAACCGCGCGGCGACGGTCCGGCCGAGCCGTCCGGACGCCCCGGTGACCAGCACTCGCGGCTGCTCCGACGCGGCGGGGGATGTCATCGCTCGACCTGCACGACGGTGAGGCAGACCGGCTCTGACAGATGAAGGGTGCCGTCGACCTGTCGTGGTGTCCCCGCGACTGCATCGACGTCGAACGGAACGATGGTGTTGCTGTCCTGGTTGGCGACCAGCAGCGCGCGTCCCGACGGATGCACGGCGAAGTTCCTCGGGGTCCGACCACCACTGTCGACATGACCGAGCGGCTCGAGCGGCTCTCCTTCGCTCGAGAAACCGAAGACGGCGATGCTGTCGTGGCCGCGGTTGGAGACGTACACGTACCGGCCGGACGGGTGCACGCGAACCTCGGCGGCGATCGACTCGCCCTCGAAGTCGTCCGGCAGGGTGGAGCTGGAACCGAGTGGCGCCAATCGACCATCCGTCGGCTCGATGCGGAGCGTCACGATCGTCGAGTCGAGTTCGCACACGAGGAACCCGACCGGCAGCTCGGGATGGAACGCGAGATGTCGAGGTCCGGCCCCGGCGTCGACCGCGAGTTCGTCGATCGGTGCGAACGTGTCGCCGTCGTGATGCCGATGGACGTAGCGGTACACGCGATCCGTCCCCAGGTCGACCGCGTACACCGAGGCGCCGATCGGGCCGGGCACGATGCAGTGGGCGTGGGGTCCGCCCTGGCGGGCGGTGGGTCCGGAACCATGGTGTCGGTGGATGGCGATCAGGTCGCCGAATCGGCCGTCGGGTTCCAGCGCGTAGGCGGCGACGGTGCCGCAGAGGTAGTTGGCGACGTACAGGTATCGACCCTCGGGGTCGACGCTGACGTAGCAGGGCGAACCACCATGGCTGGAGGCACGATCGATCGTCGACAGCGAGCCGTCGACCGGGTCGATGCGAAGGGCGGTCACGCTTCCACCCTCAGGTGGTGCCGTCTCGTTGACGGCGTAGAGGACGCCTCCGCTCGGGTGCGCAGCAAGGAAGGAGGGGTGCTCGATGTCGTCGACCTGCTGCAACTCGACGGGGCCGCCAGCCGGATCGGACCAGTCATGGACGCTGATGCCGATCGGTGATTCGTTCGTGTAGCAGCCGGCGTAGAGCAGGACGGACGGGGCCATTCAGGTCGTCCAGCAGTGCTCAAATTTGGGGATGACTCGACTCACGGTCCTCGACCACTCACTCCTCCGGGAGCGCTCCCAGGCGCAACCGAGACCATAGCGTGCCGGTGCCGACCTCCAGCCACAGGTCCCGGGCGCGATCCTGCCCGGTTCGCGAACGGGTGTGCGATGCCCCCCTGCGCTTTCGGTGCAGCGCCTCGACGATCTGTGACTGTCCCGTCGCGTCCGGCAGACTGGAGCGATCATGTCGGACCCGCTTGCCACGATCACCAACCTGCTCGCGCCGGTCTTCGCCGAGCTGAACGGCGGCGAACCCGCCGACCCGACCGTGCGGCCATCCGACCGCGCCGACGCGCAGATCAACGGTGCGTTGCCGCTCGCGAAGAAGCTCGGCGCGAACCCGCGTGAGCTCGCCCAAGAGCTCCTCGACTCGGGCGCACTCGATGGCGTCGCAACCGAACTCGAGGTCGCCGGACCGGGCTTCGTGAACGTGACGTTCGCCCCCGAGTTCCTTGCCGCCCACCTCGCCGAGGTGGCCGGCGACGACCGCCTCGGCATCGCCACGGTCGCGCCTGCCAAGACCGTGGTGGTCGACTACTCGGCGCCGAACGTCGCCAAGGAGATGCACGTCGGGCACCTGCGCACCACGCTGATCGGCGATGCGCTGGTGCGCATGCTCGAGTTCCTCGGTCATCGCGTCATCCGCGAGAACCACATCGGCGACTGGGGCACGCCGTTCGGGATGCTGATCGAGCACCTGGTCGACCTGGGTGAGGAGCGTGCGGCCGAGCACCTCTCGCTCGGCGACCTCGACGGCTTCTACAAAGAGGCGCGGGCGGCGTTCGACGCGTCGGACGAGTTCCAGGACCGGGCGCGTCAGCGTGTCGTGCTCCTGCAGGGCGGCGACGCCGAGACTCAGCGGTTGTGGGGGCTGCTCGTCGAGCTGTCGACGAAGCACTTCAACACCGTCTACGAGATGCTGGGCGTGCATCTGACCGACGACGACCTCGCCGGCGAGAGCACCTATCAGCCCTTGATGCCCGAGGTGATCGAGCGGCTCCGGGCCCTGGACCTCCTCGTCGAATCCGACGGTGCCGACGTGGTGTTCCCGCCCGGGTTCACCAACCGCGACGGCGACCCGCTGCCGCTGATCGTGCAGAAGGGTGCGGGCGGCTTCAACTATGCGACCAGCGATCTCGCGTGCGTGATCGACCGGGTCGAGCGGCTTGGTGCCGACCTGATCCTGTACGTCGTGGATGCGGGCCAGCAGCAGCACTTCCAGATGGTGTTCGCGGTCGCCGAGATGGCCGGATGGCTGGCGCCGCCCCGTGAGGCGGTGCACGTCGCGTTCGGAATCGTTCTCGGGACCGATCGCAAGCGGTTGCGCAGCCGGTCGGGTGAGCCGATGAAGTTCGTGGAACTGCTCGATGAGGCGCTCGAGCGTGCGGCGGTTGCCATCGATGAGAAGAACCCGGACCTCACCGCTGACGAGCGCGCGGCGGTGGTGCACATGGTCGGCATCGGTGCCGTCAAGTACGCCGAGCTCTCCACGGATCGGGTCAAGGACTACGTGTTCGACTGGGACCGGATGCTGTCGTTCGACGGCAACACGGGTCCGTACCTGCAGTACGCGCACGCTCGCATCTGCTCGATCTTCCGGCGGGCGGGCATCGATCGGGCATCGGTGCGCGGCGTCGACATCCAGGTGGGGACGCCGCAGGAGCGGGCGTTGGCACTGCGGCTGCTCGCGTACCCGACCGCGATCGACACGACGCTCGAGACCTACAGCCCCCACAAGCTGTGTACCTACGTGTACGACCTGGCGACCGACTTCACCGCGTTCTACGAGCACTGTCCGGTGCTCAAGGCCGACGAGCCCCTGCGCTCGAGCCGTCTCGCGCTCGCCGACCTCACCGCCCGCACGCTCGCCCACGCCCTGGGCCTGCTCGGCATCGACGCCCCGGAGCAGATGTGACCCGCCGTCCACAAACCCGTTTGCGTTGCACTTCGGGTGGGGCGGGTCACCGAAATCGTCACGCAAACGGTGGTGGCGCGGGCCAGACCCGTTTGCGTTGCACTTCGGGTGGGGCGGGTCACCGAAATCGTCACGCAAACGGTGGTGGCGCACAGGTCGGAGGCTGGCGGTGAGCGCGATCCAGCGCCGACTGCTGCCGGACACCGCCGAGATCGGCCACGACGGATGGCTCACGATCGGCGGCGTGTCGGTCGAGGAACTCGCCGAGGACCACGGCACCCCGCTGTTCGTCTACGACGAGACCCACCTGCGCGCCCGGTGCCGTGAGGCCGTCGCTGCGTTCGGCGCCGAGCGAGTGATCTACGCCACGAAGGCGTTCCTCTGCCGGGCAATGGCGCGCCTCGCGTACGACGAAGGCATGCTCCTCGACGTCGCCACCGGTGGTGAACTCCACGTCGCCCTCTCCGCCGGCGTGCCGGCGAGTGCCTGCACGCTGCACGGCAACAACAAGTCCGGCGCCGAGCTGCGCGAGGCGATCGAGGCCGAGGTGCGCTACATCGTCGTCGACTCCTTCGACGAACTCGACCGCCTCGACGTGCTCGCTGCGACGGGCATCGGTCCCACACCGCGTGTGGTGTTGCGCATCACGCCCGGGGTCCACGCTCACACCCACGAGTTCATCGCCACCGGACAGGACGACTCGAAGTTCGGGTTCAACCTGGCAAACGGCGATGCGCTGCGAGCCGTCGACCACGCACGGCGTTCCGGAGCGATGGAGCTGGTCGGCCTCCACTGCCACATCGGTTCGAACGTGTTCGAGGCGTCGTCGTTCGCGAAGGCCGCCGAGGTGATGGCCGACTTCGCCGTGCCGCTCGATCTGCCCGAGCTGATCCTCGGTGGTGGCCTGGGAGTGGCGTACGTCGAGGGCGAGGAAGCACCGACGATCGGCCAGTGGGGGAGCGTGCTGCTCGACGCGTGCGAGACCCTGGGTGTGCGCTCGCGGGTGAGCGTCGAGCCGGGGAGAGCGATCGTCGCTTCGGCAGCGATCACGCTCTACACCGTCGGCACGATCAAGGACATCCCCGACGTGCGCACCTATGTCGCCGTCGACGGAGGGATGAGCGACAACCCCCGACCGGTGCTCTACGGATCCGGCTACGAGTCGTTCCTGCCACGGGCGCTCGATGCCGAGCGTGACCTCACGGTCCGACTCGTCGGCAAGCACTGCGAGTCCGGCGACGTCCTCGCCTTCGCGGCGCAGGTTCCCTCCGACATCGCCGTCGGTGATCTCCTCGCGATGCCCGTCACCGGCGCCTACGGTCACTCGATGGGGTCGAACTACAACAAGATCACCCGGCCCCCCGTCGTGTTCGTCGCCGATGGTGCGGCGCGGCTCGTCGTCCGCCGGGAAACCTACGCCGACCTGCTGGCCACCGACCTCGGCTGAATACGCTCGGCGACCATGGCGAATCGCAACCGCATGATCATGGGGCTCATCGGAGCGGTGTTCGCGCTGTTCCGCGAACGCGACCGGCTGGCCGGCAAGACGAAGAAGACCACCTCACCGACGTCGCGCCAGGTGCCCACCGGAACCAAGGTCGAGTACTCGCCCGACATCGACGGTGACGCCGACCCCGGCGAGGTCGTCTGGGCGTGGGTGCCCTACGAGGACGACCCGTCGAAGGGCAAGGACCGGCCGGTCGTGATCATCGGCACCTGCCCGGACGGCCTGACGGGTGTGCCGTTGACGTCGAAGAACAAGGGCCACGGTGCGGTGTCGGTCGGCACCGGTGGGTGGGACCGCACCGGACGCCCGAGCTGGGCGAAGGTCGACCAACTGATCGTGGTCGACGAGCGCAGCGTTCGCCGCGAGGGGTCCGTCCTCGAGCGGGCCCGTTTCGACTCGGTGGTCGCCGGGGTCTCGAAGCACCACGAACTCGTGCTCGGCTGACGCTCCTCGGCGACCGTTCCGGCACTCCGACGTCAGGGGCGACGGCCCATCGCGTCGAGCAGCCGCAGCTGCAGCGGGGCGTCGTCACCGACGTCACCGCTCGGACCCTCCCCGAACACACCGACCGAGGCCATCATCGGCAGCATCGGTCGGATGCCGTCCCAGACCAGTTGGACGACGGACGGGTCGAGCGACTCGTCGACGCCGATCGCTCGAGCGAGATCCCACTGGTGCACCAGCAGGTCGCTGACGCGGAAGTCGAGGACCTGGGAACCAGGCATGTCGCCGGCGGGATGGTGGAAGACGCGCGCTGCGACGTCAGGGCGCTCGAACGCGACGATCTGACCGCGCAACGCACGGTCGACGGCTGCGAGTGGATCGTCTCCGAGGTGATCGATGCCGAGCACGGCGATCGCCTCGTTGCGACTGGCGCCGTCGGCGAGCCTCGCCGCCATCTCGCTGCCGGACGCGACGTGTCCGACCAGGTCGCGCACGGTCCATCCTGTACACGGTGTCGGGGCAGCCCACTGATCGTCGCCGACCTGGGTGACAACCGCTCGGAATCCGTCGGAGGCACGCTGGAGGGCTTCGGCCGTGGTCATCGCCGAACGGTACTCGTGCGCCTCTCGACGTGCGAGGTCCGGGCTTGTTCGCAGCGATGCGTGATCAGCGCGCCGCTGCGATCGCCCGATCGATCGGTTCCCGGATCTCGTCCGCGAGGGCGATCCCGATCCGCAGGTCTTCCTCGACGACGAGGGAGACGCCGTACCCGTCGGCGAGTTCGAGCCACGGCACTGCGCCGTAGGCGCCGGGATCGGTCACGTACCCGTCCGCCGGCGAACGCACCCACCATCCCAGGCCGTATCCGCGCGAGACCGGGGTTCCCCGTCGGGCCGTACTGCTCGATGACTCGATCGGTGTGCATCCGCTCGACCGACTCGGCGCTGAGCGCCTGTGTCTCGCCGCAGCGCCCGGCCCGCAGCTGCATCAGCATGAGTTCGGCGTAGTCCGGCGAAGTGATGTAGGCGCCGCCTTCCATGTTGGGGTTGGCCGTCGGTGCGAGCGTGGCCGGATCGCCGTCGAAGCCGTCCGGGTACTCGAACGTGAACGGGCCGAACTGAGCCCACTGGTTGGTGAAGCCGAGCGAGTCGACCCCGCACGGCTCGACATAGGTGTCGGTCACGAGGTCTTCCCAGCTCGAGCCGGTCACCGCTTCGGCGACTGCGCCGGCGACCTGCCACTGACCGCCGCCGTAGCGGAACTCGGTGTCCGGGGCGACGACGTCGCGGTCGTCCGCCGCCGTCGTGAAGATCGCCTCGCCGCACCGCTCGAGGTCGTCATTCACATCGAACTGGCAGGTGTACGGCCCGTAGAGCGCGGTCGGGCCGAGGCCGACGAACCCCGAGCTGTTCGACAGCAGCTGCGCAAGCGTGACCGTCGCCGTCGCCGTCGACGGATCCTCGGGTCGCCAGCCGGTGAGGTCGGCGATCGGCTGGTCGAGGTCGAGCACTCCCAGGTCCTCGAGTCGGAGCAGCACGCCGGCGACGATCATCTTGCTCGACGACGCGACGAGCGACACTCGCTCGGGTCCGAACTCACCCCAGTACCCCTCGTGGACGATCCCGTCGTCGCGGTCGACCACCACCAGCCCCGCCCCGTCCAACCCCCGCTCCGCGACGAACGCCTCGACGATCGGCGACACCGCCGAGAAGTCGTACGTCCTCGGCGCCGTGACGGCCGGCTCGGTCGGCGGGGTCGGTTCGGTCGTGGTGGCGCCCGTGGACGTCGGCACGGTGTTCGTGGTCGGCACGGTGTTCGTGGTCTGCGCAGTGCTCGTGGTCGGCACGGTGGTGTTCGTTGCCGTGGGCGTGCCGGTAGCGGACGGCTCGCCGACGGTGTCGCCGCCACCGCACGATGCAGCCGTCAGGGCAATCGCGACCACGGCCAGACGTGCACCGAGCCGCGTTCGGCGACCGTCCCGGTGAGAAACGGTCATGGGGTCACGGTACCGGATCCCGTAGCCTCCACCCCGTGACGAACAACCTGGAAACGGTCCGCATCGGCGTCCTCGGATGTGGCAACGTCGGGGCCGCCTTCGTGCAGCTCGTCGAGGCCCAAGCCTCCTTCGTCGAGCGCCGTACCGGCTTGCGTCTGGAGGTCACCCGCGTGGCCGTGCGCAACCTGTCCGCGCCGCGCGAGGTCCAGTTGACCGAGGGCGTACTCACCCGCGATGCGCACGCTGTGGTCTCCGACCCCGACGTCGACCTCGTCGTCGAGGCGATCGGCGGCATCGAACCGGCTCGCGAACTGATCCTCCAGGCGCTCGCAAACGGCAAGCCGGTCGTCACGGCCAACAAGGAACTGCTCGCCAATGTCGGCGCCGAACTCTACGCAGCCGCCGATGCGGCCGAGCGCGATCTGCTCTTCGAGGCGGCCGTCGCGGGTGGCATCCCCATCATGCGCGCGCTGCGCGAGAGCCTGCACGGAGAACCGATCCGGCGAGTCCTCGGCATCATCAACGGGACCACCAACTTCATCCTCACCAAGATGACCGATGCCGTCGCCGGCGGCGGAGACGCCGACTATGCCACAGCGCTCGCCGAAGCGCAGCGCCTCGGCTTCGCCGAGCGCGATCCGACCGCCGACGTCGAGGGCTTCGATGCGGGAGCGAAAGCGGCGATCATCGCCACGGTGGCCTTCGGTGCGAAGGTGGTCGCCGGCGACGTGTACCACGAGGGCATCAGCCGGATCACCGGCGCCGAGATCGCGATCGCCCACCGGCTCGGCTACGTCGTCAAGCTGCTCGGCATCGTCGAGCGCGACGTCGACAGCGGGGAGATCAGCGTGCGGGTGCACCCGACGATGGTGCCGCTGCACCATCCGCTCGCCTCGGTACGAGACAGCTTCAACGCGGTGTTCGTCGAAGGCGACTTCGTCGACTCACTCATGTTCTACGGGCGCGGCGCGGGGGGAGCGCCCACGGCGAGCGCGGTGTTCGGCGACGTCGTCGATGCCGCGATCAACCTCCGCAACCGCACCCACGGATCCCTCGGCATGCTCGAAGCCGCCACCGTGCGGGCGATCGACGAGACGTCGGCGGAATACCTGCTCGGCCTCGACGTCGCCGACCGTCCGGGGGTGCTCCATGCGGTCACCGGCGTCTTCGCCGAGCACGGCGTCAGCATCCGCGCCGCGGAGCAGGAGGGCAACGGACCCGATGCGCGGCTCGTCTTCATCACCCACGACGCCCGCGAGTCCGACGTCCAGGCGACGGTCCGGGCGCTGCGCGACCTCGACGTCGTCCGCAACGTCGGCGGCCTCCTGCGCGTGATCGGCAACTGATCCCGATGCGGTACGTCTCCACTCGCGGCGATGCGCCGGAGCTCGGTTTCGCCGACGTGCTCCTCGCCGGCCTCGCCACCGACGGCGGCCTGTACGTACCGGAACGCTGGCCGAAGCTCACCGATGGCCCCTCGACGTCGTATGTCGAACGTGCGGTCCAGGTGATGCTCCCGTTCGTCGAACCCGACCTCGACGAGATCACGCTGACCAAGCTCTGCATCGACGCCTACGAGACCTTCCGTCACCCGGCGGTGACGCCGCTCGTGCAGGTCGACCACCAGCAGTGGGTCCAGGAGCTGTTCCACGGCCCGACCCTGGCGTTCAAGGACGTCGCACTGCAGCTCGTCGGGCGGATGTTCGATCACGTGCTCGCGCAGCGCGGCGAACGGGTCACGATCGTCGGCGCCACGAGCGGCGACACGGGCTCCGCGGCGATCGACGGTGTCGCCGGGTGTGAGCACGTCGACATCGTGATCCTGTATCCGCTCGGTCGGACGAGCGAGGTGCAGCGTCGGCAGATGACCACGGTCGATCAACCGAACGCACACGCGGTGGCGGTCGAGGGCACGTTCGACGACTGCCAGGATCTCGTGAAAGCGATGTTCAACGACGTCGAGTTCCGGCGGCGCAACAACCTGTCGGCGGTCAACTCGATCAACTGGGCCAGGGTGATGGCGCAGACCGTGTACTACGTCACGGCCGCCGAGACCTTCGCCGAGCCGGTGACGTTCAGCGTGCCGACCGGCAACTTCGGCAACGTGCTGTCGGGCTGGATCGCGCGGGAGATGGGTGCGCCGATCCGTGACTTCCTGGTGGCGTCGAACACCAACGACATCCTCACCCGCTTCGTCAACGACGGCGACATGTCGACCCGCGACGTCGTACCGACGCTGAGCCCGTCGATGGACATCCAGGTGTCGTCGAACTTCGAGCGGCTGCTGTTCGAGATGAACGGTCGCGACGGCGGCATGACCTCCGAGCAGCTCGGCCGCTTCCGATCCACTGGGCGTCTCGACATCGAGGCCGACCAACGCGACGAGTACATCACGGGGCACTTCCGCGCCGCCTCGTTCGACGACGAGGCGACGATCGACGAGATCGCGCGGTTTCACCGCGACACCGGCATGCTCCTCGACCCGCACACCGCCACCGGCACCGCAGCGGCAGCGCTGCTCACCGGGCTCGACGGCCCTGATCATCCCGTGGTCACGCTCGCCACCGCGCATCCGGCGAAGTTTCCCGACGCCGTCGAGCGCGCCACCGGCGTACGCCCCGCGCTGCCCGAGCACCTCGCCGATCTCTTCGACCGTCCCGAACGCACCGAGACCGTCGCCTGCGATCTCGCCGCGGTCGAAGCGCTCGTCGAACGCCTCACCCGCCCCTGACCCACGCCCCTCCGAAATCTGCCGGATTTCGGTCGCCTGGCGACCGTATCGAGGCATTTTTCGGGTGGTTCGAGGGAGATCGGGTGGTGGATGCGTGGGTGATGGGTGAGTGACGGGTGGCGGGAGGACGGGGATGCGTGGCAGATGGCGGTCGGTCTGGTATCGTGACCGTTGCTCGGTTCGCCCGAGCCGCACCCCGAGATCTCGGTCGTGTGCGAATTTTCTGCCAGGGGAACCCCGTCTGCGGGCGCGATCGTCGCCACCACACACCCCTCCCCCCTGGTACTCCAACACTCGTGGCGTCGCGTTCGGCGCACGAGAAGAGAGGAACCCTCGTGGCCGCAGCGGCACTCGAACAGTCCATGCTCGAATCGAAGGACAAGGACACCCTGCTGGAGATGGCCAAGGCGCTCGGCGTCAAGGTCACCGCCAGACAGAAGAAGTCGGACATCATCGACAAGATCCTCGACACCACCGGCTCCGGCGCGAGCGCGCCGGCCGTCGAGTCGCCGAGCCCGGCGCCCGCCGACCGGGAGGCCGCCGCCCCCAAGTCGGAGGAGACCGCGAAGGTCGAGCCCGCAGCCGACAACGGAGCGGGCTCGACGGACGCTCCCGAGGTGGTGCTCGGGCCCGATGGCGAGCCCCTCGCCGACTGGGAGATCGAGCTCACCCGCAATGGTGGAGGCGGCGACGCCGCCGATGCCGGCGAGGCATCGACCTCCGATGCCTCGAAGGGCGAACAGCCTCGTGGCGAGCGCACCCGCCAGGACCAACCGCGCAGCGAGCGCGAGGCCGGTAACCGCGACCAGGCCGGTAACCGCGACCAGGCCGGTAACCGCGACCAGGCCGGTAACCGCGATCAGGGCGGTAACCGCGATCAGGGCGGTAACCGCGATCAGGGCGGTAACCGCGATCAGGGCGGTAACCGCGATCAGGGCGGTAACCGCGATCAGGGCGGTAACCGCGATCAGGGCGGTAACCGCGATCAGGGCGGTAACCGCGATCAGGGCGGTAACCGCGATCAGGCCGGCAACCGCGATCAGGCCGGCAACCGCGACCAGGGCGGCAACCGCAACCAGGGCGGCAACCGGAACCGGAACGACAACGATGCCGGCGAGGGCAACAGCAAGCGTCGCCGCCGTCGGCGCAAGGGCCGGGGCGGCCAGGAAGGCCCGCAGGGCGAGGACGTCGAACTGATCGAACAGGATCACGGTTTCGAGAGCAGTGAGCCAGTCGATGTCGAGGGCTATCTCGACATCCGCGACGAGGGCTACGGCTTCCTGCGCATCAACGGTTACCTGCCGAGCAAGGCCGACGCCTACATCCCGTTGAAGCTGGCCCGCCAGTTCGGTCTGCGCAAGGGCGATCACATCACCGGCAAGGTCCGTCCCGCCGGGCGGAACGAGAAGAACCCCGGCCTGCTCGAGGTGTACACGGTCAACGGTGGCGACCCGGAGCTGGCCAAGAAGCGTCCGCACTTCGAGAGCCTCACGGCGTTGTTCCCCGATCAGCGTCTGACGCTCGAGGATCCGAGCGATCCGGCGAACATGACCGCTCGCATCATCGACCTCGTCTCGCCGATCGGCAAGGGCCAGCGCGGCATCATCGTGTCGCCGCCGAAGGCCGGCAAGACCACGATCATGAAGACGATCGCCAAGTCGATCGAACTCAACAATCCCGAGGTGCACCTGATGGTGCTGCTGATCGACGAGCGGCCCGAAGAGGTCACCGACATGCGCCGCAGCGTCAAGGGCGAGGTCATCTCGTCCACCTTCGACCGGCCGAGCGACGAGCACACGCACGTCGCCGAGATGACGATCGCGAAGGCGCGTCGCATGGTCGAGGACGGCCGCGACGTCGTGATCATGCTCGACGGCATCACTCGCCTCAGCCGGGCCTACAACCTCGCGGCACCGGCCAGCGGCAAGATTCTCTCCGGCGGTATCGACGCCGGCGCGCTGTACCCGCCGAAGAAGTTCTTCGGATCGGCCCGCAACGTCGAGGAGGGCGGCTCGCTCACCATCCTCGCCACGGCGCTCGTCGACACGAACAGCCGCATGGACGAGGCGATCTTCGAGGAGTTCAAGGGCACCGGCAACATGGAGCTGCGCCTCGACCGCAAGGTCGCCGAGCGTCGCATCTACCCGGCGATCGACGTCGACGCCTCGTCGACTCGCCACGAGGAGCTGCTGTTCGATCGCAAGCAGCTGCAGCAGGTCTGGAAGCTCAGGCGGGTGCTCTCGGGCCTCGCGCAGGACGGCAGCGCCGCCGCCGGCCTCGAGCTCCTGATCGACCGCCTCAAGACGTTCCGCACCAACGACGAGTTCCTCGCCGAGATCGCCAAACAGCCCTCGATGTGAGCCGATTGCACCAGGGGTCAGACCCCTGGTGCAATCGGTGGTTCTCGAGGGGGGAGTCGATAGCGTGACGTGCCGATCCGGATGACGATCGGGGGCACAGGGCTCACCCGCTCAGCCATTCACAGGAGATCCGACATGAAGGCCGACATCCACCCCAACTACACCGACACCACGGTCCGCTGCTCCTGCGGCAACACGTTCACGACCAAGTCGACCGTCGACGGCGACCTCACCGTCGAACTGTGCAACGAGTGCCACCCGTTCTTCACGGGCAAGCAGAAGCTCGTCGACTCCGGTGGTCGTGTCGAGCGCTTCAACAAGCGGTACGGCCAGCGCAAGAACGCGCCGGCAGCCGCTTCCGACGAGGGCTGAGCCCGGCGCCTCACCGGCGCCTCCGGAATATCACGTCGAAGAACGCGCTCAAGCGCGCCATGTGGGCGGCCGATACAGCCGACGAGGTCCCACATGCCAGAGCCCGCGCTGAACGAGGCGAACGTCCGACACCTCCTGCGCCGGACCGAGTTCGTCGACCGCAACGAGCGAGTGGCAGATCTGCTCGCCCTCGGTTCGATCTCCGCGGCGATCGAGGACGTTCTCGACGTCGAGACGTCGCCGCCCACGGTCACGTTCACCTCGTCGCAGAACTGGGAACGCGGCGTCGAACTCACCCACTTCTGGCTCGACCGCATGGCGACCGACGCCCTGCGCCCGTTCCAGGAGCGCATGGCGTTCTTCTGGCACGGGCACTTCTGCAGCGATCTCGGCAAGGTCGACTCGGCGGTGTCGATGCGCGAGCAGATCGACCTGTGGCGCCGCGACGGCCTGACCGACGTGCGCTCGCTCGCACGGACGATGTCGACGCAGGTGGCGATGATCCGGTACCTCGACAACAACCAGAACCGTGCGTCGTCGCCGAACCAGAACTTCGCCCGCGAGCTGATGGAGCTGTTCCTGCTCGGTGTGGGCAACTACACCGAGGCCGACGTCGAGGCATCGACCGCGGCGTGGACCGGACACTCCGACCAGTGGAACGACGACGTCAGCCCCTACCGGTGGCGACCCGAATGGCACGACAGCAGTGCGAAGGACTACCTCGGCCAGCGCATCAACACCGATCCGAACCCCGCAGCCTGGCCGTCGCACGGACCCGAGACCATCGACGTCGTGCTCGGCAGCGGTGTGGTTCCTGCCGGAGCTGACAACGCGGCCAACCGGGGCCGTTCGACGCCGGACGTGGCGGCGGAGTTCCTGTCGCGCAAACTCTGGAACGCCTTCGCCACCGAGGGTGCACCGCCGGCCGACGTCCTCACAGCGATGCGTCTCGCACTCGTCTCGAACGACTTCGCGATCCGGCCGTGGGTGACCGCCATGCTCACGCATCCGGCGTTCTACACCGACGCCGTGAAGTCCGGGCTCGTGCGCACGCCGGTCGACTACACCGTCGCGCTGCTCCATGCCACCGGGAAACGCTCGGCGTTCGTCAACGCCATCTGGCTGATGGAGGCGATGGGGCAGCGTCCCCTCTACCCGCCCAACGTCAGCGGCTGGCGATCCAACGGCTACTGGGTCAACGCGAGCGCGATGGAGGGACGGGCCAGAACCGCGCAGAGCTTCGCCTGGGCGACCATGCGGACCTACTGGCAGAACGGTGGCGCCGGGGTGATCTCACTGCGCAACGGCAGCCTCTCCAACAGCCAGGTGACCGCCAACAGCGCGGGGATCCCGACGCTGTCGAACGCCGACTACGTCGCCGTGCTCGAGACCTACATGGGCATCCGACTCACCGACGCCGCACGAGCGGAGGTGGTGCGCTACGCCAGCGGCGCGTCGGTGTGGGAACGCAACGACGCCGTACTCCTGATGATGCTCGCACCCGAGATGCACGTGGCCTGACATGCTCGATCCCGACATCTCCACCGCCGATGCGCTCGCCCACCTCCGTGTGGCCGAGACCGACCGCTTCGCGATCGACCGCCGCCGCTTCCTGCAGCTGATCGGCATGGGTGTCGGCGCCGGTGCCATCGCGAGCAGTGGTGGCTCGCTGCTCAACCTCGACCTGCCCGGCTTCGATCCGTCGGTCTGGGCCGCCGGTCCGATCGGACCGAACGACGGGATCCTCGTGGTGCTCGGCATGTTCGGCGGCAACGACGGGCTCAACACCGTCGTGCCGTTCAACGACGGCAACTACCGCACGCAGCACGGCTCGCTCGCCATCGCCGGATCCTCCGCGCTGCCACTCGACGCGAACAGCGGCCTCAACCCGGCGCTCACCCAGTTCAAACGGTTCTGGGACGCCGGACAGCTGGCGATCGTCGAAGGGGTCGGCTACCCCGACCCCGACCTCAGTCACTTCAGTTCGATGGCCAAGTGGATGGCGGGTCGACCGACCGGTATCCCGTCGTCCGGCTGGCTCGGGCGTTGGCTCGACGGGCGTCTCGGCGATGGCAAGGACCTGTTCGCGGCGGCCGAGATCGGCCAGTCGGTGCCGCTGCATCTCGTCGGTGAGC
The DNA here is from genome assembly GCA_963710625.1 of Ilumatobacteraceae bacterium. GTDB lineage: Bacteria > Actinomycetota > Acidimicrobiia > Acidimicrobiales > Ilumatobacteraceae > Sva-07. Next base: position 109,858 of record CAVQBG010000026.1, on the reverse strand, counting down.
GCCAGAAGGGGACCGCGGTTCCTGCCGCCCGTCCCAGCTTCGGTGCCGAGGCCGGCGCTCGCGACCAGAAGATCTACACGGCCGTGCGACGCCTGGGAATCGGTGACCCTGCGTCCTGGACGGGTCGCGTCGGCCAGGCGATGATCGACCAACTCGACGTCGCCCGCACACTCGCCCCGCTGATCCCGCCCGAGGACCAGTTGTCGCCAACCGAGCTCGTCGCCGACCTGGAGGTCATGGCGCGTCTGATCAACGCCAACCTCGGTTTCCGGGTACTGAGCGCCGGTTGGGGCGACTTCGACAGCCATGCCGGTCAACCCAACCAGCACACCGCCCGGATGCAGGAGCTGAATGCCGCCATCGGGCGATTCTTCGAGGTGTTGGACCCGGCGTGGGCGACCCGCGTCACGATCATGACGTTCTCCGAGTTCGGGCGGACCAGCTGGAGCAACGACGGCGCTGGCACCGACCACGGGACGTCGGCGCCCCACTTCGTCCTCGGCGCCAACGTGCGTGGTGGCTTCCGGGGGCAGCGGCCGTCGCTCGCCGGTCTTCGCCGCTGGGACCGGATGGCGCACCACGTGGACTTCCGCGACTACTACGGCAGCGTGATCGACGGTTGGCTCGGTGGCGGCGGTTCGACCGTGCTGGGCGGGCAGGTCGAGGACCTCGCGCTCTTCGCCAACCCACCCGGTGTGGCCGGGGCAACACTGCCCCCGACGGTGCCGGTCGTGGTGCCTCCCGGCGGAGGGTCGGGCAACAGCCCGGGCAACAGCACGGCCGGTCACTTCGTGGCGCTGTCGCCGGTGCGGATCTGCGACACCCGCAACGGTGTCGACGGACGCCGCACGCCGATCGGGCCGGGCGAGACCATGTCGGTCCAGGTCACCGGGGTGGGTGGCGTGCCCGTCGACGGCGTCACCGCCGTGGCCGTCAACGTCACGTCGGTGAACGCCACCGCGTCGACGTTCCTCACCGTGTTCCCGAGCGGAACACCCCTGCCGCCGTCGTCGACGCTCAATCCCGTTCCGGCGCGTGCGGTTCCCAACATGACCATCGTCGGCGTCGGGGCCGACGGTCGTCTCGCCGTCTACAACCCGTTCGGCAGCGTCGATTGCATCGTCGACGTCATGGGTTGCTTCCGCCCGACCGCGTCCAGCACGCTGGTGCCCCTGGTTCCCGCGCGGCTGTTGGACACACGCGCCGGCAACGGCGCGCCGTTGGGCCGGTTGCGCGCGCCGGGCGTGATCGACCTCCAGGTCACCGGACGCGGTGGGGTGCCCGCCGCCGCCGAGGCCGTCGTGCTGAACGTCACCGCCGTGTCGGCGTCGGCGAGCGGATACGTGTCGGTGTGGCCGACCGGGGAAGGTCGGCCCGTCGTCTCGAACCTGAACTACGCCGCCGGGCAGACCGTTCCGAACCTCGTGGTCTGCAAGCTGGGCGCCGGCGGGCGCGTCAGTCTCTTCGCCGATGCCGGCGACCTCGATCTGCTCGCCGACGTGGTCGGGTACTTCGCGTCCGATGGCGCGCCGCTCGTGGCGGTGGCTCCGGCGCGGCTGCTCGACACACGCAACGCGATCGGCGCGCCACGTGCGATGGTGGGCCCGGGAGGCGAGGTGGCGCTGCTGATCGGTGGCGTCGGTGGCGTGGCGCCCGGAGTTCGTGCCGTCGTGCTGAACGTCACGGCGACCGACGCAACGGCATCGACGTTCGTGACCGTCTACCCCGACGGCGTGGCGCGACCGGATGCATCGAGCCTCAACGTCGCGCCGGGCGTGACGATCGCGAACCTCGTGATCGCGAAGGTGGCCGACAACGGCTACGTGCGCCTGTTCAACAGCTCGGGTTCGCTCAACCTGATCGCGGACGTCACCGGCTACTTCGTCTGACCCGTCGATCGCGTCGCGATCCTCTGGTCGCTAGCGTCGGGGTTCGTGACCGAGCCCGACGACACCGATCGCCGCAGCCGTCTCCTCGGAGTCAAGCTGCGCGCACTCGTCGCCGCGCACCTCGGTCGTGGCTCACTCGACGTCGAGCCGGGTTCGTTTCCTCACGGCGCTGCGCTGGTCGTCGACGACGCCGCATGGGTGCTCGTCGACGGTCCCGCCGCCGGCTCCCTCGGGGGCGCGCTCGCCTGGGCGATCCGCAACGGCGCCACCTCGCTCGATCTGGTCGCCGAGGCCGACACCGGCCTGCTCGCGCGGCGGGCGCGTCGTCTGTCGTTCCCGGTGCGGGTGTGGTTCGCCGAGGAACGGACGCTGTTGCCGGCGGTTCCCGAACCGCTTGCGCCACCGCCGCCGCCGCCGCCCGAACACCTGGCACTGATCGCGGTGATCCACGAGGCGGGCGCGACGCCGAACGTCGAACACGCCGTGGTGTTCGGCGAGGTGCGCGGGCTGGAGGTGTGCCGGGTGGTCGACCAGCCGACGATGGGCCACATCGCCGAACTCGATGTCGACGCCGCCGCATTCGCTGCCAGCGGGGCGTTCGATGGAGTGCAACTCGAAGTGGGAGTCGGCGTCAACGACCGGGAGGCGTTCCGGTTGCTGCACGGTGACATCCCGACCCCGGAGGCGCTGGCGGTCGTGGTCGATGCCGTCGCCCGGCACCGGAGCGCGCAGGCCCCTCAGCATCCGCTCAACCGGCTCGGCCAGGAGCGGTACCTGCGTTGGGAGTTGGAGCAGGAACCGGAGAGGATCGGCCTGGCCAGCGTGGTTCCAGCCGAGCCGCCGCTCCCGCGTCCGAACCTCAAGGATCCGGTGCCGTGCGTCGCAACCGGCGTGACTGCGGACGGCGCCAGGCGAGCCGTGGTCTGCTCGGTCGGCGTCGACGTCGATCTCGTCGGCTTCGTGGCCGACGTCCAGGCGATGTCCGGCGATCCGGTCCTGGTCGCCTTGCGCGAGCGCGATGCGGTGCCGATCACGCACGAACTCCTTGCGGCGCTCGCGACGCCGGTCGACATCCGCACCGTGTGATCGACGCCAGTAGCCTCGACACGCCATGCTCGACCGCCTCTCCAACGTCGTCGACGAGTACGAGACGCTCGAACGGCAGCTCTCCGATCCCGAGGTGCTCGCCGATTCCGATCAGCTGCGGCGACTCTCGAAGCGCTACACGGAGCTCGGACCGGTCGTGGAGGCCTACCGGCGCCAGATGGCGCGGCGCGCCGACGCCGATGCGGCGCGGGAGATGCTCGCCGGAGCATCCGGTGAGGAGCGCGACATGCTCGTCGCCGAGATCGACGCCGCCTCCGCCGACGTCGCGTCGATCGAGAACGAACTCCGCGATCTGATGTTGCCGACCGATCCGCACGACGGCAAGAACGTGATCATGGAGATCCGGGGCGCCGAAGGCGGCGAGGAAGCGAACCTCTTCGCCCGCGACCTCTACGAGATGTACCTCTCCTACGCGGCGGCCAGCGGCTGGAAGGTGACGACGCTCTCGTCCTCGGTGAGTGACATGGGTGGGTTCAACGACGTCACCTTCGAGGTGCGCGGCGACACCGCCTGGCGCAACCTGAAGTTCGAAGGCGGACCACACCGCGTACAGCGCGTGCCGGTCACGGAGAGCCAGGGCCGCATCCACACGTCGTCGGCCACCGTGACCGTGCTCCCCGAGGTCGACGAGGTCGACGTCCAGATCGACGATCGCGACCTCGACATCGACGTGTACCGCGCAAGTGGCCCCGGTGGGCAGAGCGTCAACACCACCGACTCCGCGGTGCGGATCACCCACCGGCCCACCGGCGTGGTCGTGGCGATGCAGGACGAGCGGTCGCAGTTGCAGAACAAGGCGCGGGCGATGCTCGTGCTGCGGGCCCGGCTGTTCGAACTGGCCGAGCGGCAGCGGAGCGACGAGCTGTCTGCCGAACGACGATCGCAGGTCGGGGGCGGTGGCCGCAGCGAGAAGATCCGGACCTACAACTACAAGGAGAACCGTGTCACCGACCATCGCATCGGTTTCACGGTGTACCGCTTGGCGGCGATCCTGGCCGGCGACCTGCAGGTGGTCGTCGATGCGCTGGCCGCCGACGAGCGGGCCCGTCTCCTCGCCGACGGCGCATGAGCGGCGACGCGACCCTCTCCTGGCGAGAGCTGTGGGCCGAGACCAGCGACGCGGTCCGCGACAGGGCCCAGGCACGGTGGTTGTGCGAGGTCGCGTCGGGATCGGCCGACGGCGACGAGTTCCTCGCTCGTCTCGACGAACCGGCCACGGTGCGCATGGTCAGCCATCTCGATGCGATGCTCGCCCGGCTCCGCCGAGGCGAACCGCTGCAGTACGTGCTGGGGGAGTGGACGTTCCGCCGCATCACGCTCGCGGTCGACCAGCGGGTGCTGATCCCTCGTCCGGAGACCGAACTGGTCGCCGAGGTGGCGCTCGAGAAGGCATCGGGTGTCGGCCCGACCCGGGTGGTCGCCGACCTCGGCACCGGGTCGGGAGCGATCGGTCTCGCGCTGGCGTACGAGCTGCCACGGGTGGGCACCACGGTGTGGATCACCGACGTCAGCGACGACGCGCTCGACGTCGCGCGGGCCAACATCGCCGGGCTCGGGCCGGCAGGGGTCAACGTTCGGACCGCCTCGGGCTCCTGGTTCGAGGCCCTCCCCGCCGACGTCCGCTGCGACGTGATCGTCTCGAACCCGCCGTACGTGGCGGTCGGATCGCCCGACGTGGAGCCGAGCGTCGGCGACTGGGAACCTCACGGGGCGCTCTTCGCCGGTGCCGACGGCCTCGACGAACTCCGCCGGATCGTTCCGGCGGCACCTCGGCGCCTCCGCGACGGGGGGTGGCTCGTGCTCGAGATCGGCGCCGACCAGGGTGCGGCGGTCGCTGCGCTCCTGCGCGACGCCGGGTTCGTCGACGTCGAGGTTCGTCCCGATCTCGCCGGGCTCGACCGGATCGCGCTCGGCCGGACCCGCTGACTCAGTCGAAGCGGACGGCGACCTCGGCGAGGATCGTGCCCTCCTCGGGCGTCAGGTCGTGGTCGACCCCCGCGATGTCGCGGGCGGCGGAGAAGAGTGCCGAGCGCAGGATCCGGCTGCTGATCCGCTCGTCGATCGAATCGAGGAAGTCCTCCACCCGGTCTCGCTCGATCGCATGGCGGGCTTCCTCGATCGCGGGTCGGATGTACTCCTCGAAGGTCGCTCCCTCCTCGCGCCAGTCGGTGCTGATCTCGCGCAGCAGGTCGACCTCGTCGTCGCTGATGCTGTGGTCGGCGAGCATCACGAGCGCGAGCAGCTCGAGCGCGGCGCGGTGTTCGAGGTCGGCGGTCGCGTACACGGCGACGCCCTGGTACAGATCCTGGAGACGGCGGTTCATCATCACTCCTCGTCTGGCACGTTAGATGACGGTGACGGCGCGGTCCCCACCGCCTGCAGCCCGAGTGACCGACGCAGGAACTCCAGTTGGTGCAGCAGCAGGTTCTCGGCGATCGTCTCCTGCGGCGTCATGTGGGTGACGCCCACGAGCGGGAGCACCTCGTGTGCCCGACCGGCCGCGAGCAGCGCCGCTGACAGCTGCAGCGTGTGCGCGGCGACCACGTTGTCGTCCGCGAGGCCGTGGATGAGGAGCAGCGGGCGCGTGAGCCGATCGGCCAACGGGAGGAGCGACGACCCCTCGTAGGGCTCGGCGCCGTCGTTCGGATCACCGAGATAGCGCTCGGTGTAGTGCGTGTCGTAGAGCCGCCACTCGGTCACGGGAGCGCCGGCGATCGCTGCATGGAACACGTCGGGGCGCCGCATCACCGCGAGCGCGGCGAGGTAGCCGCCGAAGCTCCAGCCGCGGATCGCCACCCGGTCGAGGTCCATGCCCCCGAACTGTTCGGCGACGGCATGGAGCGCGTCGATCTGGTCGTCGAGGGGTGCCGTGGCGAGGTCGCCGTGGACCGCACGCTCCCAGTCGCTGCCGCGTCCCGGGGTCCCCCGACCGTCGCAGACGACGACGGCGAACCCCTGGTCGGCGAACCACTGCGATGTCGCGAACGCGGTCGACGACCGGACCACCCGGAGGGCATGCGGCCCGCCGTAGGGATCGAGGAGCACGGGCAGCGGTGAGCCGTCGTGATCGTGGGGGAACAGCACGGCGGTGGCGAGGCGTCGCTCGCCGACGTGCACGATCTCGATGTTCGGCGACACCAGCGGGTGCTCGACGAACGAGCCGATCGTGATGCCGGCCTCGTTGCTCTCGTCGTTCTCGCCCTCGTCGCCGTTCGGGCTCTCGACGTGCACGGTGGTGGTCGCCCCGGCCTGGTCGAGGGTGGCCGAGCGCAGCACGGTGGTCGGTCCTCCGATGGCAGCGGTGTGGATCCCGGGCGTGTCAGCGATCGGGTGGAGCCCGTCGTCGTCCCAGCGCCAGACGTGGAGCTGGGACGCATCGTCGATCGGGTTGGCCTGGAACACGACCGACTCGTCGCCGACGTCGAGCACCGATCGCACCTGCAGATCGGTCGGCGTGACCGGTTCGTCGGCGATGGTGAGCCGACGAGCGCCGTCACGATCGGCGACGTGGACGAGTCGTCCGTCGTCGAGCCGGCGAGGTGTGCCCGGCACCAACTCGACCCAAGCATCGTCGTAGTCGTGCGAGAGCACCGTGGTCTCGCCACGCGTCGTTCCACCCTCGGTGTCGACGCGCAGCACCATCGAACCCTGCTGGTCGCGCGACTGCACGAGGAGCAACAGCCCTCCGTCGCCCCAGTGCACCGCGGCGAGGTACGGAAAGAACTCCCGGTCCCAGTCGACGGCGGTGCGCGTGCCGTCGAGGCCGAGCAGGTGCAGCGTCACGTTCGCGTTCGTCGTGCCGGCCGCCGGATAGCGGATGGTCGCCGGGGACTGATCCGGCCGGGCCGGATCGGCGATGTGCCACTCGGCGACAGGCGCGGTGTCGACCCTGCACGCGGCGATCGTGGCGCCGTCCGGACTCCACCAGTAGCCGCGGAAGCGACCCATCTCCTCGGCGGCGATGAAGTCGGCGCTGCCCCAGGTGACCGTGGCGAGCTCCTCGTCGCCGGAGAGGAGCCGCGACGTGCCGTCGAGTTCGCCGATCCGCAGCGTCGCGCCGCTGACGTAGGCCAGGCGTCGCGCCTGCGGGTCGGGGCGCGGATCGAAGACCGGTCCGGTGACGGGGAGCGGACGCGACCGGCCCGACAGGAGACCGCCGGCGAACAGCTGCCCGGCGAGCGCGAACGCCACGACCGTGCACGCCGCGTCGGTGGCGTACGACGTGATGCCGCCTGCCCCCTCGCGCGTGCGCTCTCTGCGTGCGCGCTCCTCGGGCGGAAGATCGTCGCCGGACTCGTCGCTGAGCAGCTCGCGGGGTCGGCGACGAGGCGCTCCTCGCCCGATGTCGTGTCGAGCACCCAGAGCGAGTTCACGGGGTCGCTGCCGTGCGTGCTGCGGAGGAAGACCACCCGTCGGCCGTCGGGCGACACGGTGATGCTGCGCGGGTCGCCGAGCGTGAACCGCTGTGTCCGGGCGTACTGGCGGGGGAAGGTGTCGGTCACGTCGCCCACTGTAGGAAGTCGGCGACGCCGTGTCGCATGTCCCCGGCGGTCAGGGTTCGACGAGGATCTTGGCGTGGGCCTCGGGGTTGCCGAGGTCGGTGAAGGCCTGCGGGATGCCGTCGATCGTGACGACACCCGTGAGCAGCGGGGCGAGATCGACGCGCTCGTCGGCGATCGCCGCGAGGGACGCGGCGAACTCGTGAGGTTCGTAGCCGAGCACGAACTGCAGCGAGAGTTCCTTGCCGACGCCGATCATCGGGTGGATGCGGTCTTCCTGCATGCATGCACCGACGATCAGGATCCGACTTCCCCGCGGCGCCATGCGCATCGTCTGCTCGATCATCCCGGGCACGCCGACCGCTTCGAACACCACCAGCGGCTTCGTGCCGTCGATGCGTCGCCAGGCATCGATCGCCCGCTCGACGTCGGGATCGACGACCTCGTCGCACCCGAGGTGCTCGGCGAGCGCACGTCGGGCGGGGGAGAAGTCGGCCCCGACGATCGGTCCGAACCCGAGCAACTTCATCGCGGCGATGCACGCCAGGCCCACCGGCCCGAGACCGATGACGATCGCCGCGTCGCCCGGCGCGACACCGGACTTCGCCACGGCGTGCACGCCGACGGCGAGCGGCTCGGTGAGCGCCGCCAACCGGTGGGGCATACCCGCCGGCACCTTCGTCGCGAGCATCTCGTTGACCACCATGTGCTCCGCGTAGCCGCCCGGGTAGCGGTTGGAGAACCCGAGCGGGTGCACGCCGGTGTCGTCGAAGGCAACCGGCATCGACACGACGACGTCGCCCACCCTGAGGTTCTCGACGCCCGGCCCGACCTCGACGACCTCACAGCAGAACTCGTGTCCCATCACCAGGTCGGCGCTCGGATCGAACGTCTGTGGTGTCATCGGATCCGGCGGCTGATCCTCGGCGAGTTCGTCGGTGAGCCGTCGGTATGCCTCGCCGTGCTGGAGCAGGTGGAGGTCGCTCCCGCAGATGCCGCACGACAACACCTTCGTGAGCACCTGACCGGCTCCGGCGGTGGGCGTGTCGACGTCGTCGACCCGGAGTTCCCAGTTGGTCATCACCGCGGCGCGCATGCGGGCGACAGTAGGACTCCGCGCGAGCCGCTGACCCAGTGGACGGAGTCAACGTGAGAAGTGGGCGAGCGCGTCGATCAACAGGTCGAATCCGGCGTCGGCGTCGACCGAGGTGAGCACCTCGCAGTTCGGCGACGGACGATCGGTGATGGTTCGACGATCGATGACCGTCATGCCGCGCGTGTACTCGCCGCGGGTCTCGACCACCACGTGGCGTTCGCTGCGCTCGAACAGTGACGGGTGGGTGATCGCGAGCACGGCGAGCGGATCGTGGACGGCCGCGCCCACGATCGTGCCGGGATCGTGGCGTGACAGATAGTTGCCGCTGAAGAAGTCGAACAGGTCGGCGAACGTCGTGGCGAGCACGCCGGGCAGGGCCCGGACCCGGGCGATGCGGTCCGGAGTGGTCTGGAACTGGTAGGTGACGTCGAGGCCGGCCATGATCAAGCGGCCGCCGTAGCCGAACACGATCGCCGCCGCCTCCGGATCGGCCCAGATGTTGAACTCGCCCATCGGCGACCAGTTGCCGAACGTGCCGCCGCCCATCAACGAGATGCCGGCGATCCGTCCGGCGATGTCGGGGGCGCTGCGCAACGCGAGCGCGATGTTGGTGAGCGGCCCGACCGGCACGAGCCACACGTCATCGACGGTTCGGCAGGTGTCGACGATGAACGACACGGCGTCGGCACCGTCGAGCGCGGTGGTCGGCTCGGGGAGGTCGGCACCGTCGAGGCCGCTCTTGCCGTGGACGACGGCGCCGAAGCGCGGCTCCGCCAGCAACGGCCGCGGGCTGCCGCTGTGGATCGGGACGTCGAGGCCGAGCAGGTCGCGCATCACGCGGGCGTTGTGCGTGGTCCGCTCCAACGGGGCGTTGCCGGCGACCGTCGTGATGCCGACGAGGTCCGCGTAGCGGCCCGCCGCCACGATCGCCATCGCGTCGTCGTGCCCCGGGTCGCAGTCGAGTAGGAGCCGGGGGCGGGTCGATGCCGTGTCGGACATGGTGCCGAGCATGCCACCGATGCCTGCCGTCGATCGATGCCGCCGTCCGCGATCGACGCGCCGATCCGAGCCACGGCAACGGCGACCGCATCGACGGTCCCCGAGCGAACGGAACCCCCGGCCCCGCAACAGCGCCGGACACCGAGCGGGACGGCGGGCCGACGATCACGATCGCCGTCGTTCCCGACACCCGATGTGCCGGGGATCGACGGCGACCCGTTCTGCCGGTCGTGGAGCGAGTTCGCCGGATCGTTCCAGGTGCTCGCCACGGTGGGCAACCTCGGCGGCGATGCCGAGCGCGCCGCGCTGGTGGAGGTGGTTGCGGCGCCTGCGGTGGTCGCCGCGGTCGACACGATGAGCGATGACCTCCCCGACGAGCTGGCGGCGGAACGGGAGGCTCAACCGGCGTGGAGGGTGCCGTCGTCGCCGAGGGTGACCGACGTGCCCACCCACTCGCCGTCGCACATCGCGGTGGCGAGCGCGGGATCGCTCGACATTCCCCAGGCTCGGCGGCCGTCGGCGAGCAGACACGAGGCGATCGCCTGCTCGGGCGCCGACTCGCGTGAGAACATCACGGTGTACGCCTCGACGGTGGCCGCCCCCGCTGCGTCGGCCGGGAGTGCGAGTTCGCGACGGGGCAGCGCGTCGATGCGCGACTGCGGCTTGTCGTGGCGGAAGTTCGGCGTCGGCATCGTCGAGTAGACCCCGAACGCGTGCTTGGTCGCGTACCCGCCGTTGGCCCAGACGAGCCCGAACTCGCCGGGCCGCTCGCGCAGATCGGTGACGACCGACGCGATCGCATGCATCACGTAGTTGTTCCACGGGCCACCGGCGAACGTGAGTCCGCCGGTTCGCGACCACTGGCGCCGCAGGTCGATGCCGAGCGATTGGGCGCCGAGTTGTACCGCTGCCGGGAAGCAGGAGTACAGGTCGACGATCGCGACGTCGTCGATGTCGATGCCGGCGAGTTCGAGCGCGAGGTGACCGCCGATCTCGACGGCCGGCGTGCGCGTGAACGTCTCGCGGTGCGACACGTAGTTGTGTTCGTGGCAATCGGTGCCGGCGTGGGGGAACACCCAGCGATCCTCCGGCACCCCCATCCGACGCGCGGCCTCGACCGAGCACATGATCACCGCGGCCGCCATGTCGACGTCGTTGTTCGAGTTCATGAGTTTCGGGTACGGCAGTCCGATCATGCGGTTGTTCTCGTCGACCGTGGTGATCTCGGCGGCGGTCTTGGCCTCCTGGATCCACGCGTACGGGTTCCGGGCGGCGACCCCGCTCAGGTCGGACCACAGGCGCCCGAGGTGGTCGCGGTGTTCGTCGACGGTCCGGCCCGCCGCGGCGCGGATCGCGGTCTCGAACATCGGGTAGATCTGGACCGGCAGGTAGATGCCGCGGGAGGTCTCCGCTTCCAGGTTCATCTCGAGCTCCTCGCCGACGATCGTCGGCTCGTCGCCCGGCTCGGACTTCGGCCAATCGAGTTCGACCCCGGCCCTGCGGGCGCGCGACCGAGTACGGGTGGCTTCACCGCCGGCGAGGATCGCGATGTCGATCTCGCCGGCCTGGATGTCGATCGCGGTGGCGTTCACGAGCGACTGTGGGCTGTTGCCGCCCATCGTCGTGTAGTCGAGACGGTGCGGGTCGATGCCGAGGCGACCGGCGAGGAAGCGTGGTGTGTTGCCGTACCGCCACGAGAGCTGGCTGACGACGCGCAGCGCATCGGCGGTCGGCGGCCCGTCGAGTTCGGCGTCGGACGAGGCCGCCAGCACCGCCCGCTCCATCAGTGCCACCGGCTCGAGTGCATCGTCGAGCGACTCGGCTCGGTGGACGTACTGACCGACCCCGACGATCACCGGGGTGCGCGAGTCGGGTGTGCGGGGAACGGGTCGAGGTGCCACGGGCCCGCACGATAGACAGCCGCCCTCCGATCGTTTGTGTCGCAGTGCTGGTGCTCCGCGTTCGCCACGCAAACGGGAACGTCGTCGGGGTGCGCGGGGTCCGACAGGGCGGCGAGCACCTACACTCGGCTCGCATGAACGACGCCGCAGGCGCCTTCCCCCGTCGCATCGCGATCGGCTCGGACCACGCCGGCTACGACCTCAAGCAACACCTGGTGACGATGCTGCTCGGCCAGGGGTACGAGGTCGACGACCAGGGCACGCACTCGACCGAATCGGTCGACTACCCCGAGATCTGCGCCGGCGTCGGGCGCACCGTGCGCGATGGCCGTGCCGACGTCGGCATCGTGCTCGGTGGCAGCGGGCAGGGAGAGCAGCTCGCCGCCAACAAGGTGCGCGGTGTGCGCGCCGCGCTCTGCAACTGCTTGTACACCGCTCGGATGGCGCGGGCCCACAACGACGCCAACGTGCTGTCGATCGGTGCTCGCGTGGTGGGCGAAGGTCTCGCCGAGGAGATCGTCGACACGTTCCTCACCACCGAGTTCGAAGGTGGTCGCCACGCCCGCCGCGTCGATCAGCTGACCGCCCTCGAAGCCGAGTTCTGACGCCGAGGCACCGTCCCCGAACCACCCGTACCCCACCCCGAACCACCCGTACCCCACCCCAACCCACCGCAACCCACCGCACCCCGCCACCCATTCCCACCAAGAAGGACCCACGATGCCGTTCCCATCCGACACCGATCCCGACACCGAGGTCATCGGCCTCATCGAGCGCGAGGTCGAACGCCAGACCACCGGGATCCAGCTGATCGCCAGCGAGAACTTCACCTCGCCAGCGGTGATGGCCGCAGTCGGCTCGGTGCTGACCAACAAGTACTCCGAGGGGTATCCCGGCAAGCGGTACTACGGCGGCAATGCGATCGTCGACAGCATCGAGCAGCTCGCCATCGATCGGGTCAAGCAGCTCTTCGGCGCCGATCACGCCAACGTGCAGCCCCACTCGGGTGCCAACGCCAACATGTGCGTGTACCAGGCGCTGTTGAACCCGGGCGACACCGTGCTCGGTCTGAGCCTCGACCACGGCGGCCACCTCACCCACGGTTCGCCCGTCAACGCCAGCGGCCTGCTCTACAACTTCGTGTCCTACGGGACCGGTGCCGAAGACCGCATCGACATGGACGAGGTGCGAGCCCTCGCGCTCGAGCACCGCCCGAAGATGATCGTCGCCGGAACGACCGCCTACCCGCGCCGTCTCGACCCCGAACCGTTCAAGAAGATCGCCGACGAAGTCGGCGCGCTGCTGCTGTTCGACATCGCCCACCTCGCCGGTCTCGTGGCCGGTGGCGCCCATCCCAATCCCGTCCCGTACGCGGATGTGGTCACCTTCACGACCCACAAGACCCTGCGCGGACCCCGCGGCGGGTGCATCCTGTGCAAGGAGGAGCACGCCAAGGCGATCGACAAGGCCGTGTTCCCCGGTTGGCAGGGCGGCCCGCTCGAGCACGTGATCGCCGGCAAGGCGGTCGCCTTCCGTGAGGCGATGGACCCGTCGTTCACCGACTACGCCCATCAGGTGGTGACGAACGCGTCGGCGCTCGCGGAGGCGCTCGTCCAGGAGGGGTTCCGGCTCGTCTCCGGAGGTACCGACAACCATCTGATGGTCGTCGACCTGACGCCGTTCGATGCCGACCTCACCGGCAAGGAGGCGCAGGCCAAGCTCGACGAGGCCGGGATCACCCTCAACAAGAACACGATCCCCGACGACCCCCGGAGCCCGTTCGTCACCAGCGGTGTGCGCATCGGTACCCCGTCGGTCACGACACAGGGGATGACCGAGGCCGAGATGCCGCTGATCGCCGCGTTCATCGCTCGCGCACTGCGTCACCGCGACGATCCTGCCGAGTTGCAGGTCGTCCGCAAGGACGTCGCCGAGCTCTGCGCGCGGTTCCCTGCGTACGCGGCGTCGTAGGCTGACCGACCGTGCCCGACTTCGGTTCCTTTCTCCTGATCGGAGCCGTTGCCGCCGGTGTCACGTTCGCCGCCACGCCGCTCGTCGGGATGCTCGCCCGGCGGCAGGGTTGGGTGTACCTGCCGAACGACCGCACGGTGCACCAGACGCCGCTGCCCGACGTGGGCGGCCTTGCGATGTTCGTCGGGTTCCTCGCCGCGATGGCCACCGCCTGGTTCGTCGATGCCTTCGACACGCTGTTCGACTCGAACTCCGAACCGTTGGGGGTGCTGCTCGCGGCGACGATCGTCTTCGCCGTCGGGTTCATCGACGACATCCGTGAGGTGTCAGCGCCGGCGAAGGTGGCAGGGACGGTGCTCGCGGGCATCGTGCTCGTGCAGTTCGGTGTGGTGATGTACTCGTTCCGTCTACCGTTCTACGACGGCCCGATCGTGCTGTCGGGCGATCTGCAGCCGCTGGTGACCGTGCTGTGGTTGCTCGTGATGACCCAGGCGATCAACCTGATCGACGGTCTCGACGGTCTCGCCGCCGGCATCGTGGCCATCGCTGCGTTCGCGTTCTTCCTCTACAGCCAGGAACTCACCACCTCGGACCTGCTCGACGTCACGAACGTCGGGCCGTTGCTGGCGATCGTCGCGGTCGGCGTGTGCGTGGGGTTCCTCCCGCACAACTTCAACCCGGCGCGGATCATGATGGGCGACGGTGGTGCGCTGTTCCTCGGGCTGCTGCTCGCGGTCGCGACCAGCGTCGTCGGTGGGCGCGCTGACACGTTCAACCAGGAGTTCATCGGGCAGACGTACTTCTTCCTGGCGCCGCTCGCCATCCCCGTGCTCATCCTCGGCGTTCCGATCTTCGACATGGGGTTCGCGATCGTCCGGCGGGTGTCGAGCCGCAAGTCGTTCGCCGCTGCCGACAAGGGCCACCTCCACCACCGCCTGATGGACCTCGGCCACGGCCACCGCCGCAGCGTCGTGATCCTGTGGGGCTGGACCGCGCTGCTGTCGGCGTTCGTGCTCTACCCGACGCTGACGGGGCGCAACCCCGCGTACCTCCCGTTCGGCATCGTGGCCGCCGCCATCGTGCTGTACACGGTGCTGCACCCGAGCGTGCGCGCACGGCGACGCGAGAACTCCGAGGCCGAGACCGCGGGTGAGGCGGAGGCCGAACCGGTGACCGCGGCGGTCGGCGATGACGACCGCGCGGACGTCGCCGCGGAATCCGCGACATCGGAGTTGCCGTCGACGGTGACCGACCACTAGGTTGTGCGTGCGTTCACAAGCAGCTGATCTTCGACTCCGACGATCAGGCGCCTGAACCCTCTCCGACCCATGAAGCTCGTCCCGAAGCAGACCCGCGTCAACACCGAGGATTCGCTCGGCCTCGGCATCGAGGCGGCGGTCATCGTGGCATTGTTCCTGGGCGTCGGCTACGTGCTCGACCGGATCTTCGGCACGATGCCGGTGTTCATGATCGTCTTCGTCCTGCTCGGTGCGATCGGGCTGTTCGCCAAGCTGAAGTACCGCTACGACGACCGGATGGACGAACTCGAATCGCAGCGTCGTGCCGCCAACGATCGCTCGCGGAGCGAACGCAAGCGAGAGGTTGCCTGAGATGACCACGCCGGCAACGAGCAACACCGACGCGTTCACGACCCGGATCGACGGGCCGGCCCCCGAAGTCGCGATCTCCAACGACATGATCAAGCGCGGCCTGATCGCCGCGCCGGCGCTGATCGCCGTCTGCGCGGTCATCTGGGGCGCCGACGGCGCGATCTCGAGCGCCTACGGCATTGCGATCGTCCTTGCCAACTTCGCGCTCGCCGCTGCGCTGATCGCCGGTGGGGCTCGGATCTCGCTCGGCTTCATGATGGCAGCGGTCCTGTTCGGCTACCTGATCAGGCTCGGGCTCATCTTCGTGGCGGTGTGGCTGGTGAAGGACACCGCCTGGATTTCATTTCCGGCACTCGGATCGACCATCATCGTCACGCACCTTGGTCTGCTGTTCTGGGAGATGAAGTACGTCGCGTTGTCACTCGCGGCTCCCGGACTCAAACCATCAGGCCCCGATCCGGTGACCTGAAGCCCCCATCGACGCTCAACCACATCGACTCCCACCCACTCACGACTGAAACGGACATCACGTGCTCGGACTCGAGTTTCCGCCGATCAACGAGATCCTGCGCTGGCAGGACATCTTCCCCACGTTCAACAAGATCGCCCTGATCGCCGTTGCCGCGGCGCTGATCGGCATCGTGTTGTTCCTGATCGCGTCGCGTCGCGATCCGATGGTTGCGCCCACGGGTGTACGCAACCTGGCCGAAGTCACGATCGACTTCATCGAGGAGAGCGTCGTGATGCAGACGCTCGGCAAGTCGGGTCTCAAGTGGACCCCGTTCCTGCTGAGCCTGTTCATCTTCATCTTCTTGTGCAACATCCCCGGGGTGATCCCGATCATCCAGATGCCGGCGACCGCTCGCATCGCCATCCCGCTGTCGCTGGCGCTGCTCGTCTGGGTCATCTACATCGGCACCGGCATCAAGCACCAGGGGCTCGGCTACTTCGGCCACCTGCTGTGGCCTCCCGGCGTGCCGGTGGCGCTCAAGCCGCTCGTGGGTCTCATCGAGTTCATCTCGACGATCCTCGTGACGCCGTTCTCGCTGACCGTGCGACTCATGGCCAACATGCTCGCCGGCCACATCCTGCTCGTGACGTTCGGTCTCCTGACGAGCGCCCTGTTCAACGCCCAGACCAACCAGCTGTTCCTCGTGCCGATGTCGATCCTGCCGTTCGGCATGCTGATCTTCCTGACGGCGTTCGAGATCCTCGTCGCCTTCCTGCAGGCATACATCTTCGCCATCCTCGCCGCGGTCTACATCAACAACTCCACGGTCGGGCACGCGGAAGAACACTGAGTCACCAACACTGAGCCCCGGCTCGCACGATCATCCCGATCTCCCATCTACCGAAAGCACAACAGGAGAAATCACATCCCATGGAAGCATTCAGCGTTCTCGTCGCCCAGGCCGAAGGTCAGACCGCAGACGACCTCAAGAGCATCTCGGCTGCGGCCGGCGCCGGTTACGCCTATGGCCTCGCCGCCATCGGCCCCGGTATCGGCATCGGCTACCTCGTCGGCAAGTCCGTCGAGGCGATGGCCCGCCAGCCCGAGGCCGCCGGCATGGTGCGTACCACCATGTTCCTCGGTATCGCCTTCACCGAAGCCCTGGCCCTCATCGGCTTCGTGGTCTTCATCCTGCTCAAGTTCGCCTGATCGCGAGCGTCCCGTCCACGTGTCGAACCGTAAGGAGATGACGTGCTCACAGCCGTCGTGACCTTCTCCGGCTCGACGTTCGATGTCGCCCTCAGCGGCGCAACGTTCGTCAGTGCCGAAGAAGGATCGGAAGCAGAGGGTCCCGAGAACGACCTCAACCCGATCGCGCCCGAACTGAAAGAAGTCGTCTGGGGTTTCGGTGCCTTCGTGGTGCTGGCCCTCGCCATGCGTCTGTTCCTGTTCCGCAAGGTGCGCGACGGGATGTCGTCGCGGTACGACCACATCGAGGCCGACCTCGACACGGCGCAGGCGCTCACCGCCTCCGCCCGCGCCGACGTCGCCGAGTACGAGGCGCAGGTCGCTTCGGTGCGCGCCGAGGCACAGCAACGGGTCGAGGCCGCACGGGCGACGCTCGAGGCCGAGCGCTCCGAGAAGCTCGCCGAGGTCAACGCCCGGATCGCCGAGAAGCGTGCCGCAGCAGCCGCCGAGGTCGAAGCTGCCCGTCAGGCGGCCCGTGGCCAGGTCGAGACGGCCGTCGCCGACGTGTCGAGTCGCCTCGCTGAACTCGCCACCGGACGTCGTGCGTCCGACGACGTGGTCCGCGGTGCCGTGACGCAGGCAATGGGTCAGGAGGTGTCCGCATGAGCCTCTACGCCACGATGACACTCGCCGCGACACGCGTGCTCCCGTCGGCGGAGGACATCCCGTTCGACGACAAGGGATACACCACCATCGATCCGATCTTCCCGCCGCTGAAGGAACTGATCCCCGGCTCGATCGCCTCGATCATCGTGTTCACGCTGCTCTACAAGTACGCGGGACCGATCATCAAGAAGAGCTTCGCCGATCGCACGGCCGGCATCCAGAAGCAGCTCGACGACTCGGCTGCCGCCAAGGTCGCCGCCGAGAGCGAAGCCGAGCAGATCCGCACCGCCAAGGGTGACATCGACGCCGAACGCTCCCGCCTCCATGCGGAAGCCGAAGCGCAGGCGGATGCGCTGCTCGCCGACGGGCGTGCCCGGCTCGAGACCGAGATGGCCGAACTCGAAGCACGCGCCGAGGCCGACATCGCCGCAGCGGCGGGTCGCAGCAGCGACGAGCTCCGCGCCGAGATCGCCCGCTACTCGGGCGACGCCGTCGACCGCATCGTCGACGGCACGCTCGACGATGCGGCCCAACAGGACCTGATCGAGGGCTTCATCGCCCGAGTGGGAGCAGGAGTCGCATCATGAGTGACGCATTGATCGAGGGCTACGCCCGGGCGCTCTTCGAGGTCGCCCGTGCCGAGGGAACGCTCGACGAGGTCGAAGACGAGCTGTTCCGCTTCGCCCGCTCGTACGAGTCGAGCGATGCGCTCCGCAACGCCCTCACCGACGAGCACGTCCCCGCCGACAAGCGTCAGGCGATCGTCGAGGACCTCCTCGACGGCAAGGCCACGACCACGACGGTGCAACTCGTGTCGATGGTGATCGGTTCCGGTCGCAGCCGCGACCTGCCGGCGATCGTCGACAGCCTCGTCGAACGGGCGTCGAGCGCGAAGCAGCTCGACCTCGCCGAGGTTCGTACCGCCGTCGCCCTCACCGACGACCAGCAGGCCCGCTTGAAGGCAGCGTTGGAGAACGCCACCGGCAAGAGCCTCAACCTCAAGACGATCGTCGACCCCTCCGTCGTCGGCGGCGTCGTCGCCACCATCGGTGACACCGTCATCGACGACACCGTCCGCACCCGCATCGACCAGCTGAAGAGCCGGCTCTGAGCGCCCGCTCACACCCGCTCACAAAGGAACAGACCACATCATGGCTGAGCTGACCATTTCCGCCGCCGACATCGCCTCGGCGCTCAAGACCAACCTCGAGGGTTTCGAGCCCTCCGTCGAGGCCCGCACCGTCGGCCGCGTCGCCTCCGTCGGTGACGGCATCGCCCGCGTCAGCGGGCTGCCCGACGCTGCCGTGAACGAGCTCCTCGAGTTCGAGGACGGCTCGGTCGGCCTCGCGCTGAACCTCGACGAGTTCTCGATCGGCGCCGTCGTCCTCGGTGACGTCGACAAGATCGAGGAAGGCCAGACCGTCAAGGCCACCGGCAGCATCCTGTCGATGCCCGTCGGTGACGGCATGCTCGGTCGTGTCGTCAACGCGCTCGGCCACCCGATCGACGGTGGTGGCGACCTGATCGGCACCGATCAGCGCCGCATGGAGATCCAGGCGCCCGGCATCATGGGCCGCAAGCCGGTGCACGAGCCGCTGCAGACCGGCATCAAGGCGATCGACGCGATGACACCGATCGGCCGTGGCCAGCGAGAGCTGATCATCGGCGACCGCAAGACCGGCAAGACCGCGATCGCGATCGACACGATCCTCAACCAGCGTGGTCTCGGCGTGAAGTGCATCTACGTTGCGGTCGGCCAGAAGAGCTCGACCGTGTCGCAGACCGTCGACACGCTGCGCCAGGCCGGCGCCCTCGAGTACACGGTCGTGGTCGTCGCCTCGGCGTCCGACCCGGCACCGTTCAAGTACCTCGCCCCGTACGCCGGTTGCGCCATCGGTCAGCACTGGATGGACAACGGCGAGCACGCCCTCGTGGTGTACGACGACCTCTCCAAGCAGGCCGAGGCCTACCGTCAGCTGTCGCTGCTGCTGCGCCGCCCGCCCGGCCGCGAGGCCTACCCGGGAGACGTGTTCTATCTGCACAGCCGTCTCCTCGAGCGTGCGGCCAAACTGTCCGACGAGCTCGGCGCCGGTTCGCTCACGGCGCTGCCGATCATCGAGACCAAGGCCGGCGACGTCGCGGCGTTCATCCCGACCAACGTGATCTCGATCACCGACGGCCAGGTGTACCTGCAGGACAACCTGTTCAAGTCCGGCATCCGGCCCGCCGTCGACGTGGGCATCTCGGTGTCCCGCGTGGGCAGCGCGGCGCAGATCAAGTCGATGAAGTCGGTCGCCGGCACGCTGAAGGGCGACCTCGCCCAGTTCCGCGAGCTCGAGGCGTTCGCGACGTTCGGCTCGGAACTCGACGCCGTGTCGGCCGCGCAGCTCGAGCGCGGGTACCGCCTGGTCGAGCTGCTCAAGCAGCCGCTCAACAGCCCGATGCCCGTCGAGGAGCAGGTCGTGTCGATCTTCGCCGGTACCAAGGGCTACCTCGACGACATCCCAGTCGTCGACGTCGTGCGGTTCGAGAAGGAGCTGCTCGAGTACGTGCGCACGACCCATGCCGGTCTGCTCGCCGAGATCAAGACCTCCGGCGTGCCCGACGATCTCGCCGGTGCCATCGAGACCTTCAAGGGCACCTTCACACCGTCGACCAACGAGTACGCGGTCGACCCGACCGCCCTCGACGTCGACGAAGTCGGCGACGCGAAGTCCAACAAGACCCTCGCCACGGAGTGATCTAGATGGCTGGTGGTCAGGAGCGAATCCTCAAGGAACGCATTCGCAGCGTTCGGGCGACGAAGAAGATCACGCGCGCCATGGAGCTCATCGCGGCGTCGCGCATCGTCAAGGCCCAGGCTCGCGTTGCTGCCGCCGTGCCGTACTCGGAGCAGATCACCGAGGTGGTCAAGGACCTCGCTGCCGGTGGTGCGTCGGCGGACTCACCACTGCTGGCAGGCCGACCCGAGGTGAAGCACACGTGCTACGTCGTGATCACCGCCGACCGCGGACTCTGCGGCGGCTACAACTCGGGCGTGCAGCGTGCGGCCGAGGGTGAGGTCAAAGCCGACATCCTGCGCGGCGACGACTACACGATCATCCCGGTCGGCAAGAAGGCCGAGGGATACTTCCGCTTCCGGGGCTACACGCTCGGGAGGGCCTTCAGTGGCTTCTCGGCCCAGCCGAGCTACGAGGACGCCCGGCAGATCGGCGAACACGTCATCGACCTGTTCGTGTCCGGCAAGGTCGACCGCGTCGAGCTGGTCTACACCCGCTTCATCTCCGCCGGCAGCCAGGAGGTCGTGCTGCGTCCGCTCGTCCCATTGACGACCGAGACGGTCGAAGGTGGCGACGGCAAGGCCGGCAGCACCGACGGTTCCGGCGGTGACTACGAGTTCGAGCCGGATCCGGCGACGATCCTCGACACCCTGCTGCCGCGCTACGTCGAGGCCCGCGTGTATGCGGCGCTCCTCAACGCCGCAGCGTCCGAGCACGCCTATCGCCAGCGGGCGATGAAGTCCGCGACCGACAACGCCGACGAGCTGATCAAGTCGCTCAGTCGCATCATGAACCGAGCCCGTCAGGACTCGATCACCACCGAGATCATGGAGATCGTCGGCGGTGCCGAAGCCCTCGACGCCGACAACACCGAAGTTCCGTACGTCGATCTCGGCGACAACTTCTTGCTAGAAGCCAACCAGGCCGCCCCCCGCTGAGCGCACCGCATCCCAGGAGAACAACAGTCATGACCATGACCGAATCCACCACAGACCGCAAGGACGGCCGGATCGTCGGGATCGCCGGACCCGTCGTCGACGTCGAGTTCCCCCGCGGCGCCCTGCCCGAGTTGAACTCGGCCGTCGAGTTCGACATCACGCTCGAAGGCGAGACGGTCCAGGTGCTCGCCGAGGTAGCCCAGCAGCTCGGCGACGGCCGCGTTCGGGCCGTCTGCCTGAAGCCGACCGACGGCCTCGTCCGCGGTACCGCCGTGCGCAACCTCGGGCACGGCATCACCGTGCCCGTCGGCGACAAGGTGCTCGGCCACATCTGGAACGTGTGGGGTCAGCCGCTCGACGAGGCCCCCGAGGGCTTCGAGCAGATGGAGCGGTGGGAGATCCACCGCGACGCGCCGGACTTCGACGCACTCGAGCCGTCGGCTCGCATGTTCGAGACGGGCATCAAGGTGATCGACCTGCTCACGCCCTACGTCGCCGGTGGCAAGATCGGCCTGTTCGGCGGTGCCGGCGTCGGCAAGACCGTGCTGATCACCGAGATGATCAACCGTGTCGCCTCGCAGCACGGTGGTGTGTCGGTGTTCGCCGGTGTCGGTGAGCGCACCCGTGAGGGCACCGACCTTCGTCTCGAGATGATGGAGTCGGGCGTGTTCGAGAAGGCCGCCCTCGTGTTCGGCCAGATGGACGAGCCGCCGGGCGTGCGCCTGCGCGTCGCGCTGTCGGCGCTGACGATGGCGGAGTACTTCCGCGACGTCCAGAACCAGGACGTGCTGCTGTTCATCGACAACATCTTCCGCTTCGTGCAGGCGGGCTCCGAAGTGTCGACGTTGCTCGGCCGCATGCCGGCCGCCGTGGGCTACCAGCCGACGCTCGCCGACGAGATGGGCCAGCTGCAGGAGCGCATCACCTCCACCCGCGGTCGTTCGATCACCTCGCTGCAGGCCGTGTACGTGCCCGCCGACGACTACACCGACCCGGCGCCGTTCACCACCTTCACGCACCTCGACGCCACCACCGAGCTGTCCCGCCAGGTTGCCGCCCTCGGTATCTACCCGGCGGTCGACCCCCTCGCCTCGACCTCGACGATCCTGTCGCCAGAGGTCGTCGGCGAGCACCACTACCTGATCGCCCGTCGCGTGCAGGAGACCCTCCAGCGCTACAAGGAGCTGCAGGACATCATCGCGATCCTCGGCCTCGACGAGCTGTCCGAGGAGGACCGCCTCATCGTCAACCGGGCCCGCAAGGTGGAGCGATTCCTCTCGCAGCCGTTCTACGTCGCCGAGGTGTTCACCGGTCTCACCGGCGAGTACGTGCCGGTGGCCGAGACGGTCGAGTCGTTCGAGGCGATCATCAACGGCGAACTCGACGAGGTGCCCGAGCAGGCGTTCCTGAACGTCGGTGGTGTCGAGCAGGTCCTCGCGAAGGCCAAGAAGCTCCAGGAGTCCTGATCATGGCTGAACCGCTCATCGTCGAGGTGGTGTCGCCCGAGGCGGTGCTGTACTCGGGTGAGGCCGACATGGTGATCACGCGGACGCTCGGCGGCGGCGAGGTCGCGTTCCAGGCCGGCCACGCAGCGTTCCTCGGTGCACTCGTCGAGAACCACACGCGCGTCTTCCAGACCGACGGCACGATCCAGGACATCGCGATCCACCGGGGTTTCGTCGAGGTGAGCGGCAATCCGACCAAGGTGTCGATCCTGTCGGACACGGCAGAGCTTGCGCAGGACATCGACGTCGAGCGGGCGAAGGAAGCACTCGAGCGCCACCAGCACATGCTGCGCGACCAGAACATGGACGCGACGATGGTCGAGGTCGCCACGGCCGGCCGCGATCGTGCCCAGGCCCGCCTGCGCGCCTCCGGCACCACCTTCACCGCCTGACGATCACATCGGGGGCCGAACCCGCGATGTGATCCGGCCGCGGTTGGTAGCTTCGGCACATGTCGACCTACCCGTTCACCTCCGCCCTCGTCACGGGAGCGTCGTCGGGGATCGGTGCCGAGATGGCCCGACTGCTCGGCGAGGCCGGCGTGCCGACGGTGCTCGTCGCCCGCCGCGGTGACCGGCTGCGCGAAATCGCGGATCGCTACGACGGCTTCGAGGTGCTCGAGGCCGACCTCGGCACGAAGAAGGGGCAGGCCGCCACGGCGGAGCGGATCGGCTCGACGACCGATCCGATCGACCTCGTGGTCAACAACGCGGGCTTCGGAACCAGTGGCGTCTTCCACGAACTCGACGTCCAACGTCTGGGCGGCGAGGTCGACCTCAACGTGAAGGCGCTGACGGTCCTGAGCCACGCCGCGCTCGCCGCGATGGTTCCCCGCGGACGCGGCTACCTGTTGAACGTGTCGAGCGTGGCGAGCTTCCAGGCGTCTCCGGGGCTGGCCGTCTACGCCGCCACGAAGGCGTACGTGACGAGCCTGAGCGAAGCGCTGCACGCCGAGGTGAAGTCGTCTGGCGTTCATGTGACCGCCTTGTGTCCCGGGCTGACGAAGACCGAGTTCCAGGACCACAGCAACACGACCGGTCTCGCCCTGAGGGTCCCCGACATCGCGTGGACGACGGTCGAGCAGGTGGCATCGACCGGCCTCGGCGACGTGGCGTCCAACAAGACGATCTCGGTGCCCGGGCTGCTCTACAAGTCCGCCGTCACCGCCAGCGACATCATGCCTCGCTCGATCACCCGCATCGTCAGCGGCCTGATCACCCGCTGACCGTTGCAGCTGGGGTCTGACCCCGGCTGCAACAGCGTCAGTAGTCGATCGCGGCGAACTCGCGGAGCTTCGACACGCGGTGCTGCGCGTCGATCATGCGCACCGTGCCGCTGCGTGACCGCATCACGAGGCTCTGCGTGCGGGCGCCCTGCTTGTCGAAGCGCACGCCGCGCAGCAGTGCGCCGTCGGTCAGGCCCGTCGCGGCGAAGAAGCAGTTGTCACTCGTGATCAGGTCGTCCTGGGTGTGGACGCGATCGAGGTCGTAGCCGGCATCGATCATCGCCGTACGTTCTTCGTCGCTCTGCGGGCAGAAGCGCGCCTGGATCTCGCCGCCCATTGCCTTCATCGCCGCCGCAGAGACGACTCCCTCGGGCGTGCCGCCGATCCCGAAGAGGGCGTCGGCACCGGCATCGGGCCAGCAGGTGGCGACCGAGCCGTACACGTCGCCGTCGGTGATCAGACGGATGCGGCACCCGCTCGCTCGGATCTCGCCGATCAGGTCGGCGTGCCGGGGTCGATCGAGGATCACGACCGTGAGGTCACGAACCTCCTCGCCCTTGGCCTTCGCGATCCAACGGAGATTCTGGGTGGCGGTGGCGGTGATGTCGATCGAGCCGACCGCGTCTGGACCGACGGCGATCTTCTCCATGTAGAACGACGGGCCGGGATCGAGCATCGAGCCACGGTCGGACACAGCGATCACGGAGAGCGCGTTGGTCTTGCCCTGCGCCGTGAGCGTGGTGCCGTCGATCGGATCGACCGCCACATCGACCTCCGGGTTGCTGCCGTCGCCGACGCGCTCGCCGTTGTAGAGCATCGGGGCGTCGTCCTTCTCGCCTTCGCCGATGACGACGACACCGTCCATCGCGACGGTCGACAGCGACAGGCGCATCGCCTCGACTGCGGCGTGGTCGGCGCGGTTCTTGTCACCGCGGCCGACCCAGCGGGCCGCTGCGAGGCACGCGGATTCGGTGGCTCGGACGAGATCCATCGCCAGGTTGCGATCGGGCTGCTGACGTGACGTCGGTGGCATGCCCCCAACGTAGCCCGAGGCCGGCGGATCCCGGAAAGGACCGGGATCCGCCGACAGCTCACGGTTGTCGCTGCCGAGACCGGAACCGGTGCCGGCCGCGGGCCGCGCGGAAGTGACGCGAATGCTCGGCGTCGCGCCGCAACCGTGCGTGACGGTCGCGGATCTCGGCGAGCTGATGGTCGGGGTGCAGTGATGGATGCATGGTGATGCCTCTCTGTGGTTGGGGTGGGTGGATCTGGATGAATGGACAGGCCGGACGGGAGGCCGGACGCCCGCGGAGGGCGCGAGGGGTCCCGTGACAGAGACGGTCGCGAGGCTCGGCGTCAGCAGCGAGCGGTGCGATTGACGAGCCCGGTGCCGATGACGCTGCCGTTCGGGCGCATCCGCGTCGTGGCGCACGCGTCGTTCGCTTCGGCGTTCAGCGCGGGCTTGGTCGGATTGGTCATCGTTCACCTCCTTGCGGGGTCTCGTCGTTCGGTCGGGGATGAGTGTGCCCGGTCGTCGTGTGCCCGAGCAAGGAGGTTTCTCGGTGTCGGTCCGCCGACGCTGATGCCGGCCTCGGCGCCGGGGTCGTACAGTCGGCGTCGTGTGCGCCGCCGGACCGCTCCCGCTCGAGTTGGTGGTCTCCGGACGGGAGCTCACCGAGCCGAGGCTCTCGCCCGACGGCACCCGCGTGGCGTTCGTGCACCGGCGGGCGAGCGTGGCCGCGATCTCGGTGGTCGGCATCGATCCGCCATCGCCCGAGCGGTTGCTCACGTTCGGCCCCGATCCATCGCCCGGTCGGGGCATGGGCGGGGGATGCTTCTGCTGGCTGCCGACATCCGACGGCATCGTCCACGCCGCTCGAGACGGTGAGCTGTGGATGGTCCGCGGCGTACGGCTCAAGCGTGTGACGGCTCACGAGCGGACCTGTCGAGCACCGGTCGTCGCCGGGTCCGTCGTGGCCTACGTCGTCGACGAGGCCGAGGTGTGGGTCACCGACCTCACCACCGGCGATGTGCACCGCGTCGACGACGGCCGTCACGAGTTCTGCTTCGACCCGGTGATCTCGCCCGACGGCAGGGTGATGTCGTGGCTCGGGTGGTCGTCGCCCGACATGCCGTGGGACGCGGCTGAACGTGTCGACGCACGGCTCGACTCACTGCCCACCGTGATCTCCACCTGGCGGCCGGCCGACGGCGCCGTGCAGCAACCTCGGTTCGCCCCCGACGGCACACCGACGTGTGTCCACGACGGGTCGGGCTGGGCCAACCTCCACATCGGCGAACGTGCCGTGCTCGCCGAGCAGGCAGAACACGGTGGCCCGACGTGGGGGATGGGCCAGCGATCCGTCGCCGTCGGCCAGGACGGCACGGCGATCATCGCCCGCAACCGCCACGGACTGGGATCCCTGGTCGCCGTCGATCCGAACGGCGACATGCACGCCGTCACCGGATTCGACGGCGTGCACGGTCAGTTGACGATGGTGGGCCCGAGGGTGAGCGCGCTGCGGGCGGGGCCGGCGACGCCGCCCGAGGTGGTGGTGATCGATCAGCCGGGTACCGGGCGCGGCTCGGCACGAGTGGTTGCGACGAGTGGGGTCGCTGCGTGGAGCAACGTGCAGCTCCCTGCGCCCGAGCCGATCACTGTGCACCACGACGGAACCGTCCTGCACGCCCGCCGCCACCCGGCCACCCATGGTTCCGGCCGCCTCCTGTGCTGGGTGCACGGCGGACCGACCGACCAGTGGCAGAACGACTTCCGGCCCCGGATCGCGTACTGGACGACCAGGGGTTGGGACGTGCTCGTGGTCGATCCGCGTGGCACGACGGGTCATGGTCGTGCCTACCAGCGGGCCCTCAACGGGGCTTGGGGCGGCCTCGACGTCGACGACACGGCGGTGCTGATCGCCCACGCTCACGACCGGGGATGGTCGACGCCCGCGACGACGGTGATGATCGGTGGTTCATCGGGCGGGCTGACCGTGCTCGGCGTGCTCGCCGACCATCGCGATCTCGTCGCGGGAGGGATCGCGTCGTACCCGGTCAGCGACCTCGTCGCACTTGCTGAGGCAACGCACCGGTTCGAGGCCCACTACACCGAGACACTCGTCGGTCCGAGTGCGTCGCCCGGTACTGCCGAGCTGATGCGAGCACGCTCGCCGATCCATCGCGCCGAACGGATCAGCGGTCCGCTGCTGGTGTTCCACGGCACCGATGACCCGGTCGTGCCGTTCGCGCAGAGCGAGCAACTCGTGCGGCGGATCTCCGGCGCCGGCGGCGTCGCCGAACTCGTGGCGTACGACGGTGAGGGGCACGGGTTCCGTGCCCCGGAGAACCAGCGCGACGAGTACCAGCGCGTCGAGGTCTTCCTCGGCCGAATTCTCCCGGAGTTCTGAGGAGCACGGCTTCGACGCGTGCATCGTTGGCGGTAGCGTTCGATCGTGGCTTTCGTGAACAAGCAGTCCGGTGACCAGGCCGAGAGTGACCGGGCGGCCTCGGGTCAGCCGATCGACTTCGACCCCAATGACCCCGATGTCGTCAAGGTCCACTACGACGTGTCGGTCTGGACCTTCGACCAGCGCGCGGAGCTGTCCGAGGCGCTCGCCGACGCCGAGTTCCCGCACTACTGGGACGGCGACGAGCTGGTCGTGCCCGAAGCCGTCGAGGGCGCCGTCGATGCACTGTTCGAGCGGCTCGAGCAGCTCTTCGGACCGTTCCCGATCGTGCTCCAGGACCAGGACGAATCCACCGAGTTCGGCCTCGACGAGTGGTCCGAGGCCGATCGAACCGTGCTCTCCGAAGCGCTCGTCGACGCGGAGATCCCGCACCGATGGGACGGCACCACGGTGATCGTGGCGGCCGACGCCGAGCATGCGGTCGACGATCTGCTCGACGCGATCGAAGCGGGCGAGCTGCTCGGCACGGGTGGGGACGACTCGATCGCTCCGCCCGACGGCGCGCTGAGCACGATGTTCCTGGCGGCCGACACCCTCGCCAAGGACCCGCTCGACGCCGGGGCACGCACGCGCCTGATCGACCTGTTGCCCCGACTCGACCGGAAGTCGCCTCCGTACGGGCTCGCCCACCGCACCTGGGCGGCGGGTGTCGACGGCGTTGCCGCGCTCGTCGCCCTCGTGACCGACCAGGCGCATCAGGCCGCCGGCGACACCGACCACGAGTCCGAGGTCATCGGTGCCGCCCAGGACCTGCGTTCGCTGCTCCGACCCTACGTCTGACCCGCTGCGCCGTGTTGCTCGCCGAGCTCGAGATCTGGCACACCCGTCCGGCGGTGCCGACCCGACGGGTCGCGCTCGGACACATGGTGATGCCCGTCGACCCCGCGCCGGGGTTCGGTGGGCTGCTGCTGGGGGCGATCGTCGCCGAGCATCTCTACGGTGTCGACGACGAACTCGTGCCCGACATCCACCGGCTGATCACCGAGGTCGAGACCGGCGCACGCATCGTGCAGCCGCGGTTGCGTCACCGGTTCCAGGTCGATCGCCACGGACTGGCCAAGAGCCATCACCGCATGCTCGGCAACGGCGACGACATCTCGTTCGACTTCCGCTCGCAGGGCACCGATCTGGCACAGGTGCTCGGGGCGATCTACGCCGTCGAGCGGCTCGCGCCGGAGCATCGTCGCCAGCTGGCGCCCGTGCTCCAGAAGGCGGCCCGGTGGCGGGGACCGATCGGTCCGTCGATGAT
Organism: Ilumatobacteraceae bacterium; assembly: GCA_963710625.1. Lineage (GTDB taxonomy): Bacteria > Actinomycetota > Acidimicrobiia > Acidimicrobiales > Ilumatobacteraceae > Sva-07. The sequence goes on along the minus strand of CAVQBG010000026.1, from coordinate 81,314 downwards.
CGCCTACCTCGCCGGCTCGCAGACCCTCGCCCTCGAGGCCCTCGCTGATCCGCGGGCCTGGGCGATGGGGATCCTCGGCTTCGAGGTGGGATCGAAGACGCCGTCGAAACGCGACGTGATGTCGAAGTTCCGCGAGCGGATGCGCGACGTCCACCCCGACCACGGCGGCGACAGCGTCGACGCCGCGAAGGCGATGAGCGACCTCGCCGAAGCGCGTCGCGTGCTCAGCGTTCCGGAGGATTGACCCCGTGGCGAAGCCGACGGTGGTGCTGTACCCAGGCGCCGGGTCGAGCCGCGACCACAGCAGCCTCGTGGCGATCGAAACGCAGCTGGGTCGCAGCGCCTCGGTGGAGCGGATCGACTTCCCCTACCGGCGTGAGGGGCGACGGGCGCCCGACCGTGCCCCGAAGCTGATGGCCTCGATCCGCGACGACCTCGCGGCGTTCTCGCGTCGGCGCGGTCCGGTCGTGATCGGTGGTCGATCGATGGGCGGGCGGATGGCGTCGATGGTCGCAGCGGACGTCGACGGCGCGGGACCGGTGGCGCGGCTGGCCGGCCTGGTGCTGATCTGCTATCCGCTGCACCCACCGGGGAAGCCGGAGAACCTGCGCGTCGAGCACCTCGACGCGATCGACGTGCCGTGTCTGTTCGTGTCGGGCACGAAGGATCCGTTCGGGTCGCCCGAGGAACTCCTCGCATGGACGTCGACGATCCCGGCGCCGGTGGACCACGTGTGGATCGAGGGCGGCCGCCACGACCTCAAGGGCGCCGACGAGCTCATCGCCGACGCTGTCGCGCGCTTCGTCCAACCCTTCTCGTGAACCCGTTGCGGGATTACTCCCCAACGGGTTCACGAGAAGGGGGTGTCACGGGGTGTGGTGGAGGTCGATCGGGGTGTCCTCGGGGTTGAGGGCCTCGAGTTCCTGGTGCGCGGTCTCGGGGTAGGCGACCCACACCAGCACGGTGACCACGAGTTGGCCGATCGCCATCGTGGCGAGGACCTGTCCGTACGACCAGTCGGCGTCGAGGAGGGCGCCCATGCTCAGCAGTCCGAGGATGCCGCCGATCAGTGCGGCGGCGGTGACCAGCCCGGTCGCACGGCTGCGATTGCCGGTGGGGAACAACTCGGTGCGGTACACCGCGAGCGCCGGGTAGGCCGCGCTGAGCAGCAGGCCGCCGGCGAGTGAGAACAGCCAGAGCGCGACACCGCCGACCGAGAACGCCGCCACGATCGCGGCGGTGCCGATCGGCACGGCGATGGCGATCAGCCGCCTCCGGCCGCGGGTGTCGGCGATCCTGCCGCCGACGATCAGGCCGAGACCGGCCGGGGTTCCGACGGCGATCGAGAACACGGCGATCATGCCGCCGGAGAAGCCCCGCACGTCGTTGAGGTAGTTGTTCTGGAACAGGCTCGACGGGGCGACGAACACGTTTCCGGCGAACGCCACAGCGCTGAGGAGCAGTAGCCGCCGCCGGTTCATCCGCGGCACAGGTACTCGCGAGGTGATGTGCGCAGCGCGGAATCGGCGGGTCTCCGGCAGGCGTCGGGTCAGGTCGAGCGCGACGAGACACCACACGGCTGCCAGCACGTAGATCCAGCGCCATCCGGTGGGTCCGAGATCGGCGAGGCTGAGCGCGATCACTGCGATCCCGGCGCCGAGTCCGGCGGCCATGGCGAGGATGCTGATCGCGTAGGTGCGGCTGTTGCGAGACATCTCCTCGGACGCGACGACACCGACCAGGAACGCCAGGGCGATCCCCATCGGTCGGGCGATGGTCTGTGTCGCGACCAGCACGACGAAGTTCGGAGCGAGCGCGCCGAGCATCGACAGTAGGGGCCCGAGCCAGGCAACGGCGACGATCACCCGTCGGCGACCGAGACGATCGGCGATCACCGCGGCGGGGAGCGCGATGACGATTCCGGCGCGCACGGTGGCTCCGGCGATGCCGATCGCCGTGTCGCTCGCACCGAAGTCGTCGGCGGCGAAGTTGACCGTCTGGGTGAACAGCGTGTTGACGAAGGCGGCGCTCATCGATGCGGCGGCGAGGAGGCCCAGCACGAGGAGCTGCGTGGGGTCGAGGCGATCGGGCGGTGCCCACCAGCTGTTCGACGAGCCCTTGCGGGCGAGCACGCGTCGCACCGGCCAGGCGAACAGCCACCGGAACCACGGGATCGTCATCCGATAGTGGATGGTCTCGACGAGCGTGCCGCCGGTGGCCTCGACCGTCCGCGAGTAGGACGTGAAGGGGCCCTCCTGCTGTTCGAACTCGCGTGCGAACCCGGTCGCCTGGGCCGGGGCGGCCTGCGAACCCGGCTCCGCGACCGGCGCCTCGAGCAGCAGATCGTCGCGCGGTTCCGTCAGCCGAGCCCGCTCGTCAGCGGTGTCCGGCCACCGGCGGATGAGTACGCGCCCGCCTGGCTCCACGGCCGGAGCATACTGGTGGGTCATGAATGCGAACTCGGCACCCGAGCCTGACGCGCCCGCGATCGCCGTGCGCGGCAACGGGCCACTGTCCGGCACGGTCGTCGTGCCCGGCGCCAAGAACTCGGTGCTGAAACTCATGGCGGCGACGTTGCTCACCGACGGGACCTTCGAGCTGACCAACGTCCCCGACATCGCCGACGTGACGATCATGGGCGACCTGCTGGCTGCGATCGGCGTCGACATCGAGCGGCCGAGCCCTGATCGTCTGCTGCTCACCGACACCGGCGATCTCACACCCGTCGCCCCGTACGAACTCGTCGAGCGGATCCGGGCGTCGATCAACGTGCTCGGACCGCTGCTCACCCGGTGCGGCCACATCCGGCTGTCGATGCCCGGCGGCGACGACTTCGGTGCCCGCCCGATCGACATGCACGTGGCGGGGCTCGAGGCGATGGGGGCAACGTTCAAGTTCAGCCACGGGTACCTCGAAGCGTTCGCCGACCGACTCCACGGCGCCGACATCACCTTCGACTTCCCGAGCGTTGGAGCGACCGAGAACCTCCTGACCGCGGCGGTGCTCGCCGACGGTCGCACCACGATCGACAACGCCGCACGCGAGCCCGAGATCACCGACCTGTGCGAGTTCCTGGTGGCGATGGGTGCGGAGATCTCCGGTGTCGGTACCTCGACGCTGGTGGTCGACGGCGTCGAGCGCGACTCGCTGCGTCCCGTGAACCATCACACCGTGCCCGACCGCATCCAGGCCGCCACCTATCTCGCCGCGGTCGCGGTCGCCGGCGGCGAGATCGAGGTGGTGGGCGCCCGATCCGAACACATGACGATGCTCCTCGAGCGGTTCAGCGACATGGGTCTCGAGATCACCACCGTGACGGACCGCAGCGGCGACCGGCTGCGGGTCGTCGCTCCCGATCGCTTGCGGTCGATCGACGTGGCGACGTTGCCGTACCCCGGGATCGCCACCGACTACAAGCCGCTGATCATCACGATGCTGGCGGTCGCCGACGGTGTGGGGATCGTCACGGAGAATCTCTACCCGGGCCGCTTCCGCTACGTCGAGGAACTCCAACGGCTCGGTGCTGACGTGCGCACCAGCGGCCACCACGCCGTCGTGCGCGGGGTCAGCCGGCTGTCCGGCGCCCCCGTGCGGGCCCACGACATCCGTGCCGGTGCGGCGATGGTGGTGGCCGGTCTGGCCGCCGAGGGGGAGACCGAGATCACCGGTGTCCACCACATCGATCGCGGCTACGACGATCTCGTCGGTCGCCTCGCCGGCGTGGGCGCCCACATCGAGCGTCGCTGAACGTCAGGAACCAACGACCTCGGCGGGGCATGCCAGGACCTGAGTGCCAAGCACCACCGTGCACGCCCGTCGGTGGGGGCGCGGCGCGTTCGGGGTCGTCGGCGACCGGGATCTCGGGCGCTTCGAAATCGGGTGCGTCTGCCTGTGGAGCGTGACGTCGCAGTCCGAGCCTGCCGGGTCGATCACCGGCACAAGGGCCTGTCTGACACTCGAGTGGCCGCCGTCCTGCGATCACACCCTCGCCTGCTCGTTGCCGACGGACGATCCGAGGCGCATCATGGAGACGATGATGAGATCGGTGAAGAGCGTCTACATCGACGCTCCCGTCGAGCGGGTGTTCCCGTTCTTCAGGGACATCAGCAATTGGGGCGCCCTCACGCCATGGTGGGTTGCGACGACCTATGAGCCGGTGGACATCGCACCGGACGGGACGGGCACCCTGTCGTACAGCGGGAAGGCGCTCCGCATCATCGATGACAGCGGCACCGGTGAAATCACCGAGGTGATCGAGAACGGCCGGGTCGTCTATTGCGACGCTGACCCGTTCCAGGGCGTCTACACGTTCCTGTTCGAGTCCGTCGGGGTTGGGACGACGGTGACGGTGCTGAACGAGCGGGAATCGTGGCGCGCCGAGCGCATCCCCGTCGTCGGCAGGTTCGCGGGGTGGATCCTTGGCCAGCACGACGACCAGGTGTTGCGCCAACTGAAGATCCTCATGGAACGGAACCCGGAACCACCTCGAGTGGTGACGCACTGAACGAGTGTGAGGCACTCGCGTCGCTGAGTCCTCGTTCCGCAGTCGTGATTATCGCGTGCCCGGTATGAATGGACATGTCGGTCGCCTCCGCGGGTGTTGTGGCCGTGATTGAGCGTGCCGATACCGGGCAGGACTCCTGGCCGGCGCGGAAATCTGTTCGACCGATCGGTAACGCGGCGTTGGCTGCGCAACAGGCATCGATCCTCTGAGCGCAGTTCTGCCGATCGGTGCTCCCTCTCGACTGACGGATCGTCGGCTCGGCCGCGGAACTTTCGGGGTAAGGCAAGGATCGTGGTGTCCGTGGAAGTGCGGTGCGCTGCGTCGTTCCCAAATGGGCCGCGGTGCAGTGGGTCGGTGGCTCTGCGGCGGCGCCATTGGACAAGCGCTCGGGATTCGGCGTGTCGACATGCGCGTGTTCGAGCGACGCCTCAGTGAGCAGACATCCGGCTGTGGGCGGCGTCGAGTAGCCGCTCGTGAACATTCTGCGTGGCGCAGCGCGCTGACGCGGAGCTCTCCCCAATCGGCTGATCCTTCCGACGTTGCCGCGCAGATGATCCGCTCAGTGCCGATGCGTCGATACGGAACGCTCGACGAGGTTGCGGCGGCCGCTCTTCTTGTTGTCCGACGAAGCGTCGTACATCACCGCGTTCAACATCGAGGTATCCGGCGGAGCAGTCTGAGATCCGGTTCATTCGGAAGCCGTCGCCCGAGCCCGATGGCGAGCCAAGCGAGGCGCGGGCCGGACTGCCGCGATCGCCGCATCGCGACACCGATGTTCGAGAGGGCCGTGCCGAGGAGTGCAGCGGCCCACCGCCTCAGGAAGGACGGTCGACGTCGGGTTCGTCGATGTTCGAGCCGGCGACGTGGGTGAGGTGGGCAGCGTCGACGCGTCGTTTGGCGAGCCACAGCAGACCGCAGATGATCACGATCGGGCCGCCGATCAGCAGGAACTCGTCCCACCCGCCCTGGTGGGCGAGGAGCGCGGGTGCCGTGCCGGCTGCGAACACTGCAGTCACGTCTACCGATCGTACGACCTGGGCTGATTGAATGGTCCTCGCCATGCGCGAACAGGTCGAAGCCACCATCGAGGTCATCCGCCCGGCGCTCCAGGCCGACGGCGGCGACATCATCCTCCACGACGTCGACACCGAGACCGGCATCGTGTCGGTCGAGCTGATCGGGGCCTGTGTCGGCTGTCCGGCCTCGACCCAGACGCTCAAGGCAGGGATCGAGCGCATCATGCGCGACCGAGTCGACGGTGTCACCGAAGTGGTGAACATCGCCGAAGAGGCGGCATGAGGCCGGCTGCGTGAGCCGACGACACCGCCCCGCGCCCGAGCTGTTCCAGGCCGCCATCGACGGCGACCGCAGCGCACTCGCCCGGCTGCTCTCGCTGATCGAACGCGGCGACGACGATGCCCGGGTGATCGGCCGGCTCGCCTACCCGCTCAGCGGCTCGGGCTACACCGTTGGCCTCACGGGAGCACCCGGCGCGGGCAAGAGCACGCTGACCAGCTCGCTGATCGGTCATCTGCGCGCCCAGGATCTCGAGATCGCCGTGCTCGCCATCGATCCGTCGTCGCCGTTCACCGGCGGGGCGATCCTCGGTGATCGGGTGCGGATGCAGGACCATGCCACCGACCCCGGCGTGTTCATCCGCTCGATGGCGACGCGTGGTCACCTCGGCGGGTTGTCGCTGGCCACCCCCGAGGCGGTGCGCGTGCTCGACGCGATCGGGCGCAGGTGGATCCTGGTGGAGACCGTCGGGGTCGGTCAGGTCGAGGTGGAGGTGGCGGGCAAGGCCGACACCACGGTGGTGGTCGTCAACCCCGGTTGGGGCGACAGCGTGCAGGCCAACAAGGCCGGGCTGATGGAGATCGCCGACGTGTTCGTGATCAACAAGGCCGATCGCAAGGGCGTCGAGGAGACGAGCCGCGACCTGATGCAGATGCTCGACCTGTCGGATCTGCCGCACGACTCGTGGCGTCCGCCGATCGTGCCGACGGTGGGGTCGACGGGGGAGGGCGTGCCGGCGTTGTGGGAGGCGGTGCTCGCGCATCGCGACTACGCCGAGTCGTCGGGTCAGCTGCGCGAACGTCGGGCGTTCCGGTTGCGTGAGGAGCTGCGGGAGATCGTGGCGACCCGTCTCGGGCACCGGGCGCGCCAGATCTGTTCGGGCGAGCGCTGGGACGAGCTGACCGATGCCGTCGTCGCCCGCTCGACCGACCCGTGGACCGCCGCCGACGAGATGCTGGCCGCCGTCGACGCCTGAACCGCACCTGCGGCCGTTCGGTTCGGGCGGAGGGGACCGATCGGGCAAGATGATGCCATGAACGCCCCCGTTCTCGTTGCCACGCACCATTCATCGACCGGTGACCAGGTGGTCGAGCGAGCGGCTCGGCTGGCGGTGGCACTCGGTGCCGAACTGCACGCCGTCAGCGTGATGCCGGACCTGGCGGTCGGTGCCGCCGTCGGTACGGCGGGTGCCGACGCCCTCACGCGGCAGGCCGATGCCCACCGCGACACGTGCGTCGAGGCGTTGGCCCGGGCGGCGGAGTTGGCCCGAGCGCTCGGCGCGAACGTGACCGAACACCTCACGCGGGGCGAACCCGCTGCGCAGATCGCCCAGGTCGCGGACTCGATCGACGCCGGCCTCATCGTGCTCGGCAGCCGCGGGCTCGACGCCGCCGGCCGCTACGTGTTGGGCAGCGTCCCCGAGCGTCTGCTGTTCGACCCGCACGGCCACGACGTGCTCGTGGTCCGGACGTCCTGACACCCGACGAGCTGGCTTCCCGCCATGACGGATGACTCGTTCGACGCAGGGGTGCACCGCCGCCTTGCGATCGAGGCCAACAACTCGGTCTGGGAGCTGCTCGACGGGCGGGGGCACACGCCCGAGGAGTCCGACGAACTCCTCGGGCGCGCCTACGCAGCGGCCTACCACTGGCAGCGGGCGGCCGACCGAGGTCCGGAGAACACCGCCCGCGCGTCGTGGCTGCTGTCGCGCTGCCATGTCGTCCTCGGCCACGGCGAACTCGCGCTCCACCACGCCGATCGGTGTACGCAGGTGGTCGTCGCGGCCGGCCTGCAGGATTTCGATCTGGCGTACGCCCACGAAGCTCGTGCCCGTGCGTTGGCGTGCCTGGCGCGGCTCGACGAGGCGGGCCAGGAGCTGGCCGCCGCTCGGGCCGTCGAGGTCGCCGACGCGGAGGACCGAGAACTCGTCGACGGCGATCTCGCCGCAGAGCCGTGGTTCGGGTTGATCGAGCCGGGCTGACCGTCGAGGTGGTCCGCTGGCGAGGTCTTCGGCGCACAGGGCCATCGGCAAGACTCGGGTGATGGCCGAGTACGAACTCCTCACCCTCGAACGGCGAGATGACGGCGTCGCGGTCCTCACGCTCGCGAACGGCAAGGTCAACGCACTGTCGCAGGAACTGCTGGCCGAGATCCGCGGGGCCGTGGCGGAGCTCGCCCTCGACCCGCCCGGCGCGGTCGTGATCACCGGCGGCGTTCGACTCCTCGCTGCCGGTGCCGACATCTCGCAGTTCGGCGGTCCGGAGGAGGCTGCGGTGATCGCCGAGGGCTTCCACTCGACGCTCGATGCGCTCGCCGCGCTGCCTCGTTTCGTCATCGCCGCCGTCAGTGGCTACGCGCTCGGTGGCGGCTGCGAGCTGGCGCTCGCCTGCGACTACCGGATCGCCTCGGAGAAGGCGGTGTTCGGTCAACCGGAGATCCTGCTCGGGATCATCCCGGGCGGCGGCGGCACACAGCGGTTGCCCCGCACGGTCGGTGCCAGCCGCGCCAAGGAGTTGTGCATCACCGGCCGCCAGGTGCGGGCCGAGGAGGCGCTGCGCATCGGGCTCGCCGACGAGGTCGTGGCCCACGACGAGCTCCACGACCGGGCGCTGGCGCTCGCCGCCGAGGTGGCCAGGGGTGCGCTCACCGCCCAGGCGATCACGAAGCGGGTCATCGACGCAGGGCTCTCGACGTCGCTCGCCGACGGCCTCGCCCTCGAGCGGGAGGCGTTCGTCGAAGTGTTCGGCACCGACGACTCGCAGACGGGTGTTGCGAGCTTCCTCGAGCACGGTCCCGGCAAGGCGGAGTTCTCCGGCCGCTGATCGCATGGCTGCCGACGCCGACGATCGACTCGCCTTCCACCGGACGCTCCCCGCGAAGCGCATGGGTGCGGGCGCGATCGTCCGCGACCCTTCCGGTCGCGTGCTGATCGTCAAGCCGACCTACAAGGAGGGTTGGGAGCTGCCCGGCGGTGCCGTCGAGGACGGCGAGTCGCCCGCGGAGGCGACGACCCTGCTGGTGGAGCGTGCCGGTCGTCGGTTGGCCACCGTGCTGTCGGGCGACCGCAGGGCTGAGGTCTACCTCGAGAACCAGCGGCCGCGGTGAGCCGCCGCCTGACCCTGGCGCTCGACGTCGACGGGGTGATCCTCGATCCGGATCGGGGCGGCGCCGGGCACTGGACGAACGAACTCGAAGGCCGCTGCGGCATCACGCGGCTGCAGCTGCGCGAGGCGTTCTTCATGCGGGGCTGGGACGACGTGATCAACGGTCGCCGGTCGATCGAGGGCGCTCTCGACGAGGCCCTGCGGAGGATCGGAACCGACGTCGGCGTCGAGGACGTTCTCGACTGCTGGTTCGAGGCTGATCTCGCTGTCGTACCGGCGACGGTCGCGCTCGCGAACCGCGCCGCCGACCATGGTTGTCGGGTGGTGCTCGCGACCAATCAGGAGCACCGTCGCGCCGCGTTCCTGACCGAGCGGCTCGGTGCGCTGTTTCCGATCGACGACATGATCCACTCCGCCGCGATCGGCCATCAGAAGCATGAACCGGAGTTCTTCGCCCTCGCGACCGATCGGCTGGGCGCCGACCCGGCCGACGTCGTGTTCGTCGACGATCTGATCCACAACGTCGATCAGGCGGTGGTCGCCGGCTGGCGGGGGGTCCACGCCGCCACGCCGGACGGGGACTGGCTCACGCAGGTGTCCGCCCTGCTCGTGATCGACTGACCGCCCCGAAAGGGGAGCGCGGGCGTCAGCTGCGTGCGTCGAGTTCGTCGACGAGCCCGCGTGGCGCCGTGAGCCGGTACGACGCGTCGAGCAGCTCCTCGATCTCCGACCAGTCGGTGGCGACATCGAGGTCGATGCCCACCCATCCGGAGGGTCCGAGGTACGCAGGCACGAAGATGCGCGGATCGTCGATCAGCGCCCGTCGGTCACTCGGGTCGGGCTGGACCATCACGGACTGCGCGTGTTCGACCCAGACGTCGTCGACCTTCAGCGATCCGCCGTAGTACGCGAAGACCTTCCCGGTGTGGAACGCAGGGCGTCCATGGGAGATCTTCTCGGCCGCGCCGGGAAACGTCTCGGCGAGTTCGCGAACACGGGCGAGGTACGGGTCGTCGTCGTCGAACATCGACGGATGGGCCACGGCGCCAGGGTAGACCACCTCTCGGAGACGGTGGAGAGCACCGAAGCGGGCTCCGGATCCCGGCGCGCGCGGTGTCAGCGATCGGCGAAGGCCAGACGCCGGAGGAGCCCCGTCAGCGAGAGTCCGTCGCCGATGCGGCCGGCCTCGATCTCCGAACGGATCTCGCTCCACGACACCCACTCCACTCGTTCGGCCTCGTCGGGGTCGGCGGGTTCGCCCACATGGGTGGCCTCGGTGGCGAGGAAGACGTTGAAGACGGCGTCGGTCGTCCCGTTGTTCGGGAAGTACCGGGCGATCGGCGTCAACGGGCCCGGGGCCCACCCCGACTCCTCGAGAGTCTCCCGGGCGGCTGCCTCGGCCGTCGACTCACCGTCGTCGACCCGGCCGGCCGGGATCTCCCAACCCCAGGTGTCGGTGATGAATCGGTGCCGCCACAGCAGCAACACGCCCCGGTCGGGGTCGTCGACCACCACGCCGGCAGCCTCGGCCGGCATCCGCATCACGTGGTGCTCGAACCGAGGGCCGCTCGGGAGTTCGACGTCGACGAGGGCGAGACGCATCCAGTCGCTGTCGTAGATCGTCCGCTCGCCGTGCACCGTCCACTCCATCGCTGCGTCAAGTGGTCGACGGGACGGGGGACGGTTCGGGGCCGATCGGGCCGTCGATGTGCAGCGGGCGGTTGAGTGACCAGGCGGAACGGGCGAGCCAGGCCCCGGTCGCCACGAGCACCAGCATCACCGAGCCGCACACAGCGTACGCGACCGTGCGACCGAACTGGTCGTACAGGGTGCCGGTGACCACGGCCATCACCCCGGCCGCCAGCGCCTGCGCGCCGCCGAGTACACCTTGGGCGCCCGCCTGCCGTTCCTCGGGCACGGTCATGCCGACGGCGACACCGGTGCTCGACACCGTGAACCCGTCGGAGATCGCATGGAGCATCGCGACGGCGAAGATCAGGCCGCCCGTGGGCATCACCCCGTAGAGCGACATGAAGACGGCGCCGGCGATCAATCCTGCAACCGCCACCTTGAAGGGGCCGTGCACCTGGGCCCAGCGTCCACCGATCGGACCGAGCACGATCAGCGGGAGAGCAAACAGCGTGATGCCGAGGTTTGCCACCCACTTGGTGGTGCCCAGGTCGGAGTGCACCAGTGCCCACAGCGCGTCGAACGACCCGATCATGACGAAAACCGCGGCACCGAGGACCACCGCACCGGCGAACGGACGGATCCGAAGGAGGTCGACGGCGAGGCGTCGGTGGGCCGTTCCCGTGCTCTCGTCGACCGCGACCCGCGCGACGAACGGCAGCATGATCACCGTGGCGGCGGCGACGACGACGAACGGAGCAGGGATGCCGAGCGGACCGACCAGCACGGCCGAAATCGCGGGCCCGAGTGCGAAACCGAACACGTCGGCGGCGAGGAGACGGCCGAGGTTCTGGCCGAGGTGGTTCGGATCGGCGAGGATGACGATCCGTCGCGCGGCCGGCACGGCGGCGCCGATGCCGATCCCCGAGATGAATCGCCCGACCAGGATCGGGGTGAGCGTGGTGCTGAACCCCATCAGCAGAAGCCCGACGACGTTGATGCCGACGCCGAACAGCACGACCTTGCGCGCGTGGCCGCGATCGGCGAACGGGGCGATCAGCACCTGCGACAGGAAGGCGGCGACGAACCCGATGCCGATGACCACTCCGATGGCGGTCTCGCTGATCCCGTACTCGTCGCGGTAGTCGTCGACGATCGTGAAAAGCACGCCGTAGCCGGCGGCAAGGCTCGCCATCAGGCCGCCGAAGGCGACGAACAGCATCGTCGGTGACGGCGCACTAGGACGAGCGGTGTCGGGGGATGTCGAAACCACGACGGCAGGCTAACGACGCCGCACAGGGCGCGTCGGATCGGTTGTCGCCCGTCGGGACCGGACCGGTCGAAGTCGGCGCCGGGCTCGGAGAACCGGCGTCAGTCGACGACGACGAGGCCGGAGTCGAACGGGCCGGTCAGCAGCGGGTGCGCGGGAAGGGCACGGACCGAGACACCCCAGCGTCCCGCGTGCTCGGGCACGAGACGGGCGGTGAATCCCCCGTCGTCGCGGGCGTCCATGTCGATGACGGTCATCCGCTGCTCGTCGAACGCTCCGTCGGCGGTGACCGGTCCGTGCACGACCTGGACGGTCAGTTCGTCGATCGAGAGCGTTCCCGGATCGACGTGTGCGACGACGCTACGCTCCTCGCCGGCTGCACCCGGGTCGAGGCGCGACTCAGTCGTGTCGAGCGCGATGTGCACGCTGGGCCAGGCGTCGGCGACCCGGCGCTTCCAGTCGGCGAGCTCACGCGCCGGAGCGGCCTTCTCGTCGGTGAGCGCATCGGAGCTCAGCGCCGCCGGCTCGTAGTACTGCGTCACGTAGTCGCGAACCATTCTCCCCGCGATGACGTTCCAGCCGAGCGTCGCCCAGTTCGTGGTGATCCGGTCGATCCAGTCGTGGGGCACGCCGTCGTCACTGCGGTCGTAGAACGACGGCACGATCTGGTTCTCGATCACGTCGAACGTTGCGGACGCCTCGCGCCGATCGCGGCGCTCGAGATCGGGATCGTCGTCGAACGAGGGGACGTCGAAGCCGTTGCGGTTCTCGGTCATCTCGTCCCACCAGCCGTCGCGGATCGAGCAGTTGAGCACGCCGTTGAGGGCCGCCTTCATGCCGCTGGTTCCGCAGGCCTCCATCGGGCGGCGGGGCGTGTTCAACCACACGTCGCAGCCGTGGTACATCGTGCGGGCGATCCCGATGTCGTAGTCGGGGATGAACACGAACCGGTGGCGGACGTCGGCGCTGCGAGCGAGGCGATCGATCTCCCGGATGAGGGACTTGCCGGGTTCGTCGGCCGGGTGGGCCTTGCCGGCGAAGACGAACTGCACCGGACGCTGTTCGTCGAGCAGCAGCGCCTTCAGTCGCTCCATCTGGCTCAGCAGGAGCGTCGAGCGCTTGTAGGTGGCGAAGCGACGGGCGAAGCCGATCGTGAGCACACCCGGGTCGAGCAGGTCCTCGCCGAGGCGGTGACGGACCATGTCGACCAGCTCGCGGCGGCCGTCGTTGCGCACGCTCCAGATCTCGTGATGGCTCACGTGCCTCACACGCGTCCAATCGGACTCGCCGGCCAGGTGCCACTCGTCGCCGATCATCTGGCCGAGCAGTTCGTCGACCCGGTTGCTCACCCACGATCGGGCATGGACCCCGTTGGTGACATGCCCGATCGGGACCTCCCGCACCGGCAGGCCCGGCCAGAGCCCGCCGAACATCTGACGTGACACCTCTCCGTGCAGCCGGGCGACGCCGTTGGCCCGGGCAGCGAGCCGCAGCCCCATGATCGCCATGTTGAACTTGCCGCTCTCGGCCTCGCCCTGGCCGAGCCCCGCGAGCTCGTCGATCGTGACGCCGCACTGCTCGGCGAACTGGCGGAAGTACATCGTGAACAGATCGAGCGGGAACCGATCGATGCCTGCGGGAACCGGCGTGTGCGTGGTGAACACGCTGCCCGCCCGAACCGCCTCGATCGCCTCGTTGAACGCGAGCCCGTTGCCGACCCACTCACGGATCCGTTCGAGCCCGAGGAACCCTGCATGGCCCTCGTTGGTGTGGAACACCTGGGGATGGATGTCGAGCGCTCGCAGCGCTCGCACCCCACCGATGCCGAGCACGATCTCCTGGCGGAGACGGTGCTGTTCGTCGCCGCCGTAGAGGCGGTCGGTGACGGCCACGGCCTCGGGCGGATTGCCGGGCACGTTCGTGTCGAGCAGGTAGAGCGGAATCCGCCCGACGTCGACCCGCCACACTCGTACGGCCACGTCGATACCGGCGAGGTCGACGCGCACCTCGATCCCCGTCGGTTGGATGCCGAGACCCTCGGGGTCGATGCGCTCGTTGCGCTCGCATTGCCAGCTGTCGCCGTCGAGTTCCTGGTGGAAGTAGCCCTCGGCGTACAACAGGCCGACGCCCACCAGCGGAATGCCGAGGTCGGAACTCGCCTTGAGATGATCGCCGGCGAGCACGCCGAGGCCGCCCGAGTACTGCGGTAAGGCCTCGGTGATCCCGAACTCCGGCGAGAAGTAGGCCACGAGATCCAGTGGGGTCTCGCCGGCATCGGCACGTCGCTGGAACCACGACGACCGGCCGAGGAGTTCGTCGAGATGGTGTCGAGCAGCGCTCACCTGCTCGACGTACGCCTCGTCGGCGGCGAGTTGTTCCCAGCAGCCCGGCGACGTGCGGCGCACCAGATCGACGGGGTGTTGACCGGTTTCGCGCCACGACGCGCCGGTCGGCGAGCCGTCGAGACGATCGAAGGGGAGCGCCAGCGCACGGCTCCACGCCCAGTGGAGGTTCGCGGCGATCGCCTCGAGCGGCTCGAGCGACGGCGGGACGCTGCTGTTGACGGTGAACTGGTGGACGGGGCGCATCACGGGTGTGACGCTAGCGACTCAAACCGCCGCCCAGATCCGGTCGTCGGAGGGCAACGATGTCCGAGTAGACGTCGGCGGTCGTGCGGGCGATCGCACCCCACGAGTACTTGCGTTCCACCAGGTCTCGGGCGTTGGCGACGAGGATCGTCGCCAACTCGTCGTTGCGGAGGACTTGCTCGATCGCGTCGGCGAGATCGTCGGGGTTGCCAGGCTCGAAGGTGACGCCGGCGTGGGTGCCCGCCACGAGTTCGGCGAGCCCACCGGTGCGCGCCACGATCAGCGGCGCTCCCGCCGCGAGCGCCTCGAGCGCCACGATGCCGAACGGCTCGTACAGCGACGGGATCACGACACAGCCGGCGCGATGCACCAGCTGCCGCAGCCGTTGGTCGTCGACGAAACCCGGCAGCTCGACCACCTCGCTGACGCCCTCGACGTCGACCTGGGTCTGCAGTTCGGGCAGGTAGCTCCCGCGCCCGGCGATCACGGCGTGCACGTCGGGGACACGGCTGCGCAACGCGTGGATCGCACGGGTCAGGACCTGGAATCCCTTCTCGTACTGCACGCGCCCCCAGCTGACGACCAACGGCCGACGCTGTTGCTCGGGCACGGACGCGCCGCCGGCGGGTCGCCACAGCGTCGGGTCGATGCCGTTGGGGATGTGGACGACATGGTCGAGATCGAGTTCGAAGCCGATCACGAGCTGCTCGACGATGAACCGGGTCGGCGCGATGATCCGGTCGGCCTGGAAGGCGAGCCACCACTCGATCGAGTTGACGTCGGTGGGATCTCCGAGCGGCAACTGTCCACCGTGGCGCACGCGCTCGGTGCCGTGCATCGTGAGGACGAACGGAACGTCGTACTGGGCGGCGAGCGAGTCGGCGGCCCACCCGAGCTGCCAGTCGTGGCCGTGGACGACATCGGGCACCCAGCCGACGAGGTCGCCCGTGAACCGGTTCGCCAGCTTGGTGACGGCGTGGTTGGCCGATGCGATCCGGGTCACCGTTTCCACGGGGGGCAGCCAGGGCAGGTCGACCAAGGTGCGCAACACGCGAACGCCGTCGGGGGGCCGCGCTTCGAGCTCCGCCGGACGGTCGGCGACCGTGAGCACGACGACGTCGTGGCCCGCGGCCGCCAACGCCGAGCTCAGCCCCGCCACCTGGGCGGCGATCCCGCCCGTGGAACGGGGTGGGAAGTCCCACGACAGCATCAAGACACGCACGGCCGCGCACCCTAGTGCTGTGGACCCCCTACCCTGAGAGGCGATGGCCTCTGTCGCCCGTCCCATCGGGGACCTCGATCTGCATCTGTTCGGCGAGGGCACCCATCGTCGGCTGTGGGAGCTCCTCGGACCGCAGCCGCTCCATGTCGGCGAGGCCGGCAACGCTCGCGCGATCCGATTCGGGGTGTGGGCCCCGAACGCGGTTGCCGTGGGTGTGGTCGGCGACTGGAACGACTGGACTCCCGAACCGCTCGCGCCGGCCCGCGCCGATTCGGACACCGGGATCTGGACGGCGGTGGCGCCCGCTGCGGCCTCCGGACATCGCTACAAGTACGAGATCCGGACCAGCGACGGACGGACGCTCCGCAAGGCCGATCCGATGGCCCGGCAGAGCGAACGTCCACCCAGCGATGCCAGCGTCGTGCCCACTGCGTCGGTCCACCACTGGAGCGACGACGAGTGGATGGCCGACCGGCACACCACCCTCGACGGCTCGACGCCGCTGCGCGTGTACGAGGTCCATCTGGGGTCGTGGCGCCGCGAGCTCGAGACGTGGGATGCACTCGCCGATGCGTTGCGCGAGCACGTCGTACGGCTCGGCTTCACCCACGTCGAGCTGATGCCGATCGCCGAGCATCCCTTCGGTGGGTCGTGGGGGTACCAGGTGTCGGGCTACTACGCGCCGACCGCTCGATTCGGCGACCCCGATGGCTTCCGGCGATTCGTCGAGGTGATGCACGCAGCCGGGGTCGGCGTGATCGTCGACTGGGTGCCCGCCCACTTCCCCCGCGACGACTGGAGCCTCGCCCGTTTCGACGGTACGCCGCTCTACGAGCACCCCGACCCGCGTCGTGGCGAGCATCCCGAGTGGGGCACGTACGTGTTCGACTTCGGCCGCAACGAGGTCCGCAACTTCCTCGTCGCGAATGCTCTCTACTGGCTCGATCAGTTCCACGTCGACGGGTTGCGCGTCGATGCGGTCGCCTCGATGTTGTACCTCGACTACTCCCGTGAGGCGGGGCAATGGGTGCCGAACGAGTTCGGCGGACGCGAGAATCTCGAAGCGCTCGCGTTCCTGCGGGAGACGACCGCCGTGGTGGGCGACGAGTTCCCCGACGCGCTGATGATCGCCGAGGAATCGACGGCGTGGCCGGGCGTGACGGCCCCGACGTCAACGGGTGGGCTCGGATTCAGCCACAAGTGGAACCTCGGTTGGATGCACGACACGCTCGACTATCTCGCACTCGATCCCGTCCACCGCGCTCACCACCACGACGAGATGACCTTTGCACTGCTCTATGCGTACGACGAACGGTTCGTCCTGCCGTTGAGCCACGACGAGGTCGTCCACGGCAAGGGCAGTCTGTTGGCGAAGATGGGCGGCGACGACTGGCAGAAGTTCGCGGCGCTCCGAGCGCTCTACGCGTGGCAGTGGTCGATGCCGGGATCCCCGCTGCTGTTCATGGGCGCCGAACTCGCGCCCTGGCAGGAGTGGAACGACGAGTCCGAGCTGCCTTGGCACCTGCTGGAGCACCAATCGCATCGCGGTGTCCACGACCTGCTCGGCGCCCTCAGCCGCGCCGCTGACGCCTGGCCGGCGCTGTGGCGTCGCGACACCGACCCCGGCGGTTTCCAGTGGCTCGACGCCGACGATGCTGCGCACAGCCTGTACGCCTTCACCCGATGGGGGCCCGAAGGCGACCATGTCGTCGCCTGTATCGCCAACTTCACCCCGGTGCCCCGGCCCGGCTACCGCGTCGGGCTGCCCTGGGGTGGCGACTGGGACGTGATCATCGACACCGACGATGCGGCGTGGTGGGGAAGCGGTCACCGCGGTGAGGAGGAACGCTCGGTCGCCGGATCCGGCTCGGCCTGGCAGTCGATGGGTGCATCCGCAGTGATCGACATCGGGCCGATGTCGATGGTGTGGCTTGCCTCCAGGGCGCCGCGCTGACGCGTTCGATCGTCAGGCTGATGCCGCGACCGAGCGCAGTGCGTCGCAGGCCTGCTCGGGCGGCATGATGTTGATCATCACGCCGGTGCCCCGTTCGAAGCCTGCCTGGCTGACCAGGTTCGGCCACACGTGGATGTGCCAGTGGTACTGGCCGGTGTGCTGGTGCGGCGCCGTGTGGAACCCGAGATTGAACGCCACGTCACCGAGCGCTGCGTTCAGGTGTCCGAGTGCGTCGCGCAGGGCGATGCCCACGGCCTCCAGGCTGTCGGCGGGTGCGTCCTGCAGGTGGGGCTCGTGGTGGCTGGGCACGATCAGGAGTTCGTACGGTGCGCCGCTCCAGTACGGCGTGATCACCGCGACCTCGTCGTTCGCGAAGACCACGCGCTCGTCGGCCGACAGTTCGGCCTCGACCGTGGTGCACAGCAGGCACCCGCCGGCGAAGCGGGCGAAGGCACGTTCCTCGTCGAGGATCTCGCCGGGCACGAACGGCAGCCCCAGGATCTGTCCGTGCGGGTGGGCGATCGACGCACCGGCTTCACGGCCGTGGTTGACGATCGCCTGCGTGTAGCGCACCTGCGGGGTGGCGGCATGATCGGCGAATCGGTCGCGCAGGACGCGCATCAGCTGGACGGCGTGGCTGTCGTCGAGTCGATGGAGCCCCGACTCGTGATCGGGTGTGTACACGAACACCTCGTGGATGCCGCTGGCCTCGGCCATCACGTGGACCGGCCCGAGGTTGTGGACGGAGAACGCCTCCGCCCCGTCGAAGGCCGGGTAGCGGTTGGGGATGACCCGCATCGACCACGAGCCGTCGGCCTCGACGGTCTCGAGGGCCGGCGGGGTGGCCTCCTCGTTGCCGGGGCAGAACGGGCACGGTCGGTCCGGGTCGGCCTCGATCGACTGATCCCGTGGGGCGAAGTCGCTCGGACGTTCGGACCGTTCGGCCACGATGGTCACCCACCGTCCGTTGAGGGGATTCAAGCGCATCTGACTCATTGTCGTCTCAAGGATACGACCGGCGGACGGTTCATGCGTGACACTGTGACGAAGCGCTCACATCGGAGTCGGAGACGGTGACGAACTTTCGATCCAGGCGTTCCTGGTTCCAGCGGTGGATGCCCCAACCGATCAGTGCGCCGACACCGAACACGATCAGGCCCCCGATGCCGTCGAGCCAGAAATGGTTCGCGGTCACCACGATCGCGAACAGCGTGGTCGCAGGATACAAGAGGACGAGCACCTTGGTCCACCATCGACGGAGCAACGGCCACAGAGCGATCGCGCACCAGGTGGACCAACCGATGTGGAGGCTGGGCATGGCGGCGTACTGATTGGAGATCGATGCCATCGTCTCGGAGTCGAACGACCACGGCCCCCCGTAGTCGGCCAGCGTGTCGACGAACCCGAACCCACCGTCGGGCCGCAGGTCGCTGTAGATGCATTCACCGCCGTAGCTCGCTGGATCTTCGCGAGGGCATGGTTCGTCGAGCAGACGCGGCGGCATCAGCGGGAACCATGCGAAGCCGATGATCGCGAGTGCCGTCATCGCGGCCAGGGTGTTGCGCCACTGGGGGAACACGTCGGCGCGTTTGAGGTAGAGCAGGACGAACACACCGAGCGTGACGATGAAGTGGGCGATGCCGTAGTACGTGTTCCAGAATTGGATGAACCAGTGGTACGGCAGGAACCAGGACTGCACCGTCTGCTCGTGGTAGAGCCCCATCCAGAGTTCGAGTTGGATGACGCGCTCCGCGTTCGTGAAGGCCTGCTCGGGGACGCCGTCGGCGGCGATCTTGTTCGAGCCGAACTGATTGCGGGTCCACGAGTAGATCACATAGAAGACGGCGACGATCAAGGCCTCTTTCCACCAGAACACGCGGTGTTGACGTTCCGGCGCCGGGGCCTGATCGGCGACCTGCATCACCCGGGTACTGTAGGCGCGCAGTACGGTCATCAAACATGGCTGTGATCGAGGGACACGCCGGCGAGCAGGCGGTTGCCGCTCTGTCGGGTTTCGGAACCGATGTGATGTTCACGCTCAACGGCGGACACATCTGGCCGCTGTACGACGCGGCGCGGCATCAGGGCATGCGGGTGGTCGACACCCGGCACGAACAGGCGGCCACCTTCGCCGCCGAGGCCTACGCCAAGCTCACCCGGCGTCCCGGGTTCGCGGCGTTGACCGCCGGCCCCGGGATCACCAACGGCGTGTCGGCGGTGACGTCGGCGCACTTCAACGGTTCGCCGGTCGTGGTGCTCGGTGGCCGGGCGCCGCAAGGTCGCTGGGGCGCCGGGTCGCTGCAGGAGCTCGACCACGTGCCGATCCTGCAGTCGATCACGAAGTCGGCGGCCACTGTCACCGATCCCGAGCAGGCGGGTCGGATGGTGCACGAGGCGGCCCGGCTCGCCATCGAGCCCCACCGAGGCCCGACGTTCCTCGACTTCCCGCTCGACGTGTTCGGGCCGTCGTCGGGTGAGGTCCCGCTGGTCGAGGCCGCAGTGGGTCGTGGAGCGGCCCCCGACCCCGATGGCATCGCGGCGCTCGCTGCGCTCGTGGCGGGCGCGGAGCGGCCGGCGTTCATCGTCGGCTCCGACGTCTACTGGGCGGGGGCGTGGAGCGAGTTGGCGGCCGCCGCGACCGCGCTCGGCGTGCCGTGCTTCTTCAACGGAATGGGACGCGGGTTGTTGCCGGCCGATCACGAGCTGGCGTTCCTCCGGACGCGCGGTGTGCTGAAGCAGCGTGCCGACGTCGTCGTCGTCCTGGGAACACCGCTCGACTTCCGGATCGGGTTCGGGTCGTTCGGCTCGGCGACCGTCGCCCACGTGGTCGACGCCGAATCGCAGCGCGCCGCTCACGTCGACGTGTTGACCGTTGCGGGCGACATCACTGCGACGCTCGCCGGTCTCGCCGATCACGACGGCGATCGGGTGGACCACGGCGACTGGATCGCGGAACTGCGCGACGTCGAGTTGCGGGCAGCCGCCGGCGAGGTGGCGTCGATGGAGGCTGCCGACGATCCGATCAAGCCCTCGCGCATCTACGGCGAGTTGCGCCGGCGCCTCGAACGCGACGCAGTGGTGATCTGCGACGGGGGTGACTTCGCCTCGTATGCCGGCAAGTTCATCGAGGTGTTCGAACCGGGCGGTTGGCTCGACACCGGACCGTACGGGTGTCTCGGCAACGGCCTGGGCTATGCGATCGCGGCGCGGGTGGTGCGGCCGTCGTCGCAGGTGGTGTTGCTGCTCGGCGACGGTGCCGCCGGGTTCAGCCTGATGGATGTCGACTCCCTGGTGCGCCACGGACTGCCGGTGGTGATGATCGTCGGCAACAACGGCATGTGGGGGCTGGAGAAGCACCCGATGCAGGCGATCTACGGCTGGGACATGGCCTGCGATCTGCAGCCGGGTTGTCGTTACGACGAGGTGGTCACCGCGTTGGGCGGCGGCGGCGAGACCGTGACGTCGCCGGACGAGATCGGACCGGCACTCGACCGTGCGTTCGCCAGCGGGGTGCCCTATCTCGTGAACGTCCTCACCGACCCCGGCGACGTCTACCCGAGGACCAGCAACCTGGCCTGAACCAGCCCAAACCCGTTTGCGTTGCAGTCCGGAGGGGACGGGTCACCCGTTTCGCGACGCAAACGGGGTGTGTGTGGCCTGGCTCAGGTCTTGCAGCACTTGGCCATGAAGCGGTCGATGTCGACCAGCACCCGCGTGATCTTGCCGGCGGCCACGAGACCGCCGGAGTCCGACGCCGACACCGTGAACTTGAGCCGCCGGCCCTCGATCTTCTCGAGGACCGCTTCGGCAACGACCTCCGCACCGACCGGTGTCGGCTGGAGGTGGTCGAACTGGATGCGCATCCCGACGGTGGTCATCTTGTCGTCGAGTGCGTTCGTGAGCGCATTGCAGCACGCCTCCTCACACAACGCCACCAGACGGGGCGAGCCGAGCACGTCAACGGTGCCCGAGCCGAGTGCCCGCGCCGTATCGGCATCGGTGACCACCAACTTCGCGTCGCCGCGCATGCCCGTGTCGAGATTCACGGCGACCACGCTAACCCGCTGATCGGCGAGCCGTACACGATACGTCTGTCACCACCCGCACGCCGGTGGACATGGCAGGGGTGTGGGCCGCACCCCTAGGCTCGTCGAGGTGATCGCTTCCGACGTCCTGGAACGTGTACTCGCCGGCGCCGTGAGCACCGGCGCCGACTTCGCGGAGGTGTACGCCGAGGACAAGCGCTCCATGTCGGCGGGCCTCGACGACGGACGAGTCGAGCAGGTCACGAGCGGCCGCGACCGCGGCGCCGGAATCCGAGTGGTCGCCGGCGAGACCACCGGTTTCGCCTACACCTCCGATCTCTCCGAGCCCGGCCTCGCAGCTGCAGCGAGTGCAGCCGCGGCCGCGGCGAGCAGGGGCGGGGGAGGCGTGCGGACGGTGGGTCTGACCGCCTCGGCCCCCCACCGACCGAACACGATCGAACAGGATCCCGATGCGGTGGCGAAGGCCGCGAAGGTCGAACTGCTGCAGCGGATGAACGACGCCGCGCGCTCGTTCGGTCCCGAGATCGTGCAGGTGTCGGCCGGCTACGGCGACAGCCGCAAGCAGGTCCTGGTCGCGAACACCGAGGGGGTGTTGACGAACGACGAGATCGTGCGCACGTTGCTGCGGATCAGCGCCGTCGCGAACGGTGACACCGGGATGCAGACCGGCTACCAGTCGATGGGCCACACCGTCGGCTTCGAGATCTTCGACACCGTGGACGTCGAGGAGTTGGCCCGGGAGGCGGCTCGTCAGGCGATCACCAAACTCCGCGCCCGTCCGGCACCGTCGGGCGCGATGCCGGTCGTGATCAAACACGGCACCGGTGGCGTGCTCTTCCACGAAGCGTGCGGCCACGGGCTCGAGGCCGACCACATCCAGAAGGGCGCGAGCGTCTACGCCGGCAAGGTCGGCCAGCAGGTGGCGTCGCCGCTGGTCACGCTCGTCGACGACGGCACGATGCCGGGGGAGTGGGGCACGCTCGGCTTCGACGACGAGGGCCACATCACGCAGCGCAACGTGCTGATCGAGGACGGCATCCTCACCGACTACATGTGGGACTACCTGCGGGCCCGCAAGGACGGCCGGCCCCAGTCGGGCAACGGACGGCGTCAGAGCTACCAGCACCTGCCGATGGTGCGGATGACGAACACGTTCGTGCTCGACGGTCCCGACGACCCCGACGACATCGTCGCCTCGACGCCCAACGGCGTGTATGTCGCGAAGCTCGGTGGTGGCAGCGTGAACACGGCATCGGGCGACTTCGTGTTCGGCATGACCGAGGCGTACCTGATCGAGAACGGCGAGATCACGGAACCGCTCCGCGACGGCAACCTGATCGGCAACGGGCCCAAGGTGCTCGCCGACATCGACATGCTCGCCAACGACTTCGCCATGGGCAGCCCCGGCACCTGCGGCAAGGACGGCCAGGGTGTCCCGGTCGGCGACGGCCAGCCCACTCTGCGGGTCAAGTCCCTCACCGTCGGAGGCACCGCATGACCCGTTACGCCAGGGGTCAGACCCCCGGCGTAACGCAGCGGAGTCGTGGCGGTATCGCAGCGTGTTACGCCGGGGGTCTGACCCCTGGCGTAACGCTGGGTGGTCGACGGTGAGTCGGTTCCAGAGCGAGCTGCAGGCGGTCGCGGATCGAGTGGTCGAGCGGGCTCGGCCGGGCGAGCAGATCGAGGCGTTCGTGGCGCGGGGCGGCGAGACCGAGGTGCGGGTGTACCAGGGCGACGTCGAGCACTTCGTCTCCGCGCAGAGCGAGGGCATCGGCATCCGGGTGATCCACGAGGGTCGCACCGGCTTCGCGTACGCCGGCACGCTCGACGAAGCAGCGATCGCCGAGGTGCTCGGTGAGGCTCGTGACAACGTGCAGTTCGGCACGGTCGACGAGTGGGCAGCGCTCGCCGAACCCGATGGGGTGCCGGTCACCGAGCAGTCGCTGTGGAACGACGAGCTCGCCGAGTACCCGACCGACCGCAAGATCGATCTCGCCAAGGAACTCGAGAAGCTCGCGTCGGGCGCCGACGTGCGGGTGCGCGTCGACGACTCGAACTACGCCGACGCCCACGGTGAGTCGGCCGTGGCGTCGACGACCGGCATCCGGATGTCCGGCCGCGAGAACGGCTGCTACGTGTCGGTCTCGACGCTCGCCGACGACGGCGAGGGTGACGACGCCGAGACCCAGACGGGATTCGGGTTCTCGGTCGGGCGCACGCCCGACGAGTTCGACCTCGACCGCGCCGCCCGCGAAGCGGTCGACCGCGCGACCCGGCTGCTCGGCGCCACCCAACCTCCGAGCCGCCGCCTCACCGTGGTGCTCGATCCGTTCGTCACGGCCCAGTTCCTCGCCGTCGTCTCGTCGACGCTCAACGGCGAGGCGGTGGTGAAGGGGCGTTCGCTGTTCCGCGACCGCCTCGGCGAGACGGTCGCCGCTGGAGGCGTGACCCTCGTCGACGACCCGACCAACCCGAAGGCGTACACGGCCACCGACGTCGACGGCGAAGGCCTCGCGGCGCGCCGCAACGTCTTGATCGCCGACGGCGTGCTGCAGCAGTTCGTCCACAACTCGTACTCCGCCCGCCGCGCCGGCACCGTCTCCACCGGCAACGCCACGCGGGGCGGCTTCGCCGGCACCCCTGGCGTCGGTGCGCTGGCCCTCTCACTCGTGCCCGGCACACGGAGCCAGGAGGAGCTGATCGCCGACGTCGACGACGGCCTGCTCGTGCAACAGATGCAGGGCCTGCACTCGGGCGTCAACCCGATCAGCGGCGACTTCTCCACCGGCGCCGCCGGGCTGCTCATCTCGAACGGCTCGGTCGGAGCCCCTGCGCGCGAGATCACGATCGCATCGACGCTGCAGCGGATGCTGCTCGACATCGTCGAGATCGGTGGCGACATCGAGTGGTTGCCGATGCGCTCGGCCGGCATGAGCCTCGTGATCCGCGACGTCACGATGTCGGGGTCCTGACCCGTCATGGCCGCGCCGTCGCCGGACGCCATCCAGCGGCACCCGCACCTCGCTGCGCCGCAACCGGCCGGCCGACTGCGCGTCGATCTGCACACCCACACGATGTGGAGCGGTGACTCGACGACGACCCCGGACGAGTTCGCTGCGGCCGTCGCTGCGAGCGGGCTCGACGTGGTCTGCATCACCGACCACAACGCACTTGCCGGCGCGGTCGAGCTGCAGGACCGTCTCGACGCTCGCGTGATCGTCGGCGAAGAACTCCGAACCGCCGCCGGGGAGATCATCGGGCTGTTCCTCACCGATCGCATCCCGATCGGCGTCGGTCACCTCGATGCGGCCAAGGCGATCCGGGACCAGGGTGGGGTCGTCTACATCCCGCACCCGTTCGACCCGATGCGCCGCAACTTGAGCGAGGCTGCGCTGTTCGAGCTGGCAGAGAACGATCTGATCGACGCGGTCGAGGTGCTCAACGCGAAGACCTCGCTCACGAGCCTCAATCGTCGGGCCGCAGCGTTCGCCGCCGAGTTCGGCATCGTCGGCGGTGCCGGTAGCGACGGTCACGTTCCCGACGCGCTCGGCGCGGCGTACGTCGAGGTCGATGCGTTCGAGACGCCGTTGGAGTTCCTCGGCGCGCTCGCCACGGGCGACGTCGTCGGTCATCACTGGGACGAGCCCCGCCCCTGGTCGCCGCGCATCGTGCCGAGTGTGACGCCGGGGGTCTGACCCCTGGCGTCACACCCGGTCACGGGACGAACAGCAGCGACGCGATGCCCTGCTGTGCAGCAGCGGCGACGGCCGGGGCGTCGTCGGCATCGACGGCCACGAAGACGATCTCGTCGGCGAGGTCGACCACGGTCGCCGATGCGGCGAGCACGATGCCGTCGGCGGCGACCTGCACCGGCAGGCCGATCGTGACGTTGCGGCTCAGCGGATCGGAGAGCCCCACGACGAGGGTGTCCCCGTGCGCGAGCGCCGCGGGGCCTGGGCGGTCCGAGATGTCGAGTTCGGTCAGCACCTCACCGTCGGACACGCGCTGACGCAGGCTGGCACCGTCGGGGAGGTCCTGCAGTGCGCCGACCGGGAGCAGCGCGACCGGGACGTCGAGCGTCAGCACCACGATCGGCTCGCCCGGCTCCAGCGGCGCGGCGGCGACGAGAACACGGCGGGTGTCGCCCCACGAACGGCGGGCATTGTCGAGTTCGGTCACCCGCCCCTGGACGACGAGTGCGATCACCGCGGCGAGCACGGCGACGATCAGCCAGTACAGCCAGGGTCGTCGGGCGAGGACGAGGCGGGCTCGGGCCGCGACGTGCATCGGAATCTCCTCGGATCGGGGAACGATCGGAGGGAGTCGGCGCTGTCGAGGCTATCGACGCGGCTGCGCTTCAGTCGCTGGAGCTGGACGACGTGGTGCTCGGCGTGTCCGACTTCTTGGTGGACGTCGACTCGGCCTTCTTGGACGTCGTGTCGCTGGAGCCGGAGCTGCTCTTGTCGCTGGAGGTGCTCGACGAGTCGCTGGACGACGATGCGGTCGTGGTCGCCGACTTCTTGCCGCGGTTGTCGGTCTTGAAGAAGCCGGAGCCCTTGAACGTGACGCCGACCGGGGTGAAGACCTTCTTGACGGGCAGGACCTCGCCGGTGTCGGGATGGGCGATCTCGGTGAGGTTGTCGTCGTGGAAGCCCTGCTGGACCTCGATGGTCTCGCCGGTGTCGACGAACTTGTAGACGTAGGTTGGCATCGAGCGTTGGAGGATATCGTCCGGGCCATGCAGGTCCGCAGCGCAGTCATTCCCGCGGCCGGTCTCGGGACCCGTTTCCTCCCGGCGACCAAGGCCGTCCCGAAGGAACTCTTCCCGATCGGCGACCGGCCGGCGATCCAGATCGTGATCGACGAGGCGCTCGGGGCGGGCATCGACCACATCGTGGTGGTCAGCAGCCGGTCGAAGCCGGCGATCGACGCCTACTTCGCCCCGGACGACGAGCTGCTCGCCGCCCTCGACGCGAAGGGCAAGACGGAACAAGCCGAACGGTTGCGGGCGATCGGACGTGACTGGCGGGTCAGCATCGTCTACCAGGACGACCCGAAGGGCCTCGGCCACGCCGTCGGATGTGCCCGCGAGGCCGTCGGCCACGAGCCGTTCGCCGTGCTCCTCCCCGACGAGCTGATGTCGAGTTCGGCACTCCTCGCTCAGATGAACGGCGTCTGTTCCGCCACCGAGGGCAGCGTGGTCGCGGTCGTCAACGTCCCCCGGGAGCGCGTCTCGTCCTACGGCGTGATCGACCCGGCGGGCGAGTTGACCCACGACGGCGTGATCCCGGTCCGTGACCTCGTCGAGAAGCCGTCGCCGGAGGACGCCCCGAGCAACTTCATCCTCACCGGCCGTTACGTGCTGACGGCCGACGCGTGGGACGAGATCGATCGGCTGACGCCCGGCAGCGGCGGCGAACTGCAGCTGACCGACGCGCTGCGGGCTCAGGCCGCGCGGGCGCCGTTCCACGCCGTGGTGGCCGACGAGAGCCGCCTCGACACCGGCACGCCCCTCGGGTTCCTCACCGCGTCGATCGAGTTGGGTCTGCACGATCCCGACCTCGGCGCCGACCTGCGCGAGTTCCTGCAGCACCTCCACCTCTGACCGTCCGATGGTGCCGGGCCCGACGTCATGCGACGTTCGCTGATCAGGTGCGGCGGTACAGATCGGGGTAGTCGTGGACGAGGCCGTACTCGTCGACGTCGAGTTCGACGGCGTAGCCGCTGTCGAGGTTGGCGTAGCCGAAACGCCGGGTGGTGAGGCGCCGGTAGCGCTGGCGGACCGGTACGACGCCGAGTGTCTCCACGTCGATCATCGCCGCGGTCACCTCGGCCTCGCCGCCCACGTCCAGGCCCAGTCGGCGGATCGGGATGGAGTTCGTGAACGGGGTGGCCGGCAGGTCGACGTCGGTGCACCCCGCGAGATCGTGGCGGTGCGCTCCGTTCATCTCGCCCCACCGGCCGGTGCCGTCGGTACCCAACCAGAGGTCGGGTTCGTCCAGGTCACGGAACAGCAGGAACTGGCGCACCTGCCAGGTCGCTGACAGCCGGATCACGTACGTGACGGCCTCCCGGCCGACCTCGCCGGTCGCGGTCCAGCCCTCGTTCTCCCAGCGCAGCGTGAGCGTCTCGAGGTGCTCGTGGTCCCACGTGCGCCATCGGGCGGTGTACCCGTCGGCCGGGAATGCGGTCAGCGGCGTCGTCACGGCCGTCAACGCTAGGACCGGATCGGGCGCCGAGCGCCCCGAACCGGCCCTGCGGTACCGTGACCTCGTGATCCCGTTGGAAGATGCGCAGGCGTTCGTCCTGGAATCGTGCCCGCCACTCGTGCCGATCGAGGTCGACCGGACCGCGGCGCTCGGCTCGGTGCTGGCCGAGGCGGTCGTCGCCGTCGAGGTCGTGCCGCCGTTCGACAACACCGCCGTCGACGGCTACGCCGTGCGCGCCGCCGACGTCGCTGCCGCCCCGATCGAGTTGGCCGTCGTCGACGAGATCGCGGCGGGTGCGGCACCGACACGCCCGGTGGGTCCCGGCGAGGCGATCCGCATCATGACCGGTGCTCCGGTGCCCGAGGGGGCCGACGCCATCGTGATGGTCGAGGACTCCGAACGCGTCGGCGACGACGGCGTGCGGTTGTCGCGCGCGGTTCCGGTTGGCGCGTCGATCCGGCGCGCCGGCGACGACGTGCGGGTCGGCGATCGCCTGTTCGAGCCCGGCACCGTGGTGACGCCGGCCGTGGCCGCCGTGCTCGCCAGCGTCAACGCCGCGAGTGTGACGGTCTGGCCGCGTGCGCGCGTCGCCGTGCTCTCGACCGGTGACGAACTCGTCGACGACGGCTCGCCGTTGGCGCCCGGCGAGATCCGCGAGAGCAACAAGACGATGCTCGCCGCGCTGCTCGCCGAAGCGGGTTGCGACGTCGTCGACCTCGGCGTGGTGCGCGACGACGAAGCCGAACTCGAACGTGTGCTCCGCTCGGCCGCCGCCGACTGCGATGCGATCGTCACCAGCGGCGGCGTCTCGATGGGCGACTACGACGTCGTCAAGGCCGTACTCGGCTCGATCGCCGAGATGACCTGGATGCAGATCGCGATCAAGCCGGCGAAGCCGTTCGCGTTCGGTCGGCTCGACGGTGTGCCGGTGTTCGGGCTCCCGGGCAATCCGGTGAGTTCGCTGGTGAGTTTCGAACTGCTCGCCCGCCCTGCGCTCCGCCGGATGATGGGTCACACGCGGCTCACCCGCCCCAGCCTCGTCGCCGTCGCCGACGAGGCGCTCGAGCGCCAACTCGACGGCAAGGTGCACTTCATGCGGGTCAACGGCGACTTCCGCGACGACGGCCGCTACCACGTGCGGGCCGTCGGGGCGCAGGGCAGTCACCAGCTCGCAGCGACCGCGCTCGCCGACGCCATGGCGGTGGTACCGGACGGTCCGGGCGTGCCCAGCGGTGCCGAGGTGGCCGTTCTGCTCCTGCACGGCGATTGACCCGCCGCTAGCGTGTCGGGATGACCGGGGGCCGTGCCGACACCGAGGAGCTGATCGATCCGTTCGGTCGTCTCATCGAGGACCTGCGCATCTCGATCACCGACCGCTGCAACTTCCGCTGCACCTACTGCATGCCTGAGGAGGGGATGCGGTGGTTGCCTCGCTCGGAGGTGATGACGTTCGAGGAGATCGAACGTCTGGCGCGGATCTTCGTCGGCCGGTACGGCGTGCGTGGGATCCGACTCACCGGCGGCGAACCGACCGTGCGGGCCCATCTGCCCGTGCTCGTCGAGAAGCTGGCGGCGATCGAGGGTCCCAACGGCCCCGTCGACCTGGCGATGACCACCAACGGCGCCACGATGCGTCTCGTCGGGCAGACACTGCGCGACGCCGGGCTGCAGCGGGTGAACGTCAGCCTCGACACGCTCGATCGTGCCAAGTTCCACGAGATGACCCGGCGCGACGAACTCGTCCGGGTGCTCGACGGGATCGAGGCAGCGAAGGAGGCGGGCTTCGATCCCGTCAAGATCAACGCGGTGATCGAGCGCGGCGTCAACGACGACGAGATCGTCGATCTCGCGACGTTCGGCCGCGATCGTGGCGTCGAGGTGCGCTTCATCGAGTTCATGCCGCTCGACGCCGACGGGCACTGGATGAACGACAAGGTCGTCGGCCAGGACGAGATCGTCGCGGCGATCGACGCCGTGTACCCGCTCGAGCAGCTTCCCGCACGCGGCGCCGCCCCGGCCGACCGGTTCCGCTACCTCGACGGCCGCGGCACCATTGGCGTGATCCCCACGGTCACCAAGCCGTTCTGCGGCGACTGCGACCGGGTGCGGCTCACCGCTGAGGGGCAGTTCCGTACCTGTCTGTTCGCGACGAGGGAGTTCGACCTGCTCGCCGCCATGCGCAACGGCGAGTCCGACGACCAACTCGCCGGCCGGATCGAGGCAGCGGTCGCCACCAAGTGGGCCGGGCACCGCATCAACCAGGTCAACTTCGTGCGCCCCGGCAAGTCGATGAGCCAGATCGGCGGCTGATCCCACCGGGGGTCAGACCCCTGCTGCAAGCGCGGTCAGCGGAGGTCGGTGTAGGAGCGGAAGCGCTCGGCCACGCCGGCGTCGCCGAGGATCTCGACCGACCCGTGGTCGCGCTTCCAGAGCCACAGCACCAGATCGGCGGCGCGGCCCCTGATCGCCACGTCGCCCTTGCGGTGCTCGCGGGTGAACGTGGCCCCGGCCGGCGTCAGGTCGCTCACGAACCATTCACCGCCGACGGCCGATCGGTCATCGGCCCCCTCGGCCACGTCAGCTGCGGTGTCGGTGCAGTGCAGGTGGACGGTGCCGCCGACCGGCGTCGCGTCGGCGGTCGCTCCTCGCCCGGCGAACCAGGTGAGGTACTCGTCGATCCCGTCGGCCGCGACCGCCACGGGGATGTCGTAGGGGAGTGCGACGGCGTTCGATGCGTCCCAACGGTGCACCGACGTCTCCTGCGTCATTCGACGCTCGACCCAGCGGGCGTCGCGGTTGGCGCCGGTCCAGGTCCACACCTCCTGGTCGGGTTCGGCGTCGGCGAGCGCAGAGAACAGCGACGTGTGTGCCGCCATCACCCAGTCGATCAGGAAGGCGTCCGACGGTCGGGGAGACTCCTCCCAGGAACGCAGCACATCGACCGAGGTGACGCCCTCGGCGACGACCCGACCCCAGAAGTTCCAGACACCACCGACGTGCCACGCCAGATCCCGGAGTGTCCAGCCGGGACACGACGGCACGTCGTGATCGAATCCGTGATCGGTGATGATCTCGACCAACCGTACGGCGTCGGTGCGCAGGTGGCTGATCGCGTCGTACGGCAGCGGAGGGGTGTGGGCGGGCGGATCGGTGTGGGCCAGCGGATCGGACATCGGCGCGACGGTACCCCGGCCCATGTGCCTCGCGCACGCCCGGCTAACCTGCGGGGCCACATGAGTGATCTGTCGTTCACCCACCTCGACCCGCTCGGCCGCGCCCGGATGGTCGACGTCACCCCGAAAGAGCCCACGCACCGACGCGCCGTCGCACGTTGCAAGGTCTTCATGCGGCCCGAGACCACCGCTGCGATCGCCAACCGTGAGGTGAAGAAGGGCGACGTCTTGTCGGTTGCCCGGGTGGCCGGCATCCAGGCGGCCAAACGGACGTCGGACATGATCCCGCTGTGCCATCCGCTGCTCGTCGGGTCGGTGTCGGTCAACTTCGAGATCGGCGACGACTTCGTGGCGATCGAGGCCCACGTCGACACCGTCGATCGGACGGGCGTCGAGATGGAAGCCCTCCATGCCTGCAGCATCGCAGCGCTCACCGTGTACGACATGTGCAAGTCGGCCGATCGGGGAATGGTGATCGGAGAACTCGCCCTCTGGGAGAAGACCGGTGGGCGATCAGGTGTGTATCGACGCGCCGACGGCGTCGAGCCGGGCGCCGCCCCCTCGTGAATTGCGCCGCAGCACCATCGCCACCCGGTGACCGGAACGCGGGGGTCCGCGTGACCGACGTCGCACCCATCGTTGCGTATGTCGTCACAAACGTCGTAGAATCGTCACACAGCTGGCGGACCGTTCGTTCCGTCGGGCCCGAACCCACGATGAACGTCTCTCTCGCTCCCTCTCCGACCCGAGCTCGCTGACCCATGGCTCAACTCGTCCTCCTCGTCGTCGGCGCTGCCTGGGCCGCCGTGCTGATCCCCCCGATGCTGCGTTCTCGGGTCGAGAACCGCCCCAACTCGTCGGTCACCGACTTCCGTCGTCAGCTCAACACGCTGCAGAGCACCTCCACGCCGAGCCGTGGCGCACTGCGCATGGGGCGCCCGCTGGTGCAGTCGCCCCTGCAGCGCCCGGCAGCGGCCGGCCGTCCCACGCATCCGCACCATCGTCAGGCCTCGCTGCACGGTGGCACCACCGCCACGCAGGCCCGCCCGCCGCGCTCGCCCGACACCCGTTCGTCCGCGCAGTTCCGCAGCCACGGCGACCCGAGCGGAGCGCACCACCGCCAGACCCACATGGATCGTCACGCGGACGCTCCTCAGCGCCGGGTCGATCCGCGTGCCGATGTTCGTCGGCGCCGCACGAACGTGCTGTTCCTGTTGGTCGTGACCACGGCCTGCACGTTGTTCCTCGCTGCCACCACGTCGTCGACGGTGCTGCTCTACGCGTTCGTCCTGTCGTTCCTCGCCCTCTGCGGGTACGTCTACCTGCTCGCCCAGCTCCGCCAGCGCGAAGCCTCCGGTTGGAGCAACGACTGGATCGACCGGTACTGACCGGTACGGTCCCGCGCAGCACGCCGGTGCGCGAGTGCGAGCGCACTGTGGACCGGCGCCCGGCACCGCTACACTCCTCGGAGCCTTGGGGCTATAGCTCAGTTGGTAGAGCGCGTCGTTCGCAATGACGAGGTCAAGGGTTCGATTCCCTTTAGCTCCACATCGAAGGCCCGAGCCGATCGGCTCGGGCCTTTCGTTATGTTGGCGGCCGATGACACCTCCGCCGGAACAGCCCGCCGACCTGCCGGATCACGTCGCCGAGAACCGCCGGCACTGGGACGCGAACGCGCCGCTGTGGGTGGCGAACGGTGAACGCAACTGGAGCCGGGAGGAGCCCGAGTGGGGCATCTGGGGGATCCCGAACCGCGAGCTGCCCCTGCTGCCCGACGACCTGAGCGGCCTGCGGGCGATCGAGCTCGGCTGCGGTACCGGCTACGTCAGCGCATGGATGCGCCGGCGAGGGGCGAGTGTGTACGCCATCGACAACTCCGAACGCCAACTCGCGACCGCCCGCCGGCTCGCTGCGCTCCACGGCCTCGACGACATCGAGTGGGTGCACGGCAACGCCGAGACCGTCGATCAGCCCGACGCCAGCTTCGATTTCGCGATCAGCGAGTACGGCGCAGCGATCTGGTGCGACCCGCACCTCTGGATCCCCGAGGCGCACCGGCTGTTGCGCGCGGGAGGTCGCCTCGCGTTCCTCGGGAACCATCCGTTCGGGATGGTGTGCACGTCGCCGACCGGCGATGCGCCGGCCGGCCTCACCCTCGAACGCGACTACTTCGGGCTCGGCCGGCTCGACTGGACCGACGCCCTCGACGACCCCGGTGGCATCGAGTTCAACATGGAGATCTCGTCGTGGTTGCGCCTGTTCCGCGCGACGGGCTTCGATCTCGACGATTTCGTCGAGATCCAGGCGCCACCGACCGCCGAGGGGTTGAAGTACTGGGTCGAGGCCGACTGGGCGAAGCGCTACCCCGCCGAGCAGGCGTGGATCCTCACCAGGCGCTGACGGCGACGGCGGACACCGTTGGTCAGGCGACCGGGACGGCGTAGACCACGATGTTCTCGCGGTAGCGGCGGATCTCGGGGTTGTAGTCGCCGCCGCAGGTGATCAGCACCAGTTCCTCGGGGCCCGTGTTGCGCCACAACCGTTCGCGCGGGAGTTCGAGCTTGCCGTACACCGCACGCTCGACCACCTCGTACCGCCGAAGCGAGCCGTCGTCGAGAGCGACCTCGATCTGCGACCCCGGCTCGACCGTTCCCAGCCGGGCGAACGGCCCGGCGGTGCGGTTCCACGACACGTGAGCGGCCATCACGGTCGCTCCGGGCTGGCCGGCAGTCGCGCCGTACCGATACCACCCGATCTCGGTCTCGTCGGGGATCTCCATCTGCCCGTCGGGTTCGAGCCCGATCGCGCGGACCGGGTAGCGGGCGACGTCGATCGTGTCGATCTGGATCCCGACTGGTCGGGGACGGGGTGCTCGTTCTTCGGGAATGGCGCTGATGCGCTCGCCGACCTGGGCTGCGAGCGGCGAGAGTTCTTCGTCGCGTGCTTCCTCGCTGGCGCCGGGGAGCTCGACGGCTGGTGTGTCGGGTTCCGTCGTGCGCGGGGGAACCGTCGAGGGGGCCACCGATGCGGTGGCCCCCTCGACGTCCAGAACGACGTCGTCGCCGCCCCCTCGGGTGGCGAAGCCGGCCAGTGCCAGCCCGCCACCGACGAGGAGTGCGGCGACGATGAGGACCGTGAGCAATCGTCGTGAAGGTGAGGGAAAGCGACGATCGTCCACGGGATGAGTGTGCCTCGGGGATCAGGCCTCGACGGTGCGACGACGCAGCACCATGGCGCCACCGGCGAGGGCGAACAGGCCCAGGGCGGCGGCGAACAGCGTCAGCGAGTTCGAGGCCGAGCCCACTTCGCCACCGGTGTTCACGGCGGTCGGGGCCGGCGTGCCGTCACCAGCGGCGCTGGAACCGGCCGACTCGAGCGCGATGGTCTGGGTGTTGAACGTGAACGTGTCGTCGGCGAGTGAGCCGACGGCGTACACGGTCAGGTTCTCGCCCGACACGACCGAGACGGTCGGGACCGGAGCGATCGGGTCGCCACCGGTCGGGGCGATCTCCGCACCCGCGATCTCGCCGGCGGGCAGCACGAGGCTCTGCGCCTCACCGTTGGAGAGGTTCTCCACCGGGCGGGCGTCGCCGAGCACGACGTCGACCGCCGGCGCGGCGGCGACGTGGACCACGGTGAGACGACCCGAGCCGTCGGCAACCGCTGCCGTGTCGTTCTCGAACGGGGTGATCGTGGGTGTGCCCTCGGCGTCGAGGTGCGCCACGACCGTCCAGTTGCCCGAGGCCGGGACCGGGAACTCGGCCACGGGGCCGATGGCGACATCTTCGGTGCCGGCGACGCGGACTTCGACGTTGGTGAGGGTCTGGCCGGCGAACGAGCTCAGGTCCTGCATGTCGCCGGGCTCGAAGTTCGGAATGACGACGGCGCCGTCGACGGCGACATCGACGGTGACACCGGGAATGCCGTGGAGCAGCATGACGGTGACGGGCTCCTGGGCGGAGGGCGCACCTGCCGGCACGGCGATCAGGGCAGCGGCTACGGCCGCGACGCCTGCGAGGATCTTCTTCATCGTACGGTCCTTTCGGATCACGACCGTGGGACTCTCCCACCGTCGCTCTGTCTACGGAGCAGGATGGTGACCGGATGAGAATTTCGTACTCAGTGGCGGTCGACGGCGTGAATCAGCCGTACATCGCCGTCAGCACGGCGGCGGCTTCGTCGAGGATCGCCTGGTCGGACGACGAGGCCAGCTGCTCGGCGGTGCTGCCGGCGATCAGGGCGACGAGCACGGGCTGGCCCAGCACGGGGAGGAGGTTGATCCACTCGACCATGCGTTCCTCGCCGGCGCCGGCGTAGCCGAGGTACTGCGCCGTCTGGTCCCAGAAGGGTTGATCGAACCGCACGGCGACCTTCTCCAGGATGCCCATGCCGAGCCGATCGATCGCGCCCTGGTTGGTCGCCGGGAGTGGTGGATCGAACTCGATGTCGCCGGCCTGCAACACGCCGAGTGGCACCGTCACGATCACACGGTCTGCGTCGAGTGCTTCACCGCTGTCGAGCAGGATCTCGACGCCGTCGGTGTCGTAGCGCACGCGGCGCACGATCGTCGACGTCCTGATCGGCGCAGCGGCCGCGAGCGGTGCGAGGAGCTGCAACATGCCGGCCGGGACGAATCCTTCACCACCTCCCAACTCGTCGCCCTCGTCGATGGCGTCGAGTGGGAGCTTGCGGATGTCGACGCCGAACTCGTGCTCGAGTTCCACGGCAACCACGTAGAGCAGCACGTCACGCTCACGATCGGTGAGCGACCCCTGGGCGGTCTCGAGCACCTCGCCGAGTGAGCGGCCCTGTTCGGCCTCTCCCAGGAACGAGGTGAGCCGACGTTCAGCGGCGCCCAACTCCTCGTCGCTGATCGGCTCGCCGCCCGCACCTCGCACGACGACGGAGTCGAAGTCGCTGGGGTACCAGTCGATGTCGGCCGTGGCGGCGAGCTCGGTGAGCGGGTTGCCTTCGACCCCGTGGATCCACGAGGCCCCGAGGTCGACCGGGGCCCCGCCGAGCGTGCGCGTGTGGACGCGCCCACCGATTCGATCGCGAGCCTCGACGACCGTGACGTCGTGGCCGGTCTCGCTGAGGTCGCGAGCGGCTGCGAGACCGGCGGCACCGGCGCCGATGACCACCACGCGCGTCGGGCTGCCGACGCTGGCCTGGTCGACGCGCCGTGCCGCGGCCGCACCTTCGAGCAGCGCCCCGTGGACGGTCGACGGAAACGACCGCGACGTCGCCTCACCGGCGAAGTACACGCGGTCGGCCACGTCGGCGCGAAGCTCGTCGCGGTCGGATGCCGACGATCCTGTGGCGAGAAAACTGTAGGAACCGCGGGCGAACGGATCGCTCGACCAACGGGTGATGAGGGCGTTGGTGGGACGGCTCGCGAAACCGGGGCGTGTGCTGCGCTCGGGTGTGCTGGTCACCGTCGTACGTCCCGCACCGCCACATGCGGCGAGCGTCAACGCCGCGCCAGTCATGAGGAGGAACTCGCGGCGGTCCACACTCAACCGTACGTCGACCAACGACGTCGATGGGCGTGACGTTCGACTCAGCCGGTCAGGAACGCAGCGAATGGCGCCGCCTCCCGACTGCGCATTGCCGTGTTGACACGCTGGCGTTCCAGGACCTGATCGAGGGTCTTCGCCGCCTGTGCGATCGGATGGTCGGCGAAGAAGCTCGCCGCTTCGTCGACGAGTTCCGGCGTGTTGAGCAACCGCACGGTGTCGACCATCCGGCCGATGGTGTTGCTCGGGAAGCGGCTGTTCGCCTCGTCCCAGTGGTCGCGCACGAACGCCCATGCGGCCGCGCCATGGCGGCGGTTGGCGATCGCCAGGCGGAGCAGGAACGGTGCGTTCTGGGTCTTGACCTCACTGTTCATCGCGAACTCGCAGGTCTCCAACAGCAGCGCCTCGTCGTCGAACTCGGCCAGCGCATAGAGCTGGCGCAGCTGGTCCTGCGGCGTGGCACCGTGCCGGAATCCGTCACGGAGACGAGCGTAGGTGTCGGCGTCGCCGGTGGCTGCGACGACGCTCGTGGCCGCGGCGGTCAGCTCGGGATCGACGGAGGTGGGGTCCTTGGCGGCGTCGTCGAAGAGCTCCCGACACCGCGCCTGGATCCCGATGTCACCGCCGAGGACGCCGACGGCTCCGACGAGCAGTCCGCGCAGTTTCGCCGTCAGGTCGGACTCACCGGCCGCCGGCTCGCCGAGATCGGTCAGGGCCGGCGCGGCGAGGGTCCGGACGCGCGTGCGGAACGCCTCGAAGGCGGGGCCGTCGTCGAGCAGACGGCTCAGCCCTCGCAACGCGATGACGATCGCCTGCCACACGGCGTGGTCGCGTTCGCCTTCGAATGCCTCGAGGAAGCTCAACAGCTCCGACGCAGAGAGGTCACCGGCAACGGTGGCCGCCCATGCATCGTCGACGAGGTTGTACCGCTCGAGCGTCGACATCTCGGCGAGCGCGTCGGTGTCGAGCCGCGAGCGGAGCGTGTCGTCGTAGTCGACCCGGAAGTAGCCACTGCCACCGGCGTTGACCACGACCGAGCCGTCGGGATCGGCGAGCGGCAGCGGCGCGGCGGTCTCGGTGCCGTCGAGCAGCACGGTGGTCACCGTGCCGCCGTTGCGGATGTGCACCGGGATCGCCCACACGCTGCTCTTCGAGTCGGCGCTGGTCGGGTGGTCGCCGAAACGGAACCGCCGCTGGGCGAGGCGCAACGAGGGCACGCCGTCGTCGTCGACGATCGAGGCATGCACGAGGGGGTAGCCGGGCTGCCAGATCCACGAGTCCATGATGCGCCGTACCGGCTCGCCCGACGTCTCCTCGATCGCGTCCCAGAGATCGTTGGTCTCGGTGTTCGAGTGCGAGTGAGCGTCGAGGTAGTGGCTGACGCCGGTCCGGAACTCCTCGGCGCCGAGGTACTGCTCGAGCATGCGCAGCAGCGAGCCGCCCTTCTGATAGGTGAGGACGTCGAACATGCCGTCGGCGTCGGCGGGGGAGCGCACGTCGAACTCGACCGAGCGGGTGTTGTCGAGCGAGTCGGTGTCGAAGGCTTGCGTCCGTTCGACGCCGAAGGAGGTCCACCGTTCCCAGTCGGGTCGGTAGGCGTCGCATGCGGCGACCTCCATGAACGTGGCGAACGCCTCGTTGAGCCAGATGCCGTTCCACCAGCGCATCGTGACGAGATCGCCGAACCACATGTGGGCCAACTCGTGGGCGACGACATCGACCACGTTCTGACGTTCGAACTGGGTGCTGGTGGCGGGATCGACGAGTAGGAGGCTTTCGCGGAACGTGATGCAGCCGAGGTTCTCCATGGCGCCCGCAGCGAAGTCCGGCAGGGCCACCAGGTCGACCTTGTCGCTCGGGTAGGCGATGCCGTAGTACTCCTGGAACCAGCGCAGGCAGAAGGCGCCGACGTCGAGGCCGAGCGCGGTGAGGTGGCCCTTGCCCGGGACGTGGACGACGCGAAGCGGGATGCCGTCGACATCGACGGTCTCGGTCGTTTCGAGGCGACCGACGACGAACGCGACGAGATACGAACTCATCTTCATCGTGTCGGCGAAGCGGATCACCGAACGGCCATCGGTCGTCGTTCGTTCGATCTCGGGCCCGTTGGAGATCGCGGTCAGCTCGTCGGCGACGTCGAGCGTGATGGCGAAGACCGCCTTGTACTCCGGCTCGTCCCAACACGGAAAGCCGCGTCGGCAGTCGGTGGCCTGCATCTGGGTGGTGGCGATCACGTGCTCGACGCCGTCGTCGTCGACGTACGTGCTGCGGTAGAAGCCACGCAGCTTGTCGTTGATGACGCCGACGAATTCGATCGTCAACCGGCTCGGTCCGGCGGCGATCTCCGACGCCGCGGTGACGACGAGGCGTTCGGTGTCGGCCAGCAGCTCCCAGGTGGCGTCGGCGCCGTCGACCGTGCACGAGACGATCTCCAGGTCGGCGGCATTGAGCACCAACGTCCGCGTGGCGACGCCGACCGTGAGATCGATCGTGACGATGCCGGTGAACGACGCATCGTCGAGATCGGGGCGCAACCGGACGTCGTAGCGAGTCGGTACGACTCCGCCCGGGAGCCGGAACGGGTCGAGTCCGTCCGAATCGGGTGCGTGCAGGTCACCGGAGGTCACGGCCATCGGGGGATCGTACCGGTAGCGTGATCAGCCGTGCCCGACCTGACACGAAGGTTCTCGACCCGATCGAGTGACGACCCGGCTCGGACCACCCGGTTCGACGTGGTGGGGATCGGCAACGCGCTCGTCGACGTCATCGCCCCGGCCGACGAGGAGTTCCTCCTCCGCCACGAGCTGGTGAAGGGCTCGATGACGCTGATCGAGACCGAACGGGCCGTCGAGCTCTACGCCGCGCTCGATCGTGCGGTGGAGATGAGCGGCGGATCGGCCGCCAACACGGTGTGCGGCATCGCCAGCCTCGGCGGACGGGCGGCCTACATCGGCAAGGTCAACGGTGACGACCTCGGCGATGTGTTCGGCCACGACATGCGCGCCGTCGGCGTGACGTTCCACCGTCCCCCCGGCGAGCACGGCACGCCGACGGGGCGGTGCGTGATCGTGGTGACCCCCGACGCCGAACGCACGATGAACACCTACCTCGGGGTGTCGAGCCTGCTGTGCGTCGACGACCTCGACGAGTCGGTCGTCGCCGACTCGGAGGTGCTGTACATGGAGGGGTATCTGTTCGACCGCGACGACGCCAAGGCCGCCTTTCGGCACGCCGCCGAGATCGCCCACGCCAACGACCGGATGGTGTCACTCACGCTCTCGGACTCGTTCTGCGTCGATCGCCATCGCGCGGACTTCCGGGCGTTGGTCCAGGACCGTGTCGACCTGCTGTTCGGCAACAGCGACGAGCTGCTCGCGCTGTATGAACTCGACTCGTTCGACGCCGCGGTGGCAGCACTGCGTGACGAGTGCGAGTTCGCGGCGATCACCGTCGGGGCGAAGGGGTGCGTGATCGTGACCCCCGACGAGTTGCTGGAGGTACCCGCCGTGCCGGTCGACAAGGTGATCGACACCACCGGCGCCGGGGACCTGTTCGCAGCGGGCTTCCTCCACGGCCTGACCTCCGGTCGCGATCTCGAGACGTGTGGGTACTACGGATCCCTGGCGGCGGCCGAGGTGATCAGCCATGTGGGGCCGCGCCCGCTCGTCGAGCTGCGTAGCCTGATCGGCGATGGCTGAACACGAACCGCTCCGCACGCATCCCGACGACTCGGCCCAGCGTCTGCTGACGACGGCGCGGGCGTGGCTCGCCGCCGAACCGGATGCCGATCTCCGTGACGAACTCGGCGCACTGATCCTCGCCGCCGAGCGGGGCGACCCTTCGGGCCTGGCCGAACGATTCGACGGCCGGCTGCAGTTCGGTACCGCCGGCCTGCGCGCCGCCGTCGCCGCCGGCTCGATGCGCATGAACCGCCTCGTCGTCCGCCAGGCGGCAGCGGGCCTCGGCCAGTGGCTGCTCGACCGTGAGGCTGACGGGACGATTCCCGACGCGGCCCGCCGCGGGGTCGTGATCGCTCACGATGCGCGGCGCAAGAGCGATCTCTTCGCCGACGACACCGCGCGCGTGCTCGCGGCGATGGGCATCCGCTCGATGTTGCATCCCGGCGTGCAGCCGACTCCGGTGTTGGCGTGGTCGATCACCGGGATCGGCGCCGCGGCGGGCGTCGTGGTCACGGCGTCGCACAACCCGCCCGCCGACAACGGGTACAAGGTCTACCTCGACACCGGCTCGCAGATCGTGTCGCCGATCGACACCGAGATCTCGACGTGCATCGACCAGTTCGACCCACTCACGGTGGAACTCGCCGACGCCGGCGACCCGCTGATCGAGCGCCTCGACGACACGTGGGTCGACCGCTACGTCGAGTTCGTGCCGACGGTGCGCCTGCGCCCCGAGACGCCGGGCGTGGCGGTTGCCTACACGGCGATGCACGGCGTCGGCGGCGCGGTGGTGCGGCGGGCGTTCGAGGCTGCAGGGCTTCCCGCGCCGTTCGTGGTCGCGGCACAGCAGGAGCCCGACGGAACATTCCCAACGGTGTCGTTCCCGAATCCCGAGGAGCCGGGGGCGATGGATCTCCTGCTCGCCGAGGCGCGGGCGTGCGGCGCGATGGTTGCGTTGGCGAACGATCCTGACGCCGACCGACTCGGGGCCGCGATTCCTCAGGCTGATGGTTCGTGGCGCCGTTTGAGCGGTGATGAGATCGGTTGGCTCTTCGCCGACTACATCCTGGCCAACACCTCGGGTGACGACCGGCTCGTGGTGACCACGCTGGTGTCGTCGTCGCTCCTCGCCCGGATGGCCGAGGCTGCGGGCGTGCACAGCGAGGAGACGTTCACCGGCTTCAAATACATCGGCAAGATCGCCACGGAGCGGCCTGACCTGCGACTGGTGCTGGGCTACGAGCAGGCGCTGGGGTATCTGGTGGCCTCGCGGCCGCTCGACAAGGACGGGATCACCGCGGCGGTGTTGATGGCCGAGATCGCGGCGGTCGCCGCCGCCGATGGCGTCACACTGCAGGATCGGCTCGATTCGATCGCCGATCGGTTCGGTCGGTACGTCACGGCCGAGCGATCGGTCAAGATGCCGCCCGCCCAGGGTGCGGCGTGGGTCGCGGCGATCGAAGCCGACCCGCCGACCGAGGTGGGTGGCCGAGCGGTCACGTCGGTGACGTCGTATCCCGAGGCGAACCTGGTGCGTCTGATGCTCGACGGCGGCGTCCGCCTCCAGATCCGTCCCAGCGGCACCGAGCCCAAGGTCAAGCTCTACGCCGAAGCCGTCGACCTCGCCCCCGACGTCCTCGAGCAACTGCTGTCTGCCGTTACATCTGGGGTCTGACCCCAGATGTAACGGCCCAGCCTGCGAGCGAAAGCGTGCGCTCGACGGCGGTGCTGATCTCACTCCGCCGGACGGCTGCGGTTCTTGCCCGCGAGACGGCTGTCCGATAGGCGCCGCGGGACGGAATGCCGAGGGCGCTTGCCGCGACCTCCGGGTCGAATCCGCC
Source organism: Ilumatobacteraceae bacterium (assembly GCA_963710625.1). Classification (GTDB taxonomy): domain Bacteria; phylum Actinomycetota; class Acidimicrobiia; order Acidimicrobiales; family Ilumatobacteraceae; genus Sva-07. The sequence goes on along the minus strand of CAVQBG010000026.1, from coordinate 39,282 downwards.
CAGCCGGTCGAGCACTGCCAGTGTCGCCATCCGCACGGTCGTCACGAGATCGGTATCGGTTGTGGTCGTGACTTCCACGAGCACGAGGCGCACCGCATCGCGGAGCCACTCGATCGTCGCCCGGTCGCGCGCACACGAGCCCGAGGCATCGGCGGACCGAACGAATCGGTCGAAAGCGTCGGAATCTCCACCGAATTTGTCGAGCACGAAATCGGTCTCCAGCCACGGTGGGCACGATCGGAGTCCGAGGTAGGTGCGATGGCTCGACCAGCGGAACTCGGCGACGTCGTCGATGCCGCCGATGTCGAGGGGGTTGCGATGGATGTATCGGCACGCATTGATCACATGTGCCTCGTCGGTGATCAGCCGGGAGTGGAACCGCCCACGGAACAGCGCACCGTCCCGACCATGACGATCGTTCAGGTGCCTCGTGTAGATCGACGAGAACCGTTGCATCGCGACGGACAGCCCAGCCGACGGGCAGTTCACGAGAAGATGGAAGTGGTTGTCCATCAGGCAGTACGCATGCACCACGATCCCGAAGCGCTCGTACATGTCGGCGAGTTGCTGCCCGAAGGACGTGCGGTCGTTGTCGTCGACGAAGATGTTGTCTCTGCTGGCTCCGCGGTTCATCAGGTGGTGCCAGCCGTTCATCGGATCGCTTCGCAGTGGCCGTGCCATTGCCCGATCATGAACGACGGGTGTTACATCTGGGGTCTGACCCCAGATGTAACACCTACGCGGGGGTGCCGAACTGGCGGTCGCCGGCGTCGCCCAGGCCGGGGACGATGAAGGCGTGCTCGTTGAGGTGGTCGTCGATCGCCGCGGTGACGAGGTGAATCGAGAGGCCGGCGGCCTCCAACGCGGCGATGCCCTCAGGCGCGGCGAGCGCGCACACGACCGTGATCGGCGTCGGCGCTCCGCGGGTGAGCAGCAGTTCGACGGCGTTGATCAACGACCCACCGGTGGCCAGCATCGGGTCGAGCACGATCACCGGCCGACCGGCCAGGGATTCGGGGAGCTTGTTGACGTACGGCTCGGGCTGGTGCGTCTCCTCGTTGCGGGCCATGCCGATGAAGCCGATGTCGGCGTTCGGCAACAGCTCCTGCGCCGGGCCGACGAAGCCGAGGCCCGCCCGGAGGATCGGCACGACGACCGGCTGCACCGCGATGCGCCTCGCCGGTGCGGTGGTCAGCGGTGTCTCGACGGTGCCGTCGACCGTCGGCAGGTTCTTCGTCGCCTCCGCGATCAGCAGCCCACCGATCCGCTCCAGGTTCTGGCGGAACAGCGCGTTGGGCGTGTCACGGTCGCGGATCCGGGCCAGTGCGTCGGTACAGACGGGGTGGTCGACGAGGGTCGTCTCGACGGCCATCTCAGGCAGCCCCGAGCGACAGTTCGGACTTGAGGATCGAGTAGCGGGGTTTGATCACGCCGTTGATCAGCTTCAACCGCTCCGGGAACGGCGCGAACGACGACTTCATCGCGTTGACCGTGAGCCACTCGAAGTCGTCGAGGCCCCAGTCGAACGCCTCGGCGAGCTTCTGCATCTCCTTGGTCATCGACGTGTTCGACATCAGCCGGTTGTCGGTGTTGACCGTGACGCGGAACCGGAGACGGCGGAGCATGCCGATCGGATGGTCGGCGATCGAGGCCACGACACCGGTGTTCACGTTCGATGTCGGGCAGAGCTCCAACGGGATGCGCCGGTCGCGGATGTAGGTGGCGAGCCGACCGAGGTGTTCCGAGCCGAGGCCGGTGCCCGGATCGATGTCGTCGACGATCCGCACACCGTGGCCCAACCGTTCGGCGCCGCAGAACTGCACCGCTTCCCAGATCGACGGCAGCCCGAACGCCTCGCCGGCGTGGATGGTCGAGTGGAAGTTCTCGCGGTTGACGTACTGGAAGGCGTCGAGATGCCGTGACGGTGGGTAGCCGGCCTCGGCGCCGGCAATGTCGAAGCCGACGACGCCCTCGTCGCGGTAGCGGACGGCGAGTTCGGCGATCTCGAGGCTCCGTGCTGCGGTGCGCATCGCCGACGCGATCGCATAGATCGTCAGGTCGGTGTCGGCCGACCCGCGACGGAAGCCGGCGAGCACCGCCTCCATCACCTCGTCGAGCGTCAGTCCCTTCTCGGTGCTCAGCTCGGGAGCGAAACGCACTTCGGCGTAGACGACGTTGTCGGCGGCCAGGTCCTGCGCGCACTCGTACGCGACGCGCTCGATCGCGTCGCGGTCCTGCATCACCCCGACCGTGTGGGCGAACGTCTCCAGGTAGAGCACGAGGTCGTTTCGCTTGGCCCCCCGGTTGAACCAGGTGGCGAGGTCGTCGACGTCGGTGGTGGGGAGGTCGGTGTAGCCGTACTCCTGCGCGAGTTCGATGACGGTGCGAGGGCGGACCCCGCCGTCGAGGTGGTCGTGGAGCAGCGCCTTGGGTGCCCGCTGGATGAGTTCGGCCAATGACATGGCCACACGCTACCGACCGATGCGCCGGTGCTTCAGCGAGCGTCGGCGAGCGGACGCAGTGGCATGTCGGCGGGTCGCTGGAGCCAGTTCCAGTCGGGGTAGTCGGCCGCGGCCGAGATGCAGTGCAGCGAGTAGGCATGGCGGCTCACACCCGAGCGGTTGACGCCGCTCCAGTGGGGGAGGCGCCCGTCGAGCACGACCATCGTTCCTGCGCTGACCTCGAGCGGTACCAGCGTGTCGCCGTCGGGCGGGGGTGCCGGCATCGGCGTGTCGTCGAGCGGAGCGAACACGGTGCCGTCGCCGGCGGCGTTGCGCTTGAACACCTGGCGCAGGGGTCCGCGGTGGCCGCCCGGTTCGGCCCACAGACACCCGTTGTCGAGCGTGGCGTCCTCGATCGCGAACCAGAACCCGGTCACCGTGATCGGGTCGGTGTAGAGGAACGTTCCGTCCTGGTGACAGCCGACCTCACCGCCGATTCTCGGCTGCTTGAAGATGTACATCGACTGCAGGGCGAGGGCATCGGTCAGTCCGATGTCGGCGGCGACCGCCGCGATGTCGGGGTTGTACGCGAAACGTTCGAACTCGTCGTCGAGATCGTGCTGCGCGTGGCCGATCTTGTTGATGCTCAGTTCCTTGGCCTGCGTGAGCTCGCCGTCGGCACCGAACGCCTCCTCCTCGAAGAAGCACCAGGTGGTCGATCCGCTCGCGAGGAACTCACCGTTGGAGGTCCGTTCCTGCTCGTTGGTGGTGAACACCGACCGCTCGTTGCTCGGTTCCCACGCATCGACGATCTCGAGCGCCCGAGCCCGCAGCCGTTGGCATGCACCGGTCGACACGAAGTCGGGCAGGACGAGAAACCCGTCACGCTGGTACGACTCGATCTGTTCGGAGCTCAGCACACGCTGATCGTACCGCTCGAGCCTCACGCCGGGGGTTCGACGGTTGCAGCAGGGGTCTGACCCCTGCTGCAATCGCGGCGGGCTCGACGTCAGTCGGACACGGTGACGGTGGCGACCATGTCGGTGTGCAGAGCGCAGAAGAGCGAGTAGACGCCCGGTTCGTCGAAGGTGACCGCGTAGTTCGTGCCGGGCGCCATCAGCCCGGAGTCGAAGTCGTCGAGCGCAGGATCGGTCGGTGTGCCCGCGGTGACGGTGTGCGGTACGGAGTCGACGTTGTTGAAGAACAGGGGCTGGCCGACGCTCACGTCGAGGTCGCCGTTGTAGAGGAAGTCGCTGATCAGCGACTGCTGGGCGCCCTCGGGGAAGTCGGAGCCACGGACCTCACGGGACTCGAGGATCGCATCGGCGTCGGCGAGTGGCGCGATCGTCGAGTTCCACATCCCGAACACGCCGAGCGGGTTGTCGTGCAACGGGTCGACCCACGCGTGGATCATCCAGCCGAGCGCCGCCGAGAAGTTGCCGCCTGCCGCCTCGCACTCGCTGCGGGGCACGAACGTGTCACGCCCCTGCGCGTTGCCGCGGCACAGGTTGTAGTGGATGTGCCAGTTGTCGAGCGGACCGGCGAACGTCTCGGGGTGCGTGTTGCCGATCACCGACGGCGGGATGATGAACGAGGTGCCGACCAGCTGCATCGGCTCGCCCTGCCACGCCCCGTTGACGCACTGCCCGATCGGGTCCGTCGGCGACCTGGCCGTCGGCACGGGCGTACAGCAGGATCTCGGGCCGGGCGGGATCGAACCCGTCACCCAACCACTGTGGTTGGTAGAAGTGCGACCCCATGTTCGCGGTCTGGATCCGGTCGCTGACGAATCCCTCGGCGCAGGCCGAGTCGACGTCGCGGTGTGCCTCGGCGAACGCGTTGAGCGTGTCGAGCTGACCGACGAGCACGGCCAGTTCCTCCGGCGTCATCTCCAACTCCGGCGGGATCGGCGCACCGGACGCGGCGAGTTCCTTCAGCTCGAGGTAGGAGCAGGGGAGCGCTTCGTCCTGACAGCGCACCGTGCCCTCCAACGGCCCCTCGACGAGTGTCGGCACGACCCCCTCGGAGTGCTCACGGAAGACGTAGCGGCTGTAGCCGGGTGCGCCGCCTGCGGCGAAGGTCAGTCCGGCGGGGAACTGTGCGTCGGCGCCGGCCTGGTCGAACGCTGCCGCCTGTGCCACGTACTCGTTCACCTGCTCGATCGTGCGAGCCTCCGCGGGATCGATCGTGGTCGTGGGTGTCTCGGTCGTCGCCGACGTCTCGGTCGGTGGTGGGTCCGCGAGAACGGCCGGGTCGGTCGTCGGCGCAGGCGCGGTCGAGGAGGCGCTGCTCGGTTCGCGGTCGGTTCAGCGGTCGTGTCGTCGGCGGACGAGCAGGCGGCGATCCCGATCGCAGCAGCGACGAGAGCGGCCCAGGTCGCGCGGGCGGTGCCGGGCGATCGAACTGTGCGGTGTGAGGTGCTCGACACGATGCTCCAGGGGTGGGTGACGCCCCGACAGTAGCCTCGGTGTGGATGGAACTGACCGCCCTGGGTACCACCGTTCGCCACCCGCTCGACCACGTCGAGGTGTTCCCCGCCCCCGAGCACGTCACGCTGGTGACGTTCCGCACCGAGGAGTTGTCGTCGGTGTGTCCGGTCACCGAGCAGCCCGACCTCTCTCGCGTCACGATCGCCTACGAGCCCGACCGGTCCTGCGTCGAGTCGAAGAGCCTCAAGCTCTACCTGTGGGGGTTCAGAGATCGAGCCGTGTTCGCGGAGGCGCTCGCCGCCGAGATCGCAGGCGAGATCATGGAGTCGGCTCGGCCTCTGTCGGTGACGGTCACGCTCACGCAGCGGCCGCGTGGGGGCATCGAGGTGGAGGCGGTCGCGCGACTCGTGCGTTGATGCCGTCGACGAGCGGGTTCAGATGCCGGTGTACGCGGGACGGATCGTCGTCTCGACCAGCGCCCGGCGCATCGCCATGGGCGCGAACGACGACATCATTGCGTTGACGGCGAGCTGCTCGGCCTCGCCGATCGTCAGCCCGTGGGCGTTCGCCACGGCGACCAACTCGCTCGACGGTCGGACGTTGCTCATCAGGCGATTGTCGGTGTTGAGCCCCACGTTGAACCCGGCGCGCAGGAACGGTCCGATCGGATGGTCGGCGACACTCGGCACCGCTCCGATCTGCACGTTGCAGGTCGGCGCCATCTCGAGGTGGATCTGATGGTCGAGCACGTACTGGGCGAGCGGGCCGAGCACCAGCGGGTGCCGTCGGCCCCTCCGACGTCCGTGTTCGCGTCGGTCAGGTTCGTGTCGGCGCGCAGGCGCACGCCGTGACCGATGCGGTGCGCGCCCTGGGCGAGCGCATCGGAGATCAGTTCGAGGTCGGGCGGTTCGCTGGCGTGGATGGTGATGTTGAGGTGGGCGTTGCGGGCGAACGCCAGCGCATCGGCGTGCAGCGACGGTGGAAAGCCCGTTTCCGCGCCGGCGAGGTCGAACGCCACCACCTTGTCGTCCCAGGAGCGGAGCCGGTCGACGAGTCGGGCGATCTCCAGCGAGCCGTGCTCGGTGCGCATCGCGCAGCAGATCGCGTTGACGACGATGGTCCCGCCGGCGGCGGCCGCCTCGGCCTCGCCGCGCCGGAATCCGCTGGTCGCTGCCTCGACCACGGCGTCGAGCGTGAGTCCGTCGGCGACATGGAGTTCGGGCGCGAAGCGCACCTCGGCGTAGACGACACCGTCGTCGGCGAGGTCGATCGTGGCCTCGTACGCGATGCGTTCGATCGACTCGGCTGTCTGCATCACGGCCAGCGTGTGCTCGAAGGTGGCGAGGTACTGGAGGAGATCGCCGGTCTCGGCGCCGCGCGTGAACCAGGCTTGTAGGTCGTCGGGGTCGGTGGTCGGCAGTGTCCATCCGATCGCGTCGGCGAGGTCCAGGACCGTGGCCACGCGCACGCCGCCGTCGAGGTGGTCGTGCAGGAGCACCTTCGGCAGCGCCACCGCCTGCTCGGACGTGATCGACATGGTGACGGGGTACCGCTATTGCATCCCCTTGAACCAGGGGACTCCCTCCTCGGCGGGCGGTCGGAGTCGCTGGGCGCCGATCGAGACGGCGATCAGGGTCACGACGTACGGGGTGATGAACACGAGCTGGTTGTTCGGCGACTCGGCGGCGACGTACGCCCACATCGTCACCACAGCGAACACGGTGACGGTGCCCGCAGGAGCGAAGTCCTTCTGGACGACCATCCAGATCACCAGCAGGATGAGCCCGATCGCTGCTGCGAGAAGCAGGGTGCGCACGAGATCGCCGGGGTTCGTGCGCAACGTGATGCCCTGGGCGTAGCCGAACAGGCCGGCACCGATCGCAGTTCCAGCCGGCATCCAGTTGCCGAAGATCATCGTCGCCAGCCCGAGGAACCCTCGACCTGCCACCTGGTTCTCCTGATACCGATTGGCGAACAGCACCAGGACCGCTCCGCCCATACCTGCCAGAGCGCCAGACATCGCCATGCCGATCCAGCGCATCTTGTGCACGGACACACCCAGCGAGTCGGCGGCCGAGGGGCGCTCGCCGGCAAACCGTAGCCGGAGCCCGAGACGCATGTGCCACAACAGATAGGCGATGCCGAAGAACAGCCCCATGGTGATCACCACGTCCCATGTCACTGCGGTCGTCATCCCCTTCACGAAGCCGGCGGCGTCGGCGATCATGAACCAGCCGGTGTCCTCGAACCAGCCGAGGACGTCGGGGGTCTGCCACCCGAAGAGATCGCCTCCCGACAGGAACGGCACGGTGAACGCTCCGATTTCTCCCCGGTTGCCGGGTGAGGTCGTCACCGAACCGCCTTGCACGCCGAGGAACAGCTCGCTTGCCATGAATCGGGCGACGCCGGGGGCGATGAGATTGATCGCGACACCGGCGACGATGTGGTTCACGCCGAACGTCGTGGTCGCCAGGCTCATGAGGAGACCGCCGAGCATGCCTCCGATGATGCCGCCGAGCAGGGCCATCCAGGGGCCGTACTCCCATCCCCACCATCCGGCGAAGATGGTGCCCATCACCATCATGCCTTCGAGTCCGATGTTGACCGTGCCGCTTCGTTCGGCGACCAGACCGGCGAGCCCGGCCAGCGCGATCGGTGCCGCAGTCCGCAGGCCGACACCGAACGTCCCGCTGGAGGTGAGGTCGGGATTGTCGGCGATCATCCGCGCAGCCGACATCACTGCGATGCCCACCAGAACGATCGCGAAGATGCGGAAGCGCGCCGAGTGCACGAACGACGTGCCCCTGGTTGCTTCCGGGGGTGCGGCGTCGATGGTGGTGGTCATGCTGGTGCCCCCGCTCCTTGGCCGGTACTGAGGTTCTCCGGTGGTTCGTACGAGGAGTCACTGATGTCGTGCGTGGCCGCGGCAGCCGCTGCGACCGCGGCGGCGTCGTTGCGGCGGCGCACGACCTCGTAGGCGATCACGGCGCTGAGCAGGAACGAACCCTGCAGGATCTTGCCGATCTCCGGCGGAATGCCGATGGGGCCGAGGCGTTGCGTTGCCCGCTCGATCGTGGCCCACACGATCGCCGCCGCGGCGATGCCGACGGGGTTGTTCCGGCCGAGGAGCGCGAGGCCGAGGCCCGTGAAGCCGAGCATCGTCGGGAAGGCATCGCCGTACTTGAGGAAGCTCGGGTCCGACAGGAGGAACGGCAGGCCGATCATGCCGGCGACGGCGCCCGACATGAACAGGGTGATCAATACCATCCGCTTGGGGTTGACGCCGGCGGCGAGGGCGGCCGCAGGGTTCATGCCGGAGAGTTTCAACTCGTAGCCGAAGAGACTGCGGTTCAGTAGGACGTAGTAGGCGACCCCGAGGAGGATCGCAAGAGGGAGGAAACCGAACACCTCGGTGTTGGGTGGGAAGTTGACGCCGAACAATTCGAAGATCGGGTTGAGTGCGGGAAGCCGTGCTGACTCCGGCATCAGCTTCGTGTTGGCGACCAGACCACCGGTCGAATCGTCGCGGAAGAACTCGGCCAGGAGGAAGGCGCTGATTCCGATGGCGATGTAGTTCAGCATGATCGTCGACACGACCACGTTGACGTTCCTGGTCACGTTCAGTATCCCGGCGAAGAGCGCCCAGGTCCCGCCGACGGTGATGGCGACGATGATCACGAACGGAACGTGGAGAACGGGCGGCAAGTCCACCTCGGCGCCGGCCCAGCCGGCGATCAGTGCCGCCAGCAGGTACTGGCCATTGGTGCCGATGTTGAACAGGTTCATCTTGAACCCGATCGCGGCCGCCACGCCCGAGATGTAATAGGGCACCGAGACGTTCACGATGATCACGACCGACTGGGTCGAGTCGATCGTCTTCCACATCTCCCGGAACGCCTCGATCGGGTTGTTGCCGGCGATGATCAGCGCGATGGACGAGATGATGATCGCCGCCGCCGCGGCGATCAATGGCGCCAGCGATGCTCGCCAGATCCGTTCGAACATCAGTGGGCCCCCGTTGTTGCGCCGGTCATGTACGAACCGAGGTCTGCCGGCGTCACCGACGCTGGATCGACCTCGGCGACGATCTGCCCTCGCAGCATGACGAGGAGGCGATCGGACAATCCGATGAGCTCTTCGAGGTCGGCGGAGATGAGGATCGTGCCGAGTCCCGCCGCCCGCGCATTTCGGAGGATGTCCCAGATCCCCGCCTGGGCACCCACGTCGACACCGCGGGTTGGATGGGCGGCTACGAGCACCTTGGGTTCGGCGGTCATCTCGCGACCGACGACCAACTTCTGCTGGTTGCCGCCCGACAGCGTGAAGGCCGGCACGTTGATCCCGGGCGTTCGTACGTCGTACTCGTCGACGATCGCCTCGGTCTGGGTCCGCGCTCCGGCGACGTTCAACCACGGGCCCTTGCCGTAGGGCGGTTGGTGCTGGTGCCCGAGCGCAGCGTTCTCCCACAGGGTGAACGGCATCACCAGGCCATCTTTTTGCCGATCCTCGGCGATGTAGCCAATCCCGCTGTCGCGTCGCTCGCGGGTGGACATGCGGCCGATGTCGACGCCGTCGAGCAGGATTGCGCCGGTCGATTCAGCGAGGCCGACGATGGCGTTGACCAGTTCGCTCTGCCCGTTGCCCTCGACGCCGGCGATGCCGACGATCTCGCCGCGATGGACCGTGAACGTCACGTTGTCGAGCAGATTGCGGGCGCCGTCCTCGGCGTTCGCAACCGTGAGGCCCTGTAGCTCGAGCACATCGACGTCGGTCACGGTGCTTTCTCGGGTCTCCGGTGTCGGGAGTTCGCTGCCGACCATCATCTCGGCCAATTCGCGGGAGGTGACGTTGCTCGGGTCGTCGACCTCACCGACGGTCTTGCCCTGCCGGATCACGGTGATCGCATCTGCGTGCTTCAGGACCTCGTCGAGCTTGTGGGAGATGAAGATGATCGTCGCTCCCTGTGTGGTGAGCCCTCTCAACGACGCGAAGAGCGCATCGACCTCCTGGGGAACCAAGACGGCGGTCGGCTCGTCGAGAATGAGGATCTTCGCGCCCCGATAGAGCACCTTGAGAATCTCGACGCGCTGCTTGTCGCCCACACCGAGGTCGGAGATGAGCGCGTCCGGATCGACCTCGAGCCCGTATTGCTGTCCGAGTTCGCTGATTCGACGACGGGCTGAGTTCGCGTTCAGTGAGAACCTGGAGCCCGGTTCGTCACCGAGGACGATGTTCTCCCAGACACTGAGGTTCGCAGCGAGCATGAACGCCTGGAACACCATCCCGATGCCCTCGGCGATGGCGTCCTTCGCCGACGAGAACTCTTCTTGCTTGCCGTTGACCGCGATCGTGCCTTCGTCCGGCTTGTGCGCTCCGTACAGGGTCTTCATCAACGTCGACTTGCCGGCGCCGTTCTCGCCCACGATTGCGTGCACGCTGCCGGCGCGGACGGTCAGGTTCACGCCGTCGTTGGCCACCACACCCGGAAATCGCTTCACGATGTTGGTCAGCTGGATGGCGATCGGCGCGTCGCCCGCGGTCATTCCGGTGACCAGTGGCTCCCCCTGCTCGTCGCTCATTGTCTGTTTTCTAGCCGATACGAACGCTGCGTGTGGAAGAAGAGGACCGTGACACCGCTCGAAGTGGACTTTGGTCCTGTGCCGGGACGCGACGATGCCCGCCCGGCTGGGGGCCGAGCGGGCATCGTTCGAGGCTCCAAGGCTGCGTCGGGTCGACGTCAGTCCATGTCAGTCCATGTCAGCTCAGGGAGCTGTCGGGACCTCGATCTCGCCTGCCACGATCTGAGCCTTGTACTCGTCGAGCTGGTCGGCGATGTCGTCGACGAAGCCACCACTGGTCGAGTAGTCCACGCCGTCGACCGAGAGGTCGAAGATCTGTTGACCGGCTTCGAAGTTGCCGGAGCAGAAGGCTTCGATCGTGTTGTACGTGGCCACGTCGACCTTCTTCAGCATCGAGGTGAGGATGTACGGCTGCAGCTCTGCCGAGACGAGGTTGTACTGGTCGGAGTCGACGCCGATCGCCCAGACCTCACCCGGTGCGCCCGCGTCAACAGCTGCTTCGAACGAACCCAGGCCAGAGAGGCCGGCGGCCGAGTAGATGACGTCAGCGCCGGCTTCGTACTGCGACGCGGCGATCTCCTTGGCACGGGCGGGGTCGTTGAATCCACCGAAGTCCGGCGGCTGGGTGATGTAGTTCACCAGGATCTCGATGTCCGGGTTCGCCGCCGTTGCTCCCGCCCTGTAGCCGGCCTCGAACTTCTTGATGAGGTCGTTCTCGACGCCACCGATGAAGCCGATCGTGCCGGTCTGGCTCTTGAGCGCAGCGGCGACGCCGACGAGGAACGAACCCTGTTCCTCGGCGAAGGTGAGCGATGCCACGTTCGGCAGGTCGACGACCTCGTCGACGATCGTGAAGCTCGTATCGGGATTGTTGGTGGCAACTTCGGTCATCGAGTCGAAGAAGAGGAAGCCGTTGCCCTGGACGAGCCCGTTTCCTTCATCGACGAGGCCCTGCAGGCGAGCGGATCGGTCACCTTCGCCTGTCGGCGTGGATTCGCTGAACGTGATGCCGAGGTCAGTGGCAGCTTGCTCGAGCGCTGCGCCGGCCGCGTCGTTGAACGACTTGTCGCCACGACCGGTGACGTCGTAGGCCATCCCGATGGCGCAGTCGCCCTCGGCCATGGCATCGGTGGTTTCGGTCATGGCATCGGTGCTCTCCGGTGCCGTGGAGTCGCCGGTCGCCTCGGTGCCCGCAGGCGCCTCGGTCGACGAACTGGAATCGTCGTCGCTGCCGCAGGCCGCGAGGCCGAGCGCTGCAATGACGCCGATGGCGAGCAGCTTCTTGCTCTTGATCATGTTCTCCCCTTCAGGATGAATGCTGGTTGGTACATGCTCCACTCGAGGTCGACGACCGCGGGTGTGTTCACGTGCTGGAAAGGTTACCCGCTGGTAGGAGCGCCGTGACACGAGATCGTGTCGCGCTCGCGTGGACACCATCGTGCCGTGGTCGATCGATGTAGCCGGTTGCCGGGGGTCGAGGTCGGGGCGATGGGCATTTTCTGGGGACGGTGTTCGTGGAGGGGGGTGCCGTTCCACACGGCTGGGCGGCCCGTATCGTTGGGTTCGCCATGAGCCAGCCCGCCCGTCGTCGTCACAGCTCGCGCCGTTACGCGGTTCGGCGCGCGGTCGCGCTCGCGATCGTGGTGCTGGTCGGCTTCGGGGTGGTGCGCGTCGTCGGAGCGGTGATGAGCGGTGACGACGGCGTCGCCGACGCCGAGGGCACGACCGTCACCGACGGCGGAGGCGGCGACGCCGCCGGCGCCCAAACGGGCGGCGCGGCGAACGGGATCGCGACGGACGCGGCGACTCCCGACGACACGACGACGACGGTGGCCGACGAGCCGGAGACCACCGGGCCGCCCTCGGTGGGCAACCCCGCCAAGGTGTTCATCGTCGGCGACAGCGACGCCGGCACCTTCGGGCCGTATCTGCAGACGCTGCTCGACAACACCGGCATCGTCACCACCGAACTCGACTACAAGGTGTCGTCCGGGTTGGCCCGACCGGACTTCTTCGACTGGCCCGCCGAGATCGACGCCAAGCTGCCCGAGGTCGATCCCGACATCGTGGTGGCCACGTTCGGCGGCAACGATGCCAACATCCTTCGCGATGCAGCAGGCAACGATCTCTTCGGCTACCCCGAGTCCGACCCGGAAGGGTGGACGGCCGAGTACCAGCGGCGCGTGGGAGCGGTGATGGACCAGTTGATGGAGGGCGGCCGCACTCTGATCTGGGTCGGGATTCCCAACGACGACAATCCCGAGGTCACCGCCCGCATGACGATCCAGGACCAGGCTGCGAAGGCCGCAGCGGCCGAGCGGCCCGAGGTGATCTTCATCGACACCTGGAAGCGGTTCTCGGGGCGTGACGGTGGCTGGGCCGAATTCGTGATCGACCCACGCGACGGCCAGGGCAAGGACGTGCGCGCCGACGACGGCTTCCACCTCAACCAGACCGGGGCCGAGATCCTCGCGATCGACATCGCCCAAGCGATCCGCGACACCCTCCGCCAACAGGGCGCCGCGATCTGATTGCAGCAGGGGTCAGACCCTGCTGCGATCGCTATTGCTGCTGGCCGCGGGCCTGGATGGCGGCGCGGCGGGCAACGACGGCGTCGGGGGAGAAGTTGGTGCGGCGCCAGGCCCGGCTGTCACGTGCCTCGATCTCCCAGTGGTCGTCGTCGGTCGCGATCTGGAAGTACGTCTCGCGGATCTGGCGGACGCCGGGCTGGTCGTTGCCGATGATGTCCTGCGCCAGCTTGCGGGTGAACGGCAGCAGCTGGTCGTGGGCGACGACGTGGTTGACGAGGCCGAACCCGAGGGCCTCGTCGGCGAGCATGAAGTTGCCGGTGAAGCTCATCTCCCGCGCGCGGCGCACGCCGATCGCCTGGGGGAGCAGCACGGTCAGCCCCCAACCGGGCATCACCCCGACCCGGGCGTGCGTGTCACCGAACTTCGCGTGCTCGCTCGCCACCAGGAAGTCGCAGTTGAGCGCGAGCTCGAACCCGCCGGTGACCGCGACGCCGTTGATCGCGCCGATCACCGGCTTGGTGAGACGAGGGAAGGGCCCCCGAACGCCGTCGCGATTGCGGCTCCCGTCGGCGCCGGTGCCGCCGCCGAGGTTGCTGCCGTCGGAGCCGAGCTCCTTGAGGTCGAGACCAGCGGTGAACGCAGGGTCGGTTCCGGTGAGGATCAGCACGTCGACCTCGGGGTCGGCTTCGGCCTGCTTCATCCGTTCGGGGAGGAGGCGCAGCACCTCGCTCGACAGCGCATTGCGCGCCTCGGGTCGGTTGAGCGTGATCGTGGCGATCCGCTCGGACACGTCGTACAACACCACATCGCCAGCCATCACGACATCCTCCCACGCCGGTCACCGTCGCCATCAACCCACTCGCGAGCCCCCTCCCGATGCGAAACATCGCGGAAATCGGATGCTCAGCGACCCGATTCCGGCATTTTTCGGGTTGGGGCGGGGGTCAGTCGTCGTCGGGGGGGAGGAACTCGAGGTCGAGGTCGCCGAGCTTGACGAGGGTGGCGGCGATCCAGCCGCCGAGCGCGCCGAAGTGCTCGTCGAGCAGTGTGCTGGTGCCGTCGGCGACCGTTTCCTCCGCGAGCTCGTACAGACCCTCGAAGGTGATCTCGGCGGCATACTCCGTCGTGAGGTCGAGCGGATCGATCGCAGTGTCGGGATGGGCGGTCTCGGAGGTGACGCCGGCGCGCTCCAGACGATCGTCACCGACCAGCGGACTCTGCTCCGGAACGGCCTGGTAGAGGATCGCAGGGTCGACCGGTTTCGCAAGCCGCTGGATCCGCAGGCCGATCTCCATCTCGATCGCCGGGCGCCGTTCGAGTTCGGCCTCGACGTACCACTGGCGGTACGCCGCCTGGCTCCACGCCGGCCAGTCGAACGTGATGTGCGCCACCACGCGGGGCGGCTCGCCCTCGCCCGGCAGTCCGTAGCTCGTTTCCCAGATGAGATCGCCGAGCAGGACGTCGCTCTGGAAGTGCTCCTCGAACGCCTGTCGTTCGAGGAAGGCCGCTTCGAAGGCATCGCGTAGCGCGCTGATGGCATCGGTGAAGACGTGGTCGAGCATGGGCATCCGCAGGCTAACGGGTGCGGCTCGTGAGAGCTTCGGGCGTTCGGGGTTCGGGACCTCCGTGCCACACTGGCGATCATGACCGCGCTCGTACTCACCGACATCGCCGACGGCGTCGCCACCCTGACGCTGAACAACCCCGATGAACGCAACACCCTGACCGCCGCGATGGTCGCCGAGATCACCGCCGCCATGGATGCGTTCGAGGCCGACGAGTCCGTCGGTGCGCTGGTCGTCACCGGCACGCCGCCCGCGTTCTGCGCCGGGGCGAACCTCGGAAATCTGGCCGAGGCCACCGGTGAGAGCCTCGGCACGATCTACGAGGGGTTCCTGCGCATCGCGCGCAGCCCGCTGCCGACGTTGGCGGCCGTCAACGGTGCGGCGGTCGGCGCCGGCATGAACCTCGCGCTGGGCTGCGACGTCCGCATCGTCGCCGACACCGCGAAGCTCGACACCCGGTTCCTGCAACTCGGCATCCACCCGGGAGGCGGTCACACCTGGATGCTGCGCCGGATCGTCGGCCCGCAGGCGGCGATGGCGGCGGTCGTGTTCGGCCAGGTGCTCGACGGCAAGGAGGCCGAACGGATCGGCCTGGCCTACCGGTCGGTGCCGGCCGACTCGCTGCTCGCCGCTGCCCACGAGTTCGCCGCGAAGGCCGCAACCGCGCCCCGGGAGCTGGCGATGGTGACCAAGGCGACCATCCAGGACATGGCCGACATCGGTGACCATCCCGCCGCGGTCGCACGTGAACTCGAACCGCAACTGTGGAGCACCCAGCAGCCGTGGTTCGCGGAGCGGCTCGCTGCGCTCCAGGCGCGTATCTCGACGAAGTAGTCGTCGGAGCAGTCGACGCAGGGGCCGACCGGGTCGCCGTCGGTTCAGGCGCGTTCGAGGGCGGTGACCGCGGCATCGACCCGCCGGTAGCGGGCGTCGTCGTCGGCCCACGAGGGATCGAACGCTGCCCGGTCGAGTTCGTCGGCCACCGCGGCCGCCAGCTCGCCGTTCGGCGCGGTGAAACGTCGAGCGAGCGTCCGGTTGGTGGGCGTGGCCGGCATCGACGCGGCCGCAAGACCGTCGTCCGGCTCGATCGGCCGACTCGACGTCGCCACCGCAGTGAAGCGGTCCTGGAGCAGCCCCCAGCGCCCGCGCCGGCGCCGGTGGCGCCAGCGGGCCAATGCCCGCGCGCCCGCCCACGCCGCCATTGCAGCGACGGCGAGTGCCCCGAGTTCGAGGCGGTGCGATGCGATCGACGACGACGCGGCGCCGATCAGGTCACCACCGATCGTGCCACCGTCGACCTCGCCCGACAGGGGCACGCTCGCCGTCGGGTCGAACGGCTGCCAACCGGTCTGCGGGAACAACACCTCGACCCATGCGTGGGCGTCGCTCGCCCGTACCTTCCACACCCCCGACACGCGGTCACGTTCGCCCGGCACGTACCCCGTCGCCAGCCGGGCCGGGACACCTTGGCTGCGGAGCATCACGGTCAAGGTGCTCGCGATCTGTTCGCAGTAGCCGAGCTTCGACTCGAACAGGAAGTCGTCGACGGCATCGGCTCCTCCGGGTGGCACCGGTGCGTCGAGGTCGTACTCGGTGTTGGCGCCGAGCCATCGTTCGTAGGCGAGGATCGTGTCGTAGGTCGACTCGCCCGGGGTGCGCAGGTCGGTCGCCAGATCGATCGTGCGCTGCGTGGTCGAGGCGGGGAGTGCGAGGAACGGCTCGACCAGGGCCCCGTCCGGGGTCGACCGGAACCCGTCGAACACCGCACCGATGTCGCCCTGAGCCCGGAGGTCCGCGGCGGTGACCTGCGGACGGTCGGAGATCACGGTGTACACCGAGCCGGCGGTCAGGGTCACGTCGGACCACAGTGCGCCGTCCGGGCGGGTCCACACCGACCCGTCGAAGATCACCCGGCGGGGCCGCGAGGCGGCGAGCACGAGGTTCGGGAGATCGGCTTCGATCGTGTACGTCTGGACGAACTCCTCGGAGCGGACCGTGGGTCCGACGGCGTCGCCGAGGGTCGGGGCGACGTCGATCGTCGGGCCGTCCTGGCGGGTGCCGGTCTCGGGGTCGACGGTCCACACACGACCGTCGAACTCGGTGAAGGTCTGCCCGCGCCAGAACGCCGGTTCGGGCGCTCGCACGCGCATCACGACCTGGTCGCCCAGTTCGCCGCGCACGCTCGTGTCGAGGGTGTCGGTGAAGCCGGGGTAGCCGACGGTCGTGCCGAGTGAGCCGGTGTCTCCGCGGCGGCTGGTGCTGGGTGCAGCCGGGGTTCCGTCGGCGCCGGCGAGGGTGCCCGGCGAGGCCACCGTCGGGGCGTCGTTCGACAGGGCGGGCAGGCCGAGCCGCGCCGGACCGTCGGGGATCGGGACCACGCTGAGCAACGCGAGCGTGGCGAGCACGGCACCGATGCCCCATGCGACCGGTCGTACGAGGCGGTGCGCCGAGAACGTCGGAACGTCGAGCGTGATGCCGGCTGTCCGTGTGGTGAGGAGCAGTGAGGCGATCCACGCGATGGCCCATCCCGCGATCCACCACCCGAGCGCGCCGTCGATGCGCAGTCCCGCGGCGTAGGCGGTGATCACCACCGTGATCGCCTGGTGGACGCGCAACGTTCGACGATCGACCACCTCGAAGCCGTGCAGGACGAAGAAGAGCACGAGGAGTTCGGGCATCGGGCCGCGCAGGATCGTCAGCAGCCCGTCGACGTCCCGGGCGCCGACCGCGATCGACGCGAGCGCGACGATCACGGTGGCCGCGATCGCGACCTGCATCGCGACCGGGCGGCGACCCGGTCGTCGGGCGACGAGCAGCGACACGATGCAACCGGCGACGACACCGCCGGCGACCAGCCCGGTCACCATCAGCGGCCAGCCGAGCGCGCCGATCAGCATCCCGATCGAGGCCAGCGCAGCGGCACCGGCAGCCCATCGGGCGGGGGCGCGCACCGACGTCTCGGGTTCGTGCGCGGCGATGCGCAGCCGGCGATGCCAGAAGCGCGTGGGCGGGAGTGTTTCGTGGTGGGCGTGGGCTGCACGGCGAGCGAGACGAGCCGCCCAGCGGGCCGCGTCGTCGTCGCCGTTGACGGTGTGATCGCAGCCGCCGTCGCGAACGGTCACGGTGTGGCCGCGTCGACAACCCTCGTCGAGCGTGTAGCGCAGGCGCTCCGGCGAGATCGAGGGCGTCACGTCGAGGTCGACGACCCAGGTCTCCTCGCTCGCTGCTGCCCGATCGTGCACGATCAGCTCGCCGGCACGCAGCGCGGACGGCCAGTGCACGGAACCGACACCGTCACCGTCGCGCCAGGCACGCACCCCGTCGATGTCGCCGAGGTGGTTGCCGCGGCTCGCCGGCCTCGGGCCCTCGTGCGTCGAGGAGGCTCGCTCGGGGTCGACCAGTGGCCCATTGCCCGTCGGTGCGACGTGGATCGGTGCGACGGGGACATCGCATCGGCGCCGCCACCGGGTGAGCCCCAACGGGCCGGCGGCCTCGACGGCGACGACGACGGTGTCCACGATGCCGGCGTGGTGGAAGCGGGTCGTGGTGGTGAGGTCGCCGATCGGCGACGATGCTCCCGTCGACCCGCGAGTCCGAACCCCGGCGTCCGCAGCGTCGGGGGTGCGAGGCGACGCGGTCGCGGTGTCTCCTGATGCGACGACGGTGAGGTACCAGTCGCGGCGTGCTCGACGGGGGTCGCCGTCGCCGTCGAACGCGATCGTGATGGGGGCGTCGGTGTCGATGGTCGTCACGTCGGGCCCGGTGACCGCCCGTACCCGGATCCGGCGCATCCGCGCCCAGCCGGCAGCCGCATCGACCAACCCGGCCACGAGCACGCCGGCCATGATCGCGAGGACCGAGGGAGCGCCGGTCAGTCGAGCGATCGCCGCGGAGGTCGCCCATGCGGCGATCAGCGCAGGGCTGCCCGGTGAGAGCCCTGTCGGTCGGGTGCGGGCGCGGGGCCCGCCCCGCTCGGGTGGCAACGGTGCACGGTCGACCGGACCGGAGGCGGCCATCGTCGGCCCGGCCGGGCCGTCGCTCGGAGGGAACCCCGGGCGCTGGAGGGTCGGGCTCGTCGGCACGATCGTCAGATCGTGGGTGGGGTGACCCGCTCGATGCACTCCGTGGCGAGTTCACGACCCGCGACGACGGTCCCGGTCGAGCCGGCGAGTCGATGGGCGAGAGCGGGGGCTGCGCTGCGGGCGACGTCGTGGGGTGTCACGTAGTTGCGACCGTCGAGTGCGGCGACCGCCCGGGAGAGTGCGATGATCGCCACGCCGGCACGAGTCGACGCGCCGACTCGAATCCGCGGGTCCTCGCGGGTTGCCTGGAGGAGGTCGACGACGTAGCCCGCGACCGCATCGCACACCTGGACGGTGGCCACGGTGGTTCGGGCGTTCGCGAGCTCGTCGAGCGACGCGACCGGCTCCACGGCGTCGAGCATCGAGCGACCTCGGCGCCCGGTGAGCACCTCCACCTCCGCCATCGGTGACGCCCGGCCGGGCGTCACCACTGCCTGGAACCGGTCGAGTGCTCCTTCGCCGAGCCCGTAGGTGCCGGCGATGTCGATCGGGTTCTGGGTGGCGACGAGCATGAACGGGTCGGGGAGGGGGTGGCTCACGCCGTCGACGGTGACGGTTGCCTCCTCGGCGAGTTCGAGCAGCGCCGACTGCGTCCTGGGGGTCGCCCGGTTGAGTTCGTCGAACACGACCACGTTCGCGAACACCGGTCCCGGACGGAACCGCATGCTGTCGACGTCGAGTTGGCCACCCGGCACCATCGAGCCGGTGATGTCACCCGGCAGCAGGTCGGACGTGCCCTGGATGCGGTGGAAGGTGCCGCCCACCGATCGGGCGAGCACCTGGGCGAGCAGCGTCTTGCCGACCCCGGGGAGATCCTCGATCAGCAGGTGTCCGCGAGCGAGCAAGGTTGCGACCGCGGTCTCGACGACGTCGTGTTTGCCGGCGACGACGGCGTCGAGGGTGCCGATCAGTCGGGCGCCGAGCGCGGCGACGGCCACGGTCTCCCGGTCGATCACCGTTCCCGGTTCGGTCGAAACGGTCGATGACGTCGCGACCTCGTTCACCGCACCGGGCGCGTTCGGGCTGGGCGGCGGCAGCGTGTCCACACGGGTTCATCGGTCGGGGGTCACCCCGTCTTGAAGGTTTCGTGACGGCTGCGGCGCGGTGTGGCTCTGCGGCGACCGGAGCCGGATCGGCGTCGGAACGACGAACGGTCGGTCGGATGAACGGCGTCCGAACCCGACGTGAACGAATCGCGCACGATCGTTACACAAGTCCCGTGACCCGGCCATGGCCGGTGCACTAGGTTCGGAGGCGCAAGCACCGAAACCACCGTGGCTCGGCCACGAAGCAGGAGGTAGCCCAGTGAGCAAGCGTCATCGCACTGAAGAAGTGCTGGTCCCGCTCAAGAAAGAGGTGCGCGCCCACGCCCACAGCGAACGGCACCGCATCCACGTCGAACTCCAGAGCGTTGCTCAGGACGTGAGTTCCGGCCTCGAACCCGAGGACGTTCACGAGCCCGGCGCCGCGTGGAAGCCGATCCACCACCACGACGCCGAGGTGGCGAAGAGCAAGATGGCCAAGCGCTCTCGGACGAAGCGCCACTGGAAGACGAAGATGTGGAAGCGTCGCACCCAACTGCGCCGCGACCGCGCTGCGCAGGTCCGTCTCGCCGGAGAAGGCGGCGCCGTCGCCTAGGCCAGCCCGGCCGGCTCGTCACCGGCGAGCCGATCACACGAGGTCGCGGGGACGTTCGATCCACGCCGCCAGCAGTTCGTCGCGGCGGTCGACCCACTCCTCCACGGTCATGCCGTAGCGGATGTGGTCCTCCCAGGTTCCGTTGATCTCCAGGTAGCGCGCCGCGACCCCTTCCTCTCGGATCTGGAGCTTCTCCATGATCCGCCGGCTCCGGGCGTTGCGCGGCACGATGCAGATCTCCACCCGGTGGAGCATCAGCTGTTCGAACGCGAACTGGAGGACGACGACCACGGCTTCGGCGACGTAGGAGTTCCCGGCGTGGCGTTGATCGATCCAGTAGCCGATCGTGCCGGACTGCATGGCGCCGCGGATCACGTTGTTCAAGTTGACCTCGCCGGCGACCTGCTGGTCGACGAAGAGCCCGAACTGGTACGCGGATCCGGCGGCGCGATCGCGGTCGCGCTGCTGGCAGCGTGACGTGAATGCGCCACGGTCGGTGGTCGGGTCCGACTGGTGGGCCGGCCGGCTCGGCTCCCACACGGTGAGCCACTCCGCGTTGCGTCGGCGCACCTCGCTCCAGGAGCGGAAGTCGTTCGCCGCGAGCGGGCGCAGCATGATCCGCCGTCCGTAGAGCCGCACGGGTGATGAGGTTCGCGCAGGGTGCCGAAGCGCCATCACGGCATCTTTGCAGCTTCGGTCGGTCCCGCGATGCCGATCCTGCTCAGGTCGAGGCGGCGCATGATGCCGAGTATCACGCAACACGTGCCGATGATCGAATCGACGTGGGTCGGATCGAGTCCGGGGTTGTGTCGCCGCTCGATCGCCGGCTCGAGTGCAAGCGTCCGGAAGACCTCGTCCGCGTCGGAGCGTTGCAGCTCGTAGGCGTCGGGAACGTCACGGGAACCGATCTCGACGCGGGCGAGTTCGATGGCGTGGATGCCGACGGCGAGCACCGACGATGCGGTCATGATCGATGGCGCGGCGATGATCGCGTCGTCGAGGTGGTCCTGTACGAGCCCGAGTGCGTTCGTGAGCTGGATCGGCGACGGGAGATCGGAGCGTTCGAGCGCGCCGTCGAACAACGCGACAGGACCGATCGGCAGCGTGAACTCGGCCGATCCCTCAACGACGATCCGGACCGCGTGATCGGCGATGTGCACCGTGAGATCTGCGGGCGTCACGGTGTCTGCGGGCGTCACGGTGTCTCCGGGCGAGGAGGATCACCGTCGAGGTGGTCGAGCGCCCACCGGCCGACGGGATCGTCGCCGCCGGCGAGCGAGTGGGCAACGTGGGCGTGGAGACACTTCACCCCGGTTCGGGTGCCGCCGACGCCGCCGGACGGACGCGGGCCCACGTGGTCGACAGCGATCGCGGCGTCGCGTTCGGCGGCGTAGCGGGCGTGCGTCTCGGCGATCAGTGCGGCGTCGATGGCCGCTTCGGCCTCGCGGACACCGCCGGCGGCCTCGAGCTGGCTCACGCGGCGGACGAGGTCGGCGCCGACGAGGTAGTAGCGGGTGGGCATCGGCGTGCCGTCGTCGAGGAAGGGGGCGTTGCGAACCACGAGGGGGTCGCCGTCATCGGTGCGCACCACGACGTCGAACGCGCACTGGGGTTCACGACCGAGCAGTTGCGCGACGCGAACCCGGTCGTCCATCAGCCTCGGCGACGTCGCAGCAACAGCAGCAGTACGACGATGGCGATGACGGCGGGCGCCACGCGCTTGAGAATCGAACTGCCGCCGACCTCCATCAGGTCGATCGGCTCGGTGGCGGGGCCGGCGATCTTGCGCACCTGCGTGGGGGCGGGCGTTGGGGCGACCGACTCGGAAGCGGGGACGTCGGTCGGCGGCGGCTCGCTCGTGGCTGCACCGTCGCCGTCGGCTGATGTGGGCGGGGCGGTGAGGCCCTGTTCGTCGATCATCGCGTTGAGGTTGTCGGCGAACTGGGCCATCAACTTCGAGCTGACGTCGCCCATGATGCCGCGTCCGAACTGGGCGACCTTGCCGGTGATGTGGAGGTCGGTGGTGACCGCGACGCGTGTGCTCGTGGGCGACAGGCTCTCCGCCTGGGCGGTGATCTCCGCCGATGCGTTGCCGCGGCCGCCGGTGTCGCGCCCGGCGCCCTTGATCACGGCGCGGTACGCGGTGTCGTCACGTTCGACGAAGTGCGCCTCACCCTTGAACTGGCTGCTGATGGCGCCGAGCTTCACCTTGACCACGCCGCGGTAGGTGTCGCCCTCGACCTCCTGGAGTTCCGCTCCCGGAAGACAGGGAGCGATCAGTTCGAGGTCGGTGATCAGTGGCCACGCCTCCTCGATCGGACGGTTCACCGTGAACTCGTTGATCAGTTGTTCTGCCATCGTCGGAGGTCCTCTTCGGTGTCGATGTCGGCGGGTGAACCAGTGCACGGTACTTCACGCACGAGGTCGGGGCGAACCCGCATCAGGGTGCGTGCGCCTTCGTCCCCGGTGGTCGGCAGCAGCGGCCAGACGTCGGCGTCGAGCTTGACCGGGTTCGCTCGGTGGCCGTCGTAGGTGGCGACGGCGATCGGTCCGTCGGCGGCGGCGACGCGGCGCCAGGCGGCCGCGGTGACGAACGGTTGGTCGGCGAGCCCGACGACCGCCGTGGTGCAGCCGAGGCGTGCGGCTGCGTCGAGCCCGCTGCGCACCGAGGTGATCTGCCCCTCGCCCCAATGGTGGTTGTGCCGGATCGTGACCCGGTCGACGAAGTGCGCCGGCACCACGTCGGGGGCGGCGCCGGTGACGACGATCACCGGGCCGATCGCGGCGTCGAGCACACTGGTCAGTGCGGCTTCGATGACGCTGCGGGCCTGCCCGGCGGCCTCCCCGGGGAGCCGTGCCGAGAGCTTGTGCCCGGGACCGGAGTAGCGCGTGCCCGCACCGGCGGCGAGGACGATCGCAGCGCAGGAGGCGGGCATCTCCCCAGCGTAGAGGCCGGTTCGACGTGCCGTGGCGGGTCGAGTCACGTGGAGTGCAATTGTCGAGAAAGTGTCAAGAATGACGATCGGGCGACGAAAAGTTGGTGACCGTGGTTGAGTATTGCAATTTCGTGACGATATGTTACCCATCCGTCATGCGGTCCGGTTCTCCGGCCGTGCGATCCAGCGGCGTCACGCCGAGAGAACCCCATGACCGACACCCCCATCATCACCCCCATGCCCCCCACGCCCGCCGTGACCACCCGCCGCCTGCGCCGGGTCGTCGTCGCCCTGGCGGCGACCGCGGCCTCGTTCACGGGTGCACTCGCGTTCGCGCCGACGACGGCATCAGCCGCCATAGGCGGCCTGCCCACCAACGCCATGGCCCCGGTGGTCACCACCTCGGCGCACGAGGCGCTGGCGAACTACGACGAGTGGGTCGCCACACAGGACCCCGCTGCCTATCGCAGCTACGTCTGGTATCGGACGCAGACCGCGCAGTTCGCAGCCACCGAGCTCGGCTATCCGGAGCAGGAGATGGTCACCGCCTGGGCGTCGACCCCGATCGATCACCAACGAGCCGTGCTCGCTGCGATGACCCAGGTCGGCGTTCCGTACCGCACGAACACGAGCCAGGAGGGCGTCGGTTTCGACTGCTCCGGGCTCACCACCTACGCATGGGCGAAGGCCGGCGTGCAGCTGATCCGCCAGAGCACCAGCCAGATCCGTGAGGCGGCGCCGCTCGACCGCAGCACCGCCAGGGCCGGCGACCTCGTGCAGTACCCCGGCCACGTGATGCTGTACCTCGGCGTCGGCGACGCGATCATCCACTCGGTGCAGCGCGGCCGGACGGTCGAACTCGACACGATCAGCGATCGGCGGGCGAACTCGGTTCGTTTCGGCGACCCCTCGGCCTGACCCGTCCACCCGATCGCCTCGCCCAGTCCCGAACGCGGCGACTGGGGTCGTCTGCTCCGTCAGGAGTGGATGTCGCCGGTTGCATCGCGCAGCGAAGGAACGGCGCGCCCGGTCCGTCTGGCGATGATCTCCGCGCAGATCGACACCGCGGTCTCCTCGGGTGTCCGGGCGCCGATGTCGAGCCCGATCGGTGACATCAGCCGATCGAGATCAGCGATGCCGGTGACGCCCACCTGAGCCAGGCGTTCCATGCGTTTGGCGTGCGTCGAGCGGCTGCCCATCACGCCGATGTAGCCCACAGCGGTCGCCAGGGCACCCTGGACCGCGGGGACGTCGAACTTCGGATCGTGCGTGAGGATGCACACGGCGTCGCGGGGTCCGAGTTCGGCACCGTGCTCCTCGAACACCGGCGTCGGCCACGTGACCCTCACCTCGTCGGCCATCGGGAACCGGCGGCGGGTGGCGAACACCTCGCGTGCGTCACACACCGTGACCCGGTAGCCGAGCACCTTGGCCACGCGGGCGAGCGCGGCGGTGAAGTCGACCGCGCCGAAGATCCACATCTGTGGTGGCGGCGCATGCGACTCGATGAACACTCGGACGGTCGGCTGGTCGACGAGGTCCTCCGGCGTGGTCTGGCCCTGGGGGCCGTAGTGGCGGATTCCGGATCGGGCGGCCTCGAGTTCGGCGAGCGCATCGCGGGCGACGACCCGGTCGAGTTCGGGATGGCCGAGCGAGCCCTGCACGGTGTCGGGCTCGACCAGGAGTTTCGCGCCGACGTTGGGGCCGTCGATCACGGTCGCCAGGGCGACGGGTGCGTCGGCTCGGAGTTGGCGGGCCCATCGCTCGTAGAGCGTCACCAGTCGAGCTCCTCGATGTAGAGGTGGATCGTGCCGCCGCAGGTGAGCCCGACGGCGAACGCTTCGTCGTCGGAGTACCCGAACGTCACGATCCCGGGGTCGCGAGCACCGTCGAGGATCGACAGCGCCTCGCCGACCACCGCGCCTTCGACACAGCCGCCGCTGACGCTGCCCGCGACCTCGCCGGACTCGGCGACGGCCATCGCGGCACCGGGGTCGCGGGGGCCCGATCCTTCGATGTCGACGACGCGGGCGATCGCCACGCGTTCACCGGCAGCACGCCACCGGTCGATGTCGTCGAGCAGCTCGTTCATCGTCGTTCCCTCCTCGTCCGTTCGTCCCCAACGTTACGCCCGTGTGTGATGTCAGGGATCAGCTCCGCGATGTCCCGTCCCGGTGCGTGACGTCACCGTTCGGAGATCAGGGCGGTGAGTTCCTCGAGGGCGGCGATCGAGTGGCCCTCGACGAAGCGGTCGACGTGGGGGAGGGCGGCGGCCATCCCGCGGGCGAGTGGCGCATAGCCGGGGGTCACCTTCAGCGGGTTGACCCAGATCAACCGGTGGGTGACCCGATGCAGGCGCTGCATCTGTTCGCTGAGCTCGTCGGGATCGCCGCGATCCCACCCGTCGGACATCACCACCACGATCGAATTGCGCGCCAGCCCCCGGACCCCCCACTGGTCGTTGAACTCGCGCAGGTCGGCGCCGAGCCGGGTGCCACCGCTCCAGTCGACGACGCGTCGGCCTGCTGCTCGCAGGGCGATGTCGGGATCGCGGCTGGTCAGCTCGCGGGTGATCCGCGTGAGGCGCGTTCCCATCGCGAACGCCTCGACCTTCTGGCGGCCGGCGACCGCGGCGTGCACGAAGCGCAGCAGTGCGCGTGCGTAGGGCTCCATCGATCCGCTGACGTCGAGGAGCAGCACGAGACGTCGCAGGCGGGGCGTCGGCGCGGAGAAGTGACGTTCGATCGGTTCGCCGCCGGCCTGGATCGTCGAGCGGACCGTGCGGCGGATGTCGGGCCGCGTGGTCGTCTTGCGACTCGGGCCCATCCGCAGCGAGTCGCGCGGTGCGCCGACGAGGCGGAGGTGGGTCATCAACTCCTGGGCGTGCACCAACTCGTCGGGGGTGTACTGGGCGAAGTCCTTGTTGCGCAGGATCTCGGTGGTCGAGAACCGCAGCTCGATCACGTCGTCGGAGGCATCGCCGCCGTCGTCGTTGCCGTCGTCGGCGGGTTCGTCGCTGTCGACGGCGATCGTGATGCTCAGGGGCTCGGGCGCCGTGTCGTCGTCGCCGCTGCCCGGCTGGCTCTCGAAGAACACGGCGAACGCACGGTCGTAGAGCGCGATGTCCTCGGGACGGCGAACGAGCGTGGCGCGCCCGGCCCAGTACGTCGCGTCGCGATCGTCGAGCCCGGTGGCGCACAGGGCCTCGGCGAAGGTGTGGGTGCAGCTGGTCGGCACGCTCAGACCGACGCCACGAAGGATCTGGCCGAACGTGACCGCGATGTCGGCCGGCGATCGCGGCGGTGGCGCTCATCGGGTCGACGCTCGTTCCACGCGGCCGCTCACACGTCGTCGATGGTCAGCTGCCCGGGGGCGTGGCGCGCGGCCAGCGCCCGTTCGGTGGCCACCTTCACGAGGTCGGCGATGCCGTGTTGTTCGACGCGCACGTTGTCTTCGCGGTACTTGACCACCGTGCCGAGCGTGTTGGCGACGACGCGCTCGTCGAGCGTGGTGGCCCCGAGCCGGCCGAGCGCCGTTGCCCAGTCGATCGTCTCGGCGACACCGGGTGGCTTGTAGAGGTTGAGTTCGCGCAGCGCTTCGACCGCGGCGGCCACCTGGCGCGCCAGTTCCCCTTCGATCCCCGGGACGCGCAGCTTGACGATCGCGACCTCGCGTTGGAAACCGGGGTGCTCCACCCAGTGATAGAGGCAGCGGCGCTTCAAGGCGTCGTGGACATCTCGCGTGCGGTTCGACGTGAGGACCACGATCGGCGGACGGGTCGCCGTGAACACGCCGACCTCCGGAATCGTGATCTGGTAG
Source organism: Ilumatobacteraceae bacterium (assembly GCA_963710625.1). Taxonomy (GTDB): domain Bacteria; phylum Actinomycetota; class Acidimicrobiia; order Acidimicrobiales; family Ilumatobacteraceae; genus Sva-07. The sequence goes on along the minus strand of CAVQBG010000026.1, from coordinate 12,262 downwards.
TCGGACAACACCTCGAGCAGATAGGCCTCGAACTCGTCGTCGGCGCGATCGATCTCGTCGATCAGCAGCACCGGCGGTGGGCCCTCGACCGGCTCGATCGCCCGCAGCAGGGCCCGCTTGATCAGGAAGCGCTCGCCGTAGAGCTCGGCTTCGAGGTCGTCGGCGGTGCGTGTGGAAGTCTCGCCGGTCGCCTCGGCGGCGCGGAGATGCAGGAGCTGGCGGGCGTAGTCCCAGTCGTACACCGCCTGGGAGACGTCGATGCCCTCGTAGCACTGGAGCCGGATCAGCTGGCCGCCGGTCGCCGCCGCGAGCGTCTTGGCGAGTTCGGTCTTGCCGACGCCGGCCTCACCTTCGAGCAGCAGCGGCCGGCGCAGCGACATCGAGAGGAAGACGGCGGTCGAGATGCCCTCGTCGGGCAGATAGCCGTGACGGGACAGGGCGTCTGCCACATCATTCGGCGTCATCCTGCCGACGTTACCGGACGGTTCGTTGCGCCGAGCCGCCGGGCCGCGGTGTGAGATCGACCGCGTCTGCGGCATCATGGAGCCGTGCGGGCGACTCGTGAGGATGAACCGGTCGACCGAGGCCCCCGAACGAGCGATCCCGGCGTCTTCGCGGTGTCGGTGTATGCGCCCGGGGCGGCCCGCGTCGACGCCGTGCTCGACGACTCGACCGTGGTCGAGTTGCACCGTGAGCGCCAACGCGACGACTGGGTGGGGGAGGTGCCGGTCGGTTCCCGCTACCTGCTGCTGCTCGACGGCGACCGTCCGGTGCTCGATCCGCGGGCGACCGAGGTCTGGTTCCCGCCGGGCCACTCGCGCGCCGCGGCGCGCGCCGGCGGTTCGCTCGACGTCGCCACGTTCCCCCGAGCGGTCGCCCGGCCGTGGCCGGCGCCGCGCCCGCAACGGCACACCGAGCGCCCGTTGCTCGTGTACGAGGCGCACGTGCGCGGCTTGACGAAACGACGCGAGCGTCCCGACGCAGGAACGTTCCGGGCCGCGATCGACGAGCTGCCCCGCCTGCGCGGGCTGGGCGTGTCGGTGCTCGAACTGCTGCCGGTGCACCAGTTCGACCCCGACGAAGGCAACTACTGGGGCTACATGCCGTTGGTGTTCGGGGCGGTCCACCGTCAGTACGCGTCGTCGGACGACCCGACCGAAGAGTTGGGCGAGTTGGTCGAGGCCGCGCATCGCCTCGAGATCGAGGTGTGGCTCGACGTGGTGCTGAACCACACGACCGAGGAGCATCGTGGCGGGCCGACCTACACGCTGCGGGCGCTCGCCGAGAGCGAGTACTACGTCGTCGATCACGACGGTCACTATCTCGACGACGCCGGAACCGGCAACGTGGTCGACGCCACCTCGCCCTCGGCTCGACGGTTGATCATGGAGGCGCTCGATCGGTTCGCCGACCTCGGCGTCGACGGATTCCGGTTCGACCTCGCCGCCGTGCTCGCCCGCGATGCCGACTTCGTACGGGCGATCGGCGACTGGGGAGATCGACGCGGCGTGCGGCTGATCGCCGAACCGTGGGACATGGCTCGCTATCTGCTCGGCCCCGACTTCCCCGACGATCGGTGGTTGCAGTGGAACGGCGAGTTCCGAGACGACCTGCGCGGGTTCCTGCGCGGTGAACCGGGCCTCGTCCCGGCCGTGGCCAATCGTCTGGCCGGCAGCCCCGACCTGTTCGTCTCACCGATGCGGTCGCTCAACTTCCTCACCGCGCACGACGGGTTCACCATGTACGACCTGGTCTCCTACGACCACCGCCACAACGAAGCCAACGGGTGGGACAACACCGACGGCCACCACGACAACCGTTCGTGGAACGGCGGCTGGGAGGGCGACGACGGCGTGCCCGACAGCGTGCTGGCGCTGCGCGAGCGCCAGATGCGCAACGCGATGTGCCTGCTGCTCCTGAGCCACGGTGTTCCGATGTTCGTCGCCGGTGACGAGTTCGCCCGTACCCAGCGCGGCAACAACAACGCCTACAACCAGGACAACGAGACGTCCTGGATCGACTGGGAACGTGCGCAGGAGTACGCGGATCACGAACGTTTCGTGCGCCGTCTGGTCGAGATCCGGGGGGCGCACCCGATCCTGTTCGACTCCGATCGGTGGGGCGACGCCATGGTGCTGCACGGCGCCGGTGGGGCGGCGCCGGACACCTCGTTCGAGTCGAGGTCGATCGCATGGAGCGTCGACGGGCTCTACGTGATGGCGAACATGTGGTGGGAACCGGTCGAGTTCGAGATCCAACAGCCCGGTGACTGGTGGATCGCGCTCGACACCACCAACCCCTGGTCGGCGCCCGTTGGTTCCCGCGCCGGATCGCACGTCACCGTCGGCCCCCGGTCGATCGTCGTCCTCGAGACCTGACCGTCACGTTTGGTGTCAGACACCAAACGTCACACTCAGGAGTCGAAGCCGAGGCCGAGGCGGTCGAGCGTACGGAGCCAGGTGTTGCGTCTGCCGGTCTTGTCCTCGCGGTTCATCGACCAACGGGTCGCCTGGATGCCGGCGAACCGGAACGGCTCGGGCGGGAACGGCAACGGCTTCGACTTGACGAATTCGGTCTGCGTGGCGACCGTCTTGCGGCCGGCGAGCAGGTCGATCATCGTCGACGCGGCGAACCGTGTGGCGGCCACCCCGAGGCCCGTGTAGCCGACGGCGTACGCGACGCGGTTCGACATCGCGGTGCCGAAGAACACCGAGAACCGGGTGCTGGTGTCGATCGCGCCGCCCCAGACGTGGGAGAACAACACGTCGTCGAGCTGCGGAAACGTCTCGAAGAAGTGGCCCGACAGTTTTGCCCAGGTCTCCGGGCGGCTCTCGAGTTCGGAGCCGACCTTCGATCCCCAGAAGTAGATCGCGTCGTAGCCGCCCCACAGGATCCGGTTGTCGGACGTCAACCGGTAGTAGTGGAACTGGTTGGTGATGTCGGAGAGTCCCTGACGGTGCTCCCAGCCGATGCGATCGAGCTGCTCGGCGGTGAGCGGCTCGGTGACCAGGCAGTAGTCGTACACCGGCACCATGTACTGGCCGATGCGCTTGAGCAGGGGTTTGTCGGCGTTGGTGCCGAGTACCGCCTTGGCGCAGCGAACCGTGCCGAGCGGCGTGCGCACTGCGACGCCCGAGCCGTCACGATCGATCGACGTCGCCTTGGAGTGCTCGTAGATCCGCACCCCGAGCTGTTCGGCGACGCGCTTGAGTTCCCAGGCGAGCTTGGCCGGATCGACGAGGGCGGCCCGTCCGGAGCGGTACAGGCCTCCGGTGTAGGTGGGCGAGTTCACCTCGGCGCGCATCGCGTCCTGGTCGAGCCAGGTGACCTTCTGGCCGAGCGACCGCAGCAGGTCGTGCTCCTCGCGCAGTTCGTCGAGGTACGACGGCGGGTGATGGACGTGGGCGACGTCGATCACGCCGTTGCGCTCGTACTCGCACTTCATCGCGTAGCGCTCGATCGCCGACTCGATCTCGTTGAGGTTGTTCAGCCCGAGTTCTTCGAGTGTGTCGATCTCGTCGCCGTGGCGATCGATGCCGTTGCCGACGCCGTGCGTGAGCGACGACTCCATGAACCCGCCGTTGCGTCCGCTCGCTGCGCCGCCGACCTCGCCCTTGTCGACGAGAACGACGTCACGGGAGGGGTCGCGTTCCTTCGCGATCACCGCCGTCCAGAGCCCGGTGTAGCCACCACCGACGATGCACAGGTCGCAGTGTTCGTCGCGGACCAGGGTGGGGTTCGACTCGGGGATGGCGGCGCTCTCGAGCCAGTAGGGATACGGCTCCGCGTCGGCGATGGCGTCGAGCGCGAGCTGTGATGGTTCGTCGTTGTCGAGGGGCCCGGTCATGCTCTCACTGGCGTGGCAGTGTATCCGGGCCGCTGGCCCCCGTCGGGGTGTGCAGACGCCGTGGGCTCGGCGGGCGCAGGCGAGGCGACGTAGCGTGGCCGGATGGACCTCGGACTCACCGGACGCCGCGCGGCGGTCGCCGCAGGTTCGTCGGGGCTCGGATTCGCCACGGCAGCGGCGCTCGCGGCCGAGGGCGCCCACGTGGCGATCTGTGGGCGTGATCCCGAACGGCTCGCCGCCGCCGTCGATCGGATCGGGTCGGCATGTGTCGGCGTCGTCGCCGACGTGTCGACGGTCGACGGGGCGACGGGCTTCGTGGCCGATGCCGTCGAGGCCCTCGGCGCGGTCGACATCCTCGTGCCGAACGCGGGCGGGCCGCCGCCGGGGAACTTCGCTTCCACCCCGATCGAGGCGTATCCCGCCGCGTTGGAGCTCAACCTGATGTCGGTCGTGGCGATGTGCGCGGCGGCCGTACCCGCGATGCGGGAGCGACGCTGGGGGCGGGTGGTGGCGATCACGTCGCTGGCCGTGCGTCAGCCGATGGCGCAGCTGATCCTGTCGAACACCGCGCGCGCCGGAGCGACCGGGTTCCTCAAGACCCTGGCGCTCGAGGTCGCAGGCGACGGTGTCACGGTCAACAGCCTCCAGCCCGGCCTGCACCGCACGCCGCGGGTCGAACAGATCTACAGCGAGGAGCAGCAGGAGTCGATGCGGATGGGCGACGCCGCCGACTTCGGCGCGGTCGCCGCGTTCCTGTGCAGCGAACAGGCGAAGTTCACCACCGGCGTGCAACTGCACGTCGACGGCGGCGCCTACCTCGGGCTGCAGTGACGGCTCCCAGCACGCGCGAGACTCCGTCGATGGCCGTCCGCACCACACTCCACGTCGATCGTCGCTCGTTCGGCACCACCCGCCTGGTCGAGGAAGTCGAGACCGAGTTGGCGCCCGATCACGTCCGGCTGACCATCGAGCAGTACGCGCTCACGGCGAACAACATCACCTATGCGCAGTTCGGCGACATGCTCGCGTACTGGGACTTCTACCCGGTCACCGCCGACTGGGGCAACGTGCCGGCGATGGGCTACGCCAGCGTGATCGAGTCGAACGTCGACGGCATCGCGGTCGGCACGCGCTACTACGGCTGGTACCCGATGTCGACCGGTGTCGACATCCGAGCACTCCCGACGCACGACGGCTTCCGCGACGACGGCCCGCACCGGGAGCCGCACGCGGCGGTCTATCGCGGTTTCACCGCCACCGATCGCGACGCGATGGCCACCACCGCCGAGGACGAGCCGCGCCATGCACTGCTGCGCGGCCTGTTCGCCACCGGCTTCCTGGCCGATGCGTTCTTCGCCTCGGACGACTACCGGGGAGCGGAGCAGGCGGTGGTGCTGTCGGCGAGCAGCAAGACGGCGATCGGATATGCGGCATCGGCCACACGGACCGGTGCCGTCCGCTGCGTCGGTGTCACCTCACCCGGCAACGTCGAGTTCGTGCGCAGCCTCGGGTACTACGACGAGGTCGTGACCTACGACCAACTCGCCGACATCGCCGTCGTGCCGAGTGTGGTGATCGACATGGCCGGTCTCGGCTCGGCGGTTGCCGCAGTGCACGAACACCTGCGTGACGACGTCCGCTACTCGATGGTCGTCGGCAAGAGCCACCACGATTCCCCGCCGGCCATGGTCGAGCACGGTCCGACGCCGGAGATGTTCTTCGCGCCTGGCGTGGTTGCCGAGCGGCTCGCCGAGTGGGGTGCCGAGGAGTACCAGCGACGGTTGCGCGACGGATTGACGACGTTCATCGCCGACAGCTACGCCTGGTTGACGGTCGACGAGCGCCGAGGACCGTCGGCGGCTCAGGCCGCCTGGACCGAGCTGTTCGCCGGCGACATCGCCCCGTCGCAGGGGCTGGTCGCCTCGCTGCTGGCCTAGCTCGCCGGACCGGCCCCGTCCGCTGTCGCCGTGTCGCCGTACTCGATGCGGCGAGCACGCAGCCGGAGGTCTTCGAGGACCCGCCGATTGGCCGCCTGGAGATCGGCGAGGAACGCGACCGCCCAGATCTGCGCGGCGACCACGATCAGCCCGATCCCGGCGAGCAGGCTCGGGACACGGCTCGTGTACTCGTCCTCGAACAGGTACAGGCCGAGCCAGCGCAGCATCAGCAGGGCGCCGACGACGAACGGTACGAGGCCCACCAGGAAGAAGAAGCGGAACGGCTTGTAGAGAGCGAAGCTGCGGATGATCGCCTGCGCCGACCGCCACACGTAGCGGCTGCTGCTCTTGACGAGGCGCGACTCGCGGGTCTTCGGGTTCACGCCGATGGGTACCGAGGTGATCGCGATGCCGTTCCAACCGGCCTGCACGATCGTCTCCATCGTGTACGTGTAGCGGCCGAACACCTGGACGCGCATCGCCGCATCGCGCGAGTAGGCCCGGAAGCCGCTCGCTGCGTCTCGCACGCCGGTGCCGGAGAAGCGGCGCACGACCGAACTCCCGACGCGTTGGAGGAGCTTCTTGGAGCGCGAGAAGTCGTCGATCGACTCGATCGGTCGCTCGCCGACGACCATCTCGGCGTCTCCGGCGAGCACCGGCGCGACGAGATCGGGGATCGACGCACCCTGGTACTGGTTGTCGGCGTCGGTGTTGACGATCACCGTGGCGCCCGCACGCAGGCACGCGTCGAGCCCGGTGAGGAACGCCGCGGCGAGCCCGCGGTTGTGCTGGTGTGAGACGACGTGGTCCACGCCGAGCGATCGGGCCACCTCGACGGTGCGATCGGTGCTGCCGTCGTCGATCACGAGCCACTCGACGACGTCGACGCCCGGCACCTCGCGGGGCAGGTCGGCGACGGTCAGGGGCAGCGTCTCCTCCTCGTTGAAGCACGGGATCTGGATGATCAGCTTGACGGGCCCGGCGTCGGGGTGCGCGGCGCTCGACATCACGGCGCAGCGTAACGGGTGGACGTCTCGTGCTCGATGGGCGGAGCCGACCGGCCGACCGGAACCGACACGGCGGCGCCGAGCAGATCGACCGCGATCGACACCACGCGGCTGACCACGGCCACCGACACGGCGAGGCCCGCACCGAGCGGCGCGGTCATCATCGAGATGAACACGGCCTCGCGGACCCCGAGCCCGCCCGGCAGGCCGATGATCACGAACCCGGCGATCCACGACACACACGTGGCGTAGATCAGCGTGACGACGAACTCGCCGTCGAGGGAACCGCCGAGCGCCTGGACGGTGAAGATGTTCATCCCGGCGAACAGCACCCACGCGGGCAGGTAGCGGGCCACGATTCCGGCGAACCAACGAGCCTCGGGGAGTCGGAGTTCACGCGATGTCGTGCGGACGGCGGTGCGGTGGATCAGGTCGCGGACTCGCGGGCTGGCGAGTGCGACACCGCCGGCCACGAGGCCAACGGTGAACAGCCACGGTAGGAGCCGCGAGTTCGGCGGTGCGGTGAGCCCCGACACCGGCGGCGACGGCGAGCGCGCCGAGGAGTGTCGTCACCATCGACAGCGCCGTCGACCAGTACGCGATTCGTCGCGGTGTCCGATCGCGATGTGCCAGTTCGGCCTGCCCCACGATCGGCCAGATGCCACCGGGAACGTACTTGCCGAGTTGCCCGACGAAGAACCAGTACAACCCGCGTCGCCACGGTGCCGGAGCGCCTCCGTGGCGGATGATCGCCAGCCAGTTGACGCCGAGCAGGGCCATGGCGCCGAGGCCTGACACCAGTGCGGCGACGAGCCACCACGGGTCCGCGCTGGAGAGCGCGTCGGCGATCTCGTCACGGTCCTGCACGATCCTGATGCCGACGAACGTCAGCCCGGCGAGGCCGATGGCGATCCCGATCAGGTTGACGAGACGCGAATTCACCGGTCAGTCGAGCGGGCTGCCGTGGACCATCGTCCACGGCAGCGGTGTCGCGGTGCTGCGCACGTCGAAGCGGTGGCCGACGAGCTTGGTGAACCCGCGGTTGGTCCAGTGGTTGATGTGGCCCGGGGTGTTGCCGAAGTCGCGGAGGTACCGGCCGCGGGCCATGTTGCCGGCGCGCCAGATCGGCTCGAACGGCACGGACGCGATCAGCGAACCGGCGCACACCCGGTGGAGTTCGTGCAGGGAGCGTGCTGGTTCGGGAAGGTGCTCGAACACCTCGATGGCGAGCACGAGGTCGAACGAGTCGTCGGGAAAGGGCAGGGTGGTCGCGTCCCCGAACACGCACGAGAGCCCGCGTTCGAGCCAGTCCTCGGCGAGGTCGTCGTCGGGCAGATCGAGGCCGAGCACCGCCGCGTCGGGGAAGCGTTCGATCACGCGCTGGGTGACGATCCCCTCGCCGACGCCGATCTCGAGGATCCGGCGTGGCGCCCGTGGCCGGCCGGCGGCGTCGAGCATCGTGTCGAGCGCGTTGAAGAACCCGCGCATCATCCGCTGTTCGATCGGATTCGTCGACGCGTACTTGTCGTACGTGTTCCCGGTCGGCACCGCCTCCGTCGTCGTCATCCCGTCAGTGTCGCAGCGCCCACGCAACGTTTGGTGTCAGACACCGGACGTTCCGCTATGCAGCAGTGGCCAGATCCCTGCTGCAATCGTCAGGCGGAGGCGGTTTCGAGGGCTCGGCGGGTGAGGACCCTGGCGAGGTGCTGGCGGTACTCGACGCTCGCGTTGAGGTCGGCCTGCGGATCGGCATCGGCGGCGGCCTGTTCGGCGGCGTCGGCGACGCTGGCGCCGCTCGCGATCGCGGCGGCGACGCTGGTAGCGAGCACCGGTGTGGACCCCATGTTGACCAAGCCGACGCCCGCCTGGTCGCCGTTGCGCCAGGCGGCCACACCGACGATCGCCCAGTCCTGGGCCCGCCGGTTGAACTTCTGGAAGCTCCAACCGGCGCCGTTCATCTTCGGGACCCGGATCTCGGTGAGCACCTCGTCGGGTTCGAGCGCCGACTCGAAGAACGTCTGGTAGAAGTCGCCCGCCGCGATCTCGCGGGTGCCGTTGGGCCCCTGTGCGACGTAGGTGGCGCCGAGCGCGAGCGTGGTGGCGGGGAGGTCGGACGCCGGATCGGCATGGGCGATCGACCCGCCGATCGTGCCGCGGTGGCGAACCTGCGGATCGCCGACGTGGCCGGCGGCGTGCGCCAGGAGCGGGACGTGTTGGCGCAACACGTCGGACGTCTCGACGTCCATGTGCCGCGTCATGGCCCCGATCGCGATCCGGTCGCCGTCGTCGCGGATGTACGACAGGTCGCTCAGCCGCCCGATGTCGATCAGCACGCTCGGCTGGGCGAGGCGCAGCTTCATCATCGGCAGCAGGCTGTGCCCGCCGGCGATGAACTTGGCCTCGTCGCCGTGCTGGCCGATGAGGCTGATGGCCTCCTCGGCGGACTCGGCGCGGACGTAGTCGAATGCGGCGGGAATCACTGGTTGCCTCCGGTGGCGCTGGTGGATTGGGCGGCGTGGATGGCGTTCCACACCGTGTTGGGACTTGCGGGCATCGACACGTCGTGGACCCCGAGGCCCGAGAGTGCGTCGACGATGGCGTTCATCACGGCCGGAGCCGCTCCGATCGTGCCGGCCTCGCCGACCCCCTTCACGCCGAGCGGGTTCGTCGGCGACGGAGTGACGGAATGGCCGAGTGTGATCGACGGAACGTCGCTGGCCGCCGGCACGAGGTAGTCGGCGAGGGTGGAGGTACGCAGGTTGCCGTCGGAGTCGTGATCGGCGCCCTCGTAGAGCGCCTGGGCGAGGCCCTGGACGACACCGCCGTGCACCTGGCCTTCGACGATCATCGGGTTGACCTGGTTGCCGCAGTCGTCGACGGCCACGTACTGCAGCACGTCGACGTCCCCGGTCTCGGTGTCGACCTCGACGAGGCACATGTGCGTCCCGAACGGCCACGAGAAGTTCGGTGGGTCGTAGGTGACCTGCGCCTCGAGGTTCGGCTCCAGGCCGTCGGGGAGGTCGTGGGCGGTGAACGCTGCGAACGCGATCGCCGCCAGTGGGACCTCACGATCGGGGGAGCCGGCGACGCGGAACGTCCCACCGGCGAACTCGATGTCGTCGACGTTCGCCTCGAGTTGGTGCGCGGCGATCTGCTTGGCCTTGTCGATCACCTTGTCGCACGCCATGCCGACGGCCACGCCACCGACCGGCAGCGATCGCGAGCCGTAGGTGTCCATGCCGAGCGGCGCAATCGCCGTGTCCGAGTGCAGCACGTCGACGTCGGCGGGATCGATGCCCAGCTTGTCGGCGACGATCATCGACCACGACGTCTCGTGGCCCTGGCCGTGCGGCGACGTGCCGGTGACGACCTGCACCTTCGAGGTCGGCAGGATGCGGACCGTGGCCGCCTCCCACCCGCCGGCGGAGTAGTTGAGCGAGGCGAGGACCCGCGACGGGGCGAGACCGCACATCTCGAAGTAGCTCGACACGCCGAGGCCGAGCCGTTTGGTGGAGCCCTCGACGTTCTGCTCGGCCTGCCGGGCCCGCACGCCGGCGTAGTCGATCATGTCGGCAGCGATCGTGGCCGCCTTGTCGTGGTCGCCGGAGTCGTAGACCAGACCGGTGAACGCCTCGTACGGGAACTGCTCCTTGCGGATGAAGTTGCGCCGCCGGAACTCGAGCGGGTCGGCGCCCACCTCCTTCGCCAGGGCGTCCATCGCCCGTTCGATGGCGTAGGTGGCCTCGGGGCGACCGGCGCCGCGGTAGGCGTCGGTCGGCGTGAGGTTCGTGAACACGCCGGTGCACGAGAAGTCGTACGCCTTGGGCAGGTCGTACACGCCGGCGTACAGGAACGCCCCGAGGATCGGGATGCCGGGGGTGATCAGCTGCAGGTAGGCACCCATGTCGGCGGTGAGGCGCACCCGGATCGCGGTGAGCTTCCCGGCGGAGTCGGCGGCGAGTTCGATGTGCTGGATCTGGCCGCGCCCCTGGATCGTGGCGACGGAGTTCTCCGAGCGGGTCTCGTTCCAGCGCACGGGCACCCCGTGCTTGCGTGACAGGGCGACGCACAGCAGTTCCTCGGCGTACACGTCGAGCTTGGCGCCGAAGCCGCCGCCGACGGCCGGCGCGACGACGCGCAGTTGGTGCTCGGGCACGCCGAGCGTGACGGCGATCATCACCTTGAGCACGTGGGGGATCTGGGTGGAGCTGTAGAGGGTGACGTCACCCCCGAACGGCTGCGGGATCGACACGACGGCCCGTGGCTCCATCGCCATCGGGATCAGCCGTTGCTGGACGTAGCGCTCGCGCACCGTGTAGGCGGCCTCGTCGAACGCCTTCTGGACGGCACCGTCGGTCTCCTCGACCAGGAGGTTCCACGTGTACGACGAGTTCGTGCCGAGCTCGGGGTGGACCACGATGCGGTCGGAGAGCGCGTCGTCGAGATCGATGATCGGCTCACCCGGGTCGTACTCGACGTCGATCGCCTCGATGGCGTCGTGGGCGATCGTGTCGGAGTCGGCGAGCACCACCGCCACGCCGTCACCGACGTAGTGGACCGCATCGATCGCGATCGGGTGGTGCGGCGGGTTCAACATGTCCTCGGTGACCGCCCATGCGCACGGCATCGGGGCCGCCCAGAGGTCGGCGAGGTCGGCGCCGGTGTACACCGCCTGCACGCCGGGCATCGCCGCCGCGGCGGTCGTGTCGATCGACACGATCTTCGCGCTGGCGTACGGGCTGCGCAGCACCGCCATGAAGAGCGCCCCCGGCACCTTCATGTCGTTGGCGAACACCGCTTCGCCGGTGAGGAGCACCGGGTCCTCCTTGCGGAGCACCCGCGTTCCGATCACGGCGGTGTCGGTCGGTTCGTCGGTCATGGTCATCGCTGGACCCCCATCCAGTTGGCGTCACCGTGTGACGGAGTGATGTTCCGATCAGGCGCTCGGCCGACGCTGCGGCGAGCACCGACTTGACGATGTTGTGGTAGCCGGTGCAGCGGCACAGGTTCCCCTCGAGCCCGAGCCGCACGTCTTCCTCGGTCGGGTTCGGATTCTCCTCGAGCAGGCTCGTGGCTGCCATCACCATCCCGGGCGTGCAGTAGCCGCACTGCAGACCGTGGTGCTCCATGAAGGCCTGCTGCATCGGGTGCAGCGTGCCGTCGGCTGCGGCCATCCCCTCGATCGTACGGATCTCCTGGCCGTCGGCCTGGACGGCGAGCACGGTGCAGCTCTTGACCGCTTCACCGTCGAGGTGCAGCGAGCAGGCGCCGCACGACGAGGTGTCGCAGCCGATGTTGGTGCCGGTGAGCCCGACGACCTCGCGGATGTACTGCACGAGGAGCAGGCGCGGCTCCACCTCGTGTGTCTGCGTCGTACCGTTGACGGTGACGGTGATCTCCACTGATGCCCCCAAGTCGCTCGTGGTGTGCTGTGTCCGGGCTGTTCCCGAATTCACATCATGCACCATCGG
>CAVQBG010000025.1:0-29390 GCA_963710625.1 Ilumatobacteraceae bacterium | reverse complement strand
ACGAGCGTCCGGCCCTGCAGATCGATCGCCCAGCCGAGCCGATCGCCAGGGGTGACCGCCGGCTGGTAGAGCGCGAGACCGGTGAGGAGCAGCGTGTCGTCGTCAACGCCGTACAGCTCGACGGGCCGCCATCGCCGCCACGACTCACCGCCACGTTCGACCCTTCGATGTCGAGGTAGTCGTTGACCGGGACGCCATCACCGGCACCGGATGGCAGCACCGTGCCGAGCGGGGTCGTGTTCGCCCGCTGCGGCGAGATCTCGGCCACGGCGACACGGAGTTCGTCCGAGAAGCCACCGACGGCAACGCGGTTGCCCGACACGTCGACCGCAGAGCCCATGTTCCAGGCCTCGGTGAACTGGGCAAGGCCGGGGTTGCCGATCGGACCGCCACCGAGCGTCCAGCTGTAGCGGCGGCTCGCTCCCGGGGCGCCGGCCACGAGCCGACCGACTCCAGGAGTCGAGTCGTCGAAGGCGACCGCGTACCGAGCTGATCGCCGGCGTCGAGCGGCGGCTGACTGGAGTTGGTCGTCGACAGCTCGGTGACGATCCAGAAGACGCCCTCACCGCTGACGAGCGACGCGGTCGACACCCGTCCCTCCCCACCGGCCGCGCCGGGAGCACCGATCGCCAGGTTGTCGTCGTCGATCCACGCGATCGAGGCGCCGAACTGGTTTCCGTCCGCGAGCCCTGACGCCTCGATCCAGCCGCCGAGCTGCGACCAGACACCGTTGGTGGCCTGTTGAAAGACCCAGACGCGACCTTCTTCGACGGAGTCCCCCAGACGATCGGACTCACCGATCGCGATGCGATCGCCGCGGATGTCGACAGCGTCGCCGAATCCGCCGTCGAGTTCGGGCTCGGGCGACGTGATCGTCGCCGTCGACACCCATGGGGCTCCGGCGCTGGTGCGCTCGTAGACGTAGACCGCCCCCGCGTTGTCGCCACCGAGGTCCGCGAAGGGTGCCCCGACGACCATGCGATTCCCGTCGATGTCGATCGACTGACCGAATCGTTCGTCGGCCAACGACGACGCGAGACGGTCGCTGCCGCCGACGATCGCGACGTTCGAGAAGCTGCTCGTGTTCCCGGACGCATCGGTCGCCGTGGCGACGATGGGGTCGCCATCGGAGAACTGGAGGGCCCCTGCGCTACCGAGAACCCGAGTGTACGAACCGGGCCCGGGCACGGACTCCCGGCGAAGGGAACGGCGACCTTCGCCGCTCGTGCCGGAGTCGGCTTCGAAGAACTCGATCACGATCGGGTACACCCCGGGCGTGTCCGGAGTGTCGATCGAGAACTCGACGGACGCGTCGGCGCCATCGATGCTCGCATCGGTGATGACCGGCTGGTTCTGGCCGCGGTTGGCGCCTTCGTCGGCGTCGCCGGGATCGTTCACGCCGGCACCGAGCAGGAGAATGCCCCGGTCGCGGTTGTCGAAGATCGCGTTTCCGACCAGTTGGTTGCCCGTGCCGGAGAACACCACCACGCCGTTGTTGTTGTTGGCGATGATGTTCCCCTGCGACCCGAGCCCACCGATGACCGTGTTCGATGCGCCGTTGCGGAGCACGACGCCGCCCCAGTTGAAGCCCCCGCTGCCGTCGACCGCCCCGTTGTCGGGCCCGGCCTGGCTGTTGCCGAGCGGCGCGCTGCCGTTGGCGGCGACACCGATGAAGTTGTTCCGGATGATCGTGCCGTCGGTGTTGCCCCACAGCGCGATGCCCTCGAGCAGGTTGCCGGAGATGATGTTGCGGCCGGAGAGGAACCCGTTGCCGATGCGGTTGTCGTTGCGGATCTCGTTGTCCGCAACGCCGAACTCGGAGGGTTCGATCGAGATGCCCCACTCGTTGGGCACGGCAGCTGCCCCGGACGAGTCGGTGCCGATGAGGTTGTTGATGATGTCGTTGTCGTCGGCGTCACGGGTCACGTACACGCCGACACGGTTGCCCGAGATCACGTTCTTGTCGGCCGGTGCGGTGCCACCGACGTCGACCTGACCGACGCCCTCGATCAGCACGCCGTAGTTGTTGCTCCGTTCGACCAACCCACCGACGCTGCCGATGTAGTTGCCGGCGATCACCGACTGCGGCCCCGCCTTGATCGCCGCCTCGAAGCTTCCGATCGCCAGGCCACGCACCACCGAGCCGGTCGAGCCGGAGAGGTCGATGCCGTAAGCGCCGGAGAACGCGCCGTCGCCGACCAGTTGGATTCGTGCAACAGCATTCGTCGAGCCGGCCGGGTTCGTATTGGCCGCTGAGCCGGCCTGGGTGAATCCGTCGATGGTGACGGTGTCGGTGATGGGTGGCAGACCAGTAGGCGCAGTGATCAGGTGCGGGCCAGCGCCAGGGATGCCGAACTCGATCGTGTCGGCGCCCGGGCGCGCGATTGGAGGTCTGGATGGCCGCCCGCAGCGTGCACGTCCCGGATCCCGTGTCGCACACTCCGTCGCCCGGGTCTGGATCCGGCTCGTCACCAGAGCCGGTCACGACGATGACGCCCGAGGTCAGCAACGGTGCGAGGTCGGCGGTGAAGGCACGACCCTGATCGATGAAGGCGTCGTCGGCCAACGGGTCACCCGTCGCCAGGACTCGTCCGGAGAGCGCAACGAACTTCCCGTACTCGCCCCCGGCAACCGGGGTGTAGCCGGCTGGATCGAACGACTCACCCGTAGTAGCCCAGGTCTCCGTGGAGGGGGTGTAGTCGAAGAGTTCGACACGGCCACCAGCAGCGGTGGACGCGCCGACCGCAACGGTTCCGGTTCCACGGGCGACCGACAACGGTCCGGTGCCGCTGCTCGGGACGAGCACCGCGGTCGGAGAGAGTTCGGGAGCGAAGCTCACTCTGGCGACCGGGCCGTCGAAGTCGTACACGAACGCGCCACTTGCCGCGTCCGCCCCGACCACGAAACCGGTGCCCTCGATGTCGAGGTCGCCGCCGAACCCGCTCCCGACGCCGAGTCCAGCGTCGAAATAGCGGGCGACACGCAGGCCCGTCTCGTCGAACGACAACCCGTTCCACGAGATCGTGCGAACGATCACCCAGTTGAGGCCCCCCGTCAGTGTCCAGCCGTACGAGAAGCTGTCGCCGCCCAGGTGCTCGACATCCACGGCAGCGCCCTGGAAGGAGTTCGCGGTTGTTCCCAACCCGTTCGAAGTTTCGACGAAGCCGTCGACCGTTCTCGTGTACTCGCGGAGACGGCCACCGTTGGGGCCCGGGTCCGGGGTCCCTGTCCAGGGCTCCTCGGGCGCCCCGGTCATGATGAAGTCGACGGTCGCACCGTCGCCGACACCCACGGCAGCACCGAAGCCGGCGTCGCCGGACGCCAAGGTCTGGCTGAGCTCCCAGACGCCACCGGCGTCGCGATCGTAGATCGCGACCGTTCCGAACTCGATCGAGCCGATGACTGCGATGTCGCCGCTGATGTCGACCGAACTCACGACCTGAGCCCCCAAGCCGGTGGGAGGCGGACCAGAGGTGGCCGGCACCAACTCCTGGACCCGCGTCCACACGCCGGCCTGCAACTCGAAAACGGTCGCGGTCGCCCCTCCACCGACGATCATTCGACCGCGTGCCTCATCGATCGCTCCGACCGATCCGAAGTACTCCAGGTCGTCCGGCGCCAAGGCCAGCAGTTCCTGCTCTTCGGAGATCGTCGGATCGATCGTGATCGGGTACTCGGCGCCGGCGGTGTCGACACGCAGTTCGATGTCGCCGTCGACGACGGCCATCTCGGCCGGGAGGTCGATGCCGTTCGCGTCGAACGCGAACAAACCTCGGTACCACACGATCCCCGCAGCCGGGCGCTCGATCGCCACGGTCTGGCCATCGACCAGGGTCGGCTCACCGGCCACGACGTCGACGGTCACCGTGAGATCGTCACCGGCCGACAACGGCGCGTCCACGGTGTAGCCGTGCTCGATGCCGTCACCGGCCGGGCGGTACCACTCGGTGACGTCACCCCAGTCCGCGGAGACCTCGGCGTCGCCCTGGGCGAGCACCGGCTCGACGCCGGACAGGTCGACGTCGCCGATCCTCGTGGTGCCGAGCTCGAAGACCGGATCGTTCGCGCCGGTGGAGATCGCGGCGGACCCATCGGAGAGAGTGAGCACCATCTCGCCGGCGGGGAGCGCGGCGGAGGTCAGCGGGGTCTGGATCGTGGGAGATGCGTTGCCGGAGGCGGAGGGAGCATCCGCAGGCGTCGCGTCGACACCCGTGGCCGGGGCGACTGTGGGGGCGACCAGGCGCTGCTCGGCCCGGTCGGCGACGGCGACGGCGGTGAGCGAGAGCACTGCCGACAGGAACAACGGCACCATCGAGGGCCGACGAAGTTGACGAGGAGATCGGAGCGATTGCGGTGCGCGCCGCTCGCTCCGTGGGGGCACCTTCGACACCGCTGTTCGCCGATCGAATTCGGTGTGTTGTTCGCTGATCACGGCGCCCGCCGACTCGTTCATCTGGTTCCCCGTCCCCGAGCTCATCCCGGCGCAGCTCCCCTGCACCGCGTCACCGGGTCAGAGAATTGATTAACACGCATTCGTCGCGGGCGCCAACAAAACCGGGTGGAACGTGCCCGATGTCTCAACGAGATCCGACGCAGCGCGCCGAGGCGGTCACGCTCTGCAGTCGGACGGGACCGTCGTCACACGAAGGCTTGAACCGCACGGACCGGACCGAGATCGAGCCCGGCCGGGGTGAGTCAGGTCTTGTGGAGGACCTTCTCGCGGAACACACGCGGGCTGTAGGCGGTGAGCACGACGTCGCTCGTCGCGCGCACCGACGCCGAACGCGGGAAGCCGAGGAACGGACCGAGTTCACCGAAGTACTGATCGGGGCCGAGCTTGGTGAGCAGCTCCTCCCCACCGTCGGCGAGCACGCGGATCACGTCGACCTCACCGGAGTCGATCACGTAGACCAACTCCGCATCATCGCCCTGTTCGAAGATCGACTCGCCCGCAGCAACCGTCACCTGATGGGTTGCCACCTCCTCGTGATGGCCCTCCGGCACCATCTGCACGATGCGATCAGCGATCGGGACGAGCCGCGAGTCGTGCGTCGACACCACGATCATCCGCCCGTCGTCTCGCAGGCTCTGCAGCAGCCGGATGATCGCCTCGGCCTGGATGTGATCGAGGTTCGCCGTCGGCTCGTCGGCGAGCAGCAGCGGCGGGTTGTGGCCCAACCCACGAGCGACGGCGACGCGCTGCATCTGGCCGCCCGACAACTTGCTCGGCAGATGGTGCGCTCGCTCGGCGAGCCCGACCTTCTCGAGCAACTCGTCGGCCCGGGCGAACGACTCGTGGCGGCCGTGGCCCGTCAACGTGAGCGGCACGGCGATGTTCTCCCGAGCGGTCAGCGACGGGATCAGGTTGAAGGCCTGGAACACGAACCCGATGTCGTCGCGTCGATAGGCGTCGAGCTCCTTGCCCTTCATCGCGGTCACATCGGTCTCGCCGAGACGGATCGTTCCCGACGTCGGCGTGAGGATGCCGCCGAGACACGACAGCAGCGTGGTCTTGCCGCACCCGGACGGGCCGAGCAGCACGACGAGTTCGCCCGCCTGCGCCTCGAACGACAGTCCGTCGAGTGGACGGATCGCATACCCGTCGTGGACGAACTCGACGACGAGGTCGCTGACGGTGAGTGGTCCGACGGTCATGCTGCTCCTGCGAATGCTTGTGACGGATCGGATCTCAGCACCTTGCGCATCCCGATCGCTCCGGCGGCGAGCGCCATCACCACCGCCAGCAGCGGAAGCTGCCAGAAGGCGCTCGACGGAACGGTCACCGGGAGCGGGAACTGCGGCGCGAGGAACACCTGGATGATCGCCGCCAGTGCCACGGCGCCCAGCGCGATCAGCACGGCCTGCAGAGCGAGGCTGCCGAGGAGCGAACCATTCGAGGCGCCGACAGCCTTGAGCACGGCGAAGTCGCGCTGGCGGTCGAGCGCCGACAGGTAGACGACGGCGCCGACGATGATCGCCGCCACGATCCACAACAGTGCCCGCACGAGATCGATCGAGGCGATCGCCCCCTCGAGAGGTTGGAGCGTCTGGGCCACCACGTCGTCGGACGTCAGCGAGACGAGGCCGGCAGGCAATGGTCCGACGTCGCCGTCGACGAGCACCGAGCTGATGACTTCGGTCGAGGTGAACGCGAGCATCTGCGCCTCGGGCAAGTCGAGGTACGCGAATGGGATGCCGGCGAGGACCGTCGTCGCCTCGGTCAGCCCGACCACGGTGAACGGCGTCCCTGCAACGGTGACGTCCTCACCGACCCCGATGTCCAGCATGCGGTCGAGCGCCACCTCGCCCTCGGCGCCGGGAACGCGGCCCTCAACGACCTGCGGCGCTCCGAGCCCGTCCGGCTCGAAACCGACCAGCACCACCTCCTCGGGGGAATCTCCCTGGGCGACGCTCGACCGGGTGATCACCACCGGCGACTTCGTCGTGGCATCGACGGCGTCGAGCGCTGCGGCCGGCATCACCGACACCGACGTGAACGGAGCCGACACGCCTTCCGGCAGCACCCACTCGTCCGCCCCGAACTGCTCGACGGCTTCGGCCGGTTCCAGATTGAACTGGTTGACGAGGCCGGTCATCACGAACAGCAGCGCGAACACGACGGCCCCGAGAATCGTCACCACGATGAAGCGCACCTTTCGATATGCCAGGTCACGAAAGGTCAACAACAACATCAGTGCACCCCCAACTCGGGCCGCGACGCAGCCCATTGTTCGATCGTCGGCTTCGCCGCCTCGTAGCCTGCGTCGGCCACCTCCCGCGAACGATCGAACTCCAACAGCCCCACCCCCGGCAGGTGCAGGGTGAGCAGCAGGTCGACCGAACCGTCCTGCATCGACGCCTTCTGGTTCCGCACGGCGCCGGTGAGCATGCTGCGCAGCAGCACCGACGTCAGACTCGGGTAGTCCGACTTCGTCCGGCGCAGCGACGCACCCAACGCTTGGAAGCCCGAGACCGACATGCCGTAGTCCGACCGGGCGCGCGGACCCTGATCCGGGGCGACGTCGACGGCGACGATCGTCTCGATCGTGCTGTTGTCGCGCATCACCTCGAACGGCAGGTTGTTCAGCACACCGCCGTCGACGAGCAGATCCCCCTCGTACGGCACCGGTGGCAGGACACCTGGGATCGCCACGCTCGCTCGGATCGCCAGCGCCGTGCTGCCCCGGCGATGCACCTCGAGG
The DNA here is from genome assembly GCA_963710625.1 of Ilumatobacteraceae bacterium. Classification (GTDB taxonomy): domain Bacteria; phylum Actinomycetota; class Acidimicrobiia; order Acidimicrobiales; family Ilumatobacteraceae; genus Sva-07. The sequence goes on along the minus strand of CAVQBG010000025.1, from coordinate 22,188 downwards.
CGCGACTTCGTGAGGTTGGTCGACACGCAGTAGAAGGGCAGCCACAGATCCTCGATGTCCCAGGTCCCGAACGTCTCGTCGATGTTGCGCGTGATGCGGGCGCCCTTCACGAGCGACACGATCGGCAGTGTGTAGTCGAGCAACCGGTGGAACTGCTGCTCGGCGCGCTCCATCAACTCGTCGCCGTCCAGGCCGAGCGCGATTCCAGCTGCGACGACCGTGCCCATCGAGCAGCCGGCCACCTCGTCGACCGGGATGCCGTGCTCGCGCAACGCACGCAGCACGCCGAGGTGGGCGAACCCCCGGGCGCCACCGCCGCTGAGCACCAGGCCGTAGCCGTGGCCGCTGGCGAGGCGCGCCAGGCGGGCGAGGTCGGCGGCGGACCCACGACGGACGTGGACGACGTCGTCGACCTTCCACTGCGCGATCAGCAATCCGGTTCCGCGGGGCCGGTCGGCCGAGGACGGATGGAGGACGGCGAGCATCTTGGCGACATGGCTCGCATCGTCGACCGTGCCGAACAGCTCGCTGATCAGGGCACGCTCGGCGGCGTCCGGGTTCGGCGAGCACAGCACGACGACACGATCGGCTTGGCGAAGCGCCCGCCGCGTCCAGGGTGACATCTCACGATCGGTCTGCAGCACGACGTGGTCGTTGCCGACGTCGGCTTCGTGCATGAACTCGGCGAGCCGGGGCACCCCGACGTTGTCGGTGGCGGCCTGCGAGATCGCCGCGCGGTTGAGAACCCGGTCGACGCTGGCGCTCGACAGGTGCTTGGCGGTTCCGAACCGCGCGATCTCCTCGACGATCTCGGCGACGATCGCGTCGGCATCGCCGGGAGCGGTGACGGCGATCGTGAGCGACGCCGCACGGTCGAAGCGACGCTGGGTCGGCTTGCGGAGTCGTGTGAGGATGCCGCGGGTGACATTGAGCATCATCGCCGGCGACGTCGCGACGAGCTCCTCGAACGTGGCGGTCGAGAACGACGCCAACGTGGTGTCGCGAACGGCGCGCACCGTGGCCGATCGCGGCGCCCGGTCGAGCAGGCCGAGTTCACCGACCACCTCACCGCGGCCGAGTTCGGCGATCAGCTGCTCGTCGCCCTGGTCGTCGTCCGCCAGCACGATCACCCGTCCACCGACGATGAAGTAGGCGGCATCGGCGACGTCACCCTCGCGGAACAGCACCTCGCCGGCGGCGAGTCGTCGCCACTCGACGCGATCGACCACCTGCTGAACGAGTTGACGATCGCTGCTGCCCATCAGCTCGGCGACCATCGTGGCCACGTTCGTCCGATCGACGCGCTCACGCGCCTCGTCGGACACGCCGTCGGCGATCTCGGGGTGGCTGTTGAGCCACGCCTCGAAGTCGCTCCGCTCGAACTCCAGCACCTCGACGGGGCCGATCGCTCGCAGCGTCGCGGTGCGCAGCCCGCCGGCCACGACGGTGACCTCGCCGATCACCTGACCGGCTTCCACCGTCCCGACGAGCACCTCGCCCTGCGGCGTGGACTTCGAGGCGGCCACCGCACCGGACTCGATGAAGTACACCGTGTCGGCCGCGTCGCCCTGTTCGACGAGCACGTCACCATCGGCGAGGGACACCGAACGAGCCGACGAAACCAGGCTCTCGATCAGTGCCGCTGCCAGTGTCACCCGTCCCCCTCCGTCGATCGCTCGCGCATCCCGCCGATGCATCTCGGCCGACAGTAGCCACCCGACCCACCCACGCCCCCAACCAGCGATCTCGTGAACACGTGCACGGCCTGGGCGCGCCGTTGTTCACGACAAGGTGGGAGTGTCGGGACGTCCGTACGCTTGCACCGGTGACCCGCCGCCACGGTACGAGCCGTTGACCGTCGACACCTCGGCGGACGCCGCTCGGCGAAGCCGCGCAACCGGTCGATGGCCGTTCGACCCCGCTCGATTCCGCTTCTACTACGGGTGGGTGGTGGTGGTCGCGGGCACCCTGGGCATGATCGCCTCGGTACCCGGCCAGACCGCCGGGGTCAGCGTCTTCACCGACCATCTCACCGACAGCACGGGTCTCACGAGGCTGCAGCTCTCGATCGCCTACCTGATCGGCACCGGCTCGAGCGGGTTCCTTCTCCCGCGCGGCGGGCGAGCCATCGACCGGCACGGTGCCCGAGCGGTCGCGTGGTCGGCCGCTATGGGGCTCGCGGGCGTGCTGGTCGGCTTCAGCTTCGTCGGTCCGATGAACGCGGTCGTCGGGATCGTGGTGCTCAGCGTGGGGTTCGGATTCCTCCGCTTCACCGGGCAGGGCCTGCTGACCCTCTCGTCGAGAACGATGATCGCCCAGTGGTTCGACCGGCGGCGCGGGCTCGTCAGCTCGGTGGCCGGGACGTTCATGAGCTTCGCCTTCGCCGCCAGCCCTGTACTGCTGCTCGCACTGATCGACCTCGGCGGGTTCCGCTGGGCGTGGCGGCTGCTGGCCGTGGTGTTGGCGGTCGCGGTCGCCACGATGATCGCCCTGCTGTACCGCAACACCCCGGAGAGCTGCGGCCTCGTCATCGACGGTGGGCGCGCCGACACGGACGACGACCGGCCCGTGGTCGTCGGCACCGACGACGACCTGACGCGGGAGGCCGCGATCCGCGACGTGCGCTTCTGGGCGATCGTCGCACCGATCGCGGCGCTCAGCGCGACCTCGACGGCGCTGACGTTCCACATCGTCGACTTCGGCGCCGAGATCGGTCTCAGCGACGACGAGATCGTGCGCATCTTCCTGCCGATCGCCCTGGTCAGCGTGCCGGTCACCCTCATCGGCGGATGGCTGGTCGACATCGTGTCGCCGCTCCTCATCGCCGCGGCGATGAGCGTCGCTCAGCTGGTGATGTACTTCGCCGTGGGGCGCCTCGACACGCCGACGTTCGCGGTGGTCGCGATCGTGGCGTGGGGCGTGTCGCAGGGGTGCTTCGGGCCGCTGACGTCGGCGGCACTCCCCCGTCTGTTCGGCCGCCGGCATCTCGGGTCGATCGCCGGCCTGCAGATGAGCGCACTGGTGATCGGCAGCGCGGTCGGCCCGGCCTTGTTCGCCCTGGTGAAGTCGATTGCTGGGAGCTACCAGGCGGCCCTGTGGATCTCGATGGTGGTGCCCGCGTTCGGCCTCGTCCTCGGCGCAACCGCCCACGGCCGCCAGCCGTCGACTTCCCGCGAACCCGTGCGCGAGTAATCGCGCCACGGGTTCACGAGAACGGCGATGCGGTGGTCAGCGGTGCGCCGCGAGGCGGTCGGCGATGCCATCGACGAGTGCGGACGGCGGCGCACCGGCGTCCTCGAGCACATCGAGGAAGGTCTCGCCGGGGATTCGCCACAGCGTCGCATCGCCAACGGTCGTGACCGTTGCGGTTCGTGGTCGCCGATCGAACAACCCGATCTCACCGAACCAGCCGTTGCGTCCGATTTCACCGACCGGTCGGCCGCTCACCGTCGCCACCAACGATCCCCGGATCACGATGAACAGGTCGTCGGGATCGGCGCCCTCGTGAATCACCACCGTGCCAGATGGAAACCGCACCTCCTCGGCCCCGGCGGCCAGTCGTTCGAGCGACGATCGAGACGCGCCTTCGAAGATCTCCAGCGCGTGCAGCACCGCCACCCGTGGCGCAAGATCTCTCTGCCTGGCCGCAGCGACGCGGCCGAACACCACGAGCGGTCGGACGGCAAGGCTGCCCACCAACAGCACGGCGGCCGCAACGGCAACCAGCGATGCGTCCAGCCCGAAGAGGGCGATCAGTGCCGGCGCGGCAACGGCACCGACCAGCTTGCCGGTGTTCGCCGCACCGTTGATCGCGCCGAAGACCCGCCCGAGTGACGTCGGCTCGGTGACCCGTTGCACCATCACGACGATCACCACCTCGAAGACCACCATTCCCACGCCGACGCCGACGAGTCCGACACAGGCCCACAGGGTCCTGGTGATGATCGCCAACGCCGCCGTCGGCACTGCCGTCGCGACCAGTGCGAACAACACAGGACGGACCGGCGAGCGCGAATCGGCGGCACGAGCCGCCACCGGCATCGCGAGCACCGCACCGAGACCGATCGCACCGGCGAGCAGACCGATCACGTCGACCGGGGCGTCGAGCCGATCACGAACCACGTAGACGTGCAGCACCATCTCGGCACCCCGCACGAAATACATCACCCCGATCAGCAGCACGATCGCGGGCAACGCCGCGGTCGACCGCACGGCGCCGATGCCATCGACGAATCCCTTGATCAGGCCGAGCCGGGGCATCGACGACCGGGATGTCGCTCCGTCTGCGCTCGCAGAATGGTCGGGGAGACCGTGAACGGACCCGATGAGCAGCCCGGACAGCGCCAAGGTCGCTGCGTTGACGGCGAAGCCGACGGCGGGTGACCCCACCGCTGCGATCGCGGCGCCCAGGAGCGGACCGACGAAGGTCATGATCTGACGGACGGTGCTCAGCAGCGCATTCGCCCCGGCGAGATGACGTTCCCCGGCGATCGCCGGAACGACCGCCGACAATGCCGGCCGAGTCGGCGCGGCGATCGTGTACGACGCCACGACGATCACCAGCACGACCGACGCAGGACCGTTGCTGGCGGCCAGCAGCGACAGCGCCACCATGAGCAGCGCCCGGGAGAACTCGATCGTGACCAGCATCGAACGCACGTTGCTCCGATCGACCAGCGAACCGGCGGGGAGGCTGAGCACGGCACGGGGCGCCAACCGCGCCACGACCGCCAACGTCAGCCACAGCGCGAACCGGGGTTCCTCGCCCAGGAGCACGACCAGGGCGACCCAGAACACGCCATCCCCGGCGCCCGAGACCGTTTCGGCGCCGTAGAGCTTGCGGAGTCCTCCGTTTCGTAGCGACGACGAGAAACCGCTGCGTTGGCGGGCCGTGTGGTCGACAGTCATCGGACCAGCGAGCCTGCCATCGGGCGCCGCGGCGAGCCCCACCGGCGTCGACCATCGGCCCTCGACACGCCCTGGCCCTCAGGCTCTGGTCGTCAACAGCAGCCCGAGAAGTTCGCGGGCGACCTTGGCGGCCACCATCGCCGTCATCTCGTTCAGGTCGCAGGTCGGGTTGAGCTCCACGACGTCGGCCCCGATCACCGCGGCACCGCTGTCGCCGATCTGGCGGAGCGAATCGAGCAACTGACGAGTGGACATGCCGCCCGGCTCGTGGTGCGAGATGCCGGGCGCGAATGCCGGGTCGAGCGCGTCCAGGTCCACGGTCACGTACACCGGGCCGGCCAAGGGCGGGATCACCCCGTCCCAGTCGCGGAACTCGTGGACCTCCACCCCGAAACGCTCGGCCTGCGCTCGCTGGTGGGGGTTCATCGTGCGGATCCCGAACTGGAGGAGACGGGTCGCGCGCTCCTCCTCCATGATCCGCGCGAACGGGCAGGCGTGCGAGAACCGGTCGCCGTCGAGGTGGTCGTAGAGGTCCGGGTGCGCGTCGAAGTGCACGATCGTGAGGCCCGCGTGGCGGTCGCTGATCGCCTGCACGAGCGGCCACGTCACGATGTGGTCACCGCCGAACGACAGCAGGCCGGACCCGTCGGCAGTCGCCGCTGCGGCTGCCTGGCGAACCACTCGAAGCGCGTCGGTGGAATCCGCTGGATCGTCGGGGAGATCGAGGTCGCCCAGATCCGCCCACGATTCGGTCGTCGCCGGATCGAGGTCGAGGCCCGACTCGGTGCACCAGTTCGCCGAGCCGCAGGTGAGCGCGGCACGGATCGCGGCCGGCGCGAGCGCCGGCCCGCGCCGGAACGACGAGTGTGCGTCGTAGGGCACGCCGAGCAACTTGACGGTCATCGTGCGCCAGTCTGGCCAACTCGTGAACCCGTGCGCGTTCTGGCCGCGAACCGGTTCACGAGAACGCCGCTGCGGGGCCTGCACGCCGGCGGAGCGCCTCGGCGTCGACGACCTGGATCCGGCCTCGACCCGTGGTGATCATCCCGTCACGTTCGGCCTGCCGCAGCAGACGGTTCGCCGTCGACCTCGTGGTGCCGGTCATCGACGCGATGTCGGACTGCGTCAAGGGAATCGGATCGCCGTCGAACGCGCCGAACTGCTCGACCAACCGGCACAGGCAGCGATAGAGCCGCTGCTCCGCCGACGCGTAGCGAGCCTCCAGTAGCTGCTGGTTCGTCGCAGAGAGACGTTCGCTCAGCACCAACATCAGGAAACGACCGGTCTCCGGTCGGCCCTCGCTCAGGCGTTCGAAACTCGCTGGATCGAGTGTCAGCGTCTCGACTCGGCTGAGCGCCACTGCGCCCGCCGACCGCTCGCCGTCACCGTGCACGAGTGCCCGTTCGCCGAAACAATCGCCCTCCTGGAGGACGTCGACGATCGCAACGTCGCCCAACAGCGTCGTCAGGCGGATCGCCACGTGGCCGCTGTCGATCAGATGCAGCGCGCCCGCTGGATCACCCTCGTGGAAGATCACCTCGTTGCGTGAGTACCGACGGCGACGGCACGCCGAGCGGAGCTCGCGCTCGTCGAGCCCGGCCATCGAGGTGAGTTGTCTCCAGTCCGGTGCCGAAGACGGTGACGACGAGGGGCCCCGCATGCCCGTGACCGTAGTTGGCTCGCGGAGGGGCCCGCCCCCCCCCCGTTGTGTCGCCGAGCGCACAGTCCATGTGTGCGCTCGGGGTTTGTCACGTTCGCCGAATGGGCGGACCCTGTCCAGGTGCATCCGCCCGAGGACTTCCGTCGCCGCCTGGCAGGCTGGGCCTCCGTCGCAACGATCGCCGTGCTGATGATCGGGCTGCTGTTCGCAACCGGCGGTCCATCCGCCGGCCGCGGCTCGGCAGGACCGGCCACCGGGATCCCGCCCGTCGTCCCGCCGACCACGCCGACGACGACGACCACCACGACCACCACGACCACGACCATGCCGTCGACGAACGCCAGCACGCAGGCGGCGTCGCTGCGCCAGGCACCGGTCGGGACCGCGAGCGAGAACACCGCCGTCGTCGCACCGTCGACACCCGACGCGGTTGCGGTCGCCGAGCCGCCCGTCCCGGCGGTCGTCGACACGATCGAGCCGCTGGCCCGACCCGTCGTCGTGCTGTACGGCGATTCCCTCGCCTGGGAATCCCGGGACGCCTTCACCGAGGCGTTCGCCGACCGGCCCGACGTGGACGTGTACACCCGCACGTTCGGCGGCACAGCCATCTGCGACTGGCTCGACGAGATGGCCGCCGACGCCGCATCTCTGGCGCCTGGCATCGTCGTCGTCGAGTTCAGCGGCAACAGCTTCACTCCATGCATGCGCGGCGCTGACGGCGTGCCCGTGGCCGGGACGGAGATCAGCGATCGCTACGCCGACGATGCCGCCACGGTCATCGCGACCTTCGCCCCCGTCGAGACACACATCGTCTTCGCCGGAGCCCCGGTGTCGGGGCCGACGTCGGCGGCGGTGGGACGGATGAACGATCTCTACCGCGAGGTGGCCGCGGGCCACGACGGCGTGTGGTACGCCGATGCCGGCGCTGCCGTGTTGGCCGACGACAGCTACACGATCACCCTGCCGTGCCTGTCGTCCGAACCCTGCGAGGGCGGCTACAACTCCGATGGGCTCCCGGTCAATGTCGTCCGAGCGCCCGACGGTGTGCACTTCTGTCCGGTCAGCGGCGACGCCGTCGCAGGCGTCACCGACGATTGTCCGGTATGGTCGAGTGGGGCGTACCGATACGGCCGGGCGTTGGCCCAGCCGGTGATCGAAGCGCTCGAGCGCACCCCGTGAAGGCGGAGGCGGTCGGACCGAGACGGGGGTCCGACCGGCCTCTCCTTCACCAGTAGGTTCAACGGTGATGACCCACCCCTCCACAGCGCCCGCCACCGCCCGGCCTGGCTCGATCCTCGGCACCCGCGTATTGCGCACCGAAGATCCGGGGCTGCTCACCGGTCGCCGCAAGTACCTCGCCGACCTCGACCTCCCCGATCGGTTGCACGCCGTGTTCGTGCGCTCCGACGTCGCTCACGGCTCGATCGCCACGATCCACGTCGAGGACGCAGCGGGGATGCCGGGCGTGGTCGAGATCCTCACGGCTGAAGAACTCGGCGTGGCACCACACCACGGGTTCGCCGTCGTCCACGACGACTTCCGCCGCCCACCACTCGCCGACGGCAAGGTGCGTTTCGTCGGCGAACCGATCGCCGTCGTGCTCGCCGAGACGTTCGAGCAGGGCGAGGACGCCGCGGAGATGGTGTGGGCCGACATCACCGAACTGCCCGTTCACGTCGACGCCGAGGACGCGCTCGCTGCCGGCGCCGAGCCGATCTTCGCCGAGCACGGCTCGAACGAGGCGCTGGTGATCGTCGACAAGCCGCGAACCGACCTGTCGATCGCCGACGTCGTCGTGCGGGGGCGCTACGTCAACCAGCGCATGGCGGTCGTGCCCATGGAGCCCGACTGCTGCGCCGCCGAGGTCGGGGCCGACGGACGGCTCACGTTCTGGGCTTCCACCCAGATGCCCCACGGGCTGCACGGTCAACTCGCGGGCGCGCTCGGCATGGACCCGGCCGACATCCGCGTGATCACTCCGCAGGTCGGCGGCGGATTCGGAGGCAAGGCCGGCATCCACGCCGAGTACTCGGTGGTGGCCGCCGCGGCGCGACGCACCGGGCGACCCGTCGTGTGGGTGCCGCCGCGCAGCGACGACATGAAAGCGCTCCCCCACAGCCGCGGCCAGATCCAGTACGCGGAGCTCGGGTGCACCACCGACGGCGACTTCACCGGGTTGAAGGTGCGCCTCGTCGGTGACGCCGGCGCCTACCCGTCGGTCGGCGCGTTCCTGCCCGGCGGCACCCGACGGATGGCCCAGGGCACCTACGCCTTCCCGACGATCGAGTTCGACGTCGCGGTCGCCGTCACCAACACGACACCGATGGGCGCCTACCGTGGTGCCGGGCGGCCGGAGGCGACCGCCCTGCTCGAACGACTCGTCGATCAGGCCGCGCTCGAGTTGGGGATCGACCCGATCGAGATCCGCCGACGAAACTTCCTCGGCGACGACGTGTTCCCGTTCCGCACGCTCACCGGCAACACCTACGACTCGGGGCGATACCTGCTCCCCCTCGAACGGGCTGCGGAGGCGGTCGGCTACGGGCGCCTCCGAGCCGAACAGGCCGAACGGCGAGCGAGCGGGGATCACCAGCTGCTCGGGATCGGCGTGGCGGCCTACGTCGAGATCACCGCCGGCGGCGGGGCCGACGAGTTCGGCGCGATCGAGGTCCACGACGACGGCTCGGCCACGATCTACGCCGGTACCCAGTCGCACGGGCAGGGGCACCAGACCGCGTACGCCATGCTCGTCGCCGACCAGACTGGCATCCCGGTCGAGCGGATCACCCTCGTCGACGGCGACACCGACCGGGTGCGCACGGGTGGCGGCACCGGCGGCTCACGTTCGCTGCAGCTCGGCGGCTCGGCAGTGCGCGGCGCGACCGAGGCGATGGTCACCAAGGCCAAGCAGCTGGCCGCCCGGCTGCTCGAGGCCGACGCGGCCGACATCGTGGTCGACACCGCAGCGGGCACGATCGGTGTCGCCGGTGTACCCGCCCAGGCGCTCACGTGGGGCGACCTCGCCGCGCGCGCGGCCGACGTCGGCGAGCAACTCGACGGCGAGTTCGACTTCCACCAGGAGGGCGCCACGTTCCCGTTCGGCGCCCACATCTCCGTGGTCGAGGTCGATGCCGACACCGGCAAGGTGCGGCTCCTGCGCCACGTGGCCGTCGACGACTGCGGCACGGTGCTCGCACCGCTGCTCGTGGAGGGCCAACAGCACGGCGGCATCGCTGCGGGCGTGGGCCAGGCACTGTTCGAGGAGGTCAGCTTCGACAGCGATGGCAACCCGGTCACGTCGAACCTGGCCGACTACGGCATCGCGACCGCCGCTGAGCTGCCGTCGTTCGAGACGCTCTCGACCGAGACGCCGACGCCGCTCAACCCGCTGGGCGCGAAGGGCATCGGCGAGGCAGCCACCATCGGCGCGACCCCCGCCGTGCAGAACGCCGTCATCGACGCGGTCGCCCACCTCGGGGTGCGCCACATCGACCTGCCGTGCACGCCCGAACGCGTGTGGTCGACGATCCGTGACGCCCGAGCGGGCACGCTCACCGATCCATGGAGCGAACCTCCCGACGTGTTCGCCCGGCTCCGGGTCGCGGCGAGCGCTCCCACCGTCGAGGACGCTGCCGGCGCCGCTGCGGCGGACGGCATCTGACCCCTCACGGTCGATCGATTGCACCTGGGGTCAGACCCTGGTGCAATCAGGTTGGGCGTTGGCAGTCGACGCACTGCACGTCGGCGGGCACGTCGCCGGCGACCAGTGCGGCCAGGAAGTCGACGAGGCGCACACCGTCGACCTCCATGTCGTAGAACCCGTCGCTGCCGAGGATCGTGTGCGACGTACCCGGCGCGATGTACGAGGCGATCGGCACGCCGTCGGCCTCGATGTCGGACTCGGTCTGTTGGATGAAGCCGAGCAGGTCGTCGGCGGCGATGCCGGCCAACCCGGCGAAGGTCGCCTGGACGCTGTCGTAGGCGTAGTCGAAGCGGGCGAAGGTGATGTCGGGATGCTGCGAGCCCGCCTGGACGTACAGACCCGGGAAGCTCCACTCCTCCGCCGTGAGCCCGTCGTTGACCGGCCAGTCCGGAACGTTCTCGAGCACGCCCCACAGGCCGCCGATGGCGACGTTCAATGCAGGGACGTCCGGATAGGCGGCCGAGCTGTCGCCGAACGTGATGATCTCGGTGTCGGACAGTTCGTCGGCGGCGAGACCGGCGAAGGCCGGCGTGGGGATCGAACCGGCGCTGGATCCCGCCACCACCAACTGCTCGACGTCGGGATAGTTGGCGAGCACGGTCTGGAGCCCCTTGTCGGCGTTGGGGAAGCCGTTGTGATCGATCGTCACGGTGTCGGAGTACTCCGTGACACTGTCGCCGAGATGCACGTCGCCGGTGCAGTAGGGCACGTACACGATCGAGTAGTCCGCGATCGGGTTCTCCGGGTTGGTCTCGTCGAACACGCCGGCCCGATCAGGGGCCACACCGAGTTCGAGGTTGCGGGTGTACGTCGGGTTGTCGGGACCGCACGTCTCGGCGCTGAAGCAGGCTCCGCCGCCTTCGAAGTAGAGCATCACTCTCGTGGGGTCCGCCGGTCGCTCCCAGATCTCGAAAGGGCTGCCGTCCGAGCACCGACAGTCGTCACCGCCAGGGATCGACGTCCACTCGCCCACGGTGACGGCCTCGGGCTCGGTGGCGATCGGCGCGTCGGTGCTCGCCGGAGCCTCGGTGGTGGTGATCAACTCGGTGGTCGGCGCCGGCTCGGTCGTCGGCGCCTCGGTGCCGCTCGACACCGTCGGCGCGTCGGTGACCGTCGCTCCGTCGGGGTCAGACCCACTGCACGCAGCGAGCACGGCGAGCGAGGCGAGCAGGAGTCCGGCGATGCGTCGATCCACCCCTCGATGATCCCCCGTCCGGCACCCCCACTGCGAATCGCGGGGCGTGACGCCGGGGGTCTGACCCCTGGCGTCACAGTCAGCGGGGGTGGTAGGTGGCGTCGAGGCGGGGGCGGGGCACTCCGTCGACCACGACCGTGCCGTCGTCGACGAGCTTGACGAGATGTGCGAGCACGCTGCGGCGCGCCGGCTTGTGGAGTTCCCTGCGCACCGACGCGTACAGCGCCTCCACCATCTCGGGGATCGTGGTGAGGCCGCTGCGCACGGCGTCGAGCACCTGGCGTTCTCGCTCCAGGCGGTGCGCGATCAGTTCGTCGACGAACTCGGACGGATCAGGGATCGGCGGGCCGTGTGTCGGGATCGCCACGTCGTCGTGCCGGCCGGCGACCATCCGCAACGAGTCGAGGTAGGCGGCCATGTCACCGTCGGGCGGCGAGACCACCGTGGTGCTCCACCCCATCACGTGGTCGCCGGTGAACAGCGTGCGGACGTCGCCGTCGTCGAGTGCGAAACACAGGTGGTTCGACGTGTGTCCCGGCGTGTGCAGCCCGGTGATCACCCACCCGTCGGCCGCAGCCACCAGGTCGCCGGTCGACGCCACCACGTCGGGTACGAAGTCACGGTCGGTCGACTCCTCGACGACGGGCTCGTCCGGCTCGGCCGCCGGGTGATCGGCCGACGCCGAGTCCTCGTCGGGCTCGTGGACGACGGGATCATCGCCGATGTCCCACTCGTCGTCGCCGTGCGGACCGAAGGCGACCGTCGGCGCTCCCGACTCGGCCGCCAGCCAGGCCGCCAGCGGGGAATGATCTGCGTGGCAGTGCGTGACCAGGATCGCCCGCACGGCGCAGCCCTCCAGCGCAGCCGACAGTGCGTCCCGATGGCTGTCCAGCTTCGGCCCCGGGTCGATCACCACGACGTCGCCGCGCCCGTGCTCGTCGCCACCGACGATGTAGGTGCCCGTGCCGTGGTAGGTGAACTTCGACGGGTTCTCGGCGATCACGCGGCGCACCAGCGGCGCCACCGGCTGCGACGAGCCGTAGGTGAACGAGTCGCGGTCGAGCGTCAGGAACTGCACGACGTCCACCGCAGTGCATCGATCCGGCCGACCGGCTCGCCGTGGCCGAGCATCGGCACCACCGTCCGGTCGCGTGTGTCGGAGAGTGCGCCGTCGACGTCGAGACCGATCCTACGCAACGCCTCGGGGGTCACCGCTCGGCGGGCGAGGTCCGATCCGTCGGCGATCTTGAACGCCACACCACGGCCATCGGCCAGGCCGGCCACCATCACGCCGGCCGCGCCCTCCTTGGCCATCAGGCCGGGCGCGGCGCCCATCCACAGCGAGACATCGCGCTCCACACCGCCGACGATTACCGGGTGAGCCCGCATCGCCCGGGCCACCGCGCCATCGCTCGAGGCGAGGGTTCCGAACACCCGGGCGAGGTCGTCGAGCGCCAGCGCGTGGGTCGGGGCGCCGCACCCGTCGACACCGACGTGACCCACCGTGCAGCCGAGATCTTCGAGGTGCGCGGTGATCGCCACCTGGAGCGGATGCCTCGGGTCGAGGTAGGAGGCGGTCGGCCAGCCCCGCACCACACAGGTCGCCAACATCGCCGCATGCTTCCCCGAGCAGTTCTGCCGCAACGACGACGGTGGCTCCACCGAGCACGGGGCGCACAGCGGCTGGGCGGGCGTGTTCTGCAGGTCGGCCTCGCCGAGGTCGACCATCGACAGGATCGCCGCAACGGCCGCGAGGTGCATCGGTGCGCCGTCGTGGCTGGCACACGCCACCGCCAGGAGTTCGTCGGGCAATTCGAGGCCGAGCGCGACCATCGCGTCGGCTTGCATCGGCTTGAGGCACGACCGCGGGTACACGACCAACGTCGGGTCGCCGACGGCGTCGACGATCGCACCGTCCGGGTCGACGGCAACGCCGGCACCGTGGTGCAGCGACTCGTCGAACCCGCTGCGCGTCGCCACGGCGATCGGTGCGAACCCATCGTCGAACCGGGTCATGCCGGTTCCGGCTCGGGCGGCGGATCGCCGTTCTTCGCCCGCTGGTTCTTCGGTGGCGGGATCGCCGTCAGGTGGCTGTCGACCACCTCGTACCGGTTCCCCCACTCGTTGACGAACGCCTGCACCATCGCGGCGGCGGGAAGTGCCAGGAGCGCACCGACGAACCCGAGCAGTGAGGCGCCGCCGAGCGCGGCACCGAACGCGACCGCCGGGTGGAGTTCCATCGTGCGCGCCGTGATGCGCGGGGCGAAGAAGTAGTTCTCGATCTGCTGGTACACGACGATGAACACGATGATGATCAGCGCGTTGAGCGGTGAGTCGACCAGCGTCAACAGCACCGGCAGGATCCCGGCGAGGTACGTGCCGACCACCGGCAGGAACTGGCTGACCAGACCCACCCACAGCGCGAGGGCGATCGGGGCCGGCGTGCCGATCGACTGGAACACGATCCAGTGGAAGAACGTCGACAGCAGGGCGAGCAGCGCCCGGGAATAGAGGTAGCCACCGGTCTTCGTGATCGCCAGCTCCCACGCCTGCAACACCCGGGCCTGGCGAGCCGGTGTGAGCCGCGAGCAGATCCCGCGGCGCAGTCGAGGGCCGTCGGCAACCAAGTAGTAGGTGAACAGCAGCACCGACAAGCCCTGGAAGATCACCCCGATGACGGCGAGCGAGAGCCGGACCGCTTCGTCGCTCTGCGACCGGATGAACTCCTGCACGCGTCCGTCGGGATCGTTGAACTCGGAGATCACGTCCTCGGGGTCGATGTTGGTGCCGAAGTTGTCGTTGAGGAACCCGACCGTGTCGGTGATGTACCGATCGGAGTCCTGTAGGAGATCGGCCACCTGCGTGCCGACGAGCGTGCCGACGGCGCCGACGAAGATCAGGAACGCGAACAGCACCCCGAGCAGGATCATGATCGTGGCCCGCCCGCGCCGCCAACCCCGCGCCGCCAGCCGGTTGACGCCCGGCTCGACCGCCAGCGACAGGAACACCGAAACGAGCAGGAGCAGGAACAGGCTCGACAAACGGTGGAACACGTGGAGCGCGGTGAACGTCAGCAGGTAGCCGAGCCAGAAGATCAGGATCGCCGGGAGCGCCCATCGCGGCAACGTGCGGTCGGTGGCGCGACGATTGAAGCGTCGCCCGTCGGCGTCGGCTGCGCCACCCGCCGATGCCGCTGTCGACACAGCAGCCTCGCCGTCCCCGGCAGAGTCGGTCGACGTTTCCTCGGGCACGTCCGGATGGTACTCACGGGCGCATGGCACGATGAGACAATGGACCTGCGCACGTGGTTGGGCGATCAGATCCGCTCGCGCGTGATCGGGCCCGACGGGCCGACGCGCCACGCCGAGTTGTTCGAGACCGACGAACCCGGATGGTTCGACGAGGATGCGCCGATCCGGCGGGTCCACGCTGACGCGTCGATGTTCGTGGGCGGCTTGCGGGCGTTGCTGTTCCAGTCGCTGCATCCGCTGGCGATGGCCGGTGTCGCCCAGCACTCCGACTACCGATCCGATCCGTGGGGACGGCTGCAGCGAACGGCCGACTTCCTCGCCGCCACCACGTTCGGTCCGGCCAGCCAGGCGCAGCGTGCCGTCGACACGGTCCACCGGGTCCACGAGCGAGTCGTCGGCACGGCCTCGGACGGTCGGCCGTACGCGGCGAACGATCCACACCTGCTCGAGTGGGTCCACATCGCCGAACTCGACAGCTTTCTCGCCGCCCACGACCGCTACGGCGAGCGACCGCTCGTCGGCGGCGAACGCGACCGTTACGTCGCCGACGCCGCCGTCGTCGCGCGAGCGCTCGGTGTGATCGATCCCCCGGAGTCGGAGGCCTCGCTGCGCGCCCGGCTGGACGTGTTCCGACCGGAGCTCGCGGGCACTCGGGAGGCGCGCGACGCGGCCCGGTACCTCCTGATCCAGCCGCCGCTGCCACTCGCCGCCCGGCCCGCCTACGGGATGATCGCGGCGTCGGCGGTCGCGTTGATGCCGGCCTGGACCCGATTCCCACTGCGCCTGCCCTGGCTGCCGGTGTCGGAGGCTGTCGCCCTCCGGCCGGCCGGTGCGGCCATCACCCGCACGATCCGTTGGGCGACACCCGTGGGCGCCTGACCGTCCACGATCGTGACGAAGTGCCCTGACGGCCCCCGCGTCGGGCCGATACCGTCGGGGGCATCATGAGAACGACGACCAGCTCATCGTCCACACCCCTTCGCTTCATGCGTCGCGGTGCCACCGTGGTGGCCGTGGCGCTTGCGCTCGTGGCGTGCGGAAGCGACGGCGACGGCACCGTCGACGTCCCCGAGGAAGGCACCGGCAGCGCCTACAACGACGCGATCATCGCGTCGGAGTCGCACGACGAGATCCTCCTGAACGGTGGTGACGGTGAGATCGTGGTCGCCGTCGACTGCGACCCGGAGGAAGGCGGCACGATCGTGACCGTGGTGGCCGAGGGTCTCGAACCGGCCGTCTACACCGGCGTGTTCGATCCGTCGACCGGGGTCGACCTCACCCTCGACGCCACCGCCGGCGGCCAGTCGATCGGTCAGGCCCAGATGACGCTCGACGCCGAGGAGTACACCGTCACCTTCGCCGACATCGAGGGCGGCGAGTTCAACCTGCGCGGTTGTAGGAGCTGACGGCGCGTTCGAGCGCGTCGGCGAGATCTCCCCGTCGCACCACTTCGACCCGTTCGAGCCCGAGCCACGCCGCCATCGCGACGAGTTCGTCCGAGAGTTCCGCCGCGACCCGAACCTCGTCGATCCCCGGTTCGCCGAACGCGCTCTGCACGAGCAGCCGGCCAGTGCCGCGGTCGGCCTTCAGATCGACGCGGGCGACCAGTTCGTCACCGAGCAGGAACGGCAGCACGTAGTAGCCGTACTGTCGCTTCGCCGCGGGCACGTAGATCTCGATGCGGTAGCGGAACCCGAAGAGTCGCTCGGTGCGGTCACGGTTCCACACCACCGGATCGAACGGGCTGAGCAGTGCCCTGGCGTTCACCCGGCGCGGCATCACTGCGTCCGGGTGCCGGTAGGCGGGCTTCGACCAGCCCTCGACCGAGGTCTCGATGAGGCGACCCTCCTCCACCAGCTCGCCGATCAGCGGCCGACACGGCGGGTTGCGCTGGCGGTGGTAGTCGGTGAGGTCCTCGAACGTTGCGACTCCGTGGTGGCGAGCAGCGCGCACCAGCAGCTCCTTGCGGGCGTCGATCTCCGGCGGTGTCGGCAGCGCGAGGATGTCGGCCGGGATCACCCGGTGCGCGAGGTCGTACTCGCGGGCGAAGTCGTTCGGACGCCGGATTGCAGCGACCTCACCGCTGTAGAAGAGGTGTTCGAGCGCGATCTTGCCGTCGTCCCAGTCCCACCACGTGCCCTTGGGGCCCACCCGTTGGTTCAGGTCACCGGCGACCAGGGGTCCGTCGTCGCGGATGCGGAGCCTGACCTCGTCGATGAACTCCGGCCGTCGGTGTCGGAGCGCGGCGACCGCCTTCCATCGGTGTTCGGAGTTCATCTGCCACCGCAGGTACGGGTGGAGGCCCACCGGCACGTGGCAGGCCTCGTGGACCCAGTACTCGAAGAGCTCACCGGCACGGCTGGCGTCGTCGATCAGCGTGCGCGGGTGCGGCCCGAGACGCGCGAACAGCGGCAGTTCCTGACTGCGCACGAGCACGTTGACCGAGTCGATCTGGATCAGGCCCATCCGATCGACGACACGCCGCAGGTGGCGACGGTCGACGCGTCCGCTCGGTCGCGGATCGGTGAAGCCCTGGGCGCCGAGCGCGAGCCGCCGTGCCTGCGCGTTGGAGAACTCGGCGGACTTCGCCAACGCGGGCGCCGACCGTCAGTCGTCCGAAACGGAGATCTCGACCGAGTTGATGACCACGTCGGTCTTCGGCTTGTCGCCACCACCGGTCGGGACGCGCTGCATCTCGTCGACGATCTCGAGACCCTTCACGACCTGTCCGAACAGGCTGTACTGCGGAGGCAGGCCGACACCCGACGGGCCGGACACGATGAAGAACTGGCTGCCGTTGGTGTTCGGGCCGGCGTTGGCCATCGCAACCGAGCCGATCTGGTACTCACGCGGCTTGGGCAGTTCGTCCTCGAACCGGTAGCCGGGACCGCCGCGGCCGGTGCCGGTCGGGTCGCCGCCCTGGCACATGAACCCGTTGATGATGCGGTGGAAGATCACACCGTCGTAGTAGTGGTGCAGTGCGAGGAACACGAAGTTGTTGACCGTCTTCGGCGCCTTGACGGCATCGAGGGCGATGACGAGGTCGCCCATCGAGGTCGACAGGGTGGCGGTGTAGCGCTTCGACGGGTCGATGCCCATCTCGGGAGCGTCTTTGAAGTCCTGCGTCTTGGGCGCGGAACCATCGAACGGGGGAAATGCGGTAGCCATGCCAGCGACCCTACCGGCCGAACGGTACGCCGAATGAGACGTGGGTCAGACCCCGCGTCCCGTTCAGTTGCGGTCGTTGTAGCTGGTGATGAGGAGGTTGCTCGCCGTCGCGGCTTCGGTGAGCGCGGTCTGCGGATCGGCACCACCGAAGATCGCCGCCATCGCCCGCGACGTCTCGGCACGTACCTCACGTTGGGGGCCGAGCACCGGCGCGTTGGCCGTGTCGTCGTTGACCCCGGACAGCAGTTGCTCGTAGGGCACGGCGAAGCGCGGGTCGTTCGCGTAGGTCGACGCGATCGGCTCGAGATCGAGTGCGTCGGTGCGCACCGGCACGTAGCCGGTGGCCGCCGCCCAGTCCGACTGCGACTGCGCGCTCAGCAGGAACGTGATGTAGTCCCATGCCGCCGCGGTCTCCTCCGGTGACTTGTCGGCGACGATCCACAACGACGCACCGCCCACCTGGACCTGCGGCGTCTCGCCCGGACCGGGCATCGGGCCCGCGCCGATGTCCTCCGGTCCGAGATCGGGCACCAGCCCACCGCCCAGCGCAGTGATCACGCTGCCGAGGGCGGCCGAGGTGGCCATCGTCATCGCGCCAGGGGCGGTCTGATCGGCCAACTTGAAGAACGCATCCTGACCGCCGGGGTTGTCGCCGACGGTCATCGCCAGTCCGTCGTCGATCATCGTCTGCAGGAACGTGGTCAGCTCGACGCCGAGGTCGTTGTCGAAGAACACCTCGGTCGCCGGCGCGATGCGTCCGTTGCCGTTGTCGGCGAACGGCTCGCCCGCCCGGCCGAACCACTGCTCGAGGAACCAGCCGCCTCCGGAATCAGGGCCGGAGTCGAGCACGAGTGCCACCGATGCCGCACCCGACGACACGATCTGTTCCGAGGCGGCGCGCAGCTCGTCGAGGCTCACGGGCGGATCGTCGGGATCGAGACCGGCCGCCTCGAACATCTTGCGGTTGTAGTAGAGGACCGGGTTCGACACGTTGAACGGCATGCCACGCTGGATCCCCTCGTACTCGTAGGCGGTGAGCGTCCGCGGCACGAACGTCGACGTGTCGAACCCGCTCGACTCCATACACGCCGCTGCCGGCACCGTGGTACCCGAGTCGGAGATCGAGCGCAGCATGTACTCGGGGAACTGCACGAGCGTCGGTCGGCTGCTCTGGCCCACGTTGATGTACTTGTCGATCAACGATTCGTACCCCGTCTGGTTCTGGAGCTCGACGCGCACCTTGTCCTGGCTCGCGTTGTACGCATCGGTGAGCGCGATCAACGGGGGTTCGAGGTCGTTGGCCATGCCGTGCCAGAACACGATGTCGATCGGGCCCTCCGCATCGTCGAGCGCTTCGGTCGGACACGGGGCCAGGTCGGCCAGCGGCGCAACCGTGGTGGTCGGCATCGCCGTCGTGTCGGTGCCGGCATCGGTGCCCGAGGCGGTGCCGTCGATGGGGGTGGTGTCGTCGACCGACGCGTCGGTCGTGGCGTCGTCGACGCCGGACCGGAGTGCGGACTCGCCGGACGAGCAGGCGGCGACACCGACTCCGACGACCACGAGCAGCGGGAGCAAACGGCGGGACGGGAACATGGGATTCAGCCTTTCACGGCGCCGGCAGTGAGGCCACGCACGAGTTGACGTTGGAAGAGGAGCAGGACGATGACGACGGGGATGGCGGCGACGAGCGTGCCGGCCATCACGAGGTTGGGTTGATCGAGGTTCGACTTGGAGAGCACTCGGAGGCCGGACTGCACGGTGTTCATGTCGGTCTCGTTGATGATCAGGTTGGGCCACAGGTACTGGTTCCATGCGCCGAGGAATCCGAACAGGGCGAGCGCCCCGAGCGTGGGGCGCACGAGCGGGACGGCGACGTACCAGAGGAAACCGAAGTGGCCCACCCCGTCGATCGACGCGGCGTCGCGCAGGTCGCGCGGCAGGGTGAGGAACACCTGCCGCATCAGGAACACGCCGAACGCCGTGGCGAGGAACGGCGCCGCGAGGCCGAGGTAGGAGTTCGACCAGCCGAGCCCGTCGACGGTGTCGAAGTTGACGACGAGCGTCGCCTCGAGCGGCACGAGCAGCGTCGCGATGAACAACACGAAGAACACGTTGCGACCAGGGAAGCGAAGGAACGCGAACGCGTAGGCTGCGAGCACCGCGGACACCACCTGGCACACCGTGACGATCGTTGCGACGACGAGCGAGTTGAACAGGTACCGGCCGAGGTTGCCAGCGGTCCACGCGTCGACGATGACGTCGAACGTGAACGGCCCGGGCAGCAACGGGTGGTCGAAGAACGCGTCGCTGGGCTTGAAGGCCGCGATCACCGTCGTGTAGATCGGGAACAGCACGACGAACGACACGAGCGCCAACAGAAGGTACCGGCCGACGCGCCGCCAACCGGCGGGCGCGTCGAAGTCTCGTCCGCGGCCGCGGCCACGATCGGTCGACTCGGGCAGTTCGTCGACGCTCTTGAGCGCGGTGTCGACCACGCCCTGCACCCCGGCGGGGAGCTCAGTCGCCATAGTGCACCCGCCGTCCGATGCCGCGGAGCTGGATCGCCGACAGCGCGAGCAACACGAGGAACAGCAACACGGCGGCGCCCGCCTGCAGCCCGGCGTCGTTCCGGATCGGCGAGTTCTGCCCGTAGACGAAGTAGGTGATCGTGGTGGTCGAGTCCTGCGGTTGCGGCCCACCGTCGGTGAGCAGGTCGACCTCACCGTACGTCTGGAACGCCCGCGTCGTGAGCACGATCAGCACGAACAGCAGCGTCGGGCCGAGCATCGGCACCGTGATCGACCAGAACCGGCGTATCCCGCCGGCGCCGTCGACCGCGGCGGCCTCGTAGAAGTCGCGCGGGATGCCCTGCAGGCCGGCGGTGACGAGGATGAACGTGAAGCCGAGGCCGGCCCACACGCTCGACAGCGCCACCGCCGTGAGCGCGGTGCCGGGATCCTGCAGCCAGCCGGGGTCCTTGACCGAGGGGAACATCGAGTTGAACCACGCAACGTTGGCGAGCGCGCCGACCGACGGCTGCAGAAGGAACAGCCACATCAGGCTGGCGACGGCGACCGAGGTCGCCACGGTCGAGGAGAACACGGCGCGGAACACCGCCATGCCGCGCAGGTACTTGTCGGCCAGCACGGCGAGACCCACGCCGAGGACCAAGCCGAGCGGCACGGTGATCAGCGCGAACTTCGCGGTCACCACGAGCGCGTTCTGGAACTCGGTCGAGCGGAAGATGTCGACGTACTGACCGAAGCCCTGCGACTGGCAGTTGCCGCCGAAGTTGTCGCAGCGTTGCTGGCCGAGCCACACCGCCCGCCCGAGCGGGTACAGCACGAACACACCCAGGATCACGGCCGACGGCGCCAACATGACCACTGCGAGCGGGAAGTCCCTCCAACGCGATCGCTTCGTGCGGTCACTGCGTTCCACGATCCGACCCTATTGCGACGATCTCGTCGGACAGCGAACACATCGGCTGGCCGTTCGCCGAGAGATCACCCACCGTGGCGACCAGCGGCCACCGGGGGGCCCGCTCCGGCCGACTAGCGTTCACACCGTGACCGACCCGCAGCACGAACCCCCCGCTGTTCACGATGTGTCAGACACCCCTCGCCCATCGACGACCGAGGAGGTCGACCTCGACGCGATCGAGCGCGATCTGCGTGACGTCGAGACGGCCCTGAACCGCCTGGCCGACGGGACGTATTGGATCGACGAGGTCACCGGCGACGCGATCCCCGAGCAGACCCTGGTGCGCAACCCGATGGCGCGGCGGGCCTGATCCGCGGCAAGGCGGTCGCCGGCCTCGCGTCCGTGGTCGCTCTGGCCGCCGGCCTCGCCGCCGCGGCACAGAAGGCGAAGGAGTCGCCGCTGACCAGCCGGTTCAACCGCTCGGCGCGGGTGTGGAAGCTGTCGGCGCGGAACTCGGCGCGCTTCGCGGTGTCGCGGGTGCGCGGGATCGGCTCGGCCGAGGAACGGCGCGCTCAGCTCGACGAGCAGTTCGCGATCCGCACCGCCGAGGACGTCGCCAGGGAACTCGGCGAGATGAAGGGCGTGCTGATGAAGGCGGGTCAGCTGATCAGCTTCATCTTCGAGGCACTGCCCGACGAGGCACAGGAAGCACTCGCCACCCTGCAGGCCGACGCTGCGCCGATGGCGCCGACCCTCGCGGCCAACGTGGTGCGAGGCGACTTCGGCAAGCCGCCGGAGAAGGTGTTCCTCGACTGGTCCGACATGCCGGTCGCCGCCGCATCGATCGGCCAGGTGCACAGGGCGATCACCCACGAAGGTC
>CAVQBG010000024.1:0-301185 GCA_963710625.1 Ilumatobacteraceae bacterium | reverse complement strand
TTGGTCTCGGTCTCGACTACGACTCGCTGCGTCTGGACCGAACGACGCCGGACTTGGTCGACGCTGGCGCTCGCCTACGACGCGAGGTTGCGGACCTGCTCGGAGGGTTTGCGGTGGGCGTCGAACAGATCGGCTCGTCGTCGGTGCGAGGACTTCTCGCGGAGCCATTGTCGACCTGGCGGTCGGCATCACCACGGATCACGAACTTGACGCCGGTTCACGAGCGGTTGGTGTCTGCGGGATGGATGTCCGAGGCGATGCCGGAGCGCAGGGCGGCCAGGTGTTCGTGCTCGAGTCCACGCCATGGCATCGCGTCGCCCATTCCCACGTCGTCGAACACCTCGGCGCACAATGGCGCAACTACTGGACCAGGGACCTTCTCCGCCGCAACCCTGGAGCTCGACAGCGGTACGAGGACACAAAGCTGCGGCTCATCGACGAAGTCGGTAACGACCGTACGGTCTACACCGAAGGCAAGACGGAGATCGTCGCCTCACTGCTCGAAGAGGCTTGACCCGGCGCCACCCACGCCGTGCCGACGTGATTACGTGACGCGGGTCGGGCCGTTAGCGAGTGGTCGAGGTTGCGGCTGGGCGGTGATTTCGGCGGGTGATATCGAGCACTTCACCTCTGCTGGTTGAGGACGCCGATGGAGTCCAGAACCGTTCTTCCGCCCCGTCTGCGACTCCGTTCAGTCCGCGTGCTGCCACGTTCGCTCAGGTCGCCAGCCGAGCGTCTGGAAACGCGAGCGAAGTGTCGAACGCGCCCGGACCGCACAGCGTCAACCGCACGTGACCGACGATGTCTGCTTCACGCTCGACGTGTTGCGTTCGCGGACGTCCTCGACATGAACGAACGCCCCGAACTCGGCCGTATCGGCTATATCAACCAAGGCATCGTCGTCGAGGATCATCACTGGGCGCAGAACGACCGTCGTGTTTCCGGTTCGACCGGTCCACATCTCGCACATCTCCTCGGTCAATCGTTTCGACATGCCGTATGGGCGCGCCTGCCTGACGGTTATCGTCGTCGATCGGCAAGTACTCCGGTACTCCCTCACCCTCGGCACAGCCGAACACCTGGGCCGACGAGAGATAGACCACCCTGTCGACGCCGTGGGCCTCAGCCGCAGACAACACGTGCCACGAACCAAGAACGTTCGTCGCCATGATCTCGTCAGGACTGCCAGCAGTGTCGTGCGCGATCGCACCCGCATGAACGATCGCAGTGCACCGACTCGCTGCATCGTGAACAGCGTCGGCATCTCGAAGATCGTCGCCCTCGGCAAGATCGAACCGCCGAACCGTCCAGCCCGTCGCTTCCAGCACCTCGACGGACGCACGACCCACCTGTCCAGACGATCCGGTGACGAAGACACGACGCACCGCCACATCTTCATCGACTGCGAAGGCGCAGCGTGCAAGCGATCATCGCCGACAGCGTGAATACGGGGCGCGCTGCTTGGGCCGCGATGCGGCGTGTGATGGATGTTCCGGCCCGGATTATCGGGTGCCGGTTATTCAGGATGGAGCGGGTCGGCTCCAGTCCGTAGGTCGTGGGTCACCTGGCCAATGCTGGGCGGAGCCACATACGGAGAGGAGCCAACCCATGCCCAGTTTCGTGGATTTGGATGTTGTTGTCGGGATGGACGTGTCGAAGAACACGATCGTGGCCGGCGTGTTCACCGCCGGCGGGGTGCCTGTCGTGGAGAAAGTCGTTGTCGGCTGACGAGGCTTCGGTACGCCGGTTCTTCCAACGATTCGAGCAACCGAGGCCAGTGTCTGCCTGTTACGAGGCGGGCCCGACCGGCTACGACCTGCATCGGCTGTTGTCGTCGATGGTGGATCGTGTGGTGGTCGCACCGTCGCTGATCCCGAAGGGGTCGGTGATCGGGTCAAAACGGACAAGCGTGACGCCCGCCGGTTGGCGGTGTTGCACGAGGCCTGGTTGTTGACCATCTGGGGCCGACCGCGTGAGGAGGCCGTGCGTACTGTGCCGCACACGCGCCGATCTGGTCGGTGATGTCACCCAGGCCAAGAACCGGTTGTTCGCCTTCTTGTTGCGTCACGGGCGGGTGTGGCGTGACGGGCGGCAATGGACGATGAAGCATCGCCGCTGGGTCGCCGCGGCAGCTTCGACGACCCGGCACTGACCGCAACGCTCGGCTATTACCGGGCCAATCTCGAGACCCGTGAGGTCATGCTTCATGCGATCGAGGCCGATCTGGCGGTGTGGTTCGACCGTGAACCTTTCGGCGCCCAGGTGTCCAGGCTGGCCGCCTATCGAGGCTTCACCCATCAAGGCGCGCTGATGGTGGCTGCTGAGGTATGTGATTGGCGGCGCTTCGCGTCGGCTCGGCATTTCATGGGCTTCGTCGGGCTCACCCCGTCGGAGTACTCCACCGTGAAAGCACCCGTCGGGGTCGGATCACCAAGGCCGGCAACGCCCATCTGCGTGCCCAGCTCAACGAAGCAGCCTGGGCCTACAGCCATGTCCCCCATGTCGGCCCCGGCATCGTGGCGCGTCAACAAGGACTGCCACCAGGTGATCGCCCGGTCCTGGAAAGCCCAGCAACGACTCTGTCGCCGCTACCGGCATCTCGCGGAGCGCAAAATCCAACAAGAACATCGTCATCACTGCGGTGGCACGCGAACTCGCCGGGTTCGTGTGGGCCGAAATGACCGCCGACTGAACACCATGTCCGCCGGACGACACGACCTCGGTGACGTGACGCCCGGGAGTTCCGCGACGTGTCGGAGCACCGCCGACGCAGACCCGATCCCCGTCAAACTCGATATGCCCAACCACCCTGCGGTGGCCACGGGCGTTGTCATCCAGGGGCAACTTTCTGCGCATCCCAGAACTGCGATCTCGACTCGTGTACATCATTGTGGCGGCACACCGAACCACGCTCCGACACGTCGCCGAACCCCCGAGGCACGAGCACCCTGACCACATCAACGGGTGCGACCGGCCCGGAACGGCCACCCGACCTCGAGCCAACGCTCACGAACAACACCCACCACGACCCCGACCACGCACGCCCCCGAACACGTCACAGCACGCGTCTGACATTCCGCTCCACATCATCGGGTGTCCTCGGCTCGTTTGGGATGAGTCGTGAATTCATGCTTCCGACCGCATTTCGCGTGGTGACCAGTTTCTTCCAGTCACGGCGGCGGCTCTTCACCTTTCAGACGGTTGTGGGGCCACCTCAGATTCTTCGTGATCGACATGCCCATCCTGCTTCCATTCGGTGATTTCTGTTTGCCGTATCGTCCAGGCAGACGTACTGCGAAATCGGTCACGATCGACGATGTGACGGCCCCAGCAACTTGCGTTGCGATCGTGGACATCACGGCGAAGCGCGACCGGTGCTCGGCGTCGGTGATCTGCGGGGCCAACCGCTGCTCGATCTTGCTGAGGGAACCGACACCCTCCGAATTCGCCTCTTGACGCAAAGTGGCTTCGAGCGCGGGCAGCTACGGGTCCGGCTATTTCACTCCGGCGCGCTCGTCCCCCTTTTCGCTCCTCGTCGTGTGACGATTCACTGCGGCGGTGGGAATGATCCCGATCTGGTGATGAGCGATCGACGTCGTCCTGCACGTCCGACGTGTCGCCCTCGATCAGGCGGGCGACGGCATCCTCCGATGCTGACTGGGCGACCGCCTCGACAATGTCGCACAACTCCTCGAGTTCCATGTCGACCTCCCCACGCAGGGTGGCGACTGCGTCGAGCGCGTCGGCGACGACACCCCTGTCGAGGTTCTGTGCGAGCGACGCCCGGCTTCGTTGGTTCTCCGCGATCCGGTTGTTCGCACCGCGCAGCGCTGACGTCACGTTGTCGTAGCCCTCGGCCGCTCGTCGCTGGACGTAGTCGTTGCTCGGGTCGGTCAAGTCCTGCGCCTCCAGCTCCAGACGTCGGAACCGAGGGCTGCTCAGATCGGCAGTGTCCCACCCATGTGGCATGAGTCCTTCCTGGACTGCGATGTGGGCGAAGCGCTCTGCTGTGTCCTCGCCGACGACGGGAAGCAGGGAGCGTTCCTGACAGGTGGCGAGTCGACCTGCTGCCCGGTTCACCAGGCGGGGACCACCATGCAAGCGGTCCGGCGCCGCATGGGCCCGGCCCCCTTCGCCAACTCGACCATCTCCGACACCGCCAAGATCAGCGAGCCGACGGCCACCAGGTGCCGGTGCCCCGGGTGCGAGGCTCGCGAGACAGCATGTCATGCGCGATGAGGACCCCAGCAAGGTCGCCGCGGAGCTGCTCTGCGCCGTGCTCGCCCTCAGGGCTCAGGCCGTGAACGGTGAGGAGCGCTCGAGCGACTGCGCCGTCCGGGTACATGGCGTCGTAGTAAGGCACTGATTCAGCCGCCCAGTCGGTCAGCGAACCGTCAGTGGGCCGACGGCTCCGTAGGTCAGCCCAGATCGAGTCGACCGTCCACGCCTGCCCTCGCTCGTCGGTCGCTCCCCACGACCCGACCGCGCCGTCGAAGGTCGGCGCCATGTCCGGGCAACGACCGGAGTCGGTCGCGTGCCCACACCCCATTGCCTTGATCGGATCTGTATTGTTCCTCGGCATGGATGTCGTCCTTCTCGTGTTCGGTCAACCGGTGGGAGACGGCGGAACCGCCCAAGCACCGGCAAGCACATCGTTGCTCGGAACCAGGTGGATCGAGATCCAGTCGTCCCGGAAGATCTCGGTGGGTGATCTGACGATGCCCGGTGGTTCGAGAGGCACCGAGTCCCTCGCGCCGCGATGTCGAGCGCCCCGACGTGTTCGTAGTGCCAGGACAATTCGCGTACGTCGCTCGGGACGATGACCCGGAGCCAACCCATCTCCTGGGACATGTGCGGCAACGGCCGGAACTTGTCGTACCTGATGTCCGGCCAGCCAATATAGGTCTCGAGCCCCCGCCACGGAACCGGGTCGAGTTCCGGCTGGTCGACGACGAAGTTCGGGAGCACGACGCCCCCGACACGATGCTGCCACTCCTCGATCGTCCACGATTTCACGCCTCGGAACTCAACGAAATAGGAACCCCACTGGATCTCGGTACCGGTCAGCTCATCCTCGAGGAGCTTTCGAGACGTCGACGGAGGTCGATCGCGATCCTGGGGTCGTCGTAATACGGTGGCGCCAGCAGCTCGGTGATCGGCCGGTGGTCCACGAAGACCGGCATCTCGTTGGCGCCTCCCTCGTGGATCCCCCCGACGGCCGACACGCTGCCGAATCCCTTGATCTCCTCCTTCTCGATGCCCGACGAGTGCTCCCTGTTGTGAGTTGTGTCCCGGGACAGATTCCCCTTCGCCTCGAACTGGGCGCTGACGCCCTGAGCGGAGCTGCCCTCGCCGACTCCGAACCCCCCACCGACGCCGACTTCGACCGAGAGGTCCTCGCCGCGCTCGAACACGTGGTCTGAGCCCCGGACTGGTCAATGTGAGCGAACGGCTCGCCCTGCCTCCATAGGTGACGGCGTGTGCGTAGTGGGTGCCGAAGACCTCGAACAGACTCCGAGGGTCCTCGCCGCCGACGATCTTGCGCACCTTGTCCGTAAAGAGGGGGGTCAGTGGCATGTTCGCCCGGTCGAGCACGACCGCGTACTTCGCCGAGGTCACCTTCGTCGACGCCTCCGACGACTCCGAGGTTCGCAGCGTCGAGGACCGAGTGTGACGTCGCTGGTTTTGCTTCACCGCCACGTTGGCCTTGTACGGCCCGAGTACGAAATTGTCCTTGAGCGAGACCTCGAAGCCCCACACGTTCGAGATCGCGTGCTCAGCCGAGTTGGAGGCGAAGACTGTCCTCGCCTGCATCGACGACGTCGCCCGAGGCGCATGCTGCAATCCGTGGGGCAGTGCCGGCGAAATTGTCGCTCTGGCCGAGCCGCTCCGTGTGGAAGGTGTGCGAACCGCCGTCCGGCTCCTGGAACACGAATTGGCTGACGCCGGTTTCGTGGATGTTCGGCGGGAGGTCCATCTTCCGCACGTCCCAGCCGAGCAAGTTGTACCGCAGGTTGGGGGCCTTGTTGACGAATACGTCGTTCCAGGTCTGCCGCCGGACCGTCGCCGACGCTTGGCGCGACCCGGAACCCAGAACATCGTCGGTGCCCTGCCCCACATCCGAGTACCGCAGCTGCCGGCTCGCGTCGACGCACGTGAACTGGGCAACGACTCCTCCCGCGTCGTCGGCGAGTTCGTACACGGCCACCTCGTGGTTGTCGTCGACCACGAGCCGCCACACACCACCGTCGCTGTCGATCGCCAGGCGTCGGTGTGTCTCCGGATCGTACGTGAAGGACAGGTAGCGGCTGCGTTCGTAGTAGCCGTCGCTGTTCTGCCTCGAGCCCCTCGATCTCGGCTTGATCCGCGACGGCGCCCACCTCCCGTTGGGAGATCCACGGCCCCGACGGAACCTCGTAGACGAGAGCCTCCGGCGCGAGTACGCAAGGAGCGGCCAGTGCGGCTCGGTCAGCTCGAGTTCCGGCAGCGTCTCCGGTGTCGGGTGGCCGCCCACGCCGTTGGATTGCCGAGCCGACGCGGTCATCTGCTCCGGGGTGAGCTCGATGTCCCAGAGCCGCACGCCTTGGATCGAGCAGTCGAGCGCTCGGGAACCCTGACCACCGAACACGAGGCGATCCAACGACGTGGCCGACGCCGTCGTTGGGATAGACGGGCTCAAAGGCGCCGATCTCGCGCGAGAACGCGTACGCCATGCCGGAGCGGAGCAGGAACACCAAGTGGTGGAACTCAGGGCCGAACGGGTAGTCGATGAGGTCATCGCCAACCACGATCGAACCGTGATCCCCTGCGATCGAGATCGTGAGGCTCGGCCCGATCCGGAGTCCTGCGCGATGGAGACGAGTTCACGGGGCTCACCGCTGTCGGGTTGGCCGTCGAGCCGCACCCAGCACTCGATCGTGCCCACGTCGACGATCGAGTGACTGGAACCGGTCCGGCCGACCGCAAGCTTCTCCTCCGGGCCCGGACCGAGCTTGATGTAGCCACCCTGGATCGTCGCGCCGAGGACCCGGCCGTTGTAGATCGATCCGGGGACGAGGATGGTCGGGGCACCCTGGCTGACACTGCCCGATCGACCCGATTCCACGCGGCGTCGACGGGCCGTCGTCGTTTGTTCCGTTCACCCCATCAGCTCGATCAGACAACTTGCCCCCTCCCGGTTCGACGCCCCCTCCCGGTTCGACCGTGCGGGACAGGTTACTCCACGGACGACGAGTGGTCGACCCTCTCGCCGCGACCGGATCGGGTCACGTCCGGTCGTTTGACCTCTGCGACCAGGCTCCAGGCGGAGGGGAAACATCCGATGCGCATCCGTGTGCCGCTCCGATCCGATGGGTCGGTCGCGAGAGTCGCGAACGGTCGAGCGTCACCCCAATGGCAAGATTCCCGCTGAAGGACCTGCCCTTCGCACGGCGTCCGCTTCAGCACGAAATCGGACACGCCCCTGCAGCGTCGACGCGCAACGGCGGTGTGCTCGGCGTCGAGACGTTCTCGTCCCGCGCGCCGGCTCGCCCACCTCGTCGCCGGCTGCAACGTTTCGGGCCGATCGACCGGGTCGGTGTCGAAGGCACCGGCTCCTATGGCACCGGGCTCACCCGACACCTGCGCAGCGAAGGCATCGCGGTGGTCGAGGTCGATCGACCCAACCGTCAAGCCCGACGCCGCCACGGCAAGTCCGACACCGTCGACGCCATCGCCGCTGCTCGAGCTGCGCTGAGCAGAACCGCAACCGGCCAGGCAAAGCATCGTGACGGCAACGTTGAAGCGATCCGGGTGTTAATGGTCGCCCGCCGATCCGCAGTCGATGAACGCATCAAAGTCTTGAACCAGATCCGTCACCTGGTTCTGTGCGCCCCCGAGCCGATCAGGGCCCGGTTCCATGGGCTCACCCCGACGGCACTGTTGAACCAGACCTCGACTCTGCGGCACGCCATCACGGAGACGTCGTCGACTACACGACCTTGATCACGTTGCGTGAGCTCGGCGACCGCGCCAAGAACCTCCACGACGAGAACCTCCGGTTGAACAAACTCCTGCGTCCGCTGATCCGCCGGACCGCTCCCGGGCTCCTCGACGTCTACGGCGTCGGCTACGACACCGCCGCCAAGCTCCTCGTCGCTGCAGGCGACAACCCCGAACGCCTCCATTCCGAAGCGGCATGGGCGAACATGTGTGGCGTCGCACCGATCGAAGCATCATCCGGGCAAGACCAAACGGCATCGCCTCAACCGGGGCGGGAACCGCCAAGCGAACTCGGCGATCTACCACATCATGCTGACCCGCCTCAGCTACGACCCACGCACCCGCGACTACTTCGCACGACGATCAGCCGAGGGCAAAACCAACGGCGAGATCTGCCGGATCCTGCGCCGCTACATCGCCCGCGAGGTCATACAAGCAACTCCCACACCCGGACTGATCCGCGCGATCCGAGGCCGGGCCTCTGACTCGTTCGAACCGGCTCACACCTCAGGGTTGTGCAACACACGACATGTCGACCCCCGGCCTCCACGCGCACCAACGACCTACCGGCGATCACCAGCACGGCGTGACCGAATACGCGCTTGCCCTCAACCCGAGTGGCTCATCTCTGTCTTGTCCGCCACCCAGGACCGACCGCCCCAAAGAACCCCTTGACATCCATACGCGCTTCGATATGCGCTCGGCAACTGCAACAGTTCGTCCATCCGCATCGTGATATCGTGATGTCATGGCAAAGCAGACCACGGTTCGGTTGCCCGACGACCTCGCCGACGACGCTGAAGCAGTCGCTCGCGTGCGAGGCGGCAGCGTCAACCAGCTCATCATCGACGCACTCGCCGCCGAGATCGACGGGTCCGCTCCGACGAAGACTTCACCGCCCCGCCAAGAAGCTGCTCGAGCGTGACCGGGAGATCCTCGATCGCCTCGCCAAGTGACCCGCTATTTCAGCCTCGCTGAGTTCTGGTACCTCGCGGAGTACGTCACCGGCATCGACGCGGCAACCCTCATCAAGGCCAGCCGGGTCGAGCTCGCCGACTCCGCGCTGCACGCCGCCGCAGGCCGGCTTCGGCGACACCGACTTCTACCCGGATGTGTTCGACAAGGCCGCCGTCGCTCGCGTGTCGGATCGCGGTGGAATGACCCGTTGCCCGACGGCAACAAGCGAGCAGCGTGGGCGTGTCTCGTGTTGTTCATCGACCTCAACGACGGCTCGTGGAACGAAGGCCAGCCGAATGTCGACGATGCGGTCGAGGCGATGTTCGCAGTGGCTGCCCGGGAGGTCGACGAGACCTGGCTTGCGAGCTGGCTTCGAGAACGAATCACCTTCCGAACCTGAGCCGTAGGCCACTCGGTAATCACCGGCTGAAACAGATCGCGAACAGTGCCGCTTCCGGCGAAGTCGGTCGCCGCCGGCGGCCACATCGGTAGCGCATAATCTCGCTGCGCATGCGTCGTGGGAACTCGCCGTCGGCAACTTGCCCATGGGTTTGCCCATGAATGCAGCGGTGACTGGCCGGAACGGCCCGGTACTCGACGGACGCGGTGGTAGCGTTTGCCCTGCTCAAGCCATACGGCATGGCACTGGGCGACACTGGCCGGACTGATCTGATCGCGCTCTCAAGGTGGCGGCACGGGTTCGAATCCCGTACGGGCTGCCAAGCAAGTATCAGGTCGGAGCCACTCTTCGGAGTAGCTCTCCTGGTTTTCTGGACTCGTTGCCACTCTGATGCCAATCTCTGGAAGGAGAATTGGATGAAGGGTTTGACGCGGCAGCGAGGCCAGGCTGCGCTGGCCGAGAACGGCGACGAACTGATCGTCGCCCGTCCAGCGGCGCGTGCGATCGCCGACACGCTGCCTGACGCGGCCAGCGCCGCCGTCATTGACTTTCATCACCGGGTCGATGATCGAGAATCCTCGTCGCGTCGACCGCGAACCGCGCAACGAGCTCGCTGGCATCCACAGCGCCCGACAAGGCCGCGTCATGGCCCGGTTCCTGCATCCAGACGCGGACGCCTGCTCCTCAACGGCGATGGCAGATGTCAATGCGGCGTGCGACGATTGGCTCGCCGAGATCCGGTCGTGACGAGATCTCCACCACAGAGCAACAACGCTGGGCTCCTCTCCCCGACATCGGATCAACATTGGCGATGTGGACGAGATGACGGCGGTCGGGTGACACCCACGGGCCTCAGGTGGTGACCGACTCTGTGTACAACTCCTCGGCTCGAAACATGTCCAAGCGCAAGGACGGTTACGACGGCTGCTGCAATCGTTCGACGATGTCGGCGAACACGTCGTCTTTCGGTTTCGTGGCATCAACCCGGACGACGAACTCCTTGCGCTCGAAGAGTTCGATCACCGATGCCGTCTTCGCGTGGTAGTCGGCGAGCCGCTTCGCCAGTGCCTCGGGGTTGTCGTCGCCACGCGAGACGAGTTCACCGCCGCAAACGTCGCAACGGTTCTCGACCGCAGGGCGGTGCGCCATCAAGTTGTAATCGAGTCCGCACTGTGAGCAGAGCCGTCGAGCGAGCACTCTCCGTTCCACTTCAGCGTCGGGCATCTCAAGATTGATGACGCCGTCGAGATCGAAGCTCTCGAGGAAGAACTCGGCCTGCCGCGCATTCCGCGGAAATCCGTCGACGACGAAGCCATAGTTCCAATCGTGCTCGTCGAGCCGCCGACGTACGACCGCCTCGACGAGTTCGTCGTCGACCAGGTCACCGCCGTCGATGATCCGCTTCACCTGTGCGCCGAGCTTCGTGTGATGTTGCACATTCCACCGGAAGATGTCGCCCACGCTGATGTGCTCGAGCCCGTACGCCCCGCACAACCGAAGCGCCTGGGTGCCCTTGCCGCTTCCCTGAACTCCCATGATCACGTACTTACGCATCGAGCCATCGTCGCGCGTTCGCACGCAGGAGAGCCAGCGAGCATCAGATCTCGGGCGCCATCGGGAGGCAAGCGTCGAACGAGATCGCCAGCTGGCCGATCTCCAGTGGGCGAAGACCGTTCTGCTACCGCTGTTTGCCCCCGCACTCGTCACCTCGTGTGGCAGCAGCTCGGAGTCCTCGAAGGGCGCGCCAGACGAGGTCAGTGCGACGCGTACCCGACAATTGCTCCGGCGGCTCGTCAACCGATCACGGTCCGTGATCGCGTGATGAGCTACATCTCAGCCCCCTCCTGGCCGCACTACTTCGGCCGGTACTGGGCGGAGAAGTCTGTGTGATCGGCCGGGAATATCGCCTGCCTCGATCAGTCCTGGAGGACGTGTTGACAACAGTTCATAACGAAGGAAGGGACCGGTCTCGCCTTCGGTGAGGAACCGGTCACGCCGCTTCGTGACAGTCTTGGCGTCGACTTGGAACTTGTCGGCTGCAGCCTCGATTGTCCAGCCGTGATCGATCACCAGGCGCACCATCTTGCGGCGACCGAGCGGAGTCAGCGACGCGTTCGGGTGCAGGGTTCTAACGTGAGGCATCGAGCCCCTCCTTGTGGATCTGTGCGTTGTAGGAAGCACACAGACCTACTCGGAGGGCTCATTCAGTTGGCGCACCAACAATCCCATCGCGCCAGGGACAACCTGTCCGGTCATCACAGCTAGCAGGGTGCTGAAATTCGGCTGAGGTGCTCGCGTTCGGCGCGGGAATCGAAAAGACTGTGGTCATGCGTGGAAACACCGATCCGCAGTTGGCGATGTTGACGACCGTGAGCACCGAGGATCTGATCCCGGCCGATCATCCGATCCGCAAGATCCGTGTCGTCGTCGACGCGGTGCTCGCCGAGCTCGATCCGATCTTCGACGAGATGTACGCGACCGGAGGCCGGCGCAGCGTGCCACCGGAGCAGCTGTTGAAGTCGACGGTGTTGATGGCGATGTACTCGATCCGTTCCGAGCGGGCCTTCTGCGAGCGACTCAACTACGACCTGCTGTTCAAGTGGTTCTTGGACATGCGCATCGATCAGCCGGCGTTCGACGCGACCACGTTCTCCTAGAACCGCAAACGTCTTCTCGAGCACGAGGTCGCGGACGAGTTCTTCGAAGCCGTCGTCCGGCTGGCCAAGCTGCGCCGCTACGTGTCCTCGGAGCACTTCTCCGTCGACGGCACCTTGTTGAAGGCGTGGGCATCACACAAGAGCTTCAAGCCCAAGGACGGCCCGCCGTCGGAGCCACCGGCCGGCCGCAACGCTGAGGTGCAATGGCACGGCGAGAAGCGAAAGAACGACACGCATGCCTCCACCACCGACCCCGAGGCACGGCTGTATCGCAAGAGCAACAACACCGCTGCCACGCTCTGCTACGCCGGGCATCTGTTGATGGAGAACCGCTCGGCGCTGATCGTCGACGCCGAGCTCACCACCGCCGACGGCTACGCGGAGCGCGCGACCGCCGTCGAGATGCTGTCCCGCCCTGCCGAAGATCGCGCGTCGACGCACGATCGCCGCGGACAAGGCCTACGACACGAAAGGGTTCGTCGCCGACGTCCGCCAGCTCGGCGTCCGAAAGGCGGTCCCAACCGGACGCCGAGCGCAGCTTGCGAGACCCTCGGCCGCATCGCCGAGGTGCCGATTCTCGAGCAGTACGACGGAGTGTGGCATGCTTGCCACGCATAGTCGCGCGACGGACTGGCGTTGAGCGTGGAAGGAGCGTCTTCAGATGAGCGATGAGAGCTCGCCCACGTCGCCGAACGAGATGGAGTTGGCGGACGAGACGACGCGTGGCCAACCAGAGCCTGAATCACCGAGCGACCGACGCAAGCGGCACGTCGAGTTGGCAGGGGCGATCATCATCGGTATCGCCGCGGTGCTCACGGCCGTCGCCACCTACCAGGGCAGTCAGATCGATGGCACCGTGCAGAACAAGAGTACCGAAGCGGTCGGTCTGACGCTTCAGGCGAACGACCTCTACAACGATGCGACGGCTGAACAGGCTGAGGAGCGCGATTGGTTCTTCGGTTACCTCACGGCGGCGGCAAACGGCGAGAATGAAACAGCGGATGTCCTGTTTCGGGCCATGCCGGCCGAGGTTCAGCAACTCACCGCCGATTGGCTGGAGTTGAACGAGCAGCGTCTCACCGACGAGAGCGCTCCGATTGACGACCCGTTCTTCCGTGACGCCGAAGGGTCCCCGGTCGTGGAGTCGTTCTTGGAATTGCAGTCGACCGAACTGCTGTCGACTGGAGACGCAGTCGACGGACTCGCGGTGTGCGCCCTCTTCGACTCAGGGGTCGCAGAGATCCAAGGCGACAATTACGGACTGTCGACGGTATTCCTTGCGATCGCGTTGGTCGTCGGCGGCATTGCAGCACTCTTGAAGGGCAAGGCCGCCCAGATCATCGTGCTCACAACCTCGATGGCAAGTCTTGTGCTCGGCGCAGGGGTGCTGGTGTTGGCAGCCGATCAAGACGTGGCCAGACAGGAGGCGGCCACCGAGTTCTTCCGGGGCAACGACGGCGTGCAGCTCTCCGACTCCGACGCCCTGGTACTCGCCGACACCAACTGCCCCGAGCAGTAGCAGGACCGCATCGGGCAGCCCGTTCCTCGAAGCCGTGGCAGCCGCCGCGACTCCAAACGGCGAATCAG
This sequence comes from Ilumatobacteraceae bacterium, assembly GCA_963710625.1. Classification (GTDB taxonomy): domain Bacteria; phylum Actinomycetota; class Acidimicrobiia; order Acidimicrobiales; family Ilumatobacteraceae; genus Sva-07. Next base: position 287,604 of record CAVQBG010000024.1, on the reverse strand, counting down.
TGAGGGAGCCCGACCGTCGCTGGCGGCCCGGGCAACTGCTGACGGCCGAACACGTCGTCTCACGTCAGGGACGTCGGGCGGACACCTCGGGTGTCCGATTGGGTTCCTCAACCGGACACGGCGAGTCGCTGCGATTATCGAGCGACGGATCGCACCAGGTCAGAGGACCCCCTGGATGAGTTCCCGCTTACAGGCCGCCCCACCGTTGCCACCCCGGTGAATCGCGGAGACTTCGGTGCGACGACGTCACCGTTGATCCGAACCCGGTCCGAGGAGGATCTCGTGTTCGATCGAAGCCAACAGGTCGGCCGGCTCCAGTCCGACGTCGGCAAGCTCTCGCCGGAGACGAGCACATGCGCGAAGGGCCTCCACACGGCGGTCGGTGCGCGACAGCGCTGCGATCAGCAGGTACCAGAGGTGTTCTCGATACGGGTTTTCCTCGACCGCGTTCTCGAGCTCGCCGACTACCAACTCCTCGTGTCCAAGCTCGAGTTCCGCCTCCAGACTCAGCTCCATTGCGACGAGTCGCAACTCGTCGAGGCGACAGGCTTCCAGGCGGAATCCATCGTCGTCGGCGAAGTCACCGAACGGTCGGCCACGCCACAGCGCGAGTGCCTCGGTGCAGAGGTCCCGGCAACGTTCGGGGTTTGCTCGCGACTCGAGTGCGTCAGCGATGAGCCGGTCGAAGCGCACTGCGTCGATCGTGTCCGGAGCCACGATCAGCTCGTACAAGTGGTCCACCCGCACGATCGACTCGGCGCCGAGGATGTGACGCAGATCGGAAATGTAGGACTGCAACGTGTTGAGTGCCGAGATCGGGGGATTGCCGGCCCAGACCGTGTCGACGAGGTGATCGATCGAGACGGCATGCCCGGCGCCGACCACGAGCGCACCCAGCACCGCCCGCGGACGCGCTCCTCCGACACTCACCGGGCCATCGGGCGTCAGGATGTCGATCGGCCCGAGCACGCGGATCATGTCGCCGTCAACCATGACTCACCTCTCGATTCCAGTCTCCTCCATGTGAGCCCCATGGTAAGTGGCAGAGGTCCCGGAGTGGCCGTCCGACGGCGCCCCGACGGATCTCAGGTGGCGCGGGGACAATGAAATTGAAGGAGACCTCAACGAAAGGAGGGCGTAATGAACAAGCAGCTGGAACGGAACCCAGCTCGGGACGTCGATGCCCGCCATCCCGAGATCCATGAACTACTGCCCGAGCTTCCTGCCGATGTCACCATTCCGGATGACGTCAGCGGATTGACACACCCGGACACCGAAGGTCGTCGGCCCGCATCCGGTGTGCGTTGGATGCGTTGGGTCGCCGCGATGATCCTCGTCGCGGCCGGCGCGCTCGTGCTTGGTCTGCTGCTCCGCAGCGACGACACGAGCACCCCGATGCTCGACGGCTACACGACCGCTGAGATCAACCGGGCCACCGTGCTGCAAGACCTCAGCACCACCCCGACACTCGACGGCTACACGACCGCTGAGATCAACCGGGCCACCGTGCTGCAAGACCTCAGCACCACCCCGACACTCGACGGCTACACGACCGCTGAGATCAACCGGGCCACCGTGCTGCAAGACCTCAGCACCACCCCGACACTCGACGGCTACACGACCGCTGAGATCAACCGGGCCACCGTGCTGCAAGACCTCAGCACCACCCCGACACTCGACGGCTACACCAGGGCTGAGATCAACCGGATGGAAGTCCTGCGCGACCTGTCGAATTGACCCACGCTGTCAGCGTCGGCATCCGCGCCGGCCCCTACCCACTCCACGGAGCGGACTCGGGACCGGCGCTCGGCTGTATCGCTCGGACGCGGGTGCACACGTTGTACCCGACGAGCTGCATCGTGGCTCGGGGGCCGCGGCGATTCGCCACCACCCTTGAAACGGCGCACCCCGGCGATGAGCGAGAGGCCGCTATCCGGGCGCTTCGCTCATCGCACGGGCCGATGAAGCTGCCGAGGCGATGCTTGCGATGCGGCACGTCGGCGGTCCGCCGCATCGCCGGCGAAGTAGCGCGGGTCGAGCACTGGACGAGATAGCTCAAGATCACGCTCTACCTCACCCGCGGTCCAGGCTCTCCGAGGCTGTCCGTTTGATGGACCACCTTCGGACGAAGTTGCCGGTTTGTTGCCCGACAGAAGGTTCGACGAGACCCGTCTCGCATGACGGGCGGCTTTCGGACGCTCGCCATCAGATCGGCACGACCACCCGCGGCACCGTTTGTGGATGGATGAAACATTGATTGGATACGCCCGCTGCTCGACTGACGAGCAAGATCTCACGGCCCAACGCGAAGCGCTCATCGCACTCGGCGTGCCGCCTGATCGCGTCTACATCGACCACGGCATCAGCGGCACCAAGAGCGAACGTCCCGGCCTCGATCAAGCACTGGCGGCGGTACGAACGGGCGACACGCTCGTCGTTCCGAAGCTCGACCGGCTCGCTCGATCCGTTCCCGATGCCCGAGACATCGGTGACACCCTTGCCAAGCGTGGTGTGTCGCTCTCGCTCGGCGGTCAGATCTACGACCCGGACGACCCGATGGGAAAGTTGTCCTTCAACATCCTCGCCACGTTCGCCGAGTTCGAGGTCGACCTGATTCGGATGCGCACCCGGGAAGGGATGGCCGTCGCCAGGGCCCAGGGCAAGCTGAAGGGTCGTCAGCCGAAGCTCTCGCCGATGCAGCAACGGGAACTGAAGAGGATGCACCAGTCCGGCGAGTACACGATCTCGGATCTCGGTGAGCTGTTCTCGGTGTCGCGACCGACGGTCTACCGCACCATCAGCCGAGCAAACCCATAGACAGCCAGTCCTTCCGAACAGAACAACGTCTCGGCTCACGGCCCTCAGCGGGCATGTCCCGAACGTGATCATGGCCGAGTCGGCGTCGTCCTGACCTCAGACTCGTCGGCTGATGCCGAACTGGCCCTCGCGAGTGAAGAGTTGTGATCGTCGCGCGGTCTTCGCGCTGACTGATCGGGGTGGGGTGAGAGGAAACCCTGGCGGTCGTAGGTTGTTCAGGTGCCTCGGCTGAGTGAGTTCTACGGGATCGCGATTTACATGTACTTCGCGGATCACAACCCGCCTCACTTCCATGCGATCTACGCCGAGCACGAAGCATTGATCCGAATTGACGATGGCGGCACGATCAGAGGTGACCTCCCAAGGACCGCGGCGCGCCTGGTTGAGCAGTGGCGAACACTTCACCATGACGAACTCCTCGCGAACTGGCTGTTGGCCCAGGAGCCAGCAGCCCTGTCGCGGATCGAGCCGCTCCAGTAGCCTGTCCTCATGACCGCACTCGCCCGCGTCACTGCCGTCGAACACCTCGGCGCGCGTCTCTTGCGTGTCACATTCTCCGATGGCCTCGTGCGCGAACTCGACTTCATCGACGCACTGCCTGGCGTGCTCGCAACGATCGACGATGATGAGGTCTTCGCTGAAGTCGCGGTCGATTCGGTTGCCGGCACGATCTCCTGGCCGAATGGCATCGACCTGGACCCCGACGTCCTGCACGGCGACGATGCCTCCGCGTCGGCCATCCAGCCGAGCGTCGCGCGCGAGTACCGGTTGCAGCAGACGGGCTGAAGGCAGCCGATTCGAACCAACGCAATCGCGGTTGTTGTTGCCTCGAGTGCCGCTCGGTGATCCCGTCTCAGTCGCCGGTCGGTGACCGGACGCTTTCGGATAGTGATGTCGTGTGAGGTCGCGAGCGGACGGACCCGCACTGATTTGTGTGATATGTCGGTGGTTCGTGCAGTCATCGGGCCTGCGATCATCGATCGGGTCCGATGGCAGGGTCAGCCGATCCATACGCGCCGAGACAGAGAGGCGGGAGCGTCGGCGGACCGAGCCTTCTGCGTTCTGATCGAGCCGATCGGCCTCTTGTCCAGCCGAGGCGGTGTGCGCATCATGGAAACGAAGGCGAAGTGTGTCATGCGCAAGCGATTGATTGCCGTGGCCGCGCTGCTCATCGTCGTCGGCGGCTGCGGGTTGCGTCGTCGCTCGTGGAATCAACCGAGTTCATCGCGTAGCTCGCGCGAGGTGAGATCGAGCACTGCTTGACGTGGCTCCTTGCCTTCGTGGAGGACAGCACAGACCTGAGCGGTGATCGGCATCTCGACGCCGACGCGTGCGGCGAGTTGGTGCGCTGAGCGGCTCGTGACGACTCCCTCGACTACCTCGTCCATCTCGGCGAGGATCTCAGCGAGTCGGCGTCCCTGGCCGATCGCCAGACCCACAGAGCGATTGCGTGACAGGTCGCCGGTGCACGTCAACACCAGGTCGCCCATGCCTGACAACCCTGCGAAGGTCATCGGGTCGCCGCCGCGTGCTACGCCGAGCCGGGTGATCTCAGACAGCCCGCGAGTGATCAGTGCGGCACGCGTATTGCGACCGAAACCGAGACCGTCGGAGATTCCGACCGCGATCGCGATGACGTTCTTGAGGGCGCCACCGAACTCAGCGCTGATGATGTCGTGCGACGAGTAGACGCGGAACGAACCCGTCGCGAACATCGTGCGGACGTGTTGCACGCGAGTGCGGTCACTGCCCGCTGCGACAACGGCGGTTGGTTGCCCGGACGCGACCTCCGCCGCGAACGATGGGCCCGACAACGCGACCACCCGTTGAACGGGCACGCCGAGTTCGGCCAGGATCTCGTGCGGTGTCAGCAGGGTGTCGAGCTCGATGCCCTTCGACACGGAGATGATGAGCCCGGTCTTGCGCAGTGCGCCGTCGGCGCGTTGCAGGACTGATCTCATGTGTTGGGTGGGGACGGCGTTCACGATGATGTCCGACCGCTCGAACGCCTCGTGAAGGTCACCGGTGGCCTCGAGGTCGGGTCCGAGATCGATGCCGGGAAGGAAGGTCCGGTTCTCGTGGATGGTCCGAATGTCATCGACCACTTCCGGCTCTCGCGCCCAGATCAGAGTCGGCACGCCCTGGTTGGCCAGGAGCCGTGCAAGAGCGGTTCCCCATGCTCCAGCGCCGATCACCGCAGTCCGTTGTCGGTCGTCCACCACAGACCCCCTCTGTTTCGCCGCGATGGGTGCACTGATAACCGTACGCGAGGTCGGTCCACCTGATGCGATCGGCTGCGCCCATCCACCCCAAGCCTCGCGACCACCAGAGGCCAACGACCGGTCGGAACAGCACCCGAGATCAATCCATGCGGGGCATGACGGACGTATCGCACTGAGATCAACCCGAAAGCGACAGGGCCCGAAGCAGAGCCCGCCGGCGCCCTGAACGCTACGACAACCGCCGCAACACACCTCGAGTATCAACCAGGCCCAAGTCGTGCAGAGGGGTTGACTGCAGCAGGACACGATGTCGTGACCGGATCAGCGGCGAGCGTCGTTCTCGGGCGAGCAAGCTGCGATTGGTGGCTCGGAATCACGTGCCCGACACCTCGGATGGCTTCCCGTCACCGTTCGCCGGTCACCGCCGTCCAGGTGTCCGGTCCGACGATTCCATCCGCACGGAGGCCCTGGGCTGCTTGCACGGCGCGGACCGCTGCGTCGGTGCCCGATCCGAAGATGCCGTCGACCTCAACGACGAATCCATCGCGGTTCAGGTGTTGTTGCAGCAGGCTCACCCACGGACCCGTGTCACCGCGCTGCAAGACGACCGGGTCCACTTGCCCCGCAGCCCCGTCGCCCGAGGGCCGCAGCAGAGCGAGCGGTCCGGGCAGTGAAGCGCCCCGGGATTCGTGGAGGCTCCAGTCCTTGAGAGGATGGAGCAATGCCCAACCATGGGAAGTACCCCGACGAGCTGCGTGAGCGTGCGGTGCGGATGGTCCTGGATCACGGTCACGAGTACGGGTCGCAGTGGGAAGCGATCTGTTCGGTTGCCGACAAGCTCGGCCCGAAGCCCGAGACCGTCCGGCTGTGGGTCCGCCAGGCCGAACGCGACACCGGCCGCCGGCCCGGCGCGACGACCGAGGAGCTCGCCGAGCTGAAACGCCTGAAGCGTGAGAACGCGGAGCTGCGCCGGGCCAATGACATCTTGAAAGCGGGACGCTGTCGCACGAATCGAGTCGTTCACGACGTTGATTGTTCGTGCTCGGACTCGGTGTTCAGCGTTGGGTCCCGATGCGTTTGAGCCGCTGATGGTCGAGTCAGGCGATTCGCCAGAGCTTGAGGAGGTTGTGGGTGGCGCAGATCAGTTTCCATTCGCTGTCGACTGCTCGAAGGCCGCGACAGGACATGGTTCGGATCCGTCGGTTGTGTTTGATCTGGGCGAAGACCGGTTCGATGGTGGCGGCCCGCTTCTTGTAGAGCTTCTTGCCGCTCGGAGTGTCGAGCTTGGCCATCATTGCGGTGGTGAGCGACTCGGGTTCACCGCGTCGGCGGACGCGTAGCAACTGGTTCACCCGTGCCCGGGTGACGCCGAGCTGTTCGGCTGCCTGACCGCTGTCGATCTCACCGGATTCGACTCTGGCGAGCAGGGCCGAACGTTGCTGGTCGGTCTCAGCGATGTTGGTCAGCTTGCGAGCACGACCGGGGGTGATGACCGATTCCACTCCGGCGAGGTTGACATTGTCGGTGCTGCAGTAGCCGGCGTCAGCAAGAACACGTCGGACACGGCGCTTCTCACCGGCGTTGCGCAAGTTCCGTTTCGTCGCTGCGACGAGCGGTTCAAACGATGGGGCATCGTGGGCGTGGTTGGTCACCTCTGCAGCGACGATGAACTGCTCTTCGGTGGCGACGGCCTGCGCGTTGTAGCCCTGCACGTATCCACTTCGTGTCTTCAGGAGTCGACTGTCCGGATCGGTCACGTTCGCGTGCGTGCGCGACTTGTGCGTTGCGGACTCCGGCGTCGGTCGCCGCCCGCGAATCGGTCGTCCGGTTTCCGCTTCGATCTCGGCGCGCCGCTTCATGTGCGACTCGTAGGACTTGTCGGCAGCCTCGGCTTCGAGCTCATCGAGCATTGCTCGCAGCCGGGCTCGACGCCCGCTTCCTCGCGACTTGAGATCGTCAGGCAACGCAGCGGTCTCCGTCGACGCTTCGTCTTCTGCAGCGTCGACCGCTTCGGCCTCGGCAAGGATCTGCGCGGCAAGCTGCTCAGCGGTGCGGTTCGCCTCACGAGACGCGTTCGCTGCGAGCTTCGTGCCGTCGATCGCCACCAGCCCGGGGCGAAGCACCCCGGCCCGAGAACACAACGCAAGCACTTGGCCGAACAGGCCGGCCAACGCTTCGTGGTTGCACGCCCGGAACCGGGCCACCGTGGCATGGTCGGGGCGCTGGTTGGCCGCCACGACACGGAACGCAACGTCTTCGATGCAGCGTCGTTCGATGTTGCGGCTCGAGCGTTCCCCCACCGAGTACGCGTACCCGACCAGCGCCACCATCATCGCCGGGTGATACGCCGCCCCACCACGGCCATCGGCCCGATACCCCGAAAGAAACGCCGACAAATCGAGCTGGTCCACAACGTCGAGAACGAACCAGACCAGATGATCCTCCGCCAACCAGTCCGCCATCGACGGCGGCATCAACATCAACTGATCCCGATCAACCACAGCAAAGTTGTATCCCACACAACAAATCGTCGCATCGATCGCGAAACGCGGGTGGGACAGTCAACATTCGTGCGACAGCCTCGCGGCAGCGACTTTCTTCGGGGCGGAGCTCGACCGCCAGTCGAAGAAGTGATCCGGTTCATCGACGAACATCAGGATCAGCGCAGCGGTCAGCTGCGGTGGGGAATCGAGCCGATCGCCCGAGTGCTGGGCATCGCTCCGTCCACGTATCACGCAGCGAAGAAGCGGCCGCCGTCCGCGAGGGCGGTGCGCGACGCCGAGCTCAAGCCGCAGATCCTGCGGGTGTGGGAGCAGAACCTCGCGGTCTACGGCGCGGACAAGGTGTGGCATCACCTCAACCACGAAGATGATGTCCGCGTTGCTCGCTGCACCGTCGAACGTCTGATGGCCGACATGGGCTTGCAGGGCTGCCGCCGCGGACGCGTCTGGATCCGCACGACCGAAGGCGACGACCGGCTCGACCGGCCCGCCGATCTCGTGGAGCGCCAGTTCCGCGCGCCGGCCCCGGACCGGTTGTGGGTTGCGGACCTGACCTACGTCAAGACCCACACCGGCTGGGTCTACGTCGCGTTCATCATCGACGTGTTCTCCCGCATGATCGTCGGCTGGCAAGCCTCCCGATCACTCCGGAGCGACTTGGCGATCGACGCGCTCGAGATGGCCGTGTTCAACCGGCGCCGTCAGGGCGCCGACCTGTCGCAGCTGACGCACCACAGCGACCGAGGCGTCCAATATCTCTCTGTGCGCTACTCCCAGCGGCTCGCCGACAACGCGATCGTGGCGTCGGTCGGCTCCAAGGGCGACTCGTTCGACAACGCGATGGCCGAGTCGTTCAACGGGCTCTACAAGTGGGAGCTGATCTACCCGAACGGCCCATGGCGGGGCCTCGACGACGTCGAGTTCGCCACCCTCACCTACGTCGACTGGTTCAACAACCGTCGCCTTCACGGCGAGATCGAACCCGGCCCCGGCTTCACGACCCCCGACGCGTTCGAGACTGCCTACTACCGTCAACAGCACTCAGCCGACCAGGCCGAGACTCAAACCACCGAGCCTCTATGAGACCCGGGGCGCTTCAGTCCGGTGTACTGTCTGCCACTGAGCATCAAGGCGAATTGATGATCTGGACTGTCTCTCTAGTCTGGCTGCGACTCCTCGATCGTCAACGGCTTTCCTATGGAGACCTTGCGGTGGCCAGCGTCGTCGAGATCGTCTCCAGCTGCGAACGGCTGCTTCTCTTCGTCGAGGCCGAAGACGGGTTGTTCATGCGGCGCAACCAACGCGAATCGGGCAGGCTCCGCCGTGTCGTCCAGGCGAAGCATGCTGTCGCGGGAATGCCCCGTAGCCCGTGGACCGAGTCGGTCTCGGACGGATCGGAATATCGAGTTCGATGTGAAGAACTCTCTCAGCGTTGCCATGGTGACCTTGTTCCCCAATCACTCACTGCTTGGTGAACCAAGCCTGGGATTCATAGTCCGGCCGGTTTGGATCGGCGAAGTTCGTCCACATCCAGATCCACAGCTGCCCTTGGCGATACAGCGACATGTCTGCGTAGACATACCGGGTTGCGAACCCTTGAGGGAATACCGCTCGGACGAAGGTGCGGTTTCCTACCGTCGCCCGCTCTGCGCCGACCTCCCCCCAGTCGCAGTCGGTTGGGGAACACGAACCCCGAAGGTGGACGTACCATGGGGGCCCGGGAGGGTACAGCTCCCCATTGAGGATCTGATCCTGACAAATGAAGCGAAGTTTCGCACGAGTAAGACCGCGGGTATTGGGATCAGAGTTGATCCAGTCGCCATCTTCTGGTTGCTCAGCGCACGACATTCCGACCCAGCTCCTCGTGAGACTCCGATCAGTCTCGCGCCACCGCCTGACCACGGCAAGGGGTTCGGAGAAGCTCGAACAGAACCGCCGAGAATTCCGTACCCGAGGACGTCGACTCATCGCTGCAGGCCACGAAAGCAGCCTTCAGCGCGAGCATCGAAACCAATGAGGTCTGCGCGGGCCTCACAACTCGACACTCGTCCGGGAGCGAGCTCGCAGGGCAGGGCACAACTTCCGAACGTCGTGTCCGGTCAACCCTTCCGTGCAGCGACACTTCCCCGCCGCGTCCGATCGAGGATCGTCAACTGAGACGTTGACGCGCCGACGACTCACGAACGGCCTGCGGCCGCCAGCGTTCCTACACGCACAGACCGCCGTCGACGCCGAAGCTCCGCCAACACATCGAGGTCGACTCGACGCTGACCAGGTCGTAGAGGACTCCGCCGACGTGTCGACCCGTCACGCGGAGCCGCGCTCCTGCAATCGAGTCGTCTGGAAAACCGATGACGTCGTAAGTGACCTCGCCGATCGGGCCGCCGGTCGGCGCGATCACGGGCGCCACACGCGGCATGAATTCCTCGTCCGGCGACGCGACGATGTTGGCGACGATCAGACCCAACTCCAACATCGGGGCCCGCGGTGTTCCTCCGAGGTCACTCACGACAAACTCGGTGATGTCGAATGTTCCGTTGAGGCCGAACATGGACAAGCTGGGTCCCCAGCCCGTGACACCGTGTCCGGTGACCTCGTACCACCCGAGCCGGTTGTCGCCGGTCGCCACAACGGTGGTGATCGGTGGCAGATTACCGACGACGGGCTGGTCCGATGCCGGGCCGGCGCGTAGTGGAAGCGTCTCGTCGTAGTGAACGCCCGCAACCGCCAGCGAGACGCCGGGCGGAGGACAGACGACGATGCACGGCTTGTCGTCGAGCGGAGCTTCCGGGCACTCGGGCCCGGCCGCCGGTGGGGGCGGGCCGGTCAGGTAGCCGACGATGTCGACGAGCAGATCGGTTGTCGCAGACGCGAACACGCAGACCGCACCGCCCGCCCCGAGACGGGCGATGACCGTGTTGGCCGTGTTGTACGCGGTGTAGTAGTTGACGTTGGAGGCGTTCGGCCGTGCCGTACCCGTGGGGTGCACGGTGTTGAACCCGTCATGGATTGCATCGACGGCCGTGATGGTCAGCACGGCTGCCGATGCATCATTCGGTACGCCGGCCTCACCGGCGACGTCGACCTGCCGGCTGTGACTTGCGAGGACGGGGGCGGGGGAGTGCAACACACCGTCGACGAGGTATAGATCCGTGCGGGTGTCGACGAGGCGGGCCGAGTTGGCCAGCGGTGTGTAGCTGCCGGTGGGGAAGTGGCCGGCGACATCGACGATCAAGTGGGTGGCCGCGGAGGTGAAAATCGACACCTTGCCGTCGGTCCCGATCGTGGCGAGGACTGTGTTGGCCGTGTTGTGTGCCGGGTAGTAGTTGACGTTGGACGTGTTGGGCCGCGCCGTGCCCGTTGCATGGACCGTGGAGAAGCCGGCATCGAGCGCGTCGACAGCGGTGATGGTCAACACCGCGGTGGTGGCATCGACGGGGACGCCGTCACGGCCGGCGACCACGACATCGAGGGTCGTACCGGCGGGCCGCAGACCGATCCCCGCGTACTGACCGTCGAACGTCGCCCCACCCGTGCGGGTGTCGACGAGGCGGGCCGAGTTGGCCAGCGGTGTGTAGCTGCCGGTGGGGAAGTGGCCGGCGACATCGACGATCAAGTGGGTGGCCGCGGAGGTGTAGATCGACACCTTGCCGTCGGTCCCGATCGTGGCGAGGACTGTGTTGGCCGTGTTGTGTGCCGGGTAGTAGTTGACGTTGGACGTGTTGGGCCGCGCCGTGCCCGTTGCATGGACCGTGGAGAAGCCGGCATCGAGCGCGTCGACAGCGGTGATGGTCAACACCGCGGTGGTGGCATCGACGGGGACGCCGTCACGGCCGGCGACCACGACATCGAGGGTCGTACCGGCGGGCCGCAGACCGATCCCCGCGTACTGACCGTCGAACGTCGCCCCACCCGTGCGGGTGTCGACAAGGCGTCTCGACGAATCCAGGGACACGTACTCCGACAGCGCCGACGCATCGCGGGCTGGTACCGCGACGGCGGCAAGCGCGCCGACGACGAACCCGGCCACACAGAGCAACGCCAACTTCCGACACAAGCCTCGAACAGCAGTAGCCCGGCGCATTGCGACCACCTCCCCTGCGTGAACCGCTTCTCCGCGAGCATCTCCCCGATCTGCCAATCTGACTAGAGTCGTCCGGCCCGCTACAGACAGTGGTGACACCTCGGGTGGCCACCCAGTGGTCAGGCCGACCGTCAGCACGCGCGTCCCATAGAGGGATGACCATCGGACGGTTCGTACGCCTCGATGGCCTTGGCGCACATGCCTCAGAGCCGTCTCTGTAGCGGTTCCTCAGCCGGACGCTTCCGGTCGACGGTGATTATGCAGTGCCCCATCGACAGGAAAGGGCGACCGACTTCGCCGGACATGCGGCGCGGGCGTCAGTGCTCTCGGCGGCGTTGTTCGGGGCGGCGCTCGAGATGCGGCAGTCAGCAACTGCCCGGGTAGCCGGCAGCGAGGCTGACTATGTGTGCCTCATCGGGCACCTCCAGGCCGAGGGCGTTGGCGGTCTCGGGCCCGATCAGTCCGTTGGCGTCCGGAGCAGTGCCTTGGTCGATCCCCTCTGCCAATTGGTATTCCTGCAAGGCAGCACGCGTGCTCGGGCCGTACTCACCATCGATGACGAGCGATGCGCCAAGTTCGTTCAGGGCCCGCTGCATCTCCGAGATCCAGTCCCAGTCCAGTTCCCCGCGGGCGCCGAGCCATTGGGGCGGTGGGTCGACGTCGAAGGGGACGGTTACGAACCCTGCAGGGTTGTAGGACGTCTCACACACGTCGAACGTGCCGAACACCGTGTCGGGAAACTCGGTGCGGAGATCCACAGTGCTGGACCCGACAGCGAGGCCGTTGGAGAAGGCAAGACCGCTGCTCGTCGTCGCCCAAGACACGAGCGTGAGAGTTCCCGGTACGGCGGCGTCCCAATGGTCTCCCCGGTACGGGACGTCGCTGAGCACCAGACGGAGATCGGGTTCATCCCACGCGAGGACACGCAACTCGTACAAAGCCCAATATCCCAGCGGCAGGAACTCGAACGGTCCGGGCCCGTCCGGCGTGTACGAGGTGTCGTTGACCGGAGAACCGAGCATGGCTGTCAGCTCGTCGACGAGTTGATTGGCCGGTTCGCCGAAGTCGTAGTCGCCGAGCCCGTCGGAACGAAGGACAGGCAGTTCTGCGTGAGGATCGGTCCGGCCAGCGACAGGGGCTTCGGTCAGCGTCACTTCAAGCGCAACTGCGCCTGGTAGCTCGACGGTGATGCCGGTGTGGGTGTCGATGATGGTGTCCGGGACGCCGAGCTCGGTCCAGGTGTCGGTGCCCACCTGCGGGCGCGAGGCGCCGAACCTGTCGATGTGAAACGCTTCGACCGCCGCCCGAGTTCCGGGCCCGTAGATCCCATCGACCTCGATGTCGAAGCCTGCAGCCACCAGCATCCGTTGGAGGTTCCGCACTTTGTCACCCGTGGAATCTCGGTACAGCGACGGATAGTCGAACCGGTCTGGACCGAGCGCCAGGAACCGGCCATCGAACCACGGGGTCCAGTCGAAGCGGGGTTGCGCTCCAGCGGACAGCTGGTGCTGGAAGACGAGATCGCCGGTGCGCAGATCGAACACCTGCAACTCCGCGGGAACGTCGACGGTCTCGGCGCCCCAGTTCTCGTTGCGGAACTGCAGGGCGTCCGGTCGATAGATCACGGCGAGTCGTTCGCCATCAGGTGACAACGCCGCAGTGAGCTCACACGGGTGACAGTCGTCGCTGTAGGGGTTGGCGGGGTGTTCGATGATTGCGCCACGTTCGTCGCGGAAGACCAACCCGATCGACGACAGCATCGCCCCCTGGTCGGTCACGGCACTCCAGGCATCGCCGACGTAGAGACCACCGCCATACGAGTTGGGTCCCCACCCGTCGTCTGGACCACCGGTTCCGCACTGCAGCGTCGTGTCGGCGCCGGTCTCGAGATCGCGGGCCACCATGTTCGGTACGTCCGAGAAGCACTCGTCGGTGGCAAACGAAGCGACGATCACGCTTCGCCCGTCGAGGAGCGCAGGGATAGCTCGGTAGCCGTCCCACACGAACCTGGACTCGTCGGTGTCCGCTGGAAGCCACCGGGTTCCCAACTCCGTGGGTGACCATTCGGAGTACAGAACACCACCGACTCCGTCCGACGTCGCGTAAGCCACCGGAGTGCTGACCAATCGCTCCGCCTGGCCGTCGACGAAGCGCACGAGCCCGTCAGCGCCGAACTGGTAGTAGCTCTGAGGCAGGGCATCATCGACCGGCGCCACAGTCGTCGAAGGCGCATCAGCCGTCGTGGTCGGCAACTCGACCTCCCCCGTCGTCGTCAGGTCGGAGCCCGGTGCAGTCGACTCGGTGACATGCGACGAAGACCCCCCGTCACCTCCACACGCAGCGGCCAACAACAGCACCACCGCTGCAAAGGGCACTCCGTGACCTCGCATGACCACTACCTCCACGTTCACCATCCACCTCACGTCGCGCAATAACCAGGGGCAAACGACAGCTCCGCAGGGCACCCGATATCGGCCCATGTGCAGTGCATAATCGCGGCCTGCGACTCGTCCGATAGGGGGACGTCAACCGGACGGTCTCGACGTCTCAAAGGCCGAGTGCAGCTCGACGAGGTTCGTCTCTGTACGGGTTCCTCCACCGGACGCTCTCAGGGACATCTTGGGCGCAGTCCCGAGGTGGCAGACCCGCGCTACTTCGCCGGTTATCGGATCGCCGCTAGAAGTCCCACGCCCAGTTGCCAGCAGCGAGGTAGACGACGGGCGCTGCTGCGGGTGGGGAGACGCCGAGCGCGGTGAGAGTTGTTGGGCCGAGGTCACCAACAAGCGCGAGGATCCCGCCTTCGCCGTTGCAGCGCTAGCTTCTGCGTGTCACGTACCTGAACCACGGCATAGGCCGCGGCGGCGGATACCGCAACTGCTTGAATAGCCGCCGCGATCGCCGAGATGGCTACTCACTGTCTGGATCCCACGGTGACGGCTTGCGCGCGGGTTGCCGGTCCAGACGGCGAGAATCCCCTCAACCGCCATCCAGCACCGAACTGTTCGACGCCAGCCCTGCACCACCTTGATCATATGAACGCCAGCCGTTCGGTGCGTTACCAACGGGGTCGCCTACGTGTCGCAGTTGAGCTCACGGTCGCGGAAGGTGAGTTGGATGGCTAGCCCCAGCTGGACCCGTTCGGTGGAACCGCGTCCGATAGGGGGACGTTGATCGGACGGCCCTGCATCCGGTAGCGGGCCGTCAACCGGCACAGTGTCGGAGCCCGGCATCCCAACGGACCGCAACGATCACGCTCGTCGACTCCTTCGTCGACGGGATACTGGCCGTTGGTGGACCGGTGTTCGGACGGCATTCCGTCGGTCGGCGTCCCGTCGCGTTGCGGGGCCATCGTTGGTGAGCAAGCCGAATCGTCCGGCGTCTCGACGTCGGACAGGAAGCCAGAGAGTTGCCCACGCTGGGTAGCCGTTGAGCAAGTCAGCCACGGGCTGGACCAGGGTGCGGCCGACACCGAGGGCCGTGATCGCCAGACCAACGAACGTGCGACGCAGCGATCGGCCGTCTGACCCGGCCAGCGCCGTTCTCATTCGATCCTGGTCGGCGCGCAGCTCGCCGATCTCGGCCCGGGTGTCGCTGCGCAGGCTTCTCAGGTCGTTATCCAGCCTTTGGTGTCGCTCGTCATAGGCCTTGTGGCGTGAGTCGATCTCCGCATCGAGCAGCTTCACGTATCCCTCCAGACGCTCCAGCCGAGTCATCAATGGTGGCGGTCGGGGACGGTTCTCCAGGTCGCACACGACCGAATGCGGCCACGCCCGATCCCGTCATCACAATCGCTCCGCTGCCGGTGATCACCTGGGGTGGCGGCTTCCGTCGGAGCACGTTGATCCGTACCCACTGCCAGCCATCCGAGGCGGCCTCCTTCAGCGCCCGTCGCCAGACCAGAGGCGATGACGTGAGAGTCGTGTGCATCTGGTGAACGCCTGAGACGGCGATCGTGAGGCCGACAAGTCGAAGCAGGAGCCCAAGAATCGTGAGCGCTGTCACCGCTTCTCAACGTAGTCGCAGATGTCCGATAGAGGGTGCCCATGTGCGACACTCGGGTCTCGGATTGAATTGCGCTGCGCACCGTCGGGCGTATCGAAGCGCCCGATACAGAAATTGACCAGCCGACTCGTACCGACATGGCCCGTCCTTGGTTGTCCGTCGCACCAGCTGACGAATGGCCCTACAAGTCAGTGCACCCTCGGAACACGCTGGAATGCGAAGCGGACTATCGAGGGGGAATCATGCGTAGAACACTGATTCTGTTTTCCGTCGTGGCACTCGGAGCTCTTGGAGGCGTGAGCGTCGCAGCGACGGGTTCCGATGACGGTGGGAACACCTACACCGGATGTCTCAACAAGGGCGGGGTGATCACCAATGTGGCGATCGGCGATCAACCGTTGAAGTCATGTGCGGCCAACCAGGTCCGGATCAGTTGGAGCGAAGGCGTTTCCCCTGAAGACGTCACCGCACTTGCCGAGCGGGTCGAGGACCTCGAGGCACGCACCTACCCGTTGGAGCTGTCGGTTGACTGCACTGCGGGCGAAACCGTCGGAGATGCGCTGGCTGAGGCTCAGGCCGGCGAGTGGATCGGACCGGTGCGCATCGGCATCTCGGGGGTGTGCGTCGAGAGCGTCGGGATCTTCCGTGACGACGTGACGTTGTTCGGTATCGGTGACGCCGAGATCCGAGCACCGATGCCCGATGAGCCTTTCACTATTGGTGTCTTCGACGCCAAGCGGGTACATGTCGAGGACCTGATCATCACCGGCGGGCGCTTCGCGCTCAAGCCAGCCAAGCCGACATCACCGCATTTGGGGTCACCGCGCAGCAGGCCACTGAGACAGCGATCGACATTGCTGAAGGATCCAGCGCTCAGGTCTTCGACACGGTGGTCACCGACAACGACCGCTTCGGGGTGGCGGCATCGTCCGGCGGCATCGTCACCATGGGCAGCTCAACGGTTCAGCGCAACGGCGAAACAGGGGTATTCGCCGGCGGGGCCGGCGGACCCGGATCGATCACCGTCGGCGACTCGGCGATCCTCGACAACCACAGCGGCGCCGGCGCCAACGTCGGCGGCTTCCTCAGCCTGAGCAACACTTTGGTCGCCGGCAACGAATTCTTCGGGGTGTTCGGCATCGCCGGACAGCTGAGCCTCGACGGCACGACCCGCATCGTCGGCAATGGAGTAGGGGGGCTGAGCCTCGACGGCGGCGCCGACGTCTACATCGGCACCGGGCCCGTCATCCTCGACAACCTCGGTACGACCGCTGCGTGGGGTGGCTCCAACATCCGGCCGACGAGCTCGTTGTCCCGGCAACGATCGCAGCGGCATCAGCGTCCAGGACCTCCCGTCGTCGAGAGCTTCCTCGCTGATCCTTGACACGAGGTGGTGGCATCACCGAGGCCGCCCCTATGTCGCGATTGGCGGCCAAGCCGATATGACGCCTACACCCTCTTCTGCCGCCTACGGTTACCCTCGAAGGTCAGCCTGCCCGGCAGCATGGCCTACGTGACGGCAACGGCTTTCCGTGCCGACGTCGCCATCTTCGACCCGAGGTCGTTGCCCAGGGACATGTGCAGGCTCGACCTTCCCCCGGTAGCTACCAGCTCCAGCTGATCGCGTCCGCGCAGCCTGAGTACTTCGTTGACCAGGACGGCAATCCGGCTGGGGTCGGGCCGGGAGGCTCCATCGAGTGCCGTTTCTTCGACGAGTCGCCTGATCGCAACGTGTGGCCCGCATAAGCGCGGACGGTGCACCGGACTACCGGCCCGCTGGGGATTCCCGCTCTCGCCACGGGCAGACAGTGCGACCGTACGACGTCTCAAGAGCCCGTACGGACGGGTTCTCGTTGCGAGCACCGTTGGAGATGGCCTCGTCGAGTTCAACGTCCCTGCGCCATTGCCGTGATGGCGTCCCCCAGCTCCCGCTCTGAGGGCCCCCAGTCGATAGCACCGATCGATGCTCCGGCGTCAGCGACGACCCGCAGCGTCCGGCCCGTACCAACATCCTCATCGCCGATTCCAGTCACCGCAACCGGAGACCACGCAGCGGTCCGGCCTCGTGTCGATCACCTGATCCCTGACCGGCAGACCCCCCGCGGTGCGCCGGTTCCTCACCGGACGCGTTAGCCCTGCGTCACAAGATCGGGTCCTCGCAATCCGTCGCCAGACGAGCCTGCGCGATCGGGGCCACCTGTGTGACGTGCTGATGTGAGGGCTCCGAACGCTGGGCGGACGATCCCGAACTTGGTGATCGCGAAGCGACGCCCCAGCCAGGTCATGTGCCGCGTCGGTGACGAGGGTCTAATTCCCCGCCCTGTCTTCGTTGTGGCCTTCTGCCCTGGAGGCAACGCCCGCCATCACGAATCATGGGCGCAGAGGTGTCATTCCGTGGGAGCAGCAGCCAACAGGGACCCGAACGTGGCCTCCCGTCGACCGGCGATGGCGATGGCGATGGCGATGCTGTGCCCGCTCGTGGTCGCCTGTGGCGATGTTCGCACCGGCAGCGACCGTGTCAGCGGATCCGGTGAGGTAGCCGTGGAGGCCCGGTCGATTGCCGGGTTCGAGCGCGTCGTGCTCGCCGGCGAGGGCAAGGTTCTGTTCGGCGCCGGCTCGGACGGAATCGTCGAAGTCGAAACGGACGACAACCTGCTCGTCGACATCCGAACCGACGTCTCAGGCGACACCCTCACGATCTCGACCGAGCCGGGGGTCGACATCGATCCCACCGGCGGCGTCACCTATCGGCTTGGCTGTCCGGCGACCGCCGCCGTCGTGCTCTCCGGAGCCGGCACCATCGAATTGGCTGGCTGCGCCACGGGGGATCGGCTCCAGATCGATCTTCCCGGAGCGGGAACGGTCGTCGCACCCGATCTCGACGTCTCGGCGCTGCGGGCCTCACTCCCCGGAGCCGGCAGCATCGTCGCCACCGGTCGAACCGACCGACTCGATGTCCTCCTGGCCGGCGCCGGTGACTTCGATGGCGAAGATCTCCGTGCCGAGGTGGCCACGGTCGAATCGGTCGGCGTCGGCACGACGACGCTGTGGGTTGTCAGTGAGCTCGATATGTCGGTCACCGGTGTCGGCACCGTCCGCTACTACGGCGAGCCCGCAGTGAGCTCGACGGTCACCGGTGTCGGCACCGTCGAAACGCTGGGCCCCAAGTAGCGGGGGACTGCGATGTCGATCCATCCGAACCGTCACCCCGCGTTCCTGAGTCGTGAAATCATCCGCGCCGGGGCGACATGGCTGTGACGGCTGGTTTCGCCACGCCGGTCCGTTCGAGTGGTGTCGGTCCCGGCTTGCTCGTTGCTGGCGCCGGTGTTCTGCTCTATCGGACGATTGCGCTGCTTGCGGGCGAGGCGCGAGCGGTGCTGAAGAGTTGGGTCGTGGCGCTGACGGTCATCGAGATGATCGTCGACTTCGTGACTGTGCTCGGCGCGGTGCGCTGGTGGAGATCTCGGACTCCTCGTCACGCTCGGCTTCCGCTGCGCGTGGCAGCGGCGGCGACGTTGCTGCACTCAGTGCGGGTCCTCGTCTTCGTGGTCGGACGAACCGGACCGTGGGTCGACTTCGATGTCCGGCGAGAGCACCGGGCCGATCATCGTGAGCGTTGGAGATGGGCCGAGGTTGTCTTCGCCGGAGTGATGTCAGCATTCGGAGTCATCGGGGTCGTGGTGGTCTGGTGTTGCCGCCGCGGGTCACCGGACGTGCGACAGTGATTTCTGGTTCTGGTCCGCTGCCCCAGTTGTGGGCGATCATTGGGTTGCTCCGACCAGCCAGAGAGTTGCTTTCGGGAGCCCCGGGGTAGGAGGTACCTCATGAGCTACAAGGTGCATCGGTTCGATATCGGCATGGAGACCGATTCCGTCAAGTTGGATGCCTTCCTGGATGGGCTTGACGGGGAGATCGTCTCGATCATCCCCAACGTCGGGAAGACGACCCTCGCTCAGATCTACGGGGTGACGCGCAGGTCGATTTCCTCCTCATCATCGAACGGACGTAGCGGAGAGGCAAGCCCACTCGAGAACGCCGCACGCAATCCCCACTCAGCCGCTGCAGGTCGCGTCCGACTTCGGCCCGACTCATACACCCGATAGCACCGATCCGTCGACGTCTGTCCGACACTCTCGGGCGGCCGATGGAGTCGGTTGAGCGGACTGTGCGCCTGATCCGTCGAACTCGGCGGACGGTTGCGCCGAGATCTTGGCGGCGTACTTGCGCTGGGCGGCCTGCTTGGACACGCCGAGCATCGCTCCGATCTCGGACCAGGAACGGTCCGCGTTGCGCGCATCGCCGGAACCCGAGCGCGCGGCGACGCGTTCGCGTTTGCGACTATCGCGCCGGGTGCGAAGCACCGATTGGCGTGGTCAATGTCAGCGGAAGATGTCGAGGGGGAAGTGGAGCGACACGACCCAGTTGGGTGCGTCGACGATCTCGCTGACCCGCAGGTTGGCCGCCGTGCTGCACAACAGGTATGCGTCGGCTGGTTCGAGCCCGTGATTCGTCCCGAGCCACTCGATCATGTAGCGGGTTGCAGTGCGGGCGTTCTCGTAGAAGGTCCAGGCCGTGAGCAGTCGTGATGTGTACTTCTGAGTCCGACAGTGCAGGTCTGGTCCTTCTCCGGGCCTGGAATTCGGCGACGTCGAGGTCGCGGCGCACGGACAGCCTGATGGTCGCCGTCATGGGCGACTCCACCGGTCCCGCAGACCTCTCCGTCTCCCTGAGCGGAATGAAGTCGCCGATGGAGAAAAGGGCACCGTCGGCGTGAATCGGCAGCCATGCAGTCGAGCCGCTGACGACGTTCGTGTTGGCCTGGTCTCACTCGAGGCGGCCACTCTCGCGCGATCAGTGCACGAGGCTCACGATGCGCGCTCTTCGCGCAGCGCATCGCACTCATCGACAACGAGATCACCGATCACGACCGGGTAACGACGACACGACGCCCGTGCCGGGACAGATGTCGTGGCGTCGGTTTGCGCCGCCCACCGGATCCGTCGTTCCATCGCGAGGCAGCCAACGTGTCAGGACAGATCACACGTCGAGCCGTAGCTCGCGCGGGCCGGTATCGCAGGGCGACCGTCCCCGACCGGAACTCATGGCGATCCACCAGCTCGACCTGGATGCGCTCGCGCAGACCGGCGAGCACCCGTCGGCCCGTGTCCGGCAAGGACCGGCTGCACAAGGAACTCGTACTCGTCGATCAGTCCCAGATCTGCCAACGCCAGGGGGAGCGTCACGCCACCCACGAACAGGCCGTCGCCTGGCTCCTGCTTGAGCCGCTGAAGCGCTCGCCCCAAGTCGTCACGCACCAGCTCGGCATTCCAATCGACCCCGCTCAGCGTGCTCGACACGACGTACTTCTTCGCCCGGTCGATGGTCTCGGCGAACGGGATCTCTCACTCATCCATCCAGTCAGGCCACGTGCCCGTGACCGGCTGCCGCCACGCCGACTCCATCATCTCGTAGGTCACCCGGCCGCCTTGGGCGCCTGACGCAAGCCTCGATGTCAGGTGGCAGACCGCTCGGTATCGGCAGGCATGATCACCAGCACGAGGTGACGAAGGGTCTGGGCCAGCGACCACTGTGGAGCAGCCCTTCCACGAGATCGGCCAGATCTTCACTGGTGCGGCCGAGATGGGCTTCGACATCTCGAACTTCCGGACCGACGCTCCGGCGTTCGAGGACATCCTCGCGGGGCGAGCCGAGCGGCAGCAGCTGGTGACCGACCTCCTGGCCACTGCCACGCCGGAGCTGCTCGCCGAGGAGCGCGAGAACCCGTGGGGCAGCGGGGACTGGCATCCCACTGTCGGTGACTGCGTGCGCGTGATCCTGGAGGAGGAGTGGGCGCACCTGCGCTGCGTTCGGCGGGACCTCGCCCTCCTGGGGCGATCGGAAGTCACAGGCCCGTCGAGCCGTCCAATACGGCACTTCCCGCGCATCTGATGCGATACCGGGTTCAAGGGTGGTGCGATGGCGCGACCACGCGCTCCGAGGTCGGGCGCTCACCAGGCGGTCTCCGTGTTCGCGGCGAACCGAACGGCCCTTGGCCATGCCTACGGTTGTCTGACGATGTCGACCGAGATCTCCATGGCTGGCGTCGTTCCCCTGTTCTCGAGCCAGTGCAAGGTGTGCCTGTCCTCTGGCCAGCCGAGCCCTGACCCATAGTCGGTGGCCTGGCCGTTTCGGTGGTCGGTGATCGTGCCTTGCAGTACGTAGACCATTCCGGGCCGACCCCGATGGTCGTGGAGCGGTCCGATTCCGAGTCGCCGACCCGCTGGGTCTCGACCCGGGCAAGGCTCTTGCCGCGGGATGCGTCAAGGCGGCCCGTGAACGAGTCCGACGAGCTGCCCTCGACGTGGAACGAGTGGGCGCCTTCGACGTCATCCATGGCGAACCTCCGGAGGTCACACAGCCGATCCGCCGAACTCACGCCTGCGCCGGGGCCGCAGGTCTCGGCTCGGAGCCATCTCAGCAGTCAGCCGACGAGCCACGGCGGTGAGCGGTAGGCATCCCGCGCGCGGCTGCGCAGATCACCTTCCCGGCCTCGCCAAAGCGCCCATACCGGAGGGCCCAGTCTCGTGACGCAGGACGGCCAAGGCGCTCAAGGCCGCATGCATCCATGCCGATGGAGCCGCATGCGCCGAGTGTTCGACGATCGAAGCACTCCGTTGACGGCGCGCCTGCTCGCCCTCGTGATCGTGCCGTTGCTCGCCGTCGGATACCTGGCCACGGAGCGCATCGCGGTCGAGCGGTCGGAGGCGTCGGAAGCCTCCGAACTGGTCGACGTCGTCGAGTTGCAGCAAACGGTGGCGGCGATCTTCACACCAGCACAACTCGAGCGGCTCGCGCTCAGCGGGTTGGCCGCCCTGGACGCGATCGGCGTTCCGCGCGAAGTGATCGTGGGAGTCACGGGATTCGACCTCGAGTCGATCCGTTCCGACAATCTTCGCGATCTCGAACGAGCCTTTGATGAGTTGAACGAGAGGTACCGAACCCTGGAACTCGCCGACGGCACGCCGGTCGGAGATCGGCTCGGTCCGATCCGCGGTGCCCTACAGGCGCAGCAGGATCTGAGCGATGAGGGGAGGGCGACGACCGACGACGTCGATCGGGTGTTCGAGGAGTTGGACGTGTTGCTGGCGGAGATCCTCTCGCTGCACTCCTACCACGGTGATGATTCCACCGTGCTCGCTCTTCGTCGGTCACAGCTCGGTTCGCTCGCTGACGTGCTCGTCAGTGCCGGCCGTCAGGCGCAGGCCGTCATCGACGGGACGATCGGGGCAAATGACGACGAGGTGGCGACGGCGCGCCTCGCCGCTGCTCACGACACCTACGTCGACGTCTACCGCAGGACCCTGAGCGCGGAAGAACAAGCGGTGTTCGATCGGACGAGAGACAACGAAAGCCCCGCCGACGTGACCGTCGTGGGCCCTGATGGGACGCCGGGTTCGATCGCGGACGACCCAGGCGCGGTGAACGCCGCCGCCGACAAGGTCTATGGGCAGATCCAATATCTCGCCGCGCTCGAGGACTACTCGAACGGCTTCCACGAACGGGTGGCAGACGAGGTCCGCGCCGCTTCGAAGGACGCCGAGGCGTTGGCTGACCGGACTCAGATCCTGCTCTGGGCGATCGCCGGCGTCACGCTGGGGCTCATCCTGCTCGTGTTGTGGTCGATCCTGGTTCCGCTCCGCCGGCTCGCTCGTCGCGCCGAGGAGATCAACGCCGGTGAGATCGACCTTCCCGCGCTCGAGATGAGTGGACCTCGTGACGTTCGAGCCCTGACCCGCACGATGAACGACCTCGTGTCAACGCTCGATCGTGTCAACGAACGGATCCGGGGACTGGCTTCCGGCGAACTCGAGCGCGACGACCACGATGCCGTTCTTCCCGGCGCCATCGGCGTCTCTCTCCAGCACTCGTTCGTGCACCTGGCCAACGTCACCGGCCAGCTCCATCGCAGCGAGGCACTGTCGTCGGCGATCGTCGCACAGGCCGACGATGCGATCTGGACGACCGACGACGACGGCATCGTGCTGACGGCCAACGAGGCGAGCAGCCGTCTCACGGGACTCACGAGCGACGAGCAACTCGGACGTCCGATCAGCGAGTTGCTCTCCCAAACGGACGGGGACGCGCTGGTTCTGACACGTTCCGGCGTGCGACCCAAGGTGCTCGTCGCCCGAAGCGTGGTCGATGCCGGAGACGATCGGGTCACCGCGGTGATCGCACACGACATCTCGGAGCGCAGCCAGTTCGAGGACCGGCTCAGCTACCAGGCCCTCCACGACGCCTTGACCGGGTTGCCAAACAGGTTTGCCGTCCTCGAACACCTCGACGAGATCACGACCAACCACCCGGGACATGTCGCGGTGCTGTACCTGGATCTCGACGGGTTCAAGAACGTCAACGACGTGAGGGGCCACGCCACCGGCGACCGTGTCCTCGCGGACGTCGCGACCAGATTGATGGGCGCCGTCCGGAACGGCGAGTTCATCGGCCGCCTCGGAGGCGATGAGTTCATCGTCGTGACGCACCGGTTCGCGCAAATGGCCGATGTCATCGCGCTGGGCCATCGACTCATCAGGGAAGTCGAGCTGCCCCTCGACTACGACGGCTCGTTCTTCTCGCTCTCGGCGTGCGTCGGGGTCGCGATCCCGACGGCTGACACGATGGCGCTCGACATGCTCGGCCAGGCCGACAATGCCGTCTACCAGGCAAAGCGCCGTGGCCATGGTTCCGTCGAGCTCTTCGACTCGACCATGAAGGAACAGATCGACCGAGAAACCGAACTGGAGTTGGCGCTCAGCAAGGCTGTGCACAACGACGAGTTGGTCCTCCATCTGCAGCCCGTCACCGACCTGCAGACGAACCGCGTCACAGGGGCGGAGGCGCTCGTGCGATGGATGCGACCCGGTCACGGAATGGTCCCACCGGACGATTTCATCCCGATCGCCGAACGCTCGGGACTGATCCTCGAGATCGAGCGATGGGTGCTCACACAGGCCTGTGAGCGGCTTGTTGCCTGGAAGCTACGTGACCCGACCTGCCTGCGTCGGATCGCCGTCAACATCTCGGGTCGACACCTGACCGATGGCGACCTGCTCGCCGACATCGACGCCGTGCTCGGCATGACAGGCGCCGACCCGACGATGCTCGAGCTCGAGCTGACCGAGACGAAACTGCTCGAAGACATGGACCGAGCGAAGAGGGTGCTCGGCGCGCTGCGCGCCCGTGGCCTCACGGTCGCGATCGACGACTTCGGCACCGGCTACTCGTCGATGACCTACCTCCGCGAGCTACCGATCGACTGCATCAAGATCGACCGCAGCTTCATCGCGTCGGCGACGGAGCACGGCTACGACTCGACCATCGTGGAGGCGCTCCTCATGATCGGCCGGACACTGAACGTCACGGTGGTGGCCGAAGGCGTGGAGACCGAGGAGCAGCTGGAATACGTGCGCGTCAGAGGCTGTCAACTCGCGCAGGGCTTCCTCCTGGCGCGACCGATGCCTATCGAAGATGCGGAGGCCCACATCTTCGCCGCTACCGACATCGAGTCCGTACAGAGAGACCACATGGTGGTCTGACCGGCCGACCAGACCAACATGGCCGATGCCGACTTCCTGGCCGATCGATTTCCAGTTCGCGCGTCGAGCCCAGCGCAAGCCTTCACGCCGGTTCGTGCACGGTTTGGTCTGTCGGGTTCAGCTCGTCAGGTTGACCAAAATTGTCTCGATCGTGTGCTCGGGCGGGTACCAGACCCTGGTTGTCAGCCACGCCGTCCGCGTTGTCGTCGTGCGTCATGATCGCCTGGTTCCCGTCGAGGATCGGCATCGACCGCAACGAGACTCGACGAGGCGAGAGACTCGGGTGTTGGCCAGCCGCTCGGCGGGTACACCCCGACGAGCACGCCACCCGGGATGACGACGGTGCTGGCGCTCGATCCGGCCGTGCCAGCCGATGTCTCCACGACCGGCAGCAGCAGATCGAGGCTCGGCACGCACCGAGGGTTGCGAAGGTGCCGAGCTGCCGTTGTGACGTGGCTCGATGCCCAGTCCCGCTCAGAACGGGTGCCGTGGCCCGGACGCTTGCCCGATCGCTGACGGGATCAATCGGTGGACTGGTCGGGCTCGGAGGTCCGACACTTCGGCCGGATACCGCTCGCCCAGATGCCCGTTGGGAAGGCGATCCGGGTTGTCGACGGCCCGGCTCGCCGCAGCAGTCCTGAACGCCGGTAGCTGGAAGGCGAACGCATCCTGTCGCAGGACACCGTCGACACGATGTTGAACGACAGACACGTCCGAGCTGGAAGCAGCGGCCAGTGGGATGACATGGCGAACCGCTGCGGAGATGGTTTCGAACAGGGTCTCGGCTGGCACGTCGTCGAAGACGGCGACCGACACCATGACTCCCACGGCGGCGGTGGGCCCGCGTTTGCGACCCTGATGAGGCTGTACAAGGACGAGGACCTCGCCATCGTCGTGATCGATTCGTGTCGGGTCACCCGACACGATGCCGCTTCACAAGAGCACATAGTGTCGGCCGTGGGCGGGTATCCATCGGCGAACCAACCAGCACGGAGACTTCATCATGCGCCTGCGTTTCGGCACCTTCATGGCACCGTTCCACCCACCGGAGCACAACCCCACACTGTCCCTCGAGGCCGACCTCGACCTCCTGCAACACATGGACACGCTCGGTTTCGACGAGGCGTGGATCGGCGAGCACCACTCTGCCGGGAGCGAGATCATCGCATCTCCCGAGATCTTCATCGCCGCCGCTGCCGCACGCACCCAGCGCATCAAGCTCGGCACCGGCGTCGTGTCACTGCCCTACCACAACCCGCTGTGGACGGCGGAGCGAATCGTGCTCCTCGACCATCTGACGCGTGGTCGCATCATGCTCGGGGTCGGGCCCGGCGCACTGCCGACCGATGCCGCGATGCTCGGCCTCGAACCCAGCGAGATGCGCCCGCTGCTCGAGGAGTACATGGCGATCGTGATGCAGCTGCTCACCAGCGATGAGCCGGTCAACTACTCCTCCGATCGCCTGACCCTCAGCGACGCCCGGCTGCACCTGCGCCCGTATTCCGATCCGTTGTTCGACATCGCTGTCGCTGCGGTCGCGTCCCCTTCGGGTGCGAAGCTGGCCGGCAAGTACGGCGCAGGCGTGCTGTCGCTCGGTGCGACGGTGGCGATCGGCATGGACGTCCTCGCACACCACTGGACCATCCAGGAAGACGTCGCCGCTCAGCACGGGCAGGTGGCCGACCGCGACAAGTGGCGTCTCGTCGGGCTGATGCACCTCGCCGAGACCGAGGAGCAGGCCCGCCAGGACGTCGAGTACGGCATCACCCAGTGGTTCCGTTACTTCCAGAACGTCGCCGCGTTCCCGCAGATGGCCGTCGAGGGCGGCGACATCGACGAGATGGTCGCCTTCGTGAACGGCGGCCTCGGTGTGATCGGCACCCCGGACCAGGCGATTGCTCAGATCGAGGAGTTGCTCGATCAGTCCAACGGCGGCTTCGGTGCCTATCTGACACTGAGTCACAACTGGGCGAACAACCAGGCGACCAAGAAGAGCTACGAGTTGTTCGCCCGTCATGTGATGCCGCGCTTTCAGGGCAGCGTCAGCAGCCTCATCGGCGCAGCCGACCGGGCACAGCACGCCCGCCCCGAACTCGCCGAGAAGCAGTTGGCGGCCGTCGACGAGGCCGCGCAGCGATACGAGGCGGAGATGGCCAGCAGCTGACTCGCAACGCGTCGCCGCACTCTCCGAGACGCACTTCGTCCCCGTCGTTGCTCGAGTCTGGGAGGATGTCGGCGTGAGTGATGGGCAAGCGGATCACGAGGCGCCGGGTCGGTCATGACACTGGTCGTCGAGGTCCTCGAACTCGGTGAGGTGCAGCTGCCCGACTGGCATCCCCGAGTCGACGATGTGACCGCGCTCATCCGTGCGTTCGTGATCCGTCACCCCGACGGCGTGATCGTGTTCGACACCGGCGTCGGGCAGGGCCACCCGTTGATCGACGACCTCTACATGCAGCCCGAGATCACGCCGATCGTCGCTGCCCTCAACGCGGTCGGCGTCGATGAACGCGACGTCACCGCGATCGTCAACAGCCACCTGCACTTCGATCACTGTGGCCAGAACCACGCCCTGCCCTCGGTGCCGGTCTATGTCCAGTCGGCCGAACTCGCCGCAGCGCAACAACCGAACTACACGATCGCCGAGTGGGCTCACATCCAACCGAACCGACGACGAGTCATCGACGGCGACGAGGAGATCGCTCCCGGTGTTCGAATCCTCGCCACCCCCGGACACACCCCCGGCCACCAGTCCCTCTTGGTCCAGGGCACCGACGGCGAAGCACAGCTCGTTGCCGGTCAGTGCTGCTACACCTGCGCGGAGTTCAGTGCTGGCGTCGTCGCAGTGGACAACATCCACGACGAGGCATATCGGCACGCGGCGGCCGAGACCATCGGCCGTCTTCGGCGTCTCGACATCGCCGCGGCGCATTTCAGCCACGACCGGACGATCTACCGACCGTCGACGGAACTCAGCTGAAGCACAGTCGACGGTGGAGGCACGGGTTCGAATCCCGGACGGGCTGCCGAGCGCGGCCATCACGACGCAAGGTCAGCGGCCCTCCCCGGAGGGTCTCTTTCCATGTACGGCCATGCTTGGGTTGACTCAGTGTCGAGAGCGGACAGTCACGCGCGGGCCGCTCGGGACCGACCGCGCCGAAGGGAGTGCGTCGTCGTGCGAAGCAACCTCATCGGCAAGCGAGCAGCGTCTTCCGGTTGGTACGGCGGCGGGTACACGGCGCGCTCCACGTCGTCGCCGAGGCGGGGGTTCGGCACGAACGCCGCCGCCTCCTCGAACCACGAGTTCGTCGTGAAGTCGCGCATGTACGGGATCCGATGATCGTCCGCCCGCTGATAGTGCAGGAACAGTGCCAGACGATCGGTCGATGGTTCGGCGTCCCCGCAATGCCACCCCTTCGCGTCGAAGATCGTGAAGCGCCCGTCGCCGAACCCCTCGAATCTCACGATCTCCTGGGTGCGCGGGTCGAGCACCCGGGCCGTTGCGAGCACGAGCTCGTCGTCGGTCGGATCACCACACGCCTGCGGGGTCACGGGGAACAGATGTGATCCCGGGAGATATCGGGTCGCGTTCTCCTCTCGGCATCCCGAGAGGCCGATGGCGACCGTGATCGTGGGCCAGTGGTCGCTCTCGATGTCGGTGTGCCATTCGTACGCCGCATTCGGGGTCCCGATCTGGATGTTCGCTCCCCATGCCACCCATCGCTCGTCGCCGAGGATTTCCTCGATGACGCCGGTGAGCCCGGGGTCGGTGGCGACTTGCTCGATGGCCGGCGTGAAGGCATAGGGCACTCGTCGGAAACCCTGCTCGCGTAGCTCGGCGACCGCGTTCGCGAACCAGGGGGCGTCGGCCCGCAGCCGGTCGAGCACTCCCTGATCGGCCAATGGCATCGACTGGCGGACCAAACCGGTCGATTCGTACTCGGACCGGACGTCGTTCGTGCCCATCGCGGCCGGTCTCGACTCGGTCTCCGCGGTGACGGACGGGGAACGGAACAACCGATGGCTGACGGTCGCCCGACGCTGGAGACGCTCCGAACCGCCTTCCTCGATGATCCCCGCAAGACGCGAGGCCGACATCCCGATGTTGAAGATCCTGTCGCTCTGTCCCGACGATCGAACCCGTTCCGACCGGAGCGCCAACGCTGCACTGCGCCCGATCGTGCCGTAGACCAGCGGCGAGCGGAGGTTGCGTCTGTGGAGGTCGGCGATCACCGTGGACGACGGGAAGATCCGACTCGTCGCCTCTGGATGGAGCTCGCAGAGTCGGACGATGTTGCGGCCCCGCTCGCGTTCTTCGATGATCCGGTGGCTGAGTGGTCGCTTGCGCCAGTGGTGTCCACCAGCGGCGCGCTCGTAGGCGACCGGCACCCCCGCCTTCATGATCCTGAAGCCCAGCTCGATGTCTTCTTCTCCCCAGCCGACGAAGTCCTCGCTGAAGCCACCCACCTCGAGCAGGGTCTGGCGATGGGCGCTGACGTTGCCCGTCCAGAAGTCGAACGGGTCGGCGACAACACGGTCGCGGGCGAGACGCTCGATGCGTTCCTGCAGGATGTGGTCCAGGTACCGGTCGCCCCTGTTCTCGACCTGAGGGCCCACCAGCACCGACGGCTCCGGCGCGTTGCGATGGAACTCTGCGTGGGTCTCGAACGCCTCGCGGTCGATGGTCATGTCGTCGTCGACGAGCCAGCAGACCTCCGCTTCGGCCAACGCGAGGCCGGCATTGCGCGCGGCCGATCGGCCTCGGTTCGGCTGCCACTGCCATCGCAACGGGAATGTGAATCGGGCCTTCTCGAGCGCCTCGCGCGATCCATCGGTCGATCCGTCCAGGATGACCACGACCTCGACGTCAGCGTTGCGGCCGGTTGCCTCATCAAGGGTGCCCAGCAGTCGGAGCAGCGAATCGCGCCGCTGGTACGACGGCACGATGACCGACATCGCAAGGACGTCTGCCCCTTGGTTGCGCTGCACTGGCGGCCAAGGTACCAGTCGACGCTGACGCAGGTAGGGGCCGAGGCCCGGCGGAGTCGTGGTGTTCGACGATCCGTTCGGCTGGAGACAGGAGCAATCAGCCTCGTCCGACGCCCGTCCGGCGGCTGTGACGCCCGGGCCGATGACCCTCCCGCTCGATCACTCCACGCGGCATAGCCTCTGCGATGGCCCAGGTCGCGATTGCCCCGCTTCCGCCGCTCGACGAGCACTCGTTGTTCGTGTTCTGGTGCCAGTTGCTGGTCGTACTCGGCCTCGCCAGGGCCGGTGGCTACGTCGCCCGTCGTGTCGGCATGCCACGGGTCATCGGCGAGCTGCTGGCCGGTGTTGCGCTGGGTCCGTCGCTGCTCGGACAGCTGTGGCCGTCTGCCTTCGAGTGGTTGTTCCCGGCCAACGAGCGACAGGCCGGGTTGCTGCTCGGATTGGCCTGGATCGGCATCGTGTTCCTCCTCGGCATCACGGGTGCGGACATCGACACCTCGATGATTCGCCGACACGGTCGAGCTGCCACCACTGCAACGATCGGCAGCCTCGCGGTGCCCTTGCTCGTCGGAGCGCTCGTCGGGTCGCGACTGCCCGACGAGTTCCTCGGCGATGCGACGCGAACGGTCTTCGTGCTGTTCTTCGCGGTTGCGTTCGCCATCTCCTCACTGCCGGTGGCTGCGCGCATTCTCAGCGACCTCGGCCTGATGAACCGCCCGATCGCCCATCTCGCCCTGGGCGTCGCGACGGTCAATGACATCGTCGGCTGGTTGCTCCTCGGCGTCGTCGTCGGCGTCGCGGAGTCCGGAACATTCGAACTCGGACCACTGGCCGTCGCCATCGCTGTGGTCCTCGGCGTCAGCTGGGTCGTGCTCCGATACGGACCACGTGTGCTCGACGAGCTCACCGACGAGCTCGATCGACGCGACGGAGGCCGGGCCGCCGAGATCAGCCTCCTCACGCTCAGCGTCGTCGCCGTCGGCATGGTCACCCACGCGGCGGGGATCGAAGTCGTCATCGGTGCCTTCATCGCCGGGATCGCAATCGGGGGGAGCCGTCTGCGACGCAGTGATGGCTTCGCGGCACTCGAAGCGGTCACGAATGGCATCTTCGCACCGCTCTTCTTCGCCATCGCCGGTATCCGCGTCGACCTCACCGAACTCGCCGATCGGTCGGTCGCGACGTGGGCAATCATCGTCACGCTCGCGGCGACGGCCGCCAAGCTCGCCGGCTCCTACAGCGGCGGCCGACTGGGTCGCCTCACCCCTCGCGACTCGCTCGGACTCGGTGCTTCACTCAACGCACGCGGCGCCTTGGAGATCGTCGTCGCGACCGTCGGCCTCTCCCTCGAAGTCATCGACCCGACCGCCTACACCGTGATCGTCGTCATGGCCCTCGTCACCACTGCGCTCACCGGGCCACTGCTGCGACTGATCTACCACGACCCGACCTGACAGACACTCGCCCGAGCCCCCGTGTGTTCGGGTCTCAGCGGAACGAGTTGCGGCAGTCGCGACCAGTTCCGCCGAGAGTCGTACGGGCCGTGCACTCAGCGGTGGGGTGGTTCGCGCTCCGCGAGTGCGACGAGTGCGGTGCTGACGATGCTCGCCGCGTCGATGTTCGTCGCTTCGTGGAGTTCCGCGATCGTGCCGGATTCACCGAAGCGATCGACGCCGAGCGCGTACTGGTGCGTTCCGATCGCCGAGCCGAGCCATGCCAGGTTGTGGGACGCGGCGTCGTGCACGCTCACGATCGGACGATCGCGTTCGCCGATCGGGACCAGGGTGTCGAGGTGGATCGGGCGGCGGACGAGACGACCCGAGGTCGCCGACGACATGAACCTCGACCGCCACTCCCGGTAGAGCCGATCGGGACTGGTGAGGTGCACGACGACCGCCTGCACCCCTTCGCCGTCGAGGTCCGCCGCCGCGGCGATCGCCTCGGGAACCATCGCGCCCGTGGTGACCAACGTGACGGCGGGACGCCCGTCGGGCTCGGCATCGATCAGCCGATGGCCGCCGGCGAGGACGAAGGACCGCAGCCGCTCCTCGCCGTGCACGGCGAGCGCATGGGCGAACGGACCCTGGTCGATCGGTCGGGTGGACAGTCGAAGATAGCTGCTGCGGCCGTCCGGTCGCGTGAGCTGGTCGAGTGCATCGCACAGCAACCAGTCGACCTCGCTCGCGTAGGCCGGTTCCGAATAGTCGATGTTCGGGAGTTCGTGGCCGACCGATGCCGTGATCGTCGACTGGTGGGCGCCGCCCTCGGGGGCGAGCGTCACGCCGGCGGGTGTGCCTGCCACGATGAACCGGGCGTCGTTGTAGAGGCCGTAGATCAGGGCGTCGAGCCCACGCAGGACGAACGGGTCGTACACCGTGCCGATCGGCAGGAGCTGTTCGCCGTGGTGGTCGTGGCTCAACCCGAGCTGTCCGAGGAGCATGAACAGGTTCATCTCGCTGATCCCCAGCTCGATGTGCTGTCCGGTCGGCCCGGGCGCCCAACGCAGCAACCGGTCGGCGCCACCGTGGTCGGCGCGTTCGGTGGGCGAGTAGACCCCGCGCTTGTTGATCCACCCGCCGAGGTTCGTGGAGATCGAGACGTCGGGGGCCGTCGTGACGATCCGTTCGCCGACGCCCGCCAGATCGGCGAGGCTCGCGAGGACGCGCCCGAACGACTCCTGCGTCGACACGAACCCGTTCGTCGACACCGGCCGCGCTCGCACGGGGACCGGAACGGCCGGACGAGGAACCGGCGGCGGGTTGTTGATCGCTCCGCCGACCGCAGCGCATCGCCGTCCCTCCGGAGAGTCGGGGTCGAAGCGGTCCCATTCCGTGCCGGTGTCGAGGCCGACCGATGTGCGGAACGCGTCGATCTGTTCCTCGTTCAACAGCGCTGCGTGGTTCATCGGGTCGCCTGCCATCGGCAGCCCGTACCCCTTGATGGTGTAGGCGAACACCACCGACGGTCGGTCGGTCACCTCGTCGCAGGCTCGGTAGGAGTCGAGCAGCAGTCCGAGGTCGTGGCCACCGAGATCGGTGACGACCGCCTTCAGTTCGTCGTCGTCGAGGCCGTCCGCGAAGCGGCGAACGGAATCGTCGGCGCCGACGAGGAACTTCCGCCGCACGTCGGCGCCGTCGAGAGTGAACAGCTCCTGGTAGGCCTCGTTGGTCATCCGGTCGATGTGGGCTTCGAGTGCGTCGCCGTCGGGCCGGGAGAACGCGGCGCTCAGGCGGCTGCCGTACTTCGCCTCGGCGACGTGCCACCCCGAGTCCTCGAAGAACTTCTTCAGCCGGATCGCGGCGATGTCGGGGATCACCCGGTCGAGGCTCTGGCGGTTGAGATCGACGACCATCGTGAAGTTCGCCAGGCCCTGCGTGGCCGGGTCGGCGATCGCCTCCCACACGTTGCCCTCGTCGAGTTCGGCGTCTCCGACCAACGCGATGAACCGAGCGTCGGGACGGTGACCGAAGTGGGAGTCGACGTACCGGCGGGTCAGCGCCGAGAACAGGGGAGCGACCGCACCGAGCCCGACCGACCCGGTGGAGAAGTCGGACACGTCGGGGTCCTTGGTGCGCGACGGATAGGCCTGCAGCCCGCCTCGCTGGCGCAACGTGGTGAGGTAGGACCGGTCGAGTTCGCCGGTGAGGTACTTGACCGCGTGGTAGACGGGCGAGGCGTGCGGCTTGACGGCGACCTTGTCGGAGCCGTTGAGGTGCCCGAACCACATGGCCGTCATGATCGACACCATCGAGGCGCACGACGCCTGATGGCCGCCGACCTTGATGTTGCCGGACGGATCCTCGGACGCGGGTCGGCGGTTGGCGTGGTCGATGATGCGCGTGGCAAGCCACAGCACGCGCTGTTCGATCTGGCGCAGTGTCGCGAGATCGTCAGAGGCGACGTGTCCGGAATGGTTCGTCATCTCAGCGATCGATGATCCTCGGTGTCACTCCGTCGCAGCGTAGAGCCATGACCGACACCGGGACGTCGTCGATCACGCGGCACGCAACAACAGCTGGTCGACGGGCGCGAAGTCGTCGGTGAGGATGGTGGCACCGTCGATGAACGGCTCGAGGTCGGCGACCAGTCGCCCTCCGTCCGAATCGACCAGGGTGGGATCGAACGGGCGGTCCGATGCGATGACCACCGAGTTGCCGAGTCCTCCGGCGGCGGCAGACGACCCGAGCACGACGGCAACGTGGGGGAACACCGCGGCGATCGTGGCCGCCTCGGCGCGCAGGAACGACTGGTCGCCGCCGTCGATCACGTTCAGGGCGTACATTCCCGTCGGCCGCAGCACCCGGGCGATCTCCTCGGCGAACTCGACGGTCGCCAGGTGCCACGGCACCGCCCGGCTCCCGAACGCATCGCCGACGACGACGTCGGCGCTGTCGTCGGGGAGCTCGGCCAGAGCGAGCCGGGCGTCCTCCGTGCGTACCTCGATGCCGGTGCCGGGACCGGTCGAGCGTTCGAACTCGTCCACGACCAGATCGACGAGTTCGCCGTCGATCTCCACCACGGTCTGCTCGCTCCCGGGATGCGTCGCCTGCAGCCGGGTCGGCACGGTGAGCGCACCGCCGCCGATGTGGACGGCGTCGATCGGTCCGTCGGGGCCCAGCCGGTCCACGACGTCGGCGAATCGTCGCGTGTACCAGAACTCGAGATGTGTCGGATCGTCGAGGTCGACGTAGCTGTGCCTGAGGTCGTCGAGCACCAGCGTGCGGCCACTCGCGCGGTCGGCGTCGACGTCGATCGTCACGCAGTAGTACGTCGTCTGGGTGTCGCAGGGGCTGCCGAGCGCGGTCGCCGCGACGAGCGTGACACCGGCGACGGCCGACATCGACGTGACGGCGGCTCCCGTCGAGCGGCGACTCGCACGCGGGAGCGTGACCCAGAGGGCGAGACCAGCCATGACGAGCAGGACCCCGACGCCGATGATCAGCGTGGTGACGGCGGCGACCGCAACGAGGACGAATCCGGTCAGGAACGTCGCCACGATCGCACCGGCGGTGCCGTACGCGGACAGGCGACCGACCGTCGAACCGGTCGCCGCGAGGTCGTGGAGCTGGAGCTTGACGACGGCCGGCGGCACCGCGCTCAGCACCGTCGCTGCCGGCAGGAATCCGATCGACGTCAACACCATGATCGCTCCCACGCTCGACGACGTGCCGGCCCCGCCGAGTGCTCGAATCGTCGGGATGGTGGCGATCGCCAGCCCACCGCCCGCGATCAGCAGCAACGGGATCAGGCCCCGGGGGTCGAAGCGGTCGGCAGCGACACCGCCGATCCAGGCTCCGATCGCGATGCCGGCGAGCACGGTGCCGATGATGCCGGTGTAGGTGTTCAGACTCACGCCGACGTATGGAGCAAGCAGCCGTCCGGCGAGGATCTCGAGCACGAGCACGGCAGCCGACGTGCCGACAACCAGCAGGATCGCCAGCCAACTGGGCAGCGGGACGTGCCCGACCCGGGCACCGCCATCGTGGAACGGATCTTCGGATGTCGGCACGGTCGCCATCGTGCCAGGCCCGCACCATCCTGGACTCGCGGTGCGCCGATGCCCGAACGTCAGGTCGCCGGGACGAACACCACCGGGCACGGTGCATGGAGCAGGACGTGGCGGCACCAGGGTGCGACATCGTGGTCGTCGGCGCCCGGACGGTCGTGCAGCCCGACGACCAGCAGATCGGCGTGGGTCGCGGCATCGATCAGCACGGGGCCCGTCGATCCGGGCGCCGTCGACCACGACGTGACCACGCCCCCTCTTCCTCGGCCGTCCTCGCTCATCGTGTCGATCTCGGCGGCGAATCGCTCCACGTCCTCGCGTGCCCATCGTGTGGCCAAGGACGGGTCGACGTAGTAGGCCAGCACGTCGAGCAGGCCGTCGGCCCGGAACACGGGCCGCTGCGGCACGGCCCGGATCAGATCGAGGGCCGCATCGTGCTCGGTCGCGACGCCCGCCGCCCAACGCAGGGCAGCCTGCGTAGCGGGCCCATGGCCGATGCCGACGACGATGGTTCCGCCCCGCAGCGTCTTGGTCTGCTCGGCGCCGACCACGACGATCGGACGATCGGCGTTGCGCAACAGCGTGGAGACGACGGTCCCGAGACTCCGCAGGACCGTTCGCCGTTGCTCGTGCATGCCGACCGCGATCAGATCCGCTTCGGCGTCAGCGGCCTTGCCCTGCAGCACCGCGGCGATCTCGCCGTCGTCGACGTGCACCTCGTGGACCTCTGCGATCGAACTCGCCCAGGCGTGCGCTGCCATCGACGCCGCAGATCCGTCGACGCCGACGATCGCGGAGCGAAACCTCTGGCTCACGGCTCCACCCTACGTCCCGTGCGATGGCCGGAGTCCGTCGTCGACGATCCGGCGCCGATCGTTGGATGGTTCGGAGGCGTGCGTCGTCCATACTGTCGGGCAGTCATGCCTCGCCCCGACGACCTCCCCGCAGCTGCCAACTTCGTGCGCGAGTTGGTGATCGCCGACAACGAACGTGGCACGTTCGACGGCCGCGTCCAGACCCGGTTCCCGCCGGAACCGAACGGCTATCTCCACATCGGCCATGCGAAGGCGATCACCGTCGACTTCGGCATCGCCGAGGAGTTCGGCGGCATCTGCAACCTGCGCTTCGACGACACCAACCCCGACACCGAGGACACGAGCTACGTCGAGGCGATCATCGAGGACCTCGCCTGGCTCGGGTTTCCGATCGCCGGCGAGCCGCTCTACGCGAGCGACTACTTCGAGCAGCTGTACGAGTGGGCGGAGTTGCTGATCTCCGAGGGGCTCGCCTACGTCGACGATCAGGACGGCGAGACGATCTCGGCGCAACGCGGTGGATACGGCAGACCCGGTATCGAGAGCCCGCATCGTGACCGCCCCATCGAGGAGAGCCTCGACCTGTTCCGACGCATGCGGGCGGGCGAGTTCGCCGAGGGCTCCCACGTGCTCCGAGCGAAGATCGACATGCAGCACGAGAACATGCAGCTGCGCGATCCGGTCATGTACCGCATCCGGGCAGTCCATCACCACCGCACCGGCGCGCTGTGGAGCATCTACCCCACCTACGACTGGGCGCACGGGCAGAGCGATGCGATCGAGGGCGTGACGCATTCGTTGTGCACGCTCGAGTTCGACAGCCACCGGGCCCTCTACGACTGGTACCTCGAGCACCTGCCGCTGCCCTTCGAGCCGCCGCGTCAGACCGAGTTCGCCCGGCTGGAACTCACCCACACCGTCACCTCGAAGCGTCGGCTGGCGAAGCTGGTCGAGGACGGGATCGTCGACGGGTGGGACGATCCGCGCATGCCCACGCTCCGTGGGCTGCGTCGCCGCGGTTATCCGGCGTCGGCGATCCGCGAGTTCTGCAACTTCATCGGTGTGTCGCGCACGAACAGCCGTCAGCAGATCGAGCTGCTCGAGTCGTTCGTGCGCACCGAACTCAACCGCACCGCGTTGCGGCGCATGGCGGTGCTGCGGCCGTTGCGGGTCGTGATCACGAACTGGCCGACCGACGACGCAGGCGAACCGGTCGTCGAGCACGTCGAACTGGTGAACAACCCGGAGAACCCGGCCGACGGCACCCGCACGGTTCCGTTCAGCGGTGAGTTGTACATCGAGCAGGACGACTTCATGGCGGAGCCGGCACCCAAGTACTTCCGGCTCTCGCCGGGCAAGGAGGTGCGACTGCGCGGTGCCTACTTCGTCACCGCGACGGGATTCGACACCGATGCCGCCGGCAACGTCACCGAGGTGCAGGTCACCTACGACCCCGAGACCAGGGGTGGCAACGCCCCGGACGGTCGGAAGGTCAAGTCGACCATGCACTGGGTGTCGCAGGCTCACGCGATCGACGCGACGGTGGCCCTGTACGAGCGGTTGTTCGCAGCCGAGGTGCCCGGCGAGTCGACCGGCGACGTATTCGACGACCTCGATGAGGAATCCCGCGAGGTGCTCACAGGAGCCAAGGTCGAGCCGATCCTCGCCGACGTGGGCCCCGGTGACGTGGTCCAGTTCGAGCGCCTCGGCTACTTCGCT
This sequence comes from Ilumatobacteraceae bacterium, assembly GCA_963710625.1. Taxonomy (GTDB): domain Bacteria; phylum Actinomycetota; class Acidimicrobiia; order Acidimicrobiales; family Ilumatobacteraceae; genus Sva-07. The sequence continues at coordinate 249,353 of CAVQBG010000024.1, read as the reverse complement.
GCCGACCCCGACCAGACGATGCTGTTCCATCGCACGGTCGGTCTGCGCGACGAATGGGCCAACATCCAGAAGCGCACCTGACCTCGGCGCGACCGGAGCGCCGTCGGGCGTCCGGGTAGATTCCCGCCCATGAGTCGTTTCGGTCGTCTGCTGTTGCTCGCGTCTGCGCTCGTGGCGATCGTGCCGGTGGTCGCCGAGCAGTCCGGTCCGGTGTCGGCCGCAACGGCGTCCGTCGACTGCGCGCCCCAGCCCACCGGTGGCGCAGCGACGACGGCGCCACTGGTGAGCTACACGGCCATCAATCCGGTTCGCCTCGTCGACACCCGCAACAACGTCGGCGGGGTCAACGCGGAGATCGAACCCGGCTGCACCATGCGGGTGAGCATCGGTGGCGACGTTCCCGCCACGGCACAGGCGGTCTCGTTGTCGCTGACGGCGGTGTCGGCGGTCGCCGACTTCTTCACGGTGTATCCGTGCGCCTCCGGCCGACCGGAGACCTCCAACCTGAACTCACGGGCCGGGGTCCCGACGCCGAACCTGGTCGTGGCCATCCCGGATGCCAACCGCCAGATCTGCATCTACAGCCACGGTCGCTCGCACCTGATCATCGACCTCGGCGGATGGTGGTCGGATGGTCCCGACCGTTTCACGCCGGTCGAACCGCAGCGGGTGTACGACAGCCGCCGCCCCGGGAACGTGCCCCTTCAGTCGTACCAGGTGCGCGAGGTCGTCATCCCGCCCACGACGGTCGCCCCTGACGCCAAGGTCGCTGTCGTCAACCTGACGAGCACGCGCTCGACACGGGCCGGCTTCATGGTCGCGTTCCCGTGCGGCCAGCCGGCTCCGCTCGCGTCGAACCTGAACTTCATCGCAGGTGAGGATCGCGCCGTCGGCGCGATCGTGGGCCTCGGGCTGGGTCGAACCCTGTGTCTGATGTCCGACGTACCGACCGATGTCATCGTGGACGTCACCGGTTACTACGGACCGGCGCCGGCGTTCGGTCCGACGGTTGCGCTGCAACCCGACGCCGGCCGCCGCGTGGTCGACTCCCGCAACGGCATCGGCGGCCCCCTCCAGCCGTTCGCCGCCGGCGAGATCCGGTCGTTCGATCCGGTCGCGGGACTGGCGAACGCCAACGACGCCTCGACGGTGTCGCTGAACTTCATTTCGACACGTTCCACCGGCAGCGGGTTCCTGACCGTGTTCCCCTGTGGTGGGGCCGTGCCGGAGGTGTCGTCGCTCAACTTCACCAGGGGTCAGGACGCGACGAACCTCGCCACGGTGAAGCTCGGCGCCGACCGGAAGATCTGCGTGCTGGCGTCCGCACCCACCGACGTCGTGGTCGACGTGTTCGGCGTGATGAACGCGCCGGCGGGTTCGCCGTTCGGGCGCCTCAGCGTCGACAAGACCACCTGGCCTGCATTCAACGCAGCCGGGAGCGACTACGCCGTCGAGTGTGGTGCCGACGCCGGCGTCGCCAACGTCTCGATCGACCTCGAACTGCTCCCGTTCACCGCCGCCTCGATCTCGGTCGCCGGGTCGGCGCCGGTGTCCGTCGCGTCCGGCACGTTCACCCGCGAGATGCGCAAGGATCAGCTCCTCGTGGTGTCGACCACGCGCCAGGGGGTCCAGCGTGACTACCACCTGCGCTGCGTCCCGGTCGACTTCCCGAAGCTCTCCGTCGAGCGGCCGGGCAACCCGTCGCCCGGCTGGTATCTCACCACGTTCGGCGTGGCGGGCAGTCCGCAGCCCGGGTACCAGGTGATCTTCGATCACTTCGGCGCGCCAGTCTGGTACAAGCGCACCACCGATCCGGTGATCGACTTCAAACGTCTCTCCGACGGCACCCTGGTCTCGGTGCCCCTCCTCGGCGCGGCGTTCGGCACCGACCCCGCCAGGGGCTACTGGCACACTCGCCTCGACGGGAGCTTCATCGGGCAGATCCTGACGGCAACGCCCACGGCACTGCCGACCGACCACCACGACTTCGCCGAGATTCCCGGTGGCAGAGCCATGCTCAGCTATCCGCTGGTCGACAACTACAACCTCAACGCCTTGAACGCCACGCTCAGCGGCCAGTGCGCCCCGCTGAATCCGGGCACGTGCCCGTTCTCGACGGACGACCGCATCGTCGACGGTGTCATCCAGGAGATCGTCGGGGCGCGGTCACCGGGAAGTGGTCGGGCGAGTGCGACCGGATCACATTCCTGACGTCGCCTCGACCTTCCCGAACCGGTTCGACGTGCCCGTGTACGGCGCCCCCGGCGTGGTCGACCTGCACCACTTCAACGGGCTCCAGTACATCGACGACGGCAGCGGCGACTACCTGGTCACCGCCCGCCATCTCGACAGCGCCTTCCGGTCGACCGTGACTCCGGAGACGGAGACATCCTGCTGGACCGTCGGTGGCCGACCGTTCACCGCCGGCAATCACCTCACGATCGTCGGTGATCCGTTCGGTGGGCCGAAGCGTCCGCACGACGCCCGGCTCGACGGTGACGTGTTGACGATGTTCGACAACCGGACCGGGATGAACCAGCCGTCGCGCGCCGTCGCGTACCGCATCGACGACCGGCCGGGCGTGCGAACCGCCACCCTGCTGTGGGAGATCCCCCAGGAATCCGGACTCACCGGCGGCACGCTCGGAAGCGTCGGTGTGGCGGCTGACGGATCGGTACTGGTCGGCTGGGGCGCCCCGATCCAGCCGATGTTCACCGAGTACGACGCGAACCGCAAGCTGATCATGTCGATCCGACAGGCTCCCTTCGGCTACTCGTACCGCATCGTCAAGTACCCGGTGGGCGACTTCGACGTCAACACCCTGCGCGCCAACGCCGGAGGCGCCCCCGTCGGCCCGCCGTGACCCGGCGTTACGCCGGGGGTCAGACCCCCGGCGTAACAGTCAGCCCTCCCAGTACCAGTAGCAGCCGTACTGCTCGGGGTCGCCCCACGACACCGAGTCCCGGGCGGCGAGGGTCAGGCGGTCGGAGAACTTCATCTGGTCGAGGCCGACGGTGACGAGTTCGTCACCGATGGCGATCGATCGCTGCAGCGGGTTCCAACAGCCCTGCTTGTCGGGATCGCCGTGGCTGATCGTGCCGCGGGCGACCAGTTCCCGGCCGTTCAACTCGGCGACCACTGCGCCGCCGCCGGAACCGGTGATGCCGTCGGCGAGGCAGTCGACCCCGGGCCCGCAGTTGCCCCACCCCGGTGACACCGGCAACACGATCGTGCCGTCGGGCTCCCAGAACAGGAACGCCTTGTGGTCCCACTCGACCTCGCTCTGCCCGCCGATCGGCAGGGTGGAGATCCGTTGCGGGTTCGTCGGGTCGCTGACGTCGAACAGGCTGAGCTGCGTCCCGGTGGTGCGGCCCTCGTCGGTGGCATCCTGGCCCACGCCGAGGAGCAGACCGTCGCCCACCGGATGCAGGTAGGCGGAGTAACCCGGGATCTTCAGCTCGCCGTCGAGCACCGGGCTCGCCGGATCGGACAGGTCGAGCACGTACAACGGGTCGATCTGGCGGAACGTCACCACGTAGCCGACGTCGTCGATGAATCGGACCGAGTGGATCTGCTCGCCCTTGCCGAGGCCGGAGATCGAGGAGATCACCTCGAGGTCGGTGCCGTTCGGACGCATGACGTACACCGTCGACACGCTCTGGTCGCCGAAGTTGCCCCAGTTGTCGGTGGTGGTCGCCACGCGCAGGTCGCCGTTGTACTCGCTCATGGCGAATTGGTTGAGGAGGCGACCCTGGACCTCGCCGGAGGCGACGTAGGTCGCCGCCGTCCCGTCATCGAGACGGAACTGGTGGATCAGCGTCGGTGGAGCACCGCTGTCGTCGTCCGGCACGGTGGTCGTCGGGACCGCGGTGGTGGTCGTCTCCGCCGGCAGCGTGGTCTCGGGCAACGTGGTCTCCGGTGCAAGCGTCGTCTCGGTCGGTGTGGTCACGGTCGGTTCCGGTGCACTGTCTGGCGGCCCGACGGGCTCCGGTGTCGCCTCGACCGTGACGCCCTCATCGACCGTGGCACCCTCCTCGACGGCGAGGCCCTCCTCGACGGGCATGGGCAGCGGCACGGGTCCGCCCCACTGCCAGTCCCAGTTCTGCGTGGCGATGTACAGGTTGTCGGTCGAGGCGTACACGGTGTCGCCGGTCGACACGACGCCGGCCGAGCCGACCGGCGTGCCCTCCGCCTGGACGTCGATCGACCCGATCCACGTCAGGCCGAGCCCGGCGAACTCGCCCGGAGCGGCCACGTCCTCACACGGCACGGCTGCCTGCATCGGTCCGAAGCTGCCGTCGCCGGCTTCGTCGAACCACCGCGGGAGCCAGTCCTCGACGCTCGACTCGGCGATGATCTCCCGGTTCCGGGCGAGCGCCGATTCCTCGTCCAGGCCGAACTGGTTCGGCTGGACAAACGGCAGTCGCTGATCGAACGCCGTGGAGATCACCAGACGGGCCACCCCGTCGATCGAACGGGTCGCGACGACGTTGCCCTCGAGATGCGAGCGACGCAGCAGGCCCGGGTTCGCGGGATCGGCGACGTCGTAGAGCGACACGATCGTGTCGGGTGAACCCGACCAACTCGAGGTCACCACGAGCAACCGCTGCCCGTCGAGCAGGAGTTGGTGCGAACCCTGCGGGAGTCCGGGCTCGGCGACCACCTCGGCATCGGCGACCGACACGATGCGCAGCCCGTCGCTGTTGGCGACGTAGACGAAGCGCCCGTCGGTCTCGACGATGTCGCCCTCGTCGACGCCGACCTCCTGGGTGTTCGTCCCCGAGTAGCTGCCGGTCGCCGGGAGACCTGCGTCCGGAGCTGCGGTGGCCGCGGTGTCGGCCTCGGCCATCTCGTCGACCATCACACGTCCGTCGCCGGGGTAGAACATCCCGCCGCCGAGGCCCCATGGGGTCACACGCTCGGCCGCTTCGGTCTGCATGTACGACAGCAGGGCTGGGCAGTCGCCGAAGAACTCCAGCCGAGCGGCGAAGCCTTGCGGTCGACCCGACGCCGGCACGGTGCTCGTGGCGGCGCCCGGCGATGTCGTCGGTGTGGCCGTCGTCGATCGCGTCGTGTCGGTCGGTTCGGTGGTCGAGCCGTCGCTGCTGCACGCGGACACCGCCAACAGCACACCGGCGAACATCAGGGGAAGGAGCCGTTCACGCTTCATGTGTGTTCGACGTCACGAACAGCCGTCCGGTTCCCCTCTTGACGAACTCTGAACCGAAGCTGGTCGACACGGCCGTCGACGGCGGGCGATCAGGAGCGGGAATCGAGAATGAGGCTCTGGACGCTGCGCCCGAGACGCCCGTCGAGGTCGTAGAGCGCCGACTCGGCGAAGCCAGCGCCCGTCGACGCGCTCGAGGTGCCGTAGTGCGAAGCGGTGCGCATCCCGATCCATTCACCGACCGGGGGCCGGAGGAGATGGACGGTGAGATCAGGGTTGATGAACGTGTAACGGTCGTAGGGCAGACCTCCGCTGACACCGTTGCCGAAGTCCGCGGCCGCTGCGGCGCGTTGTGCACCCGTCGCGGTCTCCCCGGCGACGACGCCCACCAGCAGTCGGATCCACACGCCGACCGCGCCGGGCTCGTCCCAGGAGCCTTCGGTGAACCGGTGCTCGCACGAGTCCTTGTGGAACGCGACGTGGTCGTCGACGGCCCACGCGACACGCTGCCGCTGGGCGTCGTGTGGCGAGCCGGGCGGATCGGGCAGCGGTTGGACGGTGTCGTCGGGAAGCTCGAGGTCGATGCGTCGGATCCGGAGGGCCCGGGCTCGTGCGACCTCGGTCCCGTCGTCGTCGAGGCGGGCCGACACGAGCGACACCTTGCGCCCGGGGCGCTCGATGTGGGTGGTGAGCGTCAAGGGCCGCCCGACCGGGACGGGCCGGGTGAGTTCGACGGTGAGTCGGGCGACCTGCCAGTCGACCGGCGACTCCGGATCGACCAACTCGACCGCACGGGTCAGCAACGCGCTGACGGGGCCGCCGTGGCACGCACGCGGGTCCCACGGCCCGCGTGCGTAGTCGGTCGGCGTCCACTGGTTCGCGCCGGACTGCTCGAACAGCACGGCGGTCCGCGCCGGGATCGGCTCGCTCATCCGACTTCGAGTGGGAGCAGGACGTCGGCGGCATCCGTGAGGTGGGCCACCCAACCATCGGGGCCACCGGGCTCGACGAGAGGCAGCACGACGAACTTGGAGGTGCCGACGTCGACGAACCGCCCGATCAGGGATGACAGCTCCGTCCACGACGTCGGAACGAGCTCGCCCGGGTCGTCGAGGTCGGGGCGTCGTTTCGCGAGCAGCCGCTGCAGGCGTTCGGGGATCGGGCCGAACGAGTACGGGATCAGGACGCCGTAGTGGTCGTCCTCGATCTCGCGGTCGTACTCGGCGCAGACGCCCTCGACGACCCGGCGGCCGGCCTCGGCGTCGGCGGGGGTCACGAACGACGGCAACCACCCGTCGGCCACACGTCCGATGCGCCGGAGTTCCGACGGGGCGATGCCACCCAACCACACGTCCATCCGCTTCGGCGCCGGGAGCACCGTGACGTCGTCGTATCGGTACCGGTCACCGTGGTGGGTGAACGGACGCCCGGTCCAGCAGTGGCGCATCACCTCGAGCATCTCGTCGAACATCGAGGCGCGCTCTCCGCGCTCCACGCCGAAGGCCTGCTGTTCCACCGGGTCGACGGCGCCCAGCCCGAAGGCCGGCAGCAGTCGGCCGTCGGACATCGTCGCGAGCGTGGCGAGCTCCTTGGCCAGCACCACCGGGTTGCGTCCGGGCAACACCATCACCGAGGTGCCGAACTTGAGCCTCGTGGTACGACCGGCGCCGTAGGCCATGGCGACGAGGGGGTCGGGAGCGGGCCCGCTGATCCGCTCGGACATCCACAACGAATCGAAACCGAGCTCCTCGAGGGCGTCGACGACGACCCCGTAGGACGGGCCGTGGAGACCCGTCGACGTGCCGAGCCCGAATCCGATGCGCACCTTCATCGCCCGATGGTGCCACAGGACCCGCTCCACGGGTCGGCTCGGCGACTCGGCGCGGCGTGTCAGCCGTGGGTGTTGCGAACCCGCAATGGAACGTCTCGGCGCTGCACCCGGCCGGTCTGGACCCAACTCGCCACGAACGCAACGATGATCACCGGCACGACGATCGCGACCTGTGGAACGTCGCCCGCCGCAGAGACCGCCGCCGCCACGAGCGTGGCCAGCACCGAGATGGCCAGCGCGAGCTTGAGGGCGGCGTTCCAGGTGCGACGGTCGAGTTCCACGTCCCCTTCCTAGTCGGCGACGCCGGCGGTGTCTCGTGTGTCGGGACCTCGACAAGAAACCGTCACCCGACCGAAGTGTTCGACATCGGTTCGCGCGGTTGGAGATGACGGTGAGGTGACGCCGACATGTCGGTTCGGCGAACGGCACCTGCCTATCGTCGCCGCGATGACCGTCGCCGACACCGTCACCGACCCGCCCACCGACCCGCCCACCGACCCGCCCACCGACCCCGTCACCGACCCGCCCACCGACCCCGACCCGCTTGCCCGGTTCCGGCTCGATGGACGGTTGGTGCTGGTGACCGGGGCGTCGTCGGGCCTCGGCGTGCACTTCGCGCGGACCCTGCACGCCGTCGGCGCACAGGTCGTCGTGACGGCGCGCCGGGCCGACCGTCTGGAAGCGCTCGTCGCTCGGCTCCCCGGAGCGGTCGCCCTGCCGGCCGATGTGGCCTCGGAGTCCGACCGGGAACGGCTGGTTGCGTCGGTGGTCGAGCGATTCGGCCGCGTGGACGTGCTCGTCAACAACGCCGGTGTGGGTGGCAGCGTCGCCGTCGAGCAGGAGAGTCTGGACACCTTCCGAACGTCGATGGAGGTCAACGTCACCGCACTCTGGCACCTGTCGAAATTGGCGGCGCCATCGATGATCGAGCGCGGAGCGGGCGCAATCGTGAACATCGCCTCGATGCTCGGCCACGTGGGCTCCACCCCGGTGAAGCAGGCGCACTACTGCGCGAGCAAGGGTGCCGTCGTGAACCTCACTCGCGAGCTGGCGCTGCAGTGGGCACGCAAGGGCATCCGCGTGAACGCCCTGTGCCCGGGGTGGTTTCCGTCGGAGATGACCGAGGGGATGGACTCCGACGAAGGGAGCCAGCGGTTCATCCGTACGAACTCGCCCATCCCTCGCATGGGTGAACTCCACGAACTCGACGGCGCGCTCTTGTTGCTCGCGTCGCCCGCCGGCAGCTTCCTCACCGGCCAGAGCCTGATCGTCGACGGAGGCTGGACCGCGCGCTGACGGCGCCGGGTCGGCCGTCCCACGGTGATGGACGGGCGACGATCTGCGGTGTGATAGACCTCACACCGCAATTCCGATCGAAGGGACAACCATGAAGAATTTTCTCGATGAGTTCAAGGCGTTCGTCAACCGGGGCAACCTGGTGGAACTCGCTGTGGCGTTCACCTTGACGCTGTTCTTCGTGCCGGTGGTCAACGCCATCGTCGACGGGGTCATCATGCAGCTCGTCGCTGCGATCTTCGGCCAGCCGAGCTTCGACTCGATCGTCATCGACGTCGGCGACGCCCAGCTCCAGATCGGAACGGTCATCACGGCGATCGTCACCTTCCTGATCGTGGCGTTCGTCTGCTTCCTGATCGTCAAGGCCTACAACGCGATGAAGGGCCCGGTCGACGAAGACGACGCTCCCTCGGAGATCGATCTGCTCACGGAGATCCGCGACGAACTCCGCTCACGGGGCGCCTGAGTCACGACGCGACGCACCGAAGCGGCCGTCGTGCGCTTCAATGGTGCCCATGCTCCGCCGCCCGTCGCTCCTCGCGCTCCTCGCGCTCGCCCTGACCGCGGGCGCGTGTGGGATCGCGAGCACCAGCGCAGACGGTGACACCACCGATCCGGTCGGCACGCCGGTGCCGACGATCGCCGGGGTCGGAGCGCTGCCGGACACGGTGCCGCCAAACCGGGCCCCCCTCGTGATGGTCCGGGCACCGCTCAACGAGGACGGGACCACCGCAGAACTGATCGGCGTCGTGGCCGAGGGCAACCGGGTGCTGCTGATCGGCGATTCGATCCTCGCATCGACGTCGTCTCGCTACGGCGGACAGATGTGCGACGCTCTCGTGCCGCTCGGTTGGCAGGTGGCCGTCGAGGCCGAGCCGAGCCGGTTCGTCGATTTCGGCAACCGGGTGCTCGACAAGGTGCTCGACGAGGACGCCGAGCCCGCCGACGACTGGAACGCCGCGGTCGTGTTCCTCGGGAGCAACTACGGCGGCGACGAAGTGCGCTACGAGGCGGAACTCCGCCGGATCCTCGACCGACTCGCACCGCGCCCGACCATGCTGTTGACCGTCACCGAGTACCGATCCAACTACGTCGAGGTCAACGAGGTCGTGCGCCGGTTGGGTGCGGAATACGGCAACGTCACGGTGATCGACTGGAAGACGATCGCGGAGACGCCTGGCGTGCTGAGCAGCGATCGACTGCACCCGACCGAGAGCGGGCGTGAGGTGCTTGCGGAGGCCATCGCGGCTGCGCTCGGCCCGATCGGGATCGGCGAGGGCGAGTGCCTCAAGTCGGTGTTCCGTGACGACTCGGCGGTCAACCGGGGCACGGGCGGTGGCTCCAGCGTCGGCGGCTCGTCGTCGTCCAGGTCATCGTCGTCATCGTCGTCGTCCAGCGGGACTCGTACGACGACCACCACCGCGCGACCCTCGGTGGCCACGACCACCATCGCAGGCGGATCGGGCGGCTCCGGTGGGTCGGGGACCGCCACCACGACCACCGTCGGCTCCGGCGGCGGCGTCACCCCGACCACGACGCAGCGCCCGACACAGCCAGCGACGACACAGCCGCCGACGACGACGGCCACGACGGTGCCCGTGACGACGGCGACGACCGTGCCCGTGACGTCGCCCCCGGTGACGACGCCGGCGCCGGTCACGACGCCGGCACCGGTCACACCCCCGTCGGGTGATCTGGTCGACCCGCCGACCGGCGGCTGATCCGGCGGTGCGCCTCTAGCCTGGACGGATGCTCCAGGCTCAGGCGATCTCGGTGGAAGTGGGCGGTCGGCTCCTCGTCGACAACGCCAGCTTCACCGTCATGCCTCGCGACAAGGTGGGCATCGTCGGACGCAACGGTGCGGGAAAGACCAGCATGTTCAAGGTGCTCGGGGGCGCCACTGAGCCGAAGTCGGGCAAGGTGCTGCGCAAGGGCGGGTTCGGGTACCTCCCACAGGACCCGAAGATCGACTCTGCACTCGATGGGCGCAGCTGCGTCACCCACGTGCTCTCCGGGCGCGGCATCGACGACGAGATCACCCGCATCGAGAAACTGCGCATCGCGATGGAGGAGAACCCCGACGAGCGCAACGTCGGCCGGTACGTGAACGCCGAAGAGGCGTTCCGCACGACTGGCGGGTACGCCGCCGAGAGCGAGGCCCGGGCGATGGCAGCCGGGCTCGGCATCCCCGACGCTCGGCTCGACCAGCCGATCAGCACGCTCTCCGGCGGCGAGCGGCGCCGCGTGGAGCTGGCTCGCATCCTGTTCGCCGGCTCCGACGTGCTGTGTCTCGACGAGCCGACCAACCACCTCGACGTCGATGCGAAGACCTGGCTGCTCGGCTTCCTGCGCCAGTACAAGGGCGCACTGCTCGTGATCAGCCACGACCTCGAACTGCTCGACGAGTCGATCACCCGCGTGCTCCATCTCGACCGAGCGACCGAGCACGACGTCGGCGAGATCTTCGAGTACCGGGGCACCTACAGCCAGTACCAACGTGCGCGTGCAGACGACGAGGCCCGCCTCGCGAAGAAGGCGGCGCTGCAGGCGAAGGAGATCGACCGGCTCCAGACCGTCGTCGACCGCTTCGGTGCGAAGGCCACCAAGGCCGCGATGGCACACAGTGTCGAGAAGCGCATCGCCCGCCTCGAGACACAACGCGTCCGCGGCCCGCAGTCGAGCAAGACGATGGCGGTCCGGTTCCCGGACCCGCCGAAGTGCGGCGAGACCGTGATCCGGGCGACCGGGCTGTGCAAGGCCTATGGAGGTCCCACGATCTTCGAGGACATCGGCTTCGACCTCGGGCGCGGCGAACGCCTGCTCGTGCTCGGCCTCAACGGCGCCGGCAAGACGAGCCTGCTGAGGATCCTCGCCGGTGAGACCACCGCCGACCTCGGTGACTTCGAGTTCGGCTATCACGTGCACGCCGGCTACTACGCACAGGAACACGACAACCTGCGCACCGACGAGTCACTGCTGACCAACATCCGCGATGCCGTGCCGGAGGGGATGAACCTCGGAGAGACCCAACTGCGGGGATTGCTGGGCATGTTCGGCCTGTCGGGCGACAAGGTGTTCCAGGAGTCCGGCACGCTGTCCGGCGGCGAGAAGACCAAGCTCGCCCTGGCGATGCTGATGGTCGGGCGCAACAACCTGCTGCTGCTCGACGAGCCGACGAACAACCTCGACCCCCCGTCACGGCAAGCCGTCGCCGACGCGCTCGTCGACTGGCCCGGCGCGATCATCCTCGTCAGTCACGACGAGGACTTCGTGCGCGAGCTCGAGCCGACCAAGGTGCTCCTGATGCCCGACGGCGACGTCGACTACTTCTCCGACGACTGGCTCGACCTCGTCAGCATGTCCTGACCGTTACGCCAGGGGTCAGACCCCCGGCGTAACACCTACTCGCCGTAGGGGGTGACGTCCGCTGCGTACTTGTCGCGGAACAACTCGAGCACCTCGCCGGGTTCGGCGTGGCGGCCGATGGCGTGTTTGGAGTAGAGCAGCTCGCCGTCGACCTCGACGTCGAACACCCCCTTGGCGCCGGTGTCGAGGGTGAGGGTGTCGATGACGTGCTGGTAGGTGGAGAGAAGGTCGTTCGCTGCGCTCACGGCGCGGCTCGAATAATCTCAAGGCACGCAGTAGGCGATGCGGATCACGTGGTCGCTCATGCGGTGAGGGTACCCGTCGCCTCGGACCGCAACCGCTTGTAGTCGACCTTGCCGTTCGCTGCCCGACCGATCGTGTCGACCACCACGATCCGCTTCGGGGCCTTGTACGCCGCAAGCTTCTGCTTCACGTGGGCGATCACCGCTTCGGCGTCGATCGTCGCCCCGGGTCGGGCCTCGACGACCCCGGTGACCGCTTCACCGAATCGCTCGTCGGGAACCCCGACCGCGACGGCGTCGAGCACGTCGGGATGCGTCTTCATCGCTTCCTCGACCTCCTCGGGGAACACCTTCTCGCCACCGGTGTTGATGCAGACCGAGCCCCGTCCCAGCAGGGTGATGCGACCGTCGGCGTCGACGGTCGCGAAGTCGCCCGGACACGAATAGCGCACGCCGTCGATCACGAAGAACGTGCTCGCCGTCTTCGCCTCGTCCTTGTAGTAGCCGATCGGTTGGCGCCCACCGACTGCGAGTCGCCCGACCTCACCGGTCCCCGGCGCGATCGGTCGGTTGAGGTCGTCGATCACGATCGTCTCGGGGCTCAACTCGAACTTCGCAGTGTCGGCGGTGGCGCCCGCACCGGAGATCGACGATCCCATCCCGAGTGCCTCCGACGACGAGAAGGCGTCCATCAGCACCATGTTGGGGTGGTGACGCAGGAGGCCCTCCTTGGTCTCCCTGCTCCACATCACACCGGACGAGACGATGCCGACCAGCGAGGTGAGATCCCAGCGGCCGGGGTTCTCGTCGAGCGCGCGCAGGATCGGCTTGCCGAAGGCGTCGCCGACCATGGCCATCGTGTTGACACCCTCGCGCTCGATCGTGTCGAGGAGATCGACGGGGTCGAAGGTGCGGTTGTCCATCGTGACGATGCTCCCGCCGCCGGCCAGCGTGCTCAGGCAGGGGAAGTTGCCGGTGCCGTGCATCTGGGGGCATGCCGGGAGGAATCGGGGGCCCGGCCCGGCGAACGTGCCGCGGAGGTCGTCGACCGTGCCGGTCTCGGTCAGCGGCGTGCCGAGCGTGGCGGTGAGCTTCACTGCGAGGTCGTCCTGGCGCCACATCACACCCTTGGGCATACCCGTCGTCCCTCCGGTGTAGAGGAAGTTGAGGTCGTCGCCGCTTCGGCCCCACTCGGGGCTCACTCGGCCGGCGCCGCTCGTCGCCGCCTGCTCGTACGGCGTCGCCCAGTCGGGGCACGGCCCCGAACCGTCGTCGACCCACAGCCACGACTTCACCTTGGGCAGGCGGTCGATGATCGGTTCGATCGTGGGTGCGAACGTGCTGTGGAACACGATGGCGCCGGCGTCGGCGTTGTCCCACAGGTAGAGCAGCTCGTCGGCGGTGTATCGGTAGTTGGTGTTGACCGGAGCGAACGCACCCTTGAACGCCCCGTACGTCGACTCCATGTACTCCGGGCAGTTGTACAGGTACTGAGCAACGGCCTGTTGGCGTTCGAGGCCGGCGTCGAGGAAGTGCTGGGCCACGCCGTCGGCCCGACGATCGACCACTCCCCACGACCGGGTCTCGTTGCCGTGGATCAGACAGGGGGCGTCGGGCAGTTCGTCGGCGACGACCTCCCAGATGTCGGCGAAGTTCCAGTTGCTCATGGCGCGTTCGTACCAGCCGCCCTCGCCCCTCCACGAACCGGACCCCCATCGCAGCGATGAGGTATCGCTACGGGTTGGCGTGAGCGGTCGGCTGGTGGCTCGCCGGCACGTGGTGGTTACGGTCGTCCGGATGCGCATCGGATCATTCGGGGGAAGCATCAACGACGGCACGATCGACGACGTGGTCGCCGAGGCCCGACAGGCCGAGGCCGATGGGTTCGCCTCGTACTGGGTGCCCAACATCTTCGGCCACGACGCCCTGACTGCCCTCGCGATCGTCGGCCGCGAGGTACCGCGCATCGAACTCGGCACGTCGGTGGTGCCCACCTACCCCCGGCACCCGTCGGCGATCGCCCAGCAGTGCCTCACCGTGAATGCCGCGTGCGGGGGCCGGCTCACGTTGGGCATCGGGCTCAGCCACAAGGTGGTGATCGAGAACATGCTCGGCATGAGCTACGACAAGCCCGTTCGCCACATCCGTGACTACCTCAGCATCCTCGGGCCACTGTCACGGAACGAGCCGGTGAGCTACCAGGGTGAGGACTACTCGACGAACCTCGCCATCAACGCGAAGGGAGCGCCACCGTTCGGCATCGTCGTCGCTGCGCTCGGCCCCCAGATGCTGAAGGCGACCGCCGAGTTGGCCGATGGGACGATCACCTGGTGCACGGGGCCGAAGACGCTCGCCGATCACGTGATTCCCACGATCAACGCCGCTGCCGAGGCCGCCGACCGGCCGGCTCCCCGGGTGATCGTCGGCCTGCCGGTGTGCGTGACCGACGACATCGACGGCGCTCGCGAACGGGCCGCCAAGATCTTCCAGATCTACGGTCAACTGCCGAGCTACCGGGCGATGCTCGATCGAGAGGGCGTTGCCGGGCCGGAAGGGATTGCGATCGTTGGTTCTCAGGACGAGGTCGTCGATCGCATCGGTGCACTCGCCGACATCGGCGTGACCGAGTTCGCCGGCTCGGAGTTCCCCGGCAACGCCGACGAAGCCGCCGCCACGAGAGAGGCGATCAAGCAGGCGATGTCGTGACGTCGGTGCGTACGGAGGTCGATGGACGCGGGGTGGCCGCCGTCACGATCGACCATGCGCCGATCAACCTGATCACGATCGACGTCTTCATCGAGCTCGGCACGATCATCGCCGAGCTGGCCGCTGACGAGTCGGTCCGCGCCGTGGTGCTCGCGTCGGCGAGTCCCGAATGGTTCCTCGCTCATTTCGATGTCGAGGCCATCCAGCAGTTCCCGCGCGACCGACCGGCCGCGACCGAACTCGGCCCGTACGACCGGATGTGCGAGACCCTGCGCACGATGCCCAAACCGACGATCGCTGTGATCGCCGGTCGAGTCGGCGGCGGTGGGAGCGAACTCGCACTGGCCTGCGACATGCGCTTCGCCACGCCGGAGGCGGTCTTCATCCAACCCGAGGTGGCCATCGGCATCCTGCCGGGCGCCGGCGGCACGGTTCGACTCCCGAGACTGATCGGTCGCAGCCGAGCACTCGAAGTCGTCCTCGGCTGCGATGACATCGATGCGGTCACGGCAGAGCGCTGGGGTTGGGTCAACCGTGTCCTGCCCGCCGATGAGATCGATGCATTCGTGGACCGGTTGGTCGGCCGGATCGCATCGTTCCCGCCACACGCCGTGGCAGCAGCGAAGGCGAACGTCGTACGAGCCGAACTCGGCGTCGAGCCGGACCTGATCGCCGAGACGGTTGCGTTCAACGCGACCCTCGCCAGCGACGACACCCAGGATCGGATGCAGCGATTCCTGGACAACGGCGGTCAGACGCCGGCGGGCGAACGCCGTCTCGGTGAACTCGCCGGCGAGCTGTAGCCGACGTCTACGAGATCGCGACGAGGCTCCGGAACCGGCCGGTGAAGGCCGCCGTTGCGACCGCGACCAACGAGACGGCGAGCACGGCGATCTCGATGTTCTGGGCGTCGCTCGATGTCGCCCTGTCGCCGATCGCGACGACCATCGCGACGGCTGCGGCGATCCAGGCGACCGCCGCGATCCGCAGCGAGACCCGTTCGATGAAGGTGAGTTCGGGATCGTCGGCGACTGCAGTGGATGGAGCACCCTCGTCGCGCATTGCCTTCTCGATCCAGCGGACGGGCGACGTCACGGCGAGCACGACGAGCGGTGCCCAGACGAGCACCACGGCTGCCAGCCAGGCATCCTGCGTCACGGTGATCCCGTCGGTGGCGTCGAATCCTGCGACGACGGCGTCGCCGACGTAGACCGCGACCGCCGTGGTCAACAGCGCGAGCAGCGCCTTCACGTAGCGCAGCACGAGGCCGCGCAAACGGAGCACGTGACGAGCCATGCCGTGTTCCACCTTCGCCACTTCCTCGAGCAGCGGCCGGCTCTGCGAAGCGGCGAGCTCGAACAGACCCGCTGCACGGGCGGCATCGTCGTGAACGGACCCAAGGCCGCCGTACACGTCGAGCTGTCGGTCGACGCGCTTGCGTGATTCGTCGTTCGCCGGTACGAGCAGCTCGACGATCCGTGGATCCTCGCGGGTCCGCACGAGCTCGGCCGTCGCGGTGGGACCGAGTTCGTCGGAGGGCAATTGCAGTGACGTGAGCGTGAAGCGCGGGGTGAACATCTCGCCGCCGTCGCTGCCGATGTGGTTGGCGTAGAAGTAGAAGCGGGTCAGGTCGGCGAACAGCAGCCAGAGCGCGACCGCC
The DNA here is from genome assembly GCA_963710625.1 of Ilumatobacteraceae bacterium. Lineage (GTDB taxonomy): Bacteria > Actinomycetota > Acidimicrobiia > Acidimicrobiales > Ilumatobacteraceae > Sva-07. The sequence goes on along the minus strand of CAVQBG010000024.1, from coordinate 233,085 downwards.
GGCACGGCGAGCATGGCTCCGATCGCGATGATCAGTGCGACCTCGACGACCCCGATGTCACCGGCGAACAACGAGCGTGCGATGCCCGTGATCGAATCGCGCGCCACGACCGGCAGCACGACGAGCAGGCCCGCGCCGGACAGCATGCCCACGGCGATGCGGTGGAACGTCGAGAGTCGCACCTCGCACCGTGCCACGAAGGCACGAGCAGCGGCACGTTCGTCGGCAGTCAGGTCAGGCGAGTCACGCTCGTCGGTCATCAGCGCAAGCTGACGGGCATCGAGTGTTCGGCCCGGACCTGGGCGTAGAAGTCGTTGCCCTTGTCATCGACGACGATGAACGCGGGGAAGTCCTCGACCTCGATCTTCCACACGGCCTCCATCCCGAGCTCGGGGTACTCGAGCACCTCGACCTTGCGGATGTTGTCGAGCGCCAGCCGGGCCGCCGGCCCGCCGATCGAGCCGAGGTAGAAGCCGCCGTGCGCCTGACAGGACTCGGTGACCTGCATCGATCGGTTGCCCTTCGCGAGCATGATCATCGAGCCGCCCGCTGCCTGGAACTGCTCGACGTAGCTGTCCATGCGGCCCGCCGTCGTCGGACCGAACGATCCCGACGCGTAGCCCTCGGGGGTCTTGGCGGGCCCGGCGTAGTAGACGGCGTGGTCCTGCAGATACTGCGGCATCGGCTCGCCGGCATCGAGGCGCTCCTTGATCTTGGCGTGGGCGATGTCGCGCGCCACGACCATCGTGCCGGTCAGCATCACCCTGGTGGTCACCGGGTACTGCGACAGCTCGGCGAGGACGTCGGGCATCGGCCGGTTGAGGTCGACGTGCACCGTCTCGGCATCGCCGAGGTGTTCCTCGCCGACCTCGGGAAGGAAGCGGGCGGGATCCTGCTCGAGCTGCTCGAGGAAGACCCCGTCCTTGGTGATCTTGCCGAGGGCCTGACGGTCGGCCGAGCAGGACACGGCGATCGACACCGGGCACGACGCTCCGTGCCGCGGCAGGCGGATCACGCGGACGTCGTGGCAGAAGTACTTGCCGCCGAACTGGGCGCCGATACCGGTGGTCTGCGACAGCTTCAAGACCTGCTGTTCGAGGTCGAGGTCGCGGAATGCGTGACCGTCGGGCGACCCGGACGTCGGCAGCGAATCGAGGTAGCGGGTCGACGCGAGCTTGGCGGTCTCGACCGCGAACTCGGCCGACGTGCCGCCGATCACCACGGCGAGGTGGTACGGCGGGCAGGCGGACGTGCCGAGCGACTGCATCTTCTCGAACACCCAGGGGAGCAGCGTCGCCTCGTTGAGCAGCGCCTTGGTCTCCTGGTAGAGGAAGCTCTTGTTGGCGGAGCCGCCGCCCTTGGCCATGAACAGGAACTTGTAGGCGTCTCCGTCGATCGCCGAGATCTTGATCTCCGCCGGCAGGTTCGTGCCGGTGTTCTTCTCGGTGTACATGTCGAGCGGCGCCATCTGCGAGTAGCGCAGGTTCGACGTCTGGTACGTGTCGTAGATCCCGCGGGCGATCGCCTCCTCGTCGCCGCCGCCGGTGAACACGAACTGGCCCTTCTTGCCCTTGACGATCGCCGTGCCCGTGTCCTGGCACATCGGCAGGACGCCACCGGCTGCGATCGCTGCGTTCTTGAGCAGGTCGAGCGCGACGAACCGGTCGTTGTCGGAGGCCTCGGGGTCGTCGAGGATGTTGCGGAGCTGCTGCAGGTGGCCCGATCGGAGGAAGTGGGCGATGTCGTGCATCGCCTCGGCGGTCAAGCGCCGGATCGCCTCGGGGTCGACCTTGAGGAACGTGCCCTCGGGTGTCTCGAACGTCGACACGCCCTCGGTCGTGACGAGCCGGTACTCGGTGTCGTCGGCCCCCAGCGGGAGCAGCTCGGTGTAGTGGAACGGGGGCACATCAGCCATGTCTCCGAGCCTACGACCGCCCACGCGACCCCACGAAGCCCCGATCTCGTGAACTCGTTCGCGTCCTGAGCGCGCACGAGTTCACGAGAATCGGGTTGGGCGGGTCACTTGATCATGTAGATGAGGTCGTCCGGCAGTGCGGTGTTGGTGTCGGTGATCAGCTCGGCGTTGCGGAACACCGACTCGAGGAAGTTGATCGCGAACGTGTTCGTCAGCTCCTTGGCGCGATCGATCGGCATGTCGCCGGGCGAGCAGCCCTCGGCGCCCTGGCTGTCGATCGTGTCGATCACCGGTTGCGGCACGACGTCGCCGAGCGTCGGCAGGAACACCTGGTAGTCGCACACGTCGGTGAAGCTCTGGTGCTGGCCGTCGACGAGTTCGACGCGCACCAGCGGCTCACTCCCGGCGAGATTCCAGATCCGGGTGACGTTCGGGTCGACCGGCGTCGTCTGGTCGTTGGTGCCGACCATCACGAGCATCGGGACCTCGATCGATTCGAGGCCGGCGTCCGACATCAAGCGGGTCCCGTCGCCGGTGGCGGGTGCGAGCGGGATGATCGCGTCGACGCGGTCGTCGACCACGAAGGAGCCGAGCGCGTTCTCGTAGCCGCCGGGCACCGCGAGTGACGTGAACCCGCCGAATGAGTGCCCGGTCACGGCGATGCTCTCCGGGTCGACGGACGCCACGAAGCTCGCCGTGTCGGTGTTGGTCGGGTCGAGCATCGCGTCGATCGCCGCCTCGACGTCGTTGGGCCGGTTGAGCGCGGTCTCGTCGAACTCGGCCTCGGTGCCGAGCAGTCGGTCGACTGCGGTGTTCCCGGTGTGATCGGGTGCGGCGACGATGTAGCCGTAGCTGGCGATCGCCTCGGTGTAGTACGACGCGATGTAGCGCAGGCCACCACTGCCGTGGGAGTAGACGACCAACGGGAACGGACCGTCGGGAGCGACCTGGTCGGGTGTGGCCGTGACGGCATCGGGTGACTCGTAGTAGACGCCAGGGGTCAGGGTGTACTGGTGGAGCGGGGCATCGCCGGCGTCGGCGATCGGGAACCACACGTCGAGTGTGAGCGGTCGGTCGGTGTCGGCGCCGATCGTGAGCGTGGTGACGCCGACGTCGTACGGCCCCGCCGGCAACCCCTCGAACTCGGCCAGCGCGGCCTCGGTCGTCTCGGGGGCCGACTCGGTGGTCGGTGCGGCCGTTTCGACCGGTGCCTCGGTGGACTCCGTCGCGGCCCCGATGGTCGGCGGAGGGTTGGTCGTGTCGATCGCGGTTGACGACGAATCGTCATTGGAGCACGCCGCGACGACGAGAACGGAGGCGACGGCGAGGGCGAAGAGACGTGTGCGCACGGCGGCAAGATAGTGACTGCGCCCCATGGCGGCCCACTCCGTCCGGAATCTCGTGAACTCGTTCGCGTCCTGAGCGCGCACGGGTTCACGAGAACCGGGGAGTGCCGGCCTCTCAGAAGGTTTCGACGAGCAGGGCGATCGCAGCGACGGTGCAGATCACCAGCACGGCGGGTCGCACGACAGTCGGGTTCAGGTAGCCCTTCAGGAATCGTGCGGTCACCACACCGAGGCCCACGGCGGGAAGGATGAGCAACGTGAGCTGGATCTGTCGCGTGCCGATCTGCCCCGCGAGCGACAGGGCGGTGATCGACATCACCGAACCGATCGCGAAGAAGGCCGAGATCGTCGCTCGCATCGTGGCCGGGTCGCTGTTCTGATACGTGAGTGCCATCGGTGGACCGCCGACCCCGGTCGTCGTCCCGGCGAACCCCGATGCGAGGCCGGCGACCATCAACGCCCGGTCGGTGGGACGGAAGATGCGCCCGGCGATCGACGCGACCACGGCGATCAACACCGACAGCGCCACCATCACGGCGAGCACCCGATCGGAGAGCGCCGCGACGACCAGCGCTCCGACGATCGTGCCCGGGATCCTGCCGATCAGCGCGAACCCGACGTCGCGCTTCTCCACGTGGTCGCGGTCGACCCAGGCGATCGTGAAGGTGAGTGGCAGCACCGCCAACATGATCGCTGCCGGAATGAAGTCGGGGTCGGCGAAGGCGAGCACCGGAGATGCGATCATGCCGAGGCCGATCCCGATCGAGGCCTGCACCGTCGCGCCGACGTAGACGGTCAACACACAGGCGAACGCCACGCCCATGGACAGCCCGAGCATCAGCGGTCCTTCAATCGTTTGGGCACGGCGGCGGCTGGGTCGATCGGCCACTGGTGCTTCGGGTAGCGGCCCGCCATGTCCTTGCGAACTTCCGCCCACGACCCGGACCAGAAGCCGGGCAGGTCGGCGGTCACCTGGACCGGTCGGTCGGCAGGCGACAGCAGGTGGAGCCGGATCGGTACGCCACCGGCGGTCGGGTGGACGGTGGCACCGAAGAGGTCCTGCACCCGCACGAACGCATCGGGCTGTTCACCGGTGTAGTCGATCCTGGTGGTCCGGCCGCTCGGGAGCACCAGTTCCGCCGGCGCCAGGTCGTCCAACTCGGCGCCGACGGACCACGGAAGCTGGCTGCGAAGGACCATCGCGAGATCGAGTCGCTCCAGGTCGGCGCGGCCGGTGGCGCCGGGCAGGTAGGGCGCCAGCCAGTCGTCGAGCGTGTCGACGAGGGCGTCGGTCGACCAGTCGGGCCAGGGGTCGCCGAGCGTCCGATGCAGGAACTCGACCCGCTGTCGGAGTCCGGTGGCGGCGTTCGACCAGCGGAGCACCTCGAGTCGAGTCACGCGTACGCGATGCATCAGTGCTGTCGTGGTCTCGTCGCTGCTGCCCGGACGCCCGACCTGTCGCCCGAGTTGGATCGCCCCGAGTCGCCGCTCCACCGATTCGACCAGGTCGTCACGATCGGCGTCCCAGGCGATCGCTCGTTGCTCGACGATCTCGGGCCCGAACGCGGCGATCACGTCGTCCGCATCGACAGCGGCGGCGAGTCGGATCCGGGCACGGTCGCGGCGGCCGTCGAGATCGGCGGCCACGAGGAACTCGACGTCGGCGAGGGGGTCGTCGTCGGGCAACCATGCTCCAGCGCCCGAACGCAGCTGGTACTGGCCGGGTCGGCGACGAGCCGCGATCCGATCCGGAAAGCCCAACAGGAGGACCGCACCGGATCGATCGGGATCGACGTCGTCGAGATCGAGTCGGATCCGGGCTCGGCGTGCGAGGTCGGCCGCCCGGTCGCGGAGGCGATGGACTGCGCCGCGATCCGCCGCGTCGTGGCGATCGCGCCCGCACAGCACGGCGACGCGCAGTGCCAGGTCGGCGGGGAGGTCGTCCGGGCGCCCGCGGAAGATGTCGCGCTCCTCGACGAGCGTGGCGACCAGGCACGCGAGAGTCGACCGCTCGACGGCCACCATCCGTGCGAGGCGGGGATGGACGGGCAACCCGAGCATGGCGCGGCCGAGCGGCGTGATCGATCCGTCGTCGGCGTCGATTGCATAGAGGTCGCGCAGCAGGTCGCGGGCCTGATCGAGCGCTCCCGCCGGAGGTGGGTCGATGAACCGGAGGTCGTCGGCGCCACCCCACGCCGCCAGCTCCAGCGCCAACCCGGCGAGGTCGGCTTGGGCGATCTCGGGCGAGCGATGCTTGGTGCGCGTGCCGTGTTCGATCTTGCTCCACAGGCGGTAGGCCGCACCCGGTTCGGTCCTACCGGCGCGACCGGCGCGCTGTTCCGCTGATGCACGGCTCGTGGCCACGGTGACGAGCCGGGTCATGCCCGTGCGGGCATCGAAGCGGGGCTCGCGCGCCAGCCCGCTGTCGACGACCACGCGCACTCCATCGACGGTCAGCGACGTCTCGGCGATGTCGGTCGACAGCACCACTCGGCGGCGGCCGGGCGCCGACGGAGCGAGCGCGAGATCCTGCTCGGCGACGCTCAGCGCACCGGCCAGCGGACACACGTCGACATCGTCGGCGACTGCCTGGCGGAGCTGCGCCTCGGTCCGCCGGATCTCGCCGATCCCCGGCAGGAAGACCAGCACGTCGCCGGTCTGCTCCTTCAGCGCCCGCATCACGCACGAGACGACTGCCGGCTCGATCCGGTCCTGCCCTGGTCGGCGGGGCCCACGGCGCCCGCGTCCGGCCGGGGGAGCCGACGGCATCCAGTGCATGGCGACGTCGAACATTCGGCCCTCGCTCTCGACCACCGGTGCGTCGAGGATGCGGGTCAGACCCTCGACGTCCGGTGTCGCCGACATCGCCAGCAGCCGGAGATCGGGTCGGATCGTCGAGGCGACATCGAGGGCGAGGGCGAGACCGAGATCGGTCGTGAGATTGCGCTCGTGGACCTCGTCGAAGATCACGAGGCCGACGCCCGGGAGTTCGGGGTCGTTCTGGAGACGCCTTGTGAGGACTCCTTCGGTGAGCACCTCGATCCGGGTGTCGGCACCGATGTGGCGTTCGTCGCGTGTCTGGTATCCGACGAGCCCTCCGACCGCAGTGGTCGTCGTCGACGCCATTCTCCGTGCAGCGGCCCTCGTGGCCAGTCGTCGAGGTTCGAGCATCACGATCCGCTGCCCGGCGAGCCACGGCTCGTCGAGGAGCGCGAGGGGAACGACGGTGGTCTTGCCGGCACCCGGGGGCGCCACGAGGACGGCACGTCCATGGTCGGCCAGCGCCGCGCGCGTGTCGGGCAGGGCCTCGACGACAGGGAGGTCGGGGAGCTTCGGCGACGGCCCAGCGGGCACGGGTCAGCCGAGCGAGGGCGAGCCGCGGAAGGGCCCTGGGTCACCGGCGCCGGGCACCGGGATCGAGGTCCACCAGGTGACCTCGGCGACCGCGTCGGCGACGGCTTCCCACTCCGGCGGGTTCCATCCTTCGGCGGCCGCGGCGATCACGCCGTCGACACGGGTGAACACGAAGGCCGGCAATTCGTCGAGCCCCATCGCCTTGACCGCGGCGCGGTCCGGATCGCAGAAGACGAGGAACCGATCGGCGAGGGGGCCGAGGAAGGCGAGAGCTTCGTTCGGGCCGGCGGTGACGATCAGGTTGGTGCGGGCGTCGGAGCCGCGGAACTGTTCGAGGACGCGGGTCGCGGCCCGGAGGATCCACGAACTCTCGTTGGTGTACGGGTCGAGTACGACCGATGCGAGGTGGAACGTGGTGAGCCACTCCATGACGGGACGGCCCTGGCCGAGAGCGCCGTCGACGAGCGGTGTCAGCACCAGATCGGTGGGGAGGCGATCGCCGACTCGGGACGGAACCTTGCGTGTGGAGTCGGAAACCGTGTCGGAAGTCGTGTCGGCCACGGGGTGCGATCGTAGCGACTGGGGAGTTCGATCGGGGTATTCACCCGTTGCGCGAGACGCCGTCGGCGGGTGACGGCTACGGTCTGCGAGGTGCATCCGATCGAGCATCTCCGCTATGTCGCTCGGGCGCAGGGGGCCGATCCGGCCTCGCTCGTGGAGGAGACCGCGCATGCGCTCGGCTCGCTCCACTTCGATCCATCGGGACTCGTCGTCGCATGCCGGCGAATCGTCGAGCGGCACCCGTTCACCGGGGCGCTGTGGTGGTTGTGTGCCAACGTGTCGACCTCGGCCGAGCCGTTCGAGGCGGTGTGGGAACTCGCCGATGAGATCCGCAGTGACCCCACCGGCGCCGAGCTGAGTGCCGCGTTGCCCGACGACGCGCTGGTGGCGACCATCGGCGATCCCGACGTGATCGGCGCCGGGTTGATCCGACGCGGCGACATCAGGGTGTTGGCGCTCGACGCCGGTCACACGGCGACGTCGTTCGTCCGACGACTCGAGCGTTACGACATCGATGTCGATCCGGTCGATTCGGGCGTGGCGGGGGTGATCGCCAAGCACGCCGACGTCGTGCTGGTCGAGGCCATGGCGGTCGACTCGGGGCGCGCGGTGGTTCCCGTCGGCTCGTCGACGATCGCGGCGGCGGCCCGGAGCTGGGGCACCGAGGTGTGGTTGGTGGCGGGAGTCGGACGGCGGCTGCCGGCGGGGTTCATCGACGCCATGGTCGCCGAGGTCGAGGCGTTGGCCGAGGACATCGATCCGTGGGACGTCGATGTCGAGGTGCTCCCGACCTCGATGTTCACCCACGTCGTCGGTCCGCACGGAAAGGTGCCGATGGGTCCGCCCGCCATCGTCGCCGAATGCCCGATGGCGCAAGAACTGCTCCGCCACAGCCCCATCTGATTCCGTCCAGCCCAGTATCCCGCGCCCCGCATCTCCGTTTGCGTCGAGCTCGGGGTGACCCGGTCCACCGATTTCCTCACGCAAACGGTTGGACTCCAGGCGGATCAGGCAGCGGTCAGCGGTCCACCCGTCGTCAGCCTGGCGATCAGGGTGCGGCGAACCATGTCCGGCCGTTTCGTGACGTCGTCGAACGTGTACTCGAACACGCGCAGGCCGAGATCCTGGAGCTCGTTGCGTCGTTGGGCGTCTCGGGCCCGTTCGGCCGGGCTCGCATGGCCCTTCTGGCCGGACACCTCGACCACCACGCCGAACTCGTCGAACAGGAAGTCGACGCGTGCGACATGTCTGCCGTCGACCCGGAAGACCACCTGCGTTCTCGGCCTCGGAAGGCCCGCTGCACGAACCAGCTCGAGGAATCGTCGTTCGAGATGTGTGTGGCCGCCGGAATCGGCGATCATCTCCTCGACGAGTCGACAGCCCCATCGCCCCGAGCCCCGCAGCGCCGACAGCCGCCGGCTGAGCACCTCGGGCGACGAGAGCTGGAGTCGTATCGCGCTGTCGATGGCCGCTTCGATCCTGTGGGGATGCGCCCGGGCCAGTGCGAGGTCGAACACGGTGCGCGTCGCCGATGTCGCTCGGAATCCGTCGACGACGACGTGGTCGATCGAATCGAGTCGAGTGGTGGTGTGGACCATGAACGGCAGCAGGGCCGGCCGTCGGCGGCGGTCGATCGTGAACTCGACCGCGTGCGGACGCGATCGATCGAGCCCGTGCAGCGCGGCGGCCGCCTCGTAGCTGATCCAACTCCGCTCGCCGAGACACAGCAAGCCACATCGGAGGCGCCGGCGGTGAGTGTCGGGCGACCCGCGCAGCGCGTAGACCCGCGGTGCGAGCCGGAACATCCAGCCATCCGCCACCAGCCGGCGTTGCGCCCACGGCGAGACATCGTGGGCCCGGAGTTGTTCGACGGTGATCAGGCCGTCCTGGTCGGCGGCCACCTCGTTGCACTCGCTGGTGAGCTTCACGCAACGACAGTGGGCTCCCACCGCATGCGGGCGGAACCTCCCGTTTGTGTGCAGTTCCGGGTGACCCACCCCACCGAATAGTCGACACAAACGTGATGGGATGGCCGGTGCGGGCGGAACCTCCTGTTTGCGTGCAGTTCCGGGTGACCCACACCACCGAATAGTCGACGCAAACGTGATGGGATGGCGGACTGGGGAGGCCTGGTCAGATGCGGCGTTGGGCGGGGGGATGGCCGAGGATGTCGGTCATCACCTCGCGGGCCTCGGCCTTGCGGTCCTCGGTGACGAACACCCTGGCCATCGGTTCGCGACTGTTCATGTACGGGTTGAGGTTGTAGTCGTCGGTCGTCACCGCCGGGACCCCCTGCGCGTTGAGTTCCTCGACGATCATCGGGGCCATCCACTGGGGCACCCATCCGGCTTCGACGGTGCGATCCGGGTCCGGTGGTTTGGGCTCGTGCTTGCCGAACACCCAGTGCCAGGCGCTGCGGAACGTGGGCATCGCGGTGATTCCTCGATCGGACCAGCGGAGTCTCCGCTCGGTGAACGGACTGTACGAGCCGCGAAGAGGCCTTGTCCACGCGTCGGCTGATCGTTAGTGTCACGCGGACTCCGACCGATTGCGCCGGACCGTCGACCACCACCGAGGTTTTCATGGCCAACATCATCAAAGCGGCGCTGCTGCAGACCGACTGGACGGGCGACAAGGAGTCGATGATCGTCAAGCACGAGGAGGCCGCCCGTGAGGCCGCCGCCCAAGGTGCGCAGATCATGTGCTTCCAGGAGCTCTTCTACGGCCCGTACTTCTGTCAGGTGCAAGAGGCCGAGTACTACGACTACACCGAGTACATCCCCGACGGTCCGACGACCAAGCGATTCCAGGCACTCGCCAAGGAACTGAACATGGTGATGGTGCTGCCGATGTACGAGATCGAGCAGCCGGGGATCTACTACAACACCGCAGCGGTGATCGACGCCGACGGCAGCTACCTCGGCAAGTTCCGCAAGCAGCACATCCCGCAGGTCAAGGGGTTCTGGGAGAAGTTCTACTTCCGGCCCGGCAACGGCGGATACCCGGTGTTCGACACCGCCGTCGGCAAGGTCGGGGTGTACATCTGCTACGACCGTCACTTCCCCGAGGGTTGGCGGGCGCTCGGCCTCAACGGCGCCGAGATCGTCTTCAACCCGTCGGCCACACACCGGGGCCTCAGCGAGTACCTCTGGTCGATCGAACAGCCGGCCGCGGCTGTGGCGAACATGTACTACGTCGGAGCGATCAACCGGGTCGGCATCGAGCCGCTCGGCGACAACGACTTCTACGGCCAGAGCTACTTCGTCGACCCGCGTGGTCAGTACGTCGGCGACAAGGGCGACCCGTACCTGCCGGAGTTGATCGTGCGCGAACTCGACATGGACCGCATCAAGGAAGTGCGCGACGGTTGGGCGTTCTACCGCGACCGCCGACCCGACGCCTACGCCGAACTGGTGGAGGGCTGACATGGCCACGACGCTGATCTCCGGCGGAACGGTGATCTCCGCGGTCGGCCGACGCGAGGCCGACGTGCTGATCGACGGTGAGTCGATCGTCGCCGTCCTCGCTCCGGGCCAGGCCGCAGCGATGGGCGTGAACGCCGACCGCACGATCGACGCGACGAACAAGTACGTCGTGCCCGGCGGCGTCGACGTGCACACCCACATGGAACTGCCCTTCGGCGGCACCGAGGCGTCCGACACCTTCGAGACCGGCACGATCGCTGCCGCCTGGGGTGGCGTCACCACGATCGTCGACTTCGCGGTGCAGAACACCGGCTTCAGCGTGCAGGAACGCCTCGCCGAATGGCACGAGAAGGCGGCCGGCAACTGCGCGATCGACTACGGCTTCCACCAGATCATCGGCGGCGTCGACGACGAGTCGCTGAAGGCGATGACCTACCTCGTCGACAACGAGGGCATCACCAGCTTCAAGCTGTTCATGGCCTACCCGGGTGTCTTGTACTCCGACGACGGTCAGATCCTGCGGGCGATGCAGAACGCATCCGAGTCCGGGGCGATGATCATGATGCACGCCGAGAACGGCATCGCGATCGACGTGCTGGTTGCGCAGTCGATCGCCCGTGGCGACACCGACCCGAAGTTCCACTCGCTCACGCGGCCCGCCGAGCTGGAGTCGGAGGCGACGCACCGCGCGATCCAGTTGGCCAAGGTGGCCGGCAACGTCCCGCTCTACGTCGTGCACATGTCGGCCTCCGGCGCGCTCGAAGAGGTCGCGGCGGCCCAACATGCGGGCCTCAACGTGTTCGCCGAGACCTGCCCGCAGTACCTGTACCTCACGCTCGAGGACCAGCTGGCCCAGCCGGGGTTCGAGGGCGCGAAGTGGGTGTGCTCCACCCCGCTGCGCACGAAACACGAACACCACCAGGCCGACCTCTGGAAAGGCCTGCGGATGAACGAACTCGCCGTGGTGTCGACCGACCACTGCCCGTTCTGCTTCAAGGACCAGAAGGAACTCGGGCTCGGTGACTTCTCCAAGATCCCGAACGGGATCGGTGGCGTCGAGCACCGCATGGAGCTCCTCTACCAGGGCGTCGTCCTCGGCGAGATCAGTCTGGAACGTTGGGTCGAGACCTGTTGCACGACCCCGGCGCGCATGTTCGGCCTCGAGAAGAAGGGCGTGATCGAGCCCGGCGCCGATGCGGACATCCTCGTGTGGGACCCGAACAGGAAGACGAAGATCGGCATCAACGACAAGCACCACATGAACATGGACCACTCCGCCTACGAGGGCTTCGAGATCGACGGCAAGGTCGACACGGTGCTGAGCCGCGGCATGGTCGTCGTCGAGAACGACACCTTCACCGGCCGCAAGGGCCACGGCCGGTACGTCAAGCGCAGCCTCTCCACCTACCTCCACTGATTGCACCAGGGGTCTGACCCCTGGTGCAATCCATTCACGAAGCGAGCAACACATGAAGACCATTTCTCATTGGATCGACGGACGGGTCGTCGCATCGCCATCCGGCAACAGCTCGCCGGTCTTCGATCCGGCCACCGGTGAACAGACCGCCGCCGTCGATCTCGCGTCGGTCGCCGAGGTCGACGCCGCGGTCGCCGCGGCAAAGGCGGCATTCCCCGCGTGGCGGTCGTCGTCGCTGTCGAAGCGCGCCGAGGTGATGTTCCGCCTCCGTGAGTTGGTCGACGCGAACCGCAAGGAGATCGCATCGCTGGTCACCGCCGAGCACGGCAAGGTGTTGTCGGACGCGCTGGGCGAGGTTGCTCGTGGCCTCGAGAACATCGAGTTCGCCTGCGGCATCCCGCAGCTGATCAAGGGCGACTACTCCGAGCAGGCCGCCGGCGGCATCGACGTGTACTCGATCCGTCAGCCGCTCGGTGTGGTGGCGGGCATCACGCCGTTCAACTTCCCGGCGATGGTGCCGATGTGGATGTTCGCCAACGCGCTCGCGTGTGGCAACACCTTCGTGTTGAAGCCGTCGGAGAAGGACCCGTCGGTCGCGCTGTATCTGGCCGAGCTGCTCGCTCAGGCCGGGCTGCCGGCAGGGTGCTTCAACGTCGTGCAGGGTGACAAGGTCGCCGTCGACGCGATCCTGGAGCATGACGACATCGCCGCGGTGAGCTTCGTCGGCTCGACGCCGATCGCGAAGTACATCTACGAGACCGGCACCGCGAACGGCAAGCGGGTCCAGGCCCTCGGCGGCGCGAAGAACCACATGCTCGTGCTCGCCGATGCCGACGTCGACATGGCGGCCGACGCCGCGGTCGGTGCCGGGTACGGCTCGGCGGGGGAACGCTGCATGGCGATCAGCGTCGTGCTGGCCGCGGACTCGGTCGCCGACGAGTTGGTGGCGAAGATCGCCGAGCGGATCCCGTCGATCAAGGTCGGCCCCGGCAACGAGCCCGACAACGAGATGGGTCCGTTGATCACCGCGGAGCACCGCGACCGGGTGAGGGGCTATGTGAACAACGCCCCCGAGGAGGGTGCGACGCTCGTCGTCGACGGCCGCGCCGGTGTGCCGTCCGAAGGGTTCTTCCTCAACCCCACGTTGCTCGACAACGTGACGCCGCAGATGGCGTGCTACCGCGACGAGATCTTCGGGCCGGTGCTGTCGGTGATGCGTGTCGCCGGCTATCAGGAGGGCATCGATACGATCAACGCCAACCCGTACGCGAACGGCACGGCGATCTTCACCCGTGACGGTGGAGCGGCGCGGCAGTTCCAGTTCGACGTGCAGGTCGGCATGGTCGGCGTCAACGTGCCGGTGCCGGTGCCGGTGAGCTACTACAGCTTCGGCGGGTGGAAATCGAGCCTGTTCGGCGACACCCACATGTACGGTCCCGAAGGCATCAACTTCTACACCCAGGCCAAGGTGGTCACGAGCCGTTGGCCCGATCCCTCCACCAGCTCCGTCGACCTCGGCTTCCCCGAGACACGCTGATGGACATCGGCCTGGTTCTGCAGACCACCCCGCCCGCGGCGCGAGTGATCGATCTGGCGAAGCGGGCCGAGACGTACGGGTTCTCGCACGTCTGGACGTTCGACTCCCACATCCTCTGGGAGGAGCCGTACGTCATCTACTCCAGGATCCTCGACCAGACCCGCAACATCGTCGTCGGGCCGATGGTGACCAACCCGGCCACCCGTGACTGGACGGTCACGGCGTCGACCTACGCGACCCTCAACGAGATGTACGGCAACCGCACCGTCTGCGGCCTCGGTCGTGGCGACTCGGCGGTACGGGTCACCAACGGGAAGCCGACGACACTCGCCACGATGCGCGAGTCGATCACGGTGATCCGCGAGCTCGCCAACGGTCGCAGCGTCGACTACAAGGGCTCGACGATCACACTGCCGTGGGCATCGAAGAGCCGCCTCGAGGTGTGGGGCGCGGGCTACGGCCCGAAGGCGTTGAAGCTGATCGGCGAGACCTGCGACGGCTTCATCCTGCAGCTCGCCGACCTGTCGATCGCCGAGTGGACGATCGGTGCGGTGCGGACCGCTGCCAGCGACGCCGGTCGCGATCCCGACGACATCACAATCTGTGTGGCGGCCCCGGCCTACGTGGGCGACGACATCGCCTACATGCGCGACCAGTGCCGGTGGTTCGGTGGCATGGTCGGCAACCACGTGGCCGACATCGTCGAGCGTTACGGCGAAACGTCCGCAGTACCGGCGGCGCTGACCGAGTACATCGCCGGCCGCGAGGCCTACGACTACAACGAGCACGGCCAGGCCGGCAACACCCACACGTCGTTCGTGCCCGACGAGATCGTCGACCGCTTCTGCATCCTCGGGCCGGTCGAGGCGCAGCTCGAACGGCTCCATGCGCTGGCCGACCTCGGCGTCGACCAGTTCGCGATCTACCTCCAGCACGACGGCAAGGACCACACGCTGACGCAGTACGGCGAGCACGTCATTCCGGCTCTCAGGGAACAGGCGCTGGCCCGTACGTGATCACACGGGGCGCGCGCCGGGCCGGGCTCTTCGTTGTCGCTCTCCTCTGCGTCGCCGCGCTGTGGGAGCTGTACAAGGTCGTCGGGCCCGAGGAGGGAGCCGAGGTCTTCGGTTGGCGGCTCGTCCCGCGGTCGAGCGACCGTGCGATGCCGCACACGTGGGAGATGTTGCAGCGGCTGTTCGACCCCGAGGTGCGTGGACGCGACACGCCGATCTGGATGGCGGTGCTCGGCTACAGCTGGTACACGTTCCGCATGGCCCTCGTCGGCCTGCTCCTCGGCGGCGTCTTCGGCATCGGCCTGGCGATCGTGATGGCGAGATTCAAGGTGCTGGAACGGGGACTGCTGCCGTACGTGGTCGCCTCGCAGACCGTCCCGCTGATCGCGTTGGCCCCGCAGGTCGCGGCGATCGGCGGCAACTGGGATCTGCCGAAGTGGACCTGGGTCGCGTCGCTGGGCGCGTTTCTCGCGTTCTTCCCCATTGCCGTCGCCACGCTCAAGGGCCTGGGGAACGCGCCGGCAGCGTCCCTCGAGTTGATGGACAGTTACGCCGCCGGCTGGTGGCGCACGTTGTTCAAGCTTCGCCTTCCGGCGGCCGTGCCGACGATGGTTCCGGGGATGAAACTCGCGGCGACCGCCGCAGTGATCGGCGTGATCGTGTCGGAGATCTCCACCGGCGTCAGAGGCATCGGCTTCGCCTCGCTGACGTACGGCCAGAAGGCGACCAGCGACCCCGCGCAGCTCTACACGGCGGTCTTCGGCGCGGCGACGATCGGGCTGCTGATGTTCGGTCTCGTGGTCGCCATCGAGGCGATCGCCATGCGCAACCGACCACGGGAGGCGGGTGCATGAGCGCAATCGACCCGCTCCCGGCATCCGCAGCCGTCGTCGTCGATCGCGTGTCGATGGCGTTCAACCCCGGTCGATCGAATCAGGTCGACGCGCTGGTCGACATCGACCTGTCGATCCACCGCGGCGACTTCCTCTCGTTGATCGGGCCCTCGGGCTGCGGCAAGTCGACGTTGCTGCGACTGATCGCCAATCTGATCGAGCCGACCGCCGGCGCCGTGCTCGTCAACGGCAAGTCGGCCGCCCGGTCTCGACTCGATCAGGACTACGGGATGGCGTTCCAGCAGTCGGGCCTCTTCGAGTGGCGAACGGTCCGCAAGAACATCGAACTGCCATTGGAACTGAAGGGATGGGACAAGGCGAAGCGCCGGAAGCGGGCCGACGAGATGCTCGACCTCGTCCAGCTGGCCGACTTCGGTTCGCACCTGCCGTGGCAGCTGTCGGGAGGGATGCAGCAGCGGGTGGCGATCGCCCGTGCGCTCGCATCCCATCCGCCGCTGCTGCTGATGGACGAGCCGTTCGGGGCGCTCGACGAGATGACCCGTGAGCACATGCAGGCCGAACTGCTCCGGATCTGCGCTGCCGCCGAGACCACGGTCGTGTTCGTCACGCACTCGATTCCCGAGGCGGTGTATCTGTCGAACCGGGTGGTGGTGATGTCGCCACGCCCGGGCCGCATCACCGAGATCGTCGAGGTCGACCTGGGGTCGGAGCGCGACGACGACACGCGAGAGGACGACCTGTTCTACAAGAAGATCACCGAGGTCCGCGAGGCACTGCGCGGCGCCGAGGGCCAGGCGGGCAACGGCGGCACCGGCGGCGCTCGTGGCGTGGAGGACCGATGAGGATCGTGAGGTCGGTCTGGCAGGTGCTGGTTCCGCCGCTCATCGTCGGTGTGCTCTTCGTCGGGACGTGGGAGATCATCGTTCGGATCTTCGACATCCAACCGTTCCTGTTGCCCGCCCCCTCGTCGATCTGGTCGACGCTCGGCGACAACTGGACGAAGGTCTGGGACGCCATGGTCGTCACCGGCGCCAACGCATTCGTCGGGTTGCTGTTCGGCGTGATCTGCGGCGTCGCGCTCAGCTTCGTGCTGATGCGCTTCAACGTGGTCAACGAACTCGTGACCCCGCTGGCCGTCGCGCTCAATGCGATCCCGATCATCGTGCTCGTGCCGGTGTTCAACAACATGTTCGCCAGCACGACCGAGATCCCACGCCGGTTGATGGTCACCCTCATCGTGTCGTTCATCGTGCTGCTGAATGTCGCCAAGGGCCTGCGCCAGGTCAGCGCGATCCACATGGAACTGCTCCAGTCGTACGCC
Source organism: Ilumatobacteraceae bacterium (assembly GCA_963710625.1). Classification (GTDB taxonomy): domain Bacteria; phylum Actinomycetota; class Acidimicrobiia; order Acidimicrobiales; family Ilumatobacteraceae; genus Sva-07. The sequence continues at coordinate 216,342 of CAVQBG010000024.1, read as the reverse complement.
GCGTCGAAGTCGGAGATCCTGCGCAAGGCCCGGATTCCCAACGCCACGGCCTATCTCTTCACCGCGCTGAAGATCGCGGCGCCGGTCGCCGTGATCACTGCGTTCGTGTCCGAGTACTTCGGCGGGAGTCAGAACGGGCTCGGCTACGGGATCACGTCGAACGCCGCCGTCTCACGTACCGCTGCATCGTGGGGCTACGTGGTCGGTGCCTGCCTCCTCGGTCTGGCGTTCTACCTCTCCGCCGTCGTACTGGAGCGGCTCGTGTCGCCGACGGCACGCCCGACTCCACGATCCGCCAGTTCTCCACGATCCACCAACCAACACAACACCAGCCAACACAACACCAGCCAACAGACGATCAACCAACACAGTCGGGGCCTCGACCCCGGGGGAGCAACAGCATGAACAAGCAACGTGTCCGTTTGGCGACGGCAGCAGTCGTCGCCTTCGCATTGATCGGTGCCGCCTGCGGCAGCGACGACGACTCGTCCAGCGAGCCGTCCGACACCTCAGCGAGTACCGAGGCATCAGGCGACTCGACCGGTGGCGGTGCGTCCGCCGGCGACTGCGAGACGCCCGAGCCGATCAGCCTGCAGCTGCAGTGGTTCACCCAGGCCCAGTTCGCCGGTTACTACGCCGCCCAGGACCAGGGCTTCTACGAAGACATGTGCCTCGACGTGACCATCGTCGAAGGCGGCGTCGAGATCGTGCCACAGACACAGCTCGCGAACGGTGACGTCGACTTCGCTCTCGCGTGGGTGCCCAAGGCGCTCGCCAGCCGTGAAGCCGGTGCGGACATCGCCAACATCGCCCAGATCTACCAGCGCTCAGGAACCCTGCAGGTGAGCTTCGCCGACGCGGGCATCACCACCCCGGAGGACTTCGCCGGCAAGAACATCGGCAACTGGGGCTTCGGCAACGAGTACGAGGTGTTCGCGGCGATCGGCCAGGCCGGCCTCGACCCGGCCACCGACGTGACGCTCGTCGGTCAGCAGTTCGACATGGTCGCCCTGCTCGACGGCTCGATCGATGCTGCCGAGGCGATGACGTACAACGAGTACGCCCAGGTCCTCGAAACGGTCAACCCCGACACGGGTGAGCTCTACCAGCCGGAGGACTTCAGCGTCATCAGCTACGAGGACATCGGCGTCGGCATGCTGCAGGATGCGATCTGGGCCGATGCGGGTCGTCTCGCGGATGACCCTGCGTACAAGGATCAGGCAACACGATTCGTCGCTGCGTCCATGCAGGGTTGGGTGTACTGCCGCGACAATCCGGAGTCATGCCGCGACATCGTGGTCGCCGCCGGCTCGACGCTCGGAGCGAGCCACCAGTTGTGGCAGACCAACGAGGTCAACAAGCTCATCTGGCCGTCGCCCGACGGCATCGGCTACATCAACCAGGACGCCTGGGACCGTACGGTCGAGATCAGCCAGAACACTCCGAACCTCGACGGCGCCACCGTGTTGACGGCGCCGCCGACCGACGGCGCCTACACCAACGACATCGTCGAGGCGGCATGGGCAATGCTCGCCGACGCGGGCATCGACCTCTTCGGCCCCGACTTCGCGCCGATCGAGGTCACGCTGAACGAGGGAGGCGAGTGACCACCCGCTGACGACGCGACGCGGGTGCTACGTCCGGGGTTCGGCCCCGGACGTACCACCCGTCGCGGGCGCCCGGTGGTCTCGCGACGGTGGCGAGCACATCGGCGCTGCCTGCCCCCTCGGTATCCCCGAATCGGACCCCGACACCTCGTTGCCCCGAGGATCGACAGTTGACATCGCGTCTCGATGAGAGGACGGTGGCACGGGGGACAACGAGAGGGGAACATCAATGGGAGTCATTTCACTGAGCCGGTTCGAGACGCAACCCGGACAGGGCACCAAGCACCTGGAACTCCACATGGAGGCACTCGAGCGATTGCGAGGCCTGGGCATGCAGGCGGTGGCACTGCAACCGATCGCCGGCGGCGACGTCGGTTCACTCGCGATGTCGATCAACTACGCGAACAACGCCGAGTACGTGACCAGCGCCCAGAAGATGGAGGCGGACTCGGGCTGGCAGGACTTCTACGCCGGCGCGATGGCGAGTGGTGCTGCACAGCAGGTCGAGGAGACGTTGCTGAACGATCTCGATCCGGCGTTCCAGCCGGCGACCGATCGGCCGCTCGGTGTCGTCCTCGCCACGCAGTGGAGAGCGCTCCCGGGCCACCTGGAGGCGTTCGTCAACAAGGTGATCGAGTCGATGGCGCACACCGAACGACTCGGGGGACGGTCGCGCCCGATGCAGTCGTTGATCGGGTCGCATCCGATGACGATGATGGTTGCGACCACCTTCGCCGATCTCGAGGCCTACGGCGCCTACGCCGATGCGGTGGCGACCGACGCGGAATGGCAGGCGTTCTGGGCCGGGGCGATGAAGGACCCGACGGCGGAACTGGTCCGCACCGGGCTCTACGTCAACATGAGCGGCTGACCGGCTGACCGGTCGCGGTCACCGCCGCGGCCACAGGCCGTGAACCGTCCAGCCGTGGTCGGCGAAACCGACGGCGTCCGCCACGCGGGCGCTGGCGTGATTTGCCGGATCGTGGAGATAGGTCGGCACGGCGCCTTCGTCGAGGACGCGTCGGGCGGCCGTCGCGACGAGGCGTCGGGCGAACCCGCGGCCACGAGCCGCGTCGTCGGTGACGACGGCGAGCTCGTGGCCGTAGTGGTCGTGGACCTTGATGCCGACGCCAGCGATCGGACGGTTGTCGGTGTCGAAGGCGACCAGTCGGGGCCCGTTGAAGGGTGCGAGCCACTCCGGGAGGCCGTCGTCCTGGCTTTCGAACCACACGCCGTGGTCGTCGATGTCGGGATCGACTCCGGCGGTCGTGCGGAACACACCGGCACCGAACGCGGCCGGTCCGACGCCGAGAATCTCGCCCAGTTCGTCGCCGAGGTCCGCCCGACCGAGATCGTCGCCGATCGCGTCGCGCACGGCGTCGACCGCAGTGGGAGGCACGGCGATCACGACGCCGACGCCGTCGCCGACCCCGTGCAGGGGGCGCACCGTCCCGTCCCAGGTCGGCTCGAGCCGTGCGGGATCGCCGACGACGTGGACACCCGCGGACGGCGGCGGCCACTCGCCCACCCACGAGCGCAGGTGAAGCGTCAGTCGGTCGCTCGCGGGATCGGCCATGCGGGGAAGCTAGATCGTCGTGCCGGCTCCCGATCGACGTTCTCGTGAACTCGTTGCGGAATTGCTCGCGCACGAGTTCACGAGAAGGGTCATGACATGGCGCCGTCGGCGACGCTCAGGGCGGCATCGAGGATGGCGAGGCCGTCGTGAGTGAGGTCGTCGGGCGTGTTGCAGGGTGGCACCATGTGGATGCGATTGCCGGCCGACAGCGGCCACATGCCGTTGCGCTTGCACTCGGCGACGACCGCTCCGACCGTCGAGGGGGGAGCCGGCTCGCGGGTCGCCGGGTCCGAGACGAGTTCGACCGCCCAGAACACGCCGAGGCCGCGCACCTCACCGACCGACGGGTGCCGTTCGGCGATGTCGAGCAGCGCCGGTCCGATGATGTCGTCACCGAGATGCCGGGCGTGCGCGAGCACGCCCTCCTCCTCGAAGATCCCGATGCTTGCGACCGCGGTTGCGCACGCGAGCGGGTGACCGGAGTACGTGAGGCCACCGGGGAACATCTTGTTGTCGTAGGCATGTGCGATCGCCGAGGAGATCACGACGCCGCCGAGCGGGACGTAGCCGGAGTTGACGCCCTTCGCGAAGCAGATCAGGTCGGGCTGGGCGTCCCAGTTCTGCCACGCGAACCACTGCCCGGTGCGACCGAACCCGGCCATCACCTCGTCGGCGATCCACACGATGCCGAACTCGTCGCAGAGCGCGCGGAGCCCTTCGAGGTAGCCGGGTGGCGGCATGAGAATGCCGTTCGTCCCGACGACGGATTCGTAGATGATCGCGGCGATCTTGTCGGCGCCCTCCATCACGATCGTGTCGCGCAGGTGAGTCAGCGCCCGTTCGGTCTCCTCCTCCGGCGACGTCGAGTGGAACGCGGAACGGTAGGGGTACGGCCCCCAGAACTTGACGAGCCCGGGGACCGACGGCTCGTTCTCCAACCGGCGCGGCTCGCCGGTCAGCCCGACGCTCAACGCGGTGCCGCCGTGATAGCTGCGGTATGCCGACAGCACCTTCATCCGACCCGTGTACCCCTTGGCCAGCCGGACTGCGTTCTCGACTGCCTCTGCTCCCGCGTTCGTGAAGAACACCTTCTCGAAGTGACCGCCCGCGCCGTCACGGTTGGCCTTCTCGACGATCAACCGGCCGGCCTCGCTGCGCTGGTCGTTGGCGAACGGCGGTGCCACCATGCACAGCACGTCGGCCTGGTCCTTGATCGCCTGGATCATCTTCGGGTGCTGGTGCCCGAGGTTCATGTTGACGAGCATCGACCCGAAGTCGATCCACGTCGTCCCGTCGGGATCCCAGAACGTCGAGCCGGAGGCGCCGGCGATCACGGTGGGGTCGAGCGTGCTCTGCACCGACCAGGAGTGGAAGACGCGAGAGCGGTCGTTGGCGTACGCGCTGTCGAGCAGCGCGGAGTGCGGGGAGTCGAGCTGAGTCACACCGCGATCGTATGGCACAACACTGATCGGGTCTACGGTTGGCACATGGGAGAAATCGTCACCTTCGCAAGCAACGGCAACGATGCGTCGGGCTACCTGGCGCTTCCCGATGGCGGCACCGGCCCCGGCGTCATCGTGGTACAGGAGTGGTGGGGCCTCGACTCGGGGATCAAGGAGATGGCCGACCGCCTCGCCGCGGCGGGCTTCGTCGCCCTCGCGCCCGACCTCTACCACGGCGAGCTGGCCGGGCACACCGAGATGGACCGCGCGGCGGAGTTGATGAACTCGATGCCACCCGACCGTGCCGGACGCGACATGAGCGGCGCCGTCGACTTCCTCGCCGACCACGAAGCGACCACCGGCGACGGCATCGGCGTCATGGGGTTCTGCATGGGCGGCATGCTGACGTTCATCCTCGCCGCGCTGCGCCCCGACAAGGTGAAGGCCGCCGTGCCGTTCTACGGGTTCCCGAGCGGCGACAGCCAGCCCGACTACTCGAAGATCGAGGCTGCGATCCAGGGCCACATGGCCGAGCAAGACGACTTCTTCCCGCCGTCGGCCGCCATGCACCTCGAAGAGGAACTGAAGGCGTTGGGCAAGGACGTCTCGATCACCGTCCACATGGGCACGGGCCACGCATTCATGGCGCCGCACAACGCGCTCGGTACCCAGAACCAGGAGAAGTACGACGAGATCTGGCCGCAGGCCACCTCGTTCCTCCACGACAGGCTCAGCTGAGCCGACATCGTCCCCCGATGCATCGATTCGATGCCGTCCTGTTCGACGCGGGCGGCGTGCTGGTGCTGCCCGACCCCGACGTGATCGGGCCGTTGCTCGCTCGGTACGGCGCGTCGACTGACGTCGACGTCCACCGGCGAGCTCACTACCTCGGCATGAAGGCCAAGTCCGACCGCTCCGAGCCCGAGGGCTCCTGGGGGGTCTACGACGACGCCTATGTCGCGGCGGTCGACGTCGATGCCGCCGAACGCGACGAGGCGGCGTTCGTCCTCGGCCGAACTCGTACTGCGTGGTTGTGGCGTTGGACGATCCCCGAGACCCGAACAGCGCTCGACGGGCTGGCCGCCGCAGAGGTGCCGATGGGGGTCGTCTCCAACGCGAGTGGACAGATCGAGGCAATGCTCCGGCGCGAGATCTGTCAGGTCGGACCGGGCGAACACGTCGAGATGCGCTGCATCGTCGACAGCCACGTCGTCGGCATCGCCAAACCCGACCCTGCGATCTTCGACCACGCGCTCGCGCACTTCGCCGAGTTCGACCGGTCGCGCATCGCCTACGTCGGCGATTCGGTCACGATGGACGTCGGCGCCGCTGCAGGGGCGGGCCTGCACCCGATCCTGCTCGACCCTCATGATGACCACGTCGGTGCCGACTTCGAGCGCATTCGCGCCGTCGCCGACCTCATCTGACACCCGTCCCACCCCGTCGCACCACGTCTGTGTGCGGATTCGGGTGACCCGTCCCACCGGTTCTGCAACGCAAACGGGGGTCGGGTGGTCCGCACCACGTTTGTGTGCGGATTCGGGTGACCCGTCCCACCGGTTCTGCAACGCAAACGGGGGTCGGGTGTGCTCGCACCACGTCTGTGTGCGGATTCGGGTGACCCGTCCCACCGGTTCTGCAACGCAAACGGGGGTCGGGTGTGCTCGCACCACGTCTGTGTGCGGATTCGGGTGACCCGTCCCACCGGTTCTGCAACGCAAACGGGGGTCGGGTGTGCTCGGCGTCAGTTGCTCGCGGAGATCAGCTGGCGGGCGATCACCTTGAGGCAGAGGGTCTCGTCGGCGCCTTCGAAGATCGACAGCACGCGGGCGTCGACGAACAGTCGGCTCACCGGGAACTCCTCGGCGTAGCCCATGCCGCCGTGGATCTGCATCGCCTCGCGGCTCACCCACTCGGCGGCCTTGCACACGTAGGCCTTGACCATCGAGGCCTCCATCGCTCCTTCGCCCTTGGCCATCAGCGTGGCGACCGCATAGGAGAACTGGCGGCCGGCCTGGGTGAGCACCGCCATGCGGCCGAGCTTGGCCCGGGTGAGCTGGTAGTCGATGATCGCCTCGCCGAACACCTTGCGGTTCTCGGCGTAGTCGAGCGCCGCCTCGTAGGCGGCCTGCATCACCCCGACGGCGCGGGCGGCGGTCTGGAGTCGGCCGTTCTCGAAACCGGCCATCTGGTAGTAGAAGCCCTTGCCGAGGCCGTCCTCCATGCCCACCTGGTTCTCTGCGGGCACCCACCAGTTCTCGAGGGCGATCTCGTAGGAGTGCATGCCGCGATAGCCGATGGTGTCGATCGGGCGGCCCTCCATCTTGCCGACGCGCTCGGTGCCGTCGACCACCGGCCCCGGCTGCGTGAACTCGAAGCCGTGGCTTTCGCCGCGGGGCTTCGGCACGATGAACAGCGACAGGCCGCGGTGGGTCTTGGTCCGATCGGGGTCGGTGCGCGCCAGCAGCGTGAGCGCATCGGCGCGTGCGCCGAACGTGCACCATGTCTTCACGCCGTTGATCACCCAACCGTCCTCACCGTTCGGGCCCGGAGCACGTGTGGCGGTCACCTTGATACCGGCGACGTCGCTGCCGTAGTCGGGCTCGGTGACCGCCACCGCGGGCATCACCTCGGCGGTGGCGAGCTTCGGCAACCACTCCTGCTTCTGCTCCTCGGTGCCGCCCTTGACGAGGGCACGGGTGAGGATCTCGGGGCGGGTGATCAACGAGCCGCCGATGCCGAGGCTCGCCTTCGACAGCTCCTCGGTGGCGGCCACCATCGCGATGTACTCGGAGTCGCCGCCCTCGCTGTAGCCGCCGTACTCGGCCGGCACGCTGAGGCCGAACGCGCCGAGCTCGGCCATCCCGCTGATGATCTCCTCGGGCACGTCGCCGTTGGTGCGGTGCACGTGCTCGGCGTGAGGTGCGATCACGTTCGCGGCGAACGATCCGAACGTGTCGGCCACCATCTCCATGTCGTCGTCGAGGTGGCGGGGACCCGCCTGGTCGGCGAGCGAGGCCAGGAACTCCGGGGCACGGAACTGGGCGACGAACGCGTGAGTGTTCGCGAGCGCGTCGCGCTCGACACCCCATGCGTCCTCGCGGCCGAGGATCTTTCCGGCGAGGTCGTGGAGCATGTCGGCGGCGAAGGCGCAGGTGATCTTCGCCTCGACCTCGCCCTTTGCGCCGTAGTCGAGCAGCGATCGTGCCGTGGCGACGCCGGAGGCAGCGTGGGCGATGTCGTACGCGAGCACCTGGTGGACGTCGGGACCGCCGGACGCGGCGAGCTGACGGACGGCCTTGCCGACCACCCGGTCGGCGAGATCGATGGCGTCTGCGGCGGCGGGGAGGTCGGGAGCGGCGATCGTCTCGGTCATGTTCGAGACGTTACCGGTCGGTATCCGACCGGGCCATTTGACCGAGGGTGAACTTCGTCGGCGGTCGGCATCGGCTGCACGAGGAACGTCGAGCCGTCCGTCGCGATCGATGCTCTACGGTTGGCGAATGGAACGGCTCTCGTTCGACCAGGCCAATCTCGTGATGCCCGACGTTGTCGGGGCCGCCGGGTTCCTCCGTGCGCTCGGGGTGGAGATCGCGGAGATCGAGGGCGAATGGGCGGAGTGGGGGGCGCACCACGTCACGCTCCCGGCGGTCGGTGACGGTTTCGTGGTCGACCTCGACAGCTCGGCGTTCGCTTCGCACTGGGGTGGGCTCCCCGATGACTTCACCGGTGTCGTGGTCAACCTTCGAGCCGGCGACCGCGAGGCTGTCGACGCAGCGTTCGAACGAGCGCTCGCGCTGGGAGCTGACGGCATCCACCCGCCGTACGACGCCTTCTGGGGTGCGCGCTACGCCGTGGTACGAGGTCCCGGTCCGATCATGGTGGGCGTCATGGGCCCGGTCGATCCGACGGCCCGCCAGGAGTCACCCCGGATCTCGGACTTCGCCTAGGCGGTCCAGGGGCGGCTCATGGGTGCGCTGTGCGTGTTCTGCGGATCGAGTTCGGGCGCCGATCCAGCGTTCTCTGCGACGGCCGCCGCACTGGGCACGGCGATCGCCGAAGCCGGCGTCGACCTCGTCTACGGCGGTGGTCATGTGGGCCTGATGGGGGTGGTCGCCGACGCGGCGATGACCGCGGGTGGCGATGTGATCGGCGTGATGACCGAACAGCTCGTCGCGGCCGAGGTGGCGCACGACGCGATCACGCGGCTCGAGGTGACGTCGAGCATGCATCAGCGCAAGGCCAGGATGGCGGAGTTGTCCGACGGCGTGATCGTGCTGCCGGGCGGGTTCGGCACGCTCGACGAGGCCTTCGAGATCATCACCTGGAACCAGCTCGGCCTCGTGTCGGCGCCGGTGGTGTTCCTCGACGTGCTCGACTACTTCGCCCCGTTGTTCGACTTCATCGAGCGCAGTGCGTCGGCCGGGTTCGTCCGGCAGGCACACGTTGCACTCGCCCGACGCGCCGACGTGGTGGACGAGGCGATCCGGCTGGCCACGTCACCGCCGGACGGGTACGCACCGAAGTGGTCGGAGTGATGCTTCCTCGGTGACGCATCGCGCCGGTCGCAGTCGAGTCAGGTGCAGGGACTGCCCGGCGCGGGCACGATGTCGCCTTCGGCGGAGATCTCGAATCGAACGGAGCGCTCCCGGATGATCTGTGCGTCGATCAGGTCGTCCTGGCTGGTGGGCAGGCTGCCGTGCAGGGCCGCGTACACCTCGGATGCCCCCTGCAGCGATTGCAGATCGATCGTGCAGGCCGCGTCCTGTGCCTCCCCCGGCGCGCCGGCCGCGACCTCGATCGCACCCCCGATGCTGCCCACCCGAGCCGGAGGGGCCGTCGTCACGGCGACGACCGCGGTGTCCGGCGACGCACTGTCCGAGGACCCGCACGCCGCGCCGAGGCCGACCAGAGCAACGGCGAGGACCAGGATCGGGCGGTGGGCGACGGAACGAGCCATGTGGTGTCATCGGCACGCTTCGCCCCGTCCTGAAGCACGTCCCTGAAGCATGTCGCAATGCCGTTGGCGGTAGTTTCGGTCCGTGCGTGGACGGTCGATCGTGGCGGCAGCGGCCGTGGTGCTCGCCGCGACCTCGTGCGCCACCGCCACGGAAGTGTCGACCGTCGAGATCAATGCGATCCGACCACCTGACGCTCCGGACGCCAGCGTCGGCGACCCCGGGGCGACGACGTCCGGGGCGGGGGCGATCGACTGGTCGCCTTGCGTCGGTGGCCCGGCCGCGGGGCCCGAACTCGACTGTGGTTCGCTGACGGTCCCACTCGACTACGCCCGACCCGACGGTCCATCGGTCGAGTTGGCGCTCGCCCGCTCGGCGACGCCCGACGACGACGAGCGGATCGGATCGTTGGTGTTCAACCCCGGTGGTCCCGGCGGCTCGGGAGTCGAGTTCCTGCAGTCAGCGGTGTTGTTGATGCCGCCGGAGATCTCGAGCCGTTTCGACCTGGTGGCGTTCGATCCGCGCGGTGTCGGTGCGAGCACGGCCGTCGACTGTGACACCGAGCTCGACGACGAGATCGACCTGCTGGGCGAGGGCGACGATCTCGCCTGGGATGCACTGGTTGCAGAGGCCGAGACCCGCCCATCGACGTGTACCCCCGAGACCGTCACGATCGGGCCGTGGCTCGGCACGAACAACACGGCCCGTGACCTCGATGCCATCCGCGAGGCGCTCGGCGACGACCGCCTGAGTTACGTCGGCTTCTCCTACGGGACCCGGATCGGCGCGACGTACGCCGAGTTGTTCCCCGACCGGGTGCGAGCGCTCGTCCTCGACGGCGCGGTCAAGCCGACGACCGACTTCGCCGAACTCGACGCGGAACAGGCGGCGAGCCTCGACCGCGCCTTCGAGCGGTTCGCGGCGGCATGCGATTCCGACGGCGACTGTTCGCTGTCGACGGTGGGCCCGACCCTCGAGGTGTACGCAGACCTCGTCGACACGCTCGCTGCCGTCGGCAGCGTTCCGACCGACGACCCGACCCGCGTGCTGACGCCGGGCGAACTCGAACTCGCCGTGATCGCCGCGATGTACAACACCCAGCTCTGGTCGGTCCTCGCCGACGGGTTGCTCGACGCGTCCGTCGACGGTGACGGCACGTTGCTGCAGGTGCTGACCGACACCTATGTCGGTCGACAGCCCGACGGCAGCTACGACGAGAGCCAGGACGCCGGATTCATCATCAACTGCGCCGACAACTCGATCCGTCCGCCGACCGAGGTGGTGCGGATCGAGTCCGAAGAGGCCGCGCTCCAGTCGCGGTGGTTCGGCGACCTGCTGCGTGCCTCCACCGGCTGCATCGGTGGCCCGCTGCCGGTGGACCCGTTGATCGTCGGCCCGGCGTCCGACGCGCCCCCGATCCTCGTGATCGGCAACACCGGCGATCCCGCGACCCCGTACGAATGGTCGGTCGAGATGGCGGAGCTGCTCGCCTCGGCCGAGCTGTACACGGTCGAGTCCGATGGTCACACCGCATTCCTGTCGGTTCCGTGTGTCGAGCCGGTGGTCGTGGACTACCTCGTCGATCTGACGATGCCGGCGCCCGGTTCGTCGTGCGTCAACGCCGACGATGACGATGTGTTCCTGCCCGCCGGGGAGGGCGAGTTCGATCAGCTCGTCGTGCTGTTCGATTGTCTGCGCGAGAACGGCGCCGACGTCCCGGAGGTCACGGTCGGCGATCTGCTCGCGGATCCGTCCGGTGACACCCTGCTCGAGTCGATCGATCCGACCGATCCCGGCTTCGGGCTGGCGGTGTTGGCCTGCGAAGACCTGATCCCCGGCTCGTAGGAACCGCTCGCTGCCCGCTCTACGGGCCACTCCCCACAGCGTGCACACAGCTCTGGCCGGTTGTCCCCAGGATCGGGCTCGCAATTCACACCCAATCGGTACTGACGTTCCACAGGTTCCGTCGTTCAAGATGGGCTGATGGTCGCCCGACCCCTTCCGACGCCCCGCCAACGCCTGCTCCGCCAGCGCCGACACGGCGCGATCCTGCAGCAGACCGACCGGCGAGAACTCGAACGGGCGGGCTGGCGCACCACACTGGAGTTCCGCGAGAACAACGTGCGCGGCCGCGACGGTCGCCTCCTGCAGGTCGAGGAGATCTGGCACGCCGAGGCCGAACGCGATGCTCGCGGCGTTCGGGGGGTGGACTTCATCCACGCGACCGCCGAGTCGGTCGACGGGGTGTGGTCGAAGCTGCGTCGCCAGGCCGAGTTGACCGATGTGCGCCGAGCAGATGTGGCCGTTGTGCAGGCATCTTGACGGTTTCTGCCCGCGACGGTTGACACACCCGTAGTTTCACTGCTGTAATTACGGACCCGTTGCCACGACATGTGGTGCCAACGGCGGGGGGTGACCACGACATCTGGTGGTCGACAGCACTCCTCGACCGACCCCGAACAATTTCCGAATGCGCGACGACGACGCAACGAATGAGCAGGAGAATCCACGGTGACAGTGATCGATGACAACGCCGCAACGACCGAATCAGCAGTCGGGGCAGGCACCGCGCCGACGCTGACCGACGCCGCCAAGGCAGCGACATCGCCAACGGGGACGCAGCCGACGGCGGGCGGAATGCGCGTCAAGAAGCGCAGCGGCGCACTCGAGCCGGTCGACGTCAACAAGATCGTCAACGCGATCGCCAGAGCGTCGGAGGGCCTGCTCGGCGTCGACCCGATGCGCGTCGCCACGCGAACGATCTCGGCGCTCGCCGACGGAGCCACCACCCGGGAACTCGACGACCTGTCGATCCGCACGGCGGCGGGGCTGATCGTCGAGGAGCCGAACTACTCCCGCCTCGCCTCGCGTCTGCTGGCCACCGTGATCGACAAGGAGGTGCGCAACCAGAACATCCCGTGGTTCTCGGAGTCGATCAAGGTCGGCCACGCCGAGGGGCTCGTTGCCGACCACGTCCTCGAGTTCGTCGAGGCCAACGCACCGGCGTTGAACGCCGCCATCGACTCCGACCGTGACCGCAGCTTCGAGTTCTTCGGTCTGCGCACGGTGTACGACCGCTATCTCCTGCGGCACCCCTCGCGTCGGGAGGTCATCGAGACGCCGCAGTACTTCTTCCTCCGCGTCGCCTGCGGGCTGTCGACCGACGTCGACGAAGCCGTGAGCTTCTACGACCTGATGTCTTCGCTCGCGTACCTGCCGTCGAGCCCGACACTGTTCAACTCCGGCACGGCGCACAGCCAGATGTCGAGCTGTTACCTGCTCGATTCGCCCGAGGACAGCCTCGAGGGCATCTACAAGCGCTACACCGACATCGCCAAGCTCTCGAAGTTCGCCGGAGGCATCGGCGTCGCCTGGCACCGGGTGCGCGCCAAGGGCAGCCTGATCCAGGGCACCAACGGGCTCTCCAACGGCATCGTGCCGTGGTTGCGCACGCTCGACTCGTCCGTCGCCGCGGTCAACCAGGGCGGCCGACGCAAGGGTGCGGCATGCGTGTACCTCGAGTCGTGGCACGCCGACATCGAGGACTTCCTCGAGCTGCGCGACAACACCGGCGACCACGCCCGCCGCACGCACAACCTCAACATCGCCAACTGGATCCCCGACCTGTTCATGGAGCGCGTCGAGAAGGACTGGCAGTGGAGCCTGTTCGACCCCAAGCAGGTGCCGCACCTCACCGACCTGTTCGGTGACGACTTCGAGCGGGCCTACGTCGCCGCCGAGGAGGCCGGGCTCTACGAGAAGCAGGTGCCCGCCCGCCAGCTGTACTCGAAGATGATGCGCACGCTCGCCCAGACCGGCAACGGCTGGGTCACGTTCAAGGACGCCTCCAACGAGAAGTGCAACCAGACCGGTGCCACGAACGACGACGGGTCGCCGCGTGTGGTGCACCTGTCGAACCTGTGCACCGAGATCCTCGAGGTCACCGACCAGCAGAACACCGCGGTGTGCAACCTCGGCTCGCTCAACCTCGGCGCCTACGTCGACGCCGAGGGCCAGTTCGACTACGCCAAGCTCGGCACGGTCGTCCGGCAGGTCGTGCCGTTCCTCGACCGGGTGATCGACATCAACTACTACCCGACGTCGGAAGCCGAGTTCTCGAACCACAAGTGGCGCCCGGTCGGCCTCGGCCTGATGGGGCTGCAGGACGTCTTCTTCAAGAAGGGCCTGGCGTTCGACTCCGCCGACGCCAAGGCGCTCAGCCGCAACATCAGCGCCCACATCTACTTCCATGCGCTGTGGGCGTCCACCGAACTCGCCGAGGTCAACGGCCCGCACGAGGCCTACGAGGGCACGCGGGCGGCCAAGGGCGACCTGCAGTTCGACCTCTGGGACACGGCCAACGGTGGTGTCACGCCGCCGGCGGAACTCGACTGGGACGCGTTGCGTGCCCGCATCGCCGCCCACGGCCTGCGCAACAGCCTGCTGATCGCCATCGCCCCGACGGCCACGATCGCCTCGATCGCCGGCTGTTACGAGTGCATCGAGCCCCAGGTGTCGAACCTGTTCAAGCGCGAGACCCTCTCGGGCGAGTTCATGCAGATCAACCGCTACCTCGTCCGTGAGCTGCAGGCCCGCGGCCTGTGGGACGAGCAGATGATCAGCGACATCAAGCGCGCCGAGGGGTCGGTCCAAGACGTCGAGCGCATCCCCGATGAACTCAAGGAGGTCTTCCGCACGGCGTGGGAGATCCCGCAGCGGGCGCTGATCGACATGGCGGCCGAGCGCGGTGCGTTCATCGATCAGAGCCAGTCGTTGAACCTGTTCATGGAGACACCGACGATCGGCAAGCTCTCGTCGATGTACCTGCACGCCTGGAAGGCCGGTCTCAAGACCACCTACTACCTGCGCAGCCGTCCGGCCACCCGCATCAACCAGACCACGACGGGCGCCGCGAAGGCGCCGGCATCGCCGACGCCGTCGGGTCCCTCGGGAGGTGGCGGTGAGTCGGCACCGGCTCCCGACAAGAAGACCTACACCGACGAGGAAGCCATTGCGTGCAGCCTCGAGAACCCCGAATCCTGCGAGGCATGCGACTGATGGCCCTCATCGACCCGATCACCGACTATGCCCCGGCCGCGCCGGGTGAAGCCCTCGCCGACGAGTTCGAGTCGGCCTCACCGGTCGGCGCTGCCCGGCCGACCAACATCCTCGATCCCGGTTACGACCTCACGTTGCGGCCGATGCGGTACCCGCAGTTCTTCGAGATGTACCGCGACGCGATCAAGAACACCTGGACCGTCGACGAGATCGACTTCTCCGACGACCTCGTCGACCTCGACCGCAAGCTGATGCCGGCCGAGAAGCATCTGGTCGGGCGGCTCGTCGCGTTCTTCGCCACCGGCGACTCGATCGTGTCGAACAATCTGGTGCTCAACCTGTACCAGCACATCAACGCCCCCGAAGCCCGGATGTACCTGTCTCGTCAGCTCTACGAAGAGGCGCTGCACGTGCAGTTCTACCTCACGCTGCTCGACAACTACATCCCCGACATGGCCGAGCGCGAGGCGGCCTTCGCAGCGGTCGAGAACATCCCCTCGATCCGTGCGAAGGCGGAGTTCTGCTTCAAGTGGATCGACTCGATCCAGGGCCTCCAGAAGATCGAGACGTCGGAGCAGCGCAAGCAGTTCTTGTTGAACCTGATCTGTTTCGCGACCTGTATCGAGGGTCTGTTCTTCTTCGCGGCGTTCGCCTACGTCTACTTCCTGCGCTCCAAGGGGCTGCTGAACGGCCTCGCCGACGGCACCAACTGGGTGTTTCGCGACGAGAGCTGCCACATGAACTTCGCGTTCGAGGTGGTCGACACCGTGCGCAAGGAGGAGCCCGAGCTGTTCGATGCCGAACTCGAAGCCGACATCCGGCAGATGCTCAACGAGGCGATCGACTGCGAGCATCTCTTCGCCGCCGACGTGCTCGGCGAGGGCGTGCCCGGCATGAGCCTCGGCGACACCCGCACCTACCTCGAGTTCGTCGCCGACCAGCGCCTCGCGCAGCTCGGCTACGCCCCCGAGTTCGGGTCGAAGAACCCCTTCAGCTTCATGGAGCTGCAGGACGTGCAGGGCCTGTCGAACTTCTTCGAGCGCACCGTCAGCTCGTACCAGACCGGCGTCGAGGGCAACGTCAGTTTCGACGAAGACTTCTGACGTCAGCGGTAGAGGCCGGTGTGTTCGCCGAGGGCGGGGCCGACGTCACGGATGGCGCCGGGCGTGCGAGAGAACTTGGGGACCACGCCGAGCATCGGGGTGTCGACGCCGGTGCGTGACACGTGGCGCTCGATCATCTCGCGAGCGAGGTAGTGCTCGTCGGTGAGCATGTCGGCCGCCGTGTACACCCGACCGGCGGGGACGCTGTGCTCGCGCAGGAGCGAGAGCAGCTCGCCGGAGTCGATGGTGCGGGTCCAGTCGGCCACCAGCTCATCGAGTTCGCGTTCGTGCTCGCCGCGGGCCACGTGCGTCGCATAGCGATCGTCGTCGGCCAGATCGGGGCGGCCCATCGCGTCGCACAGTCGGGCGAACACCGTGTCGGCGTTGCCGGCGATCAACACCTCGGAGCCGTCACGGGTCGGGTACGCGTTCGCCGGCGCCACGCCGGGCAGCGTGCCGCCCGACCGTTGGCGCAGGATCCCGCCGACCTCGAGGTCGACCATCGACGACTCCATCAGTGCAGCAACGGCCTCGTAGATCGCGACGTCGACCTCCTGGCCGAGCCCGCTGGTGGAGCGTTCGTGCAGGGCAGCGAGGGTGCCGATCACGGCGAACATCGCGGCGAGCGAGTCGCCGAGGCTGACACCGCACCGTGCCGGTGGCCGATCGGGATCGCCGGTCGTGTGTCGGATCCCGCCGACCGCCTCGCCGATCGAGCCGAAGCCCGCCTCGGAGGCGCGGGGACCGGTCTGCCCGAAACCGGAGACATGCGTGACGATGACGCCCGGATTCGTCCGTGCGACCGTGTCGCGGTCCAGTCCGTACTTGGCCAGCACACCCGGCCTGAAGTTCTCCAGGATCACGTCGCACTCCGACGCCAGGCGTCGGACGAGGGCGAGGTCGTCGGGGTCCTTGAGGTCGGCGACGACCGAGCGCTTGTTGCGGGCGATGATCGGCCACCACAGGCTCGAGTCGTCGAGGGTCACCCCCCAATGGCGCATCGGATCGCCGTCGGGTGCTTCGATCTTGATCACCTCGGCGCCGTAGTCGCCGAACAACTGACCGGCAAACGGTCCGGCGATGAAGTTGCCGAGCTCGAGTACACGGATGCCCACCAGCGGGCCGGCGGGTTCACCCGCAGTTGCGGTCGCCGTCTCCGTCTCGACGTGGTCCTCGATGGGTTCGCTCACGGAGTCGATCATGGCATCCGGCGTGCGAGAGACTGTCACGATGTCGCTCCCCTCATCGATCGTGCTGCGCGACGTCAGCATGCGCGACGGGCTGCAGGACGAGCGCCCGATCTCCACCGACGCCAAGCTGGCGATCTTCGAGGCGCTCGTCGCCGCTGGAGTCCGCGATCTGGAACTCACCAGCTTCGTCCGACCCGACCGCGTGCCCGCACTCGCCGACGCCGACGCACTCTGTTCGGTCACGTCGGAGCCGGCGGCGGGAGCCGGCCTCACCCGGTGGGGGCTCGTGCTCAACGAGCGCGGAGTGCAGCGAGCGCTCGCTGCGGGTCTCACCCACCTGCAGTACGTGGTGTCGGTCAGCGACACCCACAGCCGCCACAACGCAGGTGCCGGTACCGACGACGCCGTCGACACGTTCGCCGATGTCGCGACGACGGCGATCGCTGAGGGAGCTGTCGTCGAGATGACGCTCGCGACGGCGTTCGGCTGCCCGTTCGAGCACCGAGTCGACCACGGTCGCGTCGTCGATGTGGCCCGTCGCGCCGTCGCGGCAGGCGCATCATCGATCGGCCTCGCGGACACGATCGGTGTGGCGGTGCCGACCGAGGTCGCCCGCCTCGTCGATGCGGTCGGCGCTGCTGTCGAGGTGCCGATCGGCATGCACCTCCACGACACCCGGGGCCTTGCGATCGCCAATGCGATCGCCGCACTCGACCACGGTGCGGTGCGGCTCGACGCGAGCGTCGGCGGATTGGGCGGGTGCCCGTTCGCTCCGAACGCCAGCGGCAACGTTCCGATCGAGGACCTTGCACACGGGCTCGAGGAGATGGGCGTCTCGACCGGCCTCGACATCGATGCGCTCGTGCACGCCGCCGGCATCGCCTGCGCTGCGGTCGGTCGGCCGGTCGCGAGCCACGTCGGTGTCGCCGGCCCCCGCTTCCGACCGTGAGGGCAGATCCCGATGTCATTCGTCACGCCGCAGTGGCGGTACTCGGGCCCGGCGCGGCGGTACCGTGAAGGCGATGGCTGAAACGGGCGTCCACTGGCTCAAGAGCACGCGGGTCGCGATCGTCGCCGGCAAGGGCGGTGTCGGATCCTCGACCGTTGCAGCGGCGTATGCGCTCGCTGCGGCGCGTGAAGGGGCCGATGTGCTGTTCGTCGCCGTCGACGGTCGACCGGGGATGGGGCCGCTGCTCGGCGGACGCGAACTCGATCAGAACGACCGGATCCTGCGCCGCCTGAAGGGTGCCGGCCAGGTGCGCGGCCGCACGATTCCTGCCGACCAGGCCTTCGGCGACTACCTCGAACTCCGAGGGGTCGGTGGCATGCTGCGCCGGGCTGCGTCGGCGGCGTCGTTGCCGATGATCGCCGCCGCGACTCCGGGCCTCGAGCACCTGCTCGTACTCGGCAAGGTGAAGGAACTCGAACGCGACCGCGCCGCCGATCTGATCGTCGTCGACGCGCCGCCGGCGGGCCACGCCGCCCCCTTCCTGCGCTCGGCGCAAGGCCTGTCCGATGTCGTCCAGTCCGGACCCGTCAGGGACCAGGCGGTCGAGGTCGACGCGATGCTGCGCGACCCGGCGCGGTGCATGGCGATGATCGTCACGCTGCCGGAGGAGACCCCGGTCACGGAGGCGGTCGAACTCGCCGCCGAACTCAGCGGCGACATCGGCCTCGCGCTGCTGCCGGTCGTGGTGAACGGTTGCTGGCCCGAGCGCCCCGGCCTCGCCAAGTCGCCTGCAATGGCGGCGCGATCCCAGAAGGTCAAGTTGTCCGCCACTGCCAAGGAAGCGTTGGCGTCGTCATCCGACTTCGGTCGCGAGCGCCTCGAACGACAGCGCCAGCAGATCGAGCGGCTCGGGTCCGCTCTGGCGCTGCCGATGATCACGTTGCCTCGGCTGCCGACGCCGCGCCTCACCCTCCACCACCTCGGCATCCTGGCCGACGCACTGGTCTCCCCCGTGATCGAGGTGCCGTCATGACGACAGCCGACACCGTGGCCGAGTCGTTCGCCAGCGAAGTGGCGACGGCAGGTCTGATCGTCACCTGCGGACCGGGTGGCGTGGGCAAGACCACGACGGCGGCCGCACTTGGGGTGGCGGCTGCCCGCGCCGGTCGTCGAGTGGTCGTCGTGACGGTCGACCCGGCACGCCGGCTCGCCGATGCGCTCGGTCTCGACGCCGGTGCCGCCGCCGATGCACCACACCGGGTCACCGGTCTGCCCGGTGTCGGTCAGGGCGAGCTGTGGGCCCTCATGCTCGATGCGGCGTCCACGTTCGATCGTCTCGTACGGGAACAGACGTCGAGCTCCAAGCAGGCCGACGCGATCCTGGAGAACCCCGTGTACCGGGCGATCTCGGGGTCGCTCTCCGGCGCCCAGGAGTACATGGCGATCGAGCGTCTCCACCAGCTCCACACGAGCGGGGAGTGGGACCTGGTGATCGTCGACACCCCGCCGTCGCGCCATGCGATCGATCTCCTGGAAGCGCCGGACCGCCTGATCGGGTTCCTCGGCCATCCGGTCTACCGCACCCTGACGGCGGGCCAGCGGGCGTTCGCCAAGGTCACCAATGCGGCTGCATCGATGTTCCTGTGGGCGGTACGCCGCCTGGCTGGGCCGCAGATCGTCGAGGACACCGTCGAGTTCTTCCGTTCGCTCGCCAACATCGAGCCCGGGCTGCGCTCGCGCGCCGAGGAGGTGTCGGTGCTGCTGCGCTCACCGGCTGCCACGTTCGTGGTGGTGTCGAGCCCTCGTGCGGAAGCCGTCGGTGAGGCCGAGCACATGATCGGTGCGCTGCGCGACGGTGACTTCCCGTTCGCCGGTGTCGTGGTCAACCTCATTCATCCGATGCCGGAACCGCTGACCCCCGCCGATCGTGCGTCGCTCGCCGACATCGGCGACGGTCCACTTGCCGATCACGTGGCCTGGCACGACGAACTGACCGACCTGGCCACCGCCGAACGCGACGAGATCGCCATCCTCGCCGATCTGGCCGAAGACGTCGTCGTCGTCGAGTTGCCGCTGATGTCCGTCGATGTCCACGATGTCGACGGACTGATCGGCCTCGCCGACCGGCTCGTGGGCGGCAAGTAGCGTCGGGCCGGTGCAATCGCCCGCCGACGTCCTGATCGACGATCTGTTCGACCGGCCGGACGGAATCACCCTGGCGCTGGTGGTGCAGCAGCGCGGTGACGTCGTTGCCGAGCGCTACGGCGTGCAGCCGGCGAACATCTTCCAACCCGAGATCGTGATCACAGCCGAGTCCACACTCGCGTCGTGGAGCATGGCGAAGTCGATCACGCACGCCGCGGTCGGGCTGCTCGTCGCCGATGGGCTGATCGACGTCGACTCGCCGGCAGCGGTCCCGGAGTGGACGGGGACCGACAAGGCCGAGATCACGCTGCTGCAGCTCCTCGAGATGCGGTCGGGACTCCGATTCGTCGAGGACTACGTCGACGACGGTGTCTCGCACTGCCTGGAGATGCTGTTCGGTGCGAGCGGGCCGAGCCATGCCGCCTACGCCGCCGCGCTCCCGCTCGACCACGAGCCCGGCACATTCTACAACTACTCGTCGGGGACCACGAACATCATCGCCCGCATCATCGGCGACATCGTGAGCGGTGGCACCGGCGGCGATCCCGTCGCTCGTCGTTCTGCCACGGAGGCGTTCCTCGCCAACCGGCTGTTCGGGCCGATCGGGATGTCGTCGGCGATCCCGAAGTTCGACGACGCCGGCGATTTCGTCGGTTCGTCGTACGTGTATGCCACGGCGAGGGACTTCGCGAAGTTCGGCGAGCTGTATCGCCATGACGGCGTGACGGCGACGGGTCAGCGAATTCTGCCCGAGGGATGGTCGGCGCACGCCCGCGGCTTCTCGGCGCTCGACCCGGAGAACGGGTGCGAGTACGGGCGGCACTGGTGGATGTGGCCGGAGATCCCGGGCAGTCTGGTGTGTCACGGCCACGAGGGTCAGTACGTCGTGATCGATCCCGATCGGGAGCTGGTGGTGGTCCATCTCGGGAAGACTCCGTCGGAGGCGAGTGCCGACCTCCGGGCGCACCTGCGCGAAATGGTCCAACGGTTCTGACGGATGAGTTGGTAGGAAGGACCGGTGACGGATCGAGCCGAGCGCGAATCGGACGCCGTCCGCGGATCACTCGACGGTGTCCACGACACCACGCACGAGATGGATCGCGGGGTGCTGCCCACCGGTGAGCTGCCTGCCCTCGTGCGCAATCCGAACGCCACGAAGCCTCGGATCCGGCCGGTGCGGTTCACGATCAAGGCGCTGCTGTTCATCGTCGTCGCCGTGTTCCTGTTGCCTCCGGTGCTCAGCGGGTTCCGGCAGGCGATCGAGACCGCCCGTGAGGTCAACCCCGGCCTCCTCGGAGCCGGGTTCGTCCTCCAGCTCCTGGCGCTGTTCTGCTACTCGCTGCTCACGCGGGCGACGCTCGGGACCGCCGGTCGTCAGGTCTCGATGGCGCGGATGTTCCGCATCCAGCTGAGCACCAAGGCGTTGTCGAACATCGTGCCGGGCGGGAACGCGGCGAGTTCTGCGCTCGGGTACCGGCTGATGACGCTGTCGGGCATCCGCGGTCCCGACGCCGGGTTCGCGCTGGCGATGTCCGGCATCGGCTCGGCGGTCGTGCTCAACATCATCTTCTGGACCGGACTGATCATGTCGGTCCCGTTCCGTGGTGTGAACCAGGCCTACAGCCTCGCCGCGTTGGCCGGCATCATCATCATCGGGATCGCGGCCGGTCTCGTGATCGGTGTCATGGACGGATCGGGCCGCGCCGAACGGCTCGTGCGGTGGATCGCCCGGAAGCTCCGCCTCGACGAGGACAAGTTCGCGACGGCCCTCCACCAGATGGCCGAACGGCTCGAGGAGCTGATCAGCGACCGCCAGCTGCTGCGCAAGGTGGTGTTCTGGGCCACGGCGAACTGGCTGCTCGACGCGGCATCGCTCTGGGTGTTCGTCCGGGCGTTCGGCGGCACGCTCAGCCTCGATGCGCTGCTCGTGGCGTTCGGGTTGGCCAACGTGCTCGCTGCGATTCCGATCCTGCCCGGCGGTCTCGGCGTCGTCGACGCCACCTACCTCACGACCTTGGTCGGTTTCGGCATCCCGCGGCGCGTGGTGGTCGCTGCGATCGGCACGTACCGCCTTGCGCAATACCTGATGCCGATCGCGATCGGCGCGCTGGCGTACGCGTCGCTACGTGTCGGACCGTGGAAGATCGAGAAGCGGGACCGACTCGTCAGGCTCCGCGACCTGGCCCGGGCCGAGTCGGAGAAGGGCGAATCCCGCCTCGACTTCGCGCTCCGCTTCGGGGGCCGGCACCAGCTCGGCGACGAAGACGACGACCCGGCGTTGCAGGCAGTGCTCAAGCCGGAGCCCGACACGTCGCCCGACACATCGCCCGGCACGTCGCCCGACACATCGCCCGGCACGTCGCCCGACACGCCGCCCGACACGCCGCCCGACCGGGACTGAGCGCCGTGCGCGGCTTTCGTCGCGCCCTCGATCGGGCGATACCGTCGCGTGCATGACAGTGCACGAACGCCCCTTCGGTCGGTATCTCGAGGACTTCACGCCGGGCGACATCCTGCGCCACTGGCCCGGCAAGACGATCACGGAATACGACGATCATCTGTTCTGCATGATCACGATGAACCATCACCCGTTGCACACCAACGACTGGTTCGCCGCCGAGTCGGTGCAGGGCCGCAATGTGGTGGTCGGCAACCTCGTCTACAGCCTCGTGCTCGGGATGAGCGTGCCCGACGTGAGCGGCGCGGCGATCGCCAACCTCGAGGTCGAGACGCTGCAGCACAAGTTCCCGACGTTCCACGGCGACACGATTCACGCCGAGACGCGTGTTCTCGAGGTCACCGAGTCGAGGTCGAAGCCCGACCGCGGCATCGTCAAGGTCGAGACGAAGGGGTTCAACCAGGACGGCAAAGAGGTCTGCTACTTCACTCGCAAGGTGTTGATCTGGAAGCGCGAGTTCGCCCCCGACCGCAAGCGTCCCTACGACGGCACCGACGTCTGGGCCGACTGACCCGGCGGCGCGAGCCGTCATGATCGACCCGGGCGCCGTGCTGGCGTGGGGTGCGGACGATCTGCGGGACCTCCCGTGGCGACGCGAGCGTGATCCGTGGCGCATCCTCGTCGCCGAGGTGATGCTCCAGCAGACCCAGGCCGACCGGGTGATCGCGAAGTGGACAGCGTTCCTCGTCGCCTTCCCGACGGCGTCGGCGTGTGCAGCCGCCTCACTCGCCGACGTGCTGCGCCTGTGGCAGGGTCTCGGCTATCCGCGGCGGGCACGCAACCTGCATCTCGCTGCCTCGGTCGTGGTCGACCAGCACGGCGGACGCCTCCCCGACGACCTCGGTCGGCTGCTCGCCCTCCCCGGTGTCGGGTCGTACACGGCCCGTGCGCTGCTGGCCTTCGCCTTCGAGCGCGATGTGGCCGTGGTCGACACGAACATCGCTCGCATCCTCGCTCGATCCGGCGGCGAACGGTTGACGCCGAGCAGGGCCCAGTCGGCCGCCGACGAACTGGTGCCCGCCGGCCACGGGTGGCTGTGGAACCAGGTGTTCATGGACCTCGGCGCCGCGGTGTGCCGCCCGACCCCCCGATGCGACGTGTGTCCGCTCGCATCCTCATGTCGGTGGAACCTCGCCGGCCGCCCCGATCCCGATCCCGCGGTCGGCTCTGCGGGAGTCAGCACTCGTCAGGCGCCCTTCGAGGGGAGTGATCGCCAGGCCAGGGGCCGGGTGCTGAAGGCACTCGGCGATCGGCCCCGGTCGGCGGCGGACTTCGATCCCCGCATCGTCGATGGCCTCGTCGCCGACGGCCTCGTCCACTCCGACGGCACCATCCTCACCCTCCCCGGCGTCACGCCGGGGGTCAGACCCCCGGCGTGACACCGGACGGATTGGTGGGGGTCGGTCACCACATCTACGGTTGCAGCGTGCGTCCAGCCCGAGACTTCTTCCGCCCGCTCGCCGTCGGGGCCCCCGATCCCGTCCGTGAGATCCCGTTCCCGCCGAGTCGGATGATCCACTTCTTCCCGGCCGCGAACGAGAAGATGCGCTCCAAGGTGCCGGAGATCGCACCGACGGTCGACATCCTGCTCGCCAACCTCGAAGACGGTGTCCCGGCCGATCAGAAGGAGGCCGCCCGGGCCGGGTTGATCGAGGTGGCGAACTCCGTCGACTTCGGCGAGACCCAGTTCTGGACACGCGTCAACAGCCTCGACTCGCCGTGGGGTCTCGACGATCTGACCGCCGCCGTGCTCGAGGCCGGCGAGGCGCTCGACGTGATCATGATCCCGAAGGTCGAGGGCCCCGAGGACATCCACTACGTCGATCGGTTGCTCGCGCAACTCGAGGCGAAGGCGGGGCTCACGGAGCCGCTCCTCGTGCATGCGATCCTGGAGACGGCGAGGGGAGTGGCCAACGTCGAGGAGATCTGCGCGGCGTCGCCGCGGATGCAGGGGCTCTCGCTCGGCCCGGCGGACCTTGCCGCCAACCGTCGGATGAAGACCACTCGCGTGGGCGGCGGCCACCCCGGTTACCTGGTTCGGGCCGATCCCGATGTGGACGCCGAGGGCAACTCCGACGTCGAGGCCGACCGCACCACCTACCAGCAGGATCTGTGGCACTACACGATCGCTCGCATGGTCGACGCCTGCGTCACCAACGGGATCCTGCCGTTCTACGGGCCCTTCGGCGACATCAAGGACACCGTCGCGTGTGAGGACCAGTTCCGCAACGCCTACCTGCTCGGCTGCGTCGGTGCCTGGAGTCTCCACCCGGTGCAGATCGGCATCGCCAAGAAGGTCTTCAGCCCGGCCCCTGCCGACGTCGCTCACGCCCAGCGGGTGATCGACGCGATGGGCGACGGCACCGGCGCAATCATGCTCGACGGCAAGATGGAGGACGACGCCAGCGTGAAGCAGTGCCGCGTCGTCGTCGAACTCGCCCACGCACTCGCCGAGCGCGACCCCGAACTCGCCGCCATCTACGGCTTTTGAGGAGACACCGATGACCGACGAACTCCGACCCCGCCGTTCGGTGCTGTACATGCCCGCGGCCAACGACCGTGCGCTCGAGAAGGCGCAGACGATCCCGGCCGACGCGATCATCTTCGACCTCGAGGATGCGGTCGCCCCCGACGCCAAACCCGACGCCCGTGCGAAGGCGGTCGCAGCGGTGCAGTCGGGTCGCTACGGGAACCGTGAGCTCACGATCCGCTGCAACGGTCTCGACACGCAGTGGGGCGCCGACGACGTGACCGCCGCGGCTGCGGCGCATCCGTCTGCAGTCGTGATCCCGAAGGTCGACTCCGTCGAGTACGTCGATCGGGTCGCCGCGCTGCTCGACGGCGCTGGCGCGAGCGACGTGATGATCTGGCCGATGATCGAGACGCCGACCGCGGTCTTCGCCGTCCGCTCGATCGCCGCCCATCCCCGCGTGGCAGTGCTCGTGATGGGCACGAACGACCTCGCCAAGGAACTCCGGTCACCGCTCGTTCCGAGCCGGCACCCGCTGGTGCCTCACCTGGCGTCCGCGCTGCTTGCAGCGCGCGAGGCGGGCAAGGTGATCCTCGACGGGGTGTACAACGACGTGAAGAACCCGGAGGGCTTCGAGGCCGAGTGCCGCCAGGGAATGGAGATGGGCTTCGACGGCAAGACGCTGATCCATCCGACGCAGGTCGAACCGGCGAACGAGGTGTGGGCGCCGTCTCCCGACGACATCGACTACGCCGAACGAGTGATCGCGGCGTTCGACGAAGCGGTCGCGGACGGCCGCGGGGTCGTCACCGTCGACGGCCGGATGATCGAGAACCTCCACGTCGACAACGCCCGCCGCGTCCTCGCCACCGCCGCGGCGATCGCCGCCCTCGGCTGAGATCGTCCCCCACACCCACACCTCCGAAAAATCACGCGATCAGGTCGCTCAGCGACCGGTTTCCGCAAGATTTCGGATGAGGGGCGGGTGGTCGGGGGAGTGACGCGTTACACCGAGGGGCTGACCCCGGACGTGACGCTGGCGAGGATGTCGTCGAACGCGGCGTCGGCGTAGGCGATCATCTCGTCGTCGGTGCGGTCCTGTATCGGGTGGGGCGTGAACACGCGGGCGACCGACGGGAAGCCCAACGAGTTCGACTGGGCGATCGCTGCGTCGACGAACTGCTCGGACGCGATGAACATGCCCGGGACGCCACGGATCTCCAGATCGCTGATGTCGTGCACACTGCACGACGTGCAACTGCCTCAATCGGCGAGCGCCTCGATCACGACCTGACACTCGATCGAGATCCGATGGCGCAGGTCGACGGGCGCCGGCTTGGTGAACGTGGGTTTCCGGTATCGCTTGACGTCCGCGCCGACCTCGACGAGTCGCTGCTCGATGCGATCGAGGAACACGTTGCCCCGTGGTTTGGAGATGTCGAGCAGGCCGACCGTCAGGCCCTCCAGCGATGCCGGTCGGGCGAGGCGCTGGCGCTCGGCGACGTTGCGCTCGCTCGTCGGGTCGAGGATCGTGGTGGCCATGGCGCTCAGTATGTCACCGCGCGGGTGACGGGCTTCGACCCGACGTCGCCGTTGGCCCAGCCACCGATGATCTCCGAGAACAGTCCGGCACCTCCACCGGCGTAGGTCAGCATCAACCCGCCGGGACGGAACTTCGGCAGCGACGGCGCGTCGGCGAACGCATCGGGCAGACCCTCGGCGACATCACCGGCGCCGCGTACGAGGTCGGCGCCCGGTCGGTTCAGGTGGGCCGAGATCCCCGCCACGATCTGCTCGCGGCTCCAGCCGGCATCGGCGAACACCCGGGCGTGTTCGGGACCCATCACCAGGATCGCGTCGAACCCCATGATCAGTTTCGGGTGGTGCATCGTCTGCAGGCTCGCTGCGAGCGACCGGGCCAACGACTCGGGCTCGCGCGACAACTGGTCGACGACGCAGCGCGTCCCCTCTCCGGCGAAGACGGTCAACGCGTCGACGCCCGCTTCGATCCCGTGTTCGCCCGCCAGGGTCCCGTACGGCGACTCGGCGTCGTTCTCGGCGAAGCAGAAGCCGATCTTGCCGGGGCTCCCATGGGTGGCCCGATCGACCTCCCCGGGTCGCCCGCCCCCGACGTTGCGGATCACCAGTTGCAGCGCCCGCCCGATCGTCGAGTTCGCTCGGTTGCCCTGGCCGAGTGCATTTCCGCCCGAGTTCATCCCGATCGCTCGGGTGCCCGGACCGCTGCACACGATCACCGGGCCCACCGGCATCGTCGTGGCGAGGAGGCCGTGCATGTTGAACTCGTCGTTGCACGCCGCCTCGACCGCCGTGAGCACCCACGGGAGGTACTCGGGGAGGCAGCCCGCCATCACGGCTGCGATCGCCACTTTCTCGACGCTGACGTCGACCAGGTCTGGTGGCACGGTGGCGACGACATCGGACGGATCTCGCGTCGTGCCCGTGAGCATGCGCATCACCCGTTCCTCGGTCGGAGGAACGACGGGAAGACCGTCGGTCCATCCCCGTGTGAACATCATCTCCATCTCGTCCTCGGCGCCGGCGACGTCGATGCGCCGCGACGAGAGCACCGTCGCCCCGAAGCGCACGGCGAGCGCATCGACGAGGTCCGGATCGACGCTCATCGAACCGCATCCCGGCCGCATCGCCGGCAGGTCGGGTCCGAGCCCGGTCACCCCGGTCACTCGTTCCCATTCGTCGCGGTGCCAGCCGACCGTGCGTTCCGTCTCGACGCCGTCGACCACGCGGAGCACGGTCGGCACCGTCTCGATGTCGTGATGCCAGCTGACCGCGAGATCGTGATCGTGGATCGCCGCCGGATCGCCGGGAAACCCCGGGTCGTCCTGTGTGTACACCGTCAGCGTCGTGGCGGCGTCGAGTTGTCCCAGCACGGAGACGACCGAGTAGCACGTGGCGCACTCCTCCTTGACGACCACGACGATTCCATCGGGAAGCACGGTTCGCTCGCTGGTGTGGGCCATGTGGTGACGGTAGCAACCCTGGTCTCCCGGCGAGTTCGTCGGGATCGGAGCGGGCGCGCGGGCCCGAGCGAATCCGTCAACGTCCATGTCGACAGAATTCACTCCCTGGGGTTGCAGCCGCGCGTCGCGAACGATCTATCGTGCGTTCATCGGGGGTTCATCGCTTTCAGATGTCACGGTGGGTGGCATGGCCGTGACGTTCCACGGCGTCCGAGGCTCGACGCCGTGCCATGGTCACGAGATCGCCCGATACGGCGGCAACACCTCGTGCGTGTCGCTGGCGATCCCCGGCCAGGACCCCGTGCTCTTCGATCTCGGTACCGGCCTGCGCTACTTCGGCCAGTCGTTGCCCGATGACGCACCGTTCCGTGGCACCTGCCTCTTGAGCCACCTGCACTGGGACCACATCCAGGGGTTGCCCTTCTTCAAGCCGTTCCTCCGACCCGGCGCGAACGTCACGCTCTACGCGCCCACCCAGCCCGGCGACATCACCGTGGAAGAGGTGTTCGCCGACACGATCAAACCACCGCTCTTCCCGATCCACTTCTCGATGTTCCCGGGCATGGTCGATCTCCACGAGATCGGCGACGACGAGTTCGTCGTGGGCGGTGCGAAGGTGATGTCGCGGCTGATTCCTCACGTCGGTCACACCGTCGGGTACCGAGTGGAATGGAACGGTCGGTCGGTCGCGTACATCAGCGACCATCAGATGCCCGTCGACGGATCTCACTCCGCGTGGCCGGGGGTGCTCGAGCTCTGCCAGGGGGCCGATCTCCTGATCCACGACGCGCAGTACACGCCCGACGAGTTCGCCACCAAACGTGACTGGGGGCACTGCACGCCCGAGTACGCGGTGTGGTTGGCTGCCCAGGCCGGCGTCTCCAGGCTGGCGCTGTTCCATCACGACCCTGCCCACGACGACGACGAACTCGACGGCATTCTCGGGGCTGCGATCGAGTGTGCAGCGAAGCTCGGGGTCGACGCGTTCGGTGCTCGCGAGCGCACCACCGTCGACGTCTGACACATTGCCGACGCTGGCTGTTCTCGCTTCGGTCGCCCTCGGACTGTCGTTCCTCGTCGCGGGCGGTTCGAAGGTCGCCGCCGGTGACGCTTGGCCCGATCAGGCGCGGGGGATGGGCGCTCCCGCCGTGGTGATCCCGGTGCTGCCGTGGTTCGAGATAGCGCTCGGTGCCGTCCTCGTGGTGCAAGCCACCCGGGTCGCCGCCGCGCTCGTTGCGCTGATCGTGCTGGTGGCGTTCACCGCGCTGATCGTGCGCCGCCTCGCCCAGGGGCAGCATCCACCGTGCGCCTGCTTCGGTGCCTGGTCGGCCAAACCGTTGGGCTGGTCGCACGTCGTGCGCAACGTCGCCCTGATGGTGGTCGCGGTCGTCGCCATCGCCGCGTGAATTGCAGCAGGGGTCAGAACCCTGCTGCGATCGGCGGTCAGGTGGTGGCGAGGATGAAGGCGAGCGTGCGGGCTTCGTCCCGCCACGCCTCGTAGCGCCCGGTCGGCCCACCGTGCCCGGCGCCGAGTTCGGTGCGCAGCACGATCGGTGCCGAACCGGTCGTGACGTCGCGGAGCCGGGCGACCCACTTCGCCGGCTCGTGCACACTCACCCTCGGATCGTTCAACCCGGCGGTGGCGTACACCGCGGGATACTCGGCCTCGACCGTGTTGTCGTACGGCGAGTAGTCGAGCATGCAACTCGCGTACGGCTCCGAGCGTGGGTCGCCCCACTCCTCCCACTCGGTCACGGTGAGCGGCAGCGTCGGATCGCTCATCGTGGAGACCACGTCGACGAAGGGCACCTCGGCGATCACGCAGCAGAACAGCTCCGGCCGCATCGTCATGCACGCTGCCACGAGGAGACCGCCGGCCGAGCCGCCCCGGATCGCGAGACGATCGGCATCGACGAACCCTTCGGTGATCATGTGCTCGCCGCACGAGATCGTGTCGCCGAACGTGTTGCGCTTGGCGAGGAGCTTGCCGTCGAGATACCACTGCCGGCCGAGTTCCCCGCCCCCGCGCGGATGGGCGAGGGCCCAGACGAATCCCCGATCGAGCAGCGACAGCCGGGCGACCGAGAACCAGGGCGGAAGTGAGGCCTCGTACGCGCCGTAGCCGTACAGGACGCCGGGGGCAGTGCCGTCGAGCGGTGTGTCCACGTGGTGCACGACGTCGAGCGGCACCCGCGTGCCGTCGCCGGCAGTGGCCCACACCCGTTCGGATCGGTACATGGTCAGGTCGACGTTCGGGGTCGGGATGCGGCGCAGCAGTGTGCGTTCCCCAGTGGCCACGTTCTCGTCGTACAACGTCGTCGGCAACGCGAGCGACTGCACCGTGAAGCGCAGTGTGTCGGTGGCCCACTGGGGGTTGGCGGCCGGCTCGACGTCGTGCGGATCGGTGCCGAGGTCGACGACCCGTTCGGTTCGGTCGCGGAAGAGGATCCGCATCCGGGGCTGAGCGTCGGCCCATTCGTGGATCACGAGGTGTCCGGCGAACGCCTCGGCCCCGAGGATGCGTCGGCCGGGGAGATGGGGGACCAGCTCGGACCATGATGCAGGGTCGCTCCACGTGCTGTCGTCGGGCGCGATGAGGATCCGGAAGTCGACGGCGTCGTCGTTGGTGTGCATCACGAGCGAATCGCCCCAGTGGTCGACGCCATACTCGACGTCGTCGCGGCGCTCGAGCACCACGACGGGTGCAGCGGTGGGATCGTCGGTGGGGACGAGGCGAACGTCGGCACTGGTGCGGCTCGCCGAGTGGATGACGATCCACGCCTCCGACCGCGTCGAGCCGAGCGCGACGTAGAACCGCTCGTCGGTCTCGTCGTAGACCAGGACGTCGTCGACACGTGGCGTCCCGATGCGGTGTCGCCAGACGGTGGCGGGCCGCTCCTGTGCATCGGGCGTGACGTAGAAGACCCACTGCCCGTCGCGGGACCACGCGACGCCGGCGTTCGCAGTGACGTCGAGCTGGTCGTCGAGATCGGTGCCGGTGGTCAGGTCGCGCACCCGCAGCGTGTAGTGCTCGTCACCGGCGGTGTCCATCGACCAGGCAACGAATCGGTGGTCCATCGACACCTCGAAGGCGCCGAGGTCGAAGTAGGCGTGACCGTCCGCCTCGACGTTCTCGTCGAGGAGCAGCTGCGCGGTCGCCTGGTCGGCGCTCGGGCCGCGATGGTGCACGGGGTAGCTCTGGCCCTCGGTGGTGGCGGTGACGTACCACCAGGGTCCGAACTCGACCGGCGTCGACATGTCGGTCTCCTGGACGCGTGAGCGGATCTCCCGGAAGATCGTTTCGATCGTGTCGGTGTGCGGCGCGAAGAAGCGGTCGGCCGCAGCGTTCTCGGCTTCGAGATACGCGAGGAGTTCGGGGTCGTCGACATCGCGCATCCAGGCGTACTCGTCGTCGACGTCACCGCTCGGGCGGGTCCAGGTGTGTGGCCGTCGTGGCGCCTGCGGGTACGACTCGACCGCAGGGGCGGCGGTCGGCGAGGGAGCGGGTGCCACGACGTGGTTGGAGGCTTCAGCTTCTTCGATCACGGTCGAGCCAATGTAGGCACCCAGCGATACCGTTCGTGCACCATGCGTGTCTGGATCGACCAAGACCTCTGCACCGGCGATGGCCTCTGCGTCGATCACTGTCCCGACGTCTTCGTGCAGTTGGAGGACGGCATCGCCTACGTGGCCGAGAGCGGCCAGGCGTTGAACGACCCTGGTGGGTCCGGAAGTCTCGCCTGGGTCGCCGATCGCGACGTCGGCGACGTGATCCACGCCGCCGAACTGTGCCCGGGCGAGTGCATCTTCATCGAGGTCGACGTCACCACGGCCGCGGACGACGTCGACGACACGCCCGATCTCGTCGACCTCGCCGACGACGCCGCCGCCTGACGGTCCGACCGCCCGGCTGTCCGAGCACCTGACGGCGGGGTCGCAATCCGCCCCGGAATTGTTACTATGGCCGTAGTGCTAATTCGACCGGTCGCCACCGACCGACTCTGCGGAGGACCCCGATGACCAGCTTCGATCTCGATCTCAGCAAATACAACCTCGGCTGGAGCGACGAGGGCGTCGAATACGCCTTCACCCCCGAGAAGGGCATCAACCCCGGCGTCGTCGAGCAGATCTCGTGGTGGAAGGGCGAACCGAACTGGATGTCGCAGATGCGTCTGCGCTCGCTGCGTCTGTTCGACAAGAAGCCGATGGCCGAATGGTTCGCCGTCAACATGCCCGACATCGACTTCCAGGACATCTACTACTACCTGCGCCCCGCTGGCGAGCAGGTCGACGAGTGGGACGAGCTCCCCGAAGAGATGATGCGCACGTACGAGAAGCTCGGTATTCCCGAAGCGGAGCGCCAGTACCTCGCCGGGGTCACGGCGCAGTACGAGTCCGAGGTCGTGTATCACAAGAACCGCGAGGATCTCGAGGAGCAGGGGATCCTGTTCTGTGACATGGACACGGCGCTGCGTGAGTATCCCCACCTGGTGAAGGAGTACTTCGGCACGGTCATCCCGCCGGGCGACAACAAGTTCGCCGCGCTCAACACCGCCGTGTGGTCGGGGGGCTCGTTCATCTACGTGCCGCCGGGCGTCGAGGTGTCGATGCCGCTGCAGGCCTACTTCCGCATCAACTCGGAGAACGCCGGTCAGTTCGAGCGCACCCTGATCATCGCCGACGAGGGCTCCAAGGTCCACTACATCGAGGGCTGTTCCGCTCCGGTGTACACCAGCGACTCGCTGCACTCTGCCGTGGTCGAGATCGTCGTCAAGCCGCACGCACGAGTCACCTACACCACGATCCAGAACTGGTCACCGAACGTCTACAACCTCGTGACCAAGCGGGCGCGCGTCGAAGCGCACGGCCACATGGAGTGGATCGACGGCAACATCGGCTCGAAGCTCACGATGAAGTACCCATCGGTGTACCTCGTCGGCGAGGGCGCCACCGGTGAAGTGCTGTCGGTCGCCTACGCGGGCGCCGGCCAGCACCAGGACGCCGGGGCGAAGATGGTGCACGCCGCGCCGAACACGTCGTCGAAGATCGTGTCGAAGTCGATCAGCAAGGACGGCGGCATCACCACCTACCGCGGCCTCGTGCGCATCGACGAGGGCGCCACCGGAGCGAAGAGCCACGTCGAGTGCGACGCGCTGATCCTCGACGAGGACTCGACGTCGAAGACGCTGCCGTACATGGAGGTCGGTGAACGCGACGCCCAGATCGGCCACGAGGCCACGGTGTCGAAGATCGCCGACGAGCAGCTGTTCTATCTGATGAGCCGTGGCCTCTCCGAGGAGCAGGCGATGGGGATGATCGTCAACGGCTTCATCGAACCGATCACCAAGACGCTCCCGATGGAGTACGCGGTGGAATGGTCGAGGTTGATCGAACTCCAGATGGAGGGTTCGGTCGGCTGACCCACCCGGTCACCTCGTGTCGAACGAGGGACCGGGCGGATCGAGCCCGGAGACCGGTGATCAGATGTAGTAGCCGTAGACGTCGATGATGACGTCTGCGCTGCCCTCTTGGCTGCCGAGGAACACCTTGATCTGACGGCTTGCGTCGACCGGGACGGTGACGGTGTTGGCGATCTGTGTCACGCCGTTGTCCCAGTTGAGCAGCGAGGTCTCGGTGGACGTGACATTGCCCGCCGTCACGGAGAAGAAGTTCCGGTTGGTCATCGACGCCGCCGTCACGTTGATCTGCACCGCGGTGGCGCCCGCCGGCACGGCGTTGGCCAACGTGACCGTGCCGTTGGCGCTGTGGCCATCGGCGACGCTGATCACCCGGCTGGTGTTGGGCGTCATGATGCCGTTGACCGTGTAGTTCGGCTGGCGGGAGTCGTACGCGCGTTGCGGATTGATCGCAGTGTACGAACCCGCCGTCGGGCTGCCTGCCAGCTTGACGAAGCGGACCGCGGTTGCGTCAGCGGTCGTCGGTGCCGGAACCGTGAACCAGAGCGTGCCGTCCTTGTCGACGTACAACTCACCGGCGACGTGGTCACCCGGCGTCGGCCCCGTGACCGCACCGGCGAGAAGTCGGACATGTGCACCCGAAGACGCAACAGCGAGCGCGGTCGGCACAGCATCGGTGGTGTTGCCCGCAGCGGGGCCGGTCGCGAGATTGGCGGCGACGACACCGAAGCCGGCGCCGTTGTCGGTGGATCCGTGGAGGCCGTGGGCGACGAGCGAGTTGCCGTACCCACCCACCTGCGCCGGGAATGGCGCGGCGGCGCCTGGGACTGCGCCGGCGACGCTCAAGGAGCTCGCGCCTGCCGTCTGTGCGGCTGCGGGGGTGCGAACGAGTGTCGTCGGCGTGACGCTGGTGTTGGTCTCGCCTTCGCCGAGTTCGAGAGTGTTGCCGGTCCCGGCGCCACCCTCGGTGCCTGCGGACGCGGTGCCGCTCTTGAGCAGGGCGACACCGGCGGCGGCGCCGGCGCCGCCGAGAGCGAGTTTGCGCAGCAGGGCGCGGCGATCGTTGGGGGTGGATTCCGATTCGATGGCGGGATCGGGGGTGACGGTGGTGTCGGACATGGCGGAACGCTCCTTGTGTGCGGATGGTGTTCATTGCCGACGGCCGGACAGGCTGTTCGGCCGTCTTCATGAAATTGTAAAGAAATCTGGCGCCGATGTACATCGCCCTTGGAAGCTTTTCCGGCGGGGCCGTCGCAAACCCGGGCGGCGCAACGGTTCGGCGGTGCCCCTCCACCCGTAGAATCTTCGGCATGCCCATGCGGATCGAGTGCAAGAACTTCGAGAGCCGGTCGTATCCGAACGGCGACACGGTGAGGAAGTGCAATCTCGATCTCGCACCCGACGCGCCATGGCGCTGCCCGGAGAACTGTTCCGGCTACGAGCGTCGCCTCGCCGACGTCGCCTGGACGCACGGGTCGCTGGTCGTCCCCCCGACGCCTCCCGAGCCGGACGGCCTCGATGACGGATCGGCAGCGGCGCTGCTCGACGAGGCCGAGGAGATCCTGAACGCCGCCGGGTCCACGATCCGCGCCGAGGTCGAAGCCGAGCAGGCTGCGAAGCCCAACGTGTTCAAGCGCCTCTTCGGCCGCAAGCGCTGACCCTCGCCGTCGCTCACCTCCGAACATCCGCCAACACTCCGAAATCTTGCGCGAACCGGACGCTGTGCATCCGATTTCCGTCATTTTTCGGGTCGGGGTGGGGAAGGTGGGGCGAGGGTCGGTCGCGGTGCCGGAATTACCACT
Organism: Ilumatobacteraceae bacterium; assembly: GCA_963710625.1. GTDB lineage: Bacteria > Actinomycetota > Acidimicrobiia > Acidimicrobiales > Ilumatobacteraceae > Sva-07. The sequence goes on along the minus strand of CAVQBG010000024.1, from coordinate 181,168 downwards.
ACGCGCGTAGGAGAATTGCTGGTGGCCCACCGATACACTCGTCGACGTGTCTGCGTTCACCCCTGACGCGGTACGCGAACTCGGTGGGAGCTGGCAGGACATGCGCCTGGCCGCCGTCGAACGGTTCGCCGCCGCCCCGATGCCCACGCCCAGCGAGGAGATCTGGCGGTACAGCCGGATCGATCGACTCGACCTCGACCAGTTCGTGCCTGCGGTCTGTGTCACCGAGGTCGAAGCGCCGCAGGGTGCTCGCGAGTGGATCGTCGACGCCGAACCGGAGTTGTTCGCCGACGAGACACCCGACGTCTTCGCCGAACTGAACCGGGCGTTCATGTCGCCCGTCGTGATCCGGGTCCCGGCCGGTCGTACGGCGACCGAGCCGATCCTGATCACGCATCACATCAGCGGGGACGGCGTCGCGGTGTTCCCTCGGCTCGTCATCGACGCCGGCGCCGACAGCGAGGTCACGGTCGTCGAGCGGTTCATCGCCGGTGACGGCGCCGACGACGACCGCTCACTGGTGGTTCCGGTGCTCCAGGTGCGCGCCGCGCAGGCAGCCAGGGTCCGGTACCTCGCGGTGAACGAAGTGGGGATCAACACGTGGCAGATCGGCAACCAGCAGGCGGTCGGCGAGCGCGACTCCTCCACGCTGCTCGCCACGGTCACACTCGGCGGCGACTACGTGCGAGCCCGCACCGAGGCGCGTCTGTCGGGCCAGGGCGGCAGCACCAAGCAGGTGGCGCTCTACTTCGCCGGTGGCACCCAGATGCACGACTTCCGCACGATCCAGGACCACGACGCCCCGAACACCAGCAGTGATCTGCTGTTCAAGGGGGCGGTGCAGGACCACGCCGCCAGCGTGTACACCGGGCTGATCAAGATCCGCAAGCACGCCAACGGCACCACGGCGTACCAGACGAATCGCAACCTCACCCTCTCCGAAGGGGCGTGGGCCGAGAGCGTGCCCAACCTCGACATCGAGACCAACGACGTCAAGTGCAGCCATGCCTCCACCGTCGGCCCGATCGACGAGGAGCAGCGCTTCTACCTCGAGAGCCGCGGCGTTCGCCCCGAGGTGGCCGAGCGGCTCGTCGTCCTCGGCTTCTTCGAGGAGGTCATCTCGCAGCTGCCCGCCGGGAGCTTCGCCGACGAACTGCGCCAGCGGGTCTCCAACAAGCTCGATCTCGGGTCGGCCGTGTCCCGCGAGGCGGTGCCCGCATGACCCCCGTGTGCGCCCTCGACGAACTCGCCGACGGAACCGCGCGGAAGTTCGTCGTCGACGGTGTCGCCGTCGCCGTCGTCCGGATCGGTGACGACGTCTACGCGATCGGCGACGTGTGCAGCCACGCCAATGTCTCGCTGTCGGACGGCGACGTGTGGTGCGACGAGCGCGAACTCGAATGCCCCAAGCACGGCAGCGCGTTCCATCTCGAGACCGGTGAGCCGAGCACGTTGCCGGCGACACAGCCGGTTCCGGTGTTCGACGCGTCGGTCGTCGACGGACAGATCATGATCGGTACGGAGGTGGCGTCGTGAGCACGCTCGAGATCCGCGGCCTGCGCGCCGCCGTCGGCGCCAAGGAGATCCTCAAGGGGATCGACCTCACCGTCAGCTCCGGTGAGGTCCACGCCGTGATGGGCCCGAACGGCGCGGGCAAGAGCACGCTGTCGGGCGTGGTCATGGGCAAGCCCGGCTACGACGTGCTGGAGGGGTCGGTCACCCTCGACGGCGTCGACGTGCTCGCGATGGCCGCGTGGGAACGAGCGGTCGCCGGGCTCCATCTCGTGATGCAGTACCCGACCGAGGTGCCCGGGGTGATGCTCGACGACGTCCTCACCGAGGCGTTGGCGTCACGTGGCCGGTCGACCGACGACCTCGACGAGCTGCTCCGCGCCGAGGCCGAACGCATCGGCTTCGAGGAGCGGTTCCTGCATCGGCCGCTCAACGTCGACCTGTCGGGTGGCGAGAAGAAGCGCAACGAGACCCTGCAGCTCGCGGTCCTGGCGCCGAAGATCGCGATCCTCGACGAGCTCGACTCCGGTCTCGACATCGACGCGCTGCGCGACTGCGCGCGTCGTGTCGAAGCGATGAGCAACGAGGCCAACGCCGGCAACGAGCCGTTGGGCGTGCTCGCGATCACGCATTACAACCGGCTGCTCCACGAGCTGAAGCCCGACCACGTGCACATCCTGGCGCAGGGCCGCATCGTCGAGAGCGGTGGCCCCGAGCTCGCCGCGCAGCTCGAGACCGACGGCTACGCAGCGTTCGCCGCCGCCGAACCCGACGAGTCGTCGGGCGCGCTCGACGACCTGTTCGCGCTGTAGCTCGTCCTAACGTCGGCGCGATGACCGCCGGTGCCCAGCGATGACCTCGTCGACTGAGCGTGACGCGGTCGGCGTCGCTGCGACCGTGCCCACGCATGGCCGGTTCCCCGGTTGGTGGGTGGTCACCGGCTGTTTCGTCGTGCTCGCGACGTCGTCGGGGCTCGGGTTCTACGGGCTCGCGGTGTACCTGAACGCGTTCAGCAACGAGAAGGGGTGGCCGCTCAGCACGATCTCGCTCGCCACCACGATGTTCTTCGTCGTCGGTGGCGTGATGGGCGTCGTCGTCGCGCGCTGGATCGCGCGGTGGGATGTCCGGATCGTCATCGTCGGCGGTGGGCTGGTCGGCGGTGCGGCACTCGCTGCGCTCGGCCAGGTCGACGAGCAGTGGCAGTTGTTCGTGGTGTACGGCGTCTTCGCGGCCGGATGGGCCGCTGCCGGATTGGTGCCCGCAACGACCGTGGTGACGCGTTGGTTCCATACCCGGCGGTCGGTGGCGCTGTCGGTGGCCTCGACGGGACTGTCGGTCGGAGGGATCCTGATCACGCCGTTCGCCAAGCAACTGCTCGACAGTCAGGGCTTGTCGGTCGGGATGCCGTGGCTCGGCGCGGTGTTCGTGATCGGCATCGTGCCGGCCGGATGGTTCCTCGTGCGTCCCGATCCCGAGGTCGAGGGATGGGCGCCCGACGGGGCTCGACGAGCGGTCGGAGAGGTCGCGCCGGCACCGACCGGAACGCCGTTCGGCGACGCGGTGCGCACCCGGTTCTTCACCTGCGTGACGATCGGCTACCTGCTCGCGTTCGGCGCGCAGGTCGGCGGGATCCAACAGTTGGTGAAGCTCGTCGAGGATCGCACCGACGCTCGGACGGCGCAGTTCGCGCTCACCGCGCTCGCGGCGACATCCGTCGTCGCCCGTCTCGTCGGAGGCCGCGTCGTGCAGCTCGTCCCGATGATGCGATTCACCGTCGTCCTGGCTGTCCTCCAGGGAGCGGCGCTGCTGCTGCTCGGAGTGGCGGAGATGACGTGGGTGATCTTCGCTGCGATCGTGATGTTCGGTGCGTCGATCGGCAACATCTTGATGTTGCAGCCCTTGCTGATCGCCGAGCGCTTCGGAGTGCGTGATTATCCACGGATCTTCGGCCGGTCGCAGCTGTTCACGGTGATCGGTACGGCGGGCGGACCGTTCGTGATCGGCGCGCTCTACGACCTCGCCGGCTCCTATCGGATTCCCTATGCGGTCGCTGCCTGCTTCTCGCTCGCCGGGGCGTTCGTGCTGTCGCTCGGCGGTCCGGCTACCGTCGCCGGCGATGAGTGACACCGACGACGACCGGCTGCACCGCAACGTGGCGCGCGTGGTCGAAGCAGGCGCAGCGATCGGTCTCGCGGTCGAGCCGGTCCGTTTCCCCGAGGGGACGAAGACCGCAGTCGATGCCGCGAACGCGATCGGCTGCGACGTCGGCCAGATCGTCAAGAGCCTCATCTTCGCCGTCGACGGCGAGGTCGTGCTCGCCTACGTGAGCGGCGCCAATCAGCTCGATGAAGCAAAGCTCGCCGACGCTGCGGGTGGACTGAAGTGCAGCCGCGTCGATGCCGACGCAGTACGGGCGGCGACCGGCTTCCCGATCGGTGGCGTGCCACCGTTCGGTCACGCCACCGAGCTCCGCGTCTTCGTCGACCCCGACCTGTTGCGGTACGACGTCGTGTGGGCCGCTGCGGGCACCTGGCACGACGTCTTCTCGTTGACGCCGCAGCAGCTGGTCGACGCGAGCGGTGGCGCCGTCGTCGAGCTCGCTCGTCGCTGAACGATCAGCGCCGGAGGCGAGCGGCGATCCGCTGCCAGGTCGATGGCGGCGCCTCGGGAGTGGTCGGAGTGACGGAGTCGTCGTCGGCCGCAACCGGGCCGACCCAGAGCGGTTCGGGGAACGTGATCGGTTGGACCGACGCCACGAGGTCGACCAGGCCACCAGCGGTCCCGACGCTGGCGAGCATCTGATCGACGTCGCCGTCGGAACTCAGTTCGACCACGTGTCCGTGTTCGTCGATCGACCAGGTGTGGGGGTACTCGGCGCGGATCCACTGGACGAGGTCCTGCGGCAGCGTGCGTCCGTATCGCCACAGGCAGAACGGGTTGAGCTCCGCAACGAGGACCGGATGATGCGCACGAATCGTCTCGGTCGCACCCTGCAGCGCCGCGAGTTCGTGGCCTTCGATGTCGAGTTTGATGAAGTCGACGCGCTCCAGGCCCTGGTCGCTCACGAGACGATCGACGGTGATCTGCTCGACGGGGAGCCCGCCGTCGTCGGCGACGTATCCCCATGCGCCACCGGTGGGATCGGCGTGATAGTTCGCCGTTCCGATGTCGGCACCGACGGCGGCAGCGACGACACGAACGTTGCCTGCCGGAGCAGCGTCGCAGGTCTGCACGAGGCCCGGCTGCAGTACGGGGCTCGCCTCGACCGCCAACACGATGCCGTCCGGGGCGACCTGCCCGATCGCCACGGACACGATGCCGAGGCAGGCGCCGAGGTCGATGGCGACGCCGTCGGGTGGCACCGTGAGCCGAGCAACGCTGACCGCCGGCTCGAAGTTGTCGTCAGCGGCCAGTCGTCCCTGGAAGTACAGATCGTCGGTGCGAGCAACGACCTCGACCTCGATCCCCGATGCTGACGTTCGTCGCCGCATCAGCGGCGCGGTCGTGTCCGTCGGATCGGTCACGGCTCAGGCTTGATCCAAGGCGTCGGCGAGCGTGTTCCAACCGAGCACGGCGCACTTGATGCGCACCGGGAACTTGACGACACCCTGGAGTGCTTCGAGATCGCCCATCGGCACTTCGTCGTCGCCGGGCTGCGCCTCGTACCCCTCGATGCCGACCATGGTCTTGAACTTGCGGATCAGCGCTCGGGCCTGGGTGACGGGCTTGCCGATCACGGCCTGGGTCATCATCGATGCCGACGACTGCGAGATCGAGCAGCCCTCGCCGGAGATCTTGACGTCGCGCACGACGGCGTCGTCGCCCTCGCCGTCGACGAGCAGGTACAACGTGATCTCGTCGCCGCACAGCGGATTGTGGCCACGGGTCTGGATCGCCGGTGGCGACTCGAGCTCACCACGGTTCCGCGGCGTGCGGTAGTGGTCGAGGATGATCTCGCGGTAGAGGTCGTCGAGGCCGGGCATCAGAACCCGAAGATATCGGTTGCACCGTCGAGCGCATCGGCGAGGGCGTCGACGTCGTCGGTTCCGTTGTAGAGGTAGAAGCTGGCCCGCGTGGTCGACTGGACCCCGAGCACCTGCATCAGCGGCTTCGCGCAGTGGTGCCCGGCGCGCACGCACACGTTGCGTTCGTCGAGGACCTGGCTCACGTCGTGGGGGTGCAGGTCGCGGAAGGCGAAACTGAGTACGGCGCCGCGGACCTCGACGTCGTCCGGGCCGTAGATCGTGATGTCGTCGCCGAAGCGCGTGTTGAGCGTGTCGAGCGCGTAGCGTGTGAGCTCCATCTCGTGTCGGCGCACGTCGGCCATACCGAGGCCCTCGAGGAACTCGACCGCGGCCCGCAGGCCGACCGCCTCGGTGATCGGGGGAGTGCCGGCTTCGAACTTCGCCGGGACCGGAGCGGTCGTGTACCCGTCGAGGGTGACGGTGTCGATCATGTTCCCGCCACCGAGGAACGGCGGCATCGCGTCGAGGAGTTCCATGCGGCCCCACAACATGCCGATGCCCGAGGGCCCGCACATCTTGTGGCTCGAGAACGCCACGAGATCGGCACCCCACGCCTGCACGTCGGTGACGCTGTGCGGAACGTACTGGCACGCGTCGACCACCGCGAGCGCCCCGGCGTCGTGCGCGGCAGCACACAACCTGGCGACCGGCGGGATCGTGCCGAGCACGTTGCTCATCGCCGTGAACGAGAACACCTTGGCGCCGTCGAGCAGTTGGTCGAGGCCGGTCAGATCGAGCTGACCGTCGGAGGTGAGCGGCACCCAGCGGATCTCGATGCCGCGCTCGTCGCGGAGCATCTGCCACGGCACGATGTTGGCGTGGTGCTCCATGTGGGTGAGGACGACCACGTCGCCCTCGTGCAGGTTGGCGCCACCCCACGACCGGGCGATCAGGTTCATCGACTCGGTGGCGTTCTTCGTGAAGATCACCTCGTCGACCGACGGCGCGTTGATCAACCTGGCGACGGCGCGTCGGGCGCCCTCGTAGGCCTCGGTGGCCTCGCCGGCGAGGCGATAGGAACTGCGATTGATCGGCGCGTACGAGTTCTCGAGGAACTCGGTCATCGCATCGATCACCTGGCGAGGCTTCTGTGACGTGTTGCCCGAGTCGAGGTAGACGAGCGGCGACCCGTCGATCCGGCGCGACAGGATCGGGAACTCCTTGCGAACTGCGTCGAGGTCGAACGCCATCCGGTCAGGCTCCGGCGGCAGTGCCGGCGGTGTCGCGGAACGCCTCGTAGCCGTCGCGTTCGAGCTGCTCGGCCAGTTCCATCCCGCCGCTCGCGACGATCCGGCCGTCGACGAGGATGTGGATGCGATCGGGTGTCACCTCGTCGAGGAGGCGCTGATAGTGGGTGATCAACACGACGCCCATCGTGGGCCGCTCGGCGCGCACTTCGCGAATTCCCTGGGCGACGATGCGCAACGCGTCGATGTCGAGACCGGAGTCGGTCTCGTCGAGAATCGCGAGCTCGGGTTCGAGGATCGCCATCTGCATGATCTCGTTGCGCTTCTTCTCACCACCGGAGAAGCCCTCGTTGAGATAGCGGTCGACGAACGAGGAGTCCATCCCGAGACGCTTCATCCACTCCATCGTGGCGAGCCGCAGTTCGAGGACCGACAGGTCGATGCCCTTGCGTTGCGACAGCGCTTGGCGGAGGAACTGGATCACCGAGACCCCGGCGATCTCCTGGGGGTACTGGAACGCGAGGAACATGCCCGCCTTGGCCCGTTCGTCGACCGCCCAATCGGTGATGTCGTCGCCGAGGAACGTGATCGTGCCCTCGGTGACCTCGTACTCGGGGGACCCCATCAGCGTGCTGCCGAGCGTCGACTTACCCGAACCGTTGGGGCCCATGATCGCGTGGACCTCTCCCGGGGCGATCACCAGGTCGAGCCCGCGCAGGATGTCGTCGTGGTCACCCTCGGCGGGGCGCACGTGCAGATTGTCGACTCGGAAGAGGGACGTGCTCACATCGACGATTCTACCCGTCCCGGTAATTATCACTATCCCGATAGTGCAAATCCTCGGGGTGGGCGTCACGGGCGGAGAGGCCCGCGGGGCAGTCGGTCGCCTCACTACGATCGGCCCCACCGTGACCGACACCGACACCGCCGACACGACATCGGCTCCACCGCTGCCCGGTCGAGCCGACGAGCCGCGTTGGCCGACACTGCGGCTACTGGCATCCCCGTGGACCGTCGCCGTGTTCGCCATCGGTCTGACGATCCGGCTGTGGGTGATCTCCACCCAGCGGGGCTTCCTGCTCGCCGACGAGGCGTACACCGGTTTGCAGTCGGCGGAGGTCCTGCGCGGGCAGTTCCGCATCATCATTCCCGGTCTGGCGTACACGGCGCCGTTCGACAGCTACCTGCTGGCGCCGGTCACCGCACTGGTCGGCCAAGATCTCTACGCCCTCAAGCTGTATCCCAGCGTCGCCTGGGGAATGACCGCCGTGCTGGCGGTGGCGACCACCCGACGACTGGCGACCGATCGAGCAGCGATCCTCGCCGGCTGCATGGTCTGGCTCGCACCCGGCTCGCTGGGCGTGGTCGCAACGCGCGGGTACCAGAGCTACGCGAGTGGCATGGCCGCGGTTGCGGCGACCCTCTTTGCCATCGTCCTGCTGCTCGAGCGAGCCTCGGACAGCGATCGCGGTGGGCTCGCGAAGCGATCGGCGGTCGTCGGTGTGCTCGCCGGGTTCGCGTTCTACCTCCATCCGATGTACGTGGCGGCGCTGCTGCCGCTGCTGGCGGTGCCGTCGTGGCAACTCAGACGGGAACTGCGCTCGTGGTGGCTCCCGGCAGCGTTTGGCGCGCTCGTGGCCAATGGGCCGTTCATCCTCTGGAACGTCCGCAACGGCTGGCCGTCGCTCGAGCAGCCGGCCGCTGCAACCGATGGCCCGCTCGACCGGTTCGTCCGGTTCTTCACGGAGTTGGTGCCGCGGGCGTACGGATTGCGAGGTCAGGCGGGTGACGACATCTTCGGATCGATCGGAACCGTCCTGCTGATGGTCGGCCTCGTCGCGCTTGCGACCTGGGGGGCCGTGGCGCTCTGGCGCTGCGCCGCCGGTCGTTCGCTGGTGATCCTCGCGCCGCTGGTCGGCGGCTGGATGTTGATGGCGGTCTTCACCAACACCGCCTTCGTCATCGACGGCCGCTACGCCATCATCACGTTTCCCTTCGTGGCTGTCGCGCTGGCCGCCGGCGTCGATGCGCTGGTCCCGCGCCGCCGCGGCGTCACGCAGGCGGTGATGATCCTGTGGGTCGCCGTCCTCTCGGTGCCGCTCCTCGTCAACGACACCGGTTTCGACACCGACGATCCCAATGCCGGGTTCCGTGAGGCCGTGGCCCTCGTGGAGTCCAAGGGCATCGATCGCGTCATCGGGTACTACTGGTGGGTCCTTCCGGTCGAGTTCCTCAGCGATCAGAGAATTCGAACCGCGACCACCGCCAACCCAGCCATCGTGCTGTTGCCCGACACGCAGCGGCTGGTGGAGAGCGCTCCGCCGGAGCAGATCGCCTTCCTGTTCTGGAATCAGGAGGAGGACACCTCCCGACTCTTGATGCCGCTCGATCGCTACGACCGCGCCGAGTTGCGCGACGTCGTCGTGTACACGCCTCGTTCGAACTGACGGGAACTCGGCCCTGGGTCAAGCGGTCGCGTTCAGGCGGTGCGTTCGATGTGCTTGGCGACGAGGTTCTCGAGGGCCTCCTGGCGGCCGCTGCTGCGGGACGGTTCCTTGTCGCTCGCGAGTTGTGCGTCGTGGAGTTCCTGCAACGTGGCCCCACCCGTGATGTCGCTCGCCGCATCCCATCCGGCGTACCGGGCGGCGCGTCGAGCGTCGAGTTCACCGTCGTCGATGATCGCAGCTGCGGCGACGAGCGCTCGCGCCATCGTGTCCATGCCGCCGATGTGCGCATGGAACAGGTCGTTGCGGTCGATCGACTGCCGACGGAGCTTCGCGTCGAAGTTCATGCCACCGGAGGTGAACCCGCCGCCACGGAGGATCTCCAACACGCCGAGCGTCATCTGCTCGACGGAGACCGGGAAGCGGTCGAGGTCCCAGCCGAGGCGGTCGTCGCCGGCGTTGGCGTCGATCGAACCGAAGATCCCTGCGGCGAATGCAGCAGCGATCTCGTGGGCGAAGTCGTGTCCGGCGAGCGTGGCGTGGTTGACCTCGATGTTGACCTTGACCTCGTTCTCCAGGCCGTACTTCTGGAGGAAGGCGTACACCGCTGCCACGTCGTAGTCGTACTGGTGCTTGGTCGGTTCGAACGGCTTCGGTTCGATCAGGATCAACCCCTCGAAACCGATGGCGTGCTTGTGCTCGACGACGAGGTTGAAGAACCGTCCGAGCTGGTCGAGTTCACGCGCCATGTCGGTGTTGAGCAGCGTGTCGTAGCCCTCGCGTCCGCCCCACAGGACGTAGTTGGCGCCGCCGAGACGGTGCGTTGCGTTCATGCAGTGGGCGACCTGGGCGGCGGCGTAGCGGAACAGGTCGGGGTCGGGGTTGGTCGCGGCGCCCGCCTGGAAGCGCGGGTGCGAGAAGAGGTTGGCGGTGCCCCACAGCAGCTTCACGCCGGTGCGCTCCTGGTGCTCGCCGGCGAGGTCGACCATCTCGTCGAAGTTGCGACACGACTCCGCGAACGTCGATCCCTCCGGCGCGATGTCGCGGTCGTGGAAGCAGTAGAACGGCGCACCCAGCTTCGACACGAACTCGAACGCGACCGCCATCTTCTCCTTCGCTGCGTCCATCGGGTCGCGGGCGGGATCGAGCCACGGCCGGTCGAGGGTGCCTGCGCCGAAGATGTCGATCCCCTCCGAATTGAACGAGTGCCAGTACGACACGGCGAAGCGCAGGTGCTCGGCCATCGTCTTGCCGGCCACGACGCGATCGGCGTCGTACCAGCGGAAGGCGAGCGGGTTGTCGGAGTCGGGGCCTTCGTAGGTGATCCGGTCGATGTCCGGGAAGAAGTCGCTGCTCATGTCGTGGTACGTCCTGTGTCGTCGGAGTCGAGCGCCTCGGCGGCCGAGACGCACATTTGTTGACAAGTATGACAAACCTGACGGTAGAATGCAAGCTCATGACCTCAGCCGCTCGCACGCCGCATCTCCGGCGTTCGAATCTGGCGTTGGTGCTCGATCGACTGCGTCACGGTCCATGCTCGCGCTCGCAACTCGTGAGAGCAACCGGGCTCACCCGCAGCGCCATCGCCGGACTCGTGGGCGAGCTGGAGTTCCTCGGTCTGGTGATCGAGCAGCCATCGGAATCCGACGGCCGCCCCGGGCGTCCTTCGCCGCTCGTCCGAATTGACGATCGGTCGATCGGCGCGCTCGCGATCGAGATCTTCGTCGACGAGATCGGTGCATCGATCGTCGCCCTCGACGGCTCGCTCGTCAGCAGCGTTCGACTCGCCCGCACTCGCGATCGTCTCGACGCCGACTCCACGATCGCCGACCTCGCGACCTTGCTCGACCGGTGGGACGTCACCGCAGCCTCCGGGAAGCGCCGCCTCATCGGCTGCGGCGTCTCGGTGCCCGGACTCGTCCGCGGTCGCGACGGGCTGGTGGTTGCCGCGCCGAACGTCGGCTGGATCGACGTCGCGTTGGCTGACGCGCTCGCTGCCATCCTTCCCGACGACCTGCCCGTCTCGGTCGGCAACGACGCGGACCTCGGAGCGCTCGCCGAATCCCGCTTCGGCGCCGGGGTGGGCTCCGATCAGATGGTCTTCGTGTCGGGCGAGGTCGGCGTGGGCGGGGGGCTCGTCACGGCCGGGCGTCCGGTCATCGGGGCCCACGGATTCGCCGGGGAGATCGGCCACCTGCCGGTCAATCCCGACGGCGAACGGTGCCGCTGTGGATCGGTGGGGTGCTGGGAGACCGAGGTGGGCGAGTCGGCGCTCCTCGCACGTGCCGGGCTCGATCCCGACGGCGGGCGAGCGGCCGTGGAGGATCTGCTGGAACGCGCCGATGCCGCCGAACCCGCCGTCGTGGCCGCACTCGCGGTCGAGGCGCGCTGGATGGCGATCGGCATCGCCGGTCTGGTCAACGTGTTCGATCCCGACGTCGTGGTACTCGGCGGGCTGTTCGCCCGGATCCTTCCGTCGATCCGCGCCACCCTCGATGACGAGCTCGAGTTGCGACAGTACCGAGCTGCCCGTCGCGACGTGCCGGTGGTCGGTGCTGCGCTCGGCCCGCGCGCGGTGACCGTGGGCGCTGCCGAGCTGGCCTTCGGTGCGCTGCTCGGCGATCCCGCCCGCGTGATGAGCGGCATCGTCGGGTGAACCCGAGCTGGATGTCGCCTCACCCGCTCGGCGGTTCTCGCGGCGTCGCCTCGGTGGCGCCGCGCGTGATCGTCACGAACCGATCGGCGTCGACGGTCATCCACTCGCCGACCTCGCCATCGGGCCACGTGATCCGCACGTCGGCGCGGTCGGCCCCGCCGAGCCCGGCGTGGATCCAACCGGCCTGGCCGCCGGCGTGCCCGCCGCCCACGGTGTTCTCCCGGACGATGGTGCCCGAGTCGGTGCGAACCTCGAGCCACGCACTCACCGCGTCCGGGTTGGGGGCGGGTTGTTCGAGTTCGACGGCCAGCCAGTGACCCATCGGTGAGGCAACGGTCGACTCCCCGTTTCCGACGTTGCGCCAGAGGGTGGCGGGCGCTTCGCGATTGACGACGACGAGATCGAGCAGGCCGTCGAGGTCGAGGTCGACGAGCGCCGCGCCGCGCGCTCGCTCGTAGCGAGTGATGCCCGCCTCCTCGGCGCCTTCGACGAACGTGCCGTCGGGTTGGCCGAGCAGGAGGTTGCTCGGGTCGCGTCGGGCGTGGTCGGACTGACCCTCGACGTTGCCCTTCGTGACGAACAGGTCGACGAACCCGTCGTTGTTCACGTCCTCGAACTCGGGATGCCATGCGGTCGACGGGAGCACGTCGCCGCCGGCGTACGGCCGCTGTGCCGTGACGCCCCGACGGAGGGCGATGTCGCCGTACGTGGGGAGCGACGGGTCGCCGTCGAGGGATTGGAGCTTGTTGTCACCCTGGCTCGTGATGAAGACCTCCGGGACGCCGTCACCGGTGACGTCCTGGCTCGCGAGTCCCATGCCCCACACCTGCAGCGGCCGCCACCCGTCGGCCTGTGTGTAGAGACGCGGCATCTCGCCGGGCGGAAGCGTCCACAGCTGCTCGCTGCCGTCGGTGTAGTAGTGCCGATCGTTGGCGAGGCGCAGATCGCGCTGGCCGGTTCGGTTCCAGTCGCTGAACAGCATCGACAGCGTGCAGTAGCCGGGTGTGAGGGGGATCGGAGCGCCATAGACATCGCCGTCGGGCCGCACGAGCAGACTGTCGCCGCAGCTGGTCCTGTCGGCCTCGAGGTACGTGCCGAAGGCCATCGTCGGCAGCTCGTTGCTGCCCTCCCACGAGGCGCTGAAGGCCGTGGTCCAGGCATCGCCGCCGTCGATGCCGAGCGCGGCGCCCGCCGGTTCGAAGCGGCAGTCGCCGAGGCCGCGCAGGATCTGGTTCTTGCCGTGGCGCAGGACGACGAGATCGAGTTGCCCGTCGCTGTCGACGTCGACCGGATAGGCACCGGTGACCGCCGTCAGGTCGGTGACCGTCGACGGCACCGCCTCGAACTTCAGCGGGCCGCCCGCCGGGGTGGCGTTCCGGTACAACGCCGCCGGTGAGGTGCCACCGGCGAAGTAGAGATCCGATCGGGCGTCGTCGTTGCAGTCGAACGCCGCCACGCCGCCACCGACGAAGTAGTCGAAGCCGCCGGTGTACGAGTGATCGACGCCGGAGTCCGAGGTGTCGTCGACGAATCGTGGGGCCGGGGCTGCGCCTGCCGGTTCGTCGGTGCCGCCCTGAGCGGAGACCACGAGCGCGATGACGCCGACCACGATCGCCAGCGGGCCGGCGACCGCCCACCACGGCACACGTCGTCGCGTCCGCGCGCCGTCGGACACCGGGGGGACGATCGGCTCCGAGGTGGTCATCGCAGTAGATTCTCGCGCCGCATGCCTCGACCAGCACATCGCCGCCGTCTGCTGGCCGTCCTCACCGCCTCGGCCGTGCTCGTCGCGGCACTCGCAGCCTGCTCGAACGACGAGCCGAGTCTCACGATCGACAGCTGCACCCGCGCCGATCTCGGCGGTCGCAGCGTGGCGCGAGTGTGGGACGACACGATGCTCGAGTTGATCCGCCAGGTCGTGCCGGCCCCCACCGTGCATGCTCGCAACCTCTTCCACACGTCGGCGGCGATGTGGGACGCGTGGGCGGCCTACGACGACACCGCCGTCGGGTACTTCGTGACCGAGAAGCACACCGCCGACGACGTGCAGGCGGCTCGCGAGGCAGCGATGAGCCAGGCGGCCTACCGCATCCTGCTGTGGAGGTACGCCACCGTGTCCGACCTGCCCGAGGCGACCGACCAACTCGACGCGGTCATGGCCGATCTCTGCGCGCCGACCGACGCCTCGTCGACCGACGGTGACGATCCGATCGCGTTCGGCAACCGCATCGCCGACGCCGTGATCGAATTCGGGGCGACCGATGGGGCCTTGGAGGACGAGCGATACGAGGACAGCTCGTACCGTCCCGCCAACGACGCGATGGTGGTGAGTGACCCGGGCACGGTGATGGAGGACCCGAACTCGTGGCAGCCGCTCTCGCTCGGTCTGCAACTGTCCCAGAACGGCCTGCCGATTCCCGGCAACGTCCAGACGTACATCGGGCCGCACTGGGGCCACGTCACGTCCTTCGCCCTACCCGAGTCGCCCACGGGGACGCCGATCGACCCCGGCCCACCTCCGCGTCTCGGCGATCCGGCCACCGACGCCGACTTCAAGCAGGCGGCGCTCGACGTGCTGCGCGACAGCTCGCTGCTCGACCCGGCACAGTCCGAGGTGATCGACATCAGCCCGGCGTCCCTGGGCGGCAACACCCTCGGCACCAACGACGGTTCGGGGCACGACGTCAACCCGGTCACCGGTGAGGCGTACGTCCCTGAGCCCGCCGTCGCGGCCGACCTCTACCGGGCGATCGCCGAGTACTGGGCCGACGGGCCGACGTCGGAGACACCGCCGGGCCACTGGAACCTGCTCGCCAACACCGTGGCGGACACCCCTGGATTCGGGCGGAGGTTCGCCGGCGAGGGGCCCGAACTCGACCCGCTCGAGTGGGACGTCAAGACCTACTTCGCCCTCAACGGCGCGGTTCACGACGCGGCGATCGCCGCGTGGGGGTTGAAGTCGTACTACGACTCGGTGCGCCCCATCTCGATGATCCGGTACATGGGCGGCCTCGGCCAGTCGAGCAATCCCGACGGGCCGTCGTACGACCCGGACGGGTTGCCGATCGCGCCGGGCCTCGTCGAGGTGGTCACGGCTGAGTCGAGTGCGCCCGGAGAGCGCCACGAGGAGCTTGCCGATCACGTCGGCGAAATCGCTGTTCATGCATGGCGCGGAGCGCCGGAGAATCCCGAGACGCAGACGAGCGGTGTCGGCTGGATCCGTGCCGTCGACTGGGTGCCGTACCAACGCCCGACGTTCGTGACGCCGTCGTTCGCCGGCTACGTGTCCGGCCACAGCACGTTCAGTCGGGCCGCGGCCGAGGTGCTGACGCAGCTCACGGGAACGCCGTACTTCCCCGGCGGGATGGCGCACTGGACCATCGAGCAGGGCGAGCTGCTGCACGAGGAGGGGCCGACCGAGGACCTCGACCTGCGGTGGGCGACGTACTTCGACGCCTCCGACCAGGCGGGGATCTCGCGGCTCTACGGCGGCATCCACATCCCGCAGGACGACATCGAAGGGCGCGTAATCGGTTCTCAGGTCGGTCTGGACGCCTGGGAACTCGCACAGACGTACTTCGACGGCACCGCGGAAAGTTGACGTCGCGGACAAAATGTGACCTTCGGTCCTTTTCCGGCGTGCCCCGCGGGGTATACGGTCGGTTCGCTTGCCGCTCAACTGACGGCGGGCTCACACTTGAGGGGAGAACAGAATGAGAATTCGACGCGTAGCGTCAATCGCAATCGTGGCAGGGATCGCCCTCGCCGCTTGCGGAAGTGACGACGATTCTTCGTCGAGCACCGAGGCGCCTGCGGGCACCGAGGCGCCTGCGGGCACCGAGGCGCCTTCCGGCACCGAGGCCAGCGGTGGTGGCGGCGACTGTGTGGTCGGCGTGTCCTGGAACAACTACCAGGAAGAGCGCTGGGCGAAGCAGGACGAGCCGGCAATGAAGGCAGCGATCGAGGCCGGTGGCGGCACCTACGTCTCCAACGACGCCAAGTCGTCGGCCGAGACGCAGGCGAGCAACATGGAGAACCTGATCTCCCAGGGCGCCAACGTCCTCGTGGTCCTCGCCCAGGACGGCACCGCCGTGATCCCGGCGGTCCAGGACGCCATCTCGCAGGGCGTGCCCGTCATCGCGTACGACCGGTTGATCGAGGACACCGGCGTCCTCTACCTCACCTTCGACAACCAGCTGGTCGGCGAGATGCAGGCCCAGGCGCTCTTCGACATCCAGCCGAGCGGCAATTGGGTGATCATCAAGGGCAACTCCGCCGACGCGAACGCCGACTTCCTGCGCTCTGGCGCCGAGAAGGTCATCGGTGACGCCGTCGCCGCAGGTGACATCACCATCGTCGGTGAGGACTACACCGACAACTGGGACCCCGCAAACGCCCAGACCACGATGGAGCAGTTCCTGACCGCCGCGGACAACGACATCCAGGTCGCCCTCGTCCAGAACGACGGCATGGCCGGTGGCGCCATCGCGGCACTCGAAGCACAGGGCCTCGCCGGCCAGGTGCCCGTGTCCGGACAGGACGGCGACTTTGCCGCCCTCAACCGGGTGGCGCTCGGCACGCAGACCGTCGACGTCTGGAAGGACGCACGCGAGCTCGGCACGGCTGCTGGTGAAGCCGCCATCGCCCTCTGCGGCAACCCCGACCCGTCCGCGGTGTCCGGTGCGTCGACGTTCGAGACGCCGGGTGGCAACGAGCTCAGCTCGATCTTCCTGGAGCCGATCCCCATCACGAAGGACAACCTCGACGTGGTGGTCGACGCAGAGTGGATCACCGTCGATGAGCTGTGCGCAGGCGTCGAATCCGGTTCGGTGGCGGCCTGCCCCTGACGCAGGGTGAAGTGACCCCGACTGAAGCTGAACAGTGAAGAGAACGTGCCCCTCGTCCGTGATCAACGGGCGGGGGGCACGTTTGGTGTACAACAGGGATCGCATGACGAGGGGGACTGCACATGACTGATGACGCGAGCACCGACGGCCCCGACGGGCCGCCGCCCGCAGCGACGGCGCCCGCAGCGACGGCGTCGGCAGCGACGCCTGCAGCGAAGCCGGCGGCTGTGCCGTCGTGGCGCTCGAGTCTTGCAGACGTCGACACCCGCATATTCGGGATGATCACGGCCTTGGTGATCATCTGGATCGCGTTCAACGTCATGTCGGGCGGCAACTTCCTCACCTCGCGCAACCTGTGGAACCTGTCGGTGCAGAGCACCTCGATCGCCATCATGGCGACGGGCATGGTGCTGATCATCGTGTCTCGGAACATCGACCTGTCGGTGGGTTCGTTGCTCGGCTTCCTCGGGTATTCGATGGCGCTCGTCCAGACCGACGGTGTGATCGCCTTCTTCAACGTCAAGATCGACCTCGGGAGCATCGGGGACAGCTCCTGGATCTGGGTGATCGCACTCCTCGTCGGGGTCACCCTGGGCGCCCTGGTCGGTGCGATCCAGGGCTTCATCATCGCCTACGGCGGTGTGCCGGCGTTCATCGTCACGCTCGGCGGATTCCTGGTCTGGCGCGGAATGATCTTCCGCACCGGCGACAAGCAGGGCCAGACGCTCGCCCCGCTCAACAAGACCTTCCGGTTGTTCGGTGGCGGTCCGGACGGGTCGCTCGGCGAGTGGAAGAGCTGGCTCTTCGCGGCGATCGGCTGCGTGTTGATCGTGCTCGCTCTCTGGCTCGCACGGCGTCGACGCCAGCGATATGACCTCAAGGTGCGGCCGCTGTGGATGGACATCGGATTCGGCGTGGTCGGGTGTGGGGTCGTGCTGGCCGGTGTCGGTCTCGTCGCGAACAACTACATCTCGCCGATCACCGGCGACCCGACGGGGATCGCGTATCCGGTCGTGATCCTGATCATCGCGACACTCGTGATGAGCTACCTGGCACGCCAACGTCGCTTCGGCCGCTACGTGTACGCCTACGGCGGCAATCCCGAGGCCGCCGAGCTCGGCGGCATCAACACCCGTCGAACCGTGATGCTCACCTTCGTCCTGATGGGTGTGCTCGTCGGGATCAGCGCGGCGATCCAGACAGCTCGACTCAACGCTGCAGTGACCAACCTCGGCGTGCAGAACGAACTCGACGTGATCGCTGCCGCGGTCATCGGCGGTACGTCCTTCGCCGGCGGCGTCGGCACCATCGCCGGCGCTGTGCTCGGAGCGGTCATCATGCAGTCGCTGCGCTCCGGCATGGTGCTGCTCAACATCGACTCGCCGTCTCAGGACATCGTGGTCGGCGTCGTGCTGGTGACAGCGGTCTCCATCGACTCGACCTTGAGACTCGGCCGCAAGCGGGTCGCGCTCGCCGCGCTCGCGATCGGGCTCATCATCGCAGCGTTCGTCATCCAGACCGGACGGGGCTGAACGGGAGGGCAACGACATGACAGACACGATCACCACCTACAACCCGACACCGCAGCCCGAGGGCGTGCCACTCGTGGAGATGCGCGACATCCGCGTGTCGTTCGGCGGGGTCCACGCCGTCGACGGCGTGACGATCGACCTGTTTCCCGGAGAGGTGGTTGCGCTCGTCGGCGGCAACGGCGCCGGGAAGTCGACGTTGATCCACACGCTGGCGGGCGCTCACCCGGCCGATGACGGGCAGATCTTGATCAACGGCAAGCAGGTCACCATCAAGAACTCCCGCGACGCGCGTGTGCTCGGGATCGAGGCGATCTACCAGAAGCTCGCGTTGGCCGACAATCTCGACGCGGCAGGCAACGTGTTCCTCGGGCGCGAACTCCGGACGAAGTTCGGTTCCCTCGACGACTCTGCGATGTTGTCGGCCACGCAGAAGCTGATGGCCCGGCTCAACCCTCGGTTCAAGAACCTCCGCACCGCGGTGAGTTCGCTCTCGGGCGGTCAGCGCCAGTCGGTGGCCATCGCCAGGGCCGTGCACTTCAACGCCAAGATCCTCATCATGGACGAGCCCACCGCGGCGCTCGGTCCGGCCGAGACCGCCGAGGTTCGCGATCTCGTGATGCAGCTCAAGGCTGAGGGCATCGGGATCTTCCTGATCAGCCACGACATCCATGACGTGTTCGATCTCGCCGACCGGATCAGTGTCATGCTGCAGGGCAAGCTCGTCGGCACGGTGAACAAGGCAGACGTCACCAAGGAAGAGGTCCTTGCCATGATCATCATGGGCAAGCACCCCGGCGAAGTCACGACCGACGACGTCGAGGCGCTCCGCTAGATCCGGTCGGGACGACCCGTCCGCCTCAGGTGTCGCGGAGGTCTTCCTTCCACGCGCGGAATCGGGTGTGCTCCTCACCGCTCGGACCGACTCCGGACGCCGTGCCATCGGGGAACAGGCGGAGCGTGAACGGTTCGCCGAGTCGCTCGACGTGCGCTGCCCAGTAGCGCGCATCGGCGCCCTTGGCCGGACCGGCCCGCCACAGGAGCCACGGTCCGATGCGGCGCTTGTAGTCCGCGACCGGTCGGCCGGGGAGATCGTCGCCGAGGGTCAGCAGGCTGTCGGGTGCCTCGATCCATGCGCTCGCGGGGATGTTCCGGTCGCGTATCGGGGTCGGCGGGAGATCGGCGGTGTGGATCGGCGTGTCGTCGATCGGGCGCTCGTCGTAGCGCATCAGCGGGCGTTCACCAGCCCCGCTCGATCCATTCGTCGAGGTGCGGCCGCTCGGTGCCGATCGTCGTGTCGAGGCCGTGGCCGGGAAGCACGATCGTGTCGTCGGGGAACGTGAACAGCTTGGTGGTGATCGACGTGATGATCGTGTCGAAGTCGGCGTCGTCGAAGGAAGTGTTTCCCGGTCCGCCGGGGAACAGCGTGTCGCCGGTGAAGAGCAGCGGCGTGCCGTGGAGAGCGAACGAGATCGACCCCGGCGTGTGGCCCGGGTTGTGGATCGCGTGCAGGCGAAGGCGTCCGACCTCGATCACTTCGGCGTCGTCGATGAACACGTCGTAGCCGACGTCCTTCAGCTTCGGTGCGTCGAGCGACGTGACGGCAACCTCGTAGCCGGCCTCGCGCATCGCGGGGACCGCCTGGATGTGATCCCAGTGCCCGTGTGTCTCGAGCACCCGCTTCACTCCGAGGCGCTGGCAGAGTTCGAGCAGCTGCTCGTGCTCGTTCGCCGCGTCGAGGAGTACCGCATCGCCGGTCGCGCGACATCGCACGACGAACACGTTGTTGTCGACCGGGCCGACCACCACCTTGTGGACCTCGACATCGGAGTTCGACCAGTGCAGGGTGTCGGGCGTCGCCATTCGTACAGTCTGGCAGCCTTCGCCGGCGTGGGCTCGTTAGCCTGCCGAGTCGTGCCCGACGAAACCTCACGCGCGGTCGACGACCGCTTCGATGCCGACCAGGTCGATGCGACGTTGGCGTCGACGCTCGATTCGCTCGACGACGCCGAGAACTACCGCAACTGGATCGTCGACCTCGCCCGTCCACATCTCGTCGGTCCGATCCTCGAGGTCGGTGCGGGGCACGGCACGTTCACCGACAGTTTCGCGACGATCGGCGAGGTGACGGCGGTCGAGCCGGGCGGGTACG
Source organism: Ilumatobacteraceae bacterium (assembly GCA_963710625.1). Taxonomy (GTDB): domain Bacteria; phylum Actinomycetota; class Acidimicrobiia; order Acidimicrobiales; family Ilumatobacteraceae; genus Sva-07. The sequence goes on along the minus strand of CAVQBG010000024.1, from coordinate 160,816 downwards.
CCGCCGAGGTGCTCGCATCCCGGTACGCGGACGACGAGCGGGTGACGACGGTCGACGGTGTGGTCGCCGACGTCGCGGCCGAGCCGGTGTTCGGGGCAGCGGTGATGATCAACGTGCTCGAGCACATCGCCGATGATCAGGGCGTGCTGCGAGAGATCGGTGAACGCCTGCAACCCGGTGCGTGTCTCTCGATCTGGGTGCCCGCGTTCCAGCTGCTCTACAGCCCGTTCGACACCAAGCTGGGCCACGTGCGGCGCTACCGCAAGCACGAGTTGGTCGCCGATGTACGTGCGGCCGGCTACGACGTCGTCGACGAGCGGTACGTCAACATGCCCGGCTGGTTCAGCTGGTTGATCCTCGTGCGCCTGCTCCGCCAGGAGCCGACGTCTGCCACCACGGTGAAGATCTTCGACCGGTGGATCGTGCCCGTGGTGCGATGGGTCGAGGATCGGGTGCGCATGCCGTTCGGTCAGTCGGTGTTCGTGGTGGCCCGCAAGCCGGTCGCCCCGACACCCTCGGGTCGCTGAGATCGGGTCGCTGAGTCAGCTGCCGGTGAGGCGCGCGACGACCGGGCTCGCTCGTCGGACGCCGAAGCGGACACCGGTGGGGGAGTAGGCGACGATGCAGAACACTGCACGGACACCGTCGCGCCACCCGATCTTCTTGCCGTCGTCGTAGGTGCGGCCGTAGTAGCTGATGCCCACCTCGTACACGCGGCAGTGAAGCGCCGCGACCTTCGCGGTCACTTCGGGCTCGAAGCCGAAGCGATCCTCCTCGATCACGATCCCCTGGATGATCTCCCGACGGAACGCCTTGTAGCAGGTCTCCATGTCGGAGAGATTGAGGTTGGTCGCCATGTTCGACGCCAGCGTGAGCGCCCGGTTTCCGAGGGTGTGCCAGAAGTAGAGGATCCGCCGGGCGTCGCCGCCGCTGAAGCGCGATCCGTACACGACGTCGGCTTCGTCCGACAGCAGCGGAGCCAGCACTTTCGGGTACTCGGACGGGTCGTACTCGAGATCTGCGTCCTGCACGATCACGTAGGGCTTGGTCGCATCGGAGAAGCCGAGTCGCAGCGCAGCGCCCTTGCCACGGTTGACCGGCTGGGTGATCACGCGCAGCCGGTCGTCGTCGTAGGCCTGGAGGATGCCGAGGGTGCCGTCGGTCGACGCGTCGTCGATGGCGATCACCTCGCCGACGAGCGGTGAATCGAGGACGCGGTCGAGGATCTCCTTCACCGTCTGTTCCTCGTTGAAGCACGGCATCACGACGCTGAGCACGCCGTCGGTGTTCGAACCGGTCCCAGTCACGGGTCGTGACCCTAGTGAGTCAGCGAGCTGACGACGTCGAACCCGAGGCCCATCGCCACTCCGATGTGCGCGGGATCGAAGGTGACGAAGCGGATGGGGCCGGGGAGTCGCTCGGCGGCGGCGAAGTGGATCGCGTCGCTCAGTCGCACCGGTTGGGTGCGCGCCAACGCGGCGGCCCGGTCGAGGCAGCGCTGGTCGACCGGCACGACGTGGAGGTGGTCCCAGGCGAGGCGGACGGCGTCTTCGAGATCGAGGCGCAGAATTGCCTGGTCGGTGAGGCGGTCGATCGCCGGGAGCGCTTCGGTGAGCGCCATCGCCGATGCTGCCCAGACCGGGTCGTCGGCCAACGCCGCGAGGGTGGTCGCCCGCAGCGGCCCGTCGATCCCGAGTGCCAGCAGCGCGCTCGTGTCGAGCACCACCGTCACCCCGCCACCCATTCCGTTTGCGTCGAGGTTCGGGTGGGGCGGTTCACCGAAATCGCAACGCAAACAGGGTGCGGGCGTCCCCATTCCGTTTGCGTCGAGGTTCGGGTGGGACGGGTCACCGAAATCGCAACGCAAACGGAACGGCGCCGGGGGTGGGAGCGAGGGGTGGTGGTCATCCGCGGAGTTCCCGGAGGACCTGATCGATGCGGACGCCGGCCCACACCGGCACCGGCTCCGGGGCGCGCCACTCGCTCGTGCGGCGGGGAGGGATCACGGCGCCGGAGCCGATCAGCCGTTCGAGGTCGGGGGCGTCGGCGTCGAGCGGGCCGAGCTGGGCGACCGGGCGACCCGCTGCGGTCACCACGGTGCGCTCGCCGGCTCCGGCGCGTCGGACCGCTTCGGCGAGCCCGGCGCGCAGTTCTCGGATGCCGACGGATCGGGTCGAATCTGTGTCCACATGTGTACACAAGCAGAGTTGCGCCGGTCGATGCAACCCCGCCATGATCTCGCCCATGAACTTTGCCTTCACCGACGAACAGGAAGAACTCCGCAAGACCGTGCGCTCGTTCCTCGAGAACAAGAGCTCCGAGGAAGCGGTCCGCGAGATGATGGAGACCGAGGACGGCTTCGACCCCGCCGTCTGGTCGCAGATGGGTGAGCAGATGGGCCTCCAGGGTCTGTCGATCCCGGAGGAGTACGGCGGGTCCGGCTACGGCTTCGTCGAACTCGGCATCGTGCTCGAGGAGATGGGCCGAGCGCTGCTGTGCGCGCCGTTCTTCTCCAGCGCCGTGCTCGCCGCCAACACCCTGCTCCAGTCGGGCGACGAGGCCGCGATGGCGAAGTACCTCCCCGGCATCGCCTCGGGTGAGACGATCGCCACGCTCGCCTACGTCGAGCCCTCCGGCAAGTGGGACGAGTCGGGCATCACGATGGAGGCCACCAAGTCCGGTGACGGCTACACGCTCTCCGGCACCAAGTCGTTCGTGCTCGACGGCAACGCCGCCAGCCTGATCATCGTGGCCGCGAAGACCGCGGCAGGCACCAGCCTGTTCGCCGTCGACGGTGACGCTGCCGGTCTCACGAAGACGAACCTGTCGACGATGGACCAGACCCGCAAGCAGGCCAAGCTCGACTTCGACAACACGCCGGCCACGCTGATCGGCGAGGACGGCAAGGGCTGGGACACGCTCCAGACCGTGCTCGACCTCGCCGCGGTGGCGCTCGCCGCCGAGCAGGTCGGTGGCGCCCAGAAGGTGCTCGAGATGGCCGTCGAGTACGCCAAGGTGCGCGTGCAGTTCGGCCGCCCGATCGGCTCGTTCCAGGCGATCAAGCACAAGTGCGCCGACATGCTGCTCGAGGTCGAGTCGGCGAAGTCGGCTGCGTACTACGGCATGTGGTGCGCCAGCGAGATGAACGACGAACTGCCGTCGACCGCCTCGCTCGCCAAGGCCTACTGCTCGGAGGCGTACTTCCACGCCGCGGCCGAGAACATCCAGATCCACGGTGGCATCGGCTTCACCTGGGAGCACCCGGCCCACCTCTACTTCAAGCGGGCCAAGAGTTCCGAGCTGCTGTTCGGCGATCCCACCTACCACCGCGAGCAGCTCGCCCAGCGCATCGGCATCTGAATGAGACGCGGGGTCTGACCCCTCGTCTCAACTGCAGGCGAGCGGCGTTCCACCTGTGTGTGGGGCGCCGCTCGGTCGCGTTCGTAGACTCGCACGCACATGGATGGCATCACGATCGTGTTCGCAGTGGTGGCCGCGCTCGGGGTGTTCGTGATCGCGGCGGTTGCCGTCGGGCGCGAAGCGCACCGCCTCGACGCCGTTGCGCCCCGCGTGGTGTACCGCCTCGACGAGGCAGTCGACTTCGTGTGCGATCGGCTGCCCGAGGAGAGCCAGGCTCGTCTCACGCCCGAGGAGGTGCAGCAACTGCTCGTGTTCCACATGCGGTGGCTGCACGAGCAGGGCCTGCAACCCGACGACGTGGTCGACACCCCGCAGTCGATCAGCGAGCCGGTGGTGATCACCGAGGATGCGTTGACGGCGTGGTTGCTCGGCCAGGCGGAGGAGAACGGTGTCGAGCTGCTCGACGACGTCGACGCCGTCAATGTGGTGGAGGCGCACCTCGAGTACTTCGAGGCGATCGGCGCCGTCGGCCCGCAGGCCGGCCTCGACGACGTCATCTGACGATTCGCTGGGAGTCCGCTCGGGCGAGGCTGGCAAGATGCGGTGCATGGCATCGAACATCCCGAAGGACCGCACCGTTGCCGCGTTGGGGGAGGTGTGGGCGAGCCTGAGCGACGTGCTCGGTGAGCTCTCCGAGGACGAGTGGCAGCTCCCGTCGCCCCTTCCCGGCTGGTCGGTGCAGGACAACGTTGCGCACATCGTCGGCACCGAGGCGATGCTCGCCGGCGAACCCGGTCCCGACGTCGAGATCGACCGGGAAGTGAACGCCCACGTGCGCAATGACATCGGAGCGTTCAACGAGCAGTGGGTCGAATCGCTCCGAGCGGTGCCATCGAACGAGGTGCTGTCACGCTTCCGGGAGTTGACCGCCGCCCGACTGGCCGCGCTGGAGCAGATGTCGGACGACGATTGGAACGCGGAGTCGTTCACGCCCGCCGGCAAGGACACCTACGGTCGCTTCATGCAGATCCGGGTGTTCGACTGCTGGCTCCACGAGCAGGACGTTCGCGACGCGGTGGGACGCCCCGGTCACGAGTCCGGCGTCGCGGTCGACGTGGTGCTCGACGAAATGGCGACGGCGCTCGGGTTCGTCGTCGGCAAGAAGGCGGGCGCAACTGCGGGTCAGTCGGTGACCTTCGCCCTCACCGACTCCGGCGCGGTGGTGCGCGAACTCCACGTGGAGGTCGCTGATCGGGCGGCAGTGGTGCCGGCGCTCGCAGCGCCTCCCACCGTCGTGTTGACGATGCCGGTCGGCGTGATGACGCGCCGGTGCGCCGGTCGGGTCGGACCCGACGACCTGCTCGATCAGGTGGTGATCGACGGCGACCTCGCGTTGGCGGCGAAAATTCTCGAAAACCAGTCGTACACGATCTGACGAGTTGTGCTGAACTGTCCCCACCAGAGAGAGGAGGTGGTCCAACACATGCCAGACAATTCATACGGGACCCTGGAGGTGGTTGGCCGCTAGGCCGACAGGCTGGACCGCCTGGCGAATTCACGCCAACCCCCGCTGAACGTCATCGCCGCAGCTGGTCCCCGCGGTGTCCGGGATTGCATCTGGGGTCCGACCCCTGATGCAACTCGGTCGTGATGCGTTCAGTCCCAACAGTCCGAACGGTGCCGGGATCGATCGTCGATCCCGGCACCGTCGCGTCCGGCCCCGACACCGTTCGGCAAGTGGCTCCCGGTAATTTGGGGTGGTGAGGATGGACGGCCGGCTCGATCGCTCGGTGCGACGACGGTCGTACCGCCTTGGCCCGGTGGCCATCGGGCTCGCGGTCACGCTCGCTGCCGTCGTCGGCTCGACGGCGCTCGCCGTCGACGACCGATCGACCGCCGGCCCGACCTCGGCCGATGTTCCGTCGGGGAACATGGCCGATGCCGATCCGTTGGCGGGCGCCGACCTCGACGTTCTCCAGGGCGAGGAAGCGGTCGCCGAGCTGGTCTCGAGCGGCGACCTCGACGACGTGGCTGCCGATGCGGGTGTCGCCCCGGACGAGTTGGTCGACGAGTTGGTCGACGACCCGTCGCTGTTCCTCACCGCCGACGGCTCGCTCGGCTACGCCGAAGCACTCCCGCTCACCGACGGCGTCTTCGCATCCTCGCTCCAGTCGGTGGCCCTCGGGACGAACGTGTTCGCGCTCGGATCCAAGCCCACGTCACCTCGGGTGATCTACCTCGACTTCGACGGCCACGTCGCCAGCGATCCCGCATGGACGTCGCTGGGAGCACCGCCCACGATCGTCTCGGCCCCGTTCGACATCGACGGCGTTCCCGGCTTCTCGGCCACCGAGCAGGCGCTGATCCTCGAGGTGTGGCAGCGGGTGTCGGAGGACTACCTGCCGTTCGACGTCAACGTCACCACCGTCGACCCGGGCGTCGAGGCCCTTCGCAAGACCGGGCCGACCGACGCCGCCTACGGGCAGCGCATGGTGATCAGCCCGACCAACTGGGTCGGCTCCAACACGCTCGGGGTCGCACTGCTCGGTTCCTTCGACGAGCCGGAGGATCGGCCCGCCTACGTGTTCACGGCGAGCCCGGGTGCGTCGTCGGCGAAGACGATGGCCGAGGCGGCGTCGCACGAGGCGGGCCACACGTTCGGTCTGCTCCACGATGCGCTGGCCGGCTCGAGCTATTACGACGGCCACGGGATCTGGGCGCCGATCATGGGTCGCAGCATCGACCCGGCCATGCCCGTCACCCAGTGGTCGAAGGGTGAGTACGCGGGCGCCGACAACCAGCAGGACGACCTCGGACTGATCGCTGCCTACGCCGACCCCCGGCCCGACGACCACGGTGGCGACAGCGCGTCGGCCACGCTCGTCGCCAGCACGTCGACGACACCGGGCGTCATCGGCCGCACGGGAGACCGGGACGTGTTCGCGGTGTACGCGGGCTCAGGAAACCTGTCGGTCACGCTGCAGCCTCCACCGGCCAAAGCGACGTGGTCGAACCTTCTCGCACGTCTCGTGGTGCGTAACAGCGCGGGCGCCGTGGTCGCCGCCGGCGCTCCGGCCACGGCGTCGTCGTGGAACGTCACCGTCACGGCCACGGTCCCTGCCGATCGCTACACGATCGAGGTCGAACCGATCGGCTGGCTCACTGCCGTCGACGGCTTCACGACCTACGGGTCCCTCGGTGCCTACGAACTCGCGGTCGCCGTGGTGCCCGGTGCCGCTCCGCCTCCTCCTGCCGCCAACACCTTCGCGCCGATCAGCCCGAACCGTCTCGTCGACACCCGCGCCGGTCAACCGCTGGGTGCGGGTCGCCAGGTGGTCGTCCAGGTCGCCGACGGTGTCACCGTGCCGACGGATGCGACCGCGGCGGTCTTCAGCATCGCAGCGGTCGAGCCGGCGGCGGCGGGTTTCCTCACCGCGTATCCGTGCAGCGACCAGCGGCCGGAGACCTCGACGGTCAACTACGTGGCGGGTCAGACGGTCGCGAACACCACGATCGCCGCGCTGTCGGGCGCCGGCCAGCTGTGCGTCTGGACGTACGCCGACACCGACATCCTGGTCGACATCACCGGATGGCTCGGCCCGAGCGGGTCGTCGCGGTTCACGTCGATCGGTCCCGCGCGGGTGGTCGACACCCGATCGGGGGTCGGTGGTGTCCGCCTCGCGCCGCGTGCCACGCTCACCGTCGACCTCAACGGCGTCGTGCCGGCGGGGGCGACGGCGGTTGCGCTCAACGTCACGGCGGTCGATGCAGCCGCGCCGGGCTACCTCACCGTTTTCCCGTGCGGACCGCTGCCGCCGACGTCGACCGTCAACCACGTGGCAGTGGAAGCGCGACCCAACAACACGATCGTCGGGCTGTCCGCCGGACGGGTGTGCGTCTACAGCGACGCGGCCACTGACGTGTTGCTCGACCTGACCGGAGCCTTCGGCCCGACCGGGCTGTCGTACAAGCCGACGGCGCCCACCCGGGTGCTCGACACCCGCCAGACCCAGTCGTACATCCCTGCCGGGGAGGCCGTCGGATACGACATCACCGCTCCGGCACTCGGCGTCGACCAGCCGGCGGCGGCGTTCGTCAACGTCACCGCCGCCGATCACACCGAGCCTGGCTACGTCACGACCTACGACTGCGTGGTGCGGCGGGAGACCTCGACGCTGAACCAGCAGGTCGGCCAGGTCGTCGCCAACGGCGCGAACGTGCCTCTGTCGGGCGTGATGTCGTGTGCGTGGCTGTTCGGAGGCGGCCATCTCATCGTCGACCTCAACGGGTGGTGGGTGCGGTGACCTCGCTGTCGAGCGATTGATCACCGTTCGAGCGTGATGTTGCGGAGTCCGAAGCCGAGACGACGCGGGTCGTCGCTCACGCCGGCGTCGATCGGGGAGATCGCCGCCGGCGTGTGGACTCGGAGCACCCGGGCGCGGTGTCCGGTCGCGTCGAAAGGGAGGTCGACCGTCAGCGAGGACTCGGTGTCGGACCGGGTGGAGGAGATGGGCCCGTTGCCGGCGGACACCCCGAACCGAACGGCTCCGTGTGGTGAGAACGGGTGGCCTCGGAGGTGTGCACGAGCGAACCTGTGCGGCGGGAGTGTGATCTCAGCGCTCGTCCCCTCGGTCCAGACGCCCCACGGCTCGGGGACGCTCCAACCGTGACCGAGGAGGAGTGTTGCCGGGGCACTCCGGTGGAACTCGAGCACGACCGCCGAGTCGTCGACACCGAGCCTCCGGTCGAGGAGGGCGCCGGCGTGCCGGTCCGCCTCGATCGCTGAGTCCACCCATGGGTGGACCGGACGTTCGAAGCCGGTCGCGTCGAACGGTTCCGTCCGCAGAACCCGTCGAAGACGGTCAGGGTACCGACCGAAGAACTCCCGCACGAATCGCGAGACGCCGACGACGGTCTGCTCAGGCGTGTACCAGTGCCCACGGCCCGCTCGTGCGATCGTGAGGCGATCCAGCACGGTTCCGAGGAGTCGACCCGGGTGAACTGCAGGGTCGGCGCTCTCGGCCACGCGGATCAGCCCATTGCCGAGCGCACACCACTCGTCCCGGCGCCGGCCGTCGGGTTCGGACATCCAGCGCGTGTGCGCATTCGAATCATGCGCACGTTTGAAGTACAGCCCTCGGTCGGAGCGTCGGAAACCACCTCGTGCGGCGAGTTCGGCGAGGTAAACGAACTCCTGCTGGTGTCCCGATGTCGCAACCACGGGTATCGGGTCGGCTCGGTCCGGTATCCGGTCGGTTCGAACGAGCCCCCGGAGCGGCACGTAGTGCAGCGCCTCGACTTCCTGCAACACCCGCTCCAACGGCGTGCCGACGATGTCGACTGCGGTGTCCCGGTCGGCCCGATTCCCGGTCCATTGCACGTCGGTGTACGCGATCGACGTGTCGGGGTCGGCTCGGATGGTCGAGTGGAGCCCCTGCAGATAGTCGGGCGACGCAGTGTCGTCCTGCTGCCAGTAGCAGAAGTACTCCAGATCGCATCGGCGTGCGAGCCAGTTGAAGTTGCCGGGCCACCCCAGATGCCGGGGCTGTACGACGAGCTCGAACCGGTCGTCCGACACGACCGATCGACAGGCCTCGATCGTCGGGTCGTCGGGGCCGTCCACGCTCATCACGACGCGGAAGTCCCGGTAGGTCTGCATCCGTATCGCCCCGAGAGCCGCGCCGATGAACTCGGCGCCACGATGCACCGGCATCCCGATGTAGATGTCGACGCTCATGCTGTCGAGCAGAGTCTGGTTGCGACCCGCCGAGCGAAGAGTGGGGCCGTCGTCAGCTTGCCGGTGTTGACCGAGTGGTATCCCGCCGCAGAGGTCACGCCGATGGTGTGTCGCTGATGAAGGTCGGTTTCGTCATCGGACAGATCGGTGGCACCGTGCGCGAAGATGACACCTCCGCGTACGGCCCCGTCGGCAATGACGGATTCTCGCATGGCGGCCAATGACGGCATGACGGTGGACAACCCGTCGACGATGTGCCCGGCAAGTGTTGCCGAGTCGGTGGATGAGAGCTCCGTGCTCCAGCGGGGCGGCTCGATGTCGGTCGAGAAGCCCAGTCGGCCCGCCGGATACCACGAGAGATACCGTCCGTTCGCCCCGAAGTCGGCGACGTCCCCGAACGGGCCGAGGACGAACGTGGTCGAGGGGGTCGGGATCGGCGCTCGAGCGGCGGGAAGTCGAACGAAGTACTTCATGCGGAAACTCCACGGCCTTGCCGGCAGCAGCCCGGCGGTCGCGTCGAGCTTGGGCAAGCCCGCCCACGAACAGTTCACGACGTGGTCGTACGGTTCGCTCGTCCAGCACCTCCCGTCGCGGTCCTGGAGCCTCAGGAGGCGCTGTCGAGCGTCGATGCTGTGGACCTGTGTCTCGCACGACGTCGTGATCCCGGGTCGATCGAGCACGGCACGCTCGATTGCATCGGCGAGTGCCATCGGGTCGACTGCGATCTCGCCTGTTTCGTAGACCCGGACGATGCTGTCGCCGTAGGGCCAGTCGTCTCCGGGCTCGAGGCGACGAAGGTGTGAAGGTTCGACACCGGCGGACTGGCGATGCTCGCCGAACTCGCGCCGGACATCGTCCGCGATCGACCGATAGACGGGCTCCAGTTCATCGGGCGTGCGCAAGCTCGTCCGGTGCACGCCGTACCGGAATGGTGACGAGGTCGCCAGCTCGTTCGCAGCGCTCCCGAGCCAGCGCTGCAGCGACGGCATGAAGACGGCGGCACCGGCGGCCATCAGGCGTGCGGTTCGCAAGGTCTCGTCGGCGGCGTACACGAAACCCAGATGGATCTTGCCCTCGGAGTGCCGTGACGCACCTTGCATGATCCGGGCCGATCCTTCGAACAGGTCGACGTCCACCCCTCGCTCGGCGAGTTCCAGCGCTACTGCGCACCCCTGCAGCCCGCCGCCGATCACCGCAGTCCGCACCCGCTCACTCTACGGGCTCCCAGACTCCGCGGCGGTGTGTTCCCCGTACCGGCCCGATGCGAGGACTCGGAGAGGGCGATCATGGCCGTGCATCGGGTACCGTTGCGCGTCGATGGAACGTCACCCGAAGTTCGAGCACAGCCGGTTCATCGGCGACAAGCGCACCCAGTTCGTCTACGACCTCGACACATGGGACGACCCGGAGATCATCGACGAGATCGTGGCGCTCGGGGTCGGTTTGAGTTTCGGTCCCGACACGCTCCCCGAGGCGCGCAACCGGGGCTACACGCTGGCCACGCCCGGCGCGCATCGCCGCTTGCGCAAGCCGCGCGCCTGAGGCCGACGACATGCCGGGGATGAACGATCGGTTCGTCTCGAACGGCCTGTCGCTCGCGTGTCACATCGCCCGACCATCCGGTGAGATCGAGCCCGGGCCGGCGGTGATCCTCTGCCACGGCTTCCCGATCGCGTCGCTCGATGCGCAACGGGCGGGCGGGACGTTCCCGCAGCTGATGGATCGCACCGCGAACGAGCTCGGCTGTGTGGCGATGACGTTCAATTTCCGCGGGTGTGGCGAGAGCGAAGGCGACTTCTCGTTGCAGGGGTGGGTCGACGATCTGCGCAATGCGATCGCTCACCTCATCGAACTGCACGAGCCCAGCGGGGTGATCCTGCTGGGGACGAACACCGGCGGATCGATCGCGATCTGCGTGGGGGCCGACGACCCGCGGGTGTGCGCCGCAGGCCTCTTGAGTCCGCGAGCCGACTTCGACGACTGGGCCGACCACCCCCGACGGTTCCTCGAACACGCCCGTGAGATCGGGGCGATCCACCACCGCCAGTTCCCGCCGTCGGTCGAGGAGTGGGCCCGCGAGTTCCGGCGATTCCGCCCGGTCGCGTCCGCACGCAGGTTCGCCCCCCGGCCGATGCTCGTCATGCACGGCGAGGAGGACGACAGCGTCCCCGTGTCCGACGCCCGCCAACTGGTCAACGCGCACGGCAGCGCCGAGCTGAGCCTGTTCGAGGGTGCCGGTCACCGTCTCCGTCACGACCCGCGAGCGGTGGCGGTACTGCTCGGATGGTTGGACCGAATGCGCTCGACGCACGTCCACCCGTCGGCGGAACGGGTGTGACCTCGCCGGGCTGAGAGTCAGAGCTGGCTGCGATGCCAGTCGTACGCGGTCCGGATGATCTCGTCGAGGCCGTACCGTGCCCGCCATCCGAGGGTCTGCTCGGCGAAGGCGGGGTCGGCGAACGTGGCGACCGGGTCACCCGGGCGCCGGGCGACGATGTCGTACGGCACCGATTCACCGGTGAGGCGCTCGGTCGCCCGCACGATGTCGAGCACCGACGAACCGACCCCGGTGCCGAGATTGACCTCGACGGTCGGTCCGCCGTCGGCGAGGTAGTCGAGCGCCTTGACGTGTGCGTCGGCGAGGTCGTCGACGTGGATGTAGTCGCGGATGCCGGTTCCGTCGGGCGTGTCGTAGTCGTCGCCGAACACCTGGAGACGTCGGTCGCCGAGCAGGAGCGCCTTCATCGCCAGCGGGATGAGGTTGATGCTGTAGGTCCAGTCCTCGCCGATGCGGGAGTCGAAGCTGGCACCGGCGGCGTTGAAGTAACGCAGGCTCACTGCCGCGCAGGTCATGGGTCTCGCCGTACCAGCGCAGGATCCGCTCGACCATCGCCTTCGTCTCGGCGTACACGCTCTCGGGATGGATCGGTGCCGCTTCCGTGACCGGCACCTGGTCCGGTGTGCCGTACACCGAACACGACGACGAGAACACGATCTCCTTCACACCGGCTTCGAGGCACGTCTCCACGAGTTCGACCGTGCCGGCCACGTTGTTCCGCCAGTACTTCGCCGGCGACACCATCGATTCGCCGACCGACTTGTAGGCGGCGAAGTGAACGAGTTGGGTGACGCCGTACTCGTTGCAGGTCGACGCCACGAGATCGTGATCGGTGATGTCGCCGATCACGAGCTGCGTACCGAGGACTGCGTCGGCTCGGCCGAGTTCGAGCGAGTCGAGCACGACGACGTCGCGGTCACCGGCCGCAAGCGCCCGAACGGTGTGCGAACCGATGTATCCGGCACCGCCGGTGACGAGAATGGTCATGCTCGATCTCGGTCTCAGTCGGGGAGGGGGATGCCGGCTTTGGTGGCTTCGCGTTGGAGGTCGTGGGCGACCATCATCTCGACCAGGGCGGCGAAGTCCACTTCTGGTTGCCAGCCGAGCTTGGTGCGGGCTTTCGAAGCGTCACCGATCAACAGGTCGACCTCGGCGGGACGCAGGAACTTGGGGTCCTGACGCACGTAGTCGGCCCAGTTGTCGATGCCGACCTCGCCGAACGCCCGCCGCACCAGATCCTCGATCGAATGGGTCTGACCGGTGGCCAACACGTAATCGTCGGGTTCGTCCTGCTGGAGCATCATCCACATGCCCTTCACATAGTCCCCCGCATAGCCCCAGTCACGCTTCGAGTCCAGGTTGCCCAACACGACCTCGTCCTGCAACCCCAACTTGATCCGCGCCGCCGCGTTGGTCACCTTGCGCGTCACGAACTCCAACCCCCGCCTGGGTCCTTCATGGTTGAACAAGATCCCCGAGCTGGCGTGCATCCCATAGGACTCGCGATAGTTCACCACGATGTCATGACCGAACACCTTCGCACACCCATACGGCGAACGGGGATGGAACGGCGTCAACTCGGTCTGCGGTGTCTCACGCACCTTGCCGAACATCTCCGAACTCGACGCCTGATAGAAGCGGATCGGATTGTTCTGCGAACCACCCACCATCCGCACCGCCTCCAACATGCGCAACACCCCCAACCCGGTGATGTTCGCCGTCAACTCCGCCTGCGAGAAGCTCAACGCCACGAAACTGATCGCCCCCAGGTTGTACACCTCATCGGGCTGACACGCCTCCATCGCCCCCACCAACGACGGCAGATCCGCCAAATCACCCGACACCAACTCCACGAACGGCATCTCCTGCTGCAACGCCTCCACCCGAGGATTGTTCTGACCCTTCACCATCCCGAACACGTGATACCCCTGACCATGCAGGAACTCCGCCAAATGCTGACCATCCTGACCAGTGATACCGGTGACAAACGCGCGCTTCATTGAGACTCCGAGGGTGTGAGATCGAACCGTCGGCGCACCCTATCTGGTTCCCCTGGGAACGAAGAGGGCGTGACAACGGTGGTCCGGTCGGCTCGTTCAGCCGGCGGCGCCCCGAAGGCGGGCATTGGTAAGCTCCCGCCCGCCATGTCTCTACGCACCGCGGCAGCGAGCCGCAACCTGCTGTATCTCCTCGCGCTCAGGGAGCTGCGAACTCGATACAAGAAGTCGGTGCTCGGGTGGGCGTGGAGTCTGCTGAATCCGATCTCGCAGATGCTGATCTTCAGCTTCATCTTCCTCTACGTCTTCAAGGCGACCCCGCCGGTCGGTGACCCGAGCGGGATCCAGAACTTCCCGCTGTACTTCCTGTCGGGTGTCCTCCCGTTCAACTTCATGTCGATCACCGTGGGCGTCGCGATCGGTGCCGTGCAGGGCGGAGCCGGGCTGATCACCAAGGTGCAGTTCCCACATGAACACCTGGTGTTCTCAGTGGTGGTCGCGCAGTTCGTGACGCTGCTCATCGAGATGGCGGTCCTGACCGTGGCGCTCCTGATCGCCGGCAACATGGTGCTGCCGTGGCTCCCGGTGTTGATGCTCATCCTCGGCCTGCTCGCGCTGTTCACTGCCGGGCTCGCACTCATGTTGGCAGCGGCCAACGTCTTCTACCACGACGTCAATTATCTCTGGGGCATCCTCGCCCAGATCCTGTTCTACGTCACACCGGTCATCTACAACCCTGCGACCATCGAGGTCCCCGCACTGCAGTGGATCGCGAACTACGGCCCCACCGGCAGCTTCATCACGGCGGTGCACGAGGTGATGTACGACCTGCGCATGCCCGGTATGGGCCGGATGATCCAGTTGTCGGTCATTGGGTTCGGGACCTTCTTCATCGGAGCGTGGGTCTTCAACCGGCTCTCGCCCCGTTTCGCCGAGGAGATGTGATCGGTGCCTGCTGAGCTGGTTCTCGAAGTCGAGCATCTGACGAAGTCGTTCCGTGTGCACCGGGAGCGGAACAACTCGATCAAGGGATTGATCGCCGGCAAGGGCCGGAACCGCTACGAGGTGTTCACGGCCCTTTCGGACGTCGACTTCGACGTCGGCGAGGGTGAGGTCTTCGGTGTCATCGGCCAGAACGGCTCCGGCAAGTCGACGCTCCTGAAGTGCATGGCCGGGATCCTGCAGCCCAACGCCGGTGCGGTCAGAGTCCATCGACGGATGTCGGCGCTGCTCGAACTCGGTGCGGGTTTCCATCCCGAGCTCACCGGCCGTGAGAATGTCTTCCTCAATGCGTCGATCCTCGGGATGGGTCGCCGGGACATCGCAGCCAAGTTCGACGAGATCGTCGAATTCTCGGGGCTCGAGGGCTTCATCGACTCGCCGGTCAAGACCTATTCGTCGGGCATGTACGTCCGCTTGGCATTCTCGGTCGCCATCAACGTGGACCCTCGCCTGCTGATCGTCGACGAGATCCTTGCGGTCGGAGACGTCACCTTCCAGCAGCGCTGCCTCGAGAAGTTCGTCGAGTTCCGCAACGAGGGTCGAACCATCATCCTGGTCACCCACGACATGTCCAGTGTGCGGAACATGTGCGACCGGGCGATCTGGCTCAAGCACGGTGTGGTCACCGGTGAGGGCGATCCCGCCGAGCTCATCGATTCGTACACCGAGCAGATGCTCGGTGAGAACCTCCGGGCCGCCGACGGAAGCATTCGGCGCGGGTCCGGTGAGATCCAGATCGGGCGGGTCGAGTTGTTCGTCGGTGACGGCCAGGCTCCGGTGAAGCGCTTCCGCACCGGCGACGACGTGCGGATCCGATTGCACTGGCAGAGCACGGAGAGGATCGCCAAGCCGGTGTTCGGTATCGCCATCGAAGCGACCGGTGGAGCAGTGGTGACGTCGCCCTGCAGTCGCGACTTCGGTCTCGTACCCGATTCGGTCGACGGTGAGGGATTCGTCGACGTGATGCTCCCGTCGGTTGCGCTCCTGCCGGGGACCTACGACATCCACACGAGCGTCACGGACTTCAACCGCGCACACATCTACGATCACACGCAGGTCGCGTTGCGGGTCGACGTGATGAACGGCGGCACGTTCGAGGTCGGCGGAGTGGTGACGATGCGGCCGACATGGACACTCGAGTGACGAAGCAGTGGCGACGTCATCGTCCGACCCAGGGGTAACGTTGCCCGGCGTGTCGTCGACCAGCCGCCCAGCGGGCATCGCAATCGCGCCGAACGTCATCGATCACGGTGCGCTCGTCGACCGGTGGAACGTCGCCAGTCGGGAGGTTCGAGCGGCATCTGTGGCTGTCGGGTCCATCGCACCCGAGCAGCCCGGAATCGAGATCCATGCCGAGCGACTTCGCCGGCTGTACGCCGACATCGGAACGCCGGTGCCGCTCGAGCGTGCGGCCGGCGTGCGTGGCCACGTCGCCTTCCAGGTCAAGCGTGTCGTACGGAAGTTGATCGGATGGTACGTCGATGGTCCGCGGGCTGCGCAGAAGGAGTTCGACGTCGAACTTGCACTTCTCGCGTCCGACACCGCTGCGACGATCTCGTCGCTGGAGAGTCGGATCGGCCACCTGGAGGACTGGAACGATCAACTCCTTCGCCGGGTTCGGCGACTGGAACGAGCCGTCGACGCCGGACGGGCCCCGTGAGTCTCGGCGCGCTCCACCAGTTCCACTCAGGTGCCGCGGTCGGCGACGCGATCACGAACCAGATGCTCCAGTTGCAGTCCCGGCTGCGCCGACTCGGCTACTTCTCCGAGATCTATGCGCAGTACATCGACGAACCGCTCTCGGAGCTGATCAAGCCGCTGGACGCGTTCGTCGAGATGCCGTCGACGGCGCTCCTCGTCCACCACTCGATGGGGCACACCGCGTTCGATCAGCTGATGAACCTTCGGACGCCGATGGTCACGGTGTTTCACAGCATCACGCCGGCGGAGTTCTTCGACGACGAGGGCATGCGCATACACATCCGACTGGGATTCGAGCAACTCCGATCGCTGGCGGTTCGGTCGATCTTCGGCGTGGCAGTGTCCAACCACAACCGTCAGCAGATGTACGACGCGGGGTTCGCAACCGTGGAGGTGATGCCCGTCCGCACCGACTTCCACGAGCATCGATCGGCACGGGCGGAGCGGTCGTCTCAATCGGACGATTGGCTGTTCGTCGGACGGATCGTCCCCAACAAGCGGCAGCTCGAACTGGTCCGGGCGCATGCGATTCACCGTCGCAGCGGCGGCGGCGGACAGCTCCATCTGGTGGGCGACACCTCGTTCACGCCCTATGTCGAACAGGTGCGACGGGAGATCGAGCGTCTCGACGCGACTCGCGATGTCGTCGTACACGGCAAGGTCGGCCAGCGTGAGCTCATCGACAGGTACCGCGATGCCGGCGTCTTCGTTTGCTTGAGCGAGCATGAGGGTTTCGGGGTGCCACTCCTCGAAGCGATGGCAGCGGGTCTCCCCGTGGTCGCGCGCGACGAGGCAGCGGTGGCCGAGACGATGGGAGGAGCCGGGTTGCTCCTCCTCGATGCTGAACCGTCGACCGCTGCCGCAGCGGTTCGGCTCATCGAGTCGGATCCGGCATTGCGGGCTGCCATGGTTGCACATCAGGACGAGCGGCTGTCGCGGGTCGAGGGCTTCGATCACGACTCCTTCCTTCATCGGGTCGTCGAGCGAGTCAGCGGTCGGTTGTCCGGCACGACGGTCCAGATCCAGGGTCCGTTCGAGACCTCGTACAGCCTCGCAATTCTCAATCGTGAACTGTCGCTCTCCCTCGACGCCCACGCTGACTTCGAGATGTCGATCCACGCCACGGAGGGCCCCGGCGACTACACCCCCGACCCGGCTGACCTCGCAGCCCTCCCGGCCGCGGCCGCCCTCTACGAGCGGGGTCGATCGATGCAGTACCCGGAGGTCGCGATTCGGCAGATGTTCCCGCCGCGGGTGGCAGACTCCACTGCGGGGATGACCTTCCAGTACTTCGGTTGGGAGGAGACCCGTCTGCCGCCGAGCATCGTCGACGACTTCAACCGACATCTCGATGGAATCGGAACGATGTCATCGTTCGTCGAGGATCTGTTGCAGGAGTCTGGCGTCACGGTGCCGATCCGGGTGGTCGGTGTGGGAGTCCACGCGCCCGACCCCGACGCGACGTGCGACGCCGAGGAGCTCGCCGCTGCGAGAGGCACGCGCTTTCTCCACATCAGCTCGGCGTTCCCTCGCAAGGGAGTCGATGCGCTGTTGCGGGGCTACTTCGGATCGTTCGACGACGGCGACGATGTGACGCTCGTGCTGAAGACGTTCCCGAACCCGCACAACCAGGTCGCAGAACAGCTGGCCGAACTGAACGACGAGTACCCGAACGGACCACACGTCTGTTGGATCGATCGGGATCTCGACCGCCGTCAACTCGATGGGCTCTACAACCTCGCGTCGGCGTACGTGCACACAGCGCGCGGCGAAGGCTTCGGTCTCCCGGTGGCCGAAGCGATGTTGGCCGGCGTTCCGGTGATCTCGGTGGCCTCGACGGGCCTTGCCGACTTCGTGAACGCCGAGACCGCTGCGGTCATCGGCCATTCCTCCGCACCGGCAGCGACGCATCTGACCGTCGAAGGCTCACAGTGGTCGGAGCCCTCGATCGACGATCTCGCTCGGGAGCTCCGGGCATTCGTTCGTGGTGATGATCCCGAGCTGCGACTCCAGCGGGTCGAGGCGGCACGATCGCTCATTCGGGACGAATTCAATTGGACCGCAGTGGCCGACAGATGGCACGACTTCATCACCGAGCGCCGCGCCGATCGTCGCGGGCTCACCGTCGCCGCGGTCACCACGTACAACTCCCGCTGTGGAATTGCGGAGTACGCCGCGCGCCTCTACGGTGAACTCGACGGTTGGGTGCACGCCGAGGTGTTCGCAGACGACAATGCCGTCCCCGTGAGTGTCGAGCACGAGGCGCGGGTGGTCAGGGCATGGACGAACGATCGATCCCGATCGGTCGATGGTCTCATCGCGGCGCTCGAGCGGTCGGCCGCCGACGTGCTCCACATCCAGTACAACTTCGGGTTCTTCACGGTGGCCGAACTGGGCCGCTTGATCTCGGCCGAGGTTCCGCGCCGGCCGGTCGTGGTCACGATCCACCGCACGGCGCCGCTCGACGTGGGCAACGGCTTCGAATCGATGGGAGACATCGCCGACGACCTGGCGTCGGCCGACGCCGTCATCGTGCACCAGCAGTCCGATCGTCGCCGACTCGCAGAAGTGGGCATCGCCGACAACGTGCACGTGATACCGATCGGCACGGACGCCGCGGCCGTGGTCGAGACATCCGCATCCCGACGACGTCTCGGAATTCCAGCACGTGCGTTCGTCGTGGGCACGTTCGGATTCCTCCTCCCGCACAAGGGCCTCGTCCCACTGGTGCGGGCCGTCGCCGAGCTGCGGGCTCGCAGTGTCGACGCCTGGTTGGTCGCCACGTGCGCGCTGCACCCCGATCCCTCGTCGGCGGCTCACCTCGATGAGGTCCGTGCCGAGATCGACCGACTCGGTCTCGCCGACTTCGTGCATCTCGTCACCGAGTTCCTCGACCACGACGACGCCCTGGAGCGGTTGGGCGCGAGCGACGTCATCGTCATGCCGTACGAACAGACCAACGAGTCGGCGAGCGCCGCGATCCGGTTCGTCCTTCCGCTCGGTCGGGCGATGGTGACCAGCGCGCTCGCCATCTTCGAGGACGTGGCCGACATCGTGCCAACGCTCCCGGCGCCGGTGCAGCCCGAGGCGCTGGCGGTGCTGCTGGAGGAACTGTGGTTGAACGACGAGCGCCGCGAGCGGATCGCACGCGACGTCGCCGAGTTCAGCGAAGCAACGTCGTGGGAGCGTGCATCGTCACGCACGCGAGAGATCTACGTCGACGTGCTCAAGCGCCGCGCAGACGGCGAACCGAGCGGAGCGGTCGAGTCACACGCCACGACAACGTCTGACGGGTGAGCTCCAGTTCGCGCAGGGCAGCGTCGCGTTCGTGACGGATCTGGTCGAACTCGGCCCCCATGCGTGAGATCCCGTCGCGGAGCGCTGTGCGTTCTTCGCTGAGTTCATCTCGCTCGGACACCACCTCGGCATGCACCTTCGAGAGGTCGATGTGCTCCTTCTCGAGTCGCTCCCACGCACCCAGCACGTTGTGGTATTCGCCTTCCAGGGTCTCCCATGACGCGAGCACCCGCTTGTGTTCGCCCTCGAGTTCGCGCCAGCTTTTCATCGTGGCCTCGTGATTCGCTTCCATCCGGCGTGCCGCATCGAGCAGTCGCTCGATCTCGGCACCGCGCTCGTCGTACGCGACGAGCGCTTCTTCGTGCAGCGCGACCAGCCGATCATGCCCCTGGAGGAGGTTGTCGTACTCCCGCATCAACTTCGCATGCGGGGGCGTGAGGTACGGCTGGTCGAACACACCGGGTGGGAACGACAGCGCTGGGCGGAGATCTGCGTGTTCGGAGGCCACGTAGTACCGGTTGAGGCCGTCGAAGAAGCAGAACTCGTAGCCGTGTTCCAGCAGGATCGGTTCCCACCCGTGGTGCGCTTGCTCGGTCGAACGGGGCCGGGTCGATTCGGCAACGATCACCCAGGGGCGCCACACGTCGAGATCGATGCTGCGAATCACGGACTCCTCGAAGCCTTCGACGTCGATCTTGAGGAAGTGAATCGGTTGGTCGGGGGTCCATCCGGCATCGGCCAGGATCTCGTCGAGTCGACGGACGGGTACGACCACGTCGATCACCTCGTAGTCCGTCCCGTCGAGCGCGTCGATGGAGTCGTCGACCACCGATGACAGCCCGGTTCCGACCACGTGGTGGAGCACGATGCTGCCATCCGGCTCGCCGGCGCACGCCTGGACGAGAACGTCGCCGGTTCGCTCTGCGGCGAGTCGCGCTGCATGTTCCGGTGCCGGCTCGATGTTGATGCCTCGCCAGCCA
Organism: Ilumatobacteraceae bacterium; assembly: GCA_963710625.1. Classification (GTDB taxonomy): domain Bacteria; phylum Actinomycetota; class Acidimicrobiia; order Acidimicrobiales; family Ilumatobacteraceae; genus Sva-07. The sequence continues at coordinate 140,404 of CAVQBG010000024.1, read as the reverse complement.
CGTTGGTAGAAGGCCTTCGTGACGCTGTCCTCGTCAGGGTCGGCCGCCCCGACATCGACGTAGGTGCCGTTCTCGATCTCCCCGAGGGCGCGCCACAGGATGATGTCTTCCCCGTTCTGGGCGAATGACTCGAACATCGCGCTGACGTTAGCGGCGAGCGGAGGGGAGGTCCTGGTCTCCGACTCGGTCGGCACGTGCCTGGCGATTCACTGGGGTCGGCTGGGTCGCGGAACAATCGATGTCCCACTTGCAGGAGATCTGGGAGGCTCAGGCGACGGCCGACCCATTGTGGGCAATCCTGAGCGAGGATTCGAAGCGACGGCGAGGCTGGGACCTGGGATCGTTTCTCGCCACCGGTGAGCGATTCGTCACTGACGTCCTGGATCGGTTGGCTCACCTCGGTGTGGAACCGCATGGGGCGGCGCTCGATTTCGGGTGCGGAGTCGGTCGTCTGACCCAGCCGTTGGCCCAACGGTTCGATCACGTCACGGGCGTCGACATCTCACCCCCGATGATCGAGGCTGCCCAGCGCCTGAATCGCTTCGGGGACCGTGTCACGTACGTCGTCAAGCACAACCGGACCTGGCGTTCGTCGAATCGGCGAGCGTGGACTTCGTGATGAGCTTCATCACCTTGCAGCACATCCCGCCCGACGCGGTCCGCTCCTACCTGGCGGAGTTCGTGCGAATTCTGCGACCCGGTGGAGCGATGTTCTTCCAGCTGCCGTCGCACCGGAATACCCAACTCGTCGAGAGCACGAGCTTGGACGACGGACGCAGCGGACTTCCGAGCAGAATCAACGTGGGCGAGGTCGTGGACGTCGCACTCACCGTCACCGCTCCGGAACGGCCTGGCTCGTACGGCCTTGCACTCGATGTCGTGCAGGAGGGAATCCGCTGGTTCGGAGACATCGGGAATCCTCCGCCCGTGTTTCCGGTCAGGGTCCTTCCTCGGCCGGATGTCGCTCTGGCGGTCGACGAGGGTCTCGTGTCCGGCCACGACGTTCTCGCAGGACTCATTGCCGAAGAATGGCGCGAGCCTCCCGCCTTCTCGATGCACGGAATCGAGAAGGCCAAGGTCGAGCAACTGCTGGGCGAGTTGGGTGCATCGGTCCTGGAGACCGACGAGCATCTCGATGACTGGGTGAGCTACGGCTACTACGTTGCAGGGCCCGAAGCTCGGCGGTGAGGGTGAGGTGAGCGCCTCGGGCAGGGTCCGCCCACTCCTCTACCGCCTCTTGCGGCATTGAAGCGCTCAGCGATGCACCGGTACCGGCTCAATCCGAGTCAGCCGGCCACGAGCCAGGAATGCACCCTGGATTGGTCCGTCGCCCCCGTGTACATGACGAAATCCATCGGCGTCGACCACGAAGCCGGAAGGCGACGAAGCGCGTCGGTGGCTCGGACCGTGACGAGTACCTTGCCGATGGTCGCGAGGACGCGGTGGCGAGCTCGGAATTCGGTGTCGGTGCCGAGGCGGTCGATGCTCGTTGCCAGAGCGCCTGATCTGAACTCGGTGGTGAGTCCGAGGTCGGCCGACCACTGTCGAACCTGTCGGGCAGTGACGAAGTTCAGCGAGTTCCAGATGTCGCTCGACGAGATGGACTTCGGAAGCACTCGGCGCGTCGCCGCTGGCCGTCCCGGAAGCAGCGGGAGTCCGAAGTGCGGCTCGAACGGAACGGAGTAGTTGGGGCAACTGTGGATCATGACACCATCGTCGACCAGGACTCCACGCATCGAACGCAATGCCTCCAGCGGATCGTCGATGTGTTCGAGCACGTTGTTGGAGAAGATCACGTCGAAATGACCGTGCGCTTCCGGGTCGAGGTCGGCCGCGCCGATCGTCAGGAGATCGTGGTGGGAGCCGACGGTGGTGGCGACGGTGGCAGCGAGCGTCGCGTGTTCTTCGAAGCCGAGGCCAGCGGGTTCGAGTGCGGTGACGTCGATCCCGCAGGTGGAGAGGTACGCACTCGTGAGGCCGAGGCCCGCACCGACTTCGAGCACCCTGGCACCGGGCGCGAGATCCAGCCCGGACAGGACCCGAAGGGTCTGAGCGACTTCGCCGAGGGCCATCGAGACCCGATCGGACAGCTCGTCGGATCGCCATCCGGATGATTGCGCGATTTGTTCGATCGTTGTCGAGTCACTGAGTCGAAGGGTGAAGTCCTCGAACGTGCCATCGACCGGGCCAGGTATGCGTGTCACGGAGACACCTTTCAGGTGGGCGGAGTGAGATGCTGTCTGTCGCCAGGCGTGCCATGGTGAGCCACGAGTCGATCACGATTGGCACGCGTCGGTCCACTCCGCAAGGTCTGGCACAACTCGGTGGTCCGCAGTGCGTGTCGGCGAAGGAATCCTCAGGATGGATCAGATGATGGGTCGTCACTCGAAATCGGTCACGGTTTGGATCACGCGGTCCTGCATGGGTCCCTCGAGATCGGGGTACAACGGGAGACGTACCAACCGATCGCTCACACTGTCGGTAACGGGTAGCTCGACCGCGCTGTAGCGACGCCCCGCTGGCGAACTGTGCAGGGGCACGTAGTGAAAGACCGCCTTGACCATGTGTCGGTCGAGGTGCTCGATGAACCGCTCGCGTGTGCTCAGATCCGGCGCGATCAGGGCGAAGAGATGGGCAGGATGCTCTCGGTCCGCAGGGCAGGTCTGGAACGTGAAGCCCCGCTGCTCCGCCCAGTCGGCCAGTTCATCACGGTAGCGATTCCAGATCGCCCGTCGGCGCGCCTGGATCAGGTCGAACTCGCCGATCTGTGTGTGGAGGTACGCCGCGAGGAGCTCGGATGGCAGATAGCTCGAACCGACCTCGACCCAGGTGTACTTGTCGACCTGCCCGCGAAAGAACCGGCTCCGATTCGTTCCCTTCTCGCGAATGATCTCGGCATCCTCGTACCACGCAGAGTCGTTCAACAGGAGGGCTCCCCCCTCACCACACTGGATGTTCTTCGTCTCGTGGAACGACAGTGTCGCCATTGCTCCGATCGAGCCGAGTGGGCGATCCCGGTACGTGCCGCCGAGCCCGTGCGCGTTGTCTTCGATGACGGGAATGCCATGTCGATCGGCAATCGCCATGATCTCGTCCATCTCGCAGGCGACGCCGGCGTAGTGGACGACGACGATCGCCTTCGTCCGCTCGGTGATGGACTGGGGCAGGAGACGTTCGTCGATGTTGAACGTGTCGGGCCGAATGTCGACGAAGACCGGTCGGGCCCCGCGCAAGGCGAATGCGTTCGCCGTCGACACGAACGTGAACGACGGCACGACGACTTCGTCCTCGGGGGCGAGTTTCAGCAACAGACCGCACATCTCGAGGGCGTGGGTGCACGATGTCGTCAGGAGTGCGTGCCTCGCTCCGCCCAGCTCACGCAGACGTTCGCTCACCAGCGAGGTGTAGTGCCCGTCACCGGAGAGGTGGCCGCGGGTGACGGCATCAGCCATCGCCTGTTCAGCGGTTGGACTCGTGTAGGGGCGGTTGAAGGGGATGACGTCCATGAGTTGAATGCGTTTGGTCGCAGGAGGGTGCCTGAACGCGGTCAATCGGGGAAGTGCCGATCGATCCGAGGCGCTGGCTATAGTACTCCGGTCGACGACAGAGCCTCTGGTTGACTTCGCGCTGCGGACCCCTATGAATGTGCCCCTCATCTCCGTCGTCGTGCCCGTCTACGGCTGTGCCGAAGGCCTCGAAGAACTCTGCTCGCGCCTGGAACAGGTCCTGTCGCGGCTGGTCGAGGAGTTCGAAGTCATTCTCGTGAACGACGCCAGCCCGGATGATTCCTGGCGGATCATCTGCGGCATCGCCGGTCACGACGCACGGTTCGTCGGCGTGAGACTTTCCAGGAACTTCGGCCAACACCCTGCCATTTCCGCCGGCCTGGCGCGTGCTCGGGGGGAGTGGACGGTCGTGATGGATTGCGATCTGCAGGATCGTCCGGAGGAGATCGAGAGGCTCTACAACAAGGCCCTCGAGGGCTACGAGCAGGTCGTGGCCGTGCGGACGAACCGGCAGGACTCGTGGTTCAAGCGGTTCACCTCGAGGCAGTACGTGGCACTGCTGTCCTACCTCGGGGAGCAGAAGATCAATCCTGCGGTCGGCAACTTCGGCATCTACCACCGGTGCGTCATCGATGTGGTCACCTCGTTGACCGAGCAGGGCCGAACGTTCGGGCTCCTCGTCCTCTGGGCGGGATTCCGTCGCTATGAACTCGAAGTGCAGCACCTCGCACGTCCCTTCGGTTCGTCGAGCTACTCCTTCCGGACTCTGTTGCGGCTTGGTCTCCACGGCGTGATCAGCCACTCGGACAAGCCATTGCGTCTCACCGTGAAACTCGGCGCCTACGTGGCGACCATCTCGCTCCTCCTGGGTCTCTGGTTGACCGGCAGGTACTTCGTTTCCGGGCAATCGCCCCAGGGGTGGGCGAGTATCATGGTGATGCTCGCGATGTCGTCCGGAGTCCTGCTCGCCTCGATCGGGATGGTCGGTCTCTATGTCGGCCGGATCTTCGACGAGACGAAGGCACGTCCGACCTACATCGTCTGGACCGCGACAGATGATCCGCCAGGTGACGTGTCGCCGGTTCTGAACCACGACGGAGGAAAACGATGAGACTCAACGTCCTCGAGTACCTCGAGCAAGGCGCGCTCAGGGATCACCCGGACCAGGTGGCTGTCGAGGATCACGCGGGCAGTCGAACGTTCTCCGAGTTGTCGCAGGCCAGCCGCGCACTCGGCACGTACCTGGCCCGACGGCTCCGCTCCACCAATTCGCCCGTCGCCGTCTTCTTGGCCAAGTCGGCCGACATCGTGATTGCCGACTTGGCGATCCTGCACTCGGGCAACTTCTACACCAATCTGGATGAGAAGTCGCCCTCGGACCGTCTGGCGCGTCTGGTCGAGAACGTCGATCCCGCAGCGGTGATCACGACTACAGCGTTGGTGGACCAGCTCAGGTCAGCGGGTGTTGCAGAGGACCGGCTCGTCGTACTCGACTCGGGCGCCGACGACCTTTTCGCGAACACCGACGACGATCTCCTCGAAGCGCAGCGCCGATCGGTCATCGACACGGATCCGATGTGCCTGATCAACACATCGGGGTCGACCGGGGTTCCGAAGAGCGTGATCCTGAATCATCGGAGCACGATCGACTTCATCGACTGGTGTTGTGACACGTTCGATTTCTCGAGCAGCGATGTGTTCGGGAGTCTGTCGCCGCTCTATTTCGACATCTATACATTGGAGATTTTCGTCGCACTCCGTACGGGTGCACGGGTTCTGCTGATCCCCGAGCAGAAGGCGGCCTTTCCTGCGAGTCTGGTCGGCTTCCTGGAAGAACGGAAGGTCACCTTCATCTTCTGGGTTCCGACCATCATGGTGAACATCGCGAATCTCGGCGTGCTCGACACGACTGATCTGTCGAGTCTCCGCCGCGTCTTCTTCGCAGGCGAGGTCTTTCCGACGAAGCATCTGAACGTTTGGCGTCGTGCCCTGCCCGACACCCAGTTCGTGAATCTGTATGGACCGATCGAGATCACGGTCGACTGCACGTATTTCGTGATCGACCGCGACCTCGACGACGCTGAGCCGATCCCGATCGGGAACGCGTGCCGAAACACCGATCTGCTGGTTCTGGTCGACGGAGCACGGCGAGCCGAACCCGGCGAGATCGGAGAGCTGTGCGTGCGGGGGTCCTCCCTGGCGCTCGGGTACTACAACAACGATGAGCTGACGGATGCCGCGTTCGTCCAGAACCCTCTCAACTCGAGGTATCCGGAGACCATCTATCGGACTGGCGATCTCGTTCATCTGAACGAGCGCGGCGAATTGATGTTCGACGGACGGAAGGACTTCCAGATCAAGCATCAGGGCTACAGGATCGAGCTCGGGGAGATCGAGACGGCCATTCTTGCTCTGGACGTGATCAGGAACGCTTGCGTGTTGTATCGCAAGGAAAGCAAATCGATCACACTCGTCTACGAAGCCGACGACGAAGTGACTCCGAAGACGCTCCGCCTGCTTCTTCAGAAACAGCTCCCGAAGTACATGCTGCCGACCGAATTCGTCCGGACGGCGAGCATGCCTCGGAACCCCAACGGGAAGATCGACCGGCAGTTGCTGTCCCAGCAACACGCCACATGATCCATCGAGAACTCACCTCGTTCACCGAGACGATGGATCTCTGGTCGAGTGGCCGGCGCGGCGGCGAGGTTTCGCTGTCGAACCTGTTTCCCTCCGAGCATGCGATCCAGCGATGGAGTTCGGCCGGAGTGCTGCACGGGGTCTCGGTCGATGGAGCATCGCTCGTTCTCCGACGAGATCGCGACTTCCTGCACGCCTACCTGCACTGTTCCGATCATGCTGCGGCACGCACACTCCTGGAGGACATCGATCCGGACGCGGTGGTGGTCGCCGACGTGCTCGACAAGCGTGGATCCCACACACGTCTCAGGGAGACCTTTCTCCGCTCCGGATTCCGTCCCTACCGCCAACTCATGCGGATCAGCCGACCACCCCTCCCCCTGATGGACGCTCCGACGACCAGCGGTCTCGTGGACGACGCGAGCCCCGTCGACGCCGACGTGATCCTCGGACAGCTCGAGGAGCACTTCGACCGGTACAGCGAACAACTGCCATCGCTCGCGGAAGTCCACGAGGCCATACGTTCGCAGCAGGTGCTGGTGGCCCGGGTGGACGGAGAGGTCGCCGGCTTCCTGCACTTCGAGCACTCGGGCCAGATCTCGGCGATCCGCTACTGGTTCGTGTTGCCGCATCGGCGTGAGGGCAGCGTCGGAGCGAGTCTTCTCCGTACCTACCTGGGCCTCCGATGTGCGGGCACGAGATCGCGCCTCTGGGTCATGGACGACAACGTCGGTGCCATCGACCGCTACCGCCACTATGGTTACGTGCCCGACGGGCTGATGGATCAGGTACTGATGAGAGGTGAACCCAGTTGAACGAGCGGATTCTCGAGATTCTCCTCGAAACACGTCCGGAATCCGACTTCGAGTCATCTGCGGACTTCCTGCTCGACGGCCTTCTGGACTCCTTCGACATGATCGTTCTCATCGCCTCCCTCGAATCGGCATTCGGTGTGGTGATCGACGGTGCCCGCATCGTCCCGGAGCAGTTCGTTTCGGTCGAGTCGATCGCTGAACTCGTCGAGACATCACCGAAGCGCCAATGAGATTCCAGTTCCGCGACAAGCAGTTGTCAGGGCTCCTGTTGGTGTTGCCTTCGCACGAGCAGAGTTTCATCGATGACATGAAGATGTTCGATTTTCCGGAGTCGCGCAGCCTCAAACTGATGGAGGTGATGGGCTACGACAAGCACCGCCTCGTCGAGGGGTCCGTGTGCGCCTCGGACCTCGTCATCCACGGTCTGACCCACCTCTTCGACTCGGGACAACTCGAACCGGCCGACATCGATGCGCTGATCGTCGTCACCGTGTCCCCCGACTACCTCATGCCGCCGACGAGCAACGTCGTACAAGGCGAACTCGGCCTGAAGACCGACATGCTGTGCATGGACATCCCGCAGGGATGCGCTGGATTCATCGTCGGCCTCATGCAGGCCTTCATGATGCTCGAACACGAATCGGTCGGGAAGGTCGTGCTCGCCAACGTCGATGTCCTGAGCCGAAAGGTCTCGCCACGAGACCGCAACAGCTATCCGCTGATCGGTGACGCCGCGTCGATCGCTGTACTCGAGCGCGGTGGAGGCGGCGACATCTGGATGACGCTCAAGATGGACGGGGGCAGGCGAGAGGCCCTGATGATCCCTGCCGGGGGTATGCGGCTTCCATCATCTGCCGAGACTGCGGTCGTCGAGGATGCGGGGGACAACAACTTCCGTGCGCTCGACAACTTGCGAATGGACGGAAGTGCGGTGTTCAACTTCGTTCAAACCGAGGTTCCGCCGATGATCAACGAGTTGCTCGAGTTCTCGGCGAAACAGGACGACGAGATTGCGGCGTATGCATTTCACCAGCCCAATCGATTCATGCTTCAAAAACTGGCGGACAAAATCGGTATTGACCATCACAAGATGCCGATGGACGTGGTCGAGCGATTCGGTAACAGCAGCGGCGTGACCATTCCGACGGTCCTGGCAACCAATCTCTCCGATCACCTCATGAGTGAGAGGCAAACATACTGTCTGGCGGGCTTCGGAGTCGGCCTCACCTGGGCAGGCATGGTCATCGATATCGGGCCGCTAGAGTTCTGCGACGTAGTCGAGTATCCATAAGGAGATTGTTGTGGAAGACCTGGTGGTCAGTATGACCGAGATTTTTGAAGTCGAAAGCGTTCAGCAAGACGATGTACTGCGTGATTACGACTTGTGGGATTCGCTGAGCGTCATCTCGCTCATTGCGTCGCTCGACGAGCTGTACGGTTTCACGATTGATGCGACAGATCTGACTGATGTGGTCACTGCCGCTGATCTCTTCGCGCTGGTAGAGCAGCGGCGCGTGAAGTGACCGCATGACCGCAACGGACGATCATGTGCTGATCACTGGCGCTTCGTCCGGGATCGGTCGCGACATCGCTGTTCGGATGTCGAAGACGCACTCGGTCGTTCTCCACGGTCGTGATCAGAGCCGGTTGGAAGCCACCCTGGCACTGTGCAACGAGGGCAAGCACCGACTCTGGCAGTTCGACTTGGCCGACGTTGCCGGAATCAAGGCGTCTCTCGGGTCGGTTGTGGGGCCGGACGGAGTGCGCATCTCGAAGTTCGTACACTGCGCGGGAGTGGCGCACGTGTCCTCGGCGCGGCTCTTGAAGGCGGATGCGGCTCTCCATTCGTTGAATGTGAACGCGCTGTCGGCAATGGAGATCGTGTCGTTGCTCCTTCGCAAGCCGATCAACGACGGCCGGCTGCGGAGCGTGGTGTTCCTGTCCAGCATCTGGGGTCACTTCGGAGCTGCTGGGCACGTTGCCTACAGCGCGAGCAAGGGCGCCCTCGACGCAGCAATGAGAACCTACGCCGTCGAGCTGGCACCACTGGTGCGCTTCAACTCGATCGCCCTCGGGGCGGTTGACACACCGATGGCGCAGGCATCACTTGCCGACGCCGGCATCCGCGCGAAACTCGAGCGAGCGTATCCGTTGGGCCTGGGTGAGCCGTCGGACGCGGCGGCAGCGTGCGCGTTTCTCCTCTCCGACGAGGCGAGGTGGATCACCGGTCAGGTGATGTTCGTCGACGGTGGCCGGACGGCTCAGATGTCCAGCAATTCCCAGCAACAAGAGTGAAAGAGCTTTCCGATGGCTGATACGAAGATCTTCGACTCGTCTGCAGGGCCCGTGACCTCGACGTCGATTCGAGAATCACTGGAACGGGTCGGCGCGGCTGATTGCGAGATCCTGTACGTGCACTCGGGACTCTCGTTCGGGACGCCCTCGGCTGGTGTCAATCGTCGGGAGATCCTGTCCGAGATGCTCGACGCGATCCGTGAACTGAACGTGCCCACGGTGTGCATGCCGACGTTCACCTTCAGTTTCTGCAACGGGCAGGACTACGACCGCCGCCACTCGAAGTCGCAGATGGGTGCTCTGAACGAGTACTTCCGTCTGCAGCCGGACGCAGAGCGGTCGAGGGATCCGCTCATGTCGGTTGCGCTGATCGGCAAGGACGTGGATCTCGTCCGCCATCTCGGGGTCCAGTCGACTGGCGAGAACTCGACGTTCGACAAGATCAACCGGCGTTCCGGCGTGAGGTTCTTGTTCTTCGGCGTCGGACTCGGAGACTGCTTCACCTACATGCACTATCTGGAATGGAAGGCCGGCGTGCCATACCGATATGACCGGGATTTCAGCGGTCTCGTGATTGATGGCGAAGAACGTGAGAGGGTCACCCGCAAACTCTTTGTCCGTTACAACGGGGTTCTTCCGAACGACGCGAGCTATCGATACGGGGAGATGCTCGAGGCGAAGCAGGACCTCATCGCCACGCGCCTGGGTGATTCGATGGTGAGTTGTGTCGCCAGAGAGCCAGCCGAGCAGCTCTATCTCGAGCTCCTCGACAGGGATCCCAATTTCTTCATCTGCGAACCGTTCAACCGAGCCTTGGTCAACGAAGAATTCCACGTATCGAACATGGTCGCCTTGTGAGCTACACGCTCGAGCGCCTCGTGGTCGACTCCGATGCGCTCGGCCGCAACGTCTACTCATTGACCGGTGCGGTGAGTGAGGACGAGTTCATCTCTGCGTCGGTCGCAGCTGCTGGGGAAGGCGAGTCCTGGTACATCGTGACCAAGCTCCCCGCCGATGCGATCGCAACGGTGCATGCCGCCGAGCGCGCCGGGTTCCGATACGTCGAGACACAACTCCGCATGACCCTCCGGTTGAGGACCGGGTTCGACGTCTCGAAGTATCCGTACGACTACGTGCGGGTCGCGTCGGAGGAAGAGTTCGCCGAGGTCGCATACATGGCGCGAACGACCATCGAGCACGATCGCTTCTCTCGTGATCCCATCCTGGGCAGTGAAGTGTCCGGCGGGAGGTACGAGCGGTATCTCCGGAACTCGTTCGACTCCGCCACCGATGAGATCTGGTCGGTACGAAGCAGGAAGACGGGGCAACTGTTGACGTTCCGGAGCCATCGCCTGGTCGACGAGACGGAGGTCATGCTGCTGGTCGGAGGCGTTCACCCTGCCTACAAGGACGTCGGTCTCGGAGTGGTCTCGTCCCACTTCTGCTTCAATGCACTCCGGGCAGCGGGATTCACGAACGCCGTGACTCACATCTCGGCCTCGAACCTCCCGATTCTCAATCTCGAGGTTGGTAGCCTCGGCTTCCGAGTGACTGACGCGTTCGTGGTGCTTCGGAACTTCACCGACGGCTCCTCAGGACGGACATAAGTCCTGAACCGGCTCGGTGAGGCCCCTCAACAACCTGGAGAACATTCACATGAATCTGCGCGAACGACTCCTCGGTCACACCGCGGTCTACAAGTCCTTCAAGAACATCGTGTCGCCCCCGAAGCTGGTCGAGCGCACCGTGGACAAGTACCTGCAGGTGCACGATGGGGCGTCGGTGCTCGACCTCGGTTGCGGATACGGCGACATGGCCAGGTTCTATGTGGGCCGAGCGAAGTACGTCGGCATCGACTCGAATCAGAGCTACATCGCGGAGGCTCGCCGGCGCAACGCCGACAACGACGCCGAATTCATCGTCGGTGACATTTCGGACCCTGCGGTGCTCGATCGAGGACCGTACGACCTCGTGATGATGACCGGCGTGCTGCACCACCTGCCCTCCGAACACGTCCGATCGATCGCGGAGGAATCCACCCGCCTCGTTGCCGGTGACGGAAGGATGGTCGCCATCGAACCGGTGTTCGCTCCGGATCAGCGTCTCGCAGCCAGGCTGATCATCGCGTCCGACCGTGGCCGGTACGTGCGCGATGCCGACGGCTACATCGCACTGCTTCGTGTGGGGTTCCCGGTCGTCCAGGGGACCGTCGTGCACGGACTCCTCCGTATCCCGTACAGCCACGTCGTTCTCGAGTGTCGGCACAGCGCTCCCCAGGTCTGAACGAACGGTGACGGAGCTCGCTGCGGAGGCCGAGGAGTCCGAGCTCGACTCCCGGGAGCATCGCGACGAACCCGGGCGCGAGCGTCGTCGGTCGGCTGCGATCGGAGCGGCGATCGCCATGGCGCCACTGGTTCTCTTCCTGCTCTTGAGGCCGGAGACGTACGGTCTGGCGCCGAACTCGCTCGATCCTGTCTTCTACACCGGTTACAGCATGAATCTCGACGACGTGCTCATCGCTGCCGGGGACCGGCACTACTTCGTGACGAGGTGGACTGCGTACCTTCCCGTGTACCTGGTCGACCGGCTCGTCGGTCCGATCGCAGGGCGGCTCGTCTGGCGCTGGGTGATTGCTGCGTGTCTTGCCGCCGGTCTCTGGGGGCTCGGTCAGCGCTTGCGTTGGGGCAACGCACGCACGTGGTTGGGAATCGTCGTCGTCCTCTCCACGCCGATGTTCCTGCGAGCATTCCTCACCGACTACGTCGAGTACCTCGTGGTGGCATTCGGTCTCGGATTGGTGGTGACGACGCTCCGTGAGGAACAGAACTGGCTGAGCGGAGCCGTCTTCGGACTGCTCGCGGGCTCGATGCTCGTGGCAAATCCTGGATCGATCTTCATCGTTGCTGTCTGCTCCGTCAGCGCACTCGTCGTGATGCGTGGCACGTGGCCCGGGCGTCTGGTGTTCGTTGCCGTTGTCTCGGCGTCCACGCTTGCAGTGTTCCTGCTGGGGTTCGTGTGGTTCGACTGGAGATACAACATCCCGAACGTCTACCAACCGACGATCGACTTCATTCGCACCTACCCGGGAGATCCGGACGCCTGGCGGTCGCCGCGTCGTGATTGGATGGGCCGCTACCTGTGGATCTACGTCCCACTCATGGTGTTCGGTGCTGCTCTTGCGCTCCGTCTGATTCGGCACGTTCGATTCACTCGGCTGGAATCAGCGGCGATTCTCATGAGCGGTGTCTTCTACGTGTACCAGTGGTTCGAGCAGTTCGCCCGTGGAGGATTCTCGCTGGAGGTCTCCTACTTCTGGTCGTATGGGTTGCCGACGCTGCTCATCGCGCTGGTGGTGGTGGTCAATCGCCTCGCCGAAGATGTCCCGGAGTGGTGGGTGTGGGCGATGATCCCCGGGTGGATCGCACTGCTCGTCGGAGGACTGCCGGGTACGTTCCGGCTCCCTCCGGGCTTGATGTTTGCGCTGGTCGCCGGGGTTGTCGCGGGCATCATCGTTGCGTCATTGCGAAGACAACCCATCGTCGCCGCGTCCGCACTTCTCATGATCGTGGTGTGGGTGCAGATCGGCGCGCCGTCCTACGACCCGAGTGCCTATTTCGGCAACAACACCTCTCCGCGCTACGACCAGATCATCGGCAACCTCGGTAGCGAAAGCGACGAGATACTTGGCGAGATCATTTGGTTTTCGGAAGAGATGGACACGATTCCCGAAGATGCGCAGACGTCGTTCGTCTCGGTGGGCGGTTGGAGCAGCAGCATCACCGGGATCTATGCGCCTCACGTGACGGGGAGAATCCTCTATCCGACGCCGATGAAGATGTTGGATGACCAGAGCGTTCTCGAGATCAAGTCCGGCGCTCGACCGATCGTCGCGGTGTTCGGCGACCCCGATGACGTGGAGATCGTCGCCGACAACATGGTCGCTCAGGTCGGCGCGGGCGAGCTCCTCCTCGACTCCGAAGGCGGTGACCTGGGGTATCGGTTGATGGTGTTCGCCATGCCGGACGCCACGAACCTGCCGTTCACGTGGTCCGCATCGTCGCTTCCGCGGGTGACCGGCCAGCCGCGGGGTGGGTCGGTCGAGGTGGGGCCACCGAGCCCGCCGGGTGTGGTGACGTACGGGCCGTACGCAACGCTGGAACCTGGGCGATACGAGGCAACACTCAGGTACCGAACGGCCGATGACGCTGCGGGGACGGTGGGCTCGTTCGACGTGGCAACTCTTGCCGGCGGTACCGTTGCCGTCACCGATCTCGAACCCAACGAGGATGGGGTGGTGGCGATCGAGTTCGAGGTGACCGAGGAAGCTGGTGCGTGGGAGTTCCGCACGTCGTGGACCGGCGTCACGCCGATCGTCTTCGAGTCGATCACCCTGTCGTCGCTGTAGGCTCGCCTGCCCTCGAGCTCACCGGTCGATTCAGCGGCCCTCGGGGGCACCGGGTCCCCGGAGAACCGAACTCAACAAGCTCATTGATCGTTTGTCGCCATCGGACCCTGTCAGGATCGCCGCAATGTGGAACAGCCGAACCGTCGCCGTGATCCTGCCGACCTACAACGAGGCGGGCAGCATTGCCGAATGCATCCGCGGTTTCGAGGCGCTGGGCATCGTCGACGACATCGTCGTGGTCAACAACAACGCCCACCCGGACACCTCGCCCGAAGTGGCGACCACCTCGGCACGCGAGGTGCACGAGTCGATCCAGGGGTACGGCGCCGCGATCCGGCGCGGCATCGTCGAGACCCGGAGTGCCGACCTCGTCTGTATCTGTGAACCCGACGGCACGTTCGACCCCGGCGACATCCTGAAGCTGCTCCCGTTCACCGCCGACGTCGACGTCGTGCTGGGTTCGCGCACGGTGCAGACCTTCATCCTCAGTGGCGCCAACATGGGATGGTTCCTCCGCTGGGGCAACTGGGCGGTCGCCAAGCTCACCGAAGTGCTCTTCAACACCGTGTATCTGTCCGACGTCGGCTGCACCTTCCGGGTGCTCACCCGCGACGCGGTCGAACGGCTCGAACCGCACTTCGAGTCGCACGAGTCGGCGTTCGGATTCGAGATGATGCTGCTCGTTGCGCAACATCGGATCCCGCTCGTCCAGGTTCCGGTCAAGTACCAACCGCGGGTGGGGGAGAGTTCGGTCACCGGTGACCGCCGCAAGACGGTCGAGTTGGGGCTGTCGATGATCGCGCTCTGTCTGCGGCACCGGTTCGCGCGACGCGGATGACCGGCCGATCGACTGCAGCGGACGGCTACCGTCAGGATCCATGACGACGACGCCGGTGGACGCCCAGGTCTACTACCACGGGATCTACTGGAACTCCTACCCGCGGGTCGTCGAGCACCTGAACCTGCGGGCGTTCGACCGGGGCGAGGGGAGTTGGACCGATTTCCTCGGCGAGTTCAACGGCGGCCCGTTCGATCGGGGACTGTCGTTGAACTGTGGCACCGGATGGGTCGAGCGCGAGCTGATCGATGTGGGATCGGTGCGCTCGCTGGTCGCCGTCGACTACCTCGACGAGCTCCTCGCCACCGCCCGAGATGCGGCCGTCGGCTATCCCATCGAGTTCCATCAGCTCGACACGAACACCGCCGAGTTCCCCGCCGGCCCGTTCGATCTGGTCGTGAACCATGCGGCCGGACACCACATCTCCCATCTCGACAGCGTCTTTCGGCGTGTTCGAGAGCTGTTGGCGCCCGATGGACTGCTGGCGACCTGGGACTACACGGGGCCGCACCGCAATCAGTACGGGGTGCGGATGTGGGAGGCAGCGCACCAGGTCAACGGCATGCTCCCCGAGCAGTACCGGTCCTCGATGGCGTACCCGCACCTGCCCACGATGCTGGTGTCCGACCCGAGCGAGGCGGTCCACTCCGAGCTGATTCTCGACACGATGGATCGCTACTTCACGCACGTCCATCACCGGCAGTTGGGTGGCCCGATCGCGTATCTCGTGCTCACGCACAACGAAGCGTTGTTCACTGCGCCGCCGGAAGTACGTGACCCGCTCGTCGAGATGGTCATCGACGCCGACGTGGCTCACATCGAGAGCTACCCGGAGGACAGCCTGTTCAGCTTCCTGTTGAGCCGTCCCAAGCCGGCGAGCGAACTCGATCCGGCTCGGCTGGAGATGTGGACACGGGCCGAGCACGAACGTGAGCAGAACGCCTCGGTGCACGGCGGGCGCTACTACCTCCCGTCGGTCGTCGAACTCCGGGTGTACGAGACGCCGTCGGACCCCGAGTTCTCGACGTTCAACGCGGCATCTCGGGGGATCCGATTCAATGCCTCGGCCCTCTTGCGTGCGATCGGCATCCGTTTCCCCGCGCTGCTGTCCGCGTATCGGGCCGCTCGCCGCGTGCTCCGATCCCGCGACACCAACTCGTCGCCGGCGACGTCGGACGTACCGGATTCGCCTCCGAGTCGTCGGTAGAGTCGCGTCCGTGGCGTCGTTCAGTGGATTCATTCGCCGTCTTCGCGGCGATCACATCGCTGCACTGGTCGGTCAGACCTCTGCGTTGTCGGCCGAGGTCGCAGCAATTCGCAGCACGGTGCTCGACATCAATCACACCGTCGTCCAGATCGAGGAGGCGTTGAACCAGCTGAACCACGACGTGCGGTTCGGTGCGGAGCGCTCGCTGCCGCTCTTCCTCGGATACGCAGAGCGCCTCCGCCTCGATGCCGACACTGCGATCGGAGCGACACAGGTGATCGAGCGCCAGCTCGCCCTGCTCGAGGATCGGCTCGATGCCGCCGACGAGACGGTGACCGGCGTGGCCGGATCGAGTTCGCCGGAGACGTGACTCCCACCAAGCTGCTGCTCGACGCGCGCCCGATCGGTCATCCAACCGCCCGACAACGGGGAATCGGACGGTACGTCACCGGCCTCCTCCGCGGACTCACCGAGATCGGCGCACCCGTGATCGCCCTGTGCGGCACCGAGGCCGAGGCCGAGACGCTCCGCGAATCCGTGCCCGGCGTCGTGCTCCTGCCCTGGAGCCGTGACGTCGTGCGTCGGCACACCGAACACGGCGCCTGGTACGTCGCCACACAGTTGATGCTCCACCCGATTCCCCTCGACCCGGTTCCGCGAGTGATCACCGAGGCGCGGTTGCCGGTCGCGGCGGTGATGTACGACGTGATCCCCTTCCGTTTCCCCGATCGGTACCACGTCGATCCGGATGCCCGCCACCAAGCCGCACTCCGAGCCCCCTTGACGCGGACGCTCGATTCCCTGCTCGCGATCTCGGAGTTCGCCGCAGTGACCGCTGCCGACGAACTCGAGTTCCCGATCGAGCGAATCGGGATGATCGGTGCCGGGGTCGAACCGCAGTTCGTCCCCGCATCGGTGAACGCTGCCCCCCGACCCGACCGTGTCCTTCCGGCCGAGGTCGACAGGTACGTCGTTGCCGTGACCGGAGGCGACGAACGAAAGAACACCGACGGCCTGATCCGGGCATGGGGTCTCCTTCCGCGATCGATTCGCGACACGCATCATCTGGTGATCGCATGTGCACACTCCCCGGCCGTGCTGCGGGACTGGGAGGCCTGCGCTGCTGCGGCCGGTGTGGCAGGGCGAGTGATCTTCACCGGGGCCGTCGACGACGACGAGATGGTGGCGATCCACCAGTGGGCGCGGTTGGCGGTGATGCCCTCGTTCGAGGAGGGCTTCGGACTGCCCGTGCTCGAAGCGGCCGCCTGTGCGATTCCGGTCATCAACTCCGAGCTGACCTCCTTGCCGGAGGTGCTCGCGGAACCGGCCGCATGCTTCGACCCGGGCGACGACAGCGCGATCGCGCGGGCCGTCGAGCGAGCATTGACCGACGACGGCCACCGACGGATGCTGCTCGACGCGGGCCGGCGAGCAACCCGACGATGGACCTGGCAACGGGTCGCGACCGACACGATGAGCACTCTCGCCGCGCACGGACCTCGATGGAACCGTCGGCTCCGCAGGCCGGCAACCCGAATCGCGTTGGCGGGTCCGTTCAGCGGGTCCGCATCCGGCATCGGGCAGTACGACGAACTCGTCCTCGGAGCGCTCCGCCGGCAGGTCGCGGATGCCGGAGGGACCGACCAGGTGCTCGCGCTCGTCGACGGCTCGGGATCGGCTGAGCCGGCGGTGGGTGACGCCGTCGACCAACGACGACCCGTTCGGGCGATGGGTCGCTTCATGAAGCCGTGGGATCTCGATCACGTCGTCGCCGCCCTCGGCAGCTCGCCGAACCATGTGGGGACCGCTGCGCTCGTCGACGAAGCGCCGTGTCACGTCTGGCTCCACGAGGCATCGCTCGTCGGGCTCTACGTCGGTCTCGCTCATGCGTCGGGTTCCGAGCGGTGGGCGCAGAACTACGTGCGGGGCATCATCGCCCGCGCCGAGTCCGAAGCAGTGGCGGCCTCGGTCGGGGACGACGAGTTGCTCGACGCCGAACGCCTCCACGGACTCGGTGTCACGTTGATCGGCGAGGTCGTCGACCGCGCGAGGTCGGTGGTCGTGAGCAGCGAGCGCGCTGCAGCCATCGTTCGCTCGCTTCGTCCCGACGGACCGCCCCTGACGGTCCTCCCGCTCGCTTTTCCGCCGATCGCGGCGCCCGCGGCGATTCCGTCGACGCGGGAGATCGTCTCGGCCGGGTGGCTGGCCGGCAACAAGGCGCCGGAACTCGCCGTCGAGGTGCTCGCACGACTCGACGACGACGTCTCGCTCGCCTTCGTCGGTGGTGTCCACGGCGACGCGGTCGAACGGGTCGAGCGGGCAGCCGATCGGCTCGGCGTGCGGGCTCGTGTCACGTTCACCGGTCGCCTCGACGCCGAGGCCTACGCGGAGCGACTCGGCCGTGCCCGAGTCGGGCTGCAGCTCCGTGAGAGCGAACGCGGCGAAATGTCCGCGGTCGTCACCGAACTGGTCGCGCGTGGCATTCCGACGGTGACCACGATGACGACCGCGGGGGAGTCGAGCCCGGGGCTCCGGGTGGTCGGGGCCGACCCGGCGGAGATCGCGGATGCGGTCCGCCCGAGCCTGGTCGATGACGTGGCGTGGGCGGCTGCGTCTGCCGATGCGCTCGCCCGGGCCGCATCCTGGACCGTCGACGATGTTGCTGCCGCGTTGCTGAGCTGGCTCGACGAGGTCGAGCGTTCGGAGCGAGCGGGCCCGACGTCGTCGGGCTGAGCCGCCGCTAACCTCGCACGGACCCATGTCGACGCCTTCCCGTACGCCCTTGGTTCGTGTCGTCGTGATCAACTTCGACGGTGGCCAGTTGACGATCGACTGCCTGGACTCGCTCCTCGCGTCCGACTGGCCCGCCGACCGGCTCGAGATCGTGCTCGTCGACAACGGATCGCTCGACGATGTCCTCGACCGACTCGCCGCTGACGATCGCTATGCCTCGATTCGGATCCTCGAACCGCTCGCCAACCTCGGATTCTCCGGTGGCTGCAATCTCGGCATGGCGCTGGCCGGGGACCACGAGTACGTCGCACTGATCAACAACGACGCCACGGTCGACCCCGGCTGGCTGCGGGCGATGGTGCCGGCGATCGAGGACGCCCCCGACATCGGTGCCGTCGCGGCGAAGATGCTCTTCGCCAACCGTTATCACGGCATCGACTTCGACGTCCCGGATGCTTCGCCGCTCGCGCGCGGTGAGCATCGGTTGCTCGGCGTCCGCGTGAGTGGGGCCCGTCTGGACGGCGAGCGCGTCGATGACCGGCTGGCGTTCGACGAGGGATTCCACGGCCCCGAGTCACCGGTGCTCACCGACGGTGAGGAAATCGCCCGCTGGTCGAGTGCCACCGGCGCGTTGCGTGTCGCCTCGGACGGCACCGACGTCTCGACGATCTCGGTACGGCTGTCGTGCCTCGTCACCCGAACCGCAACGTTGCGATCCGAGATCGACACGGTGACCGTGACCGTCGGTCCCGAGCCGGTGTGGGTCGACGTTCGCGTGCCGTCCGAGCCGTTCGACGTGGTGAACAACGTCGGCTCCAACCTGTTCGCCGGCGGGTACGGCGGTGATCGAGGGTTCCTCGAGGTCGACCGTGGCCAGTACGAGGAGCCCACCGAGGTGTTCGCGTGGTGCGGAGGGGCGGTGCTGTTGCGGCGGTCCTATCTCGACGCGGTCGGGATGTTCGACGAACGCTTCTTCATGTACTACGAGGACACCGACCTGTCATGGAGAGGTCGCCTGCGGGGATGGCGCTACGTGTACGAACCCCGTGCGATCGTGCGGCACCACCATGCGCAGTCGTCGGGTGTGGGATCGCCGTTCTTCCAGCTCCACACCGAGCGCAATCGTCTGCTCGTGCTGGCCAAGAACGCGCCGCCGGCGCTGGCCTGGCGATCGGGCCTCGGCGAGGTGCGCCGTGCGCTCTTGGCAACCGTCCGGCACTACCTCCTGCGACCTGCCACGCTCCGCCTGCCGGTGCGCCGCGAGGTCGTGCACCGGTGGTCGGTCTGCGGTGGCTATCTCCGGCTGCTGCCGGCGATGTTGCGAGATCGATGGTCGGGTGGTCGGACCGTCGACCGCGGCGAGATCATGACGTGGGAGGTCGTCAAATGGCCGAAGACCTGACGTCCGGCTCCGAGCGCCTGCGCGTCGCTGTCTACGACCTCTACTGGTCGACGCTGGGCGGCGGCGAGCAGGTCGACGGCAGCATCGCGCAGGTCCTGGCCGCCGACCATGACGTCACGTTGCTCGGCCCGCACGCCCCCGATGTCGAAGCGACCAGACGCAGGCTCGGTGTCGACCTGTCGGCCTGCGACCATCGGCGCGTCGCCGACGACGCGCAGGCGAGCGATGCGAGCGCCGACTTCGACGTGTTCGTCAACGGCACCTACCTGAGCAAGGCCGTCAACCGGGCACCGATCGGCTACTACTACGTCCACTTTCCGGGGGAGGTGCCGAGCCGGCGTGATCATCTCCGCAGCCGCATCGGCGTCGTCGGGGTGCGGGCGTTGTCGCTGCCGCCGAGGCTCCCGCATCGCCTCGGTGAAGTGCAGGCAGCGTTCGACCGACGAGTCAGGCGCGTCGAGTTCCTCCCGTCGTATTCTCGCTACCTCGCCAATTCGGAGTTCACCGCGGGATGGGTCGAGCGACTGTGGGAGCGGCCGGCCGACGTGCTCTATCCGCCGGTGCGTCCGAGTGTCGTTCCCGGTGACAAGGAACCGCTGATCCTGGTGCTCGGCCGCTTCTTCGACCCCGCGTTGGGGCACAGCAAGAAGCAGCACGAACTGCTGGCCACATTCGCCGACCTGCACCGGTCGGGAGCGCTCCCCGGCTGGCGCATGGCGATCGTGGGCGGGTGCGACGCTGCCAACCGCGAGTACGCACTGCACGTGCGGCGCCACGCGATCGGGCTTCCGGTCGATGTCCACGTCAACGCTTCGGGAGACGTCGTCGAACGGTTGCTCGGTTCGGCGTCGCTCTACTGGCACGGCGCGGGTTTCGGTGAGGATCCGGATCGTCACCCGGAACGATTCGAACACTTCGGGATCTCCGTCGTCGAGGCGATGGCAGCCGGTGTCGTACCACTCGTCTACGGAGCAGCAGGCCCGGCTGAGATCGTGCACGACGACGTGGACGGGGTGCACTGGACGACCCTCGATCAGCTCGCCACACGCACGGTCGAACTCACCCGCGACGTCGACCGCCGTGACGAACTCGCCCGAGCAGCGATCCAGCGAGCCGCGTCGTTCTCCGCCGACGCCTTCGCCTCGCAACTACGTGCGCTGGTGGCCCGCGACAGCGCCCGTCAGCTCACGTAACCCATCACGTCGACGATCACGTTGGCGGATCCCGGTCCGTTGAGGATCGACAACGAGCCGTTGGCCCCGAGCTTCAGCATCACCAGGTTCGGGACCGTCTGGCCGGGCAAGAAGTTCAAGTTCGACGACGTCGGCGTCGGCGAGCCGGCCGGCCACGCCGACAGGAAGCCCCACGCCGTCGTGTTCGTTGCCGTCACGTTCGCGATGACGGCCGTGGCCGACGCCGGCACACTTCCCCGACCTGCGATCGCCACGTTGCGGATTTCGCCGTCGCCCCATGGCCGAGCCTCCGTGCCCGTGCCCGAACGAGAATCGACGACCCGTTCGGGCGTGATCGTCGTGACGGTGCCACCGTAGGGTCCGAAGCTGCCGATCACGTCGACGATCACGTCTGAAGCGGTGGCACCCATGTACAACGCGATCCGGCCGCCGGCACCGACTTTGACCACTGCGGTGTTGGCCCGAACACCGCCTGCGGTGATGTTCACGTTCGACGCCTCGGGCACCGGCTCGCCGTCGGGGAAGGCGGTGACGAAGCCGACGGAGCGGGCGCCGACCAGCGTCACGTTGACCACGACGCTCTGGGCATTCTGCGGCAC
Organism: Ilumatobacteraceae bacterium; assembly: GCA_963710625.1. GTDB lineage: Bacteria > Actinomycetota > Acidimicrobiia > Acidimicrobiales > Ilumatobacteraceae > Sva-07. The sequence goes on along the minus strand of CAVQBG010000024.1, from coordinate 118,771 downwards.
GCCGGCGACACCCGCGACGCGCACGGTTCGGACTTCTCCCGGCGAGAACTGTTGTGTCGGCCCGCCGATTCCGGTTCGGCTGTCCAACACGCGAGACGGCACCACCCCGGCGAAGCCGGCGCCGTCGGTGTGCGCCCCGCCCGTGCCGAACCAGCCGGCGACATCGGCGATGACGTGCGTCGGGCCGAGGAAGTTCGCGATGCGGATCTTTCCGCCGGCACCCACTCTCGCGAGCACGAGATTGGGTACCGGATTCGCGTCCTCGATGTTGAGATTCGAGGTCGACGGGAACGACGTGTAGGTCGCCTGATCGTTGTAGATGTCACCCACCCGTGCCGGCTTGGGCACCACGGACATGAAACCTGGGCCCGGCGCGCCCGCACTGACCGCCGTCAGGTTGAGCAGGACGGCCGAGACCCCGGACTCCGGGACTCCGTAGCGACCGGTGATCTGGAGATCGTGATTGGTCGCCACGAGCCGTCGCGTGATCGGGTTGGGTGAGTCGTTGCGACCATCACCCGTCTGAACCGGACCGAAGAACCCGAGCGGCTTGCGGGTGTCGAGGATGCGAGTCGGCGTCAACGCATGAAACGACCCGCTCGTCGTGCCGGGGCCGCCGGACAGGTAGCGGCACGTGTCGAAGCCGAAGCAGATCGCGTCGAGATCGATCGTCGGGATCGAGTTCGGTCCGATGTCGGCCAACGCCATGATCTTGCGCCCGGTCGCCGTGTCGGTGACGAAGAGCGTGTACCTGCCCGACCAACCGACACCGCCGCTCCACGTCGCGCCGCGACTGGCGGTGGACGCGAACGCGCCGTAGGTGACGCGGCCGTTGCTCTGGAGCGGAGCCGGATCCTCGGGGAAGCCGGTGGGGGTCTGGAACGAGTCCACGATCACTCGGCCGGTCGAGATCGGCGATGACGAGAGAATGTCGCCTCGGATGGCGAAGGAGCCCGGGCGTCCGACGGCGGGCATCACGATCCGCCCGAGGTCGGTGCCGTTCACCCTCGGGTCGATCTCGATGTGTGCGCCACCGACGTCGCCCCATCCGTCGTAGGTGCCGCATTCGCCCGGGTACAGCTCGAAACGGACCTGAGTGGGGGATCCGGGTATCGACGTCGTGCCGACCAGTTGCCCGGCACTGTTCCATCCGAGTGTCGGGACGCCCGGGGTGTTCGAGCAGGTCGCGATCTCGTACGCAGCGCCGCCTCCGGCGATGTCGACACCGATGCGCCCCGGCACCGGAGAGTCCACGGTCATCGTGTAGTCCGCTGCCGCGACCGGTTGGCCGGTCGCGCCGACCAGCGTGGATGCGCCGATCAGCGCACCGAGAACGAGGGGGATCGGGAATCGTTTGCGCACGAGGTGAGAAGCTCCGGGTGGAAGATGGACGTCAACCGGTCATCGGTCGCCGCTGCCCGCAGCTTGAGAAGTTCGCCCGCGAGGGAAGAGGGTAGCGCCCACGGCCAGCGCAATGGTCGCGGCCAGCGCCGCGAGGGACACCACCAGTGTGGCGGTCAGCCAGGGCGACTCGTAGCGGAACGTCACGACGTGGTCACCCTCCGGTACCTGCACTCCGAGGAACAACCCGTCGACGACCACGACATCGGCGGACACGCCGTCGACCTCGACCCGCCACCCGGGGAGGGCCTGCTGGGCGACGCTGAGCAGCGTGGTGCGGTTGAAGCCGGTCGCGGCCTCGATGCGCTCGGGACGCGACCGATCGACGGTCAACCCGACCGGCGAACAGTCGCGCGGCGGATCCGCTGTGCACTCGAACGTCTCCTCAGGATCGGTCACCACGGCGGCCAGCTGCGCGACGACCGGTGTTTCCCTGAGCAGCTCGGCCGGATCGTCGGACTCGATCGCCGCCGACCAGGCAACGGCGTCGCCGCGCCAGGCGGGGTTCTCCCACACCTCGAAGTACTCGTCGGTTGCGAGCGGTCCGGTCCAGCCGGGGATGAACACCTCGGGTGCTCGTTGGCGGTCGATCAACACGTAGCGCACCCCGAGACGGCCGAGCGGTCCTGGTTCGATCGGGATGTCGAGGCTGTTCCGTAGCGGCAGTTCGATCGGCGGGGCCGGTGTGAAGCGGTACAACGCGTCGGCCCAGCGTTGGGTGACCTGCACGCCGCCGTCGTAGCCGTCGATCGACGACACCTCGTTGAGCACATTGGTGTTCGGACGCATGCCGGGTACCTGATAGTCGGCGGACCGACCGTCGTCGGTGAGTGCGACCACGAGGCCGGCGCCCTGCGCGACCAGGAACTCGGTCGTCGCTGTCCGGTGCTCGGTGAACGCGGTGTCGACGCGCAACGACTGAGGAATCGAGTGCAGCGACATCGCCGACAACTCGAGCGCGGCAAGACAGATCAGCACCACCGCCCCACCGCGCGCGACCGTCGAGCGGTTCCGCAACCCGGTGACGACCAGGGCGGCGACCGCGGCGACGGCCGACATGGTCCAGATCGCGGCGGACCGCCGGTCGGCGACGATCAATGGTCCGACGGCGAGGAGTCCGCCGCCGAGGAGGACCGCTCCGACGGCCGCGCCGAGGTGGAATCGGCGGACGCCCCTGCATGCGGTGTCGACACCGGTGCCGGCGAACAGGGCGGCGACGAGGACGACGACCACCAGCCACCTCGCGGACGCCCGAGCGAGGTCGAAACCAGGGAGCAGGTCGAATGCGACGCGGAAGACCGCGGAGCGCGGGCCGGTTGCCCACACGAGAGCGAGCATCGCGGCGACCGACAGCGAGATGGCCCACGGACGAGATCGACGGTCGAGCAGCGCCTGTGCCAGACCGACGACCGCGAGGATGGCCACGACGACTCCGACGAATGCGATGTTCTCGAACCCGCCGGCGAACGCCGCCGGATCGCGATCCTGGACGGTGCCGAGCAGTGCCCGCGCGGCGTACTGCGGCTGCAGCGACAGTGCCGGGGAGAGCAGCTGGTCGGCGTCCCGGCCACCGGTGATCGCGCTGTCGGCGGTGGCGTACAGCACCGCCACCAATTGGGGGAGCGCAATGCACACACCGAGCGCGGCGCCGGCGGCGACGTGGGGGAGTCGGCGCCAGCGGCGATCGTCGATGGCGAAGCCGACGACGGCGGCAAGGGCGAGGAACGCGGCCTCGTAGACGAGTTGCGGGTGCCCGGCGAGCAGGATCGCGGCGGTGGTCGCGGAGAGCCCGGCCACCGCCCGCCACGGCCGGTCGGACGTGAGTACCGCGTGGATCGTCGCCAGGAGGAGCGGGATCCATGCGAGCACCAGGATCTGCTCGAACTGGATCGACTTGGTGAGTGTGGAGCCCGCCGCCATCGCGATCACGGCCGCCACGGCCGAGCCGACGTGGCTGACCCCGAGACGTCGCGCCAGGACCACCATGCCGACGCCCAGCAGGACGACGTGGGCGGCGACGAGCAATCCCATCGAGCGATTGGTGCCGAATGGCAGCGTCAGCCACTGCAGCGGGTAGAGAGCGAGCGCCGACGGGTTCCCGAGATGCGGGACTCCCCCGAAGATCAGGTCGTTGAGCACGGGCAGCCGCCAGTTGCGCAGCGCTCGCTCGGTGACCTCGAGGTTGGGGCCGGAGTAGGCGTAGGTGTCGAAGCCGACGACGTAGCTTCCCGGCACCCAGAACGACCGTGTGAGCCAGAGGCCGACGACGGCGACGACTGCGAACGGCGCGGCGGCGGTCAGCCGGGCGTGGCTCGCCCCTGCTTGTCCTTCTTCGCCGCCTTCTGCGCCTTCTTCCATTCCCGAACCTTCCCGAGCGTCTCCGGCCCGTCGATGTCGGCGACCGAGCGCGGTACATCATCGCCGAACACTCCGGCGGCCGTGCGCCAATCGGCTGGCTCGACGTGCATCCGCTTGCCGAGGATCGCCACGAAGATCTTCGACTTCTCCTCGCCGTATCCCGGGAGTTCGCGCAGCCGGGCGTACAACTCGTCGCCCGACTCGACGCCCTTCCAGACGTTGGCGCCCTTGCCGCCGTATCGATCGGTCAGCATCATGCACATCTCGTGGATGCGGCGGCCCATCGATGCCGGGAACCGGTGGATGGCGGGCTTCTCGCAGCACACGGCGACGAACTCCTCGACGTCCATTGCGGCGATCTTCTTCGCGTCGAGATGACCGAGTCGCTCCTTCAGCGTCGCCGGGCCGGCGAAGGCCCACTCCATCGGCACCTGCTGATCGAGCAGCATGCCGATCAGCAGCGCCGTGCCGTCGCGGTTCAGGAGAGCGTCGGCGGACTTGTCGCCGGTGATGTACAGCGTCCCAGCAGCCATGGAGGCCACGCTACCCGTTGGAGGTTCACGGGCGCCGGGTGACGCTCACGGCCGCTCGGCGATCAGGAGCATCTGGCCGGCGAGCGGACGGTACGGCAGGCGGAGGTACAGCGGCACGAGGCGGTGACCGAACGACAGGCGCGACTTCATCGTCAACGGGAGGAAGCGGGCTTCGACCCGGGCGAGCCTGAATCCGCGGGCGACGAGCAGGTCGCCGAGCGACGTGTCGGTCCAGATCGTTCGGTGGGTGTAGTCGTCGAAGTAGCGCCGCGGCGCGAGACGGAAATTCGGCTGGATCAGGATCAGCCGCCCACCGGAGCGCAGCACGCGATGGACGCCGTCGAGGAGCGAATCGACGGCGTCGTGGTCGAGGTGTTCGACGAAGTTGCTGGCGATCACCGTCGAGAACTCGCCGTCGTCGAACGACGAGAGGTCCGTGGCGTCACCGACGATCGCTTCGATGCCGTCGCCCACCAGTTCGGGGAGCGTCGGGTTGGAGTCGATCGCGACCTTGCGCGATGCGACCGACGATCGGGTGACGTCGGCGTACCCCGCGGCCAGATCGAGCAGGGCACCGTTCGGGTCCACCCATGGGGCCAGATAGGCCGCGACATGCCGCCACACCTCCGCACGGTTCGGATCGGGAGCGAGTCGGGTCTCGTAGTACGCGTTCACAGAGGTCTCATCGTCGCACACCGTTACGCCAGGGGTCAGACCCCCGGCGTAACAGGCGGCGTGCAGTACTGCGGCGGCGAGTGCGTTACGCCGGGGGTCTGACCCCTGGCGTGACAATCAGGCGAGGTAGGGGTCGATCGCTTCGGGGTCGATGTCGTAGCGGGCGATCGCGTCCTCGACCACGGACTCGTCGATCTTGCCGTCGGCGAGGAGACCGTCGAGCACGGCGAGTACCACGTGGCCGGTGTCGACCTCGAAGTGGCGCCGGAGCGCCTCGCGGGTGTCGGAGCGTCCCATGCCGTCGGTGCCGAGCGGTACGAAGGTGCGATCGTGCACGAATCGCTGGACCTGCTCGGGCACGATCTTCATGAAGTCCGACACGGCGATGATCGGGCCCTGCGAATCGGCGAGGATCTGCGCCACCCGGGGCACCTTCGGCTCCTTCGAGGGATGCAGCCGGTTCCATCGCTCCGCGGCCAACGCCTCCTCGCGCAGCGCCTTGTACGACGTGGCCGACCAGAGTTCGGTGGCGACGTCGTAGTGCTCTGCGAGTTCGGCCACCGCCTCACGGGCGGCGGTGTGCGCCGTCCCCGAGAAGAGGATGGTCGCCGGAATCGTCGGGCCCGTCGGGGCATCGGCGTACTTGTACAACCCTTCGACGATTGCCTCGGCGAGGCCCGGTGTGTCGGGCATCGGCGGCATCTCGTAGTTCTCGTTGTAGAGGGTGATGTAGTAGAAGACGTCGGTTTGTTCCGGGGCCCCACCGCCGAACATCCGCACCATCCCCGCCTGCACGATGGCGCCGACCTCGTAGGCGAACGCCGGGTCGTAGGCCTGGACGAACGGCACGGTGGAGGCGAGCACGAGGCTGTGGCCGTCCTGGTGTTGGAGCCCTTCGCCGAGCAGCGTGGTGCGTCCTGCGGTGGCGGCCATCAGGAAACCGCGCGTCCGCATGTCGGCCGCCTGCCAGATGAGGTCGCCCACACGCTGGAAACCGAACATCGAATAGAACGTGTAGAAGGGAACCATCGGGACGCCACGAGTGGAGTAGGCGGTGCCGGCGGCGATGAAGCTCGCCATCGAGCCCGCTTCGGTGATGCCCTCCTCGAGGATCTGGCCCTTCGTCGACTCGGAGTACGACAGCAGGAGGTCGTGGTCGACCGGCTCGTACTTCTGGCCCTGCGACGCGTAGATGTTGAGCTCGCGGAAGAGCGCGTCCATGCCGAACGTCCGGGCTTCATCGGGGATGATGGGAACGACGCGCGGGCCGATGTGTTCGTCTCGCGCGAGACCGCGCAGCAGTCGGGTGAAGGCCATGGTGGTCGACACCTCCTGGCCGTTCGAGCCGGCACGCATCTCGGCGAACGGGCCGTCGCCCGGCAGGTCGAGCGGACGCCGTGCGACGGTGGTCCGCTTCGGAATCGACCCGTCGAGCGCCTTGCGTCGCTCCATCATGTACTGGAACTCCACGGAGTCCTTTGCGAGCTTGATGTAGGGCGGGTGGTCGGCGTCGAGACCCTCGTCGGGCACGACGTCCTCGAGATGCAGACGGTCGCGCATCGCCAGGATCTGATCCTTGGTCATCTTCTTGATCTGGTGCGTCGAGTTTCGACCCTCGAAACCAGGCCCGAGCGTCCAGCCCTTCACCGTCTTGCAGAGGATCACCGTCGGGCGACCGGACCCGAGGTTCTCGGTGGCTGCCTTGTAGGCCGCATAGAGCTTGCGGTAATCGTGCCCGCCGCGGGGCAGCGAGCGGAGTTCGTCGTCGGTGAGGTCGGCGACCATCTTGCGGAGGCGTTCGTCGGGCCCGAAGAAGTTGTCGCGGATGTACCCGCCGTTCTCGATCGCGTAGCGCTGGAACTCGCCGTCGACGGTGGTGTTCATCTGGTTGAGGAGGATGCCGTCCTTGTCCTGGGCGAGCAGGTCGTCCCACTTCGAGCCCCAGATGACCTTGATGACGTTCCATCCGGCACCGCGGAAGGTGGCTTCCAACTCCTGGATGACCTTGCCGTTGCCTCGCACCGGGCCGTCGAGGCGCTGCAGGTTGCAGTTGACGACGAAGATCAGGTTGTCGAGCTGTTCACGGGAGGCGAGGGAGATCGCGCCGAGGGTCTCGGGCTCGTCGGTCTCGCCGTCGCCGAGGAATGCCCAGACGCGACTGCCGCTGGTGTCGTCGATGTGGCGGTTCTGGAGGTACCGGTTGAAGCGGGCGTGGTAGAGCGCCGAGATCGGGCCGAGGCCCATCGACACGGTGGGGAACTCCCAGAAGTCCGGCATCAGGCGCGGGTGTGGATACGACGACAGGCCCCGGCCCGGGCGGCCGATCTCTCGGCGGAAGTGGTCGAGGTCGTCCTCGCTCAGACGGCCCTCGAGGAAGGCGCGCGCGTAGATGCCGGGCGCGGCGTGGCCCTGGTAGTACACGTGGTCGCCGGGCGTGCCGTCGTCCTTGCCCCGGAAGAAGTGGTTGAAGCCGATCTCGTACAGCGACGCCGAGCTGGCGAACGTCGACAGGTGGCCGCCGATGCCGTCGGCGGCCTTGTTGGCCCGCACGACCATCATCGCCGCGTTCCACCGGATGTAGGCCCGGATGCGACGCTCGATGTGCTCGTCGCCGGGGAACCACGGCTCCTGCTCACGGGGGATCGTGTTGACGTACGGGGTCGACACGGTGGCCGGGAACGACACCTGGCTCTCGGTGGCGCGCTCCATCAGGCGGCTCAGGAGGTAGCGCGCCCGCGTCTTGCCCTGGGTGTCGACGACGGCATCGAGGCTGTCCAACCATTCCCGGGTCTCGGTCGGATCGATGTCGGGCAGCTGGTGGACGTGGCCGTCGAAAATCATTCGGCCAGTCTCGCAGTGTTACCGATCGGTACGCACCGGTGTCGGTAGGTTCCTGGCCGTGCAACAACTCGTGATCTACACCGACGGCGCCTGCAGTGGGAATCCCGGGCCGGGTGGGTGGGCGTGGGCCGTCGCCCCGGAGGGGGAACCACACGGTTCCGGTGGGGAGGATCGTACGACCAACCAGCGCATGGAGATCCACGCGGTCCTCGATGCCCTGCGGGCCCATGCGCACCTCGCCGACGATCACGGGGCGCCGATGCCCATCGAGATCGTGTCGGACTCGACGTACGTCGTGCACTGCTTCCGCGACAAGTGGTGGGTGAAGTGGCAGCGCAACGGTTGGCGCAACTCCAAGAAGGAGCCGGTCGCCAACGTCGACCTGTGGGAACCGCTGATCGAGCTCGTCCAGGCCGGCGACGTGTCGTTCCGCTGGGTCAAGGGTCACAGTGGCGATCCGATGAACGACCTCGTCGACCAACTCGCCGTCGCCGCCGTACCGCCCCGCACCTGAACGAACTCCGCCCCGCGCACCGGCCGTTCGCGTGAACCAATGGGCGCCTGAGCGGCGCAGTTGTTCACGAGAATCGGGGGGGGTCGGCAAGAAACGGTCAAGACGGCCGACCGGAGTGACGAAGAATCACCCGTGGTGACCGCCTCACCTCCCGACGTGACGTTACAATTGCGTTACATGCGCCGAGCGCTGATCGTTGTCGCGGCCGTGCTCGGCCTCACCGTCGTCCCCGTCGTCGGCGCCCCTGGACCGGTCGCATCCGCGCAGGCGCCGATCGGATCGGTGATCGTCGAGGGCACCGGCAACGGCCATGGCCGGGGGATGAGCCAGTGGGGTGCCTATGGGTGGGCGGTCGACCAGGGGTGGAACTGGCAGCAGATCCTCGACCACTACTACGGCAACACGGCGATGGGCGACACCGACACGTCCGGCACGATCGACGTCCAACTCAAGGGACTCGACGGCATGTCCACCGTCGGCGTCGTGTCGTACACGAACAACGTCGGCTGGGCGGGCAACGCCGCGGCGGCCACGATGGCCGCCGTCGAAGTCGGCCCCAACTCGTTCCAGGTCTACAGCACGGCTGCGCCGCAGTGTCCCACGGGGGACTTCGACGGTTGGACGCCGCTCGGCGGGCCGGTCCCCGGCCCGGTCGAGTTCACCACCGACAACGGGCCCGTCAACGCGGCGCGCATGACGACCGGCCCCGCCACCTCGGCGCTCGGGGTGTGCGACCGCACCGGCCGTGTCACCCACTACCGCGGATCGATCCGCGTCGAGGACGGCGCGGCGAACCGCGTCGTCAACCGTGTGCTGGTCGAGGACTACCTGCGCGGCGTGGTCCCCAAGGAGATCTCGGCGAGCTGGGCCGACGCCGGTGGCGGCCGCGGCAAGCAGGCCGTGATGGCTCAGGCGGTCGCAGCCCGGTCGTTCGCACTCCAGCCGGGACGGTGGTTGACCGGCATCTGCGACACGCAGTCGTGCCAGGTCTACTTCGGGGCGGCGTCGCGCCCGTCGGCCGCCTCCGCTGCCACACCGGTCGAGGACGTCCGCTCCGACACCGCCATCTCCGACACGGTCGGCAAGGTCCGCCGCTGGCTCCTCGACGTGGCCGGCGCCGGCACCGCGGGATCGATCGTGTCGACGGAGTACTCGGGGTCGAACGGGCCGCGTACCGCCGGGTGGCCGTTCCCGGTCCGCGACGACGCGCCCGGCGACGGCACGAGCCTCAACCGCAACCACCGGTGGACGCGCGTGCTCGACGGCGACGTCCTGGCCGCACGCCACGGGCTCGGCACGCTGCTGTCGGTGTCGATGGTGGAGGGCGATCCCCGTTACGACGGGATCTGGTACAACGACGTCGTCCTCGTCGGCACCTCGGGCACGGCACGGATCCCGGCGTGGACGTTCCGTGGGCAGAACGGCCTGCCGTCGCCGGGCTTCACGCTGCGCGGCGAGCCACGAGGGGCGCGCCCGATGGCCGCGAACCAGCGCATCGAACTCCAGGTCGTCGGCGAGAGCGTCACGCAGCCCGACGGCACCGTGGCGGTGATCCCCGCCGGGGTGTCGGCCGTTGCGCTGAACATCACGGCGGTCGGTCCGTCGGCTGCGGGATACGCCACCGTGTGGCCCTGCGACGTCGCGCGGCCCGAGGCGTCGAACCTCAACTTCGTCACCGGCTCGGTGGTCGCCAACGGCGTGGTCGCGCCCGTCGGCGCCAGTGGCAAGGTCTGCTTCTTCTCGAACGCGACGACGCACTTCCTCGTCGACATCGCCGGTTGGTTCTCCGACGGCGGTGGATCGAACGGCGGGCCGGCGTTCGCCGGTGTGACCCCGCTCCGCGTGGTCGACACCCGCAACGCGATCGGTGTCCCCCGGGCGCGGATCCCCGCCGGCGGCACGGTCACGGTGCCGATGGCAGGCGCCGCGATGCGGACGACCGGTGGCGCGGCGACGACGATCCCCGCCGACGCGACCGCTGTCGCGGTCAACGTCACGGCGGTCGGCCCCGCCCGCGCCGGCTACTTCACCGTGTGGCCGTGCGGCGCTCCGATGCCGGTCGCGTCGAACGTGAACTTCACGCCCGGCTCCGTGGTCGCCAATGGCGTCGTCGCCGCGCTCGGCGCCGGTGGAGCGATCTGCATCTTCTCCGACCAGGCGTCCGATGTCCTGGTCGACGTGCTCGGCTGGTTCGGGGGCGGTGGGCAGCCGGCGTTCGTCGGCGCCAACCCGCTCCGGCTGGTCGACACCCGCAACGCGGTCGGTGGGCCGACCGGAGTGGTCAGGCCCGCGACGCCCCGTTCGGTTCCGGTCCGCGGTGTGACCGTCGACGTCGGTGGCGTCGCCCGTCAGGTTCCCGCCGACGCCTCGGCGGTGGCGCTCAACGTCACGATGGTCGACGCCGGCGCGCAGGGGTACGCCACCGTCTGGCCGTGCGGCACGCCACGTCCCGAGGCTTCGAACGTCAACTTCGCCGCTGGCGCCACGGTTGCCAACGGCGTGGTCGCTCCGATCGGGCCCGACGGGTCGGTGTGCGTGTACACGAGCACCGATGCCCATCTGCTCGTCGACCTCGCCGGCTGGTTCGCCGGAGGTCCCGACGCAGCGTTCGTCGGCAACGTGCCCCGGCGGTTGGTCGACACCCGCAACAACATCGGGCCGGTGCCGCTGTGATCGTTCGCCGGATCGTGTTCGCGCTCGTCGCCGCCCTCGGCGTCACGACGCTGCCGCTGCCCGGCGGCTCGTCGAGCGCCCAGGCGGCGCCGAACGACATCATCGCCGTGGTCGTCGACGGCGTCGGCAACGGCCACGGCCGCGGGATGAGCCAGTGGGGTGCATATGGTTGGGCGGTCGACCAGGGGTGGAACTGGCAACAGATCCTCGACCACTACTACGGGAACACCGTCGCCGGTTCCGTGCCGACCGATCGCCGGATCCGGGTGCGGCTGCTCGATCTCGACGGTGTCAACACCGTCGGGGTGATCTCGCACGGCGCCGGAGTCACCTGGGGTTCGCAGACACGGGCGTCGATGCAGGCGATCCGCAACAGCGCGGGCGGCTACGACATCTGGGGTTCGACGGGCGTCGCCTGCCCCGCAGCGACCGCGCTCGTCGTCCCGGACGGCCCGCTGGCCAAGGGAGCCACCGGCGACGCCGTCCGACAGGTCCAGCAGTTCCTCACGGTCTTCGGTTTCGAGCCCGGTGGCGTCGACGGTGACTTCGGGAACCTCACCGAGGGCGCCGTCATCCGCTTCCAGGCGAATCGCGGGCTCCCGCAGGACGGACGCTGGGAGACCGACGACGCGAACGCGGCACGGGCGATGATCGCTGGGAGCACCTCGGCAGCGACGTTCGTCCCGATCGGGACGTCGGCCGCCCCGCCGCGGTTCACCACCGCTCCGGGCGAGGGACCGACGACCGCCCTCGGTCTGTGCGAGCCCAACGGTTCGGTCACGCACTACCGCGGCGCACTCGAGGTGTGGAACGTCGGGGGCGCGACCCGGGTCGTCAACGACGTCGCCGTCGAGGACTACCTGCGCGGCGTGGTCCCCAAGGAGGTTTCGGCGAGCTGGGCGCAGGCAGGTGCCGGCAGTGGCGCGCAGGCCGTGCAGGCCCAGGCGGTCGCTGCTCGCTCGTACGGCCTCGAGCAGAACCGGTACTCGCCCTACGCCACCACGTGCGACAGCCAGTCGTGTCAGGTCTACGGCGGATCGGCCACTCGGGCGGTTGCTGGCGGCACCCCGACGCTGGTCGAGGACTTCCGCACCGATCAGGCGATCGCTGCAACCGCGGGCGTCGTGCGCTTCTGGGCCGGGACGAACAACATCGTGTCGACCGAGTTCTCCGCGTCGAACGGCCCGCGAACCGCCGGTGGCGTCTTCCCTGTCCGCGACGATGCTCCCGGGGACAGCACGTCGAACAACCCGAATCACCGCTGGACGCGGGTGCTCGACGCCGATGCACTCGCCGCCCGCTACGGCCTCGGCTCGATCACCTCGGCGTCGATGGTCGAGGCGCAGTCGACGACCTATCAGCAGTTCGACGGCATCTGGTTCAACGACATCGTCCTGACCGGCTCGAACGGCCAGACCGCTCGGATCAACGCGTGGGACTTCCGGGGTCAACAGGGACTGCTGTCGCCCGGTTTCACGGTGCGAGTGGTCACCCGTGACTCGGTTCCTGCGAACGTGGCGCTGATCGGCGACTCGGTGGCCAACTCGATCGCCGGGACGGCCACCTCGGAGTTCCGGACGCTCACCGACGGCACGTTCACGTCGCTCGCGGTCGATGTGCTCGACAGTCGGTTCATCACCAAGACGCCGCCGTCGCCGAGTGGCGTCCAGGTGGCCAACGGCGTGCCGATGAACCTCGACCTGGCGATCGTCGAGCTCGGCTACAACCCGTCGACGAACATGGCCGCCGACATCGACGCCATGATGAACGCGCTCAACCAGCGCGGCACCAAGCGAGTGATCTGGGTGAACATGGCCGAGCTGCGTACCGTCTCTGGCGGAACCTCGTACTACGGCCCGGCCAATGCTGCACTGAACGCGGCCCGCGGCCGCTGGCCGAACCTGGTCGTCGCCGACTGGAACGCTGCGAGCGCAGGTGCGGGCATCGAACGCGCCCGGTGGTTCTCCGACGGCGTCCATCTCACGTCGACCGGCCAGGCCGAGTTCGCGCTCTGGCTCCGCCAGGTGGCCGGTGCATCCGGTCCAGGCGGGAGCAGCGGAGCATTCGTCTCGTCACGCCGGTTCTCTGCGAATCAGCGGATCGAACTCCCGGTGGTCGGTGAGAACGTCGTCGGCCCCGATGGCGTGGCCCGGGCGATCCCTGCCGGTGCCTCGGCGGTTGCCCTGAACATCACTGCGGTGGGCCCCTCCGCCCCCGGCTACGTCACGGTGTGGCCGTGCGACGTCGCGCGGCCGGAGGCGTCGAACCTCAACTTCGTCACCGGCTCGGTGGTCGCCAACGGCGTGATCGCCCCGGTCGGCGCGAGTGGCACGGTCTGCTTCTACTCCAACCAGCCGACCGACTTCCTCGTCGACATCGCAGGCTGGTTCTCGGGCGCCTCGAGCGGCGTCCCGACCTTCGTCGGGGCGACGCCGCGGCGGTTGCTCGACACCCGCAACGCGATCGGTGCACCCAAGGTCCGGATCCCAGCCGGTGGCACGATCACCCTTCCGATCGCCGGCGCCGCGATGCAGCGCACCGACGGCGCCCAGGAACTCGTTCCGGGTGACACGACCGCGGTGGCGATGAACGTCACCGCCGTCGGTCCGTCGAGCGCTGGCTACTTCACGGTGTGGCCGTGCGGCGCTCCACGACCGGAGGCCTCGAACGTCAACTTCACCAGGGGCTCGGTCGTTGCGAACGGGGTGGTCGCCTCGCTCGGCGCCGCCGGTGCGATCTGCCTGTACTCGAGCCAGGAGGCCGACGTGCTCGTCGACGTGCTGGGATGGTTCACTGCCGGCGCCGGCACGCCGCCGTACGTCGGCAGCGTCCCCCTCCGGCTGGTCGACACCCGCAACGCGATCGGTGGACCGCGTGGCGTCATCACCCCGGGTGCCCCGAAGGCGGTGCCGGTCCGCGGCGTGACCGTGATCGTCGACGGTGTCGCCCGGCAAGTGCCCGGCGATGCCACCGCGGTGGCGCTCAACGTCACGATGACCGACACGAGGGGCGACGGTTTCGCAACGGTCTGGCCGTGCGGGACGCCCCGCCCGGAAGCCTCGAACGTCAACTTCACACGCGGATCGACCGTCGCCAACGGCGTCGTCGCGCCGATCGGGCCCGATGGCTCGGTGTGCGTCTACACCTATGCCGACTCGGACCTGCTCGTCGACATCGCCGGCTGGTTCACGGGCGGCGCCGAGCCGGCGTTCACGGGGAACATCCCCAAGCGTCTCGTCGACACCCGCAACAACATCGGTCCCGCACCGATCTGACCTCGACGGCGTTGCCCGATTGCTCACGGCGGCCTCTGGCCGAATAGGTTTCGCGGCCATGGACATCTCTGGAGCAAGCGCAATCGTCACCGGTGGAGCATCAGGAATCGGAGCCGCCTCGGCCCGGATGCTGGCCGCCAAGGGAGCCAAGGTCGTCATCGCCGACCTGCAGGAGGACAAGGGCAACGAACTCGCCGACGAGATCGGCGGTGCGTTCTGCAAGGTCGACGTCACCAACACCGACGACATCGTCAACGCGGTCGAGATGGCCAAGTCGATGGGACCCGTGCGAGTGCTCGTCAACTCCGCCGGCATCGGCTGGGCGCAGCGCACGGTCGGCAAGGACGGCACGCTCGAGTCGGCCGCCAACCTCGACGCCTTCAAGAAGGTCATCGCGATCAACCTGATCGGCACCTTCGACTGCATCCGCGTCGCCGCCACGGCGATGAGCACGACCGAGCCGCTCGAGTACGGCGAGCGTGGAGCGATCGTCAACATCGCCTCGGTCGCCGCGTTCGACGGCCAGATCGGCCAGGCGAGCTACTCGGCCTCGAAGGGCGGCGTCGTCGGCATGACCCTGCCGATCGCCCGCGACCTCTCGGCGGTGGGCATTCGCGTCAACACCGTCGCTCCCGGCCTGATCGACACCCCGATCTACGGAGAGGGCGAAGCCAGCGAGGCGTTCAAGGAGAACCTCCAGAAGGGCGTGCTGTTCCCGAAGCGCCTCGGCGACCCCGAGCAGCTCGCGTCGATGGTGCTCGAATGCGTCACCAACAGCTACATGAACGCCGAGTCGATCCGCGTCGACGGCGGCATCCGCATGCCCCCGAAGTGACGCTGGGCGGCCGATTGCTGCGTTGCGAGAACTCGTCGCTGCCCTGAGGCAGCGTCCTCGTCTCGCGCCTTGCACTCGACACACCCATCGCCCCTTCGGAAATCCGAGGTTGGCGGCGTTGTGCAGGTCGGATGAGTGGGGCCCGTTACGTCGTGTAGTCGGCGTTGAATCGGACGTAGTCGTCGCTGAGGTCGCAGCCCCAGACCGTCGCATCGGCCGTGCCGGTCGCGAGCGACACGTGGATCCGGACGTCGGGGCTGCGCATGTAGCCCGACAGGGCGGCAAGGGCGGCGTCGTCGAGGAGGGTCGGATACACCTCGGTGTCGCCGAAGCGGATCACCACCGCGTCCTGGTCGATGTCGGTGTCGTCGCTGCACTTGCCGATCGCCATCGCCACCCGGCCCCAGTTGGGGTCGCCGCCGTGGACGGCGGTCTTCACCAGCGGTGAGTTCACGATCGCCTTCGCGACCCGCTTGGCCTGCGCTCGATCCCTGGCGGTGTCGACGTGGACCTCGATCAGCGAATGGGCGCCCTCGCCGTCGCGGGCGATCTGCTTCGTCAGGTCGAGCGCCACGTCGTACAACGCCGACTCGAAGGCGTCGAGCTCGACCGGTCCGGCCGCTCCCGAAGCGATGATCACCGACGAGTCGCTCGTCGAGGTGTCGGAGTCGACACTCACGCAGTTGAAGGTCCGGTCGACGACGCGGCGGAAACACGCGTCGAGGGCGGTGGGCGACAGCTCGGCGTCGGTGAACAGCAGCGAGATGTGCGTCGCCATGTCGGGCTCGATCATCCCGACGCCCTTCGCCATCCCGACCACACGGGCGGCACTGCCCGCGATCGTGGCCTCGGCGACCTTGGGGTGGGTGTCGGTGGTCATCATCCCGCGAGCGGGTCCATCGGCGTCGTTCGACGTCAGCGACGCCGGCAGCGCGGCGATGCCTGCACGCACCCGCTCGATCGGGTAGCGACGCCCGATGACACCGGTCGACGTGACGATCACCTCGGTCGGCTCGCAGCCCAGGCGTGCCGCAACCGAGCGCGCCACCTCGATCGCGTCGTGGTGGCCGTCGGCTCCGGTGGCGACGTTGGCGTTCTTGGAGATCACCACGACGGCGCGGGCGATCCCGTCCGCGACGTTCGCACGGCTGAGTGCGACGCTCGGGCCGGAGAACCGGCTCTTCGTGAAGACGGCGGCCGTCGGTGACGCGGCGTCCGCGGCGACGACCACGAAGTCGTCGGTGTCGTCCTTGACCCCGATGTTCGCAACGTGGCTGCGGAAACCGGCCGGCAGTGCGGTCACGATTCGAGGCCGGCGCTGATCGCCGTGAAGATCGACGCCATCGCGACGACCTGTTGATCGTCGAGGAGATCGAAGATGTGGCGCCGGACGCTGTCGACGTGGTCGGGCGCGGCGTCGCGGAGCGAGGCGAAGCCGGCCTCGGTCAACTGGGCCATCATCACGCGGCGGTCCTCGGTGGACGGCACGCGGGTGACGAGTCCGGCCTTCACCAGGCCGTCGAGCCGACGGGTGAGCCCGCTCGGTGACAGTTGGAGACGGTCGGCGAGATCGCACATGCGCATCGCATGCCCGTCGGCCTCCGACAGGTAGACCAGCACCTGGTAGTCGCCGAGGGTCAGGTCGTGGGCGCTGAGGTCGCGTTCGATCGCAGCGACGAGGTCGGCATAGGTCTCGATGTACGTGCGCCAGGCGGCCATCTCACCGGGAGTGAGCCAGTTCGTTCCCATGCCATCGACGCTACCCCTCCCTCACAATTGTTGTGATGGTCAAAGGTCCTGCTCAGCGGTGTGATCGACGTCACTCCGCGGCGCTGGCGCTGGTGCTGGTGTCGGTGCCGGCGTCGAGGTCGGCGTCGTCGGCGAAGTGGGCAGCGAGGCGATCGAGGGTGGCCTCGATCGCCTTGGCGTTGCGCTTGGGGGTGCCGGTGAGCTTCAACACCAGGGGCACGCGGGCCACGCCCCAGTCGAACTCCTCGGTGACCTCGGTGCCGCCGTCGACGGGACGCAGGCGATAGCGCCACACGTGGTGACCGGTGTGCCGCCAGGCGATCACGTTGGGTTCGTCGAACTCGACGACCTCGTTGGTGATCGAATACGGAACCCCCATCTTCATCGACATCCCGAACTTCGAGCCGAGCGTCAACCGGCCGGGCAGGTCGTCCGAGGCGGCCTTCACCGTGCCCGAACCGTCGATCACCGGGTGCTGGCTCGGGTCGGCGAGGAGGTCGAAGACCGCTTGCGGTTCGGCGGCCACGAATCGGATCCCTCGTTCGATCCGCTCGTCGGTGTGTGCGGTCGGATGGTTCTCGTTCCCGTCAGCCATGAGGCCCAGTGTGACCGATCGCTGCCGCGACCGCCAGCGCAGCGCGACGTCCGGAGTACATCGCGCCCTGGATCGACGCCGTGTCGCGGTGATCGCCGCAGACGAATCGACCGTCGGGGAGCTCGACTCGCTGCTTGGGATCGAACGGTGGCCGCTGCCCCGGTTGGCCGTGTGCGATCCGGTAGGTGCTGACGTGATCCCATGCGTCGACCTGCGCACCCCACCAGCTGCGCAGCTGTGCGCGAGCGTCGTCGACGATCGTGTCGCCGACGTGGCCGGGCATCGCCGCCACGACGAGGTGGCGGCCCGGAGGTGCATACGTGGGCGCCACGTTGCTCATCACAGCGACGTTGAGCACGGGGCCCCGTCCGGTGCCGTCGAGGACCACGAACTTCGAATCGATCGGGGGCTCCGGCGCCGAGAAGTACACGGCGCCGACCGACTTCGACACCACCGGTGGCAGGCCGAGTAGGTCGGCGGCGACCGGTCCTTCGGTGGCCACGACCACCGCAGCGGCCGGCTGCTCGTTGCCGCCCTCGACCATCACGGTCCGGTCGGTCGTCGCGACCGCGCGGGCGCCGAACTCGATCGCGTCGGAAGGCAGGCGCGCCGCCAGCTGATCGGGGATCGCCTGCATGCCGGCTGCGGGGACGGCGGAGTCGCCGTCGGCCAGCATCCGGAAGATGATGTCGAACATCCGCCGGCTGTCGGCGAGCTCGGGGTCGAGTTGGATGCCGCCGACGAGCGGCCGGAAGAACCGGTCGACGATCGTGTCGGAGAACCCGGCGTCGGCAAGCGCATCGCGGGTCGAGGTGTCGTCGCCGCGCAGGAGCTGCACCGGATGCACACTGCGTAGGCGATGCCGCAACAGCCCGATGCGCGCCTTGTCGAGCATGGAACCGATCGGCGCCGTCGCGGTGGCGAACGCGGTGCTCGGCCGGCGGAACGGATCGCCGACGACCGAGCCCTTGCCGTCACGCCACACGAGTGCGCCGGGATCGAACGCCCGGAGGTCGAGTGCGTCCATGTCGAGCTGGCGGTGCATCTCGGGGTAGGCGGTGAGCGCCACCTGGAACCCGCGGTCGAGGGTGTAGCCGTCGACGTGGTCGGTGCGCACCCGACCGCCGACCCCGTCGGAGGCCTCGACGACCCGGACTGCGACGCCGGCCTCGTGGAGCGCGACCGCGCACGACAGGCCGGCGAGCCCGGCGCCGACGACGACGACCGGGGCGTCGGGGCGCTTCATCGCCCGTTCGTCACTTGGCCAGGAGCGCGCTCAGCGCCGTCGGGAGGTCGGGGTGCTGGAAGCTGAACCCGGCATCGGCCTCGAGCACGCGGGGGTACACCTTCTGGCCGGAGAACAGCAGGTTGTCCGCGAGCTCACCACCGAGCAGGAGCTTTGGGCCGAACTTCGGGATCGGGAGGAACGTCGGGCGGTGCAGCACCTCACCGAGCGTGTCGGTGAACTCGGCGTTGGTCACCGGGTTCGGCGCCGTGAGGTTGACGGCGCCGGAGGTCTCGGACGTGAGGAGATGTGCGATCGCGGCCACTTCGTCGTCGATCGAGATCCAGCTCTGCCACTGCCGGCCGCCGCCCATCTTTCCGCCGAGTCCGAACTTGAACAGCGGCAGCTGCTTCTTGAGCGCGCCACCCTTCGCTGACAACACGATGCCGGTTCGCAGATGGACGACGCGAACACCTGCGGCCTCGGCCATCCCCGTCGCCTGTTCCCACTGGACACAGATGTCGGCGAGGAAGCCGGTGCCCGGCGTCGACGTCTCGTCGAGCTCCTCGTCGCCGCGAGCGCCGTAGATGCCGATCGCCGAGCCGGAGAGGAACACCGTCGGGCCGTCGTCGGCCGCGGCGATTGCCTCGGAGATCAAGGTGGTGCC
Organism: Ilumatobacteraceae bacterium; assembly: GCA_963710625.1. Classification (GTDB taxonomy): domain Bacteria; phylum Actinomycetota; class Acidimicrobiia; order Acidimicrobiales; family Ilumatobacteraceae; genus Sva-07. The sequence goes on along the minus strand of CAVQBG010000024.1, from coordinate 99,430 downwards.
CTTGGTGCGGCTCTCGAGCAGTTCACGCTTGTAGTCGTCGGTCCACCGCTTGTCGCCGATCCCCGCGCCGGCGAGGTGCACCACCGCGTCGATGCCGTCGAGGGCGTGCGTGTCGATCCGGCACTCCGCCGGCGACCACACGATGTCGGTGCCCGACGGGTTGCCGCGAACGACGCGGATCACCTCGTGGCCGAGCGACTCGAGATGGGGTTGCAGGGCCGAGCCGATGAGGCCCGTGGATCCGGTGATGGCGACGCGCATGTCCCCGAGCGTAGGACCGTTCCGGCCGATCGGCTCGACCGAGCAGGGTCAGCGTGTGCGGTCGGTGCCGAGCCGGCTCACGCGGCTTCGGAGATGATCTGGTCGAGCAGATCGCCGTCGACGGCTCCTGCGACCAGTTCGGTCGAGCCGTCGGTCTTCACCACGATGAGCGCGGGCTGGTACGAGACGCCGAACCGGTCGAACACGTCGCCGGGGTCGTCGCTGATCTGCGGGAACGTGAGCCCGTGCTTGTCGATGAACCCCTGGAACGAGTCGTCGCTGCCGGTCCATGCCACACCGACGAAGTTGGCGGAATCCTGGAACTTCACTGCTGCCTCCTCGACCGAGGGGGCTTCACGGTTGCACACGCTTCAAGTGGGCGCCCAGAACCAGAACACCGTCGGTTTGCCGGCGTACGCCGCACCGTCGAACTCGCCGCCACCGACCAGCGGTGCGGTGAACCGGAGGGCTTCGGGGACGACCACGTCGGGTTCGGTGGCCTCGGTGCCGGTGGCGGCCGTGCTCTGCTGGGTCGCGGTTTCCTCGGTCGGCTCGGCGACGGAGGGATCGGGCGTCTCCGCAGGAGCGTCGGTCGGCTCGGTGGCGGTCGGGGCCTCGGGGACGGCGGTGACATCGGCGCCGGTGCTGTCGTCGGTGGACGAGCACGCCGAGACCACCAGCGCGAGTGCGACCGCGCCGACGGTCAGGTGGCGGCGTCTGCGGGTCGTCGTGGGGGGAGTCACCGACCCGAAGGTACCGAATCGGTGACGATCGGGCACGTCGTGCCCGAGGACGTTTCCGAAACGTTCTCCTAGGCTGCAACGCCGATGAAGACCCGCACGCTGCTGCTGCTCTCGGTTGGCGTGGGCCTCGCCATCCTGCTCGCGGGTGGTGTCTTCCTGTTCCAACTCTCCAACGAGACCGCCTCGGTCGAGCCGGCGGTCGTCGGTGAGGCGGTGTCGGTGGGCGACGTCGGCGTGACGGTCGTGGGAGTCAGCGAGACCGCGACGCTCCTCGGGGTCGACGTCGAGGTGGGCGGCGTCGACGACTCGGTCGACAGCTTCGTGTTGGTCACCGGCGACCGCCGGCTCGACCCGCTCGGCGCCCCGGCGGACGGTCGGTGCACCGAGATCACCGAGGCGCCGCAGCGATGCCGGCTCGATTTCGACGTCAGTGGGGCCGAGGGATCGAGCCGCGTGCTGATCCTGCGCCGGGGCGACGAGCAGCGCAACTGGGTGCTGTCGGAGCCGTGACGGGTGCGTGGACGGCGCGGCGTCGTGGCGTGGCCGCGGTCGGTGGGTCCACCGGTCCGGTCGATCACGAGCCATCGAATCCGGCGCTACGGTGAGACGGGTGAGTGACCAATTCGATCTGGTGGTGATTGGTGGGGGCCCGGGCGGCTATTCGGCGGCGCTGTACGGCGCGTCGGCCGGCTTGCGCGTCGCCCTCGTGGAGAAGGATGCGCTCGGCGGGACCTGCCTCAACCGTGGCTGCATCCCGGCGAAGGCGTTCCTCGAGACCGCCGCCGTGAAGCGTCACGTCGATCACGCCGCCGACTTCGGCATCGACGCCGGTGCTCCGGCTTCGGTCAACTTCGCCCGCACGCAGCAGCGCAAGCAGGGCATCGTCGACGGCCTGGTGAAGGGCATCGGAGCGATGTGCAAGGGCCGCAAGGTCGAGGTGTTCAACGGTGTCGGCCAACTCGGCGCCGGTCGTTCCGTGAGCGTGGTGATGGCCGACGGGTCGACCGCCGTCGTCACGGGCGATTCGGTGATGCTGGCCGCCGGCTCGGTCCCGCGCCTGATCCCCGGCTTCGAGCGGGGCGGGCCGATCATGACCAGCGACGAGGTCCTCGACCTCGACCACGTCCCTGCACGGGTCGTCGTGATCGGTGGCGGTGCGATCGGGTGCGAGTTCGCGTCGACGTTCGCCGACCTCGGGTCCGAGGTGACGATCCTGGAGGGCCTCCCGAAGATCCTTCCCGGCCTGGATGCCGACCTCGCCAAGGTCGTGGAGAAGTCGTTCAAGAAGAAGAAGATCTCGATTCGCACCGGCGTGATGGTGAAGGGCCACACACCGAACGGTTCCGGCGGAACGACCGTGTCGTTCGGTGACGACGAGTCCGTCGAGGTCGACGCCGTCGTGGTGTCGGTCGGGCGCCGTCCGTTCGCCGACCAGCTCGGACTCCAGGGCACCGGCGTGGTCGTCGACGAGCGCGGGTTCGTCGTCGTCGACGAGTACTGCCGCACCGGCGAGCCCGGTGTGTACGCAGTCGGCGATCTGATCGCGACCCCGCAGCTCGCTCACGTCGCCTACGCCGAAGCGATCCTCGTCATCAAGCACCTGCTCGGCGAATCACCGATGCCCGTGATGTACGACCGGGTGCCGTGGGCGATCTACTGCCACCCAGAGGTTGCGTGGGCCGGCCCCGACGAGGAGCAGGCCAGGGCTGCCGGGCACGACGTCGTCGTCGCCAAGCACCCGTTCAAGTTCAACAGTCGTGCGCAGATCGTGGGCGAGACCGAGGGCCTCGTGAAGATCATCGCAAAGCGCAACGCCGACGGCTCCGCCGGCCAGGTGCTCGGCGTGCACATGGTGGGTCCGTGGGTGACCGAGCAGCTCAGCGGCGGCTACCTGGCCGTCAACTGGGAGGCGACGGTCGACGAGATCGCCGAGTTCATCCAGCCCCACCCGAGTCTCTCCGAACTGTTCGGGGAGACCGTCATGTCACTCACCGGCCGCAACTTCAACGGCTAGCCACCAGCAGCCAACCGATCCGAACGAACCCGCGAAGGAACCCAGACCCATGGCAGACGTCACGCTCCCACAGCTCGGTGAAACGGTCACCGAAGGCACGATCACCCAGTGGTTCAAGAACGTCGGCGACACCGTCGCCGTCGATGAGCCGTTGTTCGAGGTGTCGACCGACAAGGTCGACACCGAGGTCCCGTCACCGGTGTCGGGAGTCCTCACGGAGATCCGCGTGCAGGAGGGTGACACCGTGGATGTCGGCACCGTGATCGCCGTCGTCGGCGATGCCGACGGCGCGACGCCGGCTGCCGAACCTGCTCCGGCTGCCGAACCTGCGCCGGCGCCCGAACCTGCTCCGGTCGCCGCTCCAGCTCCGGCGCCCGCCCCGGAAGCGCCGCCCGCGGCATCCGTACCCCCGCCACCCGCTCCAGCGCCTGCGGCTCCGGAGACAGCGGCGGCCGGCGACAACCGGCTGCTGTCACCGGTGGTCCGACGCCTCGTGAACGAGCACGGGCTCGACCCCGACGCGATCACGGGCACCGGCCCGGGCGGTCGAATCACCCGCGACGACGTTCTCGACCACATCGATGTCACCGGTGCCGGCCGCCAGGACGGGTCCGCGGCACCCGCACCCGCACCCGCCCCGGCTCCGGCCCCCACGGTTCCTCAGGCGCCCGTCGCCGCTCCGGCCCCCGCCTCACCCGCACCGGCAGCTGCAGCTCCTGCACCGGCGGTCGCTGCCGCTGCGCCCGTCAGCGCCGGTGAGCGTGACAGCGTGGTCCCGCTGTCGAAGATCCGTCGGCTCACCGGTGATCACATGGTGATGAGCAAGGCCACGAGCCCCCATGCGTTCAGCGTCGTGGAGGTCGACTTCGCGAACGTCGACGTCGTCCGTGGCCCGGTCAAGTCCGAGTGGAAGGCGAGCCATGGCTTCAGCCTCACCTACCTGCCGTTCATCGCCCGCGCCGTGATCGACGGGCTCCGCGAGTTCCCCCACCTCAACGCCAGCGTCGGCGGCAACGACCTCGTCGTCCACAACTTCATCGACCTCGGCATCGCCGTCGACCTCGAGTACGAAGGCCTGCTGGCGCCGGTCATCCGTGACGCCGAGACGAAACGGCTCGGGGCGATCGCCACCGAGATCTCCGATCTCGCCGACCGGGCCCGCAAGCGCAAGCTCAGCCCCGACCAGATCTCGGGCGGCACCTTCACGATCACCAACAACGGCTCTGCCGGCTCGGTGCTCACGATGCCGATCATCAACCAGCCGCAGGTGGCCATCATCTCCACCGATGCCATCGTGCGCAAGCCGGTGGTCACCAGCGGCCCCGATGGCGGCGAGGCGATCGCGATCCACCCGGTCGGCAACCTGGCGATGAGCTGGGACCATCGGGCCTTCGACGGTGCCTACGCCGCCGGGTTCCTGAAGCGGGTCAAGGAGATCCTCGAGACGAAGGACTGGTCCACCGAGCTCTGACGAGCTCGGCCCGTCCCGTGGTCGAACCGCTGCGCGTCCGCTGGCTGGGGCGTGTGCCGTACCGCGAGGCGCTCGCGGTGCAGACGTCGCTGTTCGAGCACGGCGATGGGCAACACCTGTTGCTGCTCGAACACCCGCACGTCTTCACGCACGGTGCCCGGGCCGATCTGGCCGCCAACCTGCGCTGCGAACCGGCCGCTGTCGGCGCTGAACTGGTCGCGGTCAAGCGCGGCGGTGACATCACCTACCACGGCCCGGGTCAGCTCGTCGGCTACCCGATCGTCAACGTCGACAACCGCCTCGGCGCCTCGGCGCACGTGTGCAACGTCGAGGGCCTGATCATCGACGCCCTCGCCGAACTCGGGCTTCCGAACGCCGGTCGACTCGACGGCTTTGCCGGCGTGTGGGTCGACGTCGGCCACCCCGACCCGGAGGTGAGCCCCCGCAAGATCTGCGCGATCGGGGTACGCCTCGCCAACGGTCGAACGATGCACGGCTTCGCCCTCAACGTCACGACCGACATGGACTACCTGCGCGAACACATCGTGCCGTGTGGAATCGGCGACAAGCCGGTCACGTCGCTCGCCGAGGAGGGCATCGAGGTCACGATGCGCGAGGTGGTCGACGTCGTCGCGCGGCTCGCCGCCGAGCGGTGGGCTGACGGTGCGATCGAGCGTCAGGACGTCGCGTGGCGCCATGCCGCCGACGGCCGCGACCTCTCGGCGTTCTCCCGCGGCGAGGGTCCCGGCGAACAGGTCAAGCTGGTCTCGGATCGGGCTGCTGCACGCCTCGAGGCCGCCGGCGTCACGAACGGACTGTCGATCGAGACGCGCAAGCCCGACTGGCTGCGGCCCAAGGTGGAACTCGGCGAGGGGGTCACGTCGCTGCGCAGGACGATCCGCGAACTCGGCCTCGTCACCGTCTGCGAGGACGCCGGCTGTCCGAACCTGTCGGAGTGCTGGAGCGACGGCACCGCGACGTTCATGGTGCTGGGCGAGCGGTGCACCCGTGCATGCGGGTTCTGTCTCGTCGACACGAGCAGACCGCTGGCCCCCGCCGTCGACGAACCCGACCGCGTCGCCGAGGCGATCGACCGGATGGACCTCGACCATGCCGTGCTGACGATGGTCGCCCGTGACGATCTCGCCGACGGTGGAATGGCCCACGTCGCCGACTGCGTCGAGGCGATCAGGCTCCGGCGGCCGCGCACACAGGTCGAGACGTTGATCTCCGACGCCAAGGGTGACGACGCCGCGCTCGACGTGTTGTTCCGTGTGCGACCGGACGTGCTCAACCACAACGTCGAAACGGTCGCCCGGCTGCAGCGGGCGGTGCGCCCGTCCGCCGGGTACGCCCGCTCACTCGGCGTGCTCGCCCGGGCGAAGGCGGCGGGGTTGACCACCAAGACCGGGTTCATGGTCGGCCTGGGCGAGACCGACGACGAGATCGTCGGTCTGCTCGCCGATCTCGCGGATGTCGGCGTCGACATCGTCACGATCGGCCAGTACCTGCGCCCGACGTCGAATCACCTCCCGATCGACCGGTACGCCGATCCCACCGAGTTCGTGCGCTGGAAGCGGCTCGGCGAGGCGTTCGGCGTCGGCCACGTCGAGGCGAGCCCGCTGACCCGCTCGAGCTATCACGCGAAGTCCGCTGCCGACTCCGTGACCTCCCAGCCGGTCACGGTGGGCGCCCTCCGCTGAGCGGATCCGGCAACCGCCGTCGGCGGCCTGACACACCCCGTCGGTACCATCGCCGCATGGCGACGTGGTCGGTGGAGCAGGTCGAGGCGATCGCGCCGACACCGGCGGCGCTGACCGCTGCCCGACCGTTGGTGTCGCTGACGCGGTGGGGCTCGCTCGGCGCCGACGACCGGGTGGTGTGGGGCGTGTGTCGGGGGAGTGGTGCCGAGCCCTACGACACGATGGTCGACCACGTCGGTGTCGGCTCCTCGTGCACGTGTCCGAGTCGTCGCCGTCCGTGCAAGCATGCGCTCGGGCTGTTGCTGCTGTGGGCGAACGGGCAGGTGCCGAACGCCGTCGCACCGCCGGCCGTCGAGTCGTGGATCAGCTCCCGCGTCGCCCGTTCCGACACTGCCGTTGGCACGGAGGTGTCCGATGCGTCGACGGCTTCCGACGACCACACCGCCGGAGGCCCGGAAGCATCGAGTTCTCCCGGCGCCTCGTCGAGCACCGACGAGGCGCCTGATCCGCCTGCCGACGAGCCACCGCCCGACAGCGACCGTGCCCGCGACGAGCGCGTGGAGCGGATGTTCGCCGGGCTCGTCGAACTCGATCGGTGGCTCGACGATCGGATGCGCACCGGCCTCGCCGATCCGGCGCTCGCCCGGTACTCGACGTGGGACCAGCTCGCCGCCCGCCTGGTCGACGCCCAGGCAGGAAGTCTCGCCAACCGGATCAGGCGGCTGGCGGGCCTCGTCGGCGCGTCGCCCGACTGGCACGGCGACGTCCTTGCGGAACTCGGACTGCTCCATCTGCTGTCGCAGGCTGCGCGCCGCCTCGGATCGCTCCCGAGCCCGACAGCGGACACGGTGGCGACCACCGTCGGCTGGCAGGTCCGCCAGGCCGACGTGCTCGGTGGCGTCCCCGACACCGACGACTGGATCGTCGCTGGTCGCAGCGACACCCGCGAGGATCGCATCGAGGTGCGTCGACACTGGCTGCGAGGGGCGACGTCCGGCCGCTGGGCGCTGGTGCTCTCGTTCGCGGCGTACCGACAGAGCCTCGACACCTCGCTCGTCGTCGGGACCTCGCTCTCGGCGGATCTCCACCGCTACCCGGGCCCGGCGCTGCGTGCGCTCGTCGGGCTCCGCCACGGCGGGCCGGTGGCCCCGGCCCGCCCGCCGGCGGTCGACGTCGCCGCAGCGTGCGGTGAGATCGGCTCGATGCTCGTGGCCGAGCCATGGCTCGATCGGTTGCCCGTGACGGTGCGCGCCGCCGTGTCGCAGGCCGGATCGGCCTGGGTGCTGACCGACGACTCCGGGAGCCTGCCGGTGCTCGCCGGGCCGTCGATGGCCACGTTGCTCGCCGTGTCTGGTGGCGCGCCGGTCGACGTGACGGTGGAGTGGACGTCGCACGGTGTGATCCCGCTGGCCATCCATCTGCCCGACCGGTCGATCGACATCGGCCCTCGAGCCGACGACTCCTTCGTGAGCGCCGCATGACCATCCACCAGCTTGCGCCCCTTCCCGTTCCGTTTGCGTCGGGATTGCGGTGGGCCGCCCCACCGCAAATGTCGCGCAAACGCCGGTGGGGTGTGGCATGAGCACGGCCGAGCACTGGCGGGAGCTGGTGAGCACGGCGATGCTCGGCACCGACCGCCGCGACCCGCCAGAGCCGGAGGGACCGCTCGCCGACCTGGTCGACGACACCCTGCGGGCCGCGCCGTCGGAGCGGATGCTCGCCCAGGTGGCGGCGTGCACTGCGGTACTGCGAGCCGGCGTGCAACCGGCGCCGCCGGTGACCCGGCTCCAGACTCCGGCCGCCGACGATCGCCCGGTCATCGTTCCGGCCGCGGCCGACCGGTGGCATCACATCACGGTGTCGTGGCCGGTGCTCGAGGACGAATGGCTGCTGACGCTCATCACCAACGGGTGGCGGGTGGCTCCGGAACTGGTTCCGGCGATGCTGCGTCGCCACCGACGTGACCCCGTGCGCCGAGCACGTGCCGAGATCGCCTGCGGACCGCTCGCGGGGTGGCTCGTCGAGCTGATCCCCGACCTCGCGGCCGGCGGCGCTGCGAGCGCGCACCGTGATCCGTCGGAGGAGGACATCGCCGAGCTGACGCCGTTGCCGATCCCGCCGGACCTGGAACCATTGCTGCACGCCGACGGCGGCCTGGTCGCCCGCCAGCTCACCGGAGCCATCGAGGACGGGCTGCTCGCTCACGCCCACCGAGCGGTTCTGGTGAACCTGGTCGCTCGCATGCGCTGCGATGCCCTCGGCGAGGTCGCATCGGCGCTCGAGGCCATCGACGGCCGATCGAGCGGGTTCGCGCTGGCGTCGGTGCTCGGCGACCTCGCCCGCACCCGCCAAGGCATGCTCGACGAACTGTCGGTCACCTGACGGCGTGCTGTTCCCCGAGGCGTTCGGCGTCAGCACGCAGATCGGTTTCCTGCGCAGGAGCTGACGCTGACGGCGAGGGTGAGCGGGCGGTCTGCCGCCTCCGATGCCCGTCGTCGAACGACTCAGCGCGTTTCGCCTCGGGCAACTCTGTGAGACCCCTTCGTCATGATGGACGGTGTGGAGGTCGCAGCGGTGGTCGAGCGGGTCGGGGCGATCGCTACGGTGCGTTCGGACTCGTCGGCGGGTGCGGATCTGATCGAGTCGGGTCTGGTGGCGGTGCGTGAGGTGCAGGCGTGGTGTGATGCCCAGCACGCTGGTCTGGTCGTCCGGTTGCGTGAGGTCGATTCGTTCCCCGAACAACGCGTCGCGAAGGCGTCGAAGACGTCGCTGAGCAACGCCGCGAGGTCGACCGAGCGATCGAAGACGTTGACGAAGACGCCACGGTTGGCGGATGCTCTGGGTGACGGCGCGATCACCGGCGATCACATCGACGCCGTCACGCGAGCATCGAAGAAGGTCGACGCCGCCAGACGCGGCGAGTTGATCAAGGCTGCTGACGGGTTGGCCGACGTGGCCAGAGCCGGCACCGTCGACGAGTTCGCCCGCCGGTTGGATCTGGAGACCAAACGCCTGCAGGACGACGACGGCCTCGACCGTTTGGCTCGGCAGCGCCGCAACGTACGGGCCCGCAGCTGGGTCGATGTCGAAGGCATGTGGAACCTGTCGGTCAAGTTCGATCCTGTCACCGGCGTCAGGATCGCCGCGCGGATCGACGCGATGGTCCAAGCGCTGTTCGGGGAGTCCGTCGCGGTCGAGTGTCCGGATGATCCGATCGAGAAACAGCGCTACCTCGCCGCCCACGCCGTCGCCCGACTCCTCCTCGACGAAGCCCTCGCCAACACGGACACCGACGACGACTCGACGGGCGACATCACGCCGCCGACGGTGCGGCCCAAGCCGGGCCGACCCGAGTACGTGGTGGTGATCGACGCCGACGCCACCGGACAGACCGGGCCGGTCGCCGAGTTCGCGATCCCTGTCGAGGTCCCCGCCCGGGTGCTCGCCGAACTCGCCGACACCGCCGACATCCACACCGTCGTGGTCCGCAACGGTGTCGTGCTGCATGCCCCCGGCGAGTTGAACCTGGGTCGCACCACCAGGCTCGCCAACCGGGCGCAACGCCGCGCGCTGCGCGGGCTGTACCGCAGCTGTGCGATCCCGGGATGCAGCGTCGCCTACGACCGCTGCAAACTCCACCACATCGTCTGGTGGCGCCACGGCGGCCGCACCGACCTGGCCAACCTGGTGCCCGTGTGCGCCGTCCACCACACCCGCATCCATCACGACGGATGGGTCATCGAACTCGGCCCCCACCGCCAAGTCACCCTCCACCTCCCCGACGGCATCACCCACACCACCGCACCACCGGCCCGATCCGGACGAAGTACGGCCGCCTGACGATGGTCGGGCAGCAGGAACAGAGCGACGGTCGGTCGGTAGCGTCACCGTCGATGAGTGCAACGGACACTTCGGGTCGCATGCAGCCAGGCGACGCGCCGTCGGTCGACGTGTTGCGCCCGCACGCCGAAGACCAGTACGCGCACGAACTGTCGGCGCTCGCAGCACTCGACGATCGCGAGCGTCCGCCGGGCTGGAGGCTGTCGCCGTGGGCCGTCGTGCGCTACCTCCTCGGGGGTGAACTGGGTGACGGCACGGTCATCGTCCCCAAGTACGTCGGCCAGCAACGCCTCGTCGAGATCGCGGTCGCCACGCTCGCCACCGATCGTGCGCTGCTCCTGCTCGGCGTGCCCGGAACGGCCAAGACCTGGGTCAGCGAGCACCTCGCCGCCGCGATCAGCGGCGACTCCACGCTGCTGGTGCAGGGCACCGCCGGCACCACGGAGGAGACCCTGCGCTACGGCTGGAACTATGCCCGCCTCCTCGCCGAGGGTCCGAGCACCGAAGCGCTCGTCCCCGGCCCCATCTACCGCGGGATGCAACGTGGAGCGCTCGTGCGCGTCGAGGAACTCACCCGGATGCCGCCCGAGGTGCAGGACGCGCTCGTCACCGTGCTGTCGGAGAAGGTGCTCCCGATCCCCGAACTCGACACCGAGATCGCCGCCATCCGTGGCTTCAACGTGATCGCCACTGCGAACGACCGCGATCGCGGCGTCAACGACCTGTCGAGTGCACTGCGCCGCCGGTTCAACACCGTCGTGCTGCCGCTGCCCGCGACGGTCGACGAGGAGATCGACATCGTGCAGCGTCGCGTCGCCGAACTCGGCGTCGCCCTCGCACTCCCCGAGGTGCCGGCCGCCGCCGACGAGATCCGTCGCGTCGTCACCGTCTTCCGCGAGCTGCGCTCGGGACTCACCGAGGACGAACGGATCAGCCTCAAGATCCCCACGGCGACGCTGTCGACGGCGGAAGCGATCTCGGTCGTCACCAACGGCCTCGCACTCGCTGCCCACTTCGGCGACGGGCGTCTCCGCGCGACCGACGTGGCCGGCGGCATCGTCGGCGCCGTGGTCAGCGACCCAGTCACCGACACCGTCGCGTGGCGCGAGTACCTCGAAGCGGTGGTGCGCGAACGTCCCGGCTGGGACGACTTCTACGACGCCTGTCGCGAGCTCGACGGCTGAACCATGCCGTTGCACCTGCTCGGGATCCGCCACCATGGCCCGGGCTCGGCCCGCTCGGTGTTGGCGGTGCTCGCGCAGGTCGAGCCCGACGTGGTCCTCGTCGAGTTGCCGGCCGACGTCGAGCCCGCATTGCGGTGGATCGGTGAGCCGGGCCTCACGCCGCCGGTCGCGCTGCTCGGCCATGTCGCCACCGAGCCGGCGGGCGCGGCGTTCGCGCCGCTGGCGTCGTTCAGCCCCGAGTGGCAGGCGATCGCCTGGGCCAACGAGCGAGGCGTACCCGTACACGCGATCGACCTCCCCCTGTCGATCACCCTTGCGCAGGCAGCCGACGACGACCTCCTCGGTTCCAGTGCGCCGCCTGACCCGATCGGCGACCTCGCCGCCGCCGCCGGCGACCCCGACCCGGAACGCTGGTGGGAGGACGTGATCGAGCATCGCGGCGACGGTGCCCCGTCGTTCGACGCCGTCGCCGAGGCGATGGTCGCCGCTCGCGACGGATTCGTCCCGTCGCTGGCCGAGGCCCGGCGCGAGGCGCACATGCGTCGTGCGATCCGCGCTGCTCGGCGGGCCGGTCACGAGCGGATCGTCGTCGTCTGCGGCGCCTGGCACGTGCCCGCGCTCGACCTCGACGATGCACTCGGAGGACCAGCTGTGCCATCGGTGTCGACCGACGCCGCCAGCCTGCGCGGGCTGCGCAAGCAGAAGGTGGCGGTCGCCTGGGTGCCGTGGACGGCCCGACGACTCACGAGCCGCTCCGGCTACGGTGCCGGCGTCGACAGCCCCGGCTGGTACGGCCACGTGTTCGACCATCCAGGCGAGGACGGTGTGGTCCGCTTCTTCGTCGACGCGGCGCGGCTGGTGCGCGATCGCGGGGCGCGGCGTCGCCCGACGAGTTGATCGCGGGAACTCGACTCGCCACCTCGCTGGCCGCCATGCGGAATCGACCCCGGCCCGGCCTCGCCGAAGTGCTCGACGCGGCCGGCGCGATCACCGGTGGGCTCGAGATCGTGCGTCGCGACCTCGTCGTCGGCCACGCGATCGGCGAGGTGCCCGATGCCGCACCACAGGTACCGCTCGCCCGCGACGTCGCCAAGCTGCAGAAGTCCGCGCGCATCGCGCTCAGCGCCGACGCCCGCACGGTCGAGGTCGACCTGCGCACGCCGGCCGGTCGACGCAAGTCGCACCTGCTACACCGATTGACGGCTCTGGGGATCCCGTGGGGCACCCAGGTCGAAGGTCGCGGCTCGTCGGGGACCTTCCGTGAGACCTGGGAGGTCAGGTGGGATCCCGACCTCTCGGTGCGGCTGATCGAACAGGCCGGATACGGCACGACGCTCGAATCGGCCGCCACCGCCCGGCTGATCGAACGAGCGGCCGCTGCGGGTGGGATCGCCGAACTCGTCGGCGTCGTCGAACGGGCGCTGTTCGCCGAGCTGCCCAGTGCCGTCGAGCCGGCGGTCGACCGGCTCGCCCGCCTGGCTGCCACCGATCCCGACGTCGGGCACCTGCTCGATGCGATGCCCCCGCTCGCCTCGGCGCTTCGCTACGGCGACGTACGCGGCACCGACGCCGACGCACTCCGCCACGTGGTCGACGGCGTGGTCGTCCGCATCCTCGCCGGACTTCCCGGTGCCGCCCGATCGCTCGACGACGACGCAGCGGCCATGATGACCGAGCGGATGAGCGCATTCCAGGGAGCGCTCGCCGTGCTCGACCACCCGGCCAGGCGCAACGGGCTGCCCGCCGCACTCGTCGACCTCGCCGCGACGTCGGGCCACGGGCTCGTCCGGGGCCGAGCGACCCGACTGCTCCACGATTCGGGGACATGGAGCGTCGGCCAGGTGGAGCGCCACCTCTCGCAGGCGCTGTCCGGCGGGACGCCGCCGGCGCAGGGTGCGGCCTTCGTCGAGGGGTTCCTCGCCGGGTCGGGTTCGGTGCTGGTCCACGACGCCGACCTGCTCGCGGTGCTCGACGACTGGGTGTCGGCGCTCGCACCGTCGGCATTCGACGACGTCGTGGCGCTGCTGCGACGCACGTTCGGGGCGTTCGAAGCAGCTGAGCGCCGCCAGCTGATGGCCGTGCTGATGGGGCTGGGCGTCGTGCGCCCCGGTGGCTTCGGCGACGACGTCGACCCGGAGCGGGCTGCGGCCGTCATGGAGACCGTGCGCCGCATGCTCGGCCTCGCCAGCCATGCCGGAGTCGTCTCGTGACCGCGCCGCTCCGCGTCTCCGAGGCCGAGCGCCGTCGACGCTGGCGGCTCCTGCTCGGACCTGCGGCCGCCGACGCCCTCGTCGACGCGTCCACCGCCGATCCCGATGGCGACGACGCGGGATCGGGCGGCGGCGACGGGTCGCTCCACGGCGACGACGTCCGGATCGACGCCGCGCTCGGAGCGCTGTACGACGCCGACGACCGCGACGGCGGACCCACGGGAACCCGCCGCCAAGCCGGCCGATCGGGTGGCCTCGGTCGATCGAAGCCCGGGGTCGTCCGCTGGCTCGGCGACATCCGTCGGTACTTCCCGACGCCGGTGGTGCAGATCCTCCAGCGCGACGCCGTCGATCGCCTCGACCTGCGACAGCTCCTCCTGGAGCCCGAACTGCTCGCCGACCTCGAGCCCGACGTCCACCTCGTGACACTGCTCGTCGAACTCAACCGCCACCTCCCGGACGAGACCCGCGCCACCGCTCGCCAGGTGATCGCCAAGGTGCTCGCCGATCTCGAACGCCAACTGACCGACCAGACCCGCCAGGCCGTTCGCGGCGCGTTGGCCCGATCGGCGCGCACCCGCCGTCCGCGCCCAGGGGACATCGACTGGCCGATGACCATCTCGGCCAACCTGAAGCACTGGTTGCCCGAACACCGCACGGTGATCCCCGAACGGCTCGTCGGCCACGGGCGCCGCCAACGCAGCCTGGCCCGCGACGTCGTCATCGCCGTCGACCAGTCGGGGTCGATGGCCGACAGCGTCGTGTATGCATCGCTGTTCGCCGGTGTGCTCGCTCAGCTTCCAGCGCTGCACACCTCGTTCATCGCGTTCGACACGTCGATCACCGACCTGACGGCCTTCCTGCACGATCCCGTCGAGGTCCTGTTCGGTGTGCAGCTCGGCGGCGGCACCGACATCGCCAGTGCGCTCGGCTACTGCCAGCAACTCGTCGAGCGGCCGCGCGAGAGCGTGGTGGTGCTGGTCAGCGACCTGTTCGAAGGCGGCAACGTGGAGCTGATGCACCGACGGGTCGCGGAATTCGTCGCGGCCGGAGTGCAGGTGGTGGTGCTGCTCGCCCTCAGCGACGAAGGCACGCCCGCACACGATCACGGCAACGCGGCGACGCTCGCGCAGCTCGGCGCCACCGTGATGTCGACCACCCCCGACGAGTTCCCGTCCGTGCTCGCCGCCGCCCTGACGAAGTCTTGAGCATTCGCCTGGTCCCGCCGCCTGCCGGCGCGACCGTGGCAGGGGTACGTTGGCGGCGTGGTTCGGCGGAGCACGACAGGAGCGGCACTGACCCTGGGCGTCGTCCTCGTCGCTGCGAGTGGGTGCGGATGGTTCGGTGACGACGGTTCGGTGTCGAGCACGGCGAGCGATGGGATGCGTCCGGTGCCGACGGTTGCCGTCTCCGATCCTTCTGGCGCGGCGTCCGGGCCGGTGGGCGCGGCGACCACGACGATCCTGCCCGTCACCGACGAGGAAGCCTTGGCTCCGCCCGTCACCGAACTGATCGGCGACCCCCAGCCGGACCCCGACTCTCCGGTGACGTTGCCGCCGCTCCCGGCGCAGCCGGTGATCGACGCCTGTGACCGCCTGAACGAACTGGCGACGGCCGACACGATCGGAGCGTCCGTCGGTGAGCGGGTCGTGGTCGAGTCGATCGCGGACGACGCCTGTCGTTTCACCGCCGGAGACGCGGTCGCCGAGGTGCACTATGTGTCGGAGGCGACGGTCGAATCGGACTGGTTCGAGCGAAGCGGCATCCGACCGGTGGGTGCGGTCACGGGTGACGCCGTCGGCGTTGCCGGGTTCGTGCCGCCAGGGTCCGAGTCCGCGGGCGGGTACACGATCGCACTGGTCAGTCGCCGGCACGGCGCGATCATCGCGGTCCGCGGGACGGCCGACGACCGTGTGCTGGCCGAGGAACTGGCCTCGATCGTCGACGGCTCCCTCTGATGGATGGGGGTGCGCTCACCGGTGGATGGGGGTGCGCGGCACGAGCGGATGGGGGTGCGCGGCACCTCTGGGCGCTAGCGTTGCGGCGTCATGGGTCAGCTGGTCGCCGTCACCGAGAAGCCGAGTTCGACACGCGGTGTCGTCCGGTTCGAGATCAACCGCTCGTTGTCCGGGATGGGCCATGAGCACTTCGGGTCCGTCGAGGACGCCTGGGGAAACACACCCTCCGACGAGCTGGCGAGACGGTTCTTCGCGACGGGGCAGGTCGCCGCGGTCCACGTGTACGCCAACATCATCACCGTCGACCTCCTGAAGGGTCACGACTCCGAGGGTCTGGCCGAGGTGCTCCGCGACCTCTACCAGTACTGGAAGCCGGGCGTCGAACCCCCGACGTTCGAGGACCTCCAGCCCGATGAGCCGGCGGCCGCCGTGCCGAGTGGTGACGGTGGCGGCGGCGATGCCGCCATGTCGGAGGCGGCCAAGCGGGTGCCCGCCCACCTCCTCGATCGCGGCCGGCAGGCTCGCGAGCGCTGGAACGCCAAGCAGGGCTGAGACGCTGCTCGCCGATGGCGGGCTGGGTTGGGCACGCGACCCCACTGGGCCTCTAGCGTCTGGCAACCAGCGCCGGCTGGGGAATCACATGACCGACGGGGTACTCACACTGCAGGAAGCGGCCGACGAGCTCGGCGTTCACTACATGACCGCGTACCGGTACGTGCGGCTCGGGGTGATGGAGGCGTCGAAGTCGGGCGGCGTCTGGCAGGTGCAACGCTCGGCGCTCGATCGGTTCCGCGAGGACGCGAAGGTCGCAGCGGCGAGCATCGGCGCATCCGGCAGGGGCGGTGCACGCAACCGGCGGGCGCCGTGGTCGACGCGCTTGGAGTCCCGGCTGACGGCCGGGGACGCACCGGGAGCGTGGAGCGTGATCGAAGCGGCGATGGCGGCAGGCGCAGAGCTCGACGAGATCTATCTCGACGTGTTGACGCCGGCGATGGTGTCGATCGGTGAGCGTTGGGCGGCGGGCGAGCTCGACATCTCGATCGAACACCGGGCAACCGGGATCGCGATGCGGATCGTCGGTCGGATCGGCCCGCGCTTCAGCCGTCGTGGACGCTCACGCGGGATGGTGGCGCTCGGCGCTCCGGCCGGCGAGTTCCATGCACTGCCGGTTGCGATGCTCGGCGACCTGCTGCGGTTGCGGGGGTGGGAGGTGTCCGATTTCGGTGTCGACGTGCCGAGCGAATCGATCGCCCACGTGATCCGTGCGACGCCCGATCTCCTCGCCGTCGGGTTGTCCGTCATGTCGTCGGACAACCTCGTCTCGCTGGCCGACGCATGTGAGGCGGCCCACGGCGCCGATCCCGATGTGTTCGTCGTCGTCGGTGGTCATGCGGTCGTCGACGCCGACCACGCCCGGGCGCTCGGAGCCGATGCCTACGCCGCGAGCGGCAGCGACATGGACGCCGTGCTCGCCTCGCACGTTGCCGCGTGACCCCGTTGATCACTCGCCGTTGATGACTCGCCGGGACCATCCGGTGGCGCGGACGAACATGTGTTCGATACCATGTCGGGATGGAACCGGCTGTCGACGCTGCAACCCTGACCGCCCCGCTCGCTGCGTTGGGCGATCGTGTGGGTCGATTGGCGTTGGCGGGTGAGCGCACGATCCCCGTCGACGAGACCTTCGGCGACCTGTTCGCCGAAGGCGGACTCGTTCGGGGCCGCACCATCGCCTGTCAGGGGTCGGCGGCCACGTCGACCGCACTGGCGCTCGTTGCGCCGGCCATCCGCTCCGGCGCCTGGCTTGCACTGATCGACCTCCCGACGGTCGGGCTCGACGCCGCCAGCGAGCTCGGGGTGTCGCTCGAGCGGGTCGTCGCCATCGGAAGCCACCCTCCAGGCGCAGCCGATGATCCGGGCCGCTGGCTCGACGTGGTCGCCGCTGCCGCCGACGGTTTCGACGTCCTGCTCGTACGGGCACCGACCGGTCTCTCCGCCGGTGGTGTCCGGAAACTCGCCGTCCGTCTCCGGCAACGTGACGTGGTCACCATCGTGCTCGGCGATCCCGGTTCGATGGCCTGTGACGGCACGCTCCACACCGATGCCGAGGAGTGGTCGGGGCTCGGTGACGGGTACGGGCATCTCCGATGGCGTCAGGTCGTCGTGCGCGCCTCCGGACGCCGTCTGCCGGGGCGTCGTCACTGTCGTTTCACGATTCCGGTGGCTCCGACCACCACGACCACCACGACCACCACGACCACCACGACGGTTGTGCCGGCCGTCGCTGCCATCTCGGCCTGACCGGTCGCAGGCGATCGAATGGACGCGCCACAGCGCATCGTGTCGATCTGGTACCCCGACTGGCCGGTGACGGCCGCCGGGTTCGCCGCCGACGTCCCTGCGGCGGTGATGTCGGCCAACCGGGTCATCGCACGCACGAACGCGGCAGCCTCCGAGGGCGTGGTCGTCGGTCAACGACGCCGACAGGCCCAACGACGCTGCCCGCAGATCACCCTGCTCGATCACGACCCCGATCGCGATGCCCGCGAGTTCGAGCCGGTGGCTCGCTGTGTGGCCGAACTCTCCCCCCGGCTCGACGTGATCGAGCCTGGCTGGATCAGCCTGCGAGCCCGCGGGCCGTCCCGGTACGTCGGTGGAGACGAAGCGCTCGCCGACCGGCTCGTCCAACTCACTGGCGAGCTGTCGACCTCGCTCGGACCTCCCGGTGTCGGCGTTGCCGACGGGCGGTTCGCGTCGAGCATCGCCGCCCGCTTGGCCGTTCGACGGGGTCGGCCCGTGCTCGTCCCCGTTGGTGGGTCGCCGACGTTCTGTGCCGATCTCCCGATCGGATGGTTGCAGACGCTCGGCGAGTGTGACCCCGACCTGGTCGAGCTGTTCGGTCGGCTCGGCCTGCGCCGGCTCGGCGATCTCGCCGCGCTCGACGCCGTCGACGTGCTCGGCCGCTTCGGTCACCCGGGTGTACGCGCTCATCGCCTCGCGTCGGGCATGGACACCCGGCCGTCGAGCACCACCGATCCGGCGCCCGAACGTCGGCTCGACCACGTCCTCGACGACCCGGCGGCACACTCGAGCGCGGTCGTCTTCATCGCCAAGCAACTGGCCGACGAACTGGCGGGGTCGCTCGCCGCCGACGGGCGGGTGTGTACCCGTCTGGTGGTGGCGCTGGAGTCCGAGCACGGCGAACGATCCGAGCGGTCGTGGTATCGATCCGCAGGGATGTCGGCAGCGGCGATGGTCGAGCGGGTCCGATGGCAACTCGACGCCTGGGTGAACCTGCCGCGGGGCAGCGACCAGGAACTCACCGGCGGCGTCGTGCTCGTCCGACTGACGCCCGATGAGGTGCGTGCCGACGACGGCAGTCAGCTGGGGCTGTGGGGTGGCCAGTCCGAAGCCGACCGCCGTGCAGCCCGGACCATTGCCCGGTTGACCACGCTGACCTCGTCGGATGCGGTGACGGTGCCGGTCTGGCGAGGCGGACGACTGCCTGCCGACCGCTACGACTGGGTGCCGGCAGCCATGGTCGACCTCGACCACCGAGCGGTGGCTCGCACGGGGTCCGGTCCGGTCGGTCCGTGGCCCGGTGCGCTGCCGACGCCGTCACCGGCGACGGTGTTCGCCGATCCGCTTCCCGCCGAGGTGCTCGATGAACGCGGGGAACTCGTGCAGGTCACCGGGCGGGGGGCGGTGTCGGCAGCGCCGGCGTCACTGCGGTTGCTGACGGGCGATGACGCAACGGGGTGGCGTCGTGGTCGCCCGCGGCCGATCATCGCCTGGGCGGGTCCGTGGCCGGTGGAGGAGCGCTGGTGGGAACCGGATCGCCATCGCCGACTGGCGCGCTTCCAGATGGTGACCGACGACCGTGAGGGACTGCTCGTCGTCCTCGAACGCCAACGCTGGTGGATCAGCGCCCGTTACGACTGAGCCACTGCGTTCGGTGCCGACACCGAGAGCGAACGTCAGCCGACGGCGACGAGGCTGAACGGGTGGGAGATCTCGAGCGAGTCGGTGACGTCGTTGGCCAGTCGGAATCCGACCCCGCGGACGGTGTGGATCACCTTGTACTCGGGGGCGGCCTTGTCGAGCTTGCGACGAAGGTTCGACAGGTGGACGTCGACGACGTGGTTGTCGCCGACCCAGGTCGGCCCCCACACGGCGTCGAGGAGATCCTCACGAGTGCACACCTCGGTTGGGCGGCGGCACAACTGCTCGAGCAGGGAGAACTCGATGCGGGTCGTGGCGACTTCCTCGTCGTCGATGCGCACCTCTCGCCGACCGAGGTCGATCGTCAGCGGTCCGAGGTTGAGCACCGAGGTCATGACGGTCTCGACACGGTTCTGCATCTGGCGGGGGCGACGCAGGAGCGCATGGCAACGAGCGGTGAGCTCTTCGGGCGTCACCGGGACCGACACGGCGTCGTCGGCGCCGGAGTGGAGCATGGCGGCACGGGTGCGGTGGGCGCCCTCTTCGGTGATGCAGAGCAGATACTGCTCGCTCGAGTCGCGAAGGCGTTCGAACAGCGGGCGGCCGTCGGGGGAACGAAGCCGAGAGCAGACGATCAGCACGTCGGGGGAGAACGACTCGGCGAGCATGATCGCCGCCTCACCATCGGTGGGGGCGCTGACGCTGAAGCCGGCGGCCCGCAAGCCCGCAACGCTGATGCGACGAAGGTCTGGATCGTCCACGGCAATCAGGATGCGAGGTGCGATGTTGGTGTCGTTGTCCATGTGTTTTTCCCGCCAGGTTCATCGGCCGGGGTCCGGCCGCTCCGTTGTGTCCTGCTGGTGCTATCGGTCGGGAAACTGACGAACTCAAGAACAAATCCCAAGAAATCACACGTGTGTCGTTTGCGTCGATGCTGGTACACCGGGGTCGTGCACGCTGATGAACTCCACCGACGGATCCGGCGCGATGTGGTGGCGCGCGAGCCGGTCGATCGACGCGAGGCCGACTCGATCGTGGCGTTCCTGGCCGCGTTCGATCGGCTGGAAGCGCCCCTCGACCAGCAGTCCGATCCGATCCACGTCACCGGTTCGGGCATCGTCGTGGGGCCGCGAGGGGTGATCCTGCTCGAGCACAAACGGCTGGGGATCTGGCTGCAGCCGGGCGGTCACATCGATCCGGGCGAGACGCCATGGGACGCATCGCTGCGCGAGAGCCGCGAGGAGACCGGACTCGACGTCCGTCTCGCCGGGCCGATCGACCAACACGGTGTTCCGGAGCTGATCCACGTCGACGTGCATGCCGGCGGCCGCGGCCACACGCACCTCGACCTGCGGTACCTGATCGACGGTGGTGAGGCCGACCCGACACCGCCGGAGGGCGAGAGTCAGCTCATCGGCTGGTTCGCCTGGGCGGCTGCGATCGATCGCGCCGATCCGGGCCTGCGCGGTCTCCTGCTCGCGCTGACGCCGTGACCAACCCCCAACCCCCAACCCCCCAACCCCCACCCCCCACCCCGAAAATGCCCGGATCTGCGCGCTCAGCGCGCAGATCCGGGCATTTTTCGGAGATGAGTCAGTGTGCGGTGGGGTACGTGTGCCAGGTGCCGGTGTCGAAGTCGTGGAGCTTGCAGGCCTTCGTCGAGCGGAGGTAGTCGCGAATGCTGATCGGCTGCTCGACGACCTCGTCGGGGTAGGCGTCGGCGATCGCCCGGGCCGCCTCGGGGAGGCGGTAGCACGGGATCTGCATGTCGACGTGATGGGGGAGGTGGACCATGATCCAGTGGACGAAGAAGTCCCACCCCGGTGGCCCCCACAGGATCGTCGTGCCCTCGACCTGACCGCGGAAGCGGTTCCACTCCCGGCGGGGCCACCAGCGGATGTCGGGGGCGATGTGGTGGACGTGGACCACCCAGCCGATCGCCTGGCAGAAGAGCAGGAAGGGGATCACGACGACCTTGACCCACTGCCAGATCCCGCCGGTGCCATCGACGGCGACGAGGAGCGCCAGCGTACCCAGCGCATACCCGGCCACCAGCGCCTGGTCGAGACGCATCCGGCGTCGCCAACGCGGTGGCGGCGTGAAGCGCACCATCTTGTTCCACCACACCTCGCGGAGGTAGTAGGCGCCGGCACCGAACGGACCCCATTCCAGCTTGTGGCGGAGTCGGCCGAATCGTCCGAGTTCCTCGTACTGCTCGACGGTGAGCGGGTGCCACACGAAGTCCATGCCCTGGCGCAGGGTGTGGCCGTGGTGGACCCGGTTGTGGCCGAACACCCACACCTCGACCGCGTGGAGCGACGGCAGCATGCTCACGCGGGCGACCACGGCGTTGAGGCCTTTGGAGTCGAACAGTGCGCCGTGCGCGGCGTCGTGGCCGATCACGAACAGGCCGGCGACCATCACGCCGCTCAGCAGCCAGAGGGGAACGAGCAGCAGCGGGTTGTTGGTGGACAGCAATCCCCACGTCGCCAGCCCGAAGATGATCACGTCGCGAAGGAACAGACCGAGTCCGCGTATCGTCGACCGCTCGTAGCAGTGCTCGGGGATGACGGCGAGGACCGGTTTGAGTCCGGTGGGCGTCGCCGGTGTCTCGATCCCGTGCAGATGGCGGGTGGCAGTGTCCTCGCTGGCGGTGGCGGCTGTCATGTCGTCCTCGGGCGGTGGGAGGCGGATCTGTTCTCTACCGACCAGTAGGTAGGTCTGTGACGAGCGTGCCGGTTCCCGAGGCGCTCCGGCTAGGGCCCTTGGTCCCGAACCCGGTGATCCGACGGCTGACCACGTCCAGGTCCCATCCGAAATATGCCTCGATCTGAGCGCTGGGCGCGACGATCGAGGCATATTTCGGGTTGAGGGGGTTGCGAGGGTGCGAACGTGTGTTCGATACTGGGTGGATGGGGTTCAACAACCCTTCGTGGTCGTGGAGTGAACTGGAAGCGACGCTGTCGGGCAGACCGGAGGCTCGGGCGACGGGGCGAGACGGGCGCGCCCCGGGAAGCCCGTCATGGAACTCGGGCGGTGACGGACCGGCGTGGAGCCGCAAACGTCAGCCGTTCGAGGCGCCGCCGGAGCTGACCAGGACGGCGTCAGCGGCGCCGGTCGTTCCCTATGCCGAGCTGCACTGTCATTCGAACTTCTCGTTCCTCGACGGCGCGTCGCATCCCGAGGAGCTGGCGACCGAAGCGGCTCGCCTCGGCCTGGAGGCGTTGGCGATCACCGATCACGACGGCTTCTACGGGGTGGTCCGATTCGCGGAAGCGGCCAAGGCGGTCGGCCTCCCGACCGTGTTCGGGAGCGAGATCGGGCTGTCGGCCACCGAGCGATCAGTGTTCCGGTCCGAACGCGACACCGATCGTCAGGTCGACACCGGCATGGTTCCCGACTCGCATGCCCCCGATCCGTCCGGCACGCATCTCCTCGTGCTGGCCGACGGCCCCGACGGGTATGCCCGGCTCTCCCGGGTGCTGAGCAACGGACACCTGGCCGGCGAGAAGGGGGCGCCGCAGTTCGCGTTCGGCGACGTCGCCGACATCGTCGCCGGTCACGGCTGGGTGCTCACGGGCTGCCGCAAGGGTGCAGTGCCTGCGGCGCTGGTCGCCGGCGGCCCAGCGGCGGCCCGGCGGGAGCTGCTCCGGCTGGTCGACGCGTTCGGGCGTGACCGGGTGCTGGTCGAATTGTGGGACCACGGTGACCCGCTCGACACCGCCCGCAACGATGCACTCGTCGAACTCGCTCATCGTGAACGTGTCGAGTGCGTGGCGACCAACAACGTCCACTACGCCACCCCGACGCAACGCCGGTTGGCCACCGCGCTCGCTGCCGTGCGGTCGCGTCGCAGCCTCGACCAGGTCGACCCGTGGCTGCCGGCTGCTGCGGGCGCGCACCTCCGTTCCGGTGCCGAGCAGGCCAAGCGGTTCCGTCGCTATCCGGGCGTCGTCGAGCGGGCAGCGGAGATCGGCCGGGCGGCGGCGTTCGACCTGTCGCTGGTGGCTCCGAAGTTGCCGCCGTTCCCGTGCCCCGTTCGACCGGACGGTACGGCGCTGACCGAGATGCAGTACCTCCGGTGGGTGACCGAGGAGGGCGCCCGCCGCCGATACGGCGAACGTCCGGTCCGCGCGGAGGACCTCTCGCTGCGAGCACGGGCGTGGAAGACGATCGATCACGAGCTGGCGCTGATCGAACAGCTCGACTTCGCCGGGTACTTCCTGATCGTGTGGGACATCGTCGAGTTCTGCCGCCGAGCCAACATCTTCTGTCAGGGCCGGGGGAGCGCCGCCAACTCGGCGGTCTGCTACGCGATCGGTGTCACTGCCGCCGACGCCGTGTCGCTCGGCCTGCTGTTCGAGCGGTTCCTGTCGCCCGAGCGCGACGGTCCACCCGACATCGACGTCGACATCGAAAGTGACCGGCGCGAGGAGGTGATCCAGTACGTCTACGAGCGCTATGGCCGCCACCACACCGCCCAGGTGGCGAACGTGATCACCTACCGGGCGCGCTCGGCGGTGCGCGACATGGCCAAGGCGCTCGGGTTCGAACCGGGCCAGCAGGACGCCTGGTCGAAGCAGGTCGACGGCTGGGGCGGCGTGGCGGTGACCGCCGCGCAGACCGACTGCTCGATCCCCGAACCGGTGCTGGAGCTGGCGCTGGAGGTCGAGGACGCCCCGCGCCACCTCGGCATCCATTCCGGGGGCATGGTGATCTGCGACCGGCCGGTGATCGAGGTGTGCCCGGTCGAGTGGGGGCGGATGGACAAGCGGTCGGTGCTGCAATGGGACAAGGACGACTGCGCTCGCACCGGTCTGGTGAAGTTCGACCTGCTCGGGCTCGGGATGCTCTCGGCGCTCCACTATGCCGTCGACCTGGTACGTGAGCACCGCGGCCACGAGATCGACCTCGCGACGATTCCGCAGGACGACGACGTGTACGGGATGCTGTGCCGCGCCGACACCGTCGGGGTGTTCCAGATCGAGTCACGGGCGCAGATGGCGACACTGCCGCGGCTCAAGCCACGACGATTCTACGACCTGGTGGTCGAGGTCGCGCTGATCCGGCCGGGGCCGATCCAGGGCGGGTCGGTGCATCCGTACATCCGGCGCCGCAACGGGCTCGAGCCGATCACGTACCTGCATCCGCTGCTGGAGAACTCGCTCGGCAAGACGCTCGGCGTGCCCCTGTTCCAGGAGCAGCTGATGCAGATGGCGATCGACGTCGCCGGGTTCACACCGGCCGAGTCCGACGAGCTGCGCCAGGCGATGGGGTCGAAGCGCTCGGCCCGGCGGATGGAGCGGCTGAAGGAACGGCTGTATGCCGGGATGGCCGAGCGGGGCATCACCGGCGAGATCGCCGACGAGCTGTTCATGAAGATGAAGGCGTTCGCCAACTACGGCTTCCCCGAGTCGCACTCGGTGAGCTTCGCCTACCTCGTCTACGCGTCGTCGTGGATCAAGTACCACGAGCCGGCCGCGTTCTGTGCGGCGCTGCTCAACGCACAGCCGATGGGGTTCTGGTCGCCGCACACGCTGGTGCGCGACGCCCGCCGCCACGGCGTGGTCGTGCACACACCGGACCTCAACGCGTCGCTGGCAGCAGCGACGTTGGAGCCGTGTGAGTCGTCGGAGGGTGGTGTCGCGGTGCGGTTGGGGATCGGCTCGGTGCGCGGGATCGGATCGGAGTTGGCCGAGGAGATCGAGGCGACCCGCAAGGCGGGCGGGTTGTTCACCGACACCGAGGACCTCGTTCGCAGGGTCCCGTCGTTGACGCTGGTGCAGCTGGAGGCCATGGCGACCGGTGGACTGTTCGGCGAGTGCTTCGGCCTGGACCGGCGCAAGGCGCTGTGGACCGTCGGCGCCACCGCCCAGTCGCGACCCGGCCGACTGCCCGGTGTGGTGACCGGCGACGCGGCGCCGCGACTGCCGGGGATGACCCCGGTGGAGGAGGCGGTTGCCGACCTGTGGGCCACGGGAGTGTCGCCCGACGGCCATCCGACCGTCTTCGTGCGCGACGAGTTGACCCGTTTGGGGGTGCTCACCTCGTCGCAGTTGTGGGATCCCGAGCCGGGTTCGATCGTGCGGGTCGCCGGGGTGGTCACCCATCGCCAGCGGCCGATGACCGCGCAGGGCGTCACGTTCCTCAACCTGGAGGACGAGACCGGCCTGATCAACGTCGTGGTCTCGAAGGGCTGCTGGGCGAGGTTTCGCAAGGTCGCGAGGGAAGCGCCCGCGATGCTGATCCGCGGTCGCCTCGAACGCGCCGAAGGTGTCGTCAACATCGTCGCCGACCACCTCGCTCCCCTCCCGATGTCAGCGACGACGACCTCCCGCGACTTCCGTTAGTGACGCCAGGGGTCAGACCCCTGGCGTAACAGGTGATCGCTTGATTCGGCGGGTGTTACGCCGGGGGTCAGACCCCTGGCGTCACGGACATGGTCAGGTGCAATTCACCGTCCGCGGGGTAGGGGTTGGCCAGTGCCACCTCTTCGTTCAGCTCGACGCCGAGGCCTGGCTCTCGCGACGGGATCACGTGGCCGTCCTCCCACTCGATCGGGGTGGTCAGGAGCTCGGCGTGGAAGCCGGTCCAGTCCTGGATGCCCTCGACGATCAGCAGATTCGGCAGGGTCGCCGCCAACTGGATGTTCGCCGCGCCGAGGATCGGACCCGAGTACAGGTGTGGCGCGATCTGACACCCGGACGCCTCGGCGATCGCCGCGATCTTCCTGCCGGCGAGCAACCCGCCGCACCGACCGAGGTTGGGCTGCCAGATCGCTGCCGCCTGATGGCGTGCCAGCGTGGCGAACTCGGAGATCGTCGTCAGTCGCTCACCGGTC
Source organism: Ilumatobacteraceae bacterium (assembly GCA_963710625.1). GTDB lineage: Bacteria > Actinomycetota > Acidimicrobiia > Acidimicrobiales > Ilumatobacteraceae > Sva-07. Next base: position 73,263 of record CAVQBG010000024.1, on the reverse strand, counting down.
GCGATCGGGATCGACGTCTGGCGGGCCACCCGTGCCATCTCCTCGGGCTGGTCCGGCTGCGTCGGTTCCTCGAACCACAGTGGATCGAACGGCTCCAGCCGCTGCGCCAGCCGGATCGCACCGGCGGCGGTGAACTGGCCGTGCGTGCCGAACAACAGGTCGGCGCGCGAACCGACCGCCTCGCGGATCGCGCTCGTGATCGCGACCGACCGCTCGATGTCCTCCAGGCTCGGCTGGTGTCCGTCGAACGCCGTGTACGGCCCGGCCGGATCGAACTTCACCGCGGTGAACCCCCGCTCGACCTCGAACGCCGCCTGCTCGGCCGCCTGAGCCGGGTCGGTGTACACGTCCGGTCGCCCGTCTGTCGGATACAGATAGGTGTAGGTGCGGATCCGGTCGTGCACCCGACCGCCGAGCAGGTCGTACACCGGCTTGCCGGCTTCCTTGCCGACGAGGTCCCAGCACGCCATCTCGATCCCGCTCATCACACCCACCAGCGTCGGATCCGGCCGCAGCGCATATCCGCTCGAGTACATCCGCCGCCACAGCAGCTCGATGCGGTTCGCGTCGGCGTCGATCACCCACCTGTCGGCGATGTCGTCGACCATTGCCGCCACCGTGTGCGGCCCGAACGTGGCGGCGTAGATCTCGCCGTAGCCGACCACCCCGGTGTCGGTCGTCAGCTTGACCACGATGAAATAGCGCCCACCGAAGTGCGGCGGCGGGTTGGCGATCACGAAGGTGGTGCAGTCGGTCACGCGCATCGATCGGACCTTACCGGGCCCGCTGTTCGGCGTGTTCGGGATGGATCACTCCATGACCACGGCGACGGGAGCCGGAGCCGTTGCGCATATCCAGGCCGTGTCGGGTGCAGCGCCCGGTGGTTGCCGAGCGCTGCATCTGCGTACGGAGCGTCAGTTCTTGGTGACCTTGCTCTGTGCCGCGTTGGAGGTGGACTCCGCCGAGTCGGCCGGCAGCAGGAAACCCGCCGCCCGATTCGCATTGTTCGCCTTCGCGACGGCCGAGACATACGCACCCTGGTTCCGGTACAGGCCCTTCAGCTGGGCGCTGCTGAACGGTTCGTGCACCCCGAAGAGGTTGCAGAACGTGCCGCCTCCGTTCCCCGTGCCGTTGTAGGCCGTGGCGACCGAGTGCTCGGACAAGGCGATGCCGCCGAGGGCGTTGCCCTGAGCGTCGCGTGCGATGGCACCGTCGACGTAGGTGATACGGGGCGCGATCGGCGGTGCGACGCCGTCGGTGACCCAATCGACCATCCGGTCCCACGCGGCGTTGTAGACGTAGCGCTTCGGGATCTGGCTCGGTGCAGGGCGATTGCAGACGGGCGACGTCTGGAGGATGTCGCCTCGCTCGATGAACTCCTGGATCTTCGACGTGAATCCGAAGTCGGCATGAGATGCCCCCGCCACCTCCCACTGTCGGTAGTTGTCGGCGTCCGGCGGAGCGAACGTCGCGGCGACGTCGACTTCGGACAGCAGCCTGAGCACCGGCATCGGCAGGTCGGTGCGCACCGGAGAGCGACCCTCGCCGAGGAACACGGCGTCGACGACAGGATCGGCCTGCAACGGCAGGATCGAGTTGTAGTACGCCGCCAGTCGGCCTGCCGATTGTGAGGTGCCGATCGCGACCACGACCTCGGGGTCGAGTGCCCCGAGTGGATCGGGGCCGTCCGCGTTCGGTGATCGAAGTGCCGCAGCGGCCTGCGAGAAGATGTCGTACGAGTACGCGTCACCCGGCGAGGTCGCCGGGATGTCGAGCGGTGCGTATCGAGCCGGGCTCCAGGTCTTCAGTGCATTACATCCGGCAAAGACCTGAGCAGCTGGAATGCACGGGAACGTCGCCGTGACGCCGGCTCGCTGTGCCGAGACGCCCACCCAGGCGTAGCCGGAGCGCATGATGTGGTCGGACGATTCGAGCCAGTAGTGGTCGACGTCGTATTGCGCCGTGACGTTCTGCCATTCGAGCAGGACGGTTCCGTTGAACGTGGCAGCAGTCGTCGGCCGCCGGACCATGATCCGAGTGGTGTACGTGCCATCGCATGCGATCACCGTGGCTGTTGCCTGACCCACGATCCCGTAACGGCACGCCTCGGTCCCCGAGATGAAGTACTCCTCCTCGACGTAGCCGCGTGCGGCGAGATCGATGGGCGTCGCCATGAACGGGTAGCCGCGTGCAGGATCTCCGAGCGCAGTGGTCAGCGGAATGGGGCCGGCGACCGATGGGGCGGTGGCGACGGTTGGATCAGGAGCGGCTTGTGTCGTGCCGGCAAGGAGTGCGGACGCACTCAGCGCCACCACGGTGGCCACGGTGACGACGCGACGCAGGGAACTTGGAACCACATCAACCCCCTTCAGATGGGTTGCACTGCGTCAGCCGGGCACGAGGTGGCCGGCCGACCGCAAGGCGACCGGTGAATCGACGAAACGTACCAACAGGTCTTCTGGCCGGTCTCATCAGACGCCGCGGTCGGCGCGGACCGGTCGGCCACGTCGCCGACCATCATCGCCGCCGGATGGGGTCCGAACGTCGCCGCCGACATCCTCGTCGGCATTGCCTCTCGTCGAGGATCGTAGGATCAGCCAGCTGGGGGGACGGTGGGCTCGACCCGGCCGGTCTCGATCGAGATCACGCGGTCGCACACGTCGAGCGTCGACAAACGGTGTGCCACGATCACGAGCGTGACGTGGCCTTTGAGTTCGGTGATCGTGTCGCGAATGCGGCGTTCGGACTCGCCGTCGAGTGCGCTGGTCGGCTCGTCGAGGATCAACAGCTGCGGATCGCCAGCCAGCGCCCGAGCGAACGCAACACGTTGCTTCTGTCCCCCGGACAGGCCCGTTCCGCGTGGCCCGAGCAGCGTGTCGAAGCCGTTGGGCAGTTCGCGCACGTCGGCGGCGACGTGCGCGGCTTCGGCTGCTCGTTCGGCCCGGTCGCGCGTCACGCTCGGCCGGAGGAACGCGATGTTGTCGGAGATCGACGCCTCGATCAATTGGGGTTCCTGGGGCACGACCGCCACGAGATGCGACCACGACGTCGGGTCGATCGTCTCGTAGTCGACGCCGTCGACCAGGACCGCTCCTGCATCCGGGATCCGAAGCCGCAGCAGGATCTGCAGGAGGGTCGACTTGCCGCTGCCGGATGGTCCGATGACGCCGAGCACCTCGCCGCGACGGATCGACAGGTCGACATCCCGGATCGCCGGAGTCCGGTCGTCGTAGGAGTAACTGACGCCGACGAGTTCGATCTTCTCGAAGGACGAGACCGCGTTCGAACCGACCTGTTCCCGACTCGACTCCAGCCGTTCGAGGCGCCTCTGGAGGGTTGCGAGGTTGGGTGACAGCTCGCTGACCTGCTGGGCTGCGGACTGCACGAGCGTCGCGTAACCCAAGCTGCGCACGATCAGCAACGCCACGGCACCGACCTCGACGATTCGGTCGGCACCCGCGAGATTCAGCGCCGCCACCGCAGCGACGAGGAACAGCACTGCGACGTCTCGATACAACGTCGTGCCGAGGCGGGCAACGAATCGAGTGCGACGGAGGCTCTCGTTCACCGTGGCGGCCGAGCGGTCGAGCGCTGCGAGGATCTGCGACTCGACGCCGAACACTCGCAGCTCCATCGACATGGCAGCCATCCGCGCCACGTCCTCGGTGTAGCCGCTGTTCGCCTCGACGTACACGCTCGAGTAACGGCGCGTGAGTCGGCTGACCGGCCGGAAGACGGCGAACAGTGCGACGCCGAACACCAGCACGATGACGGTGACGATCGGGTCGATGAAGACCGCGGCGAGGAACAGGGCCGCCAGCGCGAGCCCGGCCGACAAACCGGCGATCATGGTCATCGTGAGCGATGACGACTGGAACGCCAGTGTCGTCGCCGTCTCCTGGATTGCGCCCTGGCGCTCTGCGGACTGTCTGTTCCAGGACGCCCCGAGGAACGCCTCGATGGTGCGGTGCCTGGACGTGTCCAACACCTCCGTACCCACACGGGCTGCCAACCAGGACACGAACGTGTTCGCCAACGCGACGGCGATCGTCAGCCCTGCAGCGCACCACAGCACCTGGCCGATCGACGCGTCGACGTCGATGATCGGGAGGTCGATCGGCGACGCCGACGTGCCATCAGCGATCGCGACCGCAGCGTTGACCACCAGGATGAGGACAGCAGCCTCGAACAGCCCGGCGACCGCGGACACGCCGGCGATGAGCAACAGGTCGAGCCGCGGGCGTCGCAGGAACGGCCGCAGCTGGTGTGCCACGTGCCAACCCACGGTGCGAGAACCTACAGTGTGACGCCTGGTGCAGCAGACATCGACAAGCTCGTTCGGCGTGGGTGCCGATGGCTGATCGGGCTGCCGGCATCGACTTCGGACGGTCGGTGTTCGTGTGCAGCAAGCCGCTCCAGGTGTTGAACTGTGCGTCGATCGTCCGACACTTCGGAATCGTCGAGAGCCGGTTGCACGTCCTGACGTCCTCGATCGACGGTGTCGACGAGTTCGCCCAGTTCATGTCCTCCAGCGGCTCTGGTCGGCTCTTCTCGTCGGTGTCGTGGAACCTCGACGACGACGCGGCGATCGAGGAGTTCACTCGCAACCGGTACGACACGCTGTTCATCGAGGACGATCGCGTTGGCCGATACCGGCTCTTCGCCCCCCTTCGGACGGAACGGCTGGTGCTCTTCGAGGAGGGGATCGGCACCTATCGGAGCAATCCCGAGATGTCGCTACGCGGGATGCGGAAGCTGAAGTGGAAGGTTCTGGTCGTCACGACAGGCTGCGGATGGGAGTTCGGCGAGGGCCGCAAGACCGACCTCGTCATGGTCAGCCGGCCGGACGTCTACCGTCGGCTCAACCCCCGTACTGCGCACAAGGCGGTCGGTTTCCCCGGACTCGTCGACGAACTGCGTTTCGGAGCCGACACCTGGCACCAGCTCGTCATGAGGCAGCTCGGTGAGCCGACGCAACGACTGGGCCGCGTCGCGCTGGTCCTGGCGATGTGGGGACGCACTCCCGACCACGTGCTCGACGAGGCACAGGCCGGCGCCGACGTCGTGTTCCACAAGCCCCACCCACACGACGGTGCCCCGGTCGATCGCGACGGCGTGGTGAGCCTGCCGGGCTCGTGGATACCGGCCGAGGTCTTCGTCGGCGTCCTGGCGGAGATCAGTGATCACCTCACCGTCTATCACCACTCGTCGTCGGTTGCGTTCTATCTCGGCGGGGCCCTCCAGAGTGTCGACTACGTCGATCTGCTCGACTCGCAACAGCTTCGTGACGTGTTGGAGGCGGCTGACGGTTGACGTCTCCGATGCCACTCGCATCGAGGTCACTCGTCGCGTTGCGGGTGCTGCCGTTCGAACAACCACCAGGTGACGTCGTCCCACCCTTCGTCGCGGCCCAGGAAGCCCGACTGGCGCAGGGTGAGGTCGCCGTGGAGTTCGGCGATCAGGGCGCCGTAATCGCGCCGGAACAGCGCTCCTTCGATCCCCCGATAGTGGATCTCCTCGCGAGACGGCGCGAAGTACTCGGCCATCATGATCCACCGCCGCGAACACCGTCGCATCTCTGTCAGCACCTCGTCGAGCGACTCGTCGGGCTGATGGATGAGCACGCCGGCCGTGAACACCAGATCGAATCGTTGGTCGTCGAACGGGAGTCTCCGAGCAGACGCGAGGTGGGATTCGACCCGCGGAAGTCGCTCGGCGAGTTCGTCGAGCGCGCCGCGGTTGACATCGACGCCGACGACGTGTCGAGACCCGTCGTCGAGCCATCGCAGGTTGTTGCCGGTGCTGCAGCCGACTTCGAGGACCGAACTCGGATCGGTCAGTTCGACGATGTGGGTCCAGAACGGCTCGCGCGGATCGCCGGCGTCACGATTGCGGTCGACGTAGCGGTCGCCGAACTCGCCCGACCAGAGTGCTTCGAGGCGGTCGGCTTCGCTGCGAGCGGCCCTGCCGGCGAAGACCGACTCCGCGAAACGCCAGTCGTCGATCGTGTCGATGTCGATCGCGCGCTCGCGGGGCAACGACACCAGCAGTGGATCGGCGTCGGCGAGCGTCGCTCCGCTGAGCCAGAAGTCGGTGCCGGCGACATAGAACTGCCCAGCGTCGAAGAAGGCCGGCTCGAGATCCTGGGTCCGTGTCTCGACGTGATCGGGCGACCACATCCGCCCACGACCGCGAACGGTCCGTCGCCAGGCGCGCTCGATCGGTCCGGGCGACTCGACGACCGACATGGCCACCGCCGCGCCCGATGCGACGAAGTCGTCGTGGGCGCGAACCAGGTCCCCGGGTTCGATCAGCACGGCGGTCGGGTACACGACCCATGTCGTGTCGACGCCACCGCGCTCGTCGTCGAACAGCCTGGCGAGCGTGTCGGCGACCACCGGGATCGTCGGGACATCGTCGCCGGCGAGGTCGGCGGCGCGGAGGAACGGCACCTCGGCGCCGGCCGCTCGTGCGATCTCGGCGATCTCCTCGTCATCGGTCGACACGACGATGCGGTCGGCGACACCGGACTCGATCACGATGTCGATGGTTCTGGCGAGGATCGGGACACCGGCGAACGGCCGGATGTTCTTGCGCGGAATCCGCTGGCTCCCGCCCCGGGCCGGGATCACACACAGCGATGTCATCGTTCCCCCTCGAACGGCACGAGATCGTCCCACGTGATCGGGTCGCCGACGACCAGGTCGGTCGATGCCACCGAACCGATCACGAGATCGAGATCGTCCGGGGCGAGTCCGCCGGCGGGACGCATCGACCGGACGTCATCGGGCGTCAGGGCCGTCCCGGCCGCGATCGGCCGGGCGGCCCGCAGCGACCGGCGGAACGCCAGGTTCGCGACCTCGCGCTCGGATGGACCGAATCGAGCCTCTCCGAGGGCGGCGTGGGCCTCGCGCAGCGACGACACGAGCGCAGCGAACTCCTGCGGTTCCGCCGAGAACTCCGCATCCGGACCTCCGTCGGATCGTCGGAGCGTGAGATGTTTCTCGACGATGCACGCGCCGAGCGTGACCGCCGCGATCGCCGACGTGGAGCCGAGTGTGTGATCGGACAGGCCGATCGGGAGCTTCCAGCGATCGCGCATCACCGGGATCGCTCGCAGGTCCATCTCGGCCGGGAGCGCGGGATAGCCCGAGTTGCAGCGCAGGACCGCCGTCTCGGTGTTCGCCGCTGCGCCGACCGCTGCGTCGATCTCCTCCAACGACGCCATGCCGGTCGAGATGATCACCGGCTTGCCGAGTCCCGCCACGTACCGGATCAAGGGCAGGTCGACGATCTCGAACGAGGCGATCTTGAACGCAGGGACGTCGTGACGCGCGAGGAAGTCGGCGGCAGTGCGGTCGAACGGTGTCGAGAACCAGGTGATGCCGGCGTTCGTCGCAGCGACTGCAAGATCGTCGGTCCACTCCCACGGCGTCATCGCCTCGGTGTAGAGGTCGGCGAGTTGACGGCCATCCCACAACGTCCCACCGGTGACGAGGAAATCGGGATGATCTGAGCGAACGGTGATCGTGTCGGCTGTGTAGTGCTGGAGCTTGACGGCGTCAGCGCCCGCTTCTGCAGCGGCGTGCACCAACTCGATGGCTGCTGTGAGTGAGCCGCGGTGATTCGCCGAGATCTCGGCGATCACGTAGGGAGGTTCGTCGACGCCGATCGCGCGGCCGGCGATGTGCATCGAGGTCACGGCGCCGTCTCCGTTCTCGGGCCGCAGGATCGGCGCATCACGACCTCGTCAGCGTTCTCCGACTCCACGACGAACCCGGCACTCGAGAACGCCGCGAGCGATCGTGCATTGTCCGGCCGGATGTGGGCGACGAGGTCACCGACGGCGAGCGCAGTCGCTGCGCCGAGTGCGCGTCGCCCGAGGCCTCGTCCCCGCGCCGGTTCAGCGATTGCCAGTGACACGACCTCGTGGTCGCCGACGTCGTCGAGCCGGATCTGTCCGATCGGGTCCGATGCGCGCTCGACGATCATCAGTCGACGACGAGGATCGTCGATGGTCGCCCGGAACCATTCGAGGTGTTGCTCCCAGGTCGGTGCAGCTCCGAACGACTGTTGCTGGACGTCGGCATCGGTCCGAAGTGAGAACACGAAGGCAGCATCGTCGATCGACGCCGGCCGGAGCCGTACGGGCGACGACATCCGATCTGTGACTGATGCAGCAACGAGTCGGGCGCCGGAACCGGGCACGCGCAGCCGATCGGGGCGGAGCGTCGAGCCGAGCGCGGTGGCCACGTCGGTGCCCAGTTCGCGGAGGAACTCCTCGTCGGCGTCGAACACCCTGAACACCACGCCCTGGTCGAGAGAAGCGGCCGCCAGTCGTCGTTGGTTCTCGGACACGATCACGGCGACGGCCGGCGTGTCGAGGGCTGCCGCTTCCAGCAGGCTCGAGCCGGCAGCGAGCACCGCCACGCTCGCGGTGGCGAGCTCGGTGGCGTAGTCCTCGGGTTCGGTGACCGTGACACCTGCTTCTCCGTCGAACCTGGAGACGAGTTCTGCTCGCTCCGGGTGCACGGGGCCGACGGCGACCCGGACGGTGAGCCCCTCCGATGCCAGTCGGACTGCGACGGGCTCGGTCAGTCGGCGGGGATCGCTGCCGCCGAACGCCACGAAGACGGTTCCCGCTCGACGCGCCGGTGCCTGCCGAGCGATCTCGTCGATCTCGGGCCTGAGCAGCGCGAATCGCACGCCCAACAGCAGGAGAGGATTCCCCTCGAGGTGGTCGTACATCGCCGGTTTCGCATGGGGATTCTGGTTGACGACCACGACCGGCCGGCCGGCAGCGGTGTCACCGTTGTCGTCGATGACGGCGTACCCGATCCCGTGAGCATCGAGAGCGGCGAAGAAGTCGGCGGTGAAGTGGTCACCGTCCACGACGACGAAGTCGGGGCGCAGTCCGATCACCGTGTCGACATCGTCGGCGTCTCGCCGGGTGACCAGGTCGGTCGACCCCAGCAGGTCGGCGGGAACCCCGACTCCACAGATCGTGGTGGCACACCCGGCCGCCGTGAGCTCGTGAGCGAGCACGAGCGAGCGCATGACGTGACCGAGGCCGAGATCCGGGGAGGCGTCGGCGCACACGACCACATGACGACCCTCAGGCATCGAGGCTCCTTCGCACCTGTTCGGCGACGTGGCGGACATCGTCATCGGTGAGCGTCGGGAACATCGGCAGGCTGAGCAGCCCCTCGTACAACGCGTCGCACGCCGGCAGGCCACCGGGTGGCAGCTCGATGTCCGCGCTCACCGGATGGTGATGGATCGGCACGTAGTGGACCTGGGTTGCGATTCCTGCGTCGCGCAGGCGGTCGTAGACCTCCCGGCGATCCGGGACGCGAACCGCGAAGAGGTGATAGCCGTGCCGGTAGCCGGTCGGCGCGGCGGGCGGCAGCCCGATCGGGAGGTCGGCCAGCAACTCCCGGTAGTGCTCGGCGATCTCGTTTCGCCGGTCGATGAACCGGTCGAGCCGGCGCAGTTGCGACAGACCGAGTGCTGCCTGGATGTCGGTGAGGCGGTAGTTGTATCCGATGTCCGAGATCTCGTACGCCCAACCCCCGAGGTCGGGGCGGCGGACGATCCCATGGGTGCGGAAGCGGCGAAGTCGGTCGGCGAGTTCGTCGTCGTTCGTGGTGACGATCCCGCCCTCGCCGGTGGTGATCGGCTTGACGGGGTGCAGCGAGAAGCAGGTCATGGCGCTCTCGCCACAACTGCCCACCGGCCCGGACGGTGTCGAGGCTCCCAGCGCGTGCGCAGCGTCCTCGATCACGACGGTCCGGCTGGACGGGTGCCAACGGTCCAGCGCCACCGGCAGCCCGCCGTAGTGGACGGGGATCACGCCTGCGATGTCGTTGGGCACCTGGGAGAGGTCGAGGTTCCACGTCGCCGGGTCGATGTCGACCAGTCCCGGCTGGGCGCCCACGTAGCGGACGCAGTTCGCTGTCGCCATGAACGTGAGCGGTGAGGTCACCACCACGTCGCCGTCGCCGAATCCTGCCGCAGCAGCAGCACCGTGGAGCGCTGCGGTTCCGGAGGAGAAAGCCACGGCGTGGCGGGCGGCCACTCGATCGGCGAGCGCACGTTCGAATCGCTCGACCGTCGGACCCTGCGTGAGCCAGTCGCCACGGAGCACCTCGACGACGGCGGCAACGTCCTCGTCGTCGATCGACTGTCGACCGTAGGGGATCATCAGATGGTCGCGAGCAGCGCCCTGAGTTCGTCGACCCCGAGCCACTGCTCGTTGGTGTCCGATCGGTAGGAGAACTCGTCCGGGACGGGTTTGCCGTTCGCGAAGGGATCCTGATCGGTCCAGCCCGACAGCAACGGCGCGATGGCGTAGTAGTCGTCGTACTCGAACGTCCGACGTGCGTCGTCGACCGAGACCATCTCCTCGTGCAGTTTCTCGCCCGGCCGGATGCCGACGACGTCGTGCACCGCATCGGGTGCGATCGCTCGCGCCAGGTCGAGCACGGTCGTCGACGGAATCCGCGGGACGAACAGCTCGCCACCGGACATCCGCTCGAAGCTGTCGGCCACGAAGCGGACCGCCTGGTCCAACGTGATCCAGAAGCGCGTCATCCGCGTGTCGGTGATCGGGAGACGACCGGTCGGCGCCAATTGCCGGAAGTACGGGATCACCGACCCGCGGCTCCCCATCACGTTGCCGTAGCGCACGACTGCGAACCGAGTCGCCGAGTGACTGGCGTAGTGGTTCCCGGCGACGAACAGCTTGTCGGAGCACAGCTTGGACGCGCCGTAGAGGTTGATCGGGCTCGATGCCTTGTCGGTGGACAACGCGATCACCTGGCGAACTCCGGCGTCGATCGATGCGTTGATCACGTTCTCCGCGCCGAGGACGTTGGTGGCGATGCACTCGAACGGGTTGTATTCGGCCGTGTCGACCTGCTTGAGCGCCGCCGCATGGATCACGAACTCCACCCCGTCGAGCGCCCGAGTGAGCCGCCCGCGATCACGCACGTCACCGATGAACCAGCGAACGCGGGGGTCGTCTCCGAGCTGTTGGCGCATCTCGTACTGCTTGAGCTCGTCGCGGGAGAACACGACGAGCCGGGCCGGATCGAGGTGGTCGAGCGCCCACCGGGTGAACGCCTTGCCGAACGAGCCGGTACCGCCCGTGATCAGGATCGACGACCGCTCCAACGTGCTCACCCGCACATTCTGCCAGCACCGCTCTCTGGTGCGGGTAGTCGCGCACCTACACTCGTCCGATGGTCTCGGGCGCTGATCCATTGCCCGATCCCGTCGGCGCCGGCCTCGAGGAGACCGAGGTGGACCGGTCGGACGTCGAGGCGGCGGTCGACGAGCCGGACACTGCGCCGGTGCACACCGAACCGGCTGGGGGCCGTCGGACCTGGACGGTCGTTGCGGTCGTTCTCGCCTTGGTCGTGTTGGGGGCGATGTGGACGTTGGCGGCGCCGATCGGCGCCGCCCCGGACGACGGCTTCCACCTCGCGAGCATCTGGTGCAGTCCGACCGCGCCGGACGACGCTTGCACGAACCTGGGCGATGCCTACGCCGCGGGCAAGGACTTCGTCGAGGTGCCTGCCGAGATCGGGCCCGGTGCGCACTGCTACGCCTTCGATGCGTATCGGTCGGCCGCCTGTCAGGGGGCGATCGAACCCGGGACCAGGGTGCGGACGATCGCCAATGACGGGATCTACCCGGGGCTCTTCCACGCGGTGATGGGCTTGACGGTGGGCGATGAGCCCGTCAACTCGGCGCTGCTCGCCCGTTTCACGTCGTGGACGCTGTGCGTCGGGCTGCTGGCTGCTGGCTGGTTCGTTCTTCCTCACCGCCATCGCGCGGGCTACCTGATCATGTTGCTGGTCACTGCGGTCCCTCGGGCGATTTCCCTGTGGCCCTCGACGAATCCGAGCGGTGTGGTCGTTGCTGCGATCGGCGCGTCCTGGTGTGCGGTGGTCGCGCTACTGCACGCCCGCGCACGGCGCGAGACGGTCGTTGCCGGTGCGTTGTTGGTCCTGGGTCTCACGGCGGCCGCGGGGAGCCGCGCCGACGGCGGCCTCTATGCGTTCATCGCAGTCATCGCGGCATGCGTCTTGCTCTGGCGGCCGAAACGCGACTCGATGCCGAGGCTTCTCGCGGTGGCGTCCGTCGCCGGCGTGGCGCTGCTCGTCTCGATCGTCGTCCTGACGAGGCGAGTGGTCGACGTGGAAGCGCTCGTCATCCAGGACGCAGTGAGTTCTCAGCCGCGGGGCAATCTGCTGTGGAACAACCTGCGGGAGATCCCGTACTTCATCACCGGCAATCTGGGTGTCGCACCGATCGGCTGGCTCGACACGCCGATGCCGCGAACGGTGTGGATGCCGACGGTCGCCTCGTTCTTCGCGCTGGCGTTCTTGGGCATCGGGCGCATGGATTGGCGCAAGGCCCTGTCGCTGCTCGCCATACTCGGTGGGCTGCTGGCCGTCCCGTACTTCCTGCTGTGGCGCGGCGGGTGGCCCGTCGGCTTCGAGATCGCGCCGCGCTACGTGCTGCCGCTCGTCCCGGTGCTGGGGTTCACGGCGCTGTACTGGCGGCGCACAACGAGTGTCTCGGGGCTCACGGTCGTGCAACTGACGACCGTGCTCAGTCTGATGACCGTGGCCCACAGCGTGGCGCTGCACTCGTACATGCGGCGTTACATCAGCGGCGTGGCAAACCTCTCGATCGATCTCGACAGCGGTCGCGAGTGGTGGTGGGACATCCCCGTCACGCCGAACGTGGTGTGGTTGCTCGGCTCCGCCGCATTCGGGGTGCTCGCCGGGATGCTCGGCTGGGCCATCCGACGAGATGCGGAGCTCGACCGGCGGCAGCCGACCGAGCACACCTACGCTTGACCTGTGCGTCGCCTGGCCACCGCTCTGCTGTACGCCGGCGTCGTCGGGATCGTCTTCGGGCTGTCGGTCGTCCACGGCACGTACGTGGGGGACTACGAGTTCTTCGAGACGTCCCGGTTCGGATGGGCGATCGGTTACTCGGTCCTGCTGAGCATCGTGCTGTACGGGTTCGGCCTCCCCGACTCCTACCGCGACGTGAAGTCGGCCGTCGTGCCGTCGATCTCGGCGTCGGCCGTCGGTGCCGTCGGTGTGTCGCTGGCGCAGTTGGTGCTCGGCGCGGCGCTGCTTCCGCGATATGTCGTCTTCGGGTCGGCGGTGCTCGTCGTGCCGTGGTGCATGGTCTGTTCGAAGTTGTCGCAGACCGGCCGGACACGGCTCGAGGCGCGGGATCGGGTGCTCGTGGTCGGCAGCTCGTCACTCGCGTCCGCGTTGCGAACCGAGCTCGACGACCAACCCGAGCGACCGGCATCGATCGTCGGTTCGGTGGCGCTCGAGGACCTCGTTGCGGCCGTCGAGGGCACGCCGCTGGTCGATGCGGCCGACCGTTGCGGGGCGACCGTCGTCGTCTTCGAACCAGATGCGCTGCTCGACGAACGAATCATCGATCAGGCAGCCATCCTGCACCTGACCGGTGTTCGCATACGCACCCGGCCGTCGTTCTCCGGTGAGTGGTTGGGGAAGGTCCCCGTCGAGGACCTGGCGCAGACGTCACTGTTCTTCGACATCGGAGAGCTCCACGTGGCCAGATACGGGCGGTTCAAGCGGGTGTTCGACGTCGCTGCGGGTCTGGTCGGCGTCGTGGTGCTCGCCGTCGTGACGCCGTTCGTTGCGCTGGGTGATCTGGTCGCGAATCGTGGGCCCGTCTTCTATCGCCAGGCCCGCGTCGGGCGCGACCACCGCGAGTTCACGATCTACAAGTTCCGCACGATGGACGACGATGGTGGCGCGACCACGGATTGGACCACTCGCGGCGATCCCCGCATCACTCCGTTCGGGAACCTGCTTCGCCGATCCCATCTCGATGAACTGCCGCAGATGATCAACGTCCTCAAGGGTGATCTCTCGATCGTGGGCCCGCGGCCGGAACAACCTCGCTATGTCGCGGAGTTGACGACGAAGCTCCCGTTCTACGAGCTGCGTCACTCGGTTCGGCCCGGTCTCACCGGTTGGGCACAGGTCAAGTACGGCTATGCAGGTGACGAGACCGACGCACGGGAGAAGCTGCAGTACGACTTCTACTATCTGGGGCACCAGAGCCTCCGGTTCGACCTCGTGATCGCCGGCCGGACGATTCGCACGATCGTCGGGAGTGGGGGCCGGTGAGTGGGCCGACGGTCACCGTCGTCATCCCCACCTACCGGGAAGAAGCACACATCGAGCAGACCCTGTCGGCGGTCCGAGAGCAGACGTATCCGAATGTGATCGAGGTGCTGGTCGTCGACGGTCGGTCCGATGACCGCACACGAGAGCTTGCGGCGGTCGGTGGTGCGACGGTGCTCGACAACCCGAACCGGGTGCAGGCGTCCGGGCTCAACGTGGGGATCGCAGAGGCCGTCGGCGAGGTGATCGTTCGGGTCGACGGGCATTGCACGATCGCGGTCGACTACGTCGAGCGGTGTGTGGAGGCACTCGACCGTACCGGTGCTGCGATGGTGGGTGGCGCGATGTCACCGGTGGCGGCGAGCGGTCTGCCGGCCGCGATCGCCCTCGCGATGGCCTCGCCGCTGGGCGCCGGACCCGCGCGTTTCCACAGCGGAGGAGCGCCAGGCTGGGTCGACACCGTCTACCTGGGGGCCTATCGCACCGCCGACGCCGTCGCCGTCGGCGGCTACGCAACCGACGTGGGGGTGAACGAAGACGCGGAGTTCGCCGTTCGCATGGCGCGCCGCGGAGGGGTGTGGTTCGACCCTTCGATCAGGAGCACGTATGTGCCGCGCCGGACGCTGCGAGCCGTGGCCACCCAGTTCTGGAGGTACGGGAGCTCGCGAGCGGCGACCGTGCGGCGCCACCCCTCGTCGCTCGCTCCACGCCAACTCGCGGGTCCGCTGCTCGTGCTCGGGTTGTGCTCGCCGTGGCGGCGTCACGTGTTGTCAACCTACCTCGCCATTCTGGCGGCGGAGACCGCGCGTCAGGCGGCGTCCGCCGGTCCGAGCGGCCTGTTGGTGGCACCGGTGCTGCCGGCGATGCACCTGCCGTGGGGCGCCGGATTCCTCGTCGGCCTCAGCGGGCTGACCGATCGTCGCTGAACGACCGGAGCACACCGCCCCCGTAGGCGATCAGCGCGCCCAGCCGCAGGAGAACGAACCCGGCGACGCGGCCCCAGGATCGCTCACCGCGGTTTCGATATCGCCGGACTCGGTCGATCCAGTGACGCGTCGACGTCGCCCGTCGCATCCCATCGGCCGCTCCACGACCATGATGTCGCCGGCCGAGTTCACGACGCGCCCGTCCGTGACGGAAGTACGTCCGCATCAGGGCGTCGAGGGCGACCCGATGGTCGTGTGCGACGATCGCGCCCGGCGATCGTTTCAGTGCCCAGCCCGCCTCGACGATCCGCCAGCACAGGTCGACGTCCTCCCCGGCCACGATCCGGCCGGTCCGATCCGGGCGGTCCAGCCGGTAGTCCTCCTCGAAGCCATCTGCCGCCTCGAGCGCCGCCCGGCGGAACGCAGCATTCGCGGTGACCAGGTACGTCGGATCGGCGTCGGCGCCCCGTCCCGGCGGACGGCCGTGATCGACCAGGCCATCGGCGGTGATGAAGTCGGCGATGAATCCGTCGACGAGCGGCTCGATGGTTCCACCGACACCTCCGACACACGGATCTTCGAACGCTGCGAGATGGTCGGTGAGCCACCCCGGTCGGGGGACGCAGTCGTCGTCGATGAAGGCGACGACGGGCGCGGAGCTCGCCCGCCAGCCCGTGTTGCGGGCCGCCGCCGGGCCTGCCCCGGCCTGGCGGAGATAGGTCACCGCGAGCGCGCACTGTCGCACGACCTGTTCGGTGTCGTCGGTCGAACCGTCGTCGACCACGATCACTTCGGCCGTGCACCCAGCGGTGGCCTCGTCTGCCAGCGCGTCGAGCAGTCGCGCCAACGACCGGGACCGATTGAACGTCGGGATCACCACACTGATGTCGGCGCCCTGCGTCATCGATCGTCCACGAGGTCGGCGGCGACCGACGCAGCGAGGGAGTCGACGTGCGGTGGCAGGAGCATCGTGTTGCGGATGTGAGAACCATCGACCTGGACGACACGGAGCCGACCTCCTGCGACGGATTCCCAGGCATGAGTCATCGCGGTGATCCAGTGTGCGGAGGCGTCGTCGCCGAGATAGAGGTCGATGTCGGCATCGATCGTCGGTGGCCGGTAGCTCAGACTCGCAGCGCGAAAGTGGTGTTCCATACCGAGGAACAACCTCCGGTCGGATGGCCGGATGCCGAACCGGTCGACCGCGAGGTCTTCGAGCGAGCGCCGGATCGTCTTCGTCACCTCGTCGGTCAGGACCTGGGTGGAGCTGCGCAGTCGTGCCGCGGCGAAGCGCGGACCGCGGGTCCGCCATGCGTCCACGAACTTGGCCGCCCGGCCGCGAGGGTCGGCCACTCCTGCCACCCCGGCTTCGATGACGCCGAGGTAGTCGACGTCCTCGCCGGTCTCGAGCAGTCGGCGGGCAACATCGACGGCGACCAGCCCTCCGGTGCTGTAGCCGAGCATTCGGTACGGGCCCGACGGCTGGGCCGCGACCAGTGCTTCGTGGCAGTACCGACCGAGGTCCTCGATCGTGTCGAACGGCGCCCGTTCGCCTCGGGTCCCCGGGTACTCGACGCCCAGCACCCGGAGCCCAGGGTCGAGCCGGTCGACGAGTCGTTCGAAGATGAGGAGCGCCCCATCCGATCCCGGCCAGATCCACAGCGGCGGTGATTCGCCGCCGCCGTCCCGGAGGACCAGCGCGCCATCACGCTGTTCGAGACCCCCGAAACCGAGGGCGGCCGTCAGCTCCCGCGGGGTGCGAGCTTCGAACAGCACCGAGACGCGCGGGCGGATGCCGAAGCGCTGTTCGATCCGCATGAACAACTCGAGCGCGAGCAGCGATTCGCCGCCGGCATCGAAGAAGTCGTCGTCCGGTCCGACATCGTTTCGATCGAGGACGTCTCGGAAGAACCCGACGATCTCGTCGAGCTCTCCGATCGAGCCGGGGACGACGGGCGACTGCCGGCTCGATGCGGTGACCGGCAGCATGGTGATCGCTGCACGGTCGAGTTTTCCGTTGGGCGACCTCGGTAGGCGCTCGTGGATCCGGATCACGCGAGGCGTGGCGGTCGGTGGCAACGTTGCCGAAAGATGTGCGTCGAGCGCGTCGAGGTCGACGGCCGTGAGGTCGCCCTCGAGGTGAGCGACGAGGGAGCGGTGGGCATCGTCGGCCAACTCGTCGTCGAGTGAGGCGAGCGGGTCGTCGGAGCCTGCTGCGCGCCGCATCGCGTCGGCGAGCCGGGCCGACTCGGTCGACGCCAGACGGGCGTCGAGCGGTCGGAGATCACGGGCCACCACGATCGCCTCCTCGACGCCGCTCACCGCTTTGAGCGCGATCTCGATCTCGGTGGGCTCGATCCGGAGCCCGCCGGCGTTGAGCTGGTCGTCGACCCGACCGTGGAAGTACAGCTGACCCGCGGCCACTGCCGCTCGGTCGCCCGTGAGGAACGTACGTCCTGCGCCCAGCGGGCTCGCACCACCGAATCGGTCGGAATCGACGCCGTCGTAGCCCCGGGTGACGGTCTCCCCCCCGATCAGCAGTTCGCCGATCACTCCGGCGGGGCACAGCTCTCCCCGATCGTCCACCACGGCGGTCCACACGCCAGGGATCGGATCACCGATCGGCACACCTGGTGTCGCCGAGTCGAGATGACTGACGGTCGCCCAGACCGTTGCCTCGGTGGGGCCGTACTCGTTCGAGAGCTTCGACCCCGGGCGCGTGGCGAGGTGGCTGGCAAGCACGTCCGGTCCGCACGCCTCTCCTGCCACGATCACCTGGTCGGGCCACGCGGCGTCGGCCGCTGCCCGGCCGAGCAGTCCCCGGTAGAGCGACGGCACCATCAGGGTGTGGGTGATGTCGGCTGACGCGAACAGGTCGATGAGCGCATCGGCGTCGTGCACTTCGGCGTCGGTCGGCAGGACGACCGTGCCGCCCGCCGTCAGCGTCCAGAACAGACCGGCGACCGAGCTGTCGAACGAAGCGCTCGAGACCACGAGGAACCGTTCGGGTTTCGCGCCGTACACCGTGGAGCGCGCTGCGGTGCTGATCGCGAGCTCCCGGTGGCCGACGGTCACGCCGCGCGGTTCGCCGGTGGAGCCGGAGGTGAAGATCGTGTACGCCGGACCGTCGATGTCGGGTGGAGGGAGCTCACCATGCTCGTCCGGTTGCGCGGTGCTCAGGTCGTCGAGATCGACGACGACGCCGTTGCCCTGGAACCCGTCGACGTCCAACTCGCCGATCACGGCCCGAGCGTCCGACGCGAGTGCGATCGAGCGGTTCCGGGCGGTGGGATACGTCGGGTCCAGGGGCACGTAGGCAGCGCCGGCGCGCAGCACCGCGACGATGGCGACCACGAGTTCGACCGATCGGGGAAGCGTGACGACGACGCGATCGGACGGCCGCACACCAACTGCCACCAGGCGATGAGCGAGCATCGTCGATGCATGGTCGAGCGCTTGCCAGGTCAGAGAGCGGTCGCCGCACCGGATCGCGACGTCGTGGGGCTGATCGCCCATGACCCGTGTGATCTGGGCCATCACGTGCGGTGCAGCGGCTGGAGTCGAGCCCACGAGGCGGCCAGCGTGCTGCGAGTCCAACGTGATCGATCCGACCACCGCGTCCGGGCGCCGCACGAGCGCGGTGAGCGCAGTGTCGAGATCGGCGAGGAGCCGGTCGGCGATTTCCGCGCTGAGCTCGGAACCGCGGTGCTCGATGGCGAGCACGACGTTTCCGCCCCGCTGCTGCACGAAGAAGGTTGCGTCTGCGACCGCCGTTCCGGTGAACAGGATCTCCTGCGTGCCGTGGAGGCTTCCGCAGCTGACCTCGTCGAGCTCCTGCAGGGCCACCAACACCTGCGGAGCGGGCTCGGGCAGCTCGGCCCTGCGCCGCCCCGTCACCATGTCGGCGAACGGCACCACACGGTGCGCAAGTCCCGATGCCAGGGTCTCCGCGCTCTGGGTTCGCAGGTCTGCGAGATGTCCGCCCGGATCGACACGGAAGGTCAGTGGCAGGGTGTTGAGGTAGTAGCCGACGAGGTTCTCCGCGCTCGCGTGGTCGCGAGTCGAGACCAGCGCGCCGAGCGTGATCTCGTCGGCACCGCAGTAGCGACGCATGACCGTGGCGAGTGCGGCCAGCACGGTGGCGAACGGCGACGTGCCGGTCGCAGATCGGAACTCGGTCGTGGTGATCTCGGCCACGCGGTCGCGAAGTCCGTCCGGTGCAGGCGTGAACGGACGGTGCAATTGCATCCGCGGGACGGCGCCGATCGATGCCAGCCAGTAGTCGTCGTTCGAGGCGGCCAGTCGGTTCGCCTGCCAGGTGGCGTGGTCCGAATACGAGCTCGGCAGCGGAGGCAGCTCCTCGCCTCGATAGGCGGTGACGGCCTCCTTCCACAGCCGATCGAACGAGCCGGCGTCGGTCGAGATGTGGTGGGTCGCGAGCACGATGGCCGTGGTCCCGTCGACCTCGAAGAGCCCGCAACGGACGAGGGGGCCGCTCGCGAGTTCGAAGGGCGTGCGATGGATCACGGTCGCGGCCTCGCGGACGTCTGCCTGCGTGGCGAGCACCCCGGCGGTGAAGGCCAGTGCGTCGTCGACCGTGAGCCGTCTCCGGGGTTCGTCGAAGGTCCAGTGGAGCGGCTCGTGACGGGCGATGACGTCGGCGAGCGCAGCACGGAACCGCTCGGGGTCGATCAGCCCATCGAGGACATACAGGCGACCCTGGTTGTATCGAGGGTCGTCGGGTCGCATCCGGTGCTCGAACAGCATCGAGCGTTCACCCGCGGACAGCCGCGGTGGGTCACCACCTGTGCTGGGCTCGGGACCCGTCCCGACCGCAACGCCGGCGCCGAGACCATCGAACCCGTGGTCGGCCGCGTGGTGTCCATCGAGCGCGGCTGCCAGTGCGCTGGGCGTGGTGTTCGAGAAGACGATCTCCTCGGAGACGTCTCGGCCGAGAGCGTCGCTCAACATCATCGTCATCTCGAGCGCGGCGAGCGAGTCGCCACCGAGCGCGAAGAAGTCGTCGTCGACGGAGATCGTGTCGATACCGAGGTGACGTTCCCAGAGCTCGACGATCCTGCGCTCGAGCTCGGACGTCGGAGCGACGACCAGCGTCGGGCTCGACCGATGTGTGCGCCTCGGCGCAGGAAGTGCCGCCACATCGAGCTTGCCGTTCGTGGTCAACGGAAGTTCCTCGACGATCACGAACGCCGCGGGCACTGCGTGGGCGGGTAGGAGTCCCTGGAGGTGTACACGCAACTCCGCCGGGCTCGGCGCCGTCGCATCGTCGCCGACCTCGATCCAGGCGGCGAGGATCTCGCGGGTTCGCGGCGTGTACCCGATCTCCGCGAGCATTGCCGCGACCTCGTCCTCGTCGTCGCGGTCGTCGAGCTCGGCGAGCGCCTGCTCGCGCTGCTTGTGACCCAGGCGCACGTCCCATGCGTAGGGCTCGGCGTAGTTGTGGTACCCCTGCTCGAGCAGGTGCGTCTGGATGCCGGCCGCATTGATCCGACAGTTCGTCGAGCGTCCGGTGTCGGATGGTCGCACCCATGGCGCTTCCTCGTCGAGGAAGCGGAGCATCTCGGTGAGGTCGACATCGACGTACCGGTAGAAGTCGACGTACTCGATGCGGTCGAACAGCGCGTCGTCGTTGAAGACTTCGGTGTCCATCAACCGTCGGACCGCATCGTCGATCCGATGGTACGAACGTCGAGCAGCAACCACCGCTGCATCGATCGCGTCGGCATCGAATCGGTGCTCGCTGAACTGCGCCGGTATCAGGCGGGTCTCGAACAGCTGGCCACGGGAAAGTCCAGTGACGACGAGCGGTGCGCCGAGCTCGACCGCGCGATTCGTTCCCAGCGTGTAGATGGTCTTGAAACAGCCGTGGCACACGTTGCTGTGCCGCTCGAGTGAATCCCGGAAGATGGCGGCCATCGCCTCCGTCGTCGCGAACTCGTGGTCGATCCCCAGTGCGGCGACGCTTCGCCGCACGTTCTCCTTGGCTCCGTCGGAGATGAAGCCATTGTCGAGCGTGAGCGCATACACGTCGAAGCCCATCTGCACCAGCTGGAACAACGCATACGTCGAGTCCTTGCCGCCGCTGAGCAACGCGATGCAGTCGTATCGTCCGGTGCGTTCCGCGCGGGCGCGGTCGCGCAGCGCGAGCAGATCCGTCTGGTCGCGGAACCAGACATCGGCTTGCACTCGGATCGCTTCGTAGCTGTGGCACCGGTCGCATACGCCAGCGTCGTCGAAGACGACGTTCGGCACGTTGTCGGCCAGGCCGCAGCGCACGCAGTGTCGACGGGCGAGGCGATGCTCGGGCGACCATGCCCGCACCGCTGCTCTTCTGACTGCGGGGTGAAGCTCGAGCGCGGCCTCGATCTCACTCGGATCGAGTCGAATTCCCCCCACCTTGAGTTGTTCGTCGACACGACGGAGGTACACGAGTGTCGAGTCGTCGAGCATCCGGACCAGGTCGCCGGATCGATACCAACGGCGGCCCCTCGCGGAGGAGAAGGCACTCAGGTCGCCGTCGAGGTAGCCGACGGTGAGCCCTGGGTGGGCGATGTGGAGTTCTCCGATCGCGCCGGGCGGAACATCGTGCCCGGAGCGGTCGAGCACCCGCAGTCCGACGCCGGGCGCCGGCCTGCCGATGGGAACATCGGGACACCCGGGAAACTCGTCCGGGTTCCACTCGTGGATCATGCAACCGACGACTGCCTCGGTCGGTCCGTACTCGTTGAAGATCCGTACCCCGGGCAAGGCGGCCCTGAGCCGACGGGCGAGCGACGTCGCGAACGCCTCGCCTCCGACGACGAGCGTCGAGAGCGAATGCTCGGGCGGCAGCAGGCGCACCAGGAGTTCGAGGTGCGACGGTGTCGCCTTGCACCAGGTGAGATCGGTCGAGGTCGCGATGCGCTGCATCGCCACCGGGCCATCCTCGCCGAACACGACCGACCGCCCGCCGGTGAGCAGAGGGAGGAACAGGCTCGTCACCGTGAGATCGAACGTCAGAGCGCTGAACAGTGGCACGACCGGCCGATCGTCGGGTGAGACGTAGTGCTCGACGGCGAACGCCAGGTAGCCGGCCAGACCGCGGTGGGAAATCGGCACGCCTTTGGGTTCACCTGTCGACCCCGAAGTGAAGAGCAGGTACGCCTCTGCATCGAGAGACCGCTCGACGGGCTGCAACGTGGTACCGGCGACGGGCGACCCCGAGCCGTCGCGCAGCGTGATCGTGCATCCTGCACGTTCGATCAAGTCGTCGCGACGCGTCGCAGGCTGTTCGGGGTCGATCGGAACATACGACGCCCCCGCGCGCATCGTTGCGAGGATGGCCACGACCGCCTCGGCCGATCGCCTCATTTCGATTGCGACGCGATCACCGGGACCGATCCCACCGGTTTGCAGCGTGGCGGCCAGTCGCTCGACCCGGGTCCACAGCTCGCGGCCCGACCACGAGGTGGATCCGTCGACGATCGCGATGTCGTGCCGGTCGCGCAGCGCGAGGGCGAGTCGGTCGATCACGTGGACGGCGGGTTCGGCCGTTGGCCCGTCGCCCCACGAGTCGAGTGCGATCCTCTCGTCGGGTGTGAGGAGGGAGAAACCACCGATGTGGGCGTCTGGCTCCTCGGCCATCTCGCGCAGAATCCGCGCCGAGTGGGCTGCGACACGCGCCGTGCGTTGCTCCGAGGATGCGCCGTGGTTGAGATCGAGCACGAGTTGAGGCGGTCCGAAGCGAGCGAGCTGAACCCGCATCAGATGGTTGGCATCGGACGCACCGGGGTGGATCCACTCGACGTGCGCAGGGTGCGATCCGAAGGTCGAGAGTTCGACCGTCGGAATGACGTTGACCACGACCTCGATGTCGGTTCCGGCGGGGGCGGTACCGGGCTCGGCGTGACGCAGTGTCTGATTGAGTGATCGGCTGATCCGACGGTGGAGCACGGCGAAGGAGTCGTCGGGTTCGATCACGATGTCGACGGGATACACCTCGACCAGTGGACCGAGAAGATCCCGTGCGCCCGGTCGGCTGCGATTGTGGACCGGGACGCCGATCGCGAAACGGTCGGCGCCACTGATGCGGTGGAGCTGTACGGCGGTAGTGCAGAGCAGGATGGTCGTCCATGAGAGGTCGGTGCTCATCGACCGGAAACGACCGAGGGTCAGCGCATCGAGCGCGGCGGCGAGTTCGTGATCGACCGGTACGGGGACCCGAGTGCTCGATGACGTCGGAGGCTGCTGGCGCTCGTAGAGCTGTCCGATCCGTGGCGCCGGTGCACGAACCGCCCAGTGGAGCATTGCTCGCTCGTGGGCAGCTCCGCGATCGGTCAGGCCCTCCCACGAGTAGTACGGGGGGATCTCGACCGACTCACCCGCATACGCGTCGGCGGTCAATTGGAACACGCGGGCGGATGAGAACGCGTCGGTGACACAGTGGTGGAGCGCGAGATACCACGAGACCGTGTCGTCGTCGTGCACGAGCACCGCGCTGTCGTAGGCGCGACGGCTGAGCGGGAGGACTTCGCGAGCCCTGCGCTGCGCCCACGCCTGCGCCTGGGTTCTGGGGAGGTCGATCACCTCGGTGAGCGCTCGTTCGTGCGAGATCCGGACGGTCGTCTCGCCGTTGGCTCCGGTCGTGATCTGACTCCGCAGGACGTCGCTCGCGTCGACCACGACGGCGAAGGCGTCGGCCAGACGGTGGGCATCGATCGCCCCGGAGATGTGGGCCATGAGCACCATGTTCTGCATGGGTGAGCCCGGGTCGCGCTGCTGGGAGGCGAACAGTGCTCGCTGCACCGGTGTGAGCGATGTCCGACCGCGTACATCGACCGAGGTCTCAGTCATCGGATCTTCGTGCCTTCTGGCATACTCGGCGGCCCGAGAGGAGAACGACGGTTCACATGCCCACGATCGCGATCGTCCCGAGCGACGTCACCTCCAAGAGGATGCTCGCACGGCGTCTCGGCACGCTGCTGATCGAGGCCGGTCATCGCGTGGTGATGCTGGTCGACGAGGGCGATCTGGACGACTTCGCAAACAGGTTCGACCGGCGCGTGATCCCGATTCGGTGTTCGTCCGGAGGCAGTGGCCACCGATGGCGACCGCTCGCGTTGTGGCGCGCCAGTCATGGAGCTGCGTCGGCGCTCGACACACCCGCGTTCGCAACGGTGCTCGCGGAGGTGGAACCCGATCTGTTGATCGTCGACATCGAGGAGTGGGAGGCGCTGATCCTCGCCCTCGCACTTCCGTCGCGGCCACCGCTGGCGGCGCTGTGCAGCTTCTTCGACGTGTGGCCGATCGGCGGGCTCGGACCGAACGATCCCGGGCCGGCCACAGGACCGATCGATCGAGTACTGGGCAACCTGCGGTGGTGGTGGATGTGGTTCAGGATGCGAGCGTACGATGTGAAACAACAACTCGTCAGCGGCGAGATCGACCGGATCTCGGTGAGTCGCGCACTGGCACGTCGTCTCGGGGTTCGGCGGCAGCTCACGAGTCGGCAGTGGCTGCACCCGTTCGCCCCTCGCCAGCTTCCGATGTTGGTCTGCAATGCTCTGGAGCTCGACATCCCGCACGACCCGCGCCCTGACGTCGTTCACATCGGCTCGCTCCTCGAGCCCGTCGACGCCGATGCGTTGGCGGCGATCGACGACCCGGACCTCGCCACAGCGGTGACGAGCGCACGTGCGGACGGCCGACCGATCGTGCTGTGCGCCTTCGGGACGCTGACCTCGGGCGAGCGCACCCCACTGATCCGGCGTCTCGCAGAGGTCGCTCGGCTGCGCCCGCAGTACCAGTTCGTGGTGGGTTCGCCCGTCGAGGGGCATGCCGGAGAGCTCCGCGGGATCCGCAACGTGTACGCGGCCGGCTGGCTTCCGCAGCGTGCGTTGCTGGCGTTCGCTGCCGCAGCGATCGTGCACACGGGCAACGCCACGCTGCACGAATGCGTTGCCGCTCACGTGCCGATGCTGATCCACCCGCTCGGAGTGAACGATCAGCAGCGCAACGCCGCGCGCGTGATTCGGCACGGGATCGGCATGCTCGATGGTGGCGACGGTACCGATGCCAGCGCGCTCGCGGCCCGGCTCGATGCAGTGATCCTCGACGACGGAATCCGGCATCGTCTCGTCGGGCTCGCCGAGCAGGTGACGCGTTACGAACGAGACCGTGTCGCCGTGTCGGCGGTCGAGGACCTGCTTCGCCGCTCGGTTGGTCATGTCACTGACGCCGTGTGAAGTCGACCATCAGCGCAACGGTCTGGAAGTTCTCGAGGACGATGTCGACCGGATCGATCTCGATCTCGAGGTGATCCTCGATCCAGGTCACGATGCGGACGACGCCGATGGAATCGACGAGGCCGGTCAGGAGCAGATCCGTGTCGGCATCCACCGGCTCGCCGAACGTGATCTCGCTGCGGATCATCTCGATCAAGTCATCCGTGAGGTCGTCGAGTCGTTCGGTTCTCATGTGCTGACACCCATCTCCAACAGTTGTGCGGCCTTCACCGTGTCGACCTTTCCGGAGGCCGTGACCGGGAGCGAGTCGACGAGGACGATGCGATCGGGAACGGCGCCGGGAGGCAGTGTGGCGCGTATCGCCCGGTGGACGACACGTTCGTCGGTGATCGTCGAGGTCTGGACGATCCCCACCAGGGGCGCGTCCGGGTCGTCGACGCAGACAGCGGCACTCGCCGTGACGCCGTCCACCGCGTCGAGCGCGGCCTCGACGGCTTCGAGTTCGACGCGTGTGCCGCGCACCTTGACTTGGCGATCGACGCGCCCGACGAATCTCACGAGCCCGTCCTCATCGCGCTCGACGACGTCGCCGGACCGGTACCAGCGGCGGCTGAGGCCACCGGCTGCCGATTCCGTGGCGAACACGCGCTCGTCGAGATCGGGACGCCCCCAGTAGCCGGCCATCGCCGTGGCCGTTCGGATCTGGAGCTCGCCGCGTCCCGCTGCGTGGACCACGGCACCCTCGGGCGTGACGATGCGGACGTCGGTGTCCTGCCACGCCGCACCGATGGGGACGTTGCGATCGTCCGCTGGTGGGCCGTCGAGATGGTGGAACATGCACTGGTTGACTTCGGCGGGCCCGTAGACGTTGCTGAAGCGTGCACCGGGGAGTGATGTCATCAGCGCTCGAAGCGCGGCGGGCGGGAAGACCTCGCCGCCGAAGAGCACCCACCGCAGGGCCGAGAGGTCACGCTGGTTCAGCGCACCGCGCTGGTGGAGCTGGCGCAGGATCGTCGGCACCGAGTACCACGTCGTGACGCGCTCACGCTCGAGGAGCTCGCTCACGTTCGCGGGGAAGCTCAGGAGCACCTCGGGCACGAGCACCGTCGTGGCGCCGGCCAGCGGCCCCGCGTAGAGCTCGAAGGTGGACTGGTCGAAGTGGAATGGTGCGACGTTGCCCAGACGGTCGTCCGGCGTCAAGCCGTAACAGTCGGTGGCCAACTCGGCGTAGCGCAGCGCGCTGGTGTTGGTGTGAACGATGCTCTTGGGCCGTCCCGTCGAGCCGGATGTCGAGATGACGTAGGCCGGGTCGCCTCCCAGCCGATCGACCGGCCCGGCCGGGTCGAACGTGGCGACGTCCGCCCAGGTGAGCGCACAGGTGCCTGCCTCGCCGACGGTCGGTACGGACGCGTCAGGCCATCGGCCGGCCGTCGCCGCTGCAACGACGATCGCGCGTGGAGTGAGCTCTCGGTGCAACGCCTCCAGTACGGGGTCCGGCGAGCGAGGGTCGACCGGCACTGCGATGCCTCCGGCGTGGAGAACTCCATGCATGGCGACGAAGGTTTCCACCGACTTCGGAGCGAGGACGACCACCCGGTCACCGGGTGTGACGCCGAGTTCCACGAGTGCAGCCGCGAGTCTCGAGACGCGGAGCGCCAGGGTTTCGTGATCGAGCCGCTCGTTGGACCCGATGAGGGCGAGACCGCCCGGGTCACGCTCGGCCGCACCGGCCACCAGGTGCGACAGCAGGTAGGGGCGCCCCTGGGTCACCGGACGGGCGCCCAGGAGACATCCTGGGCCTGTCGGTGGGGGTGGGTCGTCACGGCTGAGGATCCTAGGCCCTGACTGGCAGGCCGTCGACGGGAGGTGACATTCTCTTCCCGTGCTGACACCTGTGATCGATCGACTCCGTTTCGGCGGCCGCGCGGTCGACGCGGCACCGGATCGCCTCGGCGAGCTCGTCGACCGCAGCTCGCTCAGCGGCGACCGTTCGTCGCTGCGCCGCACGTTCGTCGAACATGGGCACGTGCTCCTCCGGGGGCTCCTCGACCCGGCGAAGGTGCTCGCCGCCCGAGAGGAGCTGCTCCTCAAGTACGCGATCCTCGGCGAGGTCGACGATCGGTCTCCGATCATGGACGGGATCGTCGGCGACGCGTCCGGAGTGGCAACAGCCAACCTGCGGGCCTTCACCGAATCTCTTCGATCGGGGGCCCGGTACGAGGCGGTGATCCTGGATCCCACACTGATCGATGTCGTCGGTGCGCTCCTCGACGGGCCGGTGCGTCCCTACGACTTCCGCTGGCCCCGGCTCGCCCGCCCCGGTGAAGGCTGTGGATTGCACTGCGACGGTCCGTACATGAGCCGCGGCACCGATCGACACCTGTCGGTGTGGATCCCGCTGGGGCACATCGAACCCCACGAGGGAGCGCTCATGGTGCTCGAGGACAGCCATCGCAGCGAGGAACTGGCGTCCGGGTACCTGACGATGGACGCCGATCGCGACGGGCTGACGTGGCTCGACGACGACCCCGCGATCGTCCAGGAACGATTCGGCAAGCGATGGTTGACGGCGACGTTCGAGCCCGGCGACGTCCTGGTCTTCGGCATGAATGTTCTTCACGGAGCGTTCGACAACGAGTCCGAGGCGGGTCGCTGTCGCCTCTCGACCGACAGCCGGTACCTCGTCGCCGGCGAGATCCCGGACCCGCGTTGGAACGGTGCCGATCTCGATCCTCACGGACCTGGTCGAGTGTTCTATCCCGGGCTCGGCTCATGGGGAAACGCTGATTTCCAGGACGAGTGGAAGTTCGTGGACGACGGTGGGAGGCTCCGTCTCCTGTGATGCCCGCTCCCGATCCACAGCTCGTCGTCGACGCGCTCGTCGACGTCCGTCACCCGGTCAAGATGCAGGTCGCCGAGTGGGCGCGCGAGGCGCTCGATCCGGGCGACATGATCGACCGGGACCTGCACTGCACCTTCTTCCGAGAGGCGTGGACCGCCTGCGCCGCAGCGGGACTTCCCGCTTCTGTCGTCCCGGTGGAGTTCGGCGGAGGCGGCGACGACGTGGTGACGACGACGTTGAAGCTCGAGGGGCTCGGTCTCGGCTGTCGCGACAACGGCCTGTCGTACGCGCTGGCGTCACAGATGCTCAGTTTCCAGGACGCGCTGGTGAGATTCGGCACGGACCAACAGCGGGCAGACATCCTCGCGCCGGTATGTCGTGGTGAACTGCTGGGCGCCTTCGCGATCACGGAAGCGGCAGCGGGAAGCGACAGCTACGCGATGTCGACGCGTGCCGAACGGTTCGGTGACGGATGGAGGATCACCGGCGAGAAGGTGCACATCACGCTGGCTCCAGTGGCGGACGTGGCGCTCGTGTTCGCGGTGACCGATCCTTCGCGGGGCCGCTGGGGGATCTCGGCGTTCCTCGTTCGTGCCGGACGACCGGGCGTGGAGTTCACCGAGACCAAGCCCAAGCAAGGTCTTCGCACCACGCCGTTCGGTGACATCCGACTGGACGGGTACGTGGCCTCGGACGACGATCTGCTCGGCGCGGAGGGTTCGGGTGCCAGCATCTTCAGCACGTGCATGGAGAGCGAGCGGGCGCTCATCATGGCCTCGCACCTCGGCGCCGCAGAACGGACGCTCCACGACGCGATCGCACGCGCGAACGCCCGTGAGCAGTTCGGCCGTCCGATCGGTGCCTTCCAGGCCGTCTCCCATCGCCTCGTCGACATGGCGATGCACCACGAGACCGCCCGGCTGCTGCTGTACAGGGCTGCCGCCGACATCGGGCTCGGACGGCGGTCGACGCTCGCAGCGGCCATGGCCAAGCTGGGCGCGTCGGAGGCGATCGTCGCACTGACGCTCGACGCGGCGCGTGTCCACGGCGCCGAGGGCTATGTGACCGAATACGAGGTAGAACGTGATGTGCGCGACGCACTCGGCGGGTTGGTGTACTCGGGCACCTCGGATATCCAGAAGAACGTGATTGCGGCACTGATCGGTGTCAGAACGGAAAGACTGTGAGTCGCTCATCCCTCCCTGCCCCAGCCCGGATCGTGTTGGGACTGTTGCTCGCCTCGATCGTGGTGGGCCTCGCCACGGCCGCCGGAACGGCGTCAGCGCATCGCAACGACGAGTCCTACCTCTACCTGGACATCGGCGAGAACGATCTGCGCGGCACCGTGCAGATGCCCTACCCGGACATCCGTCGGGTGCTCGGCCTGGAACTGGTGGGTTCTGCCGACGAGGTGCAGGACGAGATCTCGACGAACCTCGAGCTGTTGCAGCGCTATGCGGACGAGCGCACGTCGATCGGCGCCGGTGGTGCAAGCTGGGAGGTGGCGTTCGACGGTTTCAATGTGCTCGACGACGACGACGTGAGCGCAGGAGGACTCGGCTATGTGATCCTCCCGTTCGTCGTCGAACTGGGTGGGGCGGAGGTACCGCAGCTGATCGAGCTGGAGTTCACTCCGTTCCTCGAGGAGATTCCCGATCGGAACAACATCGGCTTGATCTCGAACTACTGGGAGGGCGGCTACATCGGCGGCGAGGCGAACGAGCTCGCCGTGTTCTCCGAGGGCTCGCCGACCGGCGTCATCGATCTGAGCAATGCGAGCCAGTGGAAGAACTTCCGAGCCAGCATCGATCTCGGGGTCGATCACATCCGGACCGGACCGGACCACATCTTCTTCATCTTCGTGCTGCTCCTGCCGGCGGTGCTGATCCTCGTCGCTGGGGTCTGGTACCCGGCACCGACCTTCACGGGCTCGCTGTGGCGTGTCTTCGTCGTTGCGACCATGTTCACGATCGCCCACTCGATCACGTTCACCCTCGCGGGTCTCGACATCTTGCCGCTGCCGCCGGCGAGGCTCACCGAGACGGTGATCGCATTGTCGATCGTCGTGGCTGCGCTCCACAACCTGAAGCCGTTCTTCGGTCACAGCGAATGGGCACTCGCCTTCGTGTTCGGGCTGTTTCACGGGATGGGCTTCGCGGCCTTCGTGGAGGAACTCGAGATCAGCCGCACGACCCAGCTCGTCTCCTTGTTCGGGCGCAACGTCGGCATCGAGATCGGTCAGGTCGTCATCATCTTCCTCACGCTCCCGGCGCTGTACATCCTGAGTCGCACCCGCTTCTATCGGCCGTTCTTCGTCGTCTCGACGTTGGTGCTGGCGGCGATCAGCCTGGTCTGGGTGTTCGAGCGTTCGTTGGAGCTGGACGTCGGGATCGATCGATTCGTCGACGCCGCCGTCGTGTGGCCACGTTCGTTGTGGTTCTGCATCCTCGGCACAGGCATCGCCGCCGCGATCTATGAATGGGAGCGCCGCAACGGCCGGCTCGTGGCAACCGGGCCCCCACCGGTGGACGAACAGGCCGCAGCGGCCGAGGCGGCCGTCGACGAACCGGTCCACGCAGGCTGAGGTGGCGCGGCCGGGGCGAGGCCACCCCGCATCCGCAGACGAGCACACGCGTCCGAGGTGCCCGGCTTGGATGGCGCGTCAGGAGTCGTCGTCGTTCTCCGACGTGTGGACCTCGCCCCGCATCCCTGCTGCTTCGTGGCCCTCGATCGAACAGACGAACGTCAACCCGCCATCGGGAACCACGAAGTCGATCGCGACCGTCTCGCCCGGACTCACCGGGAACGATCGGCCGTCGGAGAACGTCAAGTTGTGCAGGACGACCCCCTCGTTGACCAGCTCGCCGCTGTACGAGCCGGGCACGGCGACGAAGTCGTCGGGGGAGAACTCGAACTCGGTTGCGGTCACCCGAACCGTGTCGCCGGGACCGAGCGCGACGTCGTCGGAATCCACGTCGACTGCCACTCCACCCACCACGTCGGGGCCGTCGGGCCCGCACCCCGCAATCCCGAGCGTCAGTGCGAGGGACGTCAGGGCCGATGCGAAAGCCAGTGCGTGTCGCGTGGTGTTCCCTCGGTGATCCGATGTGTGCAGCACGTCATTCTCCGACAGTGAGCGTGCCTTCCATACCGGCATCGAAATGCGTTTCGATGGCGCAGATCACTTGATAAGTGCCCGCCGGGACATTGACGACCATTTCATCGGTTGCCCCGGATTCCACTTCTGTCTCGGTGAGCACGAAATCGGCCAACAACTCCTCCTCCGTCTCCGGGAGGTCGGCCTCGCTCGAGATCGTGACGCCCGGTTGCAGGATCACGAACTCGTGGGTGACGGCACCTTCGTTCGTCAAGGCGATGGTGACGTCCTCATCCGCTGGCGCGGACCAGCTGTCCGGCGTGAACATGAAGTCGGAGAGTGTTGCTTCGAGTTCCGTCGATCCCGAGTCGCCGCCTCCGCTGTCGTCATCGGATCCGCATGCCGAACCCAGGATGATCAGTGGTGCGATCGCGGCAATGGCCGCGAATCGTGAATGTGCCCCCATGGTTTTGTCCTCCCGTTTCGACGCAATGTTACAACAGGTTTCACAAGTACACAAGTGGTCGGGAACGGTGGTATTTCGAGGAAAGGTGTGGTGCGAATAATTGTCCTCGCAGTGAAGTAGCTCGCGCGGCGAACGGTGCCGCAGGGGAGTTCCAGCGCGAGACGGGGTCTACACGCCGGTGTCGAGGGGTGTGGCGGGTGGACCGTCGGCGAGGAGCTGGCGCAGGAGCGGGCCGAGGCGGCGGGGCGAGAACCACACGCCGTCGACGGTGGCCGACTCGATCTCGTCGAGGTGCCACCACCGCAACTCGTGCAGACGTTCGGCGCGCAACTGCTCCCACGAGAGTGCCGGGGCGGGAGCGAAACGCGCCTCTGCCTCGACCAGGTAGTAGCGGTCCTGCTGGCCGTCCCACAGCCCGTCCTCGTGCGGGATGATGTGCTCGCGGTTCCAGACGTGGGCACCGACGACGGGATCGTGCAGGCCGACCTCCTCGACCAGTTCCCGGTGGAGTGCGTCGAGGTGGCTCTCGCCGGGATCGATGCCGCCGCCGGGCAACGACCAGACCGTGGCATCCGGGAACTCGAAGCGGACCAGCAGGATGTGCTCGTCCGGGGTCACCAGCAGCGCGCGAACGGCCTGCCGGATCCGCAACTCCGGGAGCGGTTCGGTCATCGGGTGGTCGTCAGTCGTTCGGGGTGTCGCGCAGGCCGTCGTTGAAGGCCTTGTACATCTGGTAGACGCTCTTGCACTTCTCGCACACCGGAAGTTGCTTCGGGTCGCGCGAGGGCACCCACACGAACCCGCACAACGCCTCGATCGGTGTCCCCATCACGCGGGCCTCCAACACGACGGCGGCGGCGTTCTCGCCGCGCTTGGTCTTGACGATGTGGGCCGAGGTGGGTTCGCCGGTCTCCGTGGTCTCGTCGGTGTCGACGTCGACGCGCTCGACGGGCATCGTTTCGAGGTCGGTCATGAGATCAGTGAAGCACATCTCCGAACCGATGGGGTAGGGTTCCCTTCGTGCTGATCGCCATCGCCGCCATTGCTGCCGTAGCAGCAGCAGGTGCAGCGCTGGCAGCACGCGGCCCCGCACCCGTACTCATTCCGGTACGGGTCAGGCGGGGGACACGAGCCCAGCGGCAACGCTGAGCATCGTCGAACTCGCCCGACCAGCCGGAAACCGGCGGCGGGCCACCGCTGTTGGTCTCTGGTGCACCTGCTCACCACACCCCCGTGAAGGACGGACCATGACCAGCACCTCGAACACCAGCACATCCCCGGGTGGTACCACCATCCCTGACGGCGTCGACATCACCGATCCGTACGCGGACGATCCGGCCTTCGCCCTGCATCAGGGTGGGAAGCTCTCGATTGCGTCCCGGGTGCCGATCGACGGGCCCGAGGACCTGTCGCTCGCCTACACCCCGGGTGTCGGCCGCGTCTCGCAGGCGATCGCCGACGAGCCCGGACGCGTCTGGACACTGACGGGTCGTTCGAACGCCGTTGCGGTCCTCTCCAACGGCACCGCCGTGCTCGGCCTCGGCGACATCGGCCCCGAAGCAGCGATGCCGGTGATGGAGGGCAAGGCCGTGCTGTTCAAGCAGTTCGGTGGCGTCGATGCCTACCCGGTGTGCGTCGACGCTCGAACGGTCGACGAGATGGTGGCGATCGGCAAGGCGATCGCACCGACCTTCGGTGGCATCAACCTCGAGGACATCAAGGCACCCGAGTGCTTCGAGATCGAGCGACGCCTGCAGGACGAACTCGACATTCCCGTGTTCCACGACGACCAGCACGGCACCGCCATCGTCGCGCTGGCCGCGCTGATCAACGCCGCCGGGGTGGTCGGCAAGCGTGTCGAGGAGCTGCGCGTCGTCGTCGTGGGCACGGGGGCTGCCGGCGTCGCGGTCGCCGAACTGCTCCACGATGCACGTGTCGGCCAGGACGGCACGGGTGACATCATCGGCGTCGACTCCACCGGCATCCTGCACCGTGACCGCGAGAACCTCACCCGGACGAAGCAGTGGTTCGTCGACAACGGCAACTGCGAGGATCGGCGAGGCGGGGTCCGGGAGGCGTTGCAGGGCGCCGACGTGCTGCTCGGCCTGTCCGGCCCCGGCATCATCCAGCCCGAGTGGCTCGCCGAGATGGCCGACGACGCGATCGTGTTCGCGATGGCGAACCCGACGCCCGAAGTCATGCCGGAACTGATGCCGTCGAACGTGTCGGTGATCGCAACGGGCCGAAGCGACTACCCGAACCAGATCAACAACGTGCTCGCCTTCCCCGGCGTGTTCCGCGGGATGCTCGACGTGCAGGCCACCCGCTGCACCATCGAGATGAAGCGCGCTGCGGCCGATGCGCTCGCCGGCCTCGTCGACCGACCCACTGCGGATCGCATCGTTCCCGGCGCCTTCGAACCGGGTGTCGCCGACGCGATCGCCGAGTCGGTGAAGCAGCGGGCCGTCGCCCAGGGGCACGTCCGCTCCTGAAACGTCACTGCCTCACGAGGCAGGCTGCCGCTCCGAGCGTGTACTCGGCCGCCGCATGGGGCAAGGTGGTCCGATGTCGTCTGCCCGCGCCGGCCTCGCCGCGTCGTTCTCGTCGCTGCGCATCCCGGCGTACAAGAAGCTGTGGTGGGCGGGGACGTTCTCGTTCATGTCGGTCCAGATGCAGTTCCTGCTCCGCGGGGTGCTCGCCTGGGACCTCACCGAGCGCGAGAGCGCACTCGGACTCGTCTACCTCTGCTTCGGAGTGGCGCTGCTCGTGTCGACGCCGCTCGGCGGGGTCGCCGCCGACCGGCTTCCGAAGCGCAAGGTGCTGCTGGTCAGCCAGGGGGCGATCCTGATGGCCGCGGCGGGGATGGGCATCGTCGTCGTCACCGACACGGTGCAGTTCTGGATGTTGCTCGTCGCCGCGCTCACACAGGGGCTCGCATTCGGCTTCTACGGTCCGACCCGGGTGGCCTTCACGTCGGAGATCGTGGGTCGCGAACAGCTCGGCAACGCGATCACGCTGTCGATGCTGAGCATGAACGGCACCCGCGTGTTCGCGCCGTCCCTCGCGGGCGCGCTGGCGGGGATCGCGCTGGTCGGGATCGGTGGCGGCTACATCGTCTCGGCCGTCTTCTCCCTGGGATCGTTCATCCTGCTGCTGCGTTGCCCGGCCGGCGCCGAGCCGAGGGCCACATCCAAGGCGAAGCCGCTCGCGGAGATCATCGACGGTGTGCGCTACGTCGGCTCCCGACCCCATCTGCGGCGACTGGTGTTCAGCTCGTTCGTGATCATCATGTTCGGCTTCAACTATGTGGCGTTCATCCCCGCGCTGATCAAGGGCGACTTCGACCTGACCGACGGGTGGGTCGGGTTGATCATGTCGGCGAGCTCGATCGGAGCAGTCGTCGTCGCGGTGCCGCTCGCGGGCCGCGCGGACGGCGCAGGTGTGTGGCGTCTGATGGTCGTGTCCGGCATCGCCTTCGGCGTCGGAGTGATCGCGCTCGGCCTGTCGCCGGTGTTCCTGACCGCATTCGTCGTGGTGGCCTTCGTCGGCGCCGGAACCACCGGCTACCAGTCGCTGTCGAACACGCTCGCGCTCAACATGACCGAGGACACCCACCAGGGGCGTGTCCAGTCGCTGATGATGTTGAGCTTCGCCGGGTTCGGGATCGCGGCCGCGCCGCTCGGCCTCCTGGCGGAGGCGATCGGGTTGCGCCCAGCGATCGTCTGCATGGGCGCGGTCACCCTGGCCACCGTGCTCGGGTACGCTCTGCTCGAACGGCCCGTGCAGCAGCAGATCGAACTCGGCACGCTCGCCGGTGCCGTCCCCTCCGACCTCGACCAGGTCGCAACCTGACGGCCCCTGGCCCGGAGCACGACGGCATGGTCGGGGTTCTTTGTCGGCGACGACGCACGATTCGGCGATCGGTGCTGACACAGACGGCGGGAGAGGTGGGGGCTGGGGATCAGGACCAGCGTGCGAGTTCGGCGGCGATGTTGGCGCGGGCGCGCTGTTCCCAACGCGCTCGGCCCGCCTCGGTGGCGAAGATCGTCCTCCGCTCGAGCAACCCCTGGAGCACCGACGTTCGACCGGTTCGCCACTCGTCGTCGTCGAGATGGCGGTACTCGGCGCGTACGCCGCTGACATAGGCGGCATAGCCGGCGGGGTCGGCCCCGAGGACGGCCAGGTCGGCGTCGAGGAGGACGGCGGTGTCGCCGGTCGGGTCGATCGAGGCCGCCGCACCGTGCTCGGTGGCCTCGATCATCGTCGCCACTCGGTCGCACCGTGCCTCGGGCCATCCGAGCGCCGCGAGATCTCGACGGGCCAGCCGAGCGCTCGCTCGTTCGTTCGCCGGGTAGGTGGGCTCGTAGATCGCATCGTGGTAGAACGCCGCGGCGACGATCGCGTCGAGGTCGCCGACCGGCTCCGATCCGGCGAGATCGTCGACGTGGCGGATCACCCAGGCGACGTGGGTGGCGTTGTGGTAGCGGCGATGCTTCTCGCGGTGGCGGGCGAGCAGCCCGTCGAGCGGGCGCCGGTCGGGTGCGACGTGCTGCTGCCAGGCCACCTCGAGTTCGAGATCCGGCTCGGTCATGTCGATCAGTGTGCCAGGCTGCTGCTCGGACGCTCGACGGCATCGCGCGTGTGCCAGGGTGACCGACGTGACGATCCTGATCGACGACGCTCGATGGTGGTGGCGGGGCAAGAAGTGGTGCCATCTCGTGAGCGACACCTCCTACGACGAGTTGCACGAGTTCGCGGATCGAACCGGGATTCCGCGCCGCGGGTTCCAGGGCGACCACTACGACATCCCCGAGGAGTACCGGGCGGAGTTGATCGAGGCGGGCGCGGTGGAGGTGGAGAGCCGCGATCTCGTTCGCCGGCTCCGCGCCGCCGGGCTCCGGCTGTCGCCGGCCGAACGTCGGGCACGCTCGACCGCCGGCTGAACGTCGCCCGCGCGCCGTGGTGCCCGTCACCATCGGGGCGGGTCGCCGGCGAGTTCACGGGGGCACGCGACATGGGCCCCGATGACGAACCACTCGACGAGATCGATGCCGGCGTCGTCGCACTGCAGGCTCGCTTCGAGCCACCGGTCGAGATCGTCGACGACCAGGTCGCCACCGGGCCGGCTCGTCGCGAGGATCAGCCCGGCGATCTCGGGACGGCGGGCGTTGCCGCACGCCGCGATGACCCGGAAGATCGCGTCGGGATCGGTGGTGCCGGTGACGACGACGATGCCGACACCGCAACGATCGGCGTCGAGCAGGATGGCGGCGGTGTCGTCGCCGAACGGGGCAGCGAGGGCGAGCACCGCCAGGGCATCGACTCGCGACCGGATCGGGTCGATGCCCCCGCGCGGCACGAGATGGGTGGAGCAGTGACGAGACATGGAGTCCCCTTCCTGTTGATCGTTCGGGAAAGGGGGAGTCGGTGCTGGTGACGCTACCGAGGGGGTGTCACAACCGATGAGAGCAGGCCCGACACCAGGTCGTAACCTCGACCGCATGGCCGTGGCGACGATCTACCACAACACCCATTGAAACTCGTCGATCAATGCCGTGCGCATTGCCGAGGATCTCGGTGTCGACGTCGACATCGTCAACTACATCAAGACCCCGCCCGACGCCGACACGCTGCGGGCGATCATCGCCAAGCTCGAGGACGAGCCGACCGCGCTCGTACGCCGCGACAGCATGTGGAAGAAGCTCGGATTGGCCGAGGACGATGCAGCGACCGACGACCAGATCGTCGCCCTGCTCGTGAAGCACAAGCAGTTGCTGCAGCGCCCGGTGGTGGTCACCGCCGACACGGCGATCGTCGGACGACCGAAGGAACGTGTCGCCGAGCTGCTCGCCCCGCTCGCAGGGAAGGCATCCTGACACCGATCGGGGGCGCCGATGAGTGAGTTCGTACCGCCTGACATCAGCGCGGACGACGCACCGTCTCGTTGGAAGCTCCTGTCGACGACGCTCAAGGCGCAGCGCAAGAACCTGATCATCGGCAGCGCGATCGGCCTGCTCTGGATGGTCGGCAAGGTGTCGGTGCCGCTGCTGGTCCGCTACAGCATCGACCGCGGCATCGACCAGGGCGACATGCTGTGGCTCTGGGTGATGCTGATCGCCATCGCGGGCGTTGCCGTCGGCACGTTCACGGCGCTGCGCCGGTTCTTCGCCTTCCGCGAGGCCCGCTGGACCGAGACCCGGCTGCGCGAGCGGCTCTTCGACCACATCCTGTCGCTCCACGTCGGCTACCACGACCGGGCGCAGACGGGCCAGCTGATGAGCCGCTCGTCGAGCGATCTCCAGCAGATCCAGTCGTTCGTGGTGATGATCCCGATCACGCTGTCGAACTTCTCGATGATCATCGCAGTGTCGGTGATCCTGTTCCTGACCGACTGGCAACTCGCGCTGATCGCGCTCGCCCCGCTGCCGTTCGTCAACATCGCGGGTCGTCGCTTCTCGCAGTCGATCCACGGCGCCGTGCTCCAGGTGCAGATGGAGCAGGCGGAACTGGCCACGGTCGTCGAGGAGACGGTCGGCGGCGTTCGCGTCGTCAAGGGGTTCGGTGCGGAGGAGGTCCAGTCGACCCGGCTGCGCAAGGAGGCCGACGACATCCAGGCGGCGTCGATCCGCGCCGCGCAGATCCGGGCGAAGTACCTGCCCGCGATCGAACTGCTGCCCCAACTCGGGCTGATCGCCGTACTCGGGGTCGGTGGCATGCAGGTGATCAACGGAGACCTCACCGTCGGCCAGCTCGTACAGTTCAACTTCTACGTCGCGCTCCTCGTGTCACCGCTGCGCATGCTCGGCATGACGATCGCCTGGGCCCAGCGTGCCGGTGCCGCGCTCGAGCGGGTCAACGAGGTGCTCGACACCGCGCCGATGATCTCCGACCCCGAACGACCGCTGACCCTGCCAGCCGCCGAACGCGCCGGTGCCGTGCAGTTCCGTGGGGTCCGGTTCGGCTACGACCCAGCAGCACCGGTCCTCGACGGATTCGACCTCGACCTCGCACCCGGCGAGTCGGTGGCGCTCGTCGGAGCCACCGGATCGGGCAAGTCCACGGTTGCCCGGCTGTTGGTCCGTTTCTACGACGTCGACGAGGGCCGGGTCCGCATCGACGGCGTCAACGTGCGCGACCTCGCGCTGCGTGACGTGCGCCGCGCCGTCGGCATCGTCTTCGAGGACACGTTGCTGTTCCACGACACCGTTGCCGCAAACATCGCCTTCGCCGAACCGGACGCCGACCAGGAGTCGATCGAGCGGGCCGCGCGCCTCGCCGGGGCCCACGACTTCATCATGGGACTTCCCGAAGCGTACGACACGTTGCTCGGCGAGCGCGGCTTCTCGCTGTCGGGCGGCCAGCGCCAGCGTATCGCGATCGCCCGGGCGATCCTGGCCGACCCGCGGGTGCTCGTGCTCGACGATGCGACCTCCGCGGTCGATCCGTCGAAGGAACACGAGATCCGCTCGGCGATGTCGACGGTGATGGACGGTCGCACCACGATCGTGATCGCCCACCGCCCCGGCACGATCGCGCTCGCCCACACCGTCGTATTGCTCGACGGAGGGCGCGTGATCGCTTCCGGGCCGCACCAGGAGCTCCTCGACCGTGAGCCGCGCTACCGCGATGTGCTGGCGGCCATGCAAGAGGACGACGACGAGCAGCGCGCGGAGCTCGCGGCGCAGACCGATGCCGCAGGGACGGGCGCCGACGTCGACCCCCGGACACCGGTGGGGGGTGACTGATGCACGGCATGGGAGCGATCTCCGACGACGACAAGCTCGACGCCGAGGAGGCGAAGAAGGTACTGCGTCGCACCGCCGCCATGGCCCGACCATTCCGCAAGACGATCTTCGGTGCGCTCGCCTTCACGGCGCTGTCGACCCTCGGCGTGGTCCTCGGTCCGGTGATCCTCGGTTGGGGGATCGACAACGGCATCACGCCCGGTGAGAGCGCGGTCCTGCGCAACGCGGTGATCTTCTACATGGGGTTGACCGTGGTCGCCTATCTCGCTGCGCGCCAGCAGTACATCCTGATCAACCGGGCCGGCGAGGGCTTCCTGCGATCCCTACGCGTCCGGGTGTTCGATCACATCCAGAAGCAGTCGCTCGCCTTCTTCGACCGCAACAAGTCGGGCGTGCTCGTGGCCCGCATGACCTCCGACGTCGAGTCGATGGGCGAACTGGTCCAGTTCGGGTTGCTCCAGTTTGTCTCGGCGA
Source organism: Ilumatobacteraceae bacterium (assembly GCA_963710625.1). Taxonomy (GTDB): domain Bacteria; phylum Actinomycetota; class Acidimicrobiia; order Acidimicrobiales; family Ilumatobacteraceae; genus Sva-07. The sequence goes on along the minus strand of CAVQBG010000024.1, from coordinate 33,277 downwards.
TCCTGCTCGTCGGATTCGCGCTTGCGTTGGCCGTGCTCACCTCGTGGCAGCTCACCCTCGCCGGAATGCTCGTGATGCCCATCATCATCGTGGCGTCGCGCAAGTTCCAGCGCGACTCGAATGCGGCGTACCTCGACGTGCGCGAGAACATCGGGCAGAACCTGTCGACCCTCCAGGAGGGCATCGCCGGCGTCCGTGTCATCCAAGCCTACGCCCGGGAGCCCGAGCAGCAGCGCCGCTTCCAGCAGTCGAACCGCCAGCTGTACGACTCGCACCTCCACAGCGTGCGGGTGTCGACCTGGTACTTCGGGCTCGTCGAGACCTCCGGCGTGTTGGCGACGGCGATCATCGTCGGTGTCGGCGGCTGGCTGTACACCGAAGATGTGGTGAAGGTCGGCCAGATCATCACCGTCGTGCTGCTCTTCGCCCAGCTGTTCGAGCCGGTCCAGCAGCTCTCGCAGCTCTACAACACCGTGCAGTCCTCGGCGGCCGCCCTCAACAAGCTGTTCGGCATCCTCGACACCGAGCCCGACGTCCAGGACGGACCCGACGACCTCCCACCGAACGGTGAGCTCGTGGTCGATCGGGTGGGATTCCGCTACCCCGCGACGGAAGCCCCGGTGCTGTCCGACGTGTCGATCACCGTCGCCGATGGCGAGCGACTCGCGCTCGTCGGGCCCACCGGGGCAGGCAAGTCGACGCTCGCCAAGCTGATGGCACGTCTCTACGACCCGACCGAGGGCACGATCACGTTCGGCGGGGTCGATCTACGCGATGCCACCCTCGCATCGCTTCGGCACCGCGTGGTGGTCGTACCGCAGGAGGGATTCCTGTTCGGGGGTACGGTCGCCGACAACGTGCGGATCGCCCGCGCGGACGCGACCGACGACGATGTTCGAGCGGCATTCGACGCGATCGGCGCGCTCGAGCGGTTCGACGAGTTCCCCGACGGCATCCACACCGAGGTGCGCGAACGCGGTTCGCGTCTGTCGGCCGGTGAACGCCAACTCGTGTCGTTGGCGCGAGCGGCACTCGTCGATCCGGCGGTGCTCGTCCTCGACGAGGCCACGAGCAACCTCGATCCGGGCACCGAGTTCATCGTCGAGCGAGCGCTCGACACGCTGATGACCGGTCGCACCACGATCGTCGTCGCACACCGACTCTCGACGATCCAGCGGGCCGACCGGATCGGCGTGATCGACGGCGGACGCCTCGTCGAACTCGGCAACCACACCGAGCTGGTCTCACTGGGCGGACGCTACGCCGCACTCGCGGACGCGTGGGCGAAGAGCCAGCCCGTCGCCGGCGCGTAGTGCCCGATCAGGCGGCGCGCTCGAAGACGAGCACGAACTCGACCAGCCCCTCGTCCTCGGTGCGCACCTGGCCGAACGACGGGTTGTCGATGCCGTAGTCGGCGAACAGGACCGGGATCGATCCCAACACGCCGATGCGGCCGTCGGTGGTCTGAGCCGTGACCTGGAAGGCGACCGGGTTCGTCTCACCACGGAGCGTCAGCTCGCCCGTCGCTGTCGCGGTGACGGTTTCGTCGCCGACCGGGATCGTGCCGAACTCGATCGGCTCGGTGAGGTTGAACGTGGCGGTGGGGAACTCGGCGGCGTTCATGATGCGACCGGTGAACTGGTTGTCGCGCAGGCTGCTGTCGCTCTCGATGCTCGCGATCTGTACCTCGACGTCGACGGCGGTCGCCGTGGTTCCCTCGATCGTGAGCAGCCCCGTGATCTCGTTGCTGCGTCCGACGGCAGTCGTGTTGACCCCGGCGAGCACCTCCTCGACCCGGTAGCCGAACTCGGACGCTTCGGTCGGCACCCAGTCGCCGTCGAACTCGGTGGCCGGAGCCGCGGCGTCGGTGCCGGCCGGTGCGGCGTCGGTGACCGGAGCCGCCGTGTCGCCTGCGCCGGCTTCGCGTGTCGCCTCGATCGTGGTGTCGGCCGGCGGTGTCGCCTCGGGGGTGGTGGCGACCAACGCATCGGCGAGGTCGCCGGCGTCGAGTTCGTCGGGGGAGTCGTTGAGCACGAAGGCGTAGAGCAGGATCGCCCCGAACGTGAGCACGACGACCCCGACGACGCCGATGACGACCCACTTCAGGAGTCGACGGGGTGACTTCTGGTCGGGCGAGGTGGTCGGATCGTCGGTCACGACCGAAGAGTGTGGCAGACGATCCTCAGGACCGGGGCGCCCAGCTCGGAGTTCTCAGAGGATCTGCGAGAGGAAGAGTTTCGTGCGGTCTTCGCGGGGGCTCTCGAAGAAGTGTTCCGGTGTACCGACCTCGACGATCTGGCCGTCGGCCATGAACACGACCCGATCGGCGACCTCGCGGGCGAAACCCATCTCATGGGTCACGACGATCATCGTCATCCCGGAACCGGCGAGGTCCTTCATCGTGTCGAGGACCTCGCCGATCATCTCGGGATCGAGCGCCGACGTCGGTTCGTCGAACAGCATCACCTTGGGGTTCATGGCGAGCGCACGTGCGATCGCCACCCGCTGCTGCTGACCGCCCGACATCTGACCCGGGTACTTGCTCGCTTGTTCGGGGATCTTCACCATCTCGAGCAGTTCCATGCCGAGCGCCTCCGCTTTCGCTTTGGGCAGGCGCCGCACCTTGCGGGGCGCAAGCGTGATGTTGTCGAGCACGGTGAGGTGCGGGAAGAGGTTGAACGACTGGAACACCATGCCGGTCTCGCGGCGGATCTCCTGGATGTTGCGGATGTCGTTCGACAGCTCCGTACCATCGACGACGATGCGGCCGGCGTCGTGTTCCTCGAGCCGGTTGATGCACCGGATCAGCGTCGACTTGCCCGACCCCGACGGGCCGATCACGACGACCACCTCCTGGGCGCCGACCTTGAGGTTGATGTCCTTGAGCGCCTGGAAGTCGCCGAATAGTTTGTCGACGTGTTCGATCTCGATCATCACCTCGCGCTGGCCGGTCATGGCAGTCGCGTCGGTGAAGACAGGCGCGTCGGACGGTTGCTGGTCGGTCATCGGAGTCCCACTCCCAGTCGTTTCTCGAGTCGTTGGCTCTCGCGGCTCATCGTGTACGCCACCACCCAGAACATGAGTGCGGCGAACGTGAGCGTCTCGGCAATCAGTCCCTGGCCACGGAACTCCGGCTGCGCGGTGATCGCCCCGGACACCTGCAGCAGCTCGAAGAGGCCCATCGCGATACCGGCGAGCGTGGTGTCCTTGAACAGGCTGATCAGCTGGCCGATCTGCGCCGGAATCACGTTGCGCAGGGCCTGCGGCAGCACGATGTAGCCGGTCTGTCGGATCGGAGACAGACCGACCGCCTTGGCGGCCTCGATCTGCCCGCGCGGGATCGATTGCAGTCCGCCGCGGATGATCTCGGCCATGTACGCCGCCGTGAAGAACGTGAACACGACGATCGCACGCGTGGACGTCGCCGGCGCGAGCGTGTCGGGCACGAAGAACCCGAGGGCCACGTTGGCGAGGAGCAGCAGCACGAACAGCGGTGCACCACGGATCACCTCGATGTAGGTCGTGCAGACCAGACGCACCAGCGGGAGACCCGACCGGCGGCCCAGCGCAAGGAGCACCCCGAGCGGGTAACACAGGATGATCGAACAGATCGCGAGGAACAGGTTGAGCATGAAGCCGCCCCAACCATCGAAACCGACCGCGGTGACCACATAGAAGTACAACGCGACCGGAATCGCACCGAAGACCACCACGACCAGCAGCGAGCCGAAGGCGGGAAGGCGCTGTCGTCCGAGGAACGGGCCGATCAGGCGGCCGATCAGGGCCGCGATCAGGGCGAGGCCCACCATGATCCACGGCCCCGCCGTCGACGTGAGCAGGAGCAGGAGCACCACGAGCGCGAGCGGGATCCACAGACGCTCGACGAGATCGACGACGCGAGCACGGGTCAGCGCGGAGTCGGCTGGGGTGATCCGGCCCGCGCGCACCTGTCGGCCGCGGATGAACCCGGCGAGCAACCCGCCCCAGAGGGCCAGCACGACGACCGTCACGGCAAGGCGCAGCACGTGTGCCTCCGGATAGCGGCCGATCATCAGCAGCTCGAGGTTGACCTCGATGATCGTCCACCGTCCGGTGACGAAGATGAAACGGATCGTCTTGTACAGGAGCCAGAGGGAGAACAGCCCGAACACGACCGTGAGGACCGCGTCGCGAGGGCTCCGGAAGAGGTTGTGGCGCAGCCAGCGCCGGGCGTCGCTCATCGTTCCACCAGCGCCATGCGTCGATTGGCCACGTTGACCAGGGCGGAGACGACGAGCGAGATCGCGATGTACACCACCATCACGAGGACGAAGACCGGCACGGCCGGTGAGCCATTGCCGACGGTGGTCTGGGCGACGAGGGTGAGGTCGTAGTACCCGATGGCGGCGCCGAGCGAGGAGTTCTTGACGAGGTTCAGGTACTGGTTGCCGATCGGCGGGATGCCGATCCGCAGCGCCTGCGGCAGGATCACGTACCACATCCGTTGGAAGCCGCTCAGGGCGACGGCGTCCGCAGCTTCGGCTTGGCCGCGGGCGACCGCCTGGATCGAGCCACGCACGATCTCTGCGATGTGGCTGGCGGTGTAGATCGTCAGGGCGAGGAGCAGCGCGAAGAAAGACGGGTCGACTCGGATGCCGCCGACGGTGCCTCGGCCCTCGACCGACGGCAGCGTCGTCGAGTAGCCGAACACCATCCAGCCGACCGCGAACACGAGCACGAGCGCGGCGAACCCCCACAGCCCTGAGCGCGGGAGCGCCCCGGTGCGGTCGGCCACACGGCCGCGCCACTTCGCCACGGCGAACCAGGCGAGCGCTCCGGCACCGAGGATCAGGAGGAGACCGAACCCCGACCCCTCGAACCACGCGACGGCGACACCACGATTGGAGACGATCGTGAGGCCGGCGAGATCCCAGGCGTCGGTGATCTGTGGGAACACGCCGAGGACGACCACGAGGAAGCTGGCGGTGAGGAAGAGTGCGAGCGGGATGTTCCGGACCGCTTCGACGTAGACGGTGGCGAGCTTGCGCACGATCCAGTTCGTCGACAGGCGGGCGATGCCGATCACCGTGCCCAGCACGGTGGCGGCGATGATTCCGACGACGGCGATGCGCAACGTGTTGAGCAGCCCTTCGACCAGGGCGTCTCGTACCGGTGCGCTCTGCGAGAGCGGATTCCCCGTGATCTGGAACGACGCCGGGTTGTCCAAGAAGTCGAAGTTGGTGGGGATGTTCTGCTGCGAGGCGTTCTCGGTGTAGTTGCCGTAGAGCCAGGTGACGATCGCGACGACGATCCCCACGACGACCAGCTGGGCGACCCACTTCAGGACGTTGACGTTGCGCCAGAAGGGAACGCGCGACGTCACGGTGGCGCTCACGGGGCCGACCGATGTTCAGGTCGGCCCCGTGACCACATGTCGTCGATTTCGCTCAGCGGAACGGCGGTGCGTAGATCAGTCCGCCGTCACTCCACTGGGCGTTCACGCCCCGCTCGAGTCCGAGCGGTGTGAGGTGTCGGTCGAAGATCTCGCCGTAGTTCCCGACCTGGCTGACGACCTGGTAGGCAAAATCGGTGGGGAGACCGAGGCCCGGGTCGAGGATCGCATCATCATCAGCCGACAGCCCGAGCAGCCGGCGGATGTTGATGTCCGTGGTGTCGGCGAACGTGTCGATGTTCTCCGACGTGATCCCGAGTTCCTCGGCGGCGATGGTGGCGAAGATCGCCCAGTTGACCGCCTGCGCCCATGCCGAGTCGCCGTCGGCGACTGCCGGTGCCAGCGGCTCCTTCGAGAAGACCTCCGGCAGGATCGTGAGAGCGTCAGGGCCTTCGGGATAGGTCGACCGCAAGCCGGTGAGCTGGCTCGTATCGGACGACCAGCCGTCGCACTGCCCCGCGATGAACGCCTCCTGGATCAGGTCGACGTCCTCGAACGGTCGTACTTCCCAGGTGACACCGAGGCGGAGAGCTTCCGCGGCCGCGTTGCCCTCGGTCGTGGTGCCCTGTGCGACGCAGACGATCACGCCGTCCATGTCGGCGAGCGAGGTGAACCCGCTGTCGGACGCAACCATCATCCCCTGGCCGTCGTAGAACGTCGGCTGCAGGAACGTTGCGCCCTCGGCGCCGTCACGGGTGGCCGTGAAGGTGGTGTTGCGCACGAGGGCGTCGATCTCGCCGGACTGCAGCGCTGTGAATCGATCAGCGGTCTCGACGTCGACCATCTCGACGGCGGTCGCATCGCCCAGCACTGCCGCGGCGATCACCCGACAGAAGTCGGAGTCGAATCCGACGTGCTCGCCGTCGGCGTCGAGCGTCGCGAATCCCGGAAGGTCGTCGCGGGTGCCGCACTTGAAGGTTCCGGCGGACTGGACGCTGTCGAGCTTGGACTCGTCCGACTGCACGACCTCGACGGTGTCGTCGGGACCGGTGGTCTCGTCCGGTGCGGTGGTCTCCCCCGGAGCGTCGGTTGCAGCTGGTGTGGAATCACCGCCGGAATCACTTGAGTCGCCGTCGCTGGTGCACGCAGCTCCGATCAGGACGAGTGCCACGAGCGGTGCAATCGCTCGGCGTGTGGTGGTTCGCATGTGTTCCCCTTTCCGCATCGTCGGACCCCGACGAGACGTCTGTTTCCCCATGGCAACCCTGCGGTCACCTCTTCAGGAACCTAGACGTGTTCCACCTGCAGGGCAAAACGCGCTCCCTCGGTCTCGCCACCGGGTGTGGTCGTCCGCCACCCCGTCGGCCACACTGTCGGGCATGACCGATGCCAGTGCCGCTGTGTCCGCCGTGACTGTCGCGACCGCCCGAGCCGTGCCGAAGACGGCCACCGCTGTCGGGCTCGCCGTGACCACGAAAGGGCCGGTGCCGCGACAGCTCGGGCTGTCACGATCGGCGATGGAGGCCAACGGGTTCACAGGTGAGCCCGGGCAGATCCTGGCGGTGCCGAGCGCCGACCGTGTGACCGTGGCGATCGGTGTGGGCGAGTCCGGAACGATCGACGCCAATGGGCTTCGGGCCGCGGCGGCCGCCTTCGTTCGCGCCGTACCGAAGCACGCGCAGCTGGCGCTCGATCTCGCCGACCTCGACGGTGACGGGCGCGCGGCCGGCCAAGCGGTGACCGAGGGCGTGCTGCTCGCCTCGTACCGGTACACGGGCCTGAAGAACGACCCGAGGAACGCGTCGCGTCTCGAGTCGCTGACGCTCGTCGTCGGTGACAAGCGCCGCAAGGCGGTCGAGCAGGGCGCCGAACGCGGCAGCATCGTTGCTGGTGCGGCGGCGTTGGCACGCGAGTTGGCGAACACACCACCGACGTACCTCAACGCCAAGCAGCTGGCGGCGAAGGCCGTCGACATCGGCTCCGCCAACGGTCTGCACGTGGAGGTGTTCAACAAGGACCAACTCGAACAGATGGGCTGCGGGGGACTGCTCGGCGTGAACCGCGGATCGGTCGAGCCGCCGCGGATGGTGAAGCTGACGTATTCGCCGAGGAACGCGACCGGCCACCTCGGGCTCGTCGGCAAGGGGATCATGTACGACTCGGGTGGCATCTCCCTGAAGCCGAGCGACGCGTTCCACCAGGTGATGAAGATGGACATGTCGGGCGCGGCCGCTGTGCTCTCGACGATGTCGGCGCTCAAGGCGCTCAAGTGCAGGACGAAGGTGACCGCCTGGCTGATGTGCACCGACAACATGCCCTCAGGAAGTGCACTGAAGCTCGGTGACGTCCTGACGATGCGCAACGGCAAGACCGTCGAGATCCACAACACCGATGCGGAAGGCCGGCTGGTGCTCGCCGACGGCCTGTCGCTCGCGGTCGAGGACGGCCCGGACGCGATCGTCGACATCGCCACCTTGACCGGCGCCGTGCTGGGTGCGCTCGGCCCGGACATCGCCGGGGTGCTCGGCACCGATCAGGCGCTCGTCGACCAGGTGAAGGCCTGCGCAGATGCGATCGACGAACCGGTGTGGCAGCTACCGCTCGAGAAGGGCAGGTACCGCAAGCTGCTCGACTCGGTCGTCGCCGACATGCGGAACATCGGCGGTCCGTACGGCGGCACGATCACCGCCTCGATCTTCCTCAGCGAGTTCACCGGCGACGTGCCGTGGGCGCACCTCGACATCGCCGGCCCGATGAAGGTCGACGGCGACGAAGGCATCTACTCGAAGGGTGCCACCGGGTTCGGCACCCGCCTGCTGATCGACCTCGCAACGAGCTTCACGCCGCCGTCGTGAGCCCGTCGTGAGCCCGCGCCCGAATCTGCTGTTCATCATGAGCGACGATCACGCCGCTCACGCGATCTCCGCGTACAGCAGAGCGTCGGGACGACCGGTCCTGAACGACACCCCGAACCTCGATCGCATCGCGAACGAGGGCATGCGGTTCGATTCGTGTTTCTGCACCAATTCGATCTGCACGCCGAGCCGGGCGTCGATCCTCACGGGAACGTACAACCACGTCAACGGGGTCACCACGCTCGTCACCCCGATGGACAACACGCTCGACACGTTCCCGAAACGGCTGCAGGCGGCCGGCTACCAGACGGCGATGTTCGGGAAGTGGCATCTCGGCCACGGCCCCGAACACGACCCGACGGATTCGACCGCTGGCGAGTGCTGCCTGGCCAGGGTCACTACCACAACCCGGTGATGCTGCAACCCCGCGCCGACGGGCGCGGCCACACGATCGTCGAGCGGGGCGGCTACGTGACCGATCTGATCACCGACGACTCGCTGCGTTGGCTCGACAAGCGCGATCCCGACCGGCCGTTCGCGTTGCTGTGCCATCACAAAGCCCCGCATCGATCGTGGGATCCGTCCCGCAAGCACTTCTCGATGTTCGACGACGTCGACATCCCGGAGCCGGACACGCTCTTCGACGATCACGACGGACGCGCCGAGGTGGTGCAGGCGATGCGGATGCGGATCATGGACCTCGACGCGGTCGTCGACCTGAAGGCGACGGTGCCGCCCGCGCTGAGCGAGGACGAGGAGATCCGGTGGCGCTACCAGCGCTACATCAAGGACTACCTGCGTACGATCGCGTCGATCGACGACAACGTCGGGCGGATGCTCGATTGGCTCGACGTCAACGATCTCGCCGAGAACACGATCGTCGTCTACACGTCCGGCCAGGGGTTCTTCCTCGGCGATCACGGCGGGTTCGACAAGCGAATGATGTACGAGGAGTCGGTGGCGATGCCCCTGCTGGTGCGCTACCCGGCGATGGTCGAGGCCGGCTCGGTGTGCGACGACATCGCACCCAACGTCGCCTTCGCGCCGACGTTCCTCGACCTGGCCGGGCTCGACGCGCCCGCCGACATGCAGGGTTCGAGTCTCGCACCGTTGTTGGCCGGCGAGCATCCCGATGGGTGGCAGCAGTCGATGTACTACCGCTACTGGATGCACGACGACGGCATCCACCGCGTGCCGGCCCACTATGGCGTCCGCACGCGCACCCGCAAGCTGATCGGCTACTACAACGACCCGCTCGATCAACCGGGCGCACGCGGTCCGGCGATGCCTCCCGAATGGGAGCTGTTCGACCTGGTCGCCGATCCTGCCGAGCTGCACAACGTGATCGTCGACCCGGCCTGCCGTCAGGTCGCGACCGAGCTCCGGATGGAGCTTGCGCGACTCCAGGCCGCCGTCGGTGACGAGCCGCATGCGGCCGCCGAGGCGGCGCTGACCGAGCTGCGACCCGGTCAGCTGATCCGGTCGCCCGTGTCGAGGTCGAAGAGGTGGATCCGGCTGGTGTCGATCTCGACTCGCAGCGGCTCCCAGAGGCTGACGTCATCGTGCAGGCCCGCCGACATGGAGATCGTCGAGCTGCGTCCGTGACGAGCCTCCACGTGCTCGGTGTGCTGCATGATCCGAGGTGCGTCGATGTCGAGCCCGATGAACCGGTCGCGTCCGACGACGGTCGTCGAGACGACATCGAGCGCCATGGGGCCGTCAGCGCGACGATGGATGGCGTCGGGGCGCAATCCGAGGCCGACGGTCCGATCCGCCCACGACCGGATCGTCGGAAGGCGGCGCAACACATCGGTGCCGAGCGGTACCACGTGTGATCCGACACGCAGCGCCGGACCGTTCGCCACGACGATCCTCGCCTCGACCAGGTTCATCGAGGGCGTGCCCACGAACTGCGCCACGAAGATGTTGGCGGGGGCCTCGTACACGTCGATCGGACGACCGCTCTGCACGATCCGACCGTCATGCATCACCGCAAGTCGATCGCCCATCGCCATCGCCTCGCGCTGATCATGGGTGACCATCAACGTCGTCAGACCCGAACGCCGTTGGAGTCCGACGATGACGACTCCGGTCTGGTCGCGCAGTTTCGCATCGAGGTTCGACATCGGCTCGTCCAGGAGGAGCAGCCGGGGCCCGCGGACGAGCGCGCGAGCCATCGCTGTTCGTTGCTGCTGCCCACCCGACAGCTGCCGCGGTCGGCGCTCGAGGACGTCGTCGATGTGCAGCAGCCTGGCGACCTCTCGCACGTGTCGGTCGATCTCGCGGCGCTGGAGGCCGTCGACCAGCAGGGGAAAGCCGATGTTCTGGCTCACGGTCATGTGCGGATACAGCGCGTAGCCCTGGGAGGCGAGCGCGATACGGCGCTCGTTCGTTCGGACGGTGTTCACGACGTCCCCGTCGATGAACACCTCACCCGCCGTCGGCTCTTCGAGACCCGCCACCATGCGCAGCAGGGTCGTCTTCCCGCAGCCGGAGGGACCCACCATGACGAGGAGGTCACCGTGGTCGACGACGAGATCGACATCGCTGACTGCCCGGGTTCCGTCCGGGAAGACCTTGCTCAGTCCCCTCAGTTCGAGCCTCGTCACGGTCGCCTCCGTGGGCCGTCGACGGCCACGGTCCATGATGCCACGCCGCCTCGATCAGCTGACCTGAGTGAGCCGATAGGCGTTGTCGGCTGCCTCGGACGCCACGGCATCGCTGACGCCGAGGGCCACGAGATGGTGCTCGATCACCGTCGCGTCGTCGCCGACCTCGACCATCACGGTTGCCAACCGGTGAGCGCGGGTCAGTTCGTCGAGGCTGATCGTGGTGCACTGCCAGTCGCGATGCGCGGCCTGGAGCTGCTCGGGCATGCGCTGCAGGTGGCGCAGGCTGACCGGCGGGATGCGTCGACGAACCGCCATGCCGCCGTCGACGGGGTGGGCGAGACCGAACATCACGCAGCGTTGCAGCGCCTTGCTGAACGGTGACGCGCGTCCGGCGGTGTAGCTCAGGCCCATGGCCCGTGCGGTTGCGACCAGGTCGAGCTCGTAGCCTGCGGGCGACTGCTCGAGGCCGGCGACCAGGCGTCGGATCAGCCAGGTCGCCGTCGGGCCGAGCACGCCGAGCCAGAAGAGCTCGACGTAGCGCGATCGCGGATCGAACCCGTCGTCGTCCACGACCGGGTCGACCCATGGCCGCACCGTGATGTGCGGCGCAGGTGGTGACGATGTGTCGGACATGAGACCTCCCTCGAAGTGGCGAGCGGGAGGAGTCGGTCATGGTGCCAGTGGGCCGTCGGATCGGTCGGGGGGAACGGTCGCATCGACCGCATCCATCGGGCGGCGGGTCAGACTGGGCCGATGTTGAGCAGGATGTCGACCTGGCGTCACGTGATCGTGGGGTCGGCGATCGTCACGATGATGCTGCTGGCCGGGTTTCGGGTGATCGGGGCCGGCGCCGATTCGGCGATCCGGCCGGAGCACTTCGATGCCAAGCAGGTCACCGTGTGGCCCGACGGGGACGACGGTGTGCGCATCCGCGAGGTCGTCGACATCGACTTCGGCCTGGCGGAGAAGCGGGGGTATCAGCGCATCGTGCGCAACGACTTCGGGGTGCCCGCCGACGTGACGGCCGAGTCGCCGGACGCGAACGCCGACCTCGCCGTGCTCGACACGGGCCTCGAGACACGGATGCGAATCGGCGATCCGAACCTGACGTTCACCGGGCGGCACCGCTACGTCCTCGAGTACACGCTGCCGGACGCCGGGGTTGCGAGCGGCGCATTGTTCCTCGACGTGATCGGCAACGACGAGACGCTGCAGACGCGCCGATTCGAGGTGGTGCTCACGGGTTTCGACGATCCGACGACCGACTGCGACACCGGCGCGTACGACGCGCTCGGTGGATGTGAGTTCATCGCCAACGATCAGGGGAACCAGGTGGCCGTGATCGAGCCGCTCGCGCCCGGCGAGAGCATCACGATCGGCGCCACGTACAACGCGTCCTCCGAGCCGAACCTCCCACCGATCCCTGCGCCGCCCGATCCGCTGCCGAACGGATTCCAACCGCTCGGATGGGTCATGCTCCCGCTCGGGCTCGGTGCCGCGCTCCTGGTGTTCCTCCTGGGCCGGTCCTACGGCAGCAACACCGTGCTCGCGGGTGGCGCGAGCGAGGCCGCCTTCGGTGAGCTGCCACTGCCGGGGCAGAGCGTCCGGTCCGCAGACACGCCCACCTACCAGGTTCCCGATTCGCGTCTCGCGGAACTTGCGACGATCGAGTTCGTCCCACCGCGCGGTCTCGAGCCCTGGCAGGCAGCAGCGGTGCTTCGCGAGTCGATCGACGACGACACGGTGGCAGCGTGGTTTGCCGAGATGATCGCCACCGACGCGCTCGTGATCTCGGAAGACGCCGGCAAGGTCGAACTGCGGCCGGGGCCGGACACGTCGAGGCTGAGTGCGGTCGATCTCGGGCACCTCCACCGCCTCTTCGCCGGCGGCGCCGTGATCGAGTTGGGCACGTACGACCCCGCCTTCACGGCGACGTGGGCGGCGATCAGAGCGGAACAGCAGGCATTCGTCGGGGCAGCCGGTTGGTGGTCGCGTGGCGGACCCGGCGGGCGTGGGACCACCCCGGCTCGCGTGGTCGGGACCCTTGTCGCCGTTCTCGTCGTGCTCGCCCTCTTCGTCTTCGGGGTGATCGCGTTGGGAACGGACTTCTTCCTGGCGATCTCGTCGCCGTGGCTCGCCGTGATCGCTGGGTTCCTGGTTCCCCTGGTGGTCGCCGCCGGCGCATACAGCAGCATGTTCCCGTCGCGCACCGCCACCGGCTCCGCACTCGCGTTGCGGTCGGAGTCGTTCCGACGATTCCTGGCGGCGAGCGAGGGCAAGCACGTCGAGTGGGCGTGGCAGCAGGGACTGCTGCGCGAGTACAGCGCCTGGGCGGTCGCGCTCGGCGCTGCGGATGCGTGGACCGAGGCGGTGCAGTCGTCGAACATCTCGGAACCGCAGGTCGCGCTCGCCGGGCCGTTGCTCGTGCACTCGGCGGCGTCGTCGTTCTCGTCGTCGCACACCGCCCCATCGAGTTCGGGCGGTGGCGGAGGGGGCGGTGGCGGAGGCGGAGGCGGAGGCGGCAGCTCCGGCTCCTGGTGAACCGCGTCAGCCGGCGATGATGTGGTCGAGGGTGAGTTCGGGCTCGTTCTGTTCGATTCGGGCGAGCGCGTACTTGTTCTCGAACAGCGCCACGAGATGTCCGTCGAACCGGGCGAGGATGCGCACGCCCGGCTTCTCGCGCAACGCGGTCGCCGACTCCTTGTCGGTCAACCGGATCGCCTGGTAGGGCGCGGACGACAGCTCGATCGGAGCGTTGAACTCGATGTCGAGCCGGTTGGCGAAGACGTCGAACTGCAGCTGCCCGACCGCCGCCAGCACCGGTGAGGCGTCGCCCCAGTCGGGGTCCTTGAGGACCTGCACGACGCCCTCCTCGTTGAGTTGGTCGAGCCCCTTGCGGAACTGCTTGGTCTTGCCCGTGTCGACGGGTCGGGCCGTGGCGAACACTTCGGGGGCGAAGGCGGGGATCGCGGGAAACTTCACCGGCGGCCCGATCTCGTCGTACAGCGAATCGCCGATGTTCAGGCCGGTGGCGTTGACCAGGCCGACGACGTCGCCGGGGAAGGCCTCGTCGACGGTGGTGCGCTCGGCGCCGAACACGGTGGACGCGTACTTGGTGGCGAAGGGCTTTCCGGTGCGCTCACAGGTCATCACCATGCCGCGGTCGAATCTCCCCGAGCAGATGCGTGCGAAGGCGATGCGGTCGCGGTGGTTGCGGTCCATGTTGGCCTGCACCTTGAACACGAACGCGGAACACGGCTCGTCGAGGTGGCGCGGTTTGTCGTCGACATCGAGACGCGGTGACGGTGCCGGCGCCAGGTCGACGATTGCGTCGAGCAGGTGACGCACGCCGAAGTTGGTGAGCGCGGAGCCGGCGAACACCGGTGTGGACTCGCCGGCCAGGAACGACGGCATGTCGACGTCGGCCTCCATCGCGCTCAGCAGGTCGGTCTCCTCGGTGCTCTTCGTCCACGCCGCGCCCTCCTCGCTGGCGGCGCGGTCGGCGGGCACGTCCTCCTCGGGGGCGATCTGGCTGCCGCGGGCGGTGCGGGTGAACCGGGTGAAGATGTCGGTGCGTCGGTCGATCACACCGCGCAGGTCGCCGAACGAGCCCACCGGCCAGGTCGCCGGTGTCGGGCGCAGACCGATCTGCTCCTCGATCTGATCGAGCAGCTCGAGCGGTTCCATGCCGGGCCGGTCAAGCTTGTTGAGGAACGTGATCACCGGCAGGTTGCGTGATCGGCACACCTCGAACAGCTTGAGGGTCTGGGGCTCGATGCCCTTGGCCGAATCGAGCACCATCACGACGGCGTCGACCGCCGAGAGCACGCGATAGGTGTCCTCGGAGAAGTCCCGGTGGCCCGGGGTGTCGAGCAGGTTGAGTTCGTGGTCGCGGTACGGGAAGTTGAGCGCCGTCGAGGTGATCGAGATGCCCCGCTTCTGCTCCATCTCCATCCAGTCGGACGTCGCGGAGCGGCGGCCTTCGTGGGCCTTGACCGCACCACCGGAGGTGATCGCGCCGGCGTAGAGGAGGAACTTCTCGGTGAGCGTGGTCTTGCCCGCGTCGGGGTGGCTGATGATCGCGAACGTGCGACGACGCGCGGCTTCGCTGAGCACCTGGGCGGACATCTGATCGAGGCTACCGTCGCGCCGTGACTCCACGAATGGTGCCCGACAGGCGTGTGATCGATCGCGCCGGGCTCGCCACGGCAATGGCCGAGGAGGAGCGACGGTTCGTCGAGTCGCACCCGCGCTCCTCCGAGCTCGCCGAGGCGGGTCGGCGGCACCTGCTCGCCGGCGTGCCGATGCCGTGGATGACGCGTTGGCCGGGGGCGTTCCCGATACACGTCGCAGCCGCCGATGGCGCACGGTTCGTCGACGTCGACGGGATCGAGTACGTCGACTTCTGCCTCGGCGACACGGGCGCGATGACGGGGCACCGGACGGTCGGGCGAGATGCCGCCGAGGCGACGTCGACGACGATGTTGCCGAGCGAGGACGCGGCCTGGGTCGCCGATGAACTGCACCGGCGGTTCGGCATGGCGAAGTGGCAACTGACGACCTCGGCCACCGACGCCAACCGGTTCGTGCTGCGCTTCGCTCGGCACCTCACCGGTCGCCCGAGGATCGCCGTGATCGACTGGTGCTACCACGGCACCGTCGACGAGACGCTGGCGATCCTCGGCCCGGACGGTCGGGTGGTCAGCAGGCCGGGCGCGATCGGCCCGCAGGTCGATCCCGCCGTGACGACCCGGGTGGTGCCGTTCAACGACCTCGATGCACTCGACGAGGCGCTCGCCCACGGCGATGTGGCCGCGCTCCTGATGGAGCCGGCGCTCACGAACATCGGGATCGTGCTGCCGCAGCCCGGGTACCACGATGCGGTGCGGGAGATCACGCGCCGGCACGGTGTGCTGCTGATCATCGACGAGACCCACACGATCTCGGCAGGCCCCGGCGGATGCACCCGGGCGTGGGGCCTCGACCCCGACGTCGTGGTGATCGGCAAGCCGATCGGGGGTGGGTTCCCCGTCGCGACCTACGGGGTGACGGACGAGATCGCGCTGGCACTCGACCCGGCGCTGCACGGCCATGACGCCGACGTCGGGGGAGTGGGCGGCACGCTCGCCGGGAGCGCAATGGCGACCGCGGCGATCCGGGCCACGCTGTCGACCACCCTGCTCGACGCCGATTTCGAGCGGATGATTCCGCTCGCGACCCGCTGGACCGACGGTGTCGCCGCCGCAATCGAGCAGGGTGGACTCGCGTGGTCGGTGCAGCAGCTCGGCTGCCGTGCGGAGTACTGGTTCTGCCCGCTGCCGTCCAACGGCGCCGACGCCGCAGCTGCCGTCGACGAGGACCTCGACGCCTTCATGCACCTGTGGGCGCTCAACCGCGGGATCCTGATGACCCCGTTCCACAACATGGCGCTGCTCTCACCGGCACACACCGCCGCCGACGTCGACCGCCACACCGAGGTGTTCGACGCCGCCCTCGCCGCCCTCACCTGACCCTTCCGCGCCCACCCAGGCGATGAGCGAAACCCCCGGATGCGGAGGTTTCGCTCATCGGTGACGTGTCCGAACGGTCTGCGATGAGCGAGAGCCTCGTATGCGGTGATTTCGCTCATCGCTGACGTGGTTCGGCGGTGGTCAGGGGGCGACGTCGGTCAGGCCGCCGAGTGCGTTGTCCGCCACGTCGCCGAGACCGCCGGGGAGCGCATCGGTGAGGCCGTCGATGCCGAGCGATTCGGTGACCTGGCCGAGGTCGATGCCGACGTTCTCGGCGAGTGCGCTTCCCTCGCCCAGCAGACCCTCGACGTGCCCGCTCAAACCGGTCGACTCGAGGACACCGCTCAGGCCATCACCGCCGAACAAACCCTTGACCGCATCGAACAAACCCATTGCGAAACACCCTTTCTGGATGGTTGATAGATGGGATCATATCGTCACCACTTGCCCTCGGAACCGCGGGCCCGGCACAGTGTCGGGATGTCCGACGACCTCATCGCCGCTGCTCGTGACGCGCTCGACGCGGCGCGGCGGATCGTGGTGTTGACGGGTGCCGGGATCTCGACCGACTCCGGAATTCCCGACTTCCGTGGGCCGAACGGGCTCTGGACGAAGAACCCGGCTGCCGAGAAGGCGTCGAACATCGAGTACTACCTCAACGACCCCGAGGTCCGGCGGGCGGCCTGGCAGAACCGACTCGCGACTCCCGCTTGGACGGCCGAACCGAATCCTGGGCACGCGGCGATCGTCGAACTCGAACGGCAGGGCCGCCTGCACGGCCTGGTCACCCAGAACATCGACGGGCTCCACCAGAAGGCGGGCAACGATCCCGACAAGGTGATCGAGGTCCACGGCACCGTGTGGTGGACCAGGTGTTGGGAATGCAGCGATCGCCGACCGATGGTAGAGGCGCTCGATCGGGTCCGAGCAGGCGCGGACGACCCTCCGTGTCTGGTCTGCGGTGGCGTGCTCAAGAGCGACACGATCAGCTTCGGTCAGGCGCTCGTTCCGGAGGTGATCGACCGCGCCTTGCAGGTCAGTGAGGAGTGCGATGTGCTGCTGGCGGTCGGGTCGACACTGAGCGTGTTCCCCGCCGCCAACTGCGTGCCCAGGGCAAAGGCCGCCGGCGCGCAGGTGATCATCGTCAACGGCGCCGAGACGGCGATGGATCGCTACGCCGACTGGCTCCTCGTCGGGCAGATCGGCGAGATCCTTCCGACGCTCGTCGCTCCCAGGGGCGACGGCGTGTCTCGATGAGTCTGCGGCGAACCCGATTGGCCGTGGGTGCCATGATCCTCGTCGGTGCGGCCTGCGGTGCCGGCTCCGACGCCGCGTGCTTGTCGAGTGGGTCGGGCGAGGTGTGTGCCGACGGCTCGAGCGGGTCGATCGAGTTCAGCGGGAGCGGGCTCGAACCGGGGTCGCAGGTTCGTCTGGAGAGCGATGAACTGGGTCCGATCGTCCTTCGGGTCGATGGAGACGGCGGCCTCGACCCGGCCGGCGCAGCGGGTGTGGTGGCGCTGTTCTCCGGCACCGACTTCACCTTCGCCGTCTCGGCGGTCGACGATCAGGGCAACCCGATCGTCGGCG
This sequence comes from Ilumatobacteraceae bacterium, assembly GCA_963710625.1. Lineage (GTDB taxonomy): Bacteria > Actinomycetota > Acidimicrobiia > Acidimicrobiales > Ilumatobacteraceae > Sva-07. Next base: position 15,342 of record CAVQBG010000024.1, on the reverse strand, counting down.
ACATCACCGTGTCGACCTGAGCGCCGGCGGACGACGACCCGGACGGGGCCGACCCCGGTGGGTACGATCGGTACATGGGCGAGCGTGAACACCCCCGGGGTGTGTTCCAGCGCCCCTTCGACGCGATCGCCAACGTCGTCGTTCCGGTGGTTGCCGATGCCGTCGATCCCGACGATCTGGTCGACCGCATCGACGTGAACGCGTTGATCGACCGCATCGACGTCGATGCCGTGCTCGATCGCATCGACGTGAACGCCCTCGTGTCGCGGCTCGACGTGGACGCGCTGCTCGCCCGGATCGATGTCGACGCGCTGATGAGCCGCATCGACCTCGATCGGCTGGTCGGCCGGATCGACGTGGACGCGATCGCCGATCGCATCGACGTCGAGCGGATCGTGTCCCGACTGGATCTCGACGCCATCGTCGACCAGGTCGACGTGGAGCGCGTGGTGGCCCGCGTCGACCTCGACGCGGCCGTCGCCCGGGTCGACCTCGATGCGGCCGTCGCCCGTGTCGACCTCGATGCGGCGGTCGCCCGTGTCGACCTCAATGCCGCTGCGGACCGGATCGACGTCGATCGCGTCGTCGATCGTGTGGATGTGGACGCGATCGCGGCGTCGCTCGACATCGATGCCATCGTCGCGGAGAGCACGAAGGGGGCAGTCGGCAGGTTCATCGACCTCCTGCGCCGCCAGGTGGTCGGCATCGACGAGATCACGATGCGCGCAGTGAACCGACTGCTCCGACGCGACTATGCGTCCCTGCCCGCCGGGCCCCCGTTGGCGGCGGGTCACGAGGCGCTCGACGGTGACGGCGCCACCATGAGCGGGCGCTACGCCGGACCGGTCTCGCGCCTCGGGGCGCTGGGGCTCGACGTGTTCTTGATCTCGTCGACGTTCACGCTGTTGCTCGCCGGCGTCGACTATCTGCTCGACGTGCTGTTCGGCACGACCGTCGACCCCAATGGAGGGTGGCTTCCCGGCCTGCTCCTGCTGCTGTACGGGTTCACCTACTTCTGGTTCTCGCAGGCGCTCACCGGGCGCACGATCTCCCAGGCGCTCGTCGGCATCAAGGTGATCAGCAGCGACGGCGAGCCGCTCAGCCCGGGCGCCGCAGCGATTCGCACCATCGTGCTTCCCTTCAGCTTCCTGCTGTTCGGTGTGGGGGCGCTGATGGCACTGGTCGACCGTCGCCGTCGGGCCCTGCAGGACGTCGTGGCTCGATCCTCCGTCGTCTACGACTGGGGTGATCGTCCTGCCGCCCTGCCGGCTCCGCTCACGAAGTACCTCGAGCGCAAGGCGGCCGCACCTCCGGCTGTGACGAAGCGCCGGTAGGCGCGGCGACGAAGCGCCGGTAGGAACGGTTTCGAATCCTGACCGAGTCGGTAGGCTTTCGGGATGCCAACGTTCCGTGACCTGCTCGCAGCCGCCAAGTCGGAGATCCGAGAAGTCGACCCCGAGGGCGCCGCAGCACACATCGCAGCGGGGGCGATCGCACTCGACGTGCGCGAACCCGACGAGTACGCCGAGGGTGCGATCCCCGGCGCGATCCACATCCCGCGCGGTCACCTCGAGGCGCAGATCGAGAATCGCATCGCCGACAAGAGCGCGCCGGTCGTCATCTACTGCGCCGGCGGTGTCCGCTCGGCGTTCGCCGCAGTGACACTCGCCCAACTCGGCTTCACCGACGTCGAGTCGATGGAGGGTGGCTTCGGCCGCTGGAAGGACGAGGGTCGCCCCTGGACGACACCGGCGTCGCTGACACCGGAGCAGACCAACCGCTACAAGCGTCACCTGCTGCTGCCCGAGGTGGGCGTCGAGGGGCAGACCAAGCTGCTCGGTGCGAAGGTGCTGATGCTCGGCGCCGGCGGCCTCGGATCTCCCGCCGCGCTGTACCTTGCCGCAGCGGGTGTCGGCACGATCGGCATCGTCGACATGGACGAGGTCGACTCGTCGAACCTGCAGCGGCAGATCCTGCACAACATCGACCGCATCGGTGATCGCAAGGTCGACTCCGCGAAGAAGACCCTGACGATGCTCAACCCCGACGTGAACGTGGTCACCTACGACACGCGGCTCGATGCCTCGAACATCATCGACATCATCTCGGGCTACGACGTGATCGTCGACGGTGCCGACAACTTCCCGAGCCGGTACCTGCTCAACGACGCGAGCGTCAAACTCGGCATTCCGGTGGTGCACGGCTCGATCTTCCGTTTCGAGGGCATGGTCAGCGTGTTCCACCCGACCGAAGGTCCGACGTATCGCGACATGGTGCCCCAGCCCCCGCCCGCCGAACTCGCCCCGAGTTGTGCCGAGGCCGGCGTGCTCGGCGTGCTGCCCGGCATCATCGGCTCGATCCAGGCGCTCGAGACGATCAAGGTGATCCTCGGCCTCGGCGAGCCGCTGATCGGGCGCATCCTCACCGTCGACACGACCGACATGGAGTTCCGGGTCTTCAACCTCAAGGCCGACCCTGCGAACGAGGTCACCTACACCAACCGCGACCGCATCGAGATCAAGGAACTCGACGGGCTCTGCGCCCCCGGCCTCACCCACTGAACGGTGACGACGCCGAACTCCAAGGTCAGCGTCGGCAAGTACGCACGAATCGCAGCTCGGTGCTGACGCTGAGTGCTCGGAACGGCGGTCAGGGGGTGACGATCGGGAAGTTCCGTTCGGTCTTCCCGATCACCGACACGAGCGTGCCGAGCGCGGTCGGATCGCCGTCGAGGGCGATCGTGCCGTCGGCGAGGGCAGCAGCGAAGTCGAGCCGTCCCGTGAACAATGCGATGAGCGACCGGCGCGCCAGCGACAGCGTCGTGCTCCCGGGTGCCGGTGCCGTGGTGCGGCGGTGGTTGGCGACGCCGTTGCGGAGCTCGAAGACGTAGGTCTCGTCGAGGTCGGTGATCACGAACGACAGCACGAGATGCTCGTTCCATGCCTTCGGCCCGTCGATGCGGATCGCGACGCTGGAGAGCATCTGCTCGACCGACAGAGCGCCGAGCAGGTCGGGGGCACCCCGGTTCGCCGCGGTGGCCGCCTCACCGTCCCGCAACTCCTTGGCGCCGACGAGGAACACGTTTCGCCACGTGCCGTTCTCCGCGCCGAACGCGATCCGCTCGAAGGCGTCGGCCTGCAGCGCACGGGCGGCGACATGGTGCTCGTCGGCGAACAGGACATGGTTGAGCACCTCGACCGCCCAGCGCAGATCGCCCTCGTCGAACGCCGCCCGGGCCAGCTCCACCGCGGCGTCGGCGCCGCCCATCGCGGAGACGTAGCGCTCGGCCGCGGCCACCGGCGGATGCGGCCACAGGTGCGCCGGGTTGCCGTCGTACCAGCCGAGGTAGCGCTGGTAGACCGCCTTCACGTTGTGGCTGATCGAGCCGTAGTAGCCGTGCGTGTGCCACTGCTCGGCGAGCGCCGGTGGCATCTCGAGCGTCTCGGCGATCTCCGATCCCACGTAGCCGAGATTCATCAGCCGCAGCGTCTGGTCGTGCAGGTAGGCGTACATGTCGCGCTGCATCGCCAGGAACTCGACCGCACGCTCACGCCCCCAGGTGGGCCAGTGGTGTGATGCGAACACCACCTCGAGGTCGTCGCCCCACAGGTCGATCGTCTCGGTGAGGTAGGCCGCCCATCGTCGGGCGTCGCGCACCTGGGCGCCTCGCAGGGTGACGATGTTGTGCAACGTGTGTGACGTGTTCTCCGCCGTGCACAGCGCCTTGTGGTCGGGGAAGTAGAAGTTCATCTCGGCGGGCGCCTCGGTGCCGGGCGTCACCTGGAAAACGATGCGCACACCGTCGATCGTGAGCTCCTGGCCGGTGGCGCTGATGTCGATCGTCGGCGGGATGAGCGTCGGCTCACCGGTCGAGGTGGTCTGGCCGAGCCCGCAGCCGATCTGCCCGTCGGGACCCTTGGGGAGCGCAGCGCCGTACATGAAGTCGGAACGCCGCCCCATCGCTGTGCCGACGAACACGTTCTCGGCGACGGCCTCCTCCATGAAGCCCTCCGGGGCGATCACCGAGATCCGTCCGGCGTCGACGTCCGCTTCCTCGATCACGCCCTTCACGCCGCCGAAGTGGTCGATGTGGGAGTGCGTGTAGATCATGGCGACGACGTCACGTGGCCCGCGGTGCTCCTGGTAGAGCGCCCATGCGGCGGCGGCTGTCTCCTTGCTGATCAGCGGGTCGATCACGATCACGCCGGTGTCGCCCTCGATCACGCTCATCACCGACAGGTCGAACCCCCGCAGCTGGTAGATGCCCGGCACCACCTCGAACAGGCCGTCGCGGATCAGCAGCTGCCCCTGGCGCCACAGGCTGGCATGGGCGGTGTCGCTGGGCGGCTCGTCGAGGAAGCGGTAGGCGTCGAGATCCCAGACCACCCGTCCATCGGTAGCCGTGATCTGCCGCGTGGCCGCCCTTGCGATGAATCCGCGCTCGGTGTCGTCGAAGTCCTGCGTGTCGCTGAACGGGAATCCCGGTGTGTCCATGCCGGGAGTCTTGCGTTCAGCCTCCGGCGGCCACGACTCGCGACGAGAGACGGCTGAGCAGCGCGATCACGATCAGGTAGAGGACCACGGAGCCGAAGAGCACCGCTCGGAAGCCGATCGTCATCGACACCATGGTGGTGAGCGTCGAGCCGATCACCGAGAAGAATCCGTTGATCGCCCACCCCCAGGCGACGTACTCGCGTGAGTGGGCGCTGTCGCGTGCCACGAGCGAGATCGTCAGCGGCATGAACATGCCGAGGCAGAACCCGAGTGGTGCGCACAGCAGTGCGACCACGGCGGCCTTGGCGAGCAGCGGCCAGCTGAGCAGCGCACCCTCCAACGCCGGCGCGACGAATCCGTAGAAGAGCCCGAGGCCGACGATGGAAACCGCAAGGGCGCCGAGCATGCGCCGAGGCGAGTGGTGCCAACGTTCGCTGACGAGCGCGCCGATACCGGTCGAGAGCAGAATCGCCATCAGGGTGACGGTGAGGGAGTACGTCGGATAGCCGAGCACGAGGGAGAACCGCTGGATCAGCGTGATCTCGAACGCGATGAAGGCCAGTCCGAGGATCGCGAAGATCGGGGCGGTGTTCGCCTTGTAGGGCAGTCGCTTCCAGGTGTCGCGTACCAGCACGAACGGCAGCAGCAGGAACACGGCGGCCAGCAGGATCGACATTCCCAACAGCACCATCAGGACGCGCTCTCCGATTCCCACCTCGAGGTCGAATGTGTTCACCGAGTCGCCGACGTCACCGATCACGTCCGAGAAGGGCGTGAAGTGCCAGAAGAACGGGCGGTCGTCGCTGATCGCTCGCACGTCGTACGGATAGTCGGAGATGTAGTCGTCGACCTCGCCGTCGGGCAGCGTGATGATGTTGTTGACGGGACTGCCGTCGTCTGCCGGGCGGCCGGGCAGATACCGGACCGCGCCGCCGGGCACCACGCCGATCTGTTCGGTGATGCGGTCGAGTTCGCCGTCGGTGAACGGCGACGCCTTCATGATCGTGGTCGAGAAGTTGTAGGCCGGGAAGTCGAAGACCGGTGGCTCCGCGGTGGTGACGACCGCGACGTTGTCCGCGACCTCGCCGAAATCGCTGTTCTCATAGGCCGAACGCGCCGTGGCGGCCAGGCGGGCCGTGCGGTTCGGGCGCGCCTCGTAGTCGACCTCGCCGAACTGCATCACCACCATGCCCTCGGTGGCCAGGTGCCCGAGCGACTCCTCGATCATCTCGCGGGTGTAGAGGTAGCTCTCCGACAGCACGAAGGCCCCGCTGGACGCGGCATTCGATGCGGCGTAGCTGTCCGGCGCGACGAACCAGATCAGGTCGTAGTCGTTGTCGGACTTGGCGAGGTAGCTCCTGCCGTCGCCGACCACGTAGTTCACCTCGGGTCGGTCGGTGAGGTTCGAGGTGTATTCGGCGTACTTCCCGCGCAGCAGTCCGGCGGTCGCCGGGTTCAACTCGACGGCGTCGATCTGCTCCGCGCCGAAGTGGATGGCCGCCTCGATCTCGTGGCCGCCGGCGGCGCCGATGATCAACATCCGCTCCGGTGGTGTCCCGAGGGCGGCGAACGGCACCGACCGGACGTCGTCGTCGAAACGGTCGAGTGACGCCGGGTCGCCGTCCCACGGCCAGATCGCCGATCCCCAGGTGCCGTCGTGGTAGAGCACCGTGATCTCGGGGAGTTCGACAGCATCCACACGGAACAGGGCACTCCACTCCGAGGCCGCCACGTTGGAGCCGGGCCTGATCCCCTTGCTCTCCTCGGTGCGGATGTCCGGCGCGGCACCTGGCTGGAACACCACGACGGCGAGGAGCAGGGCGAAGACCGCAGCTCCGGCGGCTGCGGCCCGGCCTGCGGCTGTCCGCCACTGGACGTCGGCGAGGTGCACGCCGACACCCAGCAGCATCATGCCGGCCAGTGCAATGATCGACACCGGGCCGATCGTGGCGATCAGCGGGACGACGACCAGGCAGGCGAGTGCGGCACCGACCAGGTCGGAGAAGTACAGCCGGTTGATGTCGGCGGGTCGTCGTGCGAAGAGCGCCGACACGCACATGCCGATCGGCAGGAAGCTGACGTAGAGCCCGAGCGCGATCACCAGCAGCTGGCCCATCGCGGCGAGCTGGGTTCCCCGGTCACCGGTCCACATCTCGATGGTGTCGAGCGGTGTGGCGGCGACGGCGACGTAACCGACCACGATGCCGATGGTGGACGCGACGGCGCACCTGGCGAGCAGTGACCGCGTCCCCAGGCCGTCGAGCCGTTTCGAGACGGCGACGATCACGGCGCCGGATCCGAGCCCGAGCAGCGCCAGCCCGATCACGAGATACGTGTAGTAGTAGTAGAGCTTGAACGAGATGATGCGCGTGTACGCGATCTCGAGCAGCAGTGCGGCAGCGCTGATCAGGAAGATCTCGACGAGGTAGGTCGGAGCGGTTCCGTCGCCTCGTCGATTGAAGAGTGATCTCAACTGTGCTCCCGCATTGAACTGAAGGTGTTCGGGTTCGAACAGCGGCAGGATCGTAGTGGTCTCGGCCCGGTGCGAGGGTGTTTCTCGAAGGTGTCAGCTCGGCTCGACGAGCACTTCACGCTCCAGGGGGCCGAGTTCCTCTCGTTCCTGCACGAGCACCCCGACGACGACGAGGGCGATGCCGGCGAACTCGATGCCGGACGGCTGCTGGTCGAGCGCGATCCACCCGATGAGGACGGCGGTCACGGGCAGGAGGGCGAGCAGCAGGGAGAATCGACGGACCGGGATGCGACGCATCGTGAACTGGTCGATGCCGTAGCCGATCGCATTCGAGAACACGCCGACCAGCAGGCACAGTGCCAACAGTCGGGGGGACAGCCACACGTCGAGGCTTCCCGGGGCGCCGATCGGCGTGATGGCGATCGCGCCGATCGCCAGGCCGACGCCCAGCCCGGACACCCCACGATCGAAACGCGCCACCCGGGAACCGATGACGATGTAGGCCGCCCACATCACCGATGCCAGGAAGATGAAGAACAGCCCGAGGGCGTTGCCGTCGATCTCCGTACCACCGAGGATCGCGACGCCGGCGATCGCGAACACGAGGGCGAGGGCGTTGCGGCGGTTGCGCGTCGCGATCGCCGCAACGGTGATCGGGCCGATGAACTCGATCGTGACGGCGATGCCGAGGTCGACACGGTCGATGCCGAGATAGAAGAAGGTGTTCATCAGCGCGGTGGCGACGCCGAACAGGGCGGCGGCGGCGAGTTCGGCACGTGTCCAGCGTTGGCGCCACGCCCGTGACGCCAGCACCACGGCAACGGCGGCACCGATCACCCGGAACCAGGCGACGGTCTGTGGAGCGACCTCGTCGAAGAGTGCGACGGCGATCACGGCACCGATGTACTGCGACACCGCCGAGAGGACGAACAGCGCCTCCGGCTGGGCCGTGTTCAACCAACGGGTGACCGGCCCCGTCGGCGTGGGGGCGGGGGAGCCGGACAGGGGCTACTCGAACAGTTCGGGATCGGTGCGGGCGATCTCGTCCCACAGCGGCTGGAAGCTGAACCATCCGGCCGCGTGGAACGCGGTGTTCTCGCGCGTGTAGGTCGCGTACTCGTCGTTGATCTCGATCGGGTCGCCGGCAGCCATCGCCATCAGCTGGGCCTGGCACGAGCGTTCCATCGAGATGAACCAGAACGCAGCTTCGTCGACGGTCTCGCCGACGGTGAACAGACCGTGGTTCTGGTGGATCGCCGCCTTGCCGTCGGGGAACTTCGAGGCGAGTTCACGGCCGGCCTCGATGTCGAACACGACCGCACCACCCTGCTCGGAGATGACGTGATGATCCTTGTAGAAGATGCACGCGTCCTGGGTGAGCGGCGCGAGCGGGATGCCGAGCGAGCTGAACGACTTGCCGTACGGGGAGTGCGCGTGGGCGGCGGCGACCACGTCGGGGCGAGCGGCGTGCACGGCGGCATGGATCACGAATGCGGCACGGTTGACCGGCTTGGCGCCGTACACGACGTTGCCGTCGTGGTCGACGAGGATCAGGTCGCTCTGGCGGATGTGGCGGAAGCTCATGCCGAACGGGTTCACCCAGAACATGTCGGGGAACTCCGGGTCGCGGACGGTGATGTGGCCGGCGACGCCCTCGCCGAAGCCGAACTTGCCGAAGACGCGCAGCGCGCCGGCGAGGTGGGTCCTGCGGTAGTGGCGCTCGTCCTCGACGTTGTCGAACGACGGGATGCCGTCGAGCCCGACGGTCTTGGGCGTGAGTTCGATGCCGTCGATCGTGCCCGGCGAAGTGGTGGTGACGGCGAGTTCGTCTTCGGTGATGGCCATGCGCACACCGTAGTCGTGGGACCCGCTGGTGTCTCCGGCCGTACCATCACGCGATGGCCGAGATCCGACCTGCCGACATCGCCGCTCCTGCGGCCAACTACGCCCACGCCGTGTTGACGGAGAACCCGACCCGGTGGTTGCACACCTCGGGCGTGGTGCCGGTCGCTCCGGATGGTTCGACGCCCGACAGCGTGGGGGAGCAAGCGACGGTCGTGTGGGCGAACATCGGCGCGATGCTCCGCGAGGCGGAGATGACCACCGACGATCTCGTGTCGGTCACCACCTACGTCGTGGTCGGTGAGGATCTCGGCCCGGTGATGGCCGCCCGCGACGCTGTACTCGGCGGCCATCGAGCCGCGTCGACCCTCGTCACGGTTCCTGCGCTCGCCCGCCCGGAGTGGCGCATGGAGATCGCCGTCGTCGCCGCACGGTGATCCGATTCCGGCGGTCGGCCCGCACACCGCCCTCGGCTACGGGGTCAGCCCGTGGTGTTCCCGGGTCCCGTGGTGTCCCGGATGTTCGTCACGGTCGATTCGAACCGTGCCCTCTCGCGGGACGCCGAACCGTTGCCACCGCTGCTGTGGCTGCCGGCGTAGTCCCCGCCCGAGGTGTAGTTGCGCATCTTGTTGCGCCAACGCTTGAACCAGCTCATCGGAAACCTCCCGGTCGTCGCCTTCCGCCACCGTAGTACAGCGTCGTCACGAGGTGTCCCGGACACTCCACCCGCGGCGGGGCGACTCGACCACGTTCGGCGGGCGTGAAGGCTGGGCTCGCGGGATACCGCTTCACGGACCCATCGTGGCAGCGGGCGACTCGTACCGACGGGATCGGGTGATGACGCCGGACCTGCAATACGATCGGCGCCATGGCTGATGCAACCGACTTGCCGCAGACCGATTCGGGCATACCGATCAAGCGGCTCTACGACGCCTCCGACCTCGACGGCTGGGACCCCGCCGAGATGCTCGGCGCACCCGGTCAGCCGCCGTACACCCGTGGTGTCTACGGTTCGATGTACACGGGTCGGCTCTGGACGATGCGTCAGTACTCGGGCTTCGGCAACGCCGAGGCCACCAACGAGCGCTTCAAGTTCCTGCTGAACGCAGGCCAGACCGGGCTGTCGTGCGCCTTCGACCTGCCCACCCAGATGGGCTACGACTCGGATCACGGCCGCGCAGAGGGTGAGGTCGGCAAGGTCGGTGTGGCCATCGACTCGATGGAGGACATGCGGCTCCTGCTCGCGGACCTGCCGCTCGACAAGGTCACCACGTCGATGACGATCAACTCGACGGCGGCGATCCTGCTGCTGATGTACGAACTCGTCGCCGAGGAGAACGGCGTGTCGAGCGACAAGATCGGCGGCACGATCCAGAACGACCTGCTCAAGGAGTACATCGCCCGCGGGACCTACGTGTATCCGCCCCGCCCGTCGATGCGGATCATCACCGACATCTTCGCGTACTGCAGCAAGCACGTTCCGAACTGGAACACGATCTCGATCTCCGGCTACCACATCCGCGAGGCGGGCTCGACGGCCGTGCAGGAGATCGCCTTCACGCTCGCCAACGCGATCGCCTACGTCCAGGCGGCGATCGACGCCGGTCTCGACGTCGACGACTTCGCGCCGCGACTGAGCTTCTTCTGGAACGGGCACAACAACTTCTTCGAGGAGGTCGCCAAGTTCCGAGCGAGCCGGCGCATGTGGAACACGATCATGACCGAACGGTTCGGCGCGACGGACCCGAAGTCGGCGATGCTGCGCTTCCACACCCAGACCGGCGGATCGACGCTGACGGCGCAGCAGCCGATGAACAACATCATGCGCGTGACCCTGCAGGCGCTCGCCGCGGTGATGGGTGGCACGCAGAGCCTGCACACCAACGGCTACGACGAGGCGCTCAGCCTGCCGACCGAGGAAGCGGCGCGCATGGCGCTGCGCACCCAGCAGGTGATCGGGTACGAGTCCGGGGTCGTCGACACGCCCGATCCGTTGGCCGGGTCGTACTTCGTCGAGTCGCTCACCGACGAGGTCGAACGCCTCGCCTGGGAGTACATCGAACGCATCGACGAGATGGGTGGCGCGGTCACCGCGATCGAGTCGGGCTTCCAGATGGACGAGATCGAACAGGCCGCCTACGAGTACACGAAGTCGATCGACGACGACCAGCGCGTGATCGTCGGCGTCAACAAGTTCACGATGGACGACGAACCCGAACCGACGTTGTTCCCGATCGATCCGGATCTCGAGGGCAACCAGATCGCACGGTTGAAGGCGTACAAGGCGAACCGTGACACCGCCGCTGTCGAGTCGGCACTGGCCGCGGTGAAGGCCACGGCGCAGGGCGGGGACAACCTGCTGTACACCATGAAGGACGCGTTGCGCGCCGATGCCACGCTCGGCGAGATCAGCGACGCCCTTCGCGAAGTCTTCGGCGTCTACACCCCGTGACCGAACCGAGTTCCGAGGCGGGCGGGGGCCCGTCGACGCCGATCGACGAAATCGACGCCGCCCTGGAAGCCCTGGGTGTGGACACCGGCGAGCTCGAGCGGCCGCCCGAAGCGCGAGCAGCCGGCGGTCGTTCGGCGGCACCCGCTCCGCGCTCGCGCTTCGGCCCGGGCCTGCCGCGCAACTTCCGGTTGCTCTGGGGAGCGACCGCGCTCTCGAACCTGGGCGACGGGTTGCGGTTGGTGGCCCTGCCGCTGTTGGCGACCTCGGTGACCGACGATCCACGCCTGATCGCCGGCGTGACCGTCGCCGAGCGGCTGCCATGGCTGTTGTTCATCCTCCCGGGGGGTGCATGGGCCGACCGCTACGACCGTCGCGTCCTGCGGATACGTCTCGACATCGCCCGGGCGATCGTCATGTCGGTGCTCGTCGCCGTGATCCTCGTCGACCAGGTCTCGATCGGGGTGCTGTTCGCCGTTGCTGCGTTGCTGGCGTCGGCGGAGGCGGTGGTCGACTCGTCCAGCATGGCGATGATCCCCGCGACCGTTGACGGCAAGGACCTCGAACGAGCGGTCGGACGTCTCGGGTCGACCGAACTCGCGATGAACGACGTGGTGGGCCCGCCGCTCGGCGGTCTGCTCTTCGGGCTGGCGGTCGCTGCACCGTTCGGGCTCGACGCGCTCAGCTTCGCCGGTGCGGCGCTGGTGATGGGGCTGATGTCGGGGAGCTACGCGTCAGGAGCGGCGCCCACCCAGGGGTCGTCGATGCGATCACAGGTCGGCGAAGGCTTCCGATGGCTGTGGGACCATCGCCTGCTGCGGACACTCGCCCTGATCTCCACCGGGCTGGGCACCGCGTCGTTCATCGCCAACGCCGTGTTCGTGCTCTACGCCCGCGATGAACTCGGTCTGTCGGAGGTCGGTTACGGCCTGTTGCTCGTCCCCGGCGCGATCGGCGGCATCCTCGGGTCCCTCGTGGCTCCGAGGTTCCGTCACTTCCCGCTGCGCGTCACGCTGACCGCGGCGGTGCTGGGTTCGGGCCTCGCGATGTGGTTCGTCGCAGGGACCACCTCGCCGATCGCCGCCGGTCTGCTCACCGGTCTGTCGCTCGCCTGTGTGATGGTGTGGAACGTCCTCACGCTCGCGCTGCGTCAGCGCCTGATCCCGAACGAACTGCTCGGACGCGTCGGCGCCAGCTACCGCTTCCTCGTGTTTCTCGGCATGCCGGTCGGTGCCCTGATCGGCGGCATCCTGGCCAACCGCTACGGCGTGCGGGCGTCGTACTACGTGAGCGGTGGCTTCCTCGTCGTCATCGCGATGATGGTGCCGGTGCTGCTGCGCGGGGTCGAAGAGGTGGAGTCGTCGTCCTAGACCACCCGGCCGCTCGATCGGCCGCTGGATCAGCCACTCGATGTCGGCGCTCCAACGGCGATCTGCGTTGTCGACTGTCGAGTGCGAGACCGGCTCACGCGCTTCCACAGTGCGTCGGCGAACACCACCCCGGGTGCCGACGCGAGCACGACGATCCAGGCGCCGGCGGGCGGCCACTGCTGGTCGAGGAGTGTTGCAGCCGCAGGGATGACGAACATCGCGAGGGCGAACCCGACACCGATCGCAATCGCCACGAGAAGGAATCGGTTCGAGAACCAACCCAGCTCCCACGCCGGACGGCGGGTGCTGCGGCATGCGAACGCGTTCGCCGCCTGACCGATGACCACGCTGAGAAACGCAGCGCCCGACGCCGCGTACAGAGCCGGGCCGGTGGGAAAGGTCGCCCCGAGACTCCAGCCGCCGATGATCATCGCGACGACGAACGCCGTCATCTCGAACAACGCCTCGGTCGGACCGAGGATGCCGAACGCCCGAGTGGCAACGGTCCGGTCGAGGAGCCGACCCGAGCTCGGCGCCTGTGTCATCACGTGTGGGCCGGCCGGTTGACTCCCGAGCGCCGCCGCGGACAACGTGTCGGTGCCGATGTCGAGTGCGAGGATCTGCAGCACGCCGAGCGCGAGCGGGAACCGCCCGCCCGACAGTGCCCAGATCACGAAGGGCGTCAGCTCTGCGACGTTGTCGGTGAGGTGATAGGTGAGGAAGCGGCGGGCGTTGGCGAACGTTGCCCGACCCTGCTCGACGGCCGCCACGATGGTGGCGAAGTTGTCGTCGAGCAGCACGAGATCCGCCGCTTCCCGCGCCACGTCGCTGCCGCTGGCTCCCATGGCGATGCCGATGTCGGCCTCTCGCAACGCCGGTCCGTCGTTGACACCGTCGCCCGTCATCGCGATCACGTGCCCTCGCATCCGCAGCGCCCGTGCGATCCGGAGCTTGTCCTCGGGGGTGACCCTGGCGATCACCACGCCGTCACGGTCGACGAGCGCTCCGAGCAGCTGCTCGTCATCGGGCAGTTCGGCACCGATCAGGACGAGCCCGTCCGGTGGCCGAAGGCCTGTCTCGTCGGCGACGGCCGTGGCGGTGAGCGCCGAGTCGCCGGTGATCATCGCCACGCTGACACCGGCTCGTCGGCACGCGGCGAGCGCGTCGCGGGCTTCGAGTCGGGGCGGGTCCTCGAAGGCGAGGAGCCCGAGTAGGTCGAGGTCGGCTTCTGCCTCGTCGGCCGACGCAGGCGGTGGGCCGTCGACCGTTCTGGCCGCCACCGCCAGGACGCGTAGGCCACGATCGGACAGGGCCTGCAGGACCCGACGTGCCGATGCGATCACGTGGTCATCGTCGTGGCAACGTTCGAGCACGGCGTCGGGAGCGCCCTTGACGAAGACCTTGTCGGTCGTCGCCACAGACGATCTCCGTCTCCGGGGATCGAACGCGAACCGGGAGACCACCTCGTCGAGCGGCACGCGGTCGACGGCGACGAGCTGTTGCGCGAGCGAGTCGATCGCTGCCTCCATGGGGTCGCCCGAGGGAATCCACCGCCCGTCCTCGTTCCTCACGGCCCGCCCCCTGGAACAGGCGCTCGCCGCCGCTGCGATCTCGGTCGCAGATCGCTGGAGCTCAGTGTCCGGCGGCCTGATCTCGCCGTCGGGCTCGTAGCCGCTCCCGCCCCGTTGCAGGGTGCCCGTCGGCGCCCAGACCTCCACGATCCGCATCCGGTTCTGGGTGAGCGTTCCCGTCTTGTCGGTACAGATGAACGTCGTCGATCCGAGTGTCTCCACCGATTCGAGGCGTCGTACCAGCGCATGCTGGTCGGCCATCCTCTGGGCTCCGATCGCCAGCGACAGTGTCACGGTGGGCAGGAGACCCTCGGGAACGAGGGCCACGGTGATGCCGATGGCGAACACGAACGCGTCCGATGGCGACGTGTCGAGGAGCAGGGTCAGCAGGAAGAATCCGCCACCGGTCGCGACAGCGATGAGCGCAATCGTGCGCACGAGACGATGCAGCTCGCGTGTCAGGGGCGTGTCGGGGCGGACGGTGTCCTGTGTGAGCACGGCGATTCGGGCGAACTCGGTCGAGGCGCCGGTCGCAGTCACGATCGCCCGCCCCTCGCCCTCGACGACGAACGTGCCGGCGCGGAGACGATCGCCGGCGCCGATCGAGTCGGGAACGCTCTCGCCGGTCATGGTCGAGGTGTCGACGAGCAGTCCGTGGCTCTCGACGCAGGTCATGTCGGCTGCCACGCGATCGCCGTCGGCGAGGACGACCAGGTCGTCGGGCACGAGGCCGTCGGCGTCGATCAGGAGCGGCGATCCGTCACGCACGACCATCACCTGGAGCGGAAGCAGGCTCTTCAGCCGGGCCGCCGCCTGCTCGGCTCGGTACTCCTGGGCGAAGGCGAACAGCGCGTTGACCACGATCACGATGAAGATCGCGATCCCCAGCTCCGGAAGTCCACCGACGATCGCGAGCACGCCGGCCACCCAGAGCATGGCGGCGAAGAAGTGGGTGAGTTCTGCGAGCAGCTGACGCCAGACGGGTGTCCTCGCCGGCGCGGGGAGTGCGTTCGGACCGACATCGTGCAGCCGTCGGGCAGCGTCGGTCGAGGTGAGCCCGGTCAGGGGTGCGGTGTCGGGCACTCCTCCAACGTCAGCCTCATCGACTGGTTCGACAAGGGTATTCGTTCCCTGCCGGGGATC